>NZ_JAROAV010000009.1 GCF_029439465.1 Luteipulveratus flavus | reverse complement strand
GGCCGAGTCGAAACCCGGTGATTCGCAGGGAGACTCAGCGTCCGCGGTCACCTGGTCTCGATACGGGCCTCACTTCGTTCGCCCTACTCGACCGGCGGGGTGGGGGCCACTCGACCGGCGGGTGACGCCACCCGCCGGTTGAGCCGGGCCGGAGCGTTAGCGGAGGACCGAGTCGAAACCCGGTGAGGCGCGGGGAGACTCAGCGTCCGCGGTTGGGGTGGTTTCGACACGGGCTCGCCTAGCGGCTCGCCCGGCTCAACCAGCGGGGTGGGGGCCCTGCTCGACCGGTGACAGAGGAGCGCCCAGCCGGCGGGTGTGCGCACGGCCGGCCCACCAGAACCAGAGGCCGAGAGCGACGAACAGCACCAGGGGGACCAGCTCGGTCAGCAGGAAGGTGTAGCGCTCGCCGTGGGTCCACTGCTCCGGAAGGTAGTCGCCGGCGAACCACGAGTCGCCGAGGCCCGGGAACAGCACCTGCACCGTGCAGAAGACGATCGCCGCGCAGGACAGGAACGTCAGCAGCGGCAGGGCCGGCGCCCGGTACGGCCGGGGCGTGTCCGGGTCGCGGCGCCGCAGCACCAGGGCCGCCGGGAAGATCCCGAGGTAGGAGATCAGCGTCGTCGAGATGGCCAGCGACAGCGCGGCGGTGAACAGCTTGTACGCGTCCCCGCTGGTGATCTCCACGGTCGCCACCAGCACGACCGTGGACACCAGGCCGGACAGCACGTTCACCCGCAGCGGCGTCCCGAACCGGCTGGAGAACACGCCCAGCGACCGCGGCCCGGCACCGTCGTAGCAGGACACCGCGAGCGTGCGGTCCGAGCCCATGATCCAGGTCAGACCGGAGGTGAACGCGACCAGCGCGATGAGGATGCCCATCGCCCAGCCCGCCACCAGGCCGAGCCCGCTCAGCGTGGAGGTCACCGTGCCGTCCGCGCCGGTGTGCACCTCGCCCCCGAGCACGGTCAGCGCCTGCTTCAGCGCGTCCGGGAAGCCGGCGAGGCCGGTCGCCTGGTCGGCCGGCAGCACCAGCAGGATCCCCAGGACGGGCAGCCCGTACAGGAGCCCGGTGGTGATGACGGACTTGGCGATGCCGGCCGGGACGTCCTCGGCGGCGTTCTCCATCTCTTCGCCCGCCGCGCTGGGCAGCTCGAACCCGACCATCGAGAAGAGGATCAGCGGGACGAGCGCGACGAAGCTGGAGTAGCTCGGCGCGAAGTCGCCGGCGCCGATGCCGTGCACCCCGTGCTGCGCGGCGTACAGGGCGATGACGACCAGGAACAGGCCCATCAGGGCGAAGCGCGCGTACGCGCCGATGGTGGCGATCCACTTGCCGACCCGGAACGACAGCACCGCGAACAGCACGCCGGCCCAGATGAACGGGATGCCGAGCCCGTACAGCAGCGCCTTGCTCGTGGCGTCGCCGCCGGTCCCGAAGAAGACCAGCAGCCCGCTCGCGGCGGTCGCGACGAGAGTGCCGCCCATCCACACCGGGTTGGTCACCCAGTAGAAGAAGTTGTTGACCGCCCCGGCGGCGCGACCGAACGCCATCCGGGTCCACACGTACGGGCCGCCCTCGTCGGTGTACGCGGCGCCGAGCTCGGCGAGGATCATCGCCGACGGCACCGCGAACAGCACCAGGCACACCAGCAGCCAGCTGAAGCCGGCGCCGCCCTGGGTCGCGAGCGTGCCGAGGCCGTCGATCCCGAAGAGCGTGCAGACCAGGAAGAAGAAGATGTCCGCGCGGCCGAAGTGGCGTTGCAGCTTGGCCTTCTCCGCGGTGGCCGTGGCCGCCTCCGTCGCGGTCTCGGGTGCCTGGCCCGGGTCGTGCTGGTCGGTCGACGTGGATGTGCTCATCAGTGCTGGTGCTCCGCTCCTACGGGGATGCCGTCCTCGGCGAGCCAGTCTGCGACCTGCTGCACCGACGGCGCAGGCGCATCGATCAGATGTGGGACGAATCGCGCGTCGCCGTCGGTGATGTGGCCGTCGGACTCTCGAATGCCGAGACCGGCCGGCATGCCGTCGACGACCCACGACCCGAGGACCGGGCGGTTGCCGTCGATGTCGGGCAGCGGGCACCACTGCTGCCAGCACCAGCCCTCCGGCCCGTACTCACCGGCGTGCGTCTCCTCGACGCCGTCGGCGTGGATGCGGATCGAGGCACCTTCACGGCCGTGCAGCGGCTTGGCGACCCACTCCCGCAGGCCGCGCGGCCCGTCCAGGTACGCGGGGAGCAGATTCGGGTGGTCGGGGTAGAGCCGCCACAGCGCGGCGAGCAGCGCCTTGGTCGACAGCAGCGTCTTCCACCACGGCTCCACCCACTGCGTACCGGTCGTGACCGACGGGGTCGGCTGCAGGTACGGGTGGAACGGCTCGGCGAACAGGTCCTCCCACGGGTAGAGCTTGAAACACGTTCGTACGGGCTGGTTCTCGTGGTCGACGAAGGTCTGCTGACCGGTGTGCCAGCCCAGGTCGGCGATCTGCAGGATGACGGTGTCGTAGCCCGCCTGCTCGCACGTGTCGCGGACGTACGCGAGCGTGGCGCCCTCCTCGACCTCGTCCAGGACGCCGACGAAGTGGACCGGCCCGGGCGCGAGCCGCGGGCGCATGGCCGCCCAGGTCGCGACCAGCCGCTCGTGCAGGGAGTTCCACTGGTCGCGCTCGGGGAACAGCTCGGTCAGCCAGTGGTACTGCGCCACCGCCGACTCGACCAGCATCGTCGGGGTGTCGCCGTTGAGCTCCAGCAGCTTCGCCGGCCCGGTGCCGTCGTAGCGCAGGTCGAACCGGGCGTACAGCGAGGGCGGGTCCTGCTCCATGGAGGCGCGGGCCCCGGCGAGCGCCCAGTCCGGGATGCCGATCGGGCCCATCGCCCCGGTCGCCAGGTAGCGGGCGGCCTCCAGGCACATCGCCCACAGCTCGGTGGTGGTCTCCTCCAGGGCGTCGATCTCGGTGAGGTCGAGCTCGTACGCGCTGCCCTCGGCCCACCACGGCAGCACCGTGCCGTCCGGCTTGGTCTCCTCCGGCCACAGCATGCCGGCACGGCTGACCTTCTCCCGCCACTCCTCGCGCAGCGGGACCTGGATCCGACGCATCAGCCGCCGCCGTGCCCGCCGCTGCCGAAGCCGCCGCGGACGACGGTGCCACCGCCCTTGCCGTGGATGGTCGTGCCCTCGGCGACCGAGCGGGAGGTGATCGTGCCGCCCGACCTGGACGTGCCACCGCGGGTGTACGAGGAGTCACGGGGCGGCGTGTCGACGCCGCCGCTGGTGAGGCCGCTGCCGACCGCAGGCGCGCTCTGCCCCTTGCGGTAGTAGTGCCAGCCGTACACGCCGGCGCCACCACCCCCGCTGGAGCTGTTGTCGCAGCGGGAGTCGCTGACACGTTGGCGGGTCTGGCGGTCGTAGCACACGCCGGCGTAGTCGGCCGACCTGTCACTTCCGCACGCGGACAGGAAGGCCGCGGCGAGGACGGCGCTGGAGCCGAGCACGACCGGAGCCCCCCGGCGGACACTGCTGGTGGTCATACGGACATCTTGACGCGGAGCGCCCCAGCCGCGGACGCCGACCCGGTCAGGAGAAGATCGGCCGGTCGGGGTGCTCGGGGTCATCGGTGGCGTTCGGCGGATCGGCCTCGGCCAGCGTCCCGTGCAGCACGGTGCCGTGGTGGTCGACGATGCACAGACCCACGCCCCGCGTCTCCACGATCTTCTCCGCCAGGTGGGCGTAGGCCAGGTCGGTGAGCCGCAGTCCCTCGGCGTCCAGGCGCGCGTGCAGGTCCTCCTCGACCTGGGCGACGGGCGCGTCGTCGTAGGAGTCCGTCACGTCGGCGAGGATGCGCACGTACGCGGCGACGCCGTCCGGACCTACCCGGTCGGCCCACGGCTCGTTGATCGTGAGGGTCATGCTCCGGGCTGTGGGCGCGGCGTCGTTCATCGCAGGTCTCCGTGCTCGTCGTGGCGGTTGGTCATCGGTTGCGCCGGGTGATCTCGGCGGACAGGGCGGTCGCGAAGGCGCACCACCCCGCGTACAGCGCGAGTCCGGTCCGGGCGGGCTTGGACACCCGGCCGGCGCGACGTACGAGGTCGGCCGAGCTGGCGGCCAGGGCGCCCGCGCCGACGGCGGCCACGGCCGGACGGTGGGCTCGGAAGAAGAGCGCCGACCAGCCGGCGTTCAGGATCAGGTTGAGGCCGAAAGCCCTTCCGTACGAACGGGCTTCGTCGGTGCGGCGCTCTCGTTCGAACGCGGTCAGGGTGGCGGCGGAGGACGCGGCGATGTCGGCGTACAGCGCGGTCCACACGATGGGGAAGGCGAGCGGCGGCGGCTGCCACGGCGGCAGGTCCAGTGACCGGTACCAGCGGCTGGTGGGGTCGGAGGCGATCGAACCGACGACCGCACAGGCGGCGGTGGCGGCGCCGGTGCGGGCCAGGTTGCGCCAGGCGTGGTCGGGGGCGGCGTGGCGCATCGCGTCCCGGACGGCGTCGTCGAACCCGGTCGGTGGCTCGGGCGGGCCGACCAGCGCGGCGAGGTCGTTCTCCTGGCAGACGACCTCGTGCACGAGGGACTGGACCAGCGGCTTGCCCAGCCCGGAGGACACCGGGGTCACCAGGCCGACCCAGTGACCGGCCAGCTGCGGGGTGAGGACGGGCACGGTGACGACGATCCGCCGGCGCAGCCCGGTGATGCTGGCGAAGCGCTGCATCATGTCGCGGTAGGTGAGGACGTCCGGGCCGCCGATGTCGAAGGTTCGGTTGACCTCCGGCGGCAGCGTCGCGGCGCCGGCGAGGTAGTGCAGCACGTCCTGGATCGCGATCGGCTGGATCCGGTTGTTCAGCCAGCGCGGCGCCACCATCGCGGGGAGCCGGTGGGTGAGGTAGCGCAGCATGTCGAACGACGCCGACCCGTCGCCGAGGATGACCGCCGCCTGCAGCACCGCGGCCGGGGTCCGGGCGGCCAGGAAGACCTCGCCCACCTCGACGCGGGAGGCCAGGTGCGGCGACAGCTCCTCGTCGGCGGGGTGCAGGCCGCTGAGGTAGACGATCCGGCCGACGGACGCGCGGTCGGCGGCGTCCGCGAACGTCGCGGCCATCTCCCGGTCGCGGCGCCGGAAGTCGGCCGCGCCGTCCATCGAGTGGATCAGGTAGAACGCGACGTCCACCCCCGACATCGCGGCGTCCAGGTCGGCGGACGTGCTCGCGTCGCCCTCGACCACGTCGACCCGGTCCGCCCACTCGTGCCCGTGCAGACCGGACGCGTGCCGGGTGAGGACCCGGACCCGCCAGCCTTCCTTCAGCAGCCGGGGGACGAGCTGGCTGCCGATGTAACCGGTGGCACCGGTCACGAGGGCCAGCCGGTCGGTCGCGGTCGTCGTCATGACAGCACCTCCAGGAGTGGCGGAAGGATGAACAGCATCGCGGTGGACCAGGCGACGTGGGTGATGGTCGGCCCGAGGATCCCCCCGGTGACCCGACGCTGCAGACCGGTGAGCGCACCGAGCAGGACGGCGGCAAGGACGAGCATCACGTTGGCAGTACCCACCGTCGCCAGGGCGTACACGGCGGTGGAGATCAGGACGGGGTAGCGGCGCCCGATGGCGGCGTACAGCGCGCCGCGGAAGTAGAGCTCCTCGGCGATGCCGTTGACGACGGTGATGGCGAAGATCGTCGCGAGCGAGCCGTACCGGGCGTGATCGAGGACGTCGTCGATCTGGTGGAGCACGGGTGGGATCTGCGCCGCCACGACCGCGCCGACGACGAACAGCCCGATGATCAGCGCCGCCAGCGCGAGCGACTGGACCAGCGGCCGCGCCACCCCGCCGGAGCGGGTGTGCGCGCGCCCCAGGTGCAGGGGTCCGGAGGCGAACGACCCGACCACCCAGATCGCGGCGAGCAGGAAGCCGGCGACGTAGAAGACGTCGTCCCCCGGCGTGATCCGCAGGGTCCAGCCGAGGACGACGGCGCCGCAGACGAGCGTGACGGCCGCGACGACCCGACGCCGTCGGAAGGCGCGATCGGACTCCTGGTGGTCGCGAGGAACCGGTGAGACGAGGCTGGCGGTGAGGAAAGCTCGGAGCTCGGTCACCGGATTGATCACGCGCTCCTCCCTGCGCCGCCCTTGCGGCCTCGACTGACGATGGCGTCGCGCAGGATGCGCGCGGCGGGACCGACTCGGTGGCCCAGCTGCAGGGCGTCCGCCGGCGCGAGGTCCTGCCGCAGGCCGCCGACGGCGACGAGCAGGTCGGGACGCAGCTGCCGCAGCTCGGACTCGAGCGTGGCGAGCCGGGAGCTGCTGCTCTCGTCCGACAGGGTCAGGACGACTGCGGCCACCTGGTCGGAGCGGGCGGCCTCGATCCAGTCCTCGATCGGCAGGTTCGGGCCGAGGTAGCTGACCGACATCCCCGTACGGCGCGCGGCGGTCGCGAACGCCAGTAGACCGAGCTCGTGCTGCGCACCGGGCAGCAGCCCCACGAGGACGCGTCGACCGCCCTGGTTGCTGCCGGCGGCGTTGAAGGAGGCGGACAGCCGGCGGTGCACGGCCGTCGCCACCAGGTGCTCGCCCGCGACGGTGACCCGGCCCTGCTGCCACGCCAGCCCGAGGGTCACGAGCGCGGGCATCAGCCAGCCGTCGACGGTGGCCTCGAAGGACGCGCGGCCGAGCTGCTCGTCGAGCACCTGCTCGACCGCCGTCGGGTCCAGGGCGGCGGCCGCGGCGATGAGAGCGCCGGTCGCGTTGTCGTCGTCGTCATCGCGCCCGAGGGCGGGCGCCGGAAGGGCGCGCACGACCGACTCGCGTGCCTGGTCGGCCGCCTGCTGCGGTCGCACCCCGGCGTTGACCAGATCGCGCATGCGGGTCAGCACGGCGATCGCGGTGTCGTCGTACAACCGGTAGCCGGAATCCGTCCGGTTGGGCTCCACCACGGAGTACCGGCGTTCCCACGCCCGAATGGTTGCTACGGGCACGCCGGACATCGCGCTGGCAGCGGAGATCGTGTACACGGGCCGCACCTCCTGCAAACTCTTCGCGCTGTCCCCACCTACGGTACAGTTTGTAGAACCTTTGTAACAGGTTGAGTCCGGAGTATCCACTCGTGAATCAGCTGGCGGACGTAGCGGTGATCGGCGCCGATGAGTCCTGCGCCCGGACAGCTCCGTCGGCGCCGCCCGTGGAGGTCGTGGAGCCCCCGAAGCACCCGCCGCCGGACGTCGAGCAGCTGGCCGAGAGCCTGCGGGACGGGTCGCGGCAGGCGCTCGCCCAGGCGTACGCGCAGTGGGCCGGGCTGGTGCACACGGTTGCGCTGCGCAGCCTCGGTGACCGCCAGGACGCGGAGGACGTCACCCAGCAGGTGTTCGTGTCCGCCTGGCGCAGCCGGCACACGCTCCGCCCCAGCCCGACGGCCCTGCCGGGCTGGCTCATCGGGATCACCCGGCACCGCGTCAGCGACGTGCTGGATCAGCGCCGCCGGGCGCACCGCAACGGCGAGGCGCTCGCGCGCGAACCCGTTCGGACCACCGACGACGGGCAGGACCGGCTGGTCGACCGGCTGCTGGTCACCCACGAGGTCGACGGGCTCGGTGAGCCGCGCGCCACGATCATCCGGATGGCGTTCGTCCTCGATCTGCCCTACCCGGTCATCGCGGCTCGGCTGGACCTGCCGCTGGCCACCGTGAAGAGCCACGTCCGGCGCGGGCTGCTGCAGCTGCGCGCCGCGCTGGCGGAGTCCGGCGACCGGCCCGACTGACCCGCGCGGCTCTCGAGCGCCGCTGGCACCGGCCCCGGTCGGCGATGGTGATCGAGGCCACGACGTGCTGGCTACACTGTCCGCGGTCCCGCCCCAGCTACCGCCCCCACGCGGGGCGGGACCGCCACTCTTCACGGCACGCGCGCCGCCTCCCGTACGCGAGGCGTGCCTGCTCGTCCGGCCTCGGCGCCGGCTGCGAGAACTTCTTCGGCGCCGGCTGTCTCAAGGTCGTCCTCGGCCACTCCTGAGACGCGGTGAGCACAGCGATGTCACGAACCTGCGTTGGCGACGTCCGTGTGGATCACGCCGTGACCTTAGACAAAACGCTGACACCTGTGAGGGTTTGTGTAAGGTTTCTCACCAGAACCCCTGACCTTCTCTTGTACGCACCTCGGTGCGCTGACAGATAGGCGTCCTAACCATGACCGCTGCTGACTTCTTCATCCCCACGGCGACCAGCGAGCTCCCCCTGCGCGAGCTGCTGCTGGAGCTGGCGACCCTGGAGGACCAGCTGCTGCGCGGCCTCGCTCACCACGGTCCGGTCGCGGACGAGGCCCGACGGACCCGGATGATGCGCCGGGAGGTCGAGATCGTCAGCGAGCTGCGACGCCGCCGGGAGAAGACCACGACCAGCGCCGTGCGCCTCGCCGAGGTCGCGTAGCGGGCGGCCTCGCCCTCAGAGGTCTCGGACCACTCTGGCGGGCGACCCGACCGCGACGACCTTCGGGGGGAGGTCGCGGACCACGACGGAGCCGGCACCGACCACGGTGTCGGCTCCGATCGTCACTCCGGGGCAGACGATGACGCCGCCGCCGAGCCAGACGTTGTCGCCGATCGTGATGGGCTCGGCGGCCTCCCACTTGTCGCGGCGCGGGCCGGGCTCGAGCGGGTGGGTGGCCGTGAGCAGCTGCACGGACGGACCGATCTGCACGTCGTCGCCGATCGTCACCGGCGCGACGTCGAGGCTGACCAGACCCCAGTTGGCGAAGGTGCGGGCGCCGATGCGGGTCTGGTAGCCGTAGTCTCACCGGAACGGCGGCCGGATCTCGCTGTCCTCGCCGAACGCACCGAGCAGCTCGGTCAGCAGCGCGCGGATGCCGTCGTGATCGGTGGGGTCGCTCGTGTTGATCCGGTGGGTGAGCGACTGGGCGCGCCGCGACTCGCGTGCCAGGTCCGGGTCGTCCGCGATGTACGGCTCACCGGCGAGCATCCGCTCGCGCATCGACCTGTCGCCCATCACCGCAACGTACCAACGGGCTGTCGCCCGGCGCGGCCCCCGACCGCTACCAGCCCAGCGGCGCGCGGTCGCGGAAGAAGCCGCCGCGCGGGCCGTCGTCGGGCAGCGTCGCCGCCCAGACGATGCCGGGCGCGCTGTCCTGCACCGGACGGGCGCCCATGTCCTCGGCGCCGGGCCAGGTCGCGGTCAGTCCGGGGCAGACCGCGTTCACCAGCACGGGGGTGTCGGCGAGCTCGGCAGCGAGCGTCGCGGTCAGGGCATTCAGCGCCGCCTTGCTGATGCCGTACGTCGCGGCCGCACCCTGCCGCTGAGTGAGACCGAACGCCTCGTCGGCGTGCGAGCCGCCGCCGGAGCTGATGTTGACGATGCGCGGGTGCGGCGAGTGGCGCAGCAGCGGCAGGAACGCCTGCGTCATCCGCCAGGCCCCGAACAGGTTCACCTGCATCACCTGGGCCGCGGTGTCGAGGTCGGCGCCGGTCGCGGTCTCGGTCCAGTCGACGAAGGCGGCCGCGTTGTTGATCAGGATGTCCAGCCGGCCCGGGTCCGCGGTCACCGCTTCCACCGCTGCCTCCACCGACGTCGCGTCGGTGACGTCCAGGCCGACCGGGAGGGCACTGACACCGTCGGCTTCTTCTGCGGCGCGGGCCGCGTCCGCCGCCGTACGCGCGGCCACGAGCACTCGTACGCCGGTGGCGGCCAGCTGGCGAGCGACCTCCAGCCCGAGGCCGTGGGCGGCGCCGGTGATCAGGGCCGTCGGGGTCGTCTCGTCGGACACGGCACTCAGCTCCTGCAGGTGGCGGATCGCTCCGTCCCATGGTGGCCCGGTCGGATCGCACCGCCAAGACCCGCGCGTGCCCCTCGTTCGTACGACTACCGATCAGCACGCTGCCGGGTGGCGAAGGACCAGATGCACCAGCCGATGACTCCCGCGTAGACGGCGGACAGGACGTAGGCGCCCGGCCTGGAAACGTAGATGAGGACGAACACGCCGATCAGGAAGACGACGGAGGCGACCACGGCAGTCCTGAACTCACGCGGGAGGACGTACTTTCCCGAGCTCGGACGCGCCGGACCCGTCGCCACTCCGCGCCGCCGTGTCCGACGGATCTTCCGCCAGCCCGTGATCGCGTTGAGTCCGTACCAGAGCAGCGCAGCGTGCACCGGGATCTGGAGCCAGAAGAGAGACGGACGCTGTCCGTCGGGGTTCAGGACGAACCGGAACAGGATCTCGAGGGGGACGAGAAGGGCAGCGATGTACGTCCATCGCAGCACGAGCCCCCGATCCGGTGCCTGCTTCTCCGAGACCGTCACGGGGGCTGTCGGCCCGCCCTCCGTCGGGCCGGCCACCGTGGTCAGCGGAGAGACGCTGAAGTAGTTGCCCTTGCCGTACCAGGACGTGAACGGCTGGTCCATGTCGAGGCGGAGGATCATCTCGTCCTCGCCGTCGGGGAAGGACCCTCGCCACACGCACGGATCGACCAGGTCGAGCTCGGCCACGAGCTCCACGTCCTTGTCGGACGTCTCGAACACCACCTCCCCGCCCGCTCGCAACGACTTGCGCACGCCGTTGACCGTCACGCGATAACGTCGCATGGCCCCGACGAACTGGGCTTCCCGCCTGACAACGACCTTCACGTGCGTCTCCCCGAAGTCCGACCTGGGCGCCTGCCGGGAGAAGAAGTACCACGACACCGCCTTCGTCAAGGGCGGGCTGGGTGTGGCTGATGCCCGATGCGGACCGTGCTCGTTCCCCGAAGGAGAACCGATGGACCTGCAACCGCTCGTCGGCGACACGTTCGCCCGGCTGGCCGACCTGCTCGAGGCGAACGACGTCTGGGACCGCCCCTCCCTGTGCGAGGGCTGGCGGGTCCGCGAGGTCGTCGCGCACGTGACGATGCCGGCCCGGATGACCCCCGAGCAGTACGGCGCCGAGATCGCGGCAGCGGGCGGCGACTTCCAGGCGATGTCCGACGCGGTCGCAGCCCGGGACGCCTCGCTGCCGGTCGAGGAGCACCTCGCCAACCTGCGGTCCGACACTCTCGCCGCCTGGCAGCCGCCCGTCGGCGGCGCGCTCGGCGCGCTCAACCACGCCGTGGTGCACGCACTCGACGTGACCAACGCCGCGGGGCTGGAGCGCGCCTCCGGCGACGACGCGACGGTCGCGATCCTCGACGGCCTGGCCCGCGACGGTGGTGCCGCCCGCTTCGGTGTCGCCGTGGACGGACTCGCCCTGCGGGCCACCGACCTCGACTGGACGTGGGGCGACGGCTCGCGCGCGGTCAGCGCGTCGAGCGGCGAGCTGGTCTCGCTGCTGAGCCATCGCACGCTGACGGACGGCACCACGCTCGCCTGACCTCACGACCAGGGGCGTAGCGCTCTCAGCTACGCCGGGCGAGGCTGCCCGCGGTGCGGCTCACTGACGATCGTTTTCGAGTCGGGACACGCCGTCTGCGGGTGGCGGCTCAGTGACCGACTCGAAACTCGGCCAATTCGCGACTCAGTGACGTGGGGACGTCGGTTTCGGACCGCCCCGGCCCGCCGGGTCATGCTGGCGACGCGGGGTTGGCGACGGCCCCGCCCATAGGGGGAGGTGGCGGGGCCGCGCCAGGTTCGACGACAGGGTGGCCCTGTCGGAGGTCCTGAGGCCACGGGGATGCGTGTGACCCTGTTCCACCATAGGTCCGGGGCCGTCGGTGTGGGGTGACGGGGAGCCGCTGTCCACCGGTGGCGGCCCCGGCTGGCTCGGGTGCGGTGGTCACGGTCGCCGACCGTTGAGGCCTCACGCTTGTTTGGCCGAGCGGTCACAGGTCAGTTGCTGTCGGCCGACGGCATGATCGGCGTCGGTACCGACCTGCCGGCCTGGCCGCCGTGGTCGCGGCCAGCCTTGCCGTGGTCTCGAGCTCCCGATCATGCAGGCCATTCGCACAGAGCCCGCCGGTGGTCGCGGCTAGGTTTACCGTCGACCGTATGCGGCAGAACCGCAGGTCGAGAGGAACGGTGATGAGCAGCTCTGACCACGGTGATCATCTCGCGGCGGCCTTCGCTGAGCTCAATAATCACCTGCGTACCGCCGGAGAACGCGGCGATGCGCTACAGGGACTTGTCGAGCTGGCAGTCCAGACGCTGCCTGGGTGCGACTGGGCGGGAATGACCGCCTGGCCACCGCGACAGAAGCCGCGGAGTCTGGCCAGCTCCGATGAGGTCGCCACCGCGGTCGATGAGCTGCAGCACCGTCTAGGTGAAGGTCCGTGCCTGGAGGCCGCTGATGACGGGTTCGTCGTGCGCATCCCCGACCTGACCGCTGAAGACCGCTGGCCCGCCTTCCGCGCGGCGGCCCTGCAGGAGTCGCCGGTCCGAGGCATCCTGGCCGTACAGCTGCTGAACGACCCAGAACGGTCGGCGCTGAACTTCTACTGTGCGACACCGCATGCCTTCACCGTGAAATCGTCGGCCACCGCCGCCCTATTCGCAGCCCACGCCCGGGTGCTGCTGCTGCATGCGGCCAGCGCCGAACGAGCCGACCATCTGGACCGAGCCCTGGTCGCGAGCCGACAGATCGGCATCGCCGTCGGCATCCTGATGAACGCTCACCACATCACCGACGAGCGGGCCTTCACGCTGCTACGTGTCACCAGCCAGCGACTGAACCGCAAGCTGCGTGATATCGCGGCCGACGTGGCCCAGACCGGATCACTTCCTCAGCCGGAATGATCCCGGTGCACCGGGCCGGATGCCAGTCCAAGCCCTCACCCGAGCGCATCAAAGAACCCGAGACCGCACCGAGATGTGCCCAAGCGGCGTTCACGGCACATGGTTGGACCGTGAACGCCTGACCAACCGATCGGTACCCGGGCCGCCAACGGCTGGCTACGCCTGGCTTACCCGCTAAGCACGGCATTAATCTCCGCGCGCTGGTCGATGCCGCGCAGACCGAGAGTGGTCAGGCTCCGTGCTTGGATGCGGTGTTCGAGCGGCAGGCGGCGGGGGTGGATGACCTGCGCTCCACCGACCAGTGGCCGCTGTTCGTGCCGCGGGCGGTCCGAGCAGGGGCGCGTTGAGCATGCTGTCGTTCCAGGTCCGGTGCTGTCGGGGGCAGTGAGCGACGCCCAAGGCTCACAGTTTGACCAAGGACGCCTGACCGGCCGTTCGTGCCCGGGCGCGAGGGCCGGCTGACGACGCTCGACCCACCGTGGCAGGCACTTATCCCTCGACGCCGGTGCTGTGGTGGGGTGCGCCGACGGGTTTGGACTCCGGTGATCCCCGCTCGCGCAGGTAGATGCTCAGCACGACCATGCTGGCCACGGCGAGGAATTCGGACTGCCAGTTCTGCAGCGTCCGGTTTCAGAAGTCCGGCGTCACCGCGTACGCGCCCAGACCGACGGGGTCCTTGAGGTTCTGCAGCTGCTCGGCGTCATAGGCGCTGCGGCCGGCGATGAGCTGGGCCAGCCATGAGGTGAGGAAGACCGCGCCCATGGTCAGGCCGAGGGAGTGCGCGAACAGGGCCCGGCGCCATCCGCCGAGCCGCGCCCAGGCGGGGGAGTCGGCGCCGGCGTAAAGCCCCACCTTCTGCTTCTCCTCGCTTTCCAGACCCGACTGGTCCACCGGTTTGGACTCCGGTGAGCCGCGCTGCACGAGCCAGACGGTGAGCACGATGTACAGCGTGAACTGCAGGTACTCCGACTGCCAGTTCTCCGCCACGTCCACCCCGAACTGCGCGGACAGCACGTACTCGGCGATGCTCAGGGTCGGCAGACCCGCGTCGCGAGCCCCACCGTTGTACTGCGCCACCCCGGTCAGGGCCTGGCCGACGAGCGCGAGCAGCAGCAGCCCGCCGAATGCCAGCGTCAGCCCGTTGTCGCGCAGCACCCGCCTCATCGGTGCAGCACCCCCAGCACGATGCAGAAGGCCAGGCCGAGCGCGATGACCATCAGGCATCCAGCGAACAGGATCCGCATCTCATCCTCCCTTCACGTCGCAGTCGTAGGGCAGGTCCTCGCCCTGAGGGCGGCAGCCGGCTGCGGTGATCAGCCAGCCGCGGTCGAAGCGGGCCAGGAAGAGGGTGTCTGCGCTGGTGTGCACGACAGCGTCCTTGCCGTACACCTGCACGCTGCGTATCTCACCTGCTGGCGGTAGCCCGGCGTCGGCCAGCCCGGCGGCGCACGGCGCGTCGTCGGCGACCTCGCGGGCGGTGACCGGCGCCAGCAGCGCGCAGGCCGAGCCCGGGTCGACGGAGGTTGTGCGGACGAAAGCGGTCGCGGCGGCGCGCACGTGGGGTGCTTCGACCGAGCCCTGACCCGAGCACGCCACGACGACCAGGGTGAGTGGCGCCAGCGCAGCCGTCGCGGCCAGCGCGCGCCGCCTGCTGCGACTCATGCGCCCGACTCTAGAGACTCCCGCCCGATCGGCCCGGGTCGAGGAGATGATCACCCGCTGGACGCCGTACGGGCGCGCGGAAGTGCGGAGAGCCGCGTTGGCTGGTGATGCTCAGCAGGTGCATAGCCTGCGTCGACCCGGCGCAGCATGCGCTTAACACGGTGGCTGTGCTGCGGGGCCCGGCTGCATGGTGGTGGCGCGCCAGGTGGTGATGAGTCCGGCGATCGTGACTGCGGCCAGGACGAGGAGGACGTTGCGGTGCAGGCCTTGAAACAGGGCGCCTGCGACGATGGGGCCAAGGATCCATCCGATGTCGGAAGCGAGGCCGAACCAGCCGAACGCGGTGCCTTCGTGTCCTTCGGTGAGCTGGGTGACAGAGGTGCGTAGGGCCACGTACACGATGGGTTGTGCGGCCATGACGACGAAGAATGAGGTGACGAACATGCCCGTCATGGCGGCGATGGCGCCGATGAGCAGGGCGACGGTCTGCACGATGAAGGCTGCGGCGGCGCTGCGACGGGCGCCCCAGCGCTCTACGAGGGCGCCGGCGAAGAAGGAGCCGATGGCGAAGATGCCTAGCCCGCAGAAGAACGTCACCTCGATGGTGGTCTGACTTGCGTGCAGGACCTCGCTGAGATGCAGGGGGTAGATCGGTTCCAGAGCGGCGTAGATGAAGTTGTTGAACAGGTCTGCGGCGCCGAGCGCTAGCGCGGCGAGCAGTATCTTCTGCTGGCTCGTGCCGGCGTTTCCGGTGGGTCCGTCATCGGAAGCTTTGGAGGAGCTGGAGTCGGGGTTGTCCTGAGTGAGGTCGGCGCGTTCGGTGAGGATCAATGCGGCGCTGAGATAGGTCATGGCCGCGCCGATGATGAAGGCGGTCTTGAACGTGATGGTGCCGGAGAAGGCGGCGACCAGGCCGGGGCCGGCGGTCATGCCGATGACTGCGGCGGCTCCGAACCGGCCGAGCGCTTTGGCCCGGCCGATCGAGGAGCGTTGTCCGAGCTGGCTGGTCAGCTGGTACAGCCCGGGCATGGCGAATCCTTCGCCGATGCCCCACAGGACCCGGAAGGCCACGATCGAGGTGGCGTTCGTGGACGTGGCCAGCGCCAGGGTGGCGGTGGCAGCGAGGCACAGGCCGCCCACCGAGACGGGTAATCCGCCCCAGCGGTCGACCAGGCGCCCGCCGAAGGGTTGGACCACGGCCTTGGCGGCGGCAAACCCACCGAACGCGACCCCGATCTGCAGCGGACTCATGTCGAACCGGTCGGCCAGCAGCGGCACGAACGGCACCAGCACGGTGTAGGCCATGTTCGCCAGGGCCACGGCGAACAGCAGCCGGGGGAGCGCGGTGCGGCGAACCCGGCTCGGGGCGGAGGTAGGCGCGGTCACGCCGGCTGGCCGAGCATCTGGGCGATCGTGGCGTCCATCTTCACCAGCTCGGTCTCAACCTTCGGGTCGTCCGCCGTGAGAAGGACAGGTGTCCACTGGTCGGTGGAGGTGAAGCCTCGGCGCTGCTTGAAGGTGACGTTGCCGCGGCCGAAGTCCAGCACGGTGATGGGGGATCCACAGATCGAGTCGATGATCTCGTGCAGCAGGAAGGTGTAGGCGTGGTGCTCCTCCATGCCCTGCTGCTCGACGCCGGCGGCCCACAGCACCATCACGTTGTCGTGGGTGAAGGCCAGCGTGCCGGCCAGGATCTGCTCGGCTGACTCGGCGGTGATCAGGGTGGCCATCGTGGTGCGGGCCATGGTCAGCAGTGAGGCGGCGTCGTACAGCGGTGGGATGCCGTGCCGGGTCGCGGACTGGGTGGTGAGGTCGGTGAACCGGTGCATCTTTGCTTCGAGATCGGGGTCGTCGTGGCGGTAGCGGTGCAGGGTGACGCCGGCTTCCTGGGCGCGCCGGTGCTCTCGACGCATGCCGCTGCGCCCGGACTTGGACAGCCCGGCCAGGTAGTCCTCGATGGTGGCGGGCACTGCCAGCCGGCTGATGAGGTCCAGGCGCATGAGGATCGCGTTCTGCGCGGCGCGGGCAACCTGGACCAGGTCAGGACGTTCCAGACCGGGGATCACCAGCGCCTGAGCTTCCCAGGTGTGGGTCTGCTCGAGCGCGGCCGCGATCACGTGGGTGAACTGCTCGATGGTCAGGGTGTTCAGTGGGCTGGCGCTGGCGTACAAGGTGCCGAGGTAGGCGATGTTGCCTGACCAGATGGCGGGGGCGTCGCCGTCGGCCTCATACCCGGTCCAGAACGGGCTGGCTGAGATCAGCCGCAGCCGCTGCCCGTCGGCGACGGCGGCGCCGTTGCCGACGGGCAGCGTGGTCTCCGCCACGCAGGTCTCGATCGCAGTGGCAGACCAGGCGTCCTGCCACTGCGGCTGAGCGAACAGCGCCCCGCAGTCGGAGACCACTTCAGCTCCTAGGTTCACCTGGGCACCTTCCCACGGGTGTGGAGGGGGCACTGCTCTAGCAGCCCGGTGTTCTGGTCGGGCAGGGCGTACTGGCGCCACTCCCGCATCGTCGGATCACCGTAGGCGAGATCGACCAGCTGCGGGTGTGGTGGCACCGCGTCCCAGTCCTCGACCCGGGCGTAGATGTCCTCACGGATCCGTTCACCGCCGGGGTCGGACCGGTCGACCCCGAAGAAGATCCGTCGCGGCTGGAAGCACATCAGGAAGTACTCGCCCATCCGGCGGCTACGGCGGTGCTGGTAGGCCGGGATGCAGGGGAAGGCGAACATCGGGTCGCCGGCGAAGCAGAACTCCCACTGCGGTGAGTCCGTGCTGGTGGGGATGTCCGCCGGCCACGGCGCGGGGTCGTGCTCGTGCAACCACTGCAGCACCTGCCAGAACCACTGAGCGTCTTCCGCATAGGTGTGGTCGGTGCGGTTGAACAGGGCGATGAACACGTGACGCCGCTTCGGATGCTCCTTCGAGAACGCCGCGAACGTGCCCAGCGCCTCGGCCAAGGCCGGCAGGTCCCGGTCGGTCGGCACCAGGGCGAACCGCATGTGACCCTGTTCTTCTGCCTTGGTGCCGAAGTAGCACGGGAAGTCCGGATCCAGGATCGTGTCGCGGTACTGCTGCATCGCCGTCTGCGCCCAGAGCGGCCCCGACCGGAGGATCTCCTCATTCGTCCACAGCACCGGCTGGGTCACGGCTGTCCGGTGGGCGCGGGCTTCACGGCCTCCACCAGCAGGTGGTAGCCCAGGTGGTTGAACGGTGCGGTGTCGCCCAGCACCGACTCCAGCTTCTGCACCGCCCCGAGGATGGACTCATCGGCCAGCACGGAGTCGGACAGCCACGTCGACAGGGTGCTGTTGCCCCGGGTCTGCACGGTGATCATCCCGGCCGTGGCGAACAGCCTGCGCAGGTCCATCGGGGTGAAGCTGTGCCAGGGGGCGCGCCGGTCGGCGCCGTCGCGGGTGCTGGTGAAGACCAGGTCCTTGTTGTCGACGTCGGTGATGTCGACCGAGGCGAACCGGTCCACTCCGCTCATCCGCTCGAACACCTCGTTCTTGACCCCGAACAACGCGCGGCCGCCGGGGCGCAGGACCCGGGCCGTTTCCTGGAAGGCTCGCTGACGGTCCTGAGGCGGCAGGTGCATCAGGGCCAGCATGCTGACCACGACATCGAAGGAGTCGTCCTCGAACGGCAGCTCGCACATGTCGCCCTGCTGGAAGGAGGCGTTGGACAGTCCGCTGCAACGGTCCTTGGCCTTCTCCAGCATGCCCGGCGTCAGATCGAGGCCGACGACGGACTGAGCCTGCCTGCCCAGGGGTTCGGTGAACCGGCCTGTCCCACAGCCCATGTCCAGGACCTGGTCGGTAGGGCTGATGTGGTCCAGCACGAACGACATCTCGGTGGCCATGAAGCTGGCATCCACCGTGGTCGTCCCCGGGATGCGCTCGTCGTACTCCTGGGCGATGTAGTCGTAGACGTCCAGGACGGCATCCCGCGTCGCCTGGCTGTCGTGCTGGGGCTGAGTCTGGTTGATCGTCATGTCGTTCCTCACTTCGCTCGGATAGATGACTTACGGGTGGTCTCTGAGCAGGGGTGCGCTCATGCAGCGCGGACCGCCACGGCCCCGCCCCAGCTCGTTGCCGTCGACGGCAAGAACATCGACGCCATGGCGTGCCAGGGCATCGTTGGTGGCTTCGTTGCGTGCGTAGGCGACCACCGTTCGTGGCCGCAGGCACAAGACGTTGTAGGCGTCGTTCCACTGCTCACGGGCCATGGTGGCCGCAGAGCACTTCGTCTCGATCACCTCGAGCTCGGTACCCGCGCCAGCAGCCAGGGCGGGCAGCAACGGACCGGAGTCCACGCAGCGGACCTGCCCGCCTCGGCGAGCGAAGGTATACGCCTGCAGGTGAGGCACCACGGGCTCATAGGCCAGCAGGAGGTCCTCGTCCACAAACGTCATGACCGTGTCCAGATGCATCGCCGAACGGACTCGAGGAATCTTGGTGACCACCACGGCCAGATCCGGCTGCTGACAGATCAAGGCCTCCGCAAGATGCAACACCGCGCTCGGGCTGTTCCGCTCGCCCTGCCCGATCACGACGGTCCGGTCGTTGACGACCAGCACGTCTCCACCCTCGACGTCGGGGCGCAACACCTCATGGTCACAGGACTCGATGGGGTCAACGGCTTGCAGCGCCCGGTAGACCGCCTCGATGACCAGCGCCTCGCCGGTCCGTGCACTCTTGGCCATGCTCGGCAGACAGATCGTGTCGCCGACCACGAACGAGCTGTCCCGGGTGAAGACCTGGTTGGGCAAAGGGCGCAGCGCGAACTCGTTCGGATCGATCCAGTCGGACACATCCGCGATGTCCAGCTGGCGCATAGTCACCCCGTGGATCAGCAGATCAGCCAGCTGCGCCGGAGAGGCGTACGACAACAGCTCGCGCAGCGCCATATCCACGCTGCCGGGCATGGCTGCGCGCCCAGCCTCGATCGCCCTGATGACCGCGTGCCGCGCAGCCGCCGGCACTAGCGCAGCCTGCAGGGCGACCTTGACCTGCACCGCATCGACACCGCTTTCATGCAGCAACGCCTCGAACGCCCGGTGCTCATCAGCCGCCCGGGCAGGCGCTGGACTGTCGTCGAACAACATGTCCAAGGCATTCCCCGGCTGCAGATGATCCAGCTCCGCGCCAGGGGTATGAATCAGTACCCGACGCAGCACCCCGACCTCGGACGTCACGCCAAATGAGCACGTAGTAGGTGTTTCAGAGCGTGCGAAATCGACCGTCAACATGTGGCCCCCTGTAGGTCCCTGTCACGCCCGATCTACCCAGGGGCTTCAGAGGACACTCGGGCCATGCGGTGAACGTGAGGTCATCGTTTGGTCAAGTCATCGGACCGTGCACCATCACCCGCAAGCCGAGCAGGCGAGCACGGTCATGCACCGACGACGACTTCGTCAACCGACGATCCCGCCCGTTCTGCGTGCGCGATGGGTCCAGAAGCGTAAGCACCGGAAGGCTCGGTAAACGGCGCAGGCGCCGACCTGGATCGTCACGACTCGAGAGCCGTCACACGCAAAGTGCCGGACTACTCGGGCGGTTGCTGAGGTTCGAGCCGAATGACGGTCGGGCACGCGCTGGCCGATGAGTCGAGGACGAAAGATACGGCGGCGGCAATGTCGGAGGGTGCGAGGAGAAGGTGGGGGGCCGCCTTGCCCTGGGCTGACTGCAGGCCGGCGCCGGCGGCGACCAGCCCGGGGGAGATGAGGCTGACCTTGACGCCGTGGCCACGCAGATCCAGGAACATCGCCTCAGTCAGGCCGGCGAGGCCGTGCTTGCTGGCGACGTAGGCGGCGTTGTTGGCGTGGGCGGTGTGGTCGGCGCCGGACCCGATGAGGATCAGGTAGGCGGGGGTCGCCTCGATGAGGTGAGGGCTGATCGCGGTGGCGAACACGGCCGCGGCGGTGAGGTTGGTGCTCAGGACCGCGCTCCAGCGGGCTGGGTCGGCGCGGTGGGTGGGTGCCCAGTCGAAGAGGCCGACAGCCCATACCGCGGCGGTGATCGGGCCGCGTTCGGCGGCATCGTGCACGGTGGTCAGCAGTGCCCGGTGATCGGTGACGTCCAGGCTGCGCCACCGCGCTGCGGCAGGTTCGCAGGCTCGGGCTGCGGCCGCGAGCCGTTGCTGGTCTCGTCCTAACAGCACGGGAGTGAAGCCGCGGGCGGCGAGCAATCGGGCGACGGCAGTCCCGATCGCGCTGGATGCACCGGCAACCACTGCCTGCCCACGACCGTCACCAGAGCTCATCAGCGCATCTCCTCAAGGCCACGACCCGTCCCTAGGTGTCGGCATACGGACTCCACTCCAAACGATCATCGCCTCAGCATCGGCGTCCGAGAAAGCGGTTACAGGACATGCCTGTCCGTGGCGGGGGTGTGCCGTGGTACTTCTTCTCCGGGCAACTGGGCCAAAAGCTGGATAGGGGAGTGGGATGCGGGGTTTTCGTCGTAGGGCGGCTGCGGTGGTGGCGGCAGTGTCGGTGGCGGCCGGTGGGGGTGTGGTGGCGCTGCTGCGGGCGGAGCCGGCGCAGGCGGCGGTCCGGTTCTGCTCCTCGATCACGCCGGTGTCGCAGCGTCCGACGTTGCGGGCTGGTGATACCGGGTGGTGTGTGCAGAACCTGCAGTCGCGGTTGAACAGCCGGGGCGCGGCGCTGACGGTCGATCACGACTTCGGGTCCAAGACGCTGGCGGCGGTGAAGGCGTTCCAGCGCTCGGCCGGGTTGCAGGTGGACGGGGTGGTGGGCGCCAAGACCTGGACGGCGTTGATCGGTGGCACGTTGGAGATCCCGGCGTACACCACGACCAGTGGGTACATCCAGCAGCGCGGCCCGAACCGCACCTCGCGGATCGTGCTGACCTTTGATGACTGCCCCTCCAGCTACACCTCGTTCAAGGCGATGGTGGACGCCGCGCAGGCGCAGCGGGTCACGCTGGTGCTGGCCCCGACCGGTGACTGCCAGGCGGGTAGCAGGTTCAGTGCCGCGTACGCCCGCGCCCACGGTCAGGTGGTTATCGGGCACTCCAAGACCCATCCGAACCTGGTCACGCTGACCGACGCTCAGGTGGTTGCCCAGATCGACCCGGGCTCGGCGGCGTCGGGGTACATGCGCCCGCCGTACGGGTCCTGGAACGCGCGGGTGAGCACCGCGCTGGGCACGCGGGGGGTGAAGGTGTGGGCCTGGACGCGCGACACCGGTGACTGGACCGGCCTCAGCCAGGCGCAGGTCGTCTCCTACGTCACGAGCACGGCCCGGGCCAACGACACGATCTTGATGCACATGCAGTGGAAGGGATTCAGCCCCTCGGCGCTGGGTCAGATCAAGACCGGGCTGGCCGGCCGCGGCCTGGCGTTGTGCCAGGCCTACGTCGGCACCACCGCCCCCACTGCGCTTCCCGCTCAGCTGCCCTGCTGAGGGCCCGGCCCTTGCTGCTTGCCCGACGCAGAATTGGTTCAGGCAACAACCTTCGGTTCCGGAGCGATAGAGGCTCATACCCATTTAGCGTCGAGGATAAACATTACTTATCGATGCTCCTGCCGTTACCAAAAGGTAATCATCGGCATTTCACCGTTTCCTGATTTCTCAGTGTCTGATTCCTCTCGGCGCCGTCCCTGACAGGGGGAGACGGGCCACCCATCTGGGAGGTTGGGCATGTCGAAGCGTCGAACACGGGCGACAGGGTTGGCGGTGGCAGCAGTCACCGTCACCGCACTGGGGCTGGCGGCGGTGCCGCCGCCGCCAGCGACGGCGGCGGGTACGGCTGATCCGGTGGCGGCCGGGGCACGACCGGGGGCGACCCGGATCCCGTTCCGAGTCAGTGACCAGGTCAGCGCCTCGGTCGATGTGGGCACGGGCAACCTGATGGTCTCCACGACGGACCGGACGATGCCGAGCATCAAGGGCATGCAGTCGTTCGGGCTGATGTACCAGTCGCTGTCGCAGTCCAGTGGCTCCCAGGTCAAGTCCGGGGCGGCGGGTGCGGGCTGGTTCATGGCGATGGGTCAGGACAACCGGCTGGTCAGCAACGACGACGGGTCGCTGCTGTACCTAGGCCCCGATGGGCAGCAGGGCAAGTTCACCCCGCTGGACGGCTCAAACGGTTACGACGAGCCGGCCGGGTTCAAGAAGAAGTCGCTGGAGAAGAACGACGACGGCACGTACTCCATGACGGATCTACCGACCCGGGCGGTGTCGAAGTTCAACGCCGATGGCCGGCTCATCTCGGTGACCAACCGCAGCGACCAGGCGATCACCTTCACCTACACCAGCGGCAACGTCTCAGCGGTGACGATGCCGAACGGGCAGAAGCTGACCGTGGCGTTCACCTACAACAAGCTGACGTCGATGACCCGCCCGGCCAACGGGGCGCTGCCGGCCGGCACGGCCACCTACGCCTACGACAGCGCCGGGCGGCTGGCGTCGATCACCCGGCCCGCGGTGGGGGGCAGCCCGGCCAGCACGACGACGTTCACCTACAGCAGCGCCGGTGACCTGGCCTCGATCACCGACGGCCTCGGCAACGTCACCACCATCACCACCGACGCCAGCCACCGGGTGACGGCCGTGGGCCAGGGCAAGGGCACCGATGTGGCCACCACCCGGTTCGCCTACGCCTCCGCCACCCAGACGCTGGTGGCGTCGCCGATCTCGAACCAGGCCGTGGCGCCGTCGCAGACCTATCACGCGACGTACACCCTGAACGACGATGAGCGGGTGACCAAGTCCAGCGACCCGTTGCTGCGGGAGCGGGACACCACCTACACCCCGTTCTTCGACGTCGCCTCCCAGACCAACGGCACCGGCGGCACCGCGACCGGCACCTACGGCGCCAACAGTGGCGCGTCGCTGACCAAGGCGACCAACGCGTTCGGATCCAGCAACTCCAGCACGTACGGCGCCGGCAACAACGCCTATGACCCCTCGACCGGCACCGACTCCCAGGGGAACTCCTCGACGTTCACCTACGACGGGTCCGGCCGGCCCTCCTCGACCACCTCCTCCGGGGCGAAGGCGGAGGTGGAGTACTACGCCGACGGGCTGCCGAAGTCCTCGACCGACCCGGCGGGTCAGAAGACCACCTACACCGAGGACGCGACCGCGAAGTACATCACCAAGATCACCCCGCCGACCGGGTCGCCGATGGGTCCGACCGCGATCAGCGGGAACCCGGCCACTTCTGTGACCAACGGTGCCGGTCAGACCAAGAGCTACAGCTACGACGACCGGTACGCCACCACCAAGGTCGCCACCGCCACCCAGGCCGTCAGCTACGCCTACGACGCCAACGGCCGGATGACCTCGCGCACGGACAAGAACCAGAAGAGCACCTACACCTACGACGTGCGCGGCAACCTCACCCAGGTCGCCGCGAGTCCCGTGACCGGCGGCACCGCCCCCGCGGCCAGCACCGTCGGGTACACGTACGACAAGAACGGCAACATGCTCACCCGTGTCGTGGCCGGCGTGACCACGAAGTACACCTACGACCAGGCCAACCAGCTGGTCGCGATGACCCTCAAGGACGGGTCGGTGACCCGGTTCGCCTACAACAAGAACGGCAAGCGCACCGACACCTGGTCGCGTACCAACACCGACAACACCACCTTCGCCGCGCACACCAAGACCGTGTTCGGCACCGGCGGCAACCTGGCCCAGCAGTGGACCTCGGTCAAGAGCAGCGACAGCAACCGGCTGTACGACTATTCCTACTGCTACGCCAAGTACTCCGTCGCGCCGACCTGCCCGTGGAACACCAGCTCCTCGCTGAACACCGGCAAGATCCAGTACATCAAGGACAACAAGACCGCCACCATCACCCAGCTGGGCTACGACAACCGCAACCGGCTGGTGTCAGCCACCAACTGGGAGGGCCACGACTACGCCTACGCCTACGACTCGGTCGGTAACCGCACCTCGGTCAAGCGGGACGGAGTCGTCACCAAGGCGCTGACCTTCAACAGTGCCAACCAGATCTCCTCAG
This sequence comes from Luteipulveratus flavus, assembly GCF_029439465.1. Classification (GTDB taxonomy): domain Bacteria; phylum Actinomycetota; class Actinomycetes; order Actinomycetales; family Dermatophilaceae; genus Luteipulveratus; species Luteipulveratus flavus. Next base: position 8,577 of record NZ_JAROAV010000009.1, on the reverse strand, counting down.
CCGGGTTCGCCTACGACAAGGCCGGCCGCCGCACCGCCGCCGACACCAACGGCACCACGGTGTGGAACGACCTGGACCAGTCGGTCTCTCGGACCAAGAACGGCAACACCGGCACCAACGTCTACGCTGGCGACGGCCAGGACGAGATCATCATGGCCAAGGACAGCAACACGACCAAGACGTTCGTTTACGGCCGCCCCGACAAGTCCGGGGTGCCCACCGCGGAGTACACCACCAACGGCACCGCGACCACGGTGAACGAGAACGACGCCTCCGGCATGCCGCTGAGCTGGAGCAACAGCGACGGGGTGAACCTGATCGTCGTCTTCGACGGCCTCGGGCGCATGTACGGCACCGTCGGAGCGGACGGTGCACTGACCAGCAAGTACACCTACGACCCGTTCATGATGATGACCGCCATCACCTACCCGGCTACGCTCACCACGGCCAAGAAGAACGCGACCGCCCGCGCCAGCGAGCTCAACGCCTCCGGCGCCGGCGGGTCCTCCCCCTGGAGCACCCCCGGTGTCCAGGACGAGGTCGTCAAGGACTACTGGAAGCGCGGCGCCCGCTGGCACGACACCCCCACCGCCACCTGGACCAGCGTCGACCCCATCACCAAGCTCAACGACCCCTCCCGCGCCAACCCCTACACCTACGCCAGCAACGACCCCATCAACCAGTTCGACCCCGCCGGACGGTACGACTGGGGCGACTTTGGGAATGACCTGTTAAACGAAGGACTCTCCTATGCGGCTGGCACTGCAGGTGGAGCCGTCGGGGGAGCGTTCGGATTTGCAATCACTGGTGGGAATCCTTGGGGTGTCGCAATCGGTGCGTCGCTCGGCACGGGGTGCGCTTCAGGTGCGGCGAGCGCCGGCCTCGACGGGGGAGACGGTAGCGATGTTGCGCTCGGATGTGCGACTGGTGGGGCAGAGGAGGTATTTGATCTCTTGGGAGAGAAGAAGAGGTAATGGAAGTTGAGGTTCGTAGGGATCCGACGATAGTCGGTTTCGCCCGGCCCTATAAGGTGAGCGTAAACGGCCAAAACGGAAAGCTGCGCTTGTGGAAGACATTGTCTTTCAAAGTGGAAAGCCGTGACGTGGAAGTTGTCGCGAGACTCGGGTCCGTCAATCCCTGCATGTGGCGAGGATCCATTCCACCCGATGAAGATCGACTGGTCTTATGTGTGAGTCAAGACAGACCAGCCGACGCGTGGTGGGGTCAAGGCAAGTTTTTCGACATATCGGCCCTCTCGCCTGTGAGTTATGAAGGAGATTTTTCGAAAGTGGATGAGAACAAGAATCACACAGTTGAGCTAGGCTCCAAAAAGGATCCGCCAAGTGCTAAAAAGTGGGCGCTCATCGCCGTGCTCCTCCTTGTTCTAGATATCTGCTTCCGGGTCTTCCTCAATCGAGGCAACGAGCGGCCTTGGCTTCTCCCGTTACAGATTCCCGTGCACTTCGCGGTACTTGCATGTGGCATTTATGCAGCCATGGCTTGGCATCGCACGAAGGGCGGGTCCTCCTAGGTGCCGGCTTGGTGATCGCGAACCGGTCTGTGGCCGAGGGAGGCAGGCGACTGCCTCCCTCGGCCACAGTGGGAGGCACGCTGTCTGAGGGAGCGAAAGACGCAGGTTCTCGCCACGGCCTAAACGAGAAGGTCAGGGCAGCTGAACGAAACGGTGGGCCTTACATATGGGCCCAGGGAGGACACGGCCACGATCGTTGCTCCGTGCCTGCCTGCGGACGAGGTTGCCGAGGTCGTCGACTGGCTTGCTCTCATTCATAACATCTTGTTCGGAGGGCGCAGCCACGCGTATGGCTTCGGCTCGGTGTCGATCGTTTTCGAGCCACGCCGGCGGCCACGTCCAGACGGCGGTCAGTGCGGCTCAATACCCTTGGCTCACTAAGCGGCGGCGTGAGCGTGGCTCACTATCCGTCATTTCGAGCCAGGCAGGGGAGTGGCCATGACGTCGTACGGGTATGCGCGGGTCTCGACGATCGCGCAGGACGCGCAGGCGCAGGTCGACGCGCTGACCGCGGCCGGCGTCGACCAGGTAGTGGTCGAGCACGCTTCGGGCACCCGCTCGGACCGGCCGCTGCTGGTCGAGCTGCTCGGCCAGTTGGTCGAGGGTGACACGGTGACGGTGTGGCGGCTGGACCGCCTCGGCCGCTCGACCACGCACCTGGTGGAGACAGTGCGCGAGCTGGAGACCAGAGGAGTGGAGTTCCGGTCGCTGTCGGAGCACATCGACACCCGCACCCCGACCGGCAAGCTCATGCTCGGGCTGTTCGCGCTGCTGGCCGAGTTCGAGCGCGACCTGATCGCCGAGCGCACCGCCGCCGGCCTCGCGGCCGCACGCGCTGACGGCAAGACGCTGGGCCGCCGCTCGAAGGTGAACCCGCGCCAGGTGCAGCACATCCACGACCTGGTCCGGCAGGGCCGGTCTCAGCGCGACATCGCCGCCTTGACCGGACTGTCCCGCGCCATCGTCGGCCGCGTCGTGCGCAACGAGATCCCATCGCTCGCCGCCCATCAGCCGCACGGTCGACCCGACCCGCAACCGGTTGAAAGTCAGGCCGAAGTCCCTAGGCACGGCCAGCGTCGTCCCTTCCGGTAGACCGCGAAGGGTCAGCGGTGGGCGCCCGCTAACCCTTCGCGCAGGTAAGCCATCGTCTGTCCGGTCGACAGAGTGCAATTCGAGTAGAAGGTCGACGCCACACCCGACCTGGAGCGTGCCGCCGTCGCGCTGAGTGAATGGAACGACGACCCCGAGCGGTTGGACCCCTACGACCCTGTCGCGTGCAAGGCGCAGACCGCCCAGCCGCTGGCACCGTCAGCCTGATCGCGGCGCGCGCCGGCCAGGAGGAGGTGCTGCGACCGCTGTCGGACATGGCAGACCGGAACGCCCGTGCATCCCTGGCGCAGCCGTACGAGCCGACGCGCGCGCACCGTCGTACGTGAAGGCACAGCACGTCGCGCTGGCCGCTCGTCATCTGAACCTTGCGCTGCCCGCTGGCGGTGTCGACTCCTCCCGCGGCTGGATCGCGGTGCTGCAGCAGTGGAACGTGCCGTGCGCGCGATCGAGTCCGCCAGGGAGGCACACCAGCGCGCCAACCTCGCGCGCGCCAAGCTATCCACTACACGCGTGGTCCCGGCGACGCCGACACCGGTGATCGAGCACCTGGACAGCACTGTCGCCAGCGATCGGCTCCAGGCCGTCCGGCAGACCGCAAGGGCCGCACAGGCCCGTCCCGGGTCTCGCAACGCAGCACCCGCGCAGCGCTCGAGTTGGAACCGCCCGTCCCGCCTCGTGCCGCAACGCGACATCGAACACGGCTCTGCAGTCGAGCAACTACGCCCGTGCGCCTGACATGCCCTTCCACTTCAGAACCGACTTCGCGCTACCTTCCCGAAGTCCTCCGCGTACTCATCCAGTGCGGTCTTCGCCCGCTCGGGATCTTCGCCGAACAATCCCGCACTGAGCGGCGCCCAGCCGCCGCCCTGGGTCGCGAGCTCGTGCTGGAGGTCCCGCACCGGACTGGCGGTGAACGAATGGGCTGAGCGCCACGTCGACCTCCCGAACCAGTGTGAGCTGCCCCAGATTTGGCCGTCATTGCTACTCGCCCTGCGCAAGTTGACGGCGTCCTGAGCGAGCACCCCGAGCATCACTTCGGCCCGGTCAAACGCAGCAGCGTACATGTCGTCGTCCGGTAAGTGGTCCGCCAGAACAGGCCGCAGGACGGCGAACAGCCAGTCTGCGACGGGGGTGTGCAACTTGACCTGGTCCTCCTTTAACTTCTTGAAGGCGTCTGCGACTGGAACGTCACGTTGCGCTGCTCGCGCGAGTGAGCTGCTCACCCAACCCTGGTCGTCGAACGGTGCGTAAGGATGCGTCGCTTCGAGCAACGAAAGCGGTTGCTCCTGGTATCGGTCACGCACGTACGGGTCAACCACCAGCGTCTTCAGGTTGGCCCACCGATCACTGGCTACGCACCCCACACCTGCTGTCATCAACGCGATCAAACCAGGCACATGCCGAATCCTGAGCAGCGCCTCCGCCCCGCCTTCGATCTTGGTCGCAGCCTGCACGAAAGCCCGGATGCCGTTAGACCACGGCGTCAACGCCGTTGGGTTCGCCCAGCGTGTTGCCGCGTGCAGCGACGCGCAGAACGGTTGCGCGATGGCACACAGTTCCTGAGCCTCTGTTGCAACCCGAATGACTTGCTCCTCAGCGCTTCCGCCCAACGGTCCAGAGACCCGGTCAGGGTCCTTGAGGACGCTCAGCACACGCTGTGCCTCTCGGGTCACCAGATCGTCCAACTCAATCTGCCGGGTTGGATCCAGCAGCATCTCCTTGGTGAGCCGCTTCACCAGATCCGTACGGTCGGCGTTCGTGGCCTGCTCGATGGCCGCGACGGTGGAGGCGGTGTCGAGCCGCTTCTCGCCCATCACACGGTGGATCGTGGTGACCAGCTTTGCCGCTTCGGCCGCGTGACCATCGCCGAACAGGTTGGAGTAGTTGAGGTCGTTGATCGAGCGACCCGCTCCCAGGTCCCAGTGCGGTACCTCGCCCGCGTCGAAACGCACGGGGATCAGCCATTCTCGGTCGGGCGGCCTCAGGCGGAACTCATCTGCTGCCAGCGTCAGCTCTTCGTTCATGTAGGACTTGTCCTTGGCACGAGAACTGTCTGAGAAGCAGGCCAGAAACATCAGAGATCCGTCCCGGATCGCCTGACGGATCTTGGCCTTCCATGCTTGTCCGGGACCGAGCGCCGATCGATCACGCCAGTATGGGATCTGGGCGGCCTCTAGCACCCTGCAGAGGCTGTCCACCTTCTCCGCGTCTTCACGCACGTAGGAGATGAAGACGTGTTTGCTTACCGGAGCCTCACTCATGAGACCGGAGCATAGGTCGCCCCGGCAACAGGTGATGGCCAGCAGTCCGGCTCGAAGTGGCCACTCCGGCCATACCTGGGTGGTCAGACATGGTTGACCTGCCGTGGTCTCCAGGGGCCGATTCGGTGCACGAGCGTGCCGGAGGCGATGTCCTTCTACTCCGCCGACACGGAAGACCGCTGCGTCGACGATGACCCACAGGCAGTGCCGGGTGTCCTCGATGAGGTAGGTGCCTTTGGTGGGGATCGGGTCGGTGCGGTAGCCGGTCCGGCGATCATCGGCCCAGCTCGTTGTTGCGGCCGCGCCGTTGTGTCAGGGCTGACTTCACCGGCTTGCCCGGGCGGTTGCCTGACTCGGTCAGCGATCAAGCTGTCGCTGGATCGCGGTCCGCATGGCAGGAAGCGCCCGCTCCTCGAAGCCGGCCTGGCGGACTCCGATCCGGTGGACGTAACGCTCGTCATCCTCTGCCCGTCCGTCGCTGTGCCGACCGATCTCCCTGACGTCGAGCAGACCGAACCAGTCGAGCGTTTTACGAGCGGCCGAGTATGGGTCGCGGTGGATGCCGTAGTGGCGCAGACGTACCTTTCCGGGAAAGGCATGGAGTCCTTCTTCGATCCACGAGCCGGCGCCGCAGGCAGCCATCAGCAGCACTGCTATCTCGGAGTCCTCGAGTACGTGCAGCCAGCCGTTGAGGATAAAGCCGGGAGGCAGCGCGAAGACGGCAGCAGACGTTTCGGGGATCGCGTACTCCTCCCGCTCACCGTGGGCCTCCGCGCCCGCCTCGTAGAGCGGGACAAAGCCCTCGAAGCGGTTGCGTGCTCCGGGCTTGCCCGGCAGATCAACGAGGCCGACGGTCGCGAGGCGCTCCAGTGCCTTTCTGACGGTGCGCGCGCGCTTGTCACGGGCGTTGTGGTAGATCCCGCCGACGTTGTTGTCGGTCGGTAGGGCGGCTACGAGATCGGCCCAGCCGGTGTGCTGGCTGTCACCGGCGATGGGGATCTCTAGGTCTGCGAGGTGGGCGCGAGCCTTCGGTTTGCGGTGCAGCTGCAGCAGGGCGAGGACGGTCAGCTCAAGGCGGAGGGTCGAGCCGAGGCTCGACGAGATTCGGGTTGCGGGTGGCCTGAGCTCGCGCGGTGGGGCTTTGCGATCCGAGCTGTCCCCGTCGATCGGGTCGCTCAAGTGGACGAAGGGTCGACGGAGCCGAAGGCCCTCAGTTCGGAGCTTGCCCACCGACCGCTCGTAGCTCAGGAGCTTGGTGTCAAGCGCGTTCAGATGCGCCTCAAGGCCGCTGACCTGAAGGCGAGCGAGACGGCGTTGAAGCTGCTCCCGCTCCTTTGCAGTGGGCTGGCGCGTCCAGTCGGCAATGAGATCTTGCAGCATTTGGCTCCCAGATATGACTGCTCAATCTGAGCGTCTTAACCAGCCAGATACGCCATCTTCAAGGCCTGATCTGGATGACTCATTGCTGGCCGGTTGAGGCGCTTCATCAGTGTACTGGATCGGTGCGCACGGATGTGTCACTACTTGAGTCGAACGGCGCCGACCGGGCGCCCGCTACTCAGAAAGGAGGAGACGTGGACACGCGACACCAGCCGCACGAGTGGGCGGCCCAGACGAATCAGCGGCGGTCCGGACACCTGAGTTTGCTTCGCACGGCACTTCAGGTCATCCAGACCACCGCCATCCTGGTCCGCATGTGGCACGACCTGTGAGGTCGTAACAGGGGACGGGCCGGCCTTAGCCGGTTGCAGCCGGCTAAGGCCCCGCCCTCGTTTCCGACTTCTTCGAGAGTAGTACGTCGCCCCGGGGCTGGCGCTCACCAAGGTGAGCTTGAGCCGCTCGAAGGATGACAAGGATTGCGATCAAGAGGGTCGATCACCGTGGACGGAGGTCGCGGCGCGGCGACGTGGTAGTCGACGGGGCTGTTGTCGAGGAGGCGCGAACCGGCCGAGGCCCGACGGAGTTCGGTCAGGTGCCGATGAGCGAGTTCAGGAAGTAGGCGGCTCCCCGTGGACGTGGCGCTGAGCCGAGCTGCGAGCCCATCACGGCCAGTGCAAGAGGTGGATCACGTGTGGGGTCGATACGTGTCAAGCAAGGAGACGACCGCGGTCGCCACTGCGTGCGACGTTGACCAGGAGGACCTGGAGCCGGTGTGGCCGGGGTTGTACTCGATCGCGCCGACCACGCCGGCGCCGGTCGTGCTCGAGGACGCCGACGACACCGGTGTGGTGGCCCGCCGATTGGAGGTCGCCTGGTGGGGTTGCGGCCGCACTGGCTGGATGAGAAGCGGCGCGGGTTTCACAACGCCCGGATCGAGACCGCCGGTTCCAAGCCGGCGTTCCGTACCGCCGTGGCCCGCCGGCGGGCGGTGGTGCCGATGAGCGGGTACTACGAGTGGGTCGCGCAGGAGGACGGCAAGCAGCCGTTCTACATCCACCCGGCCGACGAGACCGGGCTGTTGTCCGCGGCCGGGTTGTACGAGCTGGACATGGCCCTTGTGGGGGAGTGTCGCCTGACGTTCACCGTCCCGACCCGCACGGGTGTCGATGCCACCGGGGTCGTGCACGACCGGATGCCGGTCTTCCTCGACGAGCCAGCCCGGACCGCCTGGATCGCCCCGGCTGACCTGGCCGCGACCAACCGGGAGGGACATGCTCGGCATCCTCGACATCACGCATCGACGGTGGAGGCTTGACCCATTCGTACTAGTCCGACGTCGAGACACCCCAGGACCCGGCACGCCACCGCGACGGGAATCCGTCCACGGCAACCCCACGAACGAGCCGGAGCCCGATTTGGGAGCACGTTCTCTCGAGCGAAGTGGGCCGAAGCCCGCTTCGAGATCTCGATCTCCAGCGCCTGAGTGCGGTTCTCACGGCGCAGCCGGACCAGCTCAGCACGCTCTTCCGAGGACAGGCCCTCGCGGTTGCCCTCGTCAATGTCGGCCTGCGCCATCCAGCGTCGTAGACCCGACTCAGCGATCCCTAGATCCTTCGCGATCGCAGCGATCGGCTTCCCCCGCAGCCGCGCGAACCCGACCGCTCGATGACGGAATTCCGGGTCCTCTCCGAGACGATCATCGCCTCGGCATCGGTGTCCGGTAAAGCGGTTACAGGGCAGTAGTCTACGGACGTGTGGGTCCTCAGGGCGACTTCTCCTCGGCACCTTCTATGGGCCATCGCTTGTCGATCTGCCTCTGAACCGCGTCGCGCAGGAACTTGTGGTTTATCCCCTTCTCGTTGAGGTAGGCGACCAAAGCCCCTCCAAGCACTGGGTTCATCATGGGGGCGCCCACGACCACCGCCACCATGAAGAAGAGCAGCACAAGGTTGATGATCTCGCGGGCCGCGCCCGTCTGAAGGAGGGGTGTCTTGGCTCGCTCTACAGCGGACTGTACGGCTTGCTCAAGGTCGAGGTCGTCGTTAGCGGCGTTGACCTCGTCCAGTACCTCGAAGGCGGCACGGATGAGTTCGTCCGCATAGCGCGGGATCGTGACCGTCGATCGGATCGCCGCGGTCGCGGCCTTGTTCTGTTCGAGGTAGGCAGTCAGTGCGCTCTGGATCGTGGGGACTTTCCAGCTGTCCGCGAGAGCGCGTTGCTGCTGGAGTGCTTGGGTGATGCCGGCCGAGATCGAAGGAACAGTCGTCGATCGGATCGCCGCGGTCGCGGCCTTGT
>NZ_JAROAV010000008.1 GCF_029439465.1 Luteipulveratus flavus | reverse complement strand
TCCGGCCGGCTCAACCGGCGTGGGTGCGTTCCGGCCGGCTCAACCGGCGTGGGTGCGTTCCGGCCGGCTCAACCGGCGTGGGTGCGTTCCGGCCGGCTCAACCGGCGTGGGTGCGTTCCGGCCGGCTCAACCAGCGGGTGCGGCGGGGGACCAGGTGATGTCGCGGCCGTTCTGGGCGAGCACCCGCTCGAGCGCCGTGGGATCGTCCGCCGTCGCCCTCCACGGCCCGAACGCCCCTGGCGACCCCTCGCGGGGGAACTGCGACGTGAATCCGGCGAGGGCGGCGAGCGTCGCGGCATCGGGCGCGTACGGCTGGCCGGTGGCGGCCGCGAGGTCCCACCCGTGCGTGACCACCTCGTTCAGCGCCACCAGCTCGCCGACCTCGCCGGGCATGTCGATGCCGCCCGCCTTCGTCATCCCGTCCCGGGCTCCGGGAGCGTCCCAGGCGACGGCCAGCTCGGCGAGCCGCTGCGGGATGACCTGCTTCCAGCCGGCGACGAGGCGGTCCGCGCTGCCCAGCGGCGGGGGACCGGAGTGCGCGTCGAGTCCTTCCTTGCGGGCGGCCAGCGTGAAGGCGGTGGCCAGTCCGGCGAGGTGGTCGAGCAGGTCACCGACCGCGTACTCGGGGCAGGGTGTGGTGGCGGTCAGCCGCGACTCGTCGATGCTCGTGACGACCTCGGTCACGAGCTCGGTGGCGGCGTGCAGGTCCGGTCGGTCGTCCATGATTGGGGCTCCGTCTCGACGGGGATGCGGTTCCTGCCGACCCTGACACCGCCACCCTGGTGCGGCCAACGGTCGGGGCCCGGTTGAGCAGGAACGGAGAGGTCAGCGCGGGCGCCGCTCCAGCTCGTGCATCACCTCGGCCACCTCGAACCCGAACCGCGCGTTGACCGTCCGCATCGCGTCGTTGCTCTGGGCGGTCCAGGTGTGCAGGCGCCTCAGCGCCGACTCGGCAGGGCTCATCTGCGCGTAGTTGGCGGCCTTGAGCGCGGCGCCCAGCCCGTGACCGCGGTGCTCTTGCAGCACCAGGGTGTCGTCCTGGAGCCCGTTCACCGGGTTGCTGCGATCGACGAACACCAGCGTGTAACCCGCCGGCCGGCGCTGCGCGGTCGTCACCGCCAGCGCGACGTACACCCGGTAGGAGCTCAGCAGCCGCTGGTCGCTCTCGCGGATCTGGTCCACCGTGATCGTGCGCGCCTCACGGGTGAGGTTGCCGGTCGGTACGTCCGCCGACATGGCCGTCTGCATGGCGGCGTAGGCCTCCAGGTGCTCCTCCGGGGTCGCGCCGGTCCAGGTCAGCAGCTCGTACGCCGGGTCCGTCGCGGCAGGTACGTGCGGGACGGGCCACGCCCGGGCGTAGTGGTCCTCGACGTGCTCGCTGGTGAAGCCGCGCGACGCGGCGAACCGGCCGCCGGGTGCGTCCTGCCACGGCCGGCCGGCCGGGACGTTGAGCTCCACGCAGAAGGTCCCGCGACCCAGCTCCGCGGCTCTCGCGGTGGCGTGGTCCCACAGAGACCCGCCGGCACCGCGTCGACGCTGCGGCTCCGGGACGGCGATCTCCACGTCGACCACGTCCAGATCGTGCTCGAGGTGGTACTCGAGCAGCATCCCGCCCACGGCGACCGCACCCTCCCGCGCAGCGACCGCGACGCGGCGTTTCCGAGAGCTCGGGTTCCTGAGGGAGGCAGCGAGGGCGTCGTACGACTCGCACAGTGGTGCCGTCCGCCCGGCGGTCACCCCGTCGTGAAAGGCGGCGTACCAGGCGCGGAAGGCCGCGTCGTCGTGCGGGTCGACCTCGTGCACGGTGATGGCAGACATGCCCGCGATCCTGCCCGGCCGACCACGACACGGCGAGGGGTTTGTCGAGCGGCGCAGGAATGGAGGTGCCGTTGTCGGTGGTCCTTGCGAAGATCGTGTGCGTGAGCGAAGCGGTGCGCGCAGAAGGCCTGGTCAAGCACTACAAAGAGGTGAAGGCCATCGACGGGGTGTCCCTGTCGGTGCCGGAGGGCACGGTTCTGGGGGTGCTGGGGCCGAACGGCGCCGGCAAGACCACGACCGTGCGGGTCCTGACGACCCTGATCGCCCCGGATGCCGGTCGGGCGACCGTCGCCGGGCACGACGTCGTCAAGGAGCCCGACGCCGTGCGCAGCCTGATCGGCGTGTCCGGTCAGTACGCGGCGGTCGACGAGTACCTCACGGGGTACGAGAACCTGGAGATGATCGGGCGGCTCTACCACCTCAAGGCGGCCCAGGCGAAGGCTCGGGCCCGCGAGCTGCTGGCGGAGTTCCGGCTCGACGACGCGGCCGACCGCCCGGCGAAGACGTACTCCGGCGGCATGCGGCGCCGCCTCGACCTCGCCGGTGCGCTGGTCGCCCGGCCGCCGGTGATCTTCCTGGACGAGCCCACCACCGGCCTGGACCCGCGCAGCCGCGGCGATATGTGGGAGGTGATCGCGGGGCTGGTCCGCGAGGGCACCTCGCTGCTCCTCACCACGCAGTACCTCGAGGAGGCCGACCGGCTCGCCGACAACATCGTCGTGGTCGACCGTGGCCTCGTCATCGCCGAGGGCACTGCCGACCAGCTCAAGGACCAGGTCGGCGGGGCGCGCCTGGCCGTCACGGTGGCGGACACCGCGCGGCTCGGCGAGGCGCGCGGACTGCTGGAGTCGATCGGCTCCGGAGCCTCCGAGGTCGACGAGCACACCCGGACCGTCACGGTGCCGGTGAGCGGCGGCACGGAGTCGCTGCTGGCCGCCGTGCGCAGGCTGGACGAGCACCAGATCACCGTGCAGGACATCGGGATCCGCCGCCCGACCCTCGATGACGCCTTCCTGTCCCTCACCGGGCACAAGGCCGAGGAGACCACCGAGGACGACCCGGCGCAGGACCGAGAGCGAGAGGCGCAGAACGCATGACCACCGCAGCCCTGGTGACCGACGCGGCGACCGTCGCTCGGCGCAACCTCATCAAGATCAAACGGGTCCCCGACCTGCTGGTCTTCACGACCCTGCAGCCGATCATGTTCGTGCTGCTGTTCGGCTACGTCTTCGGCAGCCTCGCCCCGCAGGACCCCCAGGGGTACCGCGAGTTCATGATGGCCGGCATCTTCGCCCAGACCATCATCTTCGGCGCCACCATCACCGGCTCGGGCATGGCCGAGGACATGCAGAAGGGGGTCATCGACCGGTTCCGGACGCTGCCGATGCACCCCGGGTCGGTCCTCGCGGGCCGCACGGTGTCGGACCTGATGAACAACGTCATCGTTCTGGTGGTGATGTCGCTGACCGGTCTGGTGATCGGCTGGCGCATCCGCGAGGGCGTCCTGCACGCGGCCGTGGCGTTCGGGCTGATGCTGCTGTTCGCGTACGCCTTCTCCTGGGTCATGGCGTTCGTCGGGCTGAAGGTCCGGGCGCCGGAGATCGTCAACAACGCCGCGTTCATCGTGATTTTCCCGCTGACCTTCGTCGCGAACACGTTCGTGCCGGCCGAGAACATGCCGGCCGTGCTGAAGACGATCGCCGGGTGGAACCCCGTGTCGACGATCACGCACGCGGCGCGGGAGAACTTCGGCAACCTGTTCGCGCTGCCGGGCAGGCCCGGTCAGAGCCAGGCCGCCCGGCTCTCGGAGATCGAGTACACCTGGGCGCTGCGGCACGCCGAGATCTACACGCTGGGGTGGATCGTGCTCCTGCTGGCGATCTTCGTGCCGCTCTCGACGGCGGCGTACAAGAAGGCGGTCGCCCGGTAGTCGCCGCGGCTCGTCGACACGGGTCGGCCCCCGTCGCGCGTCGCGACGGGGGCCGATCGGGTACGTGCAGGGTCAGGCCGCGTACGGCTTCGCCGCGATGACCTTGACCGAGATGGTCTTGCCGTTCGGCGCGTCGTAGGAGGTCTCGTCGCCGACCTTCTTGCCGTTGATGGCGGCGCCCAGCGGCGACTTCTCGCTGTAGACGTCCAGGTCGGTGTCGCCGGCGATCTCGCGGCTGCCGAGCAGGAACTTCTCCTCGTCGCCGAACATCTCGACGGTCACGACCATGCCCGGCTCGACCACGCCGTTGTCCTTCGGCGCCTGGCCGACGGTGGCGTCGCGCAGCAGCTCGGTGAGCTGGCGGATGCGGGCCTCCATCTTGCCCTGCTCCTCCTTGGCCGCGTGGTAGCCGCCGTTCTCCTTCAGGTCGCCTTCCTCGCGGGCCGCCTCGATGCGCTTGGCGATCTCCGTACGGCCCTCACCGGACAGCTGGTCCAGCTCGCCCTTGAGTCGGTCGTAGGCCTCCTGGGTGAGGAAGCTGGCCGAGGCGCTGGCGGTGTCGGTCACGATGGTTCTCCTTGCTGGATAGGCCTGACGTCACACCCCCGAATGAGGTCTGCGCCAAACAACGAGGTCCGGGCCGCTCCGCCTTGCGAAGTCGATCCCAGACCCTCGGTGAACCCACGAGTCTAGCAACTCAGGGGACGTAGTCACAGCCGTCGACGGTGGCGGTGGTCGCGCGCTGGGTGGTGGCGATGGTCGCGACGTACCGGGTGGAGCGGTACTTGCTGGGCGGGTAGGTCACCGTGCGGGAGCCGACCACCGAGTGATCCACGGCGAGCGCCTTGACCTGGCACGACACCCCCTTGCCGGTGTCCGCGGTGACGTCGAAGCGCACCTGTACCGACCGGTCGTCGACCACCGTGTGGCCCGCGTCGTTCCAGCTCACGCCCTGCGAGGCGGCGACGCCCCACCAGGTCGCGAGCACGATCCCGAGGGTGATGCCGATGCCGCCGATGAGCCACCACTTGGCCTGCCCGGGGACGGGACGAGGAAGCGCCACGGCTGCTCCTGCACGGTCGAGACGGCCAGCGGTTCCGGCCCGATGCTCGAGTGAGAGGATAGGCGGAGTCGTTGCCCAGCTCGTGACCGGGCGAGCCGGGCGGTACGACGGGGCTACCGAACCCCGGCCGTACCCCGATCCACGTACTGATGACGAGGTGGCCCTTCGTGTCCGACGGTCTGCGGCTCATGGCCGTGCACGCCCATCCCGATGACGAGTCGAGCAAGGGTGCGGCGACGACCGCCCGCTACGCCGCCGAGGGGCACGACGTCCTGGTCGTGTCCTGCACCGGCGGTGAGCGCGGCGACGTGCTGAACCCGCGGCTGCAGGGCGACCCCGAGATCGAGCGGGACCTGCCGGAGGTGCGCCGCCGGGAGATGGCCGCGGCGCAGGCGATCCTCGGCGTCCAGCACACCTGGCTGGGGTTCGTCGACTCCGGCCTCCCCGAGGGCGACCCGCTGCCGCCGCTGCCCGCGGGCTGCTTCGCGCTGGAGCCGCTGGAGGTCACGACGGAGGCCCTCGTCCGCGTCATCCGGGAGTTCCGCCCGCACGTGATGACGACGTACGACGAGAACGGCGGGTACCCCCACCCGGACCACATCATGTGCCACAACGTCTCGGTCGCCGCGTTCCGCGCGGCCGGCGACCCCTCGGCGTACCCGCACGCGGGCGAGCCCTGGCAGCCGCTGAAGCTCTACTACGACCGTGGCTTCAGTCGCGCCAAGTTCACCGCCTTCCACGAGGCGCTCATCGCCAAGGGGCTGGAGTCGCCGTACGCCGAGTGGCTGGAGAACTGGGGCGACCGGCCCGAGGGGCGCATCACCACCCGGGTGCCCTGCTCGGACTACTTCGGCAAGCGGGAGCAGGCGCTGCTGGCGCACGCGACGCAGGTCGACCCGGACGGCAACTTCTTCCGTATCTCCAAGGAGATGCAGGCGACCGTGTGGCCGACCGAGGACTTCGACCTCGCGCTGTCGTACGTTCCGCTCGCCGACGCTGAGGACGACCTGTTCGCCGGCCTCGGGAGCCAGCAGGAGTCGGACGCGCTCGCCACTACCGGCGCTCGGCGGCTGGTCGTCGACGACGTCCGTGAGCGAGAGGTCGCCTGATGGGCGGGTCCGGAGAAGCCAGCACCCAGGTCACGGCCGGCCTCGGCGGGTTCGTCGTGCTGTTCTGCCTCGCGGTGGCGTGCTACTTCCTGTTCCGCGGCATGAACAAGCGCCTGCGCGGCGTCCGGTATCGCGAGGAGCAGCAGGCGCTGGAGGCGGAGCGCACAGCAGGGGAGAAGGAGCAGGGCACCGACGGCGGTACGCCGGCCGGTCCCGCCTCCCACTGACCTCCGCGCGGTCGCACGGACCGGCCCGCCGATCGGCGTGCAGAAGGATCGGGCGCCCTGGCGCGCGTTCCTTCTGCACCGCGCCCTGGGGGGCGGCGCTTCACCGCTCGAGCAGCAGGCCGATGCGGGCCGCGGCGGCCGCGGCCTCGACCGGTGTGCTGCCGTCGCCGGTGACGATCGCATCCACCAGGTAGCGCGGCCCCCTCGTCGACGCCGACCTCCACCACGGCACGAGCCACAGGTGGAAGTGCGGGTGAGCGTCCATCGTCGCCCAGCGGTAGACGCGGTCGCACCCGGTCGCGGCTGCCACAGCGGCGACCGTACGGCCGGTGATCGGGCCGAGCCCGGCGAGCTCTGCCGGTGTCATGTCCCGCTCGTCGAGGACGTGCCTCACCGCTTCGAGGATGGTCGTGCCGGCGATCGCGTACGACGCGGGGGCATGGCCGACCCGCCAGGTGCCGTCGTCGTACAGCCAGCCGCCGGCGGGTGGGTCCGTGCGCTCCCCAGGGGAGCAGAACCAGCAGGCGTTCTCGTCGCTCATGCACCGATCCTGACGCCGGGCCGGGCGTCCCGGCTTGATCGCGCTAGCGGTCCGACCGCGACTCCAGCGGTGCGGTGAACCACTGCTTGGGGTCGCCGAAGCCCAGGTCGTCGATCCCGCACGCCTGCAGCCGGGTCACGGCCAGCAGACGGTGGTGGGCGGCGAACGTCAGCACGTGCGCGACCATCGCGCCGTACGTCATGAGCATGGGCGGAGTGGCGAACGCATCGACGAACGTCTCGTCGAAGCGCCGCTCGCGGGCGACCTGCTCCACCGAGGTGACGAAGGCCGGCCCCACCCGGCCGTTGCGCGCACGCATGGAGGCGACGCTCTCGTGGCGCTCGACGGCGAAGTCGTACTCGCGGTCGTGCATGGCCGCGAGCCACATCTCCATCTGCCCGATGAGCCGCGACAGCAGCTGGCGCAGGGAGTCCCCGTCGATGCCGTCGACCGGCGCCTCGAGAGACGCGTCGAGCTGCTCGTCGGTGAGCCGGCCGGCGCGGGCGACCAGCTGGTCGACGAGCCACACGTGGTGGCGGACCATCTGGTCGACGACGTCCATGCTGGTCATCTCCGTCCTGGCCGGCAGCCGCAGGCCCGCAGGTGGGTGGAAGTGCACGTCGTTCGGGCTGGGCAGCTGGAACCGTGTGGGTCGGAGGCGCCAGGTCGACGGTGTCGCGTCGTACGAGCGCCGGAACGCCCGCGTGAACGCCGCGTGCGAGCCGAACCCGGCCTCCAGGGCGACGTCGATGAGCGTGGCGTCGCTGTGGATCATCCGGTACGCGGCCCGTTCGAGCAGGATCCGGCGGCGGAAGGCGGTAGGGCTCTCGCCGGCCACGGCGCTCACGATGCGCTCGTAGTGGAACCGGGAGAAGTGGGCGTCGGCAGCGAGGTCCGCCGCGCTGTCGGTGAGCCGGTCCAGGTCCTCGGACAAGCGCGTGACCAGCGCCTCGAACGGGTCGGCCGTCACGCGAGGATCCTAGGGCGGACCCGGGCGGACGTCCCGGTGGGAGGGAAGCGGCGGACTGCCGAAGGATCAGGCGGTGAGCGCGGGACGGTAGATCGCCAGCGACGCGGCGATGTAGTGCACGACGAACGCGGCGATCGTGAACGCGTGGAACACCTCGTGGAAGCCGAACCAGCGCGGCGAGGGGTTGGGCCGCTTCGTGCCGTAGACCACGGCGCCGAGGGTGTAGAGGCCGCCACCGACCGCGATGAGCGTCACGACCGCGACGCCACCGGCGTGCAGGAGCGGACCGAAGTAGAAGATCGCGACCCAGCCGAGCGCGACGTACACCGGCGTGTAGAGCCAGCGCGGGGCGCCGACCCACAGCACCCGGAAGAGCACGCCGAGGAGGGCGCCGGTCCACACGATCGAGAGCAGCTGCACGGCCTGCCGCTGCGGCAGCAGCGTGAGCGCGAACGGGGTGTAGGTCCCCGCGATGATCAGGAAGATGTTGGAGTGGTCCAGTCGCTTGAGCAGGCCCTGCAGGCGCGGTGACCAGGTGCCGCGGTGGTAGACCGCCGAGGTCGTGAAGAGCAGGACCGCGGTGATCCCGAAGACGATCGCGCCGATCCGGCCGCGCTCGGTCGGGGCGAGGACGATCAGCACGATCGATGCCGCGAGCGCGAGCGGTGCCATCCCCGCATGCAGCCAGCCGCGCAGGTGCGGCTTGACGAGGCGGACCAGCTCGGAGGCGGTCTCCTGGGCCTGGTCGAGCTGCTGGCCGATACGGGTGCTCATCCTCCAAGGATAACTTACGAAACCGTAAGTTATCCAGTCGCCCCGCTGAGCAACCTCAGCCGATTGACGAACGTCTCCCCGTGGGCTCAGGTTCCGGCGGTACGGTCGTTCCGTACGTCGGGGGGCGATCAGCGGACGAGGAGAGCAGTTCATGCGCGGGTTCAGCGACCTGGTGTACGGAGCGTACGAACGGCACCTCACCAGGTCCCTGCCGCAGGAGCGGCTACCTCGCCACGTCGGCGTCATGCTGGACGGCAACCGCCGCTGGGCCAAGCGCCGAGGTCACGACACCGAGACCGGTCACCGGGCCGGGGCCGACAACATCGAGCCGTTGCTCGGCTGGTGCGAGGAGGTCGGCGTCGAGGTCGTCACCCTCTGGCTGCTCTCGACCGACAACCTCAACCGCCCGGCCCAGGAGCTGCAGCCGCTCCTCACCATCATCGAGGGCGTCGTCGCCGACCTGGCGGCCGCCCGTCGCTGGCGGATCAACGCCGTGGGCGCCCTGGACCTGCTGCCGCACGACACCGCCGTCCGACTGAAGGACGCCGCTGACGCGACCAGGGACGTCGGCGGCCTGGTCGTCAACATCGCCGTCGGGTACGGCGGCCGGCGCGAGATCGCCGATGCGGTCCGCTCGTTGCTGCAGGAGCACGCGGCCAAGGGCACCTCGATCGAGCAGCTCGCCGAGATCCTGGACGTCGACCACATCGCCGAGCACCTCTACACCAAGGGCCAGCCCGACCCCGACCTGGTGATCCGTACCTCCGGTGAGCAGCGCATCGGCGGCTTCCTGCTCTGGCAGAGCACCCACTCGGAGTTCTACTTCTGCGAGGCCTACTGGCCCGACTTCCGCCGGGTCGACTTCCTGCGGGCGATGCGCGCGTACGCCGAGCGCGAGCGTCGCTTCGGCGCCTGACCCCGCGCCGCGCGGCGCTTGTCGCGCCACCGGACCGTCCGCGATGTGAAGGTTCGGGGAACATCCGCCCGGGTATCCCTCCTTGGAACGAAGGTGACCGTTTCCGTGGCCGCGCGCCGCGGACGACCGCCCGAGACGAGAAGAGGACCCGTTGACGACCACCACTCCCGCCCTGTCCGTCCCCGAGGCCGGAGCCCGGTTCGAGAACATCGACCTGACCCGCCGCGACCTGCGACCGGACGACGTCCGGATCGAGATCACCTACGCCGGCATCTGCCACAGCGACATCCACACGGTGCGCGGCGAGTGGGGTGAGCGACCGTTCCCGATCACGCCGGGCCACGAGATCATCGGCACCGTCGCCGAGGTCGGCTCGGAGGTCTCCCGCCACTCCGTCGGCGACGTCGTGGGCGTCGGCTGCTTCGTCGACTCCTGCCTGGAGTGCGCTGCCTGCAAGGACGGCGAGGAGCAGTTCTGCGAGCGCGGCGTCATCCAGACGTACGCGAGCGAGGACTATCACGGCGAGCTGACGTACGGCGGCTACAGCGGCCAGGTCGTCGTCCGCGACCACTTCGTGGTGAAGATCCCGGACGGGGTCGACCTCGCCGCGACGACGCCGCTGCTGTGCGCCGGCATCACGACGTACAACCCGCTCAAGCGGTACGGCGCCGGGCCCGGGGTGTCGGTCGGCGTGATCGGGATGGGCGGCCTCGGCCACGTCGCGGTCAAGATCGCTGCCGCGCTGGGCGCCGACGTCACCGTGCTCAGCCGTACCGACTCCAAGAAGGAGGACGGGCTGGCGTTCGGCGCCAAGGACTACCGCGCGACCGAGGACGAGTCGGTCTTCGAGGACCTCGCCGGGTCGTTCGACCTGCTGCTGAACACGGTCGGCGACGCGATCGACCTGGACGCCTACCTGGGTCTGCTCGGCCGCGGCGGCACGATGGTCAACCTCGGTGCGCCGAGCGACTCGCTGACCAGCAGCGCGTTCTCCCTGCTGACCTACCGCCGGTCGATCGCCGGCTCGATGGTCGGCGGCCTGCCCCAGACGCAGGAGATGCTCGACTTCTGCGCCGAGCACGACATCACCGCGACGGTCGAGCTGATCTCGGCCGACCAGGTCGACGACTACTACGACAAGGTGGTGGCGGGAAAGGTGCGCTACCGCGCCGTGATCGACGCGAGCACCTTCACCGGCGCCGCCTGACCGACGGCCGTGCGCCGACTGGGATCGGAGGACTCCGCGGGAACGCGTGAGTCGGACCCGTCGAGCCCGTCGGGCGAGGAGGCGGCGGACCCGCCGGACCCGCGTCGCTGGCGCATCCTCGGGGTCACCCTGACCGTCGGCTTCATGGTCCTGCTGGACGTCACGATCGTGAACGTCGCGATCCCGTCCATGCAGCAGGGCCTGCGGACCTCGGCGGCCCAGATCCAGTGGGTCGTGTCGGGGTACGCCCTCGCCCTCGGACTCGTCCTGGTGACCGGCGGCCGGCTCGGCGACGCGTGGGGCCGGCGGCGGCTGATGCTGATCGGGCTGACCGGGTTCATCCTCGCCAGCGCCGCCACCGGCCTCGCCCCGAACGTCGCCGTCGTGGTCACGGCGCGGCTGGTGCAGGGGTTCGCCGCGGGCCTGCTGACGCCGCAGAGCTCCGGGCTGATCCAGTCGCTGTTCCGCGGGCCCGAGCGTGGGATCGCCTTCGGGCTGTTCGGGTTCACGGTCTCGGTGTCGTCGGCCATCGGCCCGGTGATCGGCGGGCTGCTGATCGCGGCGTTCGGGGAGGACACCGGCTGGCGCTGGATCTTCCTGGTCAACGTGCCGATCGGCCTGGTCCTGCTGGCCGCGATCGCGCGGCTCGTGCCCGAGCGCAGTGCGGACGACGGTCCGCCCGACACCCGGCTGGACCTGGTCGGCGCCGCCCTGCTCGGAGCGACCGTGCTGGCCGTGCTCTACCCGGTGGTCAACCTCGAGAGCGGCAGCCGGCTGCCGCTCCTGCTGCTCGCGCTCGTCCCCGTCCTCGCGGTCGGGTTCGTGCGCTGGGAGCAGCGCATGGTCCGTACGGGCGGCGCGCCCCTGCTCGACCTGGGGCTGCTGCGGGAGGTGACCGGGTACGCCAGCGGCGTCCTCATCGGAAGCATCTACTTCACCGGGTTCACCGGGGTGTTCCTGGTGCTGAGCGTCTACCTGCAGGAGGGCCTGGGCTACTCGGCGCTGCACGCCGGGCTGCTGCTGACGCCGTTCGCCGCGGGCTCGGCGATCGCCGCGCCGCTCGCCGGGCGGCTGGTCAGCCGCGTCGGGCGGGTGCTGACCGTGATCGCCCTGGTCGTCATGGTCGTCGGGCTGGCCGGCATCGTCGTGCTCGCCCCCGCGGCGCAGGCCGACGGCCGGTTCTGGCTGCTCGCGCTGCCCCTGCTGGTCGCCGGGCTCGGTGGCGGCGGCGTGGTCTCACCGAACATCACCCTCTCGCTGGCCTCCGTGCCCACCCGGATGGGCGGCGCGGCCGGAGGTGCCCTGCAGACCGGCCAGCGGATCGGCGCCTCCATCGGCGCGGCGCTCGTCATGACCACTTACCAGATCGCCGTCGGCCGGCTGGACGACCCGGGGTCGGCGCTGCGCGTCGCGCTCGGCATCTCGATGGTGCTGCTGCTCACCGCGACGGCCGTGGCGGTCTGGTCCTGGCGCCGCGAGCCGGCGCTGCCCGAGCCCGCCTGACCGACCCGCGACACTGCCCTGATCAGCGAACGACACGAAGGAGCACGCATGACCGACGCAGGCCCGATCGCTCTCGCCACCGCCACCCGGTACGACGTCGACCGGGTTCGGTCGCACTTCCCGTCGCTGGCCGGCGGGACGGCGTACTTCGACGGACCGGGCGGTTCGCAGACCCCGGACGTGGTGGGCCGGGCGATCGCCGACACCATGACCGGGCCGATCTCCAACCGCGGCTCGGTCACCGCGTCCGAGTGCGTTGCGGACGCCGTCGTCGTCGCCGCGCGTCAGGCCCTCGCCGACCTGCTCGGCGGCGAGCCCGGGGGAGTGGTGCTGGGCCGCAGCATGACCCAGAACACCTTCGACCTCGCCCGCACGCTCGCCAAGCGCTGGTCGCCCGGCGACGAGGTGGTGGTGAGCCGGCTGGACCACGACGCGAACATCCGGCCGTGGGTCCTGGCCGCCCAGGCCCGCGAGGTGCAGGTGCGCTGGGCCGACTTCGACCCGACGACCGGCGAGCTGGAGCCGGCGCAGGTCGAGCGGGTGCTCGGCCCGCGGACCCGACTGGTCGCGGTGACCGGCGCCTCGAACCTGATCGGCACCCGCCCAGACATCCCGGGCATCGCCGAGGTCGTCCACGCCGCCGGAGCGCTGCTGCACGTGGACGGCGTGCACCTGACCCCGCACGCCCCGGTCGACGTCCGGGCCCTCGGCGCGGACTTCTTCGCCTGCTCGCCGTACAAGTTCCTCGGGCCGCACCACGGCGTGCTGTACGGCCGTCCGGAGCTGCTCGAGGAGCTCGAGCCCGACAAGCTGGTGCCCTCCTCGGACCGAGTGCCGGAGCGGTTCGAGCTCGGGACCCTGCCGTACGAGCTGCTCGCCGGCACCACCGCGGCGATCGACTTCCTGGCCGGACTGGCACCGGGAAGCGGCACCGGCCGCCGGAGCCGGCTGCTCGCGTCCATGACGGCGCTGGAGCAGCACGAGGCCGAGCTGCTGCGCCGCCTCGAGACCGGCGCGGGGGAGCTGCCCGGGGTGACCGTGTGGTCGCGTGCTGCGCGTCGGACGCCGACCCTGCTGCTGACCTTCGACGGTCACGAGGCCACGGCCGTACGGGACACCCTCGCCGCCGCCGACATCAACGCCCCGGCCGGGCACTTCTACGCGCTGGACACCTCCCGGCACCTCGGTCTCGGCGACACCGGCGGTCTGCGGATCGGCCTCGCGCCGTACACCAGCGCCGATGACGTCGACCGGCTCCTGGCGCAGCTCGCCCGCACCCTGAAGCGCTGACGTGCCGGAGCTGCCCGAGGTCGAGTCCGCCCGCGCCGTCATCGAGCGGTCCGCCCTGCACCGACGCATCGAGGACGTCGACGACGCCGACGGGTACGTCTGCCGGCCCCATCGCCGGGGCGAGATCCGCGAGGCGCTGGTCGGTCGCCGGCTGACCAGCGCCCACCGCCGCGGCAAGCTGATGTGGTGCGAGACCTCGGGCGTGGGCCGGTCGCGAACACCCGGGCCGGTGCTGGCGCTCCATCTCGGGATGGCGGGCCGGATCCTGGTCGACGGACCGACCGGCTCCGACGAGGGCGGTGACTACGTCGGGACCCGGACGCGGTCCTCGGCGCGGCACAAGCCGGAGTGGGACCGCTTCACGCTCCGGTTCGAGGACGGCGGGTCCCTGCGGCTGTTCGACAAGCGCCGCCTCGGGCGCGTCTACCTGGAACCGGACCTGGACCGGCTCGGGCCCGACGCCGGTGAGGTCGGCCTGCGCGAGCTCCGCGAGATCCTGAGCCGCAGCCGGGCGCCGCTGAAGGCCCGGCTGCTGGACCAGCACGCGCTCGCCGGCGTCGGCAACCTGCTCGCCGACGAGGTGCTCTGGCAGGCCGAGCTCGACCCGCACCGGCCCGCAGACGAGATCGAGCCCGACCGGGTGACCGTGCTGCACCGCTCGCTGCGGACCGCGATCAGGCGAGCGCTGAAGCGGGGTGGCGTGCACACCGGCGAGGTGATCCCGTACCGGAAGCGGGGAGCCGACTGTCCGCGGTGCGGCGCGCCGATGCGCAGGGGCGTCGTCGGCGGTCGCACCACCTGGTGGTGCTCGAAGGAGCAGTGAGGGCGGCCGTCACGCGGCGCGGCCACCCGCCGCGTGACCGTCAGCCGAGGACGTCCATGAGGAGGCCGGTGATCTCCGCGGGCCGCTCCAGGTTCGGGAGGTGGCCCGCCCACGGCAGCTCCCGGTGCGTCGCCCCGGGGATCCGCGCCGCGAGGTCGAACGCCCTCTCCCGGAACCCCGACAGGTCGTGGGACCCGGACACGACCACCGTCCGCGCGCTGATCGCGTGCACGTCCGTGTCGGCCCAGACCAGCCGGGGCGGGTCGTCCCACTCGTCGGCAGCCAGCTGGACCTCGAACGCGCGCTGCTGCATCGCCCGGAGGAGGTCGCGGGCCGCGTCGTCGGCCTCGGGGCCGAGCCAGGTGCGCACGTTGAGCTCGGTCGCGCCGGCCACGTCCCCCTTCTCCAGCAAGGCGTCCTCCTGCTCGCCGAACGCCCGCATGTCGGCGCTCGGCTCCGCGCCGGGAACGTCGGGTGCGAGGAGCACCAGCCGCTCGACCAGGTCCGGGGAGGTGGCCGCGAGCTCCAGGGCGACACGGCCGCCGAAGGACGACGCGACCACGGCCGCCCGCCGCGCGCCCACCTGGTCCAGCACCTCCCGCAACGTCCCGGTGAAGGACGCCTCGCCCGGCTCCAGAGGCGTCTCGCCGAAGCCGGGCAGGTCCGCCCGGACGACGCGGTGCCGCTCGGTCAGGGGCTGCCACTGCGGCTCCCACATGCGGCGGTCGGCGACGCCCGCGTGCACCAGCAGCACCACGTCGTAGGGGTCGTTGTCCTGCGCCGTACCGGCGAGCTCATACGCGATCATCCGGCCGACGGTAGGGGAGGACCCGGTGGGCGACCAGCGCATTACGCCTCGTCCAGGTCCCTGTCCAGGCGTTCGCTCATCGAGCGCAGGGCGGCATAGGCCGCGCGCTGCACGGCGGGGGAGTCGTCGTCGTACGCCGTACGCACGCCGGCGGCGTGCTCGCCCTCACCGACCGCGCCGAGGACCCGCAGCGCCGCCACCCGCACCCGTTCGACCGGGTCGACGACCAGATCGGCAGCGGGGTCGGCGGCGGCACCGATGGCGCGCTGCACGGCGACCTTCGCGCACATCTCGCGCACCCGCCAGTGGTCGTCGGCGAGGCCCGCCACGACCGCCGGCTCCGCCTCGGTCGACCACGCGTACAGCAGGGCCCGGGCGCCCCACACCCGCATCCAGTACTGGTTCACCGACCTGGCCATCCACGCCTCGTCCGTGGCCGCCCGCGAGCCCAGCAGGGCCACCAGCCCGCCGTCGTGGGCGCCGCCGATCAGGGCCGCGCACCGACGGGCCACCTCGGGTTCGCCCCAGCGCTCGCAGGCCTGCGCGACCGTCTCGCGCGGGGTCGGTCGCGCACTCGCTGCCACCTGCGCAGCATGGCACCGACGGTGGCGGTGAACGAGTGGCGAACGTGATCACAACGTTCGGCGCGTCGCTCCCCACTGTGCTCCTCAATGTGGGTGCGGCGACGTACGGTCGCACTAGCGCGGAGGCACCCGTCACCGCGTTCGGGAGGCCCACCACATGGAGCGATCACCGCTCCGGACGGAGGGCCGGCACCGGCCCCGCCGTTCGTGGCAGGCCCGGTCCCGGCACCTCGTCCGAGAGTAGGTCCGGCCGGCGGAGACGCCGGCACGGCAAGGAGATCGACCATGGCATCTGCCCGTCAGTCCTCCCGTTCCTCTTCGTCGCCGTCGCGCGCCCGCAGCAAGGCCAGGACCCGCACGTACGTGCTGGACACCTCGGTGCTCCTGTCCGATCCGCGGGCCCTGACCCGGTTCGCCGAGCACGAGGTCGTGCTGCCGGTGGTCGTGGTCACCGAGCTCGAGGGCAAGCGCCACCACCCCGAGCTGGGCTACTTCGCCCGGCAGGCGCTGCGCACGCTGGACGACCTGCGCACCACCCACGGGCGCCTGGACGCCCCGGTGCCGATCGGGGAGGGCGGGACGCTGCGGGTCGAGCTGAACCACACCGACACCGAGTCGCTGCCGCCCGGGTTCCGCCTCGGCGACAACGACACCCGGATCCTCGCGGTGTCGCGCAACCTGGCCGACGAGGGCCGCGACGTCACGGTCGTCAGCAAGGACCTGCCGATGCGGGTCAAGGCCTCGGCGGTCGGGCTGCACGCGGAGGAGTACCGGGCCGAGCTGGCCGTCGAGACCGGGTGGACGGGGACGGCCGAGCTGGAGATCGACGACCAGCAGATGTCGACCCTGTACGACCAGAGTCGCCTGGAGCTGGACAGCGCCGCGGACCTGCCGTGCAACACCGGCGTCGTGCTCCTCGGCCCGCGCGGCAGCGCCCTGGGCCGGGTGATGGCCGACAAGTCCATCCGGCTGGTGCGCGGCGACCGGGACGCGTTCGGGCTGCACGGGCGCAGCGCGGAGCAGCGCATCGCCCTGGACATGCTGCTGGACCCCGACGTCGGCATCATCAGCCTCGGCGGGCGGGCAGGCACCGGCAAGTCCGCGCTGGCCATGTGCGCCGGGCTGGAGGCGGTGATGGAGCGACGCCAGCACCGCAAGGTCATCGTGTTCCGCCCCCTGTACGCGGTCGGCGGCCAGGAGCTCGGGTACCTGCCGGGCACGGAGAACGACAAGATGGGCCCCTGGGCGCAGGCCGTGTTCGACACCCTCAACGCCGTCGTCTCACGCGAGGTGGTCGAGGAGGTCGTGGACCGCGAGCTGCTGGAGGTGCTGCCGCTCACCCACATCCGCGGGCGGTCGCTGCACGACGCGTTCGTGATCGTGGACGAGGCGCAGTCCCTGGAGCGCAACGTCCTGCTCACGGTCCTGTCGCGGATCGGGCAGAACTCCCGGGTCGTGCTGACCCACGACGTCGCCCAGCGGGACAACCTGCGCGTCGGGCGGCACGACGGCGTGGCCGCGGTGATCGAGAAGCTCAAGGGTCACCCGCTGTTCGGTCACGTGACCCTGCACCGGTCCGAGCGCAGCCCGATCGCGGCCTTGGTGACCGATCTGCTCGAGGGCGGCGAGATCTGATACGCCCGCCTCCGGCGGGCCTGCACCGGCGCCGCGACCGTCCTCTCCGGGACGGTCGCGGCGCCGTCGCGCGCGCGTCCGGCCGAACGACGGTCTGCTCCGGTGTGAACGGGCCCGTCGCGCCGGGAGATTCGCGGCGATTGGACAGGAGCACCCGATGTACGTCACAGTTTCGGGGTTGGTCACGGTTTCATAACGGGCTGCCCATCGTGCGTGAGCCGCCCCCGCAGCACCGGTAGACCATCCTTTGGCGTCTCGCCTCGAGGACCGGAGTCGTTCCTCGCGACGGGGCGCAGTGCATGTCGGTGGCACCCCCATGACGCCGTCGTCGTGCGCACCCGCCCCTGCAGTAACCCCGCCAAACTCTGTCCGATCACGGGCGCCACCGTGCGCGTGCCCGGACGCAGGAGGTCCCCCGTATGTCAACACCCGTCGGACGGCACCGCGCCCCTCGGCAGGCTGCGCTGCGCCGCCCTGCCGTCGCCGCGACCGCCACGCTCTCCGCGCTCGCTGTCTCGGCCGCCGGCTACGCCTCGGCCACGGACCTCGACTCGGCGTCGGCCTCGGGCAACCTCAGCGGGCTGGATGCGCTCGCGCCGGCGGGTAAGGCGCACACCTACCAGAGCTTCGACCGCAGCAGCGTCATGTCGATGCAGCAGAGCGTCTCGCGCGCCCGCAGCACGGCGTCGGTCCGCGACCGCGCGGCCATGGCGAAGCGGATGGCCGACTCCCACCGCCTGCAGGCGTCCGCGAGCCAGGCCAGCATGACCACGCTGCGCCAGATGGTCGCCTCGCGCACCAGCCAGGCCCAGGACATGGTGGCCGCGAAGGTCGCCCCGAAGCCCGCCCCGGCCCCGGTCCAGAAGGCTTCCCGCAGCACCACCGAGGACGCGCCCCGCGTCCAGAGCCACGGCGACCCCCGGGACATCGCCCGCTCGATGCTCGCCTCGTACGGCTGGAGCTCGAGCCAGTTCAGCTGCCTCGACAAGCTGTGGACCAAGGAGAGCGGCTGGAGCACCTCCGCCAACAACCCCTCCTCCAGCGCGTACGGCATCCCCCAGGCCCTGCCGGGCAGCAAGATGGCCACCGCCGGCTCCGACTGGCGCACCAACGCCGCGACCCAGATCGAGTGGGGCCTGGGCTACATCAAGGAGCGCTACGGCAGCCCCTGCAGTGCGTGGTCGCACTCGGTCGACCTGAACTGGTACTGAGCTCGCACGCTCGCGAGCGCGCGCGACCCTGATCGTCGCCGGCCCGCTTTCCTCGAGGAAGGCGGGCCGGCGTCTCCCCACCCGGCGGCGGGTCAGCCGTGACCGCCCTTGGCCATGGCCAGGACGTCGAGGGCTCGGTCCAGCTGCTCCTCGGTGAGCTCGCCGGACTCCACGTGCCCCCGGTCGATCACGACCTCGCGGATCGTGCGTCCCTGCGCCAGCGCCTGCTTCGCCACGGCGGCTGCGGCCTCGTACCCGATGAAGGCGTTGAGCGGCGTCACGATCGAGGGTGAGGACTCCGCGTACGTGCGGCAGCGCTCCTCATCGGCGGTGATGCCGTCGATGCACCGGGTCGCGAGGGCGGTGCACGCACCGGCGAGGAACTCGATCTGCTCCATCACCGCTCGGGCGATGACCGGCAGCATGACATTCAGCTCGAACGCGCCGCTCGCCCCGGCCGCCGTGATCGTCGCGTCGTGCCCGATCACCTGGGCGCACACCATGAGCGTGGCCTCGGGCAGGACCGGGTTCACCTTGCCCGGCATGATGCTCGAGCCCGGCTGCAGGTCAGGCAGGCGGATCTCGGCGAGGCCTGCACGCGGCCCGGACCCCATCCAGCGCAGGTCGTTGCAGATCTTGGTCAGCGACACGGCGAGCGTCCGCAGCGCGCCGGAGAGCCCGACCACGGCGTCCTGGGTGGACTGCGCCTCGAAGTGGTCGGCCGCCTCGCGCAGCGGCAGGCCGGTGTCCCGCGCGACCTGCTCGATCACCGCGGCGGCGAACCCGGGACGGGCGTTCAGGCCGGTACCGGCGGCCGTCCCGCCGAGCGGCAGCTCGTGCACGTACGCGGCCGCCTCGCCGATCCGGGCGCGCCCGAGCTCGATCTGGCGGGCGTACCCCGCGAGCTCTTGGCCGAGGGTGACGGGGACGGCGTCCATCAGGTGCGTACGGCCGGACTTCACGACGTCGGCGAGCGCACGCGACTGGCGCTCCAGCGAGCCCTGCAGCGTCGCCAGGGCCGGGTCGAGCCGCTCGGCCAGGGCGGAGGCGGCGGCGACGCGGATCGCGGTCGGGAACGTGTCGTTGCTGGACTGGCCGGCGTTGACGTGGTCGTTGGGGTGGACGTCCGCCCCGGAGTCGAGGTGGGCGAGCCGGGCGACGACCTCGTTGACGTTCATGTTCGTGGACGTCCCCGAGCCGGTCTGGAAGACGTCGATCGGGAACTGGTCGTCGTGCTTCCCGTCGGCGACCGCCGTGGCTGCCGCCACGACCGCGTCGGCCCGGGCGCGGTCCAGGACGCCGAGATCGGCGTTGACCCGCGCTGCGGCCGCCTTGATCCGGGCGAGCGCGTGGATCACCGGGACCGGCACCCGTTGGCCGGAGATCGGGAAGTTCTCGACGGCCCGGGCGGTCTGCGCGCCGTACAGCGCGTCCGCCGGCACCTCCACCTCACCCATCGAGTCGTGCTCGGTCCTGGTCGCGTGGTCAGCCATGCCTCCCATCATGGAGCCGGGCCGGACGCCCGTCACCAGGGCGCCCACCGGCGGCCGGGCGCCCGCGACTCGCGGGTCTGGCGTCCCCCGCGGGTGCGCAGGCGGCAGAATGGGGGTATGCCCGATCTTCACCGCCGTCCCGTCGCGATCACCTACTGGGTGGCGACGTTCGTGCTCTCCGTGCTCGCGGGAGTCGGCGGCGCGATGCTGGGTCGCGGGGTCGCTCCGGACCTCGGGTCGCAGGACGAGGGCGCGGCGGCGACCAGCGGCGCCCGCTTCCTGTTCGGCGTGCTCGGCTTCGTGCTGGGGACTGCGGCGGTCGTCGCCCTGTTCGCCGGACTCTGGATGCTGGCCTGGGCCCGGCGACGCCGAGCGAGCGCGGCGCAGCGGCAGGTGCGGGCCGAGGAGGAGCGTGAGCGCCACGGCGACCTGGCCGACCTGCTGGTCGACGAGGACGGTGCGTTCATCGACGACGTCAGCGACCGGCAGCGGCGCGAGGCGTCCTGACGGACGGCGTGCCCGGCCGACCGCGTGTGCGCGACGCGCTCAGAGCTTGCGCAGCAGGACCTGCTGCACCGCGTGGTCGGCGCCCTTCTGCATCACCAGCGTGGCGCGAGTGCGGGTCGGCTCGATGTTGTCCGACAGGTTCGGGTGGTTGATCGACTCCCAGATCTTCGTGGCGAGGTCGACC
Source organism: Luteipulveratus flavus (assembly GCF_029439465.1). Lineage (GTDB taxonomy): Bacteria > Actinomycetota > Actinomycetes > Actinomycetales > Dermatophilaceae > Luteipulveratus > Luteipulveratus flavus. The sequence goes on along the minus strand of NZ_JAROAV010000008.1, from coordinate 231,026 downwards.
GCGTCGTCGTCCGACAGCGACGCGAACCGGTGGAAGTAGGACTGCGGGTCGGCGAAGGCGGTCTCACGCAGGGAGAGGAACCGGTCGACGTACCAGCGCCGGATGTCGCGCTCGGCGGCGTCGACGTACACGGAGAAGTCGAAGAAGTCCGACAGGGCGAGGGTCGAGCGCAGCTCGGCGGTCGAGGTGGCCGGCTGCAGGACGTTGAGGCCCTCGACGATGAGGACGTCCGGACGGCGGACCACGATCTGCTCGTCCGGGACGATGTCGTACGAGAGGTGTGAGTAGACGGGCGCGGTCACCTCGGGCTTGCCGGACTTCACCTCCGAGACGAAGCGGACCAGGGCGCGCCGGTCGTACGACTCGGGAAAACCCTTGCGTTCCAGCAGGCCTCGGCGCTCGAGCTCGGAGTTGGGCAGCAGGAAGCCGTCGGTGGTGATGAGCTCGACGCGCGGGGTGTCCTCCCAGCGGGAGAGCAGCTCGCGCAGCACTCGCGCGGTGGTGGACTTGCCGACCGCGACGGACCCGGCGATGCCGATGACGAACGGCGTCTTGGCCGGCTGCTCCCCGAGGAAGGACGACGTCACCCGGTGCAGCCCGGACGTCGCGCCCACGTAGAAGTTCAGCAGCCGCGACAGCGGCAGGTAGATCTCCTCGACCTCGCGCAGGTCGACGGGCTCGCCGAGACCGGAGAGGCGCTCGACGTCGGCGGCGTCCAGGCTCATCGGGTGGGCCTTGCGCAGCCGTGCCCAGTCCTCGCGGTCCAGCTGCACGTACGGCGACGGCAGCAGCGGGACGGCGAGCTCTCCGGTGTGTCGAGTCACGCGACCATGGTGCCAGCAGCCGGAACCACTGGCGTGAACGGGAGCACTCGGCGGAGGCTCTAGGCTGCCGGGCATGTGTGGAATCGTCGGATACGTCGGCAGCAGTGCCGACGGCAAAGCCCTGGACGTCGTGCTGGAGGGGCTCGCCCGCCTGGAGTACCGCGGGTACGACTCGGCCGGAGTGGCCCTGGTCGACGGCGATCACGTCTCGACCCGGAAGAAGGCCGGCAAGCTCGCCAACCTGCGCGCGGTCCTGGAGGAGCAGCCGCTCGAGGCGTCGAGCACCGGGATCGGCCACACCCGCTGGGCGACCCACGGCGGCCCGACCGACGCGAACGCCCACCCGCACCGCGGCGGCACCGACGGCAAGCTCGCCGTCATCCACAACGGCATCATCGAGAACTTCCACTCGCTGAAGGGCGAGCTGCTGGACGAGGGCGTCGCGTTCGCCTCCGAGACCGACACCGAGGTCGTCGCCCAGCTGCTGGCCCGCGCGTACGACGGCGATCTCACCGAGGCAATGCGGTCGGTCGTGGCGCGGCTGGAGGGGGCGTTCACCCTGCTCGCGGTGCACGCCGACGCGCCGGACGTCGTGGTCGGCGCCCGCCGCAACTCGCCGCTGGTCGTCGGCCTCGGCGACGGGGAGAACTTCCTGGGCTCCGACGTGGCCGCGTTCATCGGCTACACCCGTAACGCCCTGGAACTGGAGCAGGACCAGATCGTCACCATCACCCCGGCCGGTGCGACCGTCGTGAACTTCGACGGGACGCCCGCGCAGGGCAAGGCCTTCGAGGTCACCTGGGACGCCGCGGCCGCCGAGAAGGGCGGCTACGACACCTTCATGGAGAAGGAGATCCACGAGCAGCCGCACGCCGTCGGCGACACGCTGCTCGGGCGTACGGACGAGGACGGTCACCTCGTCCTGGACGAGCTGCGCATCTCCGAGCAGCAGCTGAAGGACATCGACCGCATCACGATCGTCGCGTGCGGGACGGCCGCGTACGCCGGCATGGTAGCCAAGTACGCCATCGAGCACTGGACCCGCATCCCCGTCGAGGTCGCGCTCGCCCACGAGTTCCGCTACTGCGAGCCGATCGTCAGCGAGCGGACGCTGGTGGTGTCCATCAGCCAGTCCGGCGAGACCATGGACACACTGATGGCCGTCAAGCACGCCCGCGACCTCGGCGCCCTCACCGTCTCGGTGTGCAACACGCACGGCTCGACCATCCCGCGCGAGTCCGACGCCGTCCTCTACACCCACGCCGGTCCCGAGATCGCCGTCGCCTCGACCAAGGCGTTCCTGGCCCAGATCACCGCCTGCTACGTCCTGGGCCTCTACCTGGCTCAGCTGCGGGGCGGCTCGTACGCCGACGACGCCGCGGCCGTGCTGAAGGAGCTGCACCAGGTCCCGGGCAAGATCGAGCAGCTGCTCGGATCGATGGGCCGCGTGCGGGAGATCGCCCGGTTCATGGCCGACACCCGGTCGGTGCTGTTCCTGGGCCGGCACGTCGGGTACCCCGTCGCCATGGAGGGCGCGCTGAAGCTGAAGGAGCTGGCGTACATCCACGCGGAGGGGTTCGCCGCCGGCGAGCTCAAGCACGGCCCGATCGCGCTGATCGAGCCCGGGCAGCCGGTGTTCATCGTCGTTCCCGGCCCGGACACGCCGCACGGGCTGCACGGCAAGGTCGTCTCCAACATCCAGGAGATCCGGGCCCGCGGCGCCCGCACGCTGGTCATCGCGCAGGAGGGCGACACGGCCGTCGAGCCGTTCGCCGACGAGATCATCCGGGTGCCCGCGACCTCGCCGATGCTCGCGCCGCTGCTCACCGTCGTCCCGCTGCAGGTGTTCGCCCTGCACCTGTCCACGGCCAAGGGTCTGGACGTCGACCAGCCGCGCAACCTCGCCAAGTCCGTCACGGTCGAGTGATCGCCCGGCCTGCCGCTCGAACTGCGTCTGGTGTTCCTGACGCAGCTCGAACACGGTCAGGAACACCAGACGCAGTTCGAGCAGCGATGGCCGGCGGATGATCGTCGGGGTCGGGATCGACGTGGTCGACGTCGCGCGCTTCGAGCAGACGCTGGAGCGCACGCCCATGCTGCGCGCCCGGCTGTTCACCGTCGAGGAGTCCGACCTGCCGATCAACTCCCTCGCCGCCCGGTTCGCGGCCAAGGAGGCGCTCGCGAAGGCGCTCGGTGCCCCGTCCGGGCTGCACTGGACGGACGTGACGGTCGTCCGGCGCGACGGCGGGCAGCCCGAGCTGGTGACCGCGGGCACCGTACGTGCGCGCGCGGCCGACCTCGGAGTGACTCACCTGCACCTGTCGATCAGTCACGACGCCGGCATCGCCTCGGCCGTCGTGATCGCCGAAGGCTAGGAGTACCACCATGATTCGGGCCTACTCCGTCGAAGACGTCCGGGCCGCCGAGAGCGCCGCGATGGAGGGCCTGGCCGACGGCGAGCTGATGCAGCGCGCCGCGACCGGACTCGCCGGGGTGGCGCGAGCGCGGCTGGAGGAGCGCGACAGCGACGCCGTGGTCGTGCTCGCCGGGTCGGGGGACAACGGCGGCGACGCCCTGTACGCCGGTGCCCTGCTGGCCGAGGCGGGGCATCCCGTCGTGGTCGTCCTGGTCGGGTCGCGGGCGCACGAGGCCGCCCTCGCCGCTGCGCGCGACGCTGGGGCGATCGTGCTGGAGTGGCGCGACGGCGCGGCTCCCGGCGAGGTGCGGACCGCGCTCGGTGAGGCCGACCTGATCCTCGACGGAGTGACCGGCATCGGCGGGCGTCCGGGCCTGCCGGACCACCTCGCCGCTCTGCCGGACCTCGTCTCCGACGACGCGTACGTCATCGCGGTCGACCTGCCCTCCGGGGCGGACCCGGCCGGTCTGGTCGCCTCGGACGCGGTGTACGCCGACGAGACGGTCACCTTCGGCCTGACCAAGCCGGTGCACCTGATGCCGCCGACGGAGCCGGCAACCGGCCTGCTGACGGTGGTCGACATCGGGGTGCCCGAGCCGTCGTCGCCCGCCGTCGAGCGCCTCACCTACGAGGACGTCGCGCGGCTGTGGCCGGTGCCGACGCCGACCGACGACAAGTACTCCCGCGGCGTCCTGGGCGTCGTGGCCGGCGGCGAGCAGTACACCGGCGCCCCGGTCATGAACGTCACCGCCGCCGTCACCGCCGGGGTCGGCATGGTGCGGTACGTCGGCCCGCGCCGTCCGACGGACCTGCTGCGCTCGCTCGTGCCGGAGTGCGTGTTCGGGGAGGGCCGCGTCCAGGCGTGGGCGATCGGGTCCGGCCTGGATGCCGAGAACGCCGACGACGACCAGCTGCGCGTCGTGCGGGAGGCCCTGGAGTCCGACCTCCCGGTCCTGCTGGACGCCGGTGGCCTGGACCTGCTGGAGGAGTCCCGCTCCGCGCCGACCCTGCTGACCCCGCACGCCGGTGAGCTGCTGCGGCTGGCGCGCCGGCTCGAGCTCGGTGACCTGCCCGACGACGCCGTACGCCGGGCGCCGGTCGAGATCGCGCGGCGGGTCGCCGACCACCTCGACGTGACGGTGCTGCTCAAGGGCGCCGTGACGGCGGTCGTGCCACCGTCCTCGGCCGGGCTCCCGGTCCGGACCCAGTCGGACGCGCCCGCCTGGCTCGCGACGGCCGGCTCCGGGGACGTCCTGGCCGGCCTCGCCGGGGCGCTGCTGGCCAGCGGCCTGTCGCCCCTGGACGCCGGCTCGGTCGCCGCCCTCGTGCACGGTGTCGCCGCCGACGACGCGAACCCCGGCGGTCCGGTCCGGGCGATGGACGTCGCTCACCAGCTCGGTCGTACGGTCGCTCGCCTCCTGCGCCGCTGACCGGCCGCCGAGCGGTCGTCGCCCCGGACAGGCAGGGCCCCGGTGCCGCGATGTCGTGGAAAGCGGCCCCGGTCGGGCAGGGCCGCGCGCCCGGATCTGCTCTTCAGCGGTCGCAGATGAGCAGCGGCCAGGGTCGGCTGTGGCGGTGGTGCATGCTTGGGCCGGTGAGCACAGACCAGATGACCGCGTGGGTCACCATCGATCTCGACGCCATCGCGCACAACGTGGCCGAGCTGAGCCGGCGCGCAGGGGACGCGAGCGTGATGGCCGTGGTCAAGGGCGACGCGTACGGCCACGGGTTGGTGCCCAGTGCCCGCGCGGCGCTGCGCGGAGGCGCCGGATGGCTGGGCGTGGCTCAGCTGTCCGAGGCGCTGCAGCTGCGGGCGGCCGGGATCGATGCACCCCTGCTCACCTGGCTGCACGCGCCGGGCGTCGACTTCGGCCCCGCGATCCAGCAGGGCATCGACATCGGGGTGCCCGCGGTCTGGGAGATCGAGCAGGTCGCCGAGGCGGCCCGCGCGGCCGGGCGGACGGCCCGGGTCCAGCTCAAGGCCGACACCGGCCTGGCCCGCAACGGCGCGTACGGCAAGGACTGGGACCTCCTGCGCGACGCAGCGGCGCGGCTCCAGGCGGAGGGCGCGGTCGAGGTCGTCGGCATCTTCACCCACTTCGCGTACGCCGACGCCCCGGAGCACCCGACCGTGCTCCAGCAGCAGCAGCTGTTCGCCGAGCGGGTCGAGGACGCCGAGCGCGCGGGGCTGCGGCTGCAGGTACGCCACATGTCCAACTCGGCGGCCACGCTGACCACCCCGTCGGCGGCCTGGGACATGGTTCGCCCGGGCCTGGCGGTGTACGGGCTGAGCCCCGTCCCGCAGCTCGGCGACCCGGCCGACTTCGGGTTGCGGCCGGCGATGACCGTGACGGCGCGCGCCACCGTCGCCAAGCGGGTCCCGGCCGGCCAGGGCGTCAGCTACGGGCACACGTACGTCACCGAGCACGAGACGACGCTGGTCGACGTGCCGATGGGGTACGCCGACGGCGTCCCGAGGCACGCGTCGAACGTCGGGCCGGTGCAGGTCGCCGGGCAGCGGTTCACCGTCGCGGGGCGGGTGTGCATGGACCAGTTCGTCGTCGACGTGGGCGACCTGCCCGTCGAGGCGGGGGAGCCGGTCGTGCTGCTCGGCCCCGGTGACGGCGGCGAGCCCACCGCCCAGGACTGGGCGGACGCCGCGGGCACCATCTCCTACGAGATCGTGACGCGGATGAGCACCCGTCTGCCGCGGATCTACGTCGGGGACTCCGCCGGTCACGAGGCGGGTCGACCGGTCGGCTGACAGGTGCCCGGCCGGCCGGCGGACGGCCGTGTGACCGGGTCCTCACCGGGACGCGGTGGGGTTGCTGCGACACTGGCCCGCGTGACGTCGACACGACAGAGCGCACTGCGCTGGGGAGTCGGAGCGGCCGTGGCGGGTGCTGCGGGCGTCGCCGGCCTGGCCGTCGGGCAGCTCGTCCGGAACCGGCGCACCGAGCGCCCCCCGGACGACGGCTGCGACTACGTCGAGACCCCGGACGAGGAGCGCGTCGTCATCGCCGCCGACGGCGTCCCGCTGCACGTCGAGATCGATCACGCGCGCGACGACGCGTCGAGCCGTACGACGGTGGTCCTCACCCACGGGTACACGCTCAACCTCACCGGCTGGGTGTTCCAGCGGCGGGCGCTGCGCGAGGCGGGCTACCGGATCGTCCTGTGGGACCACCGCGGCCACGGCCGGTCGGAGGAGGGGGAGGACTCCTCGTACGAGGTCGGTCAGCTGGGTGACGACCTCGCCGCGGTCATCCGCGAGACGACCCCCGAGGGCGAGATCGTGCTGATCGGCCACTCCATGGGCGGCATGGCGGTGATGGCGTTCGCCGAGCAGCACCCGGAGGTCATGCGCGAGCGCGTCATCGGTGTCGGGCTGCTGTCGACCAGCGCCGGCGGGCTCCGCAACGTCGACTGGGGCCTCGGCCAGCACCTCGGCGCCGTCGTGCACCGCCTCGGGCCGTCCGCGGTCTCGCGCCTGGCCAACCAGCAGGACCTGGTCCGGCAGGCCCTGCGGGCAGGGCAGGAGGTCGAGGAGCTCGCGGTCCACCATTTCTCGTTCGCCTCGCACGTCCCGCGCTCGATCATCCGGCTCACTGCGGACATGATCTTCGCCACCCGGCTGCACGTGATCGGCGCGTTCCTCCCGACGCTGATGGAGCACCACCGGTTCGACGGGCTCACCGCGCTGGACGGCGTCGAGACGCTGGTGATGAACGGCACCGAGGACCGGCTCACCCCGCCGGACCACTCCGAGGCGATCGTCGCCGCGGTCCCCGGCGCGGAGCACGTGGTCGTCACCAGCGGCGGGCACGTCCTGATGCTGGAGCACCCGGACCTGGTCAACGAGCAGCTGCTCGCGCTGCTCCAGCGGGCCGACCGCGCCGTCGAGCGGCCGCGCCGCCGCCCACGCGTCCGGCGCACCGTCACCGACCTGACCGGACGGCGACGCGGGACGGCTGGACGCTCGCGGGGGCGTGCCGGTGTCTGACCGCCTCGTCGTCGCGACGCCGGACGCCGACGCGACGCAGTCGTTCGGCGAGCGGTTGGGGGCACTGCTGCGCGCCGGTGACCTGCTCGTCCTCACCGGGGGCCTGGGCGCCGGCAAGACGACGATGACCCAGGGCATCGCCCGCGGTCTCGACGTCCGCGGACCCATCACGTCCCCGACGTTCGTGGTCGCCCGCGTCCACCCACCGCTCGGCGACGGACCCGAGCTGGTGCACGTCGACGCCTACCGGCTGCACGGCTCGGCCGAGCTGGACGACCTGGACCTGGACGCCGAGCTGGACGACGCGGTGACGATCGTCGAGTGGGGCGCCGGGCTCGCCGAGAGCCTGAACGAGGAGTACCTCACGGTCACGTTGTCGGGCGACGACGAGCGTCGGATCGAGCTGGTGGGTACCGGTCCGCGCTGGGACGCGGTCCTGGACGCGCTCCGCTGACGGATCGGCCTCCACGACCGCGTGGATTCGGTGAGAGGCGGCCTCGCTGGTTAGCCTGGCGGGCGTGCTTCTCGCCATCGACACCGCCACGCAGGCGGTCACGGTCGCCGTTCACGACGGCGCGACCGTCGTCGCCGAGCAGGCGCACACCGACACCCGGCGTCACACCGAGCTGCTGACCCCGACGATCCGCGACGTGCTGCGCGAGGCCGGGCTGCGTCCGCGCGACCTGAGCGCCGTCGCGGTCGGCGTCGGGCCCGGCCCGTTCACCGGCCTGCGCGTCGGCATCGTCACCGCACGCACCATGGGCCTGGCGCTCGGCGTTCCCGTCCACGGCGTCTGCAGCCTGGACGCCCTCGCGCACGCGACGTTCGCCGCCGGCCAGACCCGGCGGTTCCTGGTCGCGACGGACGCACGGCGCAAAGAGGTCTACTGGGCCGCGTACGACGTCACCGACGAGGGCGTCCGCCGCACCGACGGCCCCGACGTCGCGCGCCCGGCCGAGCTGCCGGGACACCTGCGCGGCCTGCCCACCGCCGGCCGCGGCACCGAGCTGTACCCCGAGGCGCTTCCGCACGCACTGCCCCAGCTGGACGTCAGCGCCGGCGCGCTCGCGACGTTCGTGACCGGCGCCCTCCGCCGCGGCGAGTCGCTGCTGGAACCGCAGCCGCTCTACCTGCGCCGACCCGACGCGGTTCCCCAGGCCGAGCGCACGCCGGTGACGCCGTGACCGCGACCGCGCTGCGCGAGATGCGCTGGCAGGACATCGACCGGCTGGTCGAGCTGGAGCGCGAGCTCTTCGCCGACGACGCCTGGACCGCGAACAGCTGGTGGGGCGAGCTCGCCGGCCGCCCGCGTCGCGCGTACGTCGTGGCCGAGCGCGAGGCGAAGGTCGTCGGGTACGCCGGTGTCGACCAGGGCGGTGACGTCGCCGACGTGATGACCGTCGCCGTCGCGCCGGACGCTCAGAGGAGCGGCCTCGGTCAGCGCCTGCTCGACTGGATGGTGACCACGGCCACCGGTAGCGGAGCGGAGTCGCTCATGCTCGAGGTGCGCGCCGACAACGTCTCGGCCCGAAAGCTGTACGACCGCAACGGTTTCGAGCAGATCTCGGTGCGTCGCCGCTACTACCAGCCGGGTGACGTGGACGCTCTGATCCTGCGCCGGCTGCTGAACGGAGGTGCGTCCCATGTCTGACGCGACGACCGACGAACCACTGGTCCTCGGCATCGAGTCCAGCTGCGACGAGACGGGTGTGGCGTTCGTGCGCGGCACCACGCTCGTCGGCGACGCCCTGGCGAGCAGCGTGGACGAGCACGCCCGCTTCGGCGGCGTCGTCCCCGAGGTCGCGAGCCGCGCGCACCTGGAGTCGATGATTCCGATGCTGGAGCGCGCGAGCGCCGAGGCCGGTCACCGGCTGGACGACGTCGACGCGATCGCGGTCACGTCCGGGCCCGGGCTCGCCGGTGCGCTCATGGTGGGCGTCGCGAGTGCGAAGGCGCTGGCCCTGTGCCTCGACAAGCCGCTGTACGGCGTCAACCACCTGGCCGCGCACGTGTGCGCCGACGTCCTCGACCACGGCCCGCTACCGGAGCCGACGGTCGCGCTGCTGGTGTCCGGCGGCCACACCAACCTGCTCGTGGTGCGGGACATCGCCTCCGACGTCGAGGAGCTCGGCTCCACGATCGACGACGCGGCCGGCGAGGCGTACGACAAGGTCGCGCGGGTGCTCGGTCTGCCCTACCCGGGTGGGCCGCACATCGACCGCGCGGCGCGGGACGGCGACCCCGAGGCCATCGCGTTCCCGCGCGGTCTGACCTCGCGCAAGGACATGGAGCGCCACCGCTTCGACTACTCCTTCTCCGGGCTCAAGACCGCCGTGGTCCGGTGGGTCGAGGCGCGTGAGCGGGCCGGCGAGCCGGTGCCCGTCGCGGACGTTGCGGCGAGCTTCAGCCATGCGGTGGCGGACGTCCTCACCCGCAAGGCCGTCCTGGCCTGCACCGAGCTCGGCATCTCCGACCTGCAGATCGGCGGCGGCGTCACGGCGAACACCCAGCTGCGCGAGCTGGCCGAGAAGCGCTGCGCCGAGGCGGGCATCCGGCTGCGGGTCCCGCGGATCCGGCTGTGTACCGACAACGGCGCGATGGTGGCCGCCCTCGGCTCGCAGATGGTGATGCGTGGTCTGCCGCCGTCCGACTTGGCCCTGCCGGCCGACTCCTCGCTGCCAGTGGCGAGCGTCCAGGCATGACCCGGTCGCGGTCCGTGCCATCGACCCGTGGCGGTCTGCTGTCTCGGGCCGCCGGTGCGGTCTGCGTCGCGGCGCTGCTGGCGAGCTGTTCGGGCGGGGACGACGGTGCCGCCGCTCCGGCGACGTCGACCTTCTCCACGGCTCGGAGCGCGAGCCCGACCCGCACGGCGCCCACGGCGCCCACGGCGCCGGTGCCTCCCACCGCTGGGCCGTCCTCGAGCGCGCCCGCACCCACCGGCGTCGGCGTCCCGACCGACGCCGAGCTCGCCGCCGCACGCAAGGACGTCAGCCGCCTCCCGACCGAGCGGCTCGCGGCTCAGCTGATCGTCGGCTTCTACGACGGCAGCAGCCCGGACGCGGCGGCCCGCGCCATCAGCGGCGACCACCTCGGCGGCGTGATCCTCTTCCCCGGCAACGTGCCGAGCAGCGCCTCGCTCGTCAGCGGCCTGCGCTCCGGTGCCGAACGTGCACAGCAGGCGATGCGCGCCGACGGCCGGGACTGGCCGGCGATCGTCTCGGTGGACCAGGAGGGCGGCCCCGTCGCTCGGCTGGGTGCACCGGTCACGGAGCTGCCGTCGGGGATGGCGTACGGCGCAGCGGACGACCCCGCCCTCGCGACGCGGGTGGCGCACGGCATCGGCGAGGAGCTGCGGGCGCTGGGCATGACGATGGTCTTCTCGCCCGACGCGGACGTCACCATCGGCGCGCAGGACCCCACGATCGGCGTCCGCTCCCCGGGCTCGGACCCGCAGCGGGTGGCGCGTACGGCCACGGCGCAGGCGCGTGGCTACGCCCAGGCCGGCGTCGTCCCCGTCGCGAAGCACTTCCCGGGCCACGGCTCGGTCACCACCGACAGCCACATCGGCCTGCCCCGCCAGCGGGCCTCCCTGGACGCGCTGCGGGGACGCGACCTCGTGCCGTTCCAAGCCCTGGTGCGCGACGGCGCTCCGGCCGTCATGTCGGCCCACATCGTGCTGGACGCGCTCGACGCCGGCGCGCCGTCCACGATGAGCCGCCCCGTGCTGACCGGGCTGCTGCGGCAGCAGCTGGGGTTCAAGGGCCTGATCGTCACCGACGCGCTGCAGATGGGCGCGGTCGACCAGCGGTACGGCTCGGGCCGCGGCGCGGTGCAGGCCGTCGCCGCGGGCGCGGACGTCCTGCTGATGCCCGCCGACCCCGGCGCCTCCGTCACGGCTCTGACCAAGGCCGTCGCGTCGGGGCAGCTCACCCGGGACCGGCTGGTCGAGTCGGCGGCGCGGATCGTCGCGACCATGCGTCGGGCGGGCTCGGCGCAGCAGCCGCCCGCCTCCGCGGTCGGCGCGCATCACGCCGACGCGCTCGCACTCGCGCGCGCCTCGGTCACCCAGATCTCCGGCCCGTGCGGCGCCGCGGCCGTCACCGGCGGCGTCCGGATCTCCGGAGGGACCCAGGCCGACCGCAGCCGCTTCGGCGCCGCCGCCCGCCGAGCGGGGCTGCGCGTCGGCAGCGGCACCACGGTGCGGCTGCTCGGAGGTGGCGCGTACAACGCCGGCACCGGTGAGTCCAGCGGCTCGCAGGGCGGTACGGGTCGGGTGATGGTCGGTCTCGACACCCCGTACGCGCTGCGTGGTGGGCCGGCCGGCGCGACCCGCATCGCCGCGTACGGGCGGACGCCGGAGACCTTCCAGGCGGTCGTCGAGGTGCTGACGGGCAAGCGGAAGGCCACCGGCAGGCTGCCGGTGGCCGTGGGGCGCTGGAAGGCCGGGTCGGGCTGCTAGCGGCGGGCGTAGAACTGTCGTGACGGTGTGGCCCAGAAGAGGCCGACGGCCGCCCCGATCCACGCCAGGCTGACGATCCCGCCGCCGTTGCCCTGGGCGAGGGAGCTGATGGCGCCGAGCATGAACAGCGCGCCGAGCACCGTCAGCACGATGACGGCCCACCGGTGACCCTTGAACGCGAAGAACGCCATGAGCGCGGAGACGACGCAGATGGCCAGGATGACGCCGCCGATCGCAGCGACCGCTCCCGGCTCGACGTCGTCCAGCTGGTCCCGGAACTCCGAGGACCCCGAGGCGACCATCAGCACGAGGCCGACCAGGATCCCGAGCCCGGACCCGATCCAGGTGAGGATGCTCGCGGCCAGCAGCGTGCCGGGGCGACCGACGGGCCCCGCCGGCTGTCCCTGGCCGTAACCGCCGTACGGGTACTGCCCCGGGTCGTAGCCGGGCGCGGCCGGGTACCCGGGCTGCTGGCCGTACTGAGGCTGGGTCGGGCTCTGCCCGTACTGCGGGGGGTTCTGGCCGTACTGCGGGGGGTTCTGGCCGTACTGGGGCTGGGTCGGGTTCTGCCCGTACTGAGGCGGATTCTGCCCATACTGCGGCTGCTGGCCTCCGGCGTTGTTCTCGGGCGGCGGCGCGTACGGATCGTCGGAAGTGTGCGACATGCGCAGAGTGTAGGCAGTCGGCCGGGATCAGAACGGGGTGACCACGAGGGCGACCTGCGCCTGGCGCAACCGGGTGAGGACCACGGTGACCTCCTGGCTGCCGGACAGCCGCAGCTGGCGGCGCAGCTGGTCGGCGTCGATCGAGACGCCGCGCTTCTTGATCGTGACCCGGCCGGCGTCCCGGTCACGCAGCAGCGCCCGCAGCCCCTTGACGTTGTACGGGATCACGTCGGTCACGGCGTACCGGCGGGCCCACGGCAGCCGCAGCTCGTGCGCCGCGTTGACGTACCCCAGCCCGGTCGCGAGCTCGCGGCCGCCGACCGCGTTGACCAGCGCGCCGACGAGACCGGATCGGATGATCGCTCGATCCGGTTCGTACAGGTACGGATTCAGCCGCCCCAGCTCGGCCAGGGTCGGGTCGGCGTCCACCGCGTCGGCCTCGGTCACGACCGCGTCCACCCGGGGGCCGAGCACGTGCGCAGTGCGTCCGGGCCGGCGGACCAGCGACCCCCACCAGACCGCGCACTCGACGACCTCGCCGTCGTAGGAGACCCACTCCGCCTCCGCTCCCGCCGGCAGCTGGGCGTGCGGGAACGCGGGGGAGAGCTTCGCAGCGACCGCAGGCGCGCGACCGGCGATGTCGCGGACCACGTGCCAGCTCGGGCTCAGGTCCTCCAGCCGGAACAGGCGGCGCGTCCGACCGGAGATGTCCGCGACACCGGGGGTACGCCGTGCGGGGTCCAGCCACACGCCGACGCCACGGGCGGCCTCGCCGCGGGGCAGGCTGACCTGCTCGGCGTGCATGTGCTCCACCCGGGCGTGCTCCCACGGGCGCAGGTTCACGGCGGCGATCGCGGCGGTCACCTCGTCGGCGTCCACCGCGTCCACCTGCAGGTCGCAGTCCGCGAAAGCCATGGCGTCCGAACCGATCCCGCAGCCCAGATCGAGCACGTGGCGTACGCCCGCCTCCGCGAACCGCCGGGCGTGGGCCTCCGCCACGGGCCGGCGGGTGGCCTGCTCGAGCCCGTCCCGCGTCAGCAGCATCTCCGCCGCGGACGAGCCGAGCTTGTCCGCCGCCCGCGCCCGCAGCTCGGACTGGGTCAGCGCGGCCGCCACCAGGTCCGCCGGGAATCCCGCCTCCCGCAGCCGGACCCCGAGTCCGAGGGCCTCCTTCGCGTCGTACGGCGGGAGGGACTGCAGCAGTCCCCAGCCCTCACCCGAGGTGAGCCGGCGTACGAGCGCAAGGTCCATGGCCGGCATTCTGGCGCACGACGGCTCCCGGTGGGCGGGCCGGCCGGTCCACGGCGCGGACCGGAACGCGCGCACCGGCGCAGGTCCGGACTAGTCTCCGAGGTATCGGCCCTGGCACGTTCAAGGAGCTCCTCCCGTGCGCGACATCGTGGTCTTCTCCGGCTCGGCTCATCCCCGACTCGCGGGCAGCATCTCGGGCGCCCTCGGAGTGCCGCTCTCCGAGGTCGAGATCACGCGCTTCAGCAACGACTGCCTGCAGGCTCGGCTGCTCGCCAACTGCCGGCAGCGCGACGTCTACATCGTCCAGCCCCTCGTCCCGCCGACGCAGGAGCACCTGATGGAGCTGCTGCTGATGATCGACGCGGCCAAGGGTGCCTCGGCGGCCCAGATCACGGCGGTCATCCCGCACTACGCGTACGCCAGGTCGGACAAGAAGGACGCCTCACGGATCTCGTTGGGTGGCCGCCTGGTCGCCGACCTGCTCGCGACCTCCGGGGTGAGCCGGGTCCTGACCATGGCGCTGCACGCCCCGCAGGTGCACGGCTTCTTCTCCGTCCCGGTCGACCACCTGACCGCCATCGGCGTGCTCGCCGACCACTTCCGCGGGCGCGACCTGAGCGACACCGTGGTCGTCTCGCCCGACCTCGGCAACGCCAAGACCGCCACGCTGTTCGCCCGGCTGCTCGGGCTGCCCGTCGCCGCCGGCAGCAAGCAGCGCAAGGCGGACGACAAGGTGGTCATCGACGCCATCGTCGGCGACGTCACCGGCAAGCGCGCGATCGTGCTGGACGACGAGATCGCGACCGGCGGCTCGGTGGTGGAGCTGATGGACCGGCTGAAGGAGTTCGGCTGTACGGAGGCGGCGATCGCCTGCACGCACGGCCTGTTCGCCGGTCCGGCAGTGGAGCGGCTGAGTACCCATCCGATGATCCAGGAGGTCGTCACCACCGACACCGTGCCGGCGCCGGACTGGCCGCAGCTGCAGGTGCGTTCGGTGGCCGACCTGTTCGCGAAGGCCATCGCGCGCATCCACGCCGGTGAGTCAGTCAGCAGCCTGTTCGACGGCGTCGACCCGACGCACGCACCCCCGGACGCCAGGCTCCCGCTCGGGTAGCGGCCGCCGTTGTCGTGGCGGCCGCTACCGCTGGGGCGGTCAGGGGACGATCACGTACCGACCGCGTACGCCGCCGCCCGCCACCTTCTCGTGCACCTCGTTCACCTCATCGAGCGGTGCGACCGCGTGCACGCGGGCCGGCAGCTCACCGGTGGCCGTCAGCCGCAGCAGGCGGGCGAGCTCCGCTGCGTCCTCGTGGACGTCGACAGCCTCGGTGCGGATACCGCGCTCCGACGCCGGGACGAGCGGCGGGAGGACGCCGACGTAGTGGCCGCCATCGCGCGTGACAGCCAGGGCGGCCTCGGCGAGCGCGGCCGGGTCGAAGGTGGCGTCCACCGGCGACACCTCGTCCAGCGAGGTGGCCGGTGCCGCCCCGGCCTCCTCGATGGTCGCGGTGTCCGTCGGTCGCCCGAGACCGACGACCGTCCAACCGCGGGCGACGCCCAGCCGGACGGCATACCCACCGACTGCGCCGGCCGCTCCGGTGACGAGCAGGGTTCGTCCTGCGGGGTCGCCGAGGAGGTCCAGGGCCTGCGACGCGGTGAGGGCGTTCAGCGGCACGGTTGCCGCTTCGACGGGGTCGAGTCCTGCGGGGAGTGGTGCCGCGGCCGATGTGGGCACGATGACCTCCTCGGCGTACGGACCGAGCGGCTTGTCCACGCCGGCAGACAGGGCGGCGACCCGGGTGCCGACGGTCAGGCCGTGCACGTCGCTGCCCAGCGCCGTCACCTCTCCGGCGACGTCCCAACCGAGGCCCGTGTGCTCGGGCTGGTCGATCCAGCCGATCTCGTGGAACGTGCCGCGGGCGGTCTGGATGTCGACGGGGTTCACCGTCGCCGCGAGGACCCGGACCCGGATGTCGCCCGCTCCGATTGCAGGCGTCGGGACGTCGATGATCTGGATGCCCTCGCCGGGGGTTCGTACGACTGCTGCACGCATGGTGGCGCTTCCCTTCTCGATATCTGGAACCGAACGAGCACCACCTTCGAGGGTCTACTCTCTTTTGGTAAGTACGTACCTGGAAGTGCGTAACGATCAGAACGGAGCAGCCATGGCCACCAGGACCGCAGCGGGCCGTCGTGCCGAGGCCAAGGTCGAGTACGACGCCTTCATGGCCCAGTGCAAGAGCCGCCGGCTGCTGGACCGGCTCACCGACAAGTGGGTGACCCTGGTGCTGTGCACGCTGGGGGAGGGCGACCTGCGCTACTCCGAGATCTCGCGCCACATCGCCGGCGTCAGCCAGAAGATGCTGACCCAGACGCTCCGCTCGCTGGAACGCGACGGCCTGATCACTCGCACGGTCACGCCCACCGTCCCCGTCACGGTGGAGTACGCCATCACCGAGCTCGGCCGGTCGTTGCTGGTGGTCGTCGGCCAGATGAAGGCGTGGGCCGAGACCCACATGGACCAGGTCCAGGTCCACCAGGACGACTACGACCGGCGTACCGCCTGAGCCGGACTGCTCACCACGGCGCCCGGATCTGGCACTCGAGTTGACCGAGTGCCAGCCGCGTTTTAGATTCAGACCTGGCACTCGCCTGGGGCAAGTGCCAGCCACGGACGAGCGTCGACCCCCGCGACGGCGGCGCACGGGACCAGCGGGCAACGACCCAGGCGGCAAGCATCCATCCCTGCCCGCCAGGGCAGGCCCTGCACGCACAAGGAAGGTCACACCGTGTCGGTGAACATCAAGCCGCTCGAGGACCGCATCGTGGTCAAGTCGGTCGAGGCCGAGCAGACGACCGCATCCGGTCTGGTCATCCCGGACACCGCCAAGGAGAAGCCCCAGGAGGGCGAGGTCCTGGCCATCGGTCCGGGTCGCATCGACGACAACGGCCAGCGTGTCCCGCTCGACGTCGCGGTCGGCGACAAGGTCATCTACAGCAAGTACGGCGGCACCGAGGTGAAGTACGCCGGCGAGGAGCTGCTCATCCTCTCGGCCCGCGACGTGCTCGCGGTCCTCGGCTGAGCCGATCCACCTCAGTACGACGAGCGCCCCGGTCCCGCTGCCGCGCAGCCGGGAGTCGGGGCGTTCGGCGTACACCCTCACCACACTGACTCGGAAGGTACGCAATGGCTAAGCAGCTGGAGTTCAACGACTCCGCGCGCAAGTCGCTGGAGCGGGGCGTCGACGCCCTCGCCAACGCGGTCAAGGTGACGCTCGGCCCCAAGGGCCGCAACGTCGTCATCGACAAGAAGTGGGGCGCACCCACCATCACCAACGACGGTGTCACCATCGCTCGCGAGGTCGAGCTGGACGACCCGTACGAGAACCTCGGCGCCCAGCTCGCCAAGGAGGTCGCCACCAAGACCAACGACGTCGCCGGTGACGGTACGACGACGGCGACCGTCCTCGCCCAGGCCCTGGTCAAGGAGGGCCTGCGCAACGTCGCCGCGGGCGCCGGCCCCGCCGGGCTCAAGCGCGGCATCGACGCCGCGGTCGAGGCCGTCAACGAGCGTCTGCTGAGCAACGCGCGTGAGGTCGAGGGCAAGGACGAGATCGCGCAGGTCGCGACCCTGTCCGCCCAGGACGCCACCATCGGCGGTCTCATCGCGGATGCGTTCGACAAGGTCGGCAAGGACGGCGTCATCACCGTCGAGGAGTCCTCGACGACGGCGACCGACCTGGACTTCACCGAGGGCATGCAGTTCGACAAGGGCTACCTGTCGCAGTACTTCATCACCGACGCGGAGCGGATGGAGACCGTCCTGGAGGACGCCTACATCCTGATCAACCAGGGCAAGATCTCCTCGATCGCCGACGTCCTGCCGCTGCTGGAGAAGGTCGTCCAGTCCGGCAAGCCGCTGCTGATCATCGCCGAGGACGTCGAGGGCGAGGCCCTCTCGACCCTGGTGGTCAACAAGATCCGCGGCACGTTCAACGTCGCCGCGGTGAAGGCGCCCGGCTTCGGCGACCGCCGCAAGGCGATGCTGCAGGACCTCGCCATCCTCACCGGTGGACAGGTCATCGCCGAGGAGGTCGGCCTCAAGCTCGACCAGGTCGACCTGGACGTGCTCGGCCAGGCCCGTCGCGTCGTCCTCACCAAGGACACCACGACGATCATCGACGGCGCGGGCGAGGCGTCCGACGTCGACGGCCGGGTCAAGGAGCTCAAGGCCGAGATCGAGCGCACCGACTCCGACTGGGACCGCGAGAAGCTCCAGGAGCGTCTCGCCAAGCTCGCCGGTGGCGTCTGCGTCATCAAGGTCGGCGCGCACACCGAGGTGGAGCTCAAGGAGAAGAAGCACCGCATCGAGGACGCCATCTCGGCGACCCGTGCGGCCATCGAGGAAGGCATCGTCGCCGGCGGCGGCTCGGCCCTGATCCACGCCTCGGCCGCGCTGCAGAACCTCGCGCTCGAGGGCGACGAGGCGACCGGCGCCGCCCTGGTCGGCAAGGCCGTCGCCGAGCCGCTGCGCTGGATCGCCGAGAACGCCGGCCTCGAGGGCTACGTCGCGGTGTCCAAGGTCCGCGAGCTGGAGGCCGGCAACGGCCTCAACGCCGCCACCGGCGAGTACGGCGACCTGGTCAAGGCCGGCGTCATCGACCCGGTCAAGGTCACCCGGTCGGCGCTCATCAACGCCGCGTCGATCGCGTCGATGGTCCTCACCACCGACACGCTCGTCGTCGACAAGCCCGAGGACGAGGAGCCGGCTGCGGCCGGTCACGGTCACGGGCACTGATCATCGTCGTTGACGCGGGCCGGGCTCGCACGAGGACGTCCTCGTGCGAGCCCGGCCTCGTCTGCGTCCGGGGGTCAGCCGTCGCTGCGGACGACCGTCATCACGGCACCGGGCAGCTCGACGCGCGAGCCCGGACGGACCTGGTGGGCACGGCGTGTCTCGACCTCGCCGTCGACCAGGACACGCCCGGTCTGGATGAGCTCACGAGCCTGCGCGCCGTCCTCCACCAGGCCCGAGAGCTTCAGCAGCTGGCCGAGGCGGATGGCCTCGTCACGGATGGGGACCTCGATCGCGGGTTCGGTTGCCATGCGCGCATCGTGTCACCGAATCGCTTGCCGAACCCGACTCGGTCCGTCAACCTGGTTGACCGGGACGGCGACACGCGTCCCTCGGGCCGGTTTGACTCGGGCCCGTGCGGTCTGCCTACGGTGGCCCGCGGTCGTAGACGTTCGTGCTTGACCTGAACGGAGGCCTGGTGCGCTCGGGCAGCTCAGAAGCAGGTGAGCTCACCTCAGCCGATGAGGCATGGGGTGGCTCCGCCGATACCGCGGTCGCCGAATCCGTAACGAATTACCAGCGTCGCGCGATGGATGGACAGGTCGCTCAGGTTCCCTTGGGCGATCTCGCAGCCGCCGCTCGCGAGGGCGATCAGGCTGCGACCGATCAGCTCATGGGGGCCGTTCACCAGCTTGCGGTGCGTTATGCCCGCGCTCGGTTGGGCGCCTTCTCCGGAGCAGCAGACGCCGCCCAGGACGCGGCACAGGAGGTGTGCGTGGCCGTGCTGACAGCACTCCCTCGTTACGCCGACCGTGGTGTCCCGTTCGAGGCGTTCGTCTATCGGATCGCTTCCCACAAGGTGGCGGACGTGCAGCGTGGGGTCATGCGTCGTCCGGTACCGACCGACGAGGTTCCCGACCGGGTCGACACCGGCGCCGGGCCCGAGGACGAGGCGCTGCGCAGTGACCAGGCCGCCCAGGTCTGGTCGCTCATGGACCGGCTCTCGCCGCAGCACCGCGAAATCCTGACCCTGCGTGTCGCTGTCGGCATGTCCGCCGAGGAGACCGCACAGGCTCTCGGTATGACGGCCGGCGCCGTACGCGTCGCGCAGCACCGCGCGCTCGCTCGGCTTCGTGACCTCGTCGACACCGACGATCAGAGCCTTCGATGACACCCCCTTCCATAGACCGAATCCGCAAGGACGACCTCTTCCTCGACTCCCTCGGCAGCCGCTCGGGCGGGAGCGACGACTCCCCGCTGTCCGGCCTGCTCGCCGCCTGGGTCGAGGAGATCGACGCCACCCCGAGCAGTGCGACCGCGCGTTCGGCCGGGCTGCGTCGCCGGCTGCTGCAGACCGGTGCGGTCGCGGGCCTGGCGTTCGCCGGCCTGTCGATGAGCTCGGTCGCGGCGGCCGTCACCGGTACGCAGGTACCCGTCCTGCACCAGCTCGGCACCATGGGCGGTGTCTTCGGCAGCAGCGGCCACTCCGCGCAGGGCGGTCAGCGCCCCGCGGCGCCCGGGTCGACGGGCTCCTCCGACAACGACTCCTCCGACGACTCCACCTCCGACGGCACCCCCGGCGAGGACTCGACGGTCGCCGAGCCGACCGAGGGCGGCCAGGGTTCCACCGCGGCGCCGGGCGGCCAGACGTCCCCTGCGCGACCGGGTGCGGTGCTGCCGCCGTCCAGCAAGGCGTCCTCGCTCCCGCGCGCGCTGCCGCGCGTCACGACGCGCGACACCACCAGCCGCGCACAGCAGGCGCCGACCCAGACCCCGCCGCCCCCGCGTACGTCCGGGACGACCAGCTCGCCGCCGTCGACGACCACGACGACCGGCCCGTCCTCGAGCACGACCTCGCCGGGGACGAGCACGGGTTCCTCCACGGGCACCACGTCGACCTCGCCCTCGACCGGCACCCGGTCGGGTCCGCTGCCGCGCATCACCCTGCCGCCGCTGCCGACGTTCGGCCTCACCACGGGCACACCGGACACGCCGGACAAGAGCGGGTCCACGCCGTCCGGCGCTACGACCGGGCCGACCGGCGTGGACACCCGCGACCGGACGAGCCGGTCGGAGTCCGGCACGTCCTCGACGAGGACACCGACCCCCTCGGGTGCGTCGTCGCAGCCGACCACCTCGACGCCGCAGCCCTCCGGCTCGACCCCGTCCGGCTCGGCCTCCTCGAAGCCGTCCACGTCCGGGGCGACCTCGTCCGGGGCGAGCATGTCCGGCTCGGCGTCGACCGGTCAGCCCGGTCTCGGTCTGGGCCGTGGGAACGGCAACGGTCAGGGCAACGGCAACGCTGCCGGCCAGGCCAACGGCCAGGGTCAGGGCAACGGCGCCGCGAAGGGCAACGGCCGCGCCGCCACCCAGGTCGAGGACCTCACCTCGAGCGCGGACGGCCAAGGCTGAGCCGTCGTTCGCTGTGTACTGAGCACTGCTCGGCGGCCCCTACACTTGGCTGATGGCATCCTCGTCCGATCTCACGCCCGAGTTCCCGATGGTCGAGCAGCCCTCCGTTCCCGCACCGTTCGGGCAGCTGGGCCTCACCTACGACGATGTTCTCCTGCTTCCCGGAGAGACCGACCTCACGCCCAGTGAGGTCGACACGACGGCGCGCCTGACGCGTGAGCTGTCGATCCGCGTCCCGCTGATCTCGGCGGCGATGGACACCGTCACCGAGGCCCGGATGGCCATCGCCATGGCCCGCCAGGGTGGCATCGGCGTCCTGCACCGCAACCTGTCGATCGAGGGTCAGGCCGAGCAGGTCGACCTGGTCAAGCGCACCCAGACCGGCATCATCTCCAACCCGGTGACGATCGGCCCCGATGCGACCCTCGAGGAGCTGGACGAGATCTGCGGCAAGTACCGAGTCTCCGGCCTCCCCGTCGTCGACCTCGGCAACCAGCTGATCGGCATCATCACCAACCGCGACCTGCGGTTCACCCCCGTGGCGGAGTGGGCGGCCACCAAGGTCAGCGAGGTCATGACCCCGATGCCGCTGGTCACCGCACCGGTCGGCATCAGCCGTGAGGACGCCACCGCTCTGCTGCGGCAGCACAAGCGCGAGCGGCTGCCGATCGTGGACGATGCCGGCCGGCTGGCCGGGCTCATCACGGTCAAGGACTTCGTCAAGAACGAGCAGTTCCCGCACACCTCCCAGGACGCGGACGGCCGCCTGCTGGTGGGCGCGGCGATCGGGTACTTCGGGGATGCCTGGGAGCGGGCCACGACGCTGGTCGACGCGGGCGTCGACGTCCTCGTCGCGGACACGGCGCACGGCCACGTCCGGCTGCTGATCGACATGGTCCGCCGCCTCAAGAGCGATCCCGCCACCCGCCACGTCCAGGTCATCGGCGGCAACGTCGCGACCCGGGCCGGTGCGCAGGCGTTCGTCGAGGCCGGCGCCGACGCGGTCAAGGTCGGGGTCGGCCCCGGTTCGATCTGCACGACCCGCGTGGTCACCGGCGTCGGCGCCCCCCAGATCACGGCCGTCTACGAGGCGGCCCAGGCGTGCAAGCCGGCCGGGGTCCCGGTGATCGCCGACGGCGGCCTGAAGTACTCCGGCGAGATCGCCAAGGCCCTCGTCGCGGGGGCCGACTCGGTCATGGTCGGCTCGCTGCTCGCCGGTTGCGAGGAGTCGCCCGGCGACCTGGTCTTCGTCAACGGCAAGCAGTTCAAGGCGTACCGCGGGATGGGTTCGCTCGGCGCGATGTCCTCGCGGGGGAAGAAGTCCTACTCCAAGGACCGCTACTTCCAGGCCGAGGTCACCAGCGACGACAAGATCGTCCCGGAGGGCATCGAGGGCCAGGTGGCCTACCGCGGGCCGCTGTCCGCTGTCGCTCACCAGCTGATCGGCGGCCTGCACCAGTCGATGTTCTACGTCGGCGCCCGCACGATCGCAGAGCTGCAGGAGAAGGGGCGGTTCATCCGCATCACCTCGGCGTCGCTGCAGGAGAGCCACCCGCACGGTGTCCAGATGACGGTGGAGGCACCCAACTACACGGGGCGCTGAGCCCATCACGTCCGTACGCCGCCGGTCACCCTCGTGGGAGACCGGCGGCGTTCGCGTCCTCACCCCTCGCGAGTCTCGTCTGTCCGGCCGTGCATGCGGGGCCGGGCAGACAGGATCAGCGCGTTGTTCAACCAGATGGTTGACTAGTGGGCGCGGGCTGCGTACTGTCGTACTCAACCAAACAGTTGAGGAAGGGCGCTCCCATGAGCACGGTGATCATGCAGGCGGTCTGCTCGGTGGACGGGTTCATCGCCGACGAGCAGGACGGCGTCGGGTCGATGTTCGCGTGGTACGAGAACGGCGACGTCCCGGTGCCGCTGTTCGGGGGCGACCAGCCGCTGCGGGTGTCGAGGGCGTCCGCCGACCACGTCCGACCGCTGTGGGACCGGATGCGCGTGCAGGTGATCGGGCGTCACCTCTTCGACATCACCGACGGGTGGAACGGCGCCGCGCCGACGGAGGGCGGCCGGGTGATCGTGGTGAGCCACCGCCCGCGGCCGGACGACTGGCACGAGCGGCACCCGGACGCGCCGTACGAGTTCGTGACCAGCATCGACGCTGCGATGACCCGGGCGAAGGAGATCGCCGGCGACGGGCTCATCTGCGTGAGCGCCGGCGACGTCGGCGGCCAGGCGTTCGCGGCCGGCCTGGTCGACGAGATCGAGATGGACCTGGCACCGGTCGTGCTCGGCCGCGGCAAGCGGTTCTTCGGGTCGTACGAGGCGGCCGCCGAGCTGCTGCTGGAGAATCCCACGGTCGTCCAGGGCGACCGCGTCACGCACCTGCACTACCGCGTACGCCGCTGAGGCGTCAGTCGTCGCCCCGCCACCTACCGCGAAACCCGTCTGGCCGGCACCACATGCGGTGCCGGCCAGACGGGATTCGCGGGTGGGTCACACCGTCGGCGGTCGGGTCACTCGTTGAGCTGGCCGATGCGGATGTTGTTGCCGAACGGGTCGCGGATGCCGATGTCGGTGCCGTACGGCTGCTCCATCGGCTCCTGAGTGATCTCGACGCCCTTGTCCTTGAGCTCCTCGAACGTCGCGTGGATGTCGTCGGTGGTGAAGGCGAGCCAGCCGCCGCCGGCGCCCTTGGTCACCATCTCGCGGATCTCCTCGGTGGTCTTCTCGTCGTACCCGGGCGGACCGGGCTTCTCCAGGAAGATCTCGTGCGAGTCGCCGGGCACCCGGACGCTGAGCCAGCGCATCGGGCCGAAGTCCATGTCGGCCGAGACCTCCAGGCCGAGCGTGCCCACGTAGAACTCCTTCGCCTCCTCCTGGTCCAGGACGAAGATCTGAGAGATGTTGTTGCGGCCGAGCTTCATGACGTGCTCCTGGTGTGAGTTCCGTTGTCGTTCAACGGTGTAGACGCTAGGCGTCCGTTCCGGGGGCGCGCTTCTCCGAAACTGCTCGGCCGGTTCCAGCGCATCGCGAACATCGTCGGCGCGACCTGCGGAACGTGCCGCATCCGGGCGCGGTACGCGGTCGGGCTCTCCCCGACGATCGTCCGGAAGGTGCGGCTGAACGTCCCGAGGCTGGTGAACCCAACGGCCATGCAGATGTCGGTGACGGCGTCGTCCTGGTGCTTCAGCAGGAACATGGCCCGCTCGATGCGGCGGCGCTGCAGGTAGCGGTACGGCGGCTCGCCGAAGACCCGCTTGAACTCGCGGATGAAGTGCGCGTCCGACATGTACGCGATCCGGGCGAGCGCCGAGACGTCCAGCGGCTCGGCGAAGGTGCGGTCCATGGCGTCGCGGGCGCGTAGTAGCCGGCGGTTGACGTCCTCGGCCTCGCGACTCACCCGCTCAGGCTAGGCCGCCCCCTCCCTGGCCGACTGCGCGTGTCCCGCCCGCCTCCCTGGCCGACTGCGCGTGTCGTGTGTCGTTCCGTTGTGAATTCATGCAGGACACGCGCACTCGGCCGAGCGGGTCGGGGCGGAGCGGGTCGGGACGGGAGGACGGGTGGAGCGGGGCGGGAGGACGGGCGGGCGGCTCGGTCAGGTGGCTGCGTCCCAGCTCGCCCCGATGCCGCGCATCAGCGGCGGGTACACCAGGACGTACCGGAACGGCCGAATCGCCGCCATGTACGCCTCGCCGAGCCGGCCGTTCGGTCGGACCAGGACGGCCATCTGCCCGCGGTACGAGCCGTCGCGGGTCCGCACCCAGCTCAGGTGCGACACGGCGTGCACGGTGCTGTTGGCGATCTCCATCGCCCACTCGTCGTCGGTGAGGTAGAGCGAGCGGAACGGCAGGCGGTCCAGGTCCGGGCCCGGCGTCACGCGCAGGTCCGCGGGGAGCCGCTCGCGCAGGGAGGCGACGCGCTGGTCGAGGCCCTGACCGTCGCCGTCCCAGCCGAGTGCACCGCCGATCCACCAGCGGACAGTGAACAGCGTGCGGGCGATCCAGGAGGGGTTGTCGGCGACGTCGCCGCTCACGAAGCGCTCGACCAGGCGCGGGAAGTCGTCGGGGCCACCCGGGGTGGGCAGCGCCCAGACGTCCTCGAGGTCGAAGTCGGGTGCGATGTCGTGGATGCGCCACGGCTGCTCGGTGTGCGCTGCCGGTGGAAGGCGGTGGCCGGTCCGGCTGATCGTGGTGGTCATGGACGTCACGCTGCGCTCGTACGCCGGTGCTCGCCTCCCGCGTCGGGACGACGGTGCTCCCTCCGCCGGGGGAGTCACGCTCGCGACGCGCACCGGGACCACCCGGGTGACGGGGTCAGCGCGAGGTCACTGGAAGTCGCGGGAGCGGTGCCGGACCGTCAGGGGCAGGTGCTCGATGCGGTCGGCGAGCAGGTTGACCACGCCCTCGGGTGAGCGCTCGACGATGCCGCGGATCACCATCGCCGCTGACGTCCGGGCGATGCGGCGGTAGCGGTGCCACACCCCCTTGCTGACGATGACGTTGAGGATGCCGGTCTCGTCCTCCAGGTTGACGAACGTGATCCCGGCGGCCGTGGCCGGGCGCTGCCGGTGCGTCACCACGCCGCCGACCTCGAACCGCCGCCCGGACTCCACCTGCATGACGTCCTCGATGCTCAGCGCGCCGCGAACCCGCATCGCCTCGCGGCAGTGCCGCATCGGGTGGTCGGCGGGGCTGATGCCGGTGGCCTGCAGGTCCTGGACGAGCGTCTCGCCGGGCGTCATCAGCGGCAGCAGCGGCGGCTGGTACGCGACCGGCACCTCCAGCTGACCGGGTCGCGCGGCCGCCGCCTCACCGGCCTGCCACAGCGCGCTGCGGCGCGAACCGGCGAGCGAGTCCAGCGCGCCGGCCATCGACAGCGCCTCCAGCTGCTCGGTGTCCAGCTCGGCCCGCCGGGCCAGGTCGGCCAGGTCGGTGAACGGCCGGTCCTCGCGCGCCGACACCACCCGCTGCGCCGCCGACTCGCCCAGCCGGTTGATGTCCGCCAGCCCCAGGCGCACGGCGTACTCACCGTCGCGGCGGTGCTGCGCGGTGTCGTCCGGGGCCGAGGTGTCGAACGGGCCGATCTCGTCCTCGGTGCGGTCGATCAGGCAGTCGTCCCGGCCGCCCGGCTCGCCGACGGTGTCGTCGGTGAGCGGCTCCAGGCCGGCGTGCACCCCTGATCGGTCCAGGTCGGGGGAGCGGACCTGCACGCCGTGCCGCCGGGCGTCGCCGACCAGGGTCTGCCCGGAGTAGAACCCCATCGGCTGCGAGCGCAGCAGCGCCGCGAGGAACGCCGCCGGGTAGTGCAGCTTGAGCCAGGAGCTGGCGTACACCAGCACCGCGAAGCTGAGCGCGTGCGACTCGGCGAACCCGAAGTTCGCGAACGCCTCGATGCGGTGGTAGATCTCGTCGGCCAGCTGCCCCTCGATGCCGTTGGCGGCCATCCCGGCGTACAGCTTGGCGCGCAGCGCGTCGATCTTCTCCACGCCCCGCTTGGACCCCATCGCCCGGCGCAGCTGGTCGGCGTCGGCGGCGGAGAAGCCGCCGACGGTGATCGCCATCTGCATCAGCTGCTCCTGGAACAGCGGCACGCCCTTGGTGCGCTCCAGGACGGGTTCGAGCAGTGGGTGCGGGTAGGTGATCGGCTCCTCGCCGGTCCGCCGCCGGATGTACGGGTGGACCGCGCCGCCCTGGATCGGACCGGGCCGGATGAGGGCGATCTCGATGGTGAGGTCGTAGAAGCTGCGCGGCTTCAGCCGGGGGAGCGTGCCCATCTGGGCGCGGCTCTCGACCTGGAACACCCCGATGGAGTCGGCCCGGTCGAGCATGTCGTACACCCCGGGCTCGGCCTTGGGGATCGTCTCGATGCGCCACTTCTCACCCAGGTGCACCGCGACCAGGTCGAAGGTGTGCTGCAGCGCCTCGAGCATGCCGAGCCCGAGCAGGTCGAACTTCACCAGGCCCATCCAGGCGCAGTCGTCCTTGTCCCACTGCAGGACGGTGCGGTCCGCCATCCGGGCGGGCTCGATCGGGCACACCTCTCCCACCGGCCGCTCGGTGAGGACCATGCCGCCGGAGTGGATGCCCAGATGCCGGGGGAAGCTGAGCACCTGGGACGCGAGTCCGATGACCGCAGAAGGGATCTCGTGGTCTTGGCTGCTGATGTCGGCGCCCCACCGCTCGACCTGCTTGGTGTACGCGTCCTGCTGACCCTGGCTGTGACCGAGCGCCTTGGCCATGTCGCGTACGGCGTTCTTCGGTCGGTAGGTGACGACGTTGGCGACCTGCGCGGCCTGGCGTCGGCCGTACTTGCGGTAGACGTACTGGATGACCTCCTCGCGGCGGCCGGAGTCGAAGTCGACGTCGATGTCGGGGGCTTCCTCGCGCAGCTCGGACAGGAACCGCTCGAACGGCAGGCCGTAGTGGATCGAGTCGATGACGGTGATGCCGAGGATGTAGCAGACCACCGACGCGGCCGCGGATCCCCTTCCTTGGTAAAGGATTCCGTGCTCGCGGGCGAACGTGACGATGTCGTGGACGATGAGGAAGTAGCCCGGGAAGTCCTTCTCCTCGATGACCCGCAGCTCGCGCTCGATGCGTTCCCAGGCGGCGGTCTCGGAGCGGGGGTAGAACTCCGGGCCGCGGGTCTCGACCAGCTCGCGCAGCCAGCTCATCGGCGTACGGCCGTCGGGCAGGTCGATCTTGGGCAGCCGCGGTGAGGCCGAGCGCAGCTGGAAGCCGCAGTCCTGGGCGACGTCGACGGTCAGCTCGACCGCGCCGGGGAAGCGCCCGAACCGGCGGGCCATCTCGGCGCCGCTGCGCACGTGCGCCTGGGACGTCGCCGGCAGCCAGCCGTCGATCTCCTCCAGGCTGCGCCGGGCTCGTACGGCGGAGACGGCGGTCGCCAGCGGGAAGTGGTCGGGCGTCGCGTAGTGCACGGCGTTCGTGGCGACGACGGGGACCCGCGCCGTACGAGCCACCGCGGCCAGCCGGTCGTTGCGGGCGCTGTCGCGCGGGTCGCCGT
The DNA here is from genome assembly GCF_029439465.1 of Luteipulveratus flavus. GTDB lineage: Bacteria > Actinomycetota > Actinomycetes > Actinomycetales > Dermatophilaceae > Luteipulveratus > Luteipulveratus flavus. Next base: position 203,175 of record NZ_JAROAV010000008.1, on the reverse strand, counting down.
GGTCGGTGAGCTCGACGAGCACGTTGTCGGCGCCGAACAGCTCCTTGAGGTGCTCGACCTCGCGGACGGCGGCGGCCTCGCCCTGCTCGCCACCCCGGTCGAGCGCCCGGCGGACGGCACCCTTGCGGCACCCGGTCAGCACCACCCAGTGCCCGGCCGCCTCCTCGGCGAGGCGCGCGAGGTCGTAGACGGGCCGACCCTTCTCGGCGCCGTCGGCGAGGTGGGCCTCGGTGAGCGCCCGCGCCAGCCGCCGGTATCCCTCCTGCCGGCGCGCGAGCACCACCAGGTGGGTGCCCTCGGGGTCGGCGACGCCGTTCTGCGGACCGCTCAGCCCGAGGGACAGCTCGGCGCCGAAGCAGGTGGCGATGTCGCCGTACGCCTCCGCGGCCTCGGCGAACCGGACCACGCCGTAGAGGCCGTCGTGGTCGGTGAGCGCGATGCCGGACAGCCGCTGCCGGACGGCCTCGGTCATCAGGTCCTCGGGAGAGGACGCGCCGTCGAGGAAGCTGTAGTGGGAGTGCGCGTGCAGCTCGGCGTACGGGACGGTGGGCTCGCCGTCGTCCCGCACGGCCTCGGCGCGGAACGGCATCCGCTTGCGCGACCAGCCCGGCCCGTCGCCGCCGTCCGCGGGGTAGCCGGACCAGGCGGCCGGGCGTACGCCGTCCGACAGCGCCTGCTCCAGCTGCGACCACGGGATCGGCGGGTTGTCCCAGCCCATGTCACCGCACCCCGCGTGGCCGAGGAAACCGGCAGAAGTTGGTGGGGGGCACAGCCATGCGTGTGCGGATGACCAACTTTTGCCGGTGGGTGTCAGTCATAGCGGGCCTCCGCCCACCAGTCGCGCCCGTCGGTCAGCAGCAGCCACGCCTGCTCCCGGCCGTCGACCAGCTGGAACCGGTTGAACGCTCGGTGCGCGCGCCACCACCGCTGCCGCACCGGCCACGGCCCGGCCCACGCGGTGACCGGTCGCGGAGCATCACCGGTGGGTACGAACCAGGCCGGTGGCGTACGGACCTCGCTGCGGTCGTCGACGCTCACCGCCTCGCGGTCCGCACCGAGCACCTGCACCGGACGGGCCTGCGCGAACACCGTCGCCGGCGCGGGGCCGGGCACCGTACCCGGCCAGGGCTGCTCCAGACGCCGCTCCCACCGGTCGGGCAGCGCGTCGCCCCACGGCCGCAGCACCCGGCGTTCGTCCAGCAACCGGCCGCCGCTCACGGTCGACACGAGGACGCCGTGGTGGCCGAGCTGGTGCTGCAGCCCGGTCAGCGTCTGGACGACGTGCTCGTCCGGGCGGTCGCCCCACAGCCCCGGCGCGTGGTGGGCGGCCGCGTCGACCGACTCCGGCTCGATGCGCACCGACACGACCGCGCGGTGCAGCGAGTCGTCCTCGGACCCGTCGTCGGCGGCGACGTCCTGCAGCTGCCAGCGCACCCGGTCCAGGACCTCGTTCGCGGTGAAGTGCCACGGGTGCTGCCACAGCCGCCGGTGCACCCGCCCGGCCTCGGTCCGCATGACGATGCGCAGCCCGTGGCACAGCAGCGCCGCCGCCGTCAGCCTGCTCATCAGCGCGTCGACCTGTGGCTGGCAGACCGCGACGATGTGCTCGACCTGGTCGGAGCCGGGGTCGAGGGTTGCCTCCACGGTGAGGTCCTGCGGGACGGCACGAGGGGCGAGCGCCGGCACGTCGACGCCGCCGGCCAGCCGGTGGGCGCGCAGTCCCGACGCGCCGAACCGGGCGTGGACGTCGGCGCGCGGCAGCGCAGCGAGGTCGCCGAGGGTGCGAATCCCCATCCGGCGCAGGACGTTCGACATCCGTCCGTCGGCGACCTCACGGTCGAGGGTGTCGACCGGCAGGTGCGCCAGGAACGTCGCGGACTCACCTCGCGGCACGTGCGCGACGGGGGAGTCGTCGGTCGTGGTGTACGCCGCCTGCTCGGCCGCGAACAACCCGTCGGCCACCGCGACCCGCACCGGGTGGTCGACGCGCGCCTGCAGGTGAGTCAGCAACGTGTGGGCCGCCGCCCGGTCGCCGCCGTAGAACCGGCTCGGCCCCTGCGCTCGTACCGCGGCCAGGCCCGGTCGGACCAGGTGGATGCCGGGGACCTTCTCCTCGATCGCCCGCATGACCGGCTCGAACGCGGCCAGCTCCAGCGCCGGGTCGTACGGCAGCACCGTCATGTCGGGGCAGCGGTGCTGGGCCTGCCGCACCCGCAGCCCCGGCGTCACGCCCTCCTCCAGCGCGGCAGCCGAGCTCGCGACGACGACGCCCTTGTCGACCAGCGCGAGCTGCGCGTCGGAGGCGATGCCCTGCGCCCGGCGTACGGCCACCACCGACCACTGCGGGCACCACACCAGCAGCACCCGCAGACCCGCCCCGCTGGTCGAGTGGTCCGAGGCGCCGGCCGAGGACGTGTCGAGACCGAGGTCGGCCGTCATGGCGTCTCCGGGATGGTCAGGCAGCAGCTGCGCTGCTGGTGCCGCTCGGTGATGTCGAGCCGGACGTGCTGCCGGGTCAGGGCGCCGTGCCCCTGGGCGAGGCCGTCCCAGCCGACCGTGGTCGCGCGGACCGTCGCCGCCGGACGCTCCCACGGACCGATCACGACAAGGGACGTACGCCGGGTCCGCAGCCGGGCGGTGAGCCGCTGCACCTCGCCGCCGCTGAGTCGGCCCGGCGATGCCGCCACGACCACGCCGGCGACCTCGGCCAGCGCCGCGACCGTCGACACCCACTGCGGCGGCTCCGGTGCGGGCACCAGGACGAGCCGGTCCAGGTCGACGCCCCAGGCCGCCGCCGCCTCGACACCGAGGTCGGGCAGACCCACGACGCCGCACCACGCACCGTGCTGGGACGGCCCGGCGAGCAGGGCGAGCGCGATCGACACCGACCCGACCAGGGAGTAGACGACGCCCGGTCGCAGCCCCGACGGGAACGCCGGTGCCAGCCGGGGGTGCACCGGCAGCGCCCCGGCGGCAGGCGTCGTACCGCGCTGCTGGAGCATCTCCTGCAGGTCGCTCACCGCGTCGGGGAAGGGCTGGATCACCTCTCCATAGTCGAACACGCGTTCGATTCGGTCAACCCGAGGACCTGCCTGTCCGCCGACAGGCCCACCTCGCGCCGACGGGCCCACCCATCCCGGGCGGATCGCTGGGCCTCTCGGCCGACCGCTGGGCCTCTCGGCGGGTGGTGGGCCTCTCGGCGAGACCGGCAGGCACGGCGCGGCCCGGGGCGACGTCACCCGATCCGGGCGCCCAGTAGCCTGACCCGGTGACTGAGATCGAGATCGGCAAGGGCAAGCGCGGCCGTCGGGCCTACTCCTTCGACGACATCGCGGTGGTGCCCTCGCGTCGGACCCGTGACCCCGAGGAGGTCTCGACCGGCTGGCAGATCGACGCCTACCACTTCGAGCTGCCGGTCATGGCGGCCCCGATGGACTCGGTCGTCTCACCGCAGACCGCGATCACCTTCGGTCAGCTCGGCGGGCTGCCGGTGCTCGACCTCGAGGGGCTCTGGACCCGCTACGAGACGCCCGAGCCGCTGCTCGCCGAGATCGCCGGCCTCGATCCCGCCAACGCCACGATGCGGATGCGGGAGATCTACGAGGAGCCGATCAACCCCGACCTGATCACCATGCGGCTCAAGGAGATCCGCGAAGCCGGCATCACCGTCGCCGGTGCGCTCAGCCCGCAGCGCACGCAGGAGCACTGGAAGACCGTGGTCGACGCCGGCGTCGACCTGTTCGTCATCCGGGGGACGACCGTGTCGGCCGAGCACGTCTCCGGCAAGGCCGAGCCGCTCAACCTCAAGCGCTTCATCTACGAGCTCGACGTGCCGGTCATCGTCGGCGGCGCGGGCACGTACACCGCCGCCCTGCACCTGATGCGGACGGGCGCGGCCGGCGTCCTCGTCGGCTTCGGCGGCGGGGCAGCGCACACGACCCGCCAGACCCTCGGCATCCACGCGCCGATGGCGAGCGCCGTGGCCGACGTCGCCGCCGCCCGCCGCGACTACATGGACGAGTCGGGCGGCCGGTACGTCCACGTGATCGCCGACGGCGGCATGGGCTCCTCCGGCGACCTGGTGAAGGCCGTCGCGTGCGGTGCGGACGCCGTCATGCTGGGCGCCGCGCTCGCGCGGGCGAGCGATGCGCCGGGCCGCGGGTTCCACTGGGGTTCCGAGGCGCACCACCACGACCTGCCGCGCGGCGAGCGGGTCGAGGTCGGCACGGTCGGCACGCTGCAGGAGATCCTCACCGGCCCGGGCCGCGGTGCCGACGGCACGACGAACCTGATGGGTGCGCTGCGCCGGGCGATGGCCACGACGGGCTACTCCGACCTCAAGGAGTTTCAGCGCGTCGAGGTGGTCGTCGCGCCGTACCAGCGCTCCTGACGATCACCCCGGGCGATCGACCTCACCTCTCGCGTACGCCGCTGCACGGAATGCCCTGAGGACCGTCGTGTCTCACGGTCGGGGCGATCCGGCCCGCGGTGATCGGCGTCACGTTACCCTCGGGTAATGACCGAGTCGCTCGTCGTCCCGACCGAGAGCTCAGCTTCCCAGAAGCCCTCTCCCGCGCCGTACGTCCTCCCCGCCGGTCTCGCCGAGCGCCTCGCCCGCAGAGTCGTGGCGCCGGCCCGGGCGCAGACCCAGCCGTGCGTCACCCCGTTCACCGGCGGTCACCTCGCCGACCTGCCGGCCAGCACCATCGACAGCGTCGACCACGCCTACCGGGCCGCCGGTGAGGCGCAGCCGCGGTGGGCGGCCCAGTCGATCGCCGATCGCGCGCGGATGCTGCTCCGGCTGCACGACCTGGTGCTGCGCCACCAGGACGAGCTGCTCGACCTGATCCAGCTGGAGTCCGGCAAGACCCGGCGGCAGGCGTTCGAGGAGGTCCTCGACGTGGTCGGGGTGTGCCGGCACTACGCGCGCAAGGCGAGCGAGTACCTCCGGCCGCGCAAGCGTCTCGGCGCGATCCCGGTGCTGACCCAGACCGTGGAGCTGCGCCACCCCAAGGGCGTCGTCGGCGTCGTCGCGCCGTGGAACTACCCGCTGTCGATGTCGATCACCGACATCATCCCCGCCCTGCTCGCCGGCAACGCCGTCGTCGTCCGCCCGGACGAGAAGGCCGCCCTGACCGCCCTGCGCTCCTTCGAGCTGCTGGACCAGGCCGGTCTGCCGGAGGGTGTCCTGCAGGTGGTGCTCGGCGACGGGCCGACGATCGGCAAAGCGGTCCTCGACCGCGCCGACTACGTCATGTACACGGGCTCGACTCGGACCGGCCGCAGTGTCGCCCGCGACGCCGCCGAGCGGCTCATCGGCGCATCCCTGGAGCTCGGCGGCAAGAACGCCATGTACGTCGCCGCGGACGCGAACCTCAAGGCCGCCGCCGACTGCGCGGTGCGGTCGGTGTTCTCCTCGGCCGGCCAGCTGTGCGTCTCCATCGAGCGGCTGGTGCTGCACGAGGAGATCGCCCAGGAGTTCCTCACCCACTTCGTCACCAAGGTGCGCGACATGCGGCTCGGTCCGGATCTCGCGTGGGGCAACGACATGGGCTCGCTCATCTCGCAGCAGCAGCTCGACCGTGTCACGGCGCACGTCGAGGACGCCCGCAGCAAGGGCGCGAGCGTCCTCGCCGGCGGCCGGGCCCGCCCCGAGATCGGGCCGTACTTCTACGAGCCGACCGTCCTGGAGGGCGTGACGGCGACGATGGCCTGCCGGGACGAGGAGACGTTCGGGCCGCTCGTGTCGGTCTACCGGGTCAGCACCGACGACGAGGCCGTCGAGCTCGCCAACGACACCTCGTACGGGCTGAACGCCTCGGTCTTCACCCAGGACGTCTCGCGCGGTCGGGCGCTCGCTGCCCGGATCAAGGCCGGGACGGTCAACGTCAACGACGGGTACATCGCCGCCTGGGCCAGCAACGGCGCCCCGATGGGCGGCATGCGGCAGTCCGGGGTGGGCCGGCGGCACGGGGCCGAGGGCATCCACAAGTACACCGAGGTGCAGACGGTCGCGGTGCAACACGTCATGCCGATCGCCCCGGTCAAGGGGGTGCCCGAGAAGGTCTGGGCCAGGGGCATGGTGCTCGCACTGAAGGCCATGAAGGCCGGTGGTCTTTCGTGAGCGCGCACCGGACACCGTCCGCCGATGCGAGCGCCCGGACGTACGACCACGACGTCGTCGTCGTCGGGTCCGGCTTCGGCGGTGCCGTCACGGCGCTGCGCGCGGCGGAGAAAGGCTACGACGTCCTGGTGTACGAGGCCGGCCGCCGGTTCGAGGACGAGGACTTCGCCAAGACCTCCTGGAATCTGCCGCGCTACCTGTGGGCGCCGTACCTGAAGTGCTTCGGGGTGCAGCGACTGCACCGGCTGCCGGACGTGATGATCCTCGCGGGCGCCGGGGTGGGCGGCGGCTCGCTGAACTACGCGAACACGCTCTACAAGCCGCCGAGCCCGTTCTTCCGGGACCAGCAGTGGGGGCACATCACCGACTGGGAGTCCGAGCTCTCGCCGCACTACGACACCGCCAAGCGGATGCTCGGCGTGGTCGAGGAGAACCCGTGCGACGGCCCGGTCGAACGGCTGATGAAGGCGACCGCCGACGACCTCGGCGTCGGCCACACGTTCCGCAAGACACCCGTCGGGGTGTTCTTCGGCGAGGCCGGCCGGAGGGTCGAGGACCCCTACTTCGGCGGTGAGGGCCCGGCCCGCACCGGGTGCACCGAGTGCGGCAACTGCATGGTCGGCTGCCGCGTCGGCGCGAAGAACACCCTGATGAAGAACTACCTCGCGCTCGCCGAGAGCAAGGGCGTCGAGATCCGTGCCAAGCGGACGGTCGTCGAGGTGAAACCGCTGGGGGACAAGGGATTCCGGGTCACCACCGAGGAGAGCGGTGCCTGGTTCGGCAAGCGCCGCGAGACGGTGACGGCCGAGCAGGTCGTCCTCGCGGCAGGCACCTGGGGTACCCAGACGCTGCTGCACCGGATGCGCGAGGAGGGCGTGCTGCCCGAGCTGTCCGAGCGGCTGGGCGTGCTGACCCGCACCAACTCCGAGGCGCTCGAGGGTGCCGCGGCGGTGAGCGTGCCGGAGCACATGGAGGTCTCCCGCGGCGTCGCCATCACCACCTCGTTCCACGTCGACGACACCACGCACGTCGAGAACTGCCGCTACGGCAAGGGTTCCAACGCCATGGGCCTGCTGCAGACTCTGCTGGTCAAGGGCGACGAGCCTCCCGCCAAGCGGGCGGTGCAGTTCGGCCGCGACCTCGTCCGCGACTTCGCGCCCAACATCCGGGCGCTGGTCTCACCGCGCTGGAGCGAGCGCACGGTGATCGCGCTCGTCATGCAGACGCTGGACAACTCGATCACCGTGTCGACCCGCCGGCGGTTCGGCCGCCGGGTGCTGACCAGTGCGCAGGGCCACGGCGACCCGAGCCCGACGTACATCCCCGCCGGGCAGCGGGCCGTCCGCGCGCTCGCGAAGCGGTTCGGCGAGGAATCGGGCCGGCGGGTGGTCGCGGGCGGCAACTGGGCCGAGGTGTTCGGAGTCCCGATGACCGCGCACTTCCTCGGCGGCGCGGTGATCTCCGAGTCGGCGGCGACCGGCGTGATCGACGCCTACCACCGCGTCTGGAACTACCCCGGCCTGCACGTCGTGGACGGTACGGCGGTGTCGGCGAACCTCGGCGTCAACCCGTCGCTGACGATCACCGCCCAGGCCGAACGGGCGCTGTCCCTGTGGCCGGCCAAGGGCGAGCGCGACGAACGGCCCGCCCAGGGCGAGCCGTACCGGCGGTTCCCCGCTGTCGCCGCGCGCGTCCCGGGCGTCGACCTCGGACTGCCGGCGGCGCGTGCGGCCGGCTGAGGCGGACGGCCTCGTGTCCGCCTGTGATGGACTTAGTCCAGCGACTTAGTCCATTATGGGTGCATGAGCGCCACCGTGAATGTCCACGAGGCCAAGACCCACTTCTCACGACTGCTGGAGCGGGCTCACGCCGGCGAGGAGATCGTGCTGGCCAAGGCCGGCGAGCCGTACGCGCGGCTGGTCCCGTTGGAGGAGGTCAGACCCCGGCGTCGGCCCGGGGGTCTTACCGGACACCTGGCTGACGCCTTCTTCGAGCCCCTGCCCGAGGAGGAGCTCGAAGCCTGGGACGGACGGTCGTGAGGCTGCTGCTCGACACTCACGCGTTGCTGTGGTGGTTCCTCGACGACGTTCAGCTCCCCGGCTCGTCACGCGCTCTGATCGAGAGCGCCGCCGAGGTTCACGTCAGTGCCGCGAGTGCGTGGGAGATCGCGACGAAACGCAGGATCGGCAAGCTCGACGTCGAGCAAGCGGTGGAACGGTTCGACGACCTCGTCGAGCGCAACGGGTTCGATCACCTGCCGATCAGCCACCGCCATGCTCTCCGGGCGGGCGGTTACGACGTGGCGCACCGGGATCCGTTCGATCGGATGCTCGCCGCTCAGGCCGAGCTCGACGGCCTCGCACTGGTCACCAAGGATCCTGCGTTCGGACGATTCCCGGTGCAGGTGCGCTGGTAGCGGGTCGTGCTCCCGCTGAGGCGGACGGCCCCAGCCCGCTCGCTCAGTCCCCCTGCGGCTTGCGCAGCAGCCGGCCCAGTGTCGAGAGGGCACGTCGTGGAGGACGGTCGGCGCCGAACCAGTCCAGCCCCTTGAGCGTGAGCCGCGAGGCCTGCTGCGGATCGACGCCCGCGAAGGTCAGGACGTCGCTCACCACGACGCGGGTCAGGACCAGGGCGGTGTCCAGCGCCGGCTGCTCCTCCCGCGGGATCTCGTGCACGGTCTGCGGCGTCAGCCGCTCGGTCAGCCGGACCAGCCGGTCGACGGCCTCCTGGCGGGTGCTGCGCTCGCCCGGCCGCTGAGACAAGTCACCGAGGGTGTCCGCGAGCTCGCCGATGTACGGCGCGAGCACTGCGCGTCCCGCCATGCTGGTGGCCACGGCGCCGCGGGTGAGCATCACCGTGCTGTCGCCCAGCAGGTCCAGCTGCTCGGCGTTCTCCTTCTCCTGGACCACCGGGGCGGTCCGCCGACGCCACACCAGGGAGTGCCGCGCCACCCGGGTGCTCGCGCGTCTCACCTGGGCGAGCTCGGACAGCCGGTCGCGGACGGTCCGCAGGGCGTCGAGAGCCTCGGAGGCCAGGTCGTCGTCGTTGTCGGCGAGCGAGCGTGCGGTGAGCCGCATCCCGTCGGCCATCGCAGTCAGGGCGGCGGCCTCGGCACGACGGAGCAGCCGGACCGGCTCGGGGGAGAACAGGATCTGGGTGAACACCAGCGCGACCGCGGCGCCGATCAGCGCGTCCACGACGCGATCGATGCCGCCCTCCACGTTGGGGACCGCGACGGTGAGGATCGCCCCGGCGGCGGCCTGGGCGAGGGTCAGGTTGGTGCCCCCGACGGCTCGCGCGACCGACATGGCGATGAACAGGGCCAGCGCCAGGCTGCCGTAACCCGCACCGAGGACGGCGATGGTCAGCTCACCGACGGCGATGCCGACGAGCACGCCCTCCAGGAGGCGCAGGGCGTTGGTGCCGCGCTCCCCGAACGAGGCGTTCAGGGCCACGACCGCGGCGATGGGCGCGAAGAACGGCTGATGGTGATCCACGACGTGCTCCGCCAGGACCCAGGCGATGGTGGCGGCGGCGGTCTGCTGCAGCAGCGGCCACCACCAGACCGCGAGTCGCTCACCCGCCTCTGAGAAAGCCCGTCGGACGCGTGAGAAGCCGGACCGCCCGCGGTCCTGCTCGCCGGTCACGGAGGTCGCTCAGCTCGCCGGGACGATACCGAAGACCCAGGTCACCCCGAAGCGGTCGGTGAGCATCCCGTACGCCGGCGCCCAGTCCGCCGGGGCCAGCGCCTGGATCACGGTGCCGCCCTCGGAGAGATCGGTCCACAGCGCCCTTGCTTCCTCCAGCGTCTCGCTGGTGAGCAGCACGAAGCACGACTCGTGGTGAGTGAGCCCGTCCGCCCTACCGACCGCACCCGGCAGGCCGGCCGCGGCGAGGCCGCCCCCGGTTGCCCCGAGGACGTCGTACGCGGCCAGGCGGAGGCCGTCGTCGGTGGCGAGCATGCCGAAGGCGATGCGCTCGGCGTCCGGCGAGGTGGGATCGACGGGGGCGAAGACGGCACGCTCGGAGTCCGCGGAATCTTGAGGGACACCGACCTGCCCGTACGTGGCGAGCATCAGCCCGCCGCCGAAGACCGACTGGTAGAAGGTCAGCGCCTGCCGGGCGTCGCCCGTGAAGTTGAGGTGCGTCGTCGCCGTAGCAGCCATGGTCCGCCCCTTGCCGTCGTCGTTGAGAGCACAAGTCTGCTCCTACCCGCGGCCGGCCCCGCGAACCGCGAAGCGCGCCGGTGACGGTTGGCAACGAGGGCTCACGGAGTCCCGTACTATTCGCCCGTCAATCTTCGGTGGGCGCCGCACGCCCGCCGCTTTCATGAGGGGAACCACCTTGCGCACTTTTGCTGCGTCTCGCCGCCTGGGCCGTACGGCAGGAGCACTCGGAGGTGTCGGCCTCGCGCTCGCCGCGACCTGCGCGTTCGCGCCGTCCGCCGGGGCCGCCGAGCTCACCGGCCTGAAGTACCACTGCTCACTGACCGACGAGGACGGCGGCCTGGGCAAGAACTTCAAGGACGACTGGTCGCTGACCATCTCCGCCGAGCTGCCGGCCACCGTCCGCCCGAAGCACGAGGTCGACCCGCTCGACTTCACGGCCAAGATCACCCTGGGCCCCGACGCGCTGCAGTATCTGCGCGACCACAAGATCACGATGCTCGACGCCGGGGGCAGCGTGCACTTCTACACGGTCGGCTCCGACGACCTGATCGCCTTCACCGAGTTCGACGTGCCTACCCCGGTCTCGACCAAGGGAACGGTCACGTTCAAGGGCGAGGGCGAGGGCTTGCCCTTCACACCGAAGAAGACCGGCACGCTCGACGTCACGGTCGGCGAGATGCTGGTCGCGGTCGGCCGGGAGGACGCGCAGGAGGCCGACCTGTTCGTCGCGTGCGAGCCGGTCAAGGGCCAGAACCTCACCCTCGGCACGATCGCGGTGACCAAGGGTGGCGGTCAGCCGTCGCCGACGACGCAGCCGTCCTCCACCACCAAGCCGTCGCCCTCGACCGAGCCGAGTCAGTCCGCGACCGCTGTGCCGACCGGCACCGCGTCGTCCGGTTCGGGCTCGGCCACCGACGAGCCGTCGTCCACGGTCAGCGGCCCGGTCGTCCAGGCCGACCTCGTCGGTGACGACAGCGGGTCCAACGCCGGTGTCGCGCTGGCCGGCCTCGCCGTGCTCGGTGGCGTCGCCGGGGCCGGTGTGCTCGCGCGCCGCAACCTGCGTCGCTGACCCGCACCGACCCGTACGTCCGACGGCCCGGCACCTCGCGCAGGTGCCGGGCCGTCGTGCACCCTGAGGGCATGCGAGCACTCACCGTCGACTCGGCCCTCGAGGCGGGCGGCTGGGACCCGCGCTGTGCCACCGTGCTCGAGGTGCGGACGGGAGCCGACATCGGGCTTGCCCTCATCGACCCCAACGGCGACGGCTCTCAGCTCTACCTCGACACCTACACCCGTGCGGCTGAAGGGGACTGGGTCGCCTCGTTCAGCGGCAGCGCCGGGGACGAGGGTGAGTGGTGGACCGTCACCGCCGTCGCCTGCTGGGGTCACGCCGAGCCCGGGCAGGCCGTCGAGGTCGAATACCTCGGCGACCGGGTCCAGGTGCGCGCGAACGCCGCCGGCTGGTGGCTGTTCGGAGCGCCCCCGGCCGACGACGACACCGTCCCGCGGCGCACCTGAGGCTCCCGCAGCCGCTCTTGCGGCGGCGGTCGCCGTCAGGCAGCGGACGCCGTCAGGCGCGGGCGGCGTCCTCCGAGGGCTCGTCGCGCCACGAGCGCCACAGCGCGGCGTACGCGCCGTCGGTCTCGATCAGCTCGTGGTGCGAGCCGATCTCGCTGATCCGCCCGTCCTCGACGACGGCGACCCGGTCGGCGTCGTGCGCGGTGTGCAGCCGGTGCGCGATCGCGACGATCGTGCGCCCCTCGACCACCGCGTTCAGCGAGCGTTCCAGGTGCCGAGCGGCGCGCGGGTCGAGCAGTGACGTCGCCTCGTCCAGCACGAGCGTGTGCGGGTCCGCCAGCACCAGTCGGGCCAGTGCGAGCTGCTGCGACTGCGCGTCGGTCAGCGTGTGACCGCCCGCGCCGACGGACGTCGTCAGCTGCTCGGGCAGCTCGCTCGCCCACCGGTGCGCGTCGACCGCGTCCAGCGCCGACCACAGCACCTCGTCGGTGGCGTCCGGCCGAGCGAGCAGCAGGTTGTCCCGCAGCGTCCCGACGAACACGTGGTGCTCCTGGGTGACCAGGGCGACCTCGCTGCGCAGGTCGTCCAGGGGGAGGTCGACCAGCGGCACGCCGCCCACGTCGACCCGGCCCTGACGCGGACCGTCGATGCCGGCCATCAGCCGTCCCAGCGTGGACTTGCCCGCGCCGGACGGCCCGACGATGGCGAGGCGTTCGCCGGGCGCGAGGTCGAGGTCGATCCCGCTCAGCACGTCCCGGCCGGCCCGGTAGGCGTAGTGCACGTCCGACGCCGCCATCCGCGCGTCGGTCGGGCGGTCCTCACCGGCCACGCGGTCCGGCGGCACCTCCTCGACGCCGATCACCCGAGCCAGCGACGTCGCGCCGACCTGGATCTCGTCCAGCCAGCTGAGCAGCTCGTCGAACGGGTCGGCGAGCGCCTGCGCGTACAGCACGACGGTCGTCACCTGGCCGAGCGTGGCGTGACCCTCGAAGACCAGCCAGCCACCCCACAGCAGCACGATCGCCGCGGGCGCGAGGATGCCGAGGTCGACCTGCGGGAACCACCGCAGCCGCAGGCCCAGGGTGTAGGACTCCGCGTCGAACATCTCGCGGATGGTGGCGTCGATCCGGCTCTTGCGCCGTCCGCCCAGCCCGAGCGCGTCGATGGTGCGCGCGCCCTCGACCGTCTCGGTGATGACGCCGTTGCCGACCGCGTACGACGCCCGCTCCCGCAGGTACCCGTCCGGGGCGAGCCGCAGGTAGCGCCGGGTCGAGACCACCAGCAGGGGCATGCCGGCCAGTAGCGCGACGGCCACGAGGGGGCTCACCAGGAACGCGGCCACCAGCGTGAGCGCCGATGTCACCACGGCGACGAACAGCGACGGGATGCCGAAGCGCACGACGTACGACAGCGCCTCCACGTCGTTCGTCGTCCGCGCGACCAGGTCTCCGGTGCCGGCGCGCTCGACGGTCGACAGCGGCAGCTCCATCACCCGGGAGACGAAGCGCTCGCGCAGCTGGGCGAAGACGGTTTCGCCCAGCACGAACGACGCCCGCCGCGCGAACCAGGTGAGCACGGTCTGCGCGAGGACCGCCACGGCGAGCAGGAGGCCGACCTGGTTGATCCTGCCCAGCGTCGTGCCCTGGGTGAGGTCGTCCACGAGTCCGCCGAGCAGCCGCGGGGTGGCGAGTGCGGCCAGGGCGGCCAGGCCGTGCAGGCCGACGAGCCGCAGCAGCGACCGCCGGTGCTGTCGCATCAGCCCACCGGTGTGGGCGCGCACGGCGCTCATGTCCGCGATCGGCAGCGTGCGCCGGGTCGCGTCGTGCCGGTCAGTCGTGGCTGTCAACGGTGCTCACCTCTTCCTGGTCCTCCTCGTGCTCTTCTCCCCGGACGACGACCCGGCGGTACGCCGTCGACGTCGCCATCAGCTCCGCGTGCGTCCCGCGGACGAGCTCGCGCCCCTCGACGAGCAGGACGACCACGTCCGCCTGGTCGAGCACGAGCGGGCTGGCCGTCATGACGACCGTCGTGCGGCCGCGCCGCGAGTCGGCCAGGCGGCCGGCGATGCGTGCCTCGGTGTGCGCGTCCACGGCGCTGGTCGGCTCGACCAGCACGAGCGTCTCCGCCTTCGTCAGCAGCGCTCGGGCCAAGGCCAGCCGCTGGCGCTGCCCGCCGGAGAAGGAACGGCCACGCTCCTCGACCTCGGCGTCGAGGCCGCCGTCGAGGGCGTCCAGCACATCGGCGGCGCTCGCCACCTCCAGCGCGGCGAGCAGCTCGGTGTCGCTCGCGGTGCCCTGCGGGTCGATCTCGCCCCGCAGGGTGCCGGTGAACAGCCGCGGGTCGGTCTCGGAGACGACCACGCGGGAACGCAGCTGCGCGAGCGGTACGTCCGCGACGGGCGTACCGCCGAAGGTCACGTCGGTGGAGGTCGTCCCGAACCGGCCCAGCCGGTCGGCCAGCGCCGCGGAGTCCTCCGGACGGGCCGACACGACCGCGGTCAGCCGGCCGGGCTCGACGGTCAGACCGGACGTCGGGTCGACCAGCGGCTGCGGGCCGGCCGGTAGATCGATGACCGTGTCGGCGTCGACCGTGTCGCTGCGGACTTGGAGCACGGCGATGATCTTGCGCGAGGCGACCAGCGACCGGATCACCTTGTCCGTCATCTCGGTCGCGGTGCGCAGCGGCATGACCAGGAACGCGGCGTACCCGTAGAACGCGACCAGCTGGCCCGGCGTGATCGACCCGTCGTGCACCGACCGCGCCCCGAGCCAGGTCACCACGAGCATGAAGAGGCCCGGCAGCAGCACCTGGGCGGCGTCCAGCGTCGACTGCAGGCCGGCCACCCGGACGCCGGTGGTCCGGACGCGCTGGGACTGCTCCTCGTACCGACGCAGGAAGGTCTGCTCGCCGCCGATGCCGCGCAGCACGCGCAGGCCGGCGACGGTGTCGGCACCCAGCTCGGTGAGTCGCCCGCTCTCCTCTCGCTGGGCGGCCTGCCGCTTCTGCAGCGGCTTCATCACGACGGTGAGCGTCGCGAGCAGGATCGGCACGCCGAGCAGGACGACCAGCCCCAGGCGTACGGACGAGGTCAGCAGCAGGATCGCCACGACGACGTAGGAGACGATCGCGCCGACGAACCGGGCGAAAGTGTCGTACGAGGCCCCGAGCCGCATCGCGTCCGACGCCACGCTGGCGACGACCTGGCCGGTCGGCATGGTCCGGGGGAGTGCGCTGCCGGTGCTCGCCGCGTGCCAGCCGATCAGCTGGACGGCCCGGAACGCGGCGCGCAACCAGTTCTCCACCGCGAACCGGTGCCGGATCGCCCCGGAGCCGGCGGAGACGACCGCCAGGGCGAGGACGACGCCGGCCCACAGCCACAGCCGACCGGTGTCGTGCGCCCGGATGCCGTCGTCGATGGCGCGGCTGACCGCTGCCGGGACGAGCGCCTGCGACAGCATCCAGGTGATGCCGCAGACGACGCCGAGGGAGAGCGAGCGCACCTGGCCGCGGGCCACCCAGAGCATGAAGCGGGCTGGTCCGCGCAGGTCCGGAGTGCCGGGATCGGCGTAGGGAAGAGGCTGCACGGCGATCCACGCTAGGCCCGGAAACCCGCATGAATAAACCCATTTTCGCCTTCGCCGGTCGAGCAGGGGCGGCGGTCCCACCGCTGGGTCGAGGAGGGGCGAACGAAGTGATGCCGCGTATCGAGACCTGGTGACCGCGCGCGGCTGGTCTCGATACGGCTCGCCCTTGGGGGCTCGCCTACTCGACCGGCGGGATGGGTCTCCCACCTGGGCGACCTACTCTGGAGGACGTGCTGCAGACCGCTCTTCGCCCGCGCAACCTCGCGCTGCTCGCGCTCGCGGTCGTCGCGGCGGTCGTGTTCGTGCTGCTGGGCCGCTGGCAGTGGGGCGTCGCCGGCGACGACGCGCGCGCCGAGGCGCTGCGCCAGGGTCAGCAGCGGCCGGTCGTCGCGCTCACCGACTATCTCCAGCCGCACGCCCCGTTCCCGAACAACGGCTCGCTGCAGCGGGTGCGTGCCACCGGGACGTACGACACCGCGCACCAGGTGCTCGTCGCAGACCGCCGCCTGGACGGCCGCGCCGGCCTCTGGGTCGTCACGCCGCTCGTCGTGGACGGCACCGGCGCGCGCCTGGCCGTGCTCCGCGGGTTCGTGACCTCGCCCGAGCAGGCGACCGCGCCGCTGGTCCGCCGTACGACCGTGGTCGGGGCACTCGCGCCGAGCGAGTCACCGGCCGAGGGCACCGGCTACCCGTCCGGGCAGATCGGCTCCGTCGACATCGGCGCGCTGATCAACGTCTGGGGCGGCGAGGCGTACAACGCGTTCGTGTTCGGGATCAGCGAGCAGCCGTCGGCGACGCCCGCGTCCATCACGAAGGTGCCGCCGCCGAAGCCCGAGGTCGGCCACCGCGACTGGCGCAACGTCGGGTACGCCTTCCAGTGGTGGGCGTTCGCGGCGTTCGCGCTGTACTTCTGGTGGCGCAGCGTCCAGGAGGACCGCCGTGACGAGCTCGGCCGGGGCCGGGCGCATGATGGACCCGCACCCGACCCGATCACGCAGAAGGACCTCCATGTCTGACCCCGCTCCGCAGCCCGCCGCCCGCATCGACGTCGGCAAGGCGCGTACCCGGCTGACCTTCTTCAAGGTGATGGCGTTCGTCGTCGGCATCGGTCTGCTCGTGCTGTGCCTGGAGATGGTGCTGCACTACGGCTTCGACAACAACGCCCTCGACTGGTGGCCGCAGCCGCACGGGTTCATCTTCATCGTCTACGTGCTGGCGACGGTGCTGCTCGGGTTCGAGCTGCGCTGGCCGCTCGGTCGTACGTTGCTGGTCGTGCTCGCGGGGTGCGTCCCGTTCCTGTCGTTCTGGGTCGAGCGCAGGGTCTCGCGCGAGTCCGAGGCCACCCTGGCGGGCGCGGGGACGCAGCTGCCCGCCCGGTAACCTTGGGGGGTGACTGATGCCCTCCAGGACCACCCCGTCCTCGTCGTCGACTTCGGCGCGCAGTACGCCCAGCTGATCGCCCGCCGGGTGCGTGAGGCGTCGCTCTACAGCGAGGTCGTCCCGCACACGATGCCGGTCGAGGAGATGCTCGCCAAGCAGCCGCAGGCGGTCGTGCTGTCCGGCGGCCCGTCGTCGGTGTACGCCGACGAGGCGCCCGCGCTCGACGCCGCGCTGCTGGAGGCCGGCGTCCCCGTCTTCGGCATCTGCTACGGGTTCCAGGCGATGGTCACCGCGCTCGGCGGCACGGTCGAGCGGACCGGTCTGCGCGAGTACGGCGCGACCCGGGCGAGCGTGCGCGACACCACCTCGACCCTGTTCAACGGCCAGCCGGACGAGCAGTCGGTGTGGATGTCGCACGGCGACTCCGTCAGCGAGGCTCCGGAGGGCATGCGCGTCACGGCGACCACCCCGGGTGCGGAGGTCGCGGCGTTCGAGGACGACGAGCGCAAGCTGTACGGCGTCCAGTGGCACCCCGAGGTGCTGCACTCCACCTTCGGCCAGCGCGTCCTGGAGAACTTCCTGCTGCGCGGCGCCGGGCTCGAGGCGTCCTGGACCCCGGCCAACATGGCCGAGGAGCTCGTCGAGCAGGTGCGCGAGCAGGTCGGTGAGTCCCGGGCGATCTGCGCGATGTCCGGCGGCGTCGACTCCTCGGTCGCGGCCGCCCTGGTGCACAAGGCCATCGGCGACCGGCTGACCTGCGTGTTCGTCGACCACGGCCTGCTGCGGGAGGGCGAGGCCGAGCAGGTCGAGAAGGACTTCGTCGCCGCGACCGGTGTCGACCTGGTCGTGGTCGACGCGAAGGAGCGCTACCTGGAGGCGCTCGCCGGGGTGTCCGACCCCGAGGAGAAGCGCAAGATCATCGGGCGCGAGTTCATCCGCGTCTTCGAGCAGGCGGCGCGCGACATCGTCCACGATCGCGGCGACAACGAGCACCCGGTCGAGTTCCTCGTCCAGGGCACGCTCTACCCCGACGTCGTCGAGTCCGGCGGCGGCACGGGCGCGGCCAACATCAAGTCCCACCACAACGTCGGCGGCCTCCCCGAGGACCTGCAGTTCTCGCTGGTCGAGCCGCTGAAGGCGCTGTTCAAGGACGAGGTACGCCAGGTCGGCCTCGAGCTGGGCGTCCCCGAGGGCATCGTGTGGCGCCAGCCGTTCCCCGGCCCCGGCCTCGGCATCCGCATCGTCGGCGAGGTCACCGCCGAGCGCCTCGACGTGCTGCGCGCGGCCGACAAGATCGTCCGCGAGGAGCTCACCCTCGCCGAGCTGGACCGTGAGATCTGGCAGTGCCCGGTCGTGCTGCTCGCCGATGTCCGCTCGGTCGGTGTCCAGGGCGACGGTCGCACGTACGGTCACCCGATCGTGCTGCGCCCGGTCTCCTCCGAGGACGCGATGACCGCCGACTGGACCCGCCTGCCGTACGAGGTGCTGGCCAAGATCTCCGGGCGCATCACCAACGAGGTCCCCGAGGTCAACCGCGTCGTGCTGGACGTGACGAGCAAGCCCCCGGGCACCATCGAGTGGGAGTGACCACGGTCTCCTGAGCCGAGCGCACAGCGCCGCCCTCCTCGGCACTAGTTGATGGATCGCACACGCATGCGTGTGCGATCCATCAACTTTTGCCGGTGTCCGCTCGTGCCGGTGGTCGCCGCGGCGGAGCGTCGATGCCAGGTGCACAGGCGACACTCAGGAGACGCTCAAACCGGTCGCCCACACTGGCCTCGTGACCGCTCCGACCACCCGCCCCGCGACCCAGCGCCTCGCCGCCGGGTCGACCGGTGCTGCGCGCTCGCTCGCGGCGCCTGTCGCGATGGTCGTGGTCGGCGTCGCGGTGATCGTGGCGTGCGCGTCCTTCGGCCTGCGCTCCGAGCAGGGCATCCGGCTGGACGACCGGATGATGCGCTCGGTCGGTTCGTCCGCCGAGGCGTGGATGAAGATGGTCGACGTCCTGACATCGGTGACCGTGGCGTCCGTCGCCGTGTGCCTCATCGGGTGCGCCACTGTCGCGCTGCTGCGCGGTCGGGTCGCACTGGCGGCGTCGGCAGCCGTCCTGATCGTCGGGAGCAACGTCACGACCCAGGTCCTGAAGTACCAGGTCTTCGAGCGCACCGATCATGTCGCGAACAGCTCTCCGAGCGGCCACACCACCGTCTCGCTGTCGATCGCGGTCGCGGCCGTGCTCGTGGCCCCGGCGGTGTGGCGCTGGCTGGTGGTGCCGCTCGCGGGGTTCGTCGCGACCTTCGTCGCCGCCGGCACGATCGTCGGCCAGTGGCACCGCCCGTCCGACGTCGTCGCCGCTGTCGGTGTCGTCCTGGCCTGGACTGGCGCCGCCCTCGCCGTCGTCACCCTCGCCCAGCGGCGTCGTCGGCCGCGGGTCCCGGACGCGCCCGCCGCCCGCTCCTGGCTGGCTCTCGTGGGTTCGGCTCTGGTCGGGCTGGTGTTCGTCGCCTGGGGCGTGCGACCCGGCGAGGGCGACGTGAACGTCGGCCTGGCCGTCGTCGCGCTCGGGTCCATCGGCGTCGCCATCTCGGTTGCGATCGCCTGGGCGGCCTCGTACGCCGACCGTCGCCTCGCCTGAGCGGCTAGTCGGGGGGTGTGACCTTCGGGGTGAGGGTCCAGCCGAGCCAGCCGAGCGCACCGAGCGGCACCTCGGAGATGTGCGTGAAGATCGCGAACAGCAGCACGCCCGCCGCGGCGGCCGGCTTGTCGGCCCCCCACGCCACCAGCACGGTGAGCGTGCCCGCCTCGGTGATGCCGAGCCCGCCCGGCGTCACACCGACCGCGGTGAGCAGCCGGCCGATGGCGTACGCGGCGAACAGCTTGGGCGTCGGGATGTCGACGCCGACGGCAGCCATGGTCCGCCAGAACAGCACGAAGTAGATCCCCAGGAACCCGGTCACGCCGACCGTCATCGGCAGCCAGCCGGTCTTGGTCACGCTCGCCAGCCGGGAGCGCTGGTCCTGCAGGAGGGCCCTGAGGTCGACGCGCTCGCCCTTGTGAGGACCACGCCGCAGCCGGGCGATCCAGTGCCCGATGTGCCGGTCGAGGAACTCCCCGAGCCGCCCGGCCCACCGCTCGCTCACGACCATCGCGATGAACGCCAGCAGCACCAGCAGGCCGCCGAGCCCGCCGAACAGAGCACCGCGGCGGACCGCCTTGGGCAGGGCGGTCTCATCGAGCGCGAGCATCGCGATGCCGAGGAAGGGCAGGCCGACCCGGGCGAGGACGTTCCAGACGCCGCTCACGATCACCGATGTCGAGATCGCCAGCCGCGAGAACCCCCAGCTGCGCGCGAACAGGTAGGTGACCCCGACGCCGGCGGCGCCACCACCGGGCAGGAGGTTGCCGACCGCGGAGCCCGCGACGTTCATCATCAGGGCCTTGCCGTGGGTCAGCCCGGGCAGCGAGCCGGTCAGCGTGAAGGTGTACAGCCACAGCCCGAGCGCCATCAGCCCGAACAGCTCCAGCGTCACCATCCAGCCGACCCGCTGCAGGTGGTGCCCGATCTGCCCCCAGGTGGTCTCGGCGAAGTGCGGCAGCCCCCAGGCGATGATCGCGACCGCCAGCGAGAGGCCGAGCACGGCGTGCAGCGTCGTCCGCAGGCTCGGCCGCGGCAGGGTCGGCGCGTCCTCCGGGCTCGCCTGCAGGCGCGTCGCCCCGGCCTGTCCCGCTTGACCGGCGTCGTCGGTGGACTCGTTCATCGCGACTCGGCCAGCCCCTCGAAGACGTCCCGCCGCACCGGCCCGTGGTGGGCCGGGTCGACGTACCACTCACGCCCGAACACCAGGTCGTACACCGGACGGGGGATCTTCAGGAACATCCCGAGCGTACGGTCGGCGCCGTCGTCGGCCGACGCCTGCGACGCATGGGCTCGCATCGACGCCCGCTTGGCGCGGATGTGCCGGCGGACCGAGATGCGGTGGGTGATGTCGGCGCGGGCGCTGAACGAGCGCTTGAACGCGTCCTGGTCGAAGTCCGCAGGGAAGCGGTACACCTTCGCGACGAGGTCGAGCGCCCGGACGATGAGGTCGCGCGGGACGGTCGCCTGCAGGACGCGTGGCGTCGCCGCCAGCTCCGCGGCCCGGGCGCCGACGCGGTGGACCTGCACGTGGTCGCGGTGCCCGTACCCGCCGTTCGCGTCGTACGTCAGCAGGACGTCGGCATGCTCCTCCTGCAGGATCGCCGCGAGCCGACCGGCGGCCTCCTCGACCGGCGCCCGGACGAACCGGGTCCGGCCGGGCGGGTCGTCGTACAGGACGGGGCCGAGCCCGCTGTCGGCGTACCCGAGGTGCTCCACCCGCGCGACGCCGAGCGCAGCAGCGCTGACCGCGAGCTCGTCCAGGCGCCGCGAACCCAGGGAGGAGCCCGAGCCGTACGACGACGCGGCGAGCCCCAGGTCGCCGTCCGTGGCGACGACGAGGACGACCCGGTGTCCCTCGGCGGCGGCGCGTGCCATCGTGCCTGAGGTGAGCAGGGCCTCGTCGTCGGGATGGGCGTGGAAGGCGACCAGCGTGTGCGGCATCAGGGCCATCCTGACGCATGACAAGGTGTAGCCCGTGAAGGTGGCCCTGCTCTCCGACTGCTACCTGCCGCGTCTGGGCGGCATCGAGGTGCAGGTCCACGACCTCGCGCGCCATCTGCGGGAGGCTGGGCACGAGGTGGAGGCGTTCACGGCCACGCGGTCCGCGTCGGGCCAGCGCCAGGTCACCGAGGTGATCGACGGCGTCCCCGTGCACCGGCTCGCCATCCCGCTGCCGGGCGACCTGCCGGTCAACCCGTTCGCCCCGCCGGAGCTGCGGCGCCGCCTGCGGTCGGGCGGGTTCGACGCCGCCCACGTGCACATGGGCGTGGTCAGCCCGTTCGGGATGGACAGCGTCCGCGTGCTGCTCGGGCTCGGTCTGCCGACCGCGGTCACCTGGCACTGCGTGCTCGCCTGGGCGGCGCCGGCCGTGCGCACCCTCGGGTACGTCGGGCGCTGGTCGCGACGCGGTGTCGCGCTGTCCGCGGTGTCGGCCGTGGCCGCTGAGCCACTGCACCGGATGGTCGGCCCGGACGTGCCGGTCACCGTCCTGCCCAACGGGATCGACGTCCGTCGGTGGACACCCGTCGACCGCGAGCCGAACGACGTCGTCAGGGTCGTCACGGCGATGCGCCTGGCCGCGCGCAAGCGTCCCGTGCAGCTGCTCGAGGTGATGCATCGTGCGCGGGAGCTCGCGGCCGGTGTCGACCTGCGGCTGGAGGTTCTCGGGGAGGGACCGCAGCGTGGAGGGATGGAGCGCTGGGTCGCCGAGCACGACGCCGCCGGCTGGGTGAACCTGCCCGGCCGTCTGCCCCGCGAGCACCTGCACGACGAGTACGTCCGCTCCGACCTGTACATCGCCCCGGCCGAGCTCGAGGCGTTCGGCATCGCCGCGCTCGAGGCCCGCACGACCGGGCTGCCTGTCGTCGGTCCGAAGCGCAGCGGCATCAGCGAGTTCGTCCAGGACGGCGTGAACGGGCTGCTGGTCGACGACGACAGCGAGATGGCCGGTGCCATCGCCCGGCTCGCCCGGGAGGCGGCCCTGCGGGAGCGGATGCGGGCGCACAACGTGCACACGCAGCCTGACCAGGCGTGGCCGACCGTGGTCGAGCAGACGATCGCGCTGTACGAGCGGGCGGAGCGTCACGCCGCCGCGCGCTGAGCTCTCTGCGGCGCGTCGTGCGCGCCGCGCAGGATCCTCGCCCAGGACCCCGGGAACCCGCCAGTGCCGCTAGCATCCGCAGAGTGCCAGCCACCAGGGACGCGGCCGCGCCGAGAGTGCACGTCCGCGGCGTCGACCGCAGCGGCAGCCTGTGCTTCGACCGATGGCTGCGGCACGGTGACGACCCGCACCGGGTCCTGCTCGCCGGCGGCTGGCAGATCGACTCCCTCGTCAGCATCACCACGCTGCGCACCCCCGACGTCGAGATCGCGCTCGACTACCGGGTGACGCGCGTCCCGGCCCAGCAGCCCGAGGCGTACGACGTCCCGCGTGCGCCGGGCCTCACCGTCGCCGACGGCGAGTGGCCGGTGCGGTTCCAGCGGGTGGCGGCGTACGCGGTGGTGACGAGCGACCGGGGCACGCTGATGAGTCAGGCGTCCCGACGGACCGGCGTCGCCGGTCAGTGGGGGCTGCCGGGCGGTGGCCTCGACGCGGACGAGGACCCCGACGACGCGGTCGTCCGCGAGGTCTGGGAGGAGACCGGTCAGCACGTCCAGCTGAGCGGCCCGCTCGACGTCGTCACCCAGCACTGGGTGGGTCGGGCGCCGAGCGGGCGGCTGGAGGACTTCCACGCGATCCGCCTCGTCTACCGGGCCGGGTGCGCGACGCCGACCGACCCCGTGGTGCACGACGTCGGCGGGACGACGGCCGCGTCCGCGTGGATGGACGGGTGGCAGATCGGCCGGGTGCGGGTCACGCGGTGGGCACAGCCGCTGCTCAGTCGGTCGTACGCCTGACCGCCGCGACCAGGCCGGCCAGCGCGAGCAGCAGCCCGATGCCGACGACCGCAGCGGGGAGGACGATCGTCCAGCTGGGGTCCCAGTCCTGGGTCTCGACCGCGATCGACAGGCCGGCGATCGCCAGGAGGATCGCACCGACGACCGTGGTGAGGGGCGACGGTCCGCTGATCCACCTCTGCTCGGGCGGGGCGGGCGGGGCCGGCGGGGCCGGCGTCACGTCGTCCGGGGTGGCAGCCGCCGGCTGCTCGTGCGTGGTCGGCGCGGCCGCGGGACTCGTCTCCTCGGTGCCCACGGCCGAATGGGTCGGCGCCGTGTCCTGGACCCGGTCGGGGTCGTGGCCGCCGTCGGACTGGGGCTGCAGGTGCTCGGGCGTGCTCATCGGGCGGACTCCCTCTCGATCGTGATCGCGCCCATGCCGACGTTGGCGTCGACGGTGAGCGCGGCGGGCTGCGTACCCAGACGGACGGTGCGCCGCACGTCGGTGCCCCCGGTGTCCGACTTCCAGCCCACCTCGGACTCGATGTCGTCATCGACCTCGATCGTGCCGAGGCCGACGTGGTTGCGGATCTGGACCGGGACCCCGTCGGGCACGACCACGACGAGGTGGCCGAACGACACCTTCGCCGGGATCGTCACCGGGGCGGTCGGCGCGGTGAGGCGGGTCAGGTCCAGGCGCCCCTCTCCGGTGGACAGCTCGTAGCGCTCGTCGGACTGGACGGCAGCGACGCTCGCGGGCGTCCAGGTCTCGTCGCCGGAGCGGCCACCGAGCGTGACGTCCTTCGGGATCACCACGAGCACCGCGGTGACCAGTGCGAGGACCCAGCCGACCAGGCTCGCGAATCCCGCTCTGCGACCGGCAAATCCCGCGATCAGCACTCCGAGACCGACCGTGCCCAGAGCGGCGGCGACCCCGACCCGGCCGGCGACGTCGTCGTACGAGGTGTGCTGGAGGACGAGCGCGGTCGCGCCTCCGACGGCGGCCGCCAGCCCGAGGACGACCCAGGTCAGTGCTGCCCCGAGCGGGCGTCGTACGGGACGTGGGGGCTGGGGCGCGACAGGAGGCTGTGGTCCGTTGCCGTACGGCGCGCCCCCGGTCGGCCAGGTCGAGCGCGGCGGTGGCGGCGTGGTGCCGGTGTACGGCAGGGGAGTCGTGGCAGGGGGCGCCGCCGGACCGGCCGGCGCGGCGTAGGTGAAGCTGCCGCCCGTGCTGTACGGCGCGCGCTCGCCTCCGGCCGGGGCGCTCGGCGCGGTGGCGCTCGGTGGGAAGGGGGCGCCGGTCGGGCCGGACTGGCCGGCCTGGCCGGGAGAGGGACCGGACCAGGTGGGCCGCCGGTCCCGGGCCAGCACGGCCCACACGACGGCACCGACCACGATCAGGGGCACGATCGGCCCCGGACCCCAACCGTCGCCCCAGCCCCAGAACCAGCCGAACCCGCTGGACGCCACGATGATCGTGACGACCAGCAGGGCGATCGCGCCGCCGTCCCGGTGCCGGGCGGCACGCTCGAGGATGATGCTGCCGCGCGGGTCGGGCAGCAGCAGCCAGGCGATCAGGTATAAGGTGACGCCTGCGCCGAGGATCAGGCCGAGCAGGATGAACGCAGCACGCACGATCAGCGGGTCGACGCGCAGCCGCTGCGCGACACCACCCGATACGCCGCCGATCCACTTGTCGTCACTGCGGTTGAGCTGCAGCGAGCGGAGCGCGCGCAGGAGGCGGTCGAACGGTTCCTCCTGCGTCGGGCCCGGCCCGGGTACGGCAGTCTGCATGGCGCCGTGCCACTGCTGCCAGCCGGCGTCCGCGCTGCCGGGGGCGGCGCTCGGGCTACCGGAGGCGGCGCTCGGGCTACCGGGGGCGGCGTGGCTGCCGCCGGCCGGCGGGTCCTGGGCTGTGGGTTCCTCGTCGCGAGGCGTCTGCTCGTTCACGTCTCCCACTCTGCTGATCCGGGCGTCCAGCAGCCATGAGGGTCGACCCTGACGGCTCCCTGACGGACCCCTGGTCCTGGCCTCGGGCGGCCTGATCGGGCGGTGACCTGCGCGAGGATGGACCCATGACCACCGCCGGCCGTCCCGCGACGCCCCTGCCCGAGCAGGGTGCGTGGCCGGAGCGTCCGCCGCTGCTGCGGCCACGGTACGGACGGCTGCTGGGTGGAGTGGCCGCCGGCGTCAGTCACCACCTGGGCCTGCCGGTTGTCGCCGTGCGGGTCTTCTTCGCCGTCACCGGGGTGTTCCTCGTCGGATGGGTGATCTACGGGTTCCTCTGGCTGACGATGCCGCAGGGCGAGCACGGTGGCGCCGCGCCGGCGCCGCGCGCCATTCCCAAGACGATCCTGCTGATCGGGGGAGTGGTCGTCCTCGGCTCGGTGGCCACCTCCGCGTTCGTGGGCCTGAACATCGCGCCGCGTGCGGTGCTGCCGGTCATCGCCATCGTGGCCGGTCTGCTGATCACCTGGTCGATGCTGGACCGGTCCCGTCGTGAGCAGTGGCTCGCCGGTGGCGACCTCACCCGTCGAGAGTCGTTGGTACGCATAGGAATCGGCAGCTTCCTCGTCCTGGCCGGGCTCGCTCTCGTGGCGTCCCAAGGGCGAGGCATCTCCGGCATCCGGGACGTCGCCATCGCCACCCTCGTCGTCCTCGTCGGGGTGGTGCTGCTCGGTGCGCCGTTCGCGATCCGGGCGTGGGACGACTTCCGCCAGGAGCAGACCGCTCGGATCCGCGCGACCGAGAAGGCCGACATCGCCGCGCACCTGCACGACTCCGTGCTGCAGACCCTCGCCCTGGTCCAGCGCCGCTCCGACGACCCCGTCGCCGTCCAGCGACTCGCCCGCGCCCAGGAGCGCGAGCTGCGGCAGTGGCTGTACGCCGACACCGCGCCGGCCGCCGCGACCCTCGCGTCCGCGGTGACCGAGGCGGCGCACGAGATCGAGGACCTGCACGGCGTCCCCATCGACCTCGTCATGACCGGCGACCGGCCGCTGGACGACCAGGGGGCGGCTCTGGTCCGAGCGCTGCGCGAGGCGCTCGCCAACGCCGTACGCCACGCCGAGCCGCCCGTCTCCGCGTACGTCGAGGTGGGTCCGCGGGAGGTCGAGGCATTCGTCCGCGACCACGGGACCGGTTTCGACCTGGACGACGTCCCCGGCGACCGGCTCGGCGTCCGGGAGTCGATCGTCGGCAGAATGGCCCGGCACGGTGGATCGGCCACGGTCCGCCGCCGCGACGACGGCACCGAGGTCACCCTGCACCTGCCCACGCCCGCCATCGAGGAGGCCCAGCCATGACCACACCCGCCGCGCAGCAACGGCCCACCCGGGTGGTCCTCGTCGACGACCACCGGATGTTCCGCTCCGGGGTCAAGGCCGAGCTCGACGACAGCGTCGAGGTCGTCGGCGAGGCACCCGACGTCGAGGCCGCGGTCGCCGCCGTCCGGGAGACGCGTCCGGACGTCGTCCTGCTGGACGTCCACCTGCCCGGGGGGACCGGCAAGGGCGGCTCGGACGTCGTCGTCGGCTGTGCCGGGCTCACCACCGAGGCAGGCGCACCCGTACGGTTCCTCGCACTGTCGGTGTCGGACGCCGCCGAGGACGTCATCGCCGTGATCCGCGCCGGCGCTAGGGGTTACGTCACCAAGACCATCTCGCCCTCGGACCTGGTGCGCGCGATCCACCGGGTGGCCGAGGGGGACGCGGTGTTCTCGCCGCGGCTGGCGGGATTCGTGCTGGACGCGTTCGGCGCGGCCGCCGGTGAGGTCGCCGAGGTGGACGAGGAGCTGGACCGCCTCTCGGCCCGCGAGCGCGAGGTCATGCGGCTGATCGCGCGCGGGTACCAGTACAAGGAGGTCGCCAAGGAGCTGTTCATCTCGGTCAAGACGGTCGAGACGCACGTGTCCTCGGTGCTGCGCAAGCTCCAGCTGTCCTCGCGCCACGAGCTGACCTCCTGGGCCATGTCCCGCCGCCTCCTCTGACCCGGCCCGTTCGCCCGGCCCGCCAGGGCCCGCCTCGCCCCGTTCGCCCGGCACCGACCCTTCTGGCCGAGTGCGCGTGTCCTGCTGGTTTCACGGTGAAAATGCAGCAGGACACGCGCACTCGACCGGGCGGGGCTGGGCAGGACGCGCGCTCTCGGCCGGGCCTATCAGCGGGCGAGCAGACGGCGGATGTCCTCCACCACGGTCGGTGCTCGTCGCGGGATGTCGGCGGAGGTCAGCACGACGACCGTCCACCCGGCAGCCGTCAGCAGCCGTCGGCGATGCGCGTCCTTGCGCCGCTGGTCCGGATCGGCGTGCACGTCCCCGTCGTACTCGACGACGACCCGCTGGTCCCGCCAGAGGAAGTCCACCGTCGCGAGCCACCCGCCGTGAGCGTCGTGCGCGTCGGCGTTCAGCTCAGGCTCGGGCAGACCGCCCTCGAGGAAGATCAGCCGGGTCAGCGACTCCCGTGGTGAGCGGCTGCCGAGCCGGACGAGATCGAGCGCCGCGCGGGCCTTGACCACGCCCCGGATGCCTCGGCTACCTGCCACCAGCCTGCGCAGCGCGGCGAGCGCCTCCGCATCGGCGCCGACCACGGCGTCACCGAGCACCACGAGGTCGTGGATCGACAGGTGTGGCGCCAGGTCGAGCCAGGTGTCGCGCCCGGACGTCGCCGGCACGTCGCGCACGGTGGTGGAGGTACGCAGCTGCGCGCCGCGGTGCCCGATGACACCGGCACGTCGAACGGCTGCCGTACCCGTCCGTGTCGTGATGTGCAGCGGCGCTCCTTCGACCTGCAGCCGTAGGGGGAGGGGCAGGCCGTGGAGCAGCGCCGCGGTCTGGTGGCTGAACATGGCGCCGTACGGCAGCGCCGGGGCCATCCCTCGGGCGCGGCCGATCAGCGAGGTGGGCGGTGCGACCTGCCGTACGCCGCGCGTGGGCACGTGCAGGTGCCGGCTCCGCAACCGGTGAGCGGGGATGCCGAGGGGAGCGGCGTCTCGGACGAGGAACGTCTCGTCGCCGGCGATCGGGAGGAGGAGGGGCGCTTGCATGGCAGCACTGTGATGGCGCGTCCGGTGGCGTGCCGTCGTCCACAGGCTGCAAGGCCCACCCGTCCGGCCGAGTGCGCGTGTCCTGCTGGTTTCACCGTGAAAATGCAGCAGGACACGCGCACTCGACCCGAGAAGGCGCGGCGCAGGACACGCGCTCTCGACCGGGGAGGGGCCGGGGAAGCGCGGCGCATCGGGTGACAGGGCGCGGATCCGGGGTTCTACTGATGACATGGGTCACCCTCCCGTACGGCCGCTCGTGACCGAGTCGTGGATGCGTTCGGCGGCCGCGGGGGTACGGGTCGACCAGGCCGAGGCGCCGATCACCATCCCGGACGACGAGCTCGCCGACTACCGGTCCGCGCACCCGCTCTTCCGGGCGTTCCCCGTGCTCGAGGACGTCCTCGCCGACGCCGCTCGCTCCAGCGACGCCCTGATGGCGGTGTCCGACGAGCACGGCCAGCTGCTGTGGGTGTGCGGTACGCCGACGACGTTGCGGCGCGCGGAGGCGATCGGTTTCGTCGAGGGCAGCTCCTGGGACGAGCGGGTCGCGGGGACGAACGCGCCCGGAACCGCGCTCACCCTGGACCGCCCGGTCCAGGTCGTCCGCGCCGAGCACTTCCGCGCGTCGGTGCAGCAGTGGTCCTGCGCGGCCGTGCCCATCCACGACCTGCACTCGGGCTCGCTGCTGGGCATCCTCGACGTGACCGGCGGCGACCAGATCGTCGTCCCCCAGACGATGGCCATGCTGCGGGCCGCGGCCCGGCTGGCCGAGCTGGAGCTGCTGCGACCGGACTCCGGCCACGGCCTGCTCGTCCAGGACACGCCGGGCGGCGGCGTCCCGCTGGACGTCACCGGGCTCGGCCGGGACGAGATGCGTGTCGTTGTCGACGGGCGGCAGCACCGGCTGAGCCCTCGCCACAGTGAGCTGCTGACGCTGCTGGTCGACGCGCGGGACGGGCTCTCGGGCGATGAGGTGGCGTGCGGGTTGTACGAGTCCGGCACCGGGGACTCCACCGTGCGCGCCGAGCTGATCCGGCTGCGGCGGGCGCTGGGCGAGGACGTGCTGCGCTCGCGGCCGTACCGCCTGCACGCCGACGTCGTGACCGACTGGACGGGTGTCGAGGCGCGCCTGGCGGCCGGCGACGTGGTGGGCGCCGCCCGGGCGTACCGCGGGCCGCTGCTGCCGCACTCGGTCGCACCGGGCGTGGTGCGCGTCCGCGACCGGGTGCACGCCGCGATGACCTCGGCGGTCATCGCGTGCGGACGGGCGGACCTGCTCTCGTCCTGGACCCGCAGCACGTGGGGCGCGGACGACGACCGCGCCTGGGAGGCCTTGCGCCGGGCCCTGCCGCTGAGCTCGCCGATGCGGCGGCTCGCGCAGGCCCAGCTGGACCGCATCGACGCCGAGCTGCGCTGACCGGCACGCGGCCGCGCGGCGGCGCGGCGGCGCGGCGGCGCGGCGGCGCGGCGGCGCGGCGGCGCAACCTGCATGCAACGTCGGCGTGACTAGCGTCACAGCCAACCGCCGCCGGGCAGCCAACCCTCGGCACGATCGATGAACGGAGACGACGCATGACCGTCTACGAGCGGCCGGGTTCGTCCGGTAGCAAGATCAAGGTCGAGGAGAAGTACGGCCACTTCATCGGCGGCGAGTTCGTCGCGCCGAAGAAGGGCCAGTACTTCGAGAACTTCGCGCCGCAGACCGGCGAGGTGTTCACCCAGGTCGGCCGCGGCACGGAGGAGGACATCGAGGCGGCCCTCGATGCCGCGCACAACGCGGCGGACTCGTGGGGCCGAACGAGCACGACCGAGCGAGCCAACATCCTGGTCCAGATCGCCCAGCGGATCGAGGACAACCTCGAGGACCTGGCCGTCCTGGAGTCGTGGGAGAACGGCAAGGCCGTGCGGGAGACGCTCGCCGCGGACCTGCCGCTCGCGGTCGACCACTTCCGCTACTTCGCGGGGGCGCTGCGGGCGCAGGAGGGCTCGATCTCCGAGATCGACGAGAACACCATCGCCTACCACTTCCACGAGCCGCTGGGCGTGGTCGGGCAGATCATTCCGTGGAACTTCCCGATCCTCATGGCGACCTGGAAGCTCGCGCCCGCTCTGGCCGCCGGTAACGCGGTCGTCCTCAAGCCGGCCGAGCAGACGCCGTGGTCGATCCTGAAGGTCGTCGAGCTGATCGGCGACCTCCTGCCCCCGGGCGTCCTCAACATCGTGAACGGGTTCGGCGCCGAGGCGGGCAAGCCGCTCGCGTCGAACAAGCGCGTCGCCAAGGTCGCGTTCACGGGCGAGACGACGACCGGCCGGCTGATCATGCAGTACGCCAGCCAGAACCTCATCCCGGTCACCTTGGAGCTCGGTGGCAAGTCGCCGAACGTCTTCTTCGACGACGTCGCCTCCGAGCGGGATGCCTTCTACGACAAGGCTCTCGAGGGCTTCACCATGTTCGCGCTCAACCAGGGCGAGGTCTGCACCTGCCCGTCGCGCGCGCTCGTCCAGTCCTCGATCTACAGCGAGTTCATGAAGGACGCGGTCGCCCGGGTCGAGAAGATCAAGCTCGGCAACCCGCTGGACACCGAGACCACGATGGGCGCCCAGGCCAGCAACGACCAGCTGGAGAAGATCAAGTCCTACCTCGACATCGGCAAGCAGGAGGGCGCCAAGGTCCTCACCGGTGGCGAGCAGGCGAAGCTCGACGGAGACCTCGCCGGCGGCTACTACGTGCAGCCGACGGTGTTCGAGGGCGACAACTCGATGCGCGTCTTCCAGGAGGAGATCTTCGGGCCGGTCGTCTCGGTCACGCAGTTCGACGACGAGGCGGACGCGCTCAAGACGGCCAACGACACCCTGTACGGGCTCGGCGCCGGCGTGTGGTCACGCGACGCCGGTCGGGCGTACCGGATGGGCCGTGGCATCAAGGCCGGTCGGGTGTGGACGAACAATTACCACGCCTACCCGGCACACGCGGCGTTCGGCGGCTACAAGCAGTCGGGCATCGGCCGCGAGAACCACCGGATGATGCTCGATCACTACCAGCAGACGAAGAACCTCCTGGTCTCCTACTCGCCCGACGCCCTCGGGTTCTTTTAAGCCGCAGCGTCGCGCGAGGAACGAGCGCGGCGCGTCGCGGCTGTAGGTCGAGCAGCGAGCTCGACCGAGCCTGCGAGGTCGAGACCGAGCGTGTCGAGACGCGGCGAGGCCGAGGGAGAGCCGGCGACACCGTGCGAGACCTCGCGACAGGAAGGGAGCCCCGTGACCACGAGCACGCCCACCCGGGTCGAGCTCACCGACGAGGCGGCGGACCTGCTCCGCCGTCTCGTCGGCACGCACGGACCCGTGATGTTCCACCAGTCCGGCGGCTGCTGCGACGGCAGCTCGCCCATGTGCTTCGCCGACGGTGACTTCATCACCGGCGACGCCGACATCCATCTGCAGGACCTGCTCGTGGAGGGCGTGGAGAAGCCCATCCCGTTCTGGATGTCGGTCTCGCAGTACGCGTACTGGAAGCACACCCACCTGACCGTCGACGTGGTGCCGGGCCGGGGGAGCGGTTTCAGCCTGGAGGCGCCCGAGGGCGTGCGGTTCCTGATTCGCTCCCGCCTGATGACCGAGCCCGAGCTGAAGGCGTACGACCTGATCTGACGTACGCCTGCCGTGCCGAGTGCGCCTGTCCTGCTGGTTTTCCACAGTGAAACCCGCAGGACACGCGCACTCGGCCGAGCGGGAGGGAGGGCGGGCACGCCGGACGGCGGCGCCGGACGCCGGGCGGAAGGCGGAGCCGGACCGCCGGATCGCGCCGAATCGCTTGACCGCGCCCGTGGCCGGGTGTCTGCTGACCTCCAGCGGGACGCCCGGGCCCGCGAACGAGGTGGCTCCCCATGACGGCTCGACGTGTTCTCGGTGTGTGCGGTGCGATGACTGCGACGGTGCTGATGGGGGTCGGCCCCAGCGTCGCGTCGCCGCACGCGGTCGGCAGTGCCCCGGTCGCCAAGGCATCCAGCGGCTCCGCCTCCTGCGGTCCCTCGGCCGCGCGCGTCGTCAAGGGATCGACCGTCAAGGAGCCGGAGCTCTACTCCAAGAACGAGGCGAACAAGTACGGCGTCATCAAGCCGCACCCGCTCATGGCGAGCGGCTCGGTGAACGTGCCGACGATCTTCCACGTGGTCTCCGACCACGCGCTCATCTCGGCCGAGAACACCCGCATGAACACGATGATCTCGGCGCAGATGCGGGTGATGAACGACTCCTACTCCGGCCGTACGGCGTCCACCGCCGCGAACACCCCGTTCCGGTTCTCGCTGGTGAAGACGACGCACACGGTCAACCCGACCTGGTCGACGGTCGTCCCGGGCAAGGCGGGCGTCGAGCGGGACATGAAGAAGGCACTGTACGAGGGCGACGCGCGCACCCTGAACGTCTACGTCGCCAACATCGGGGGCGGCCTGCTCGGCTGGTCCTACTTCCCCAAGGGCTACAACAACGGACGCGACTTCATCGACGGCGTCGTGATGCTGGACGAGTCGATGCCCGGCGGCGTGAACCCCGACACGGGACGGCCCTGGAAGTACGGCCTCGGCGACACGCTGGTCCACGAGGTCGGGCACTGGCTGATGCTGGAGCACACCTTCCAGGGCGGCTGCTCGGCCAGCGGCGACGGCGTGGCCGACACCCCGCGCGAGGCGCAGCCGCAGTTCGACTGCCCGGTCGGCGCCGACACCTGCACCGCGCCCGGGCTCGACCCGATCCACAACTTCATGGACTACACGCAGGACTCGTGCATGGACATGTTCACGCCGGGCCAGTCCAAGCGGATGAGCGACGCCTACATCGACTTCCGCGACCCGACCGCCGGCCGCTGATCCCGGCGCTAGCCTCGGCCCATGCGCGTGCGTGCCGTCGTCGTCACCGTCCTGGCCGTGCTCCTCGCGGTCGTCTCGGGCAGCCCCGCCCGGGCGGCCGGCACGCCGCCGAACCCCTGGCTGACGCAGCGGGTCATGAACATGGCGCACTCCGGCGGTGAGGCCGAGGCGCCGATGAACACCATGTACGCCTTCCGCCGGGCGGCCGCTCTCGGCGCGGACATGCTCGAGCTGGACGTGCAGTCCACGGCCGACGGTCAGCTCGTGGTGATCCACAACGCCACGCTCGACGAGACCACCGACGGCACCGGCCGGGTCGTCGACCACACGCTCGATCAGATCAAGGCGCTCGACGCCGCGTACTGGTTCGTGCCGGGCCGTAGCGCGGTGCACGGCCTGCCGGACAGCGCGTACCCGCTGCGCGGCGCCCGGCACGGCCACCCGAAGGTCGCCGGCTACAAGCCGAAGGACTTCACCGTCCCGACACTGCGCGAGGTGCTGAAGGCGTTCCCGACCACGCCGATCAACATCGAGATCAAGGGCACCGCCGACTCCGACACCGCCTCGTTCGAGCGCACCGGCCGGCTGCTCGCGGACCTGCTGGACAAGTCCGGTCGCACCGACGTCATCGTCACCTCGTTCAACGACACGGCGCTGGCCGACTTCCACGCCCGCGCCCCGCGGGTGCCGCTCGCCCCGGGGATGAACGGGCTGCTGCAGTACTACCTCGCCGGCGTCCGGCCGATCGAGGGCACGGTCGCCCTGCAGGTGCCCGTGACGTACCAGGGCATCCCGGTCGCGACCAAGGAGTTCGTCGCCCGAGCACACCCCGACGGGTACGCGGTGCACGTCTGGTTCAGCGGCACGGCGCCGGACGACGCCGCCACGTACAACCGCATCATCGACACCTGCGCGGACGGCCTGATGCCCGCGCGACCGACGCTGCTGGAGTCGATCCTGGACGCCCGCGGCATCGAGCGTCCCGGTCGGCCCGGCGTTCATCCCTGCGCCTGATCCGCTGACTAGGCTCCGCGGTCATGGACCTCGTCTACAACGTCGTGGTGATCGCCCACCTGCTCGGGATGGCAGCGCTCGTCGGCGGCTGGTTCGCCGTCATGAAGGCGCCTCGTCCCACCGCGCTGATGGTGTGGGGCGCGCGGGCGCAGATCGTCACCGGCCTGATCCTCGTCGGGCTGGCGGAGGGGGTCGACTCGCTCGACAAGGACCCCGACCACGCGAAGATCGGCCTGAAGCTGCTGGTCGCGCTCGCGGCCGTCGCGTTCGCCGAGATCGCGCGAGGCCGGTCGCGCCGCGCCGGTGGCGACCAGGTGGGCCTGGTGAGCGCCGCCGGCTGGCTGGGAGTCCTCAACGTCGTCATCGCCGCCGGCTGGAACTAGGGGTCACCGCCAGCGGCGCAGCGCGCTGTTGACCGGGCGGTGACGGCGGCGTTCACTGAGCGGCAGGGAGGCGTCATGAGCACAGCCGAGGACCTGGCCGACCGGATCGCCGGTGCCTGCGTGCAGATGATGGACGTGCTCTCGATCGCGCTCGGTGACCGGCTCGGGTTCTACCGTGCCCTCGCTGCCGAGCCGGGACGTACCGTCTCCGAGCTGGCCGCGGCCACGGGCACCAGCGAGCGGTACGTGCGCGAGTGGCTGGAGCAGCAGGCCGTCACCGGGTTCGTCGTCATCGATGACTCCGCCGCCTGCGCCGATCGTCGTCACACCCTCGCCGAGGGCGCGGCCGAGGTGCTCACCGACGCCGACTCGCTGCTGTTCCTGGCGCCGCTGGCCCGGCAGCTCGCGGCCGCGGCGCGGATGGTGCCGGCCATCGGCGACGCGGTCACCAGCGGCGGCGGTGTGCCGTGGGCGGCGTACGGCACCGACATGCGCGAGTCCGAGGCGGACCTCAACCGTCCGGCGTACCTGCACCTGCTCGCCACGGAGTGGCTGCCGGCGCTGCCCGACGTGGTCGAGCGGCTGCGCGCCGGAGGTCGCGTGGCCGACGTCGGGTGCGGCGCCGGGTGGTCGTCGATCGCCCTGGCGCACGGCTTCCCCGAGTCGCACGTGGACGCCTTCGACCTGGACGAGGCATCCGTGGCACTGGCCCGCTCGAACGTCGCCGCCGCCGGCCTGTCCGAGCGGGTCGAGGTCCGCCACGTCGACATCGGACAGGTCCCGGCCGCCACCTCCTACGACCTGGTCACGGCGTTCGAGTGCCTGCACGACCTGCCGCACCCGGTCGAGGCACTCCGGGCCGTGCGCGCGCTCGCCTCACCCGACGGGGTCGTCCTGGTCGGCGACATGAAGGTGGCCGAGGAGCTCACGGCACCGGGGGACGACGTCGAGCGGATGATGTACGGCTTCAGCATCCTGGTATGCCTGCCGGACAGCATGGCCACGCCGGGCTCCGCCGCGACCGGGACGGTGATGCGTCCGCAGACGCTGCGCCGGTACGCGACCGACGCGGGCTTCACGCAGGTGGAGGTGCTGCCGGTCGAGCACGACACCTGGCGCTTCTACCGGCTCACGCCGTAGCGCCCGAAGGCCTCAGGCGGCTTCCTGCGAGCGGCGCTGCTCGGCGTACGCCCGGACGTTGTCCTGCAGGTGCCGGCGCAGCAGGGTCGACAGCGTGATCCCGAAGGCCAGGGCGATCCCGAGCCCGACGAAGGAGAAGCCCTTCAGCCACGACTCCGCCGCCGTGCCCAGGTAGTAGACGAGGTACGTCGTCCCGGCGGCCCAGGCGATCGCGCCGGTGACGTTCGCGAGGAGGAACCGCGGGTAGTGCATCCGCATCGAGCCGGACAGCGGGCCGGCGAAGATGCGCAGCAGGGCGACGAACCGCCCGAAGAACACCGCCGCCATGCCGTACCGGCTGAACACGTGACGGGCGTACGCGAGGACGTCGTCGTTCACGTGGTCGGGGAACCGGCGTCCGAGCACCCCGAACAGGCGGTCCCCGTAGCGGCGGCCGACGACGTACCCGATGGAGTCGCCGATCACGGCCCCGAGCACTCCCGCGATCGCGACACCGTGCGGGCTGACCGCGAGCTCGTGCCGGCTGGACAGGACGGCCGCGGCGACCAGGACGATCTCACCCGGCAGCGGGATCCCGAGGCTCTCCAGCCCGACCACCGCGCCCGCGAGCAGGTAGACCGCCACGGGTGGGATCGTCAGCAGCCAGTGGTCGACGTTCACCCGAGCATTGTGCCCGTCAGGCGTGCCAGCCCGCCGGGTCGGCTCCGCCGGGCAGGTCCGCGGCCGGGTCGTACGGGTCGCGGGTGAGGCGGAAGGAACCCAGGTCCAGGTACGCCGCGCGAGGCCCGTCGCCGTGCGCGCGCAGCGTCTCGCCGGCCCAGTAGTCCTCCGTGCCGGTCCAGGTGCCGTCCGCCGCCGGCACGAACCGGGACCAGCGACCCGACTCGCCGGGCACGCTGAGCTCGAGCTCGCCGCCGGGTGCGCTGCGCAGCTCCATCCGGCGCGGACCCCAGTGCCAGCCGCCGACGACGTGCGCCATGTCGGTCGCGTCCGTCTCGGTGTGCCAGGCGGTGACCCGCCGCGGGTCGTGCTGCTCCAGCAGCTCCAGCAGGTCCCAGGCGACGGCCGCGCCCGGGCCGCCGGTGGAGTTGGTGAGCAGGGTGACCCCGTCGCCGGTCTCCGGGTCCACCCGCACGCCGGCCTGGAAGCCGGGCATCGACCCACCGTGCCCGACGAACCGGGTGCCGTCACGGTTGTAGACGTCCAGTCCGATCCCGTACGCCCGCGTCCACGACTGCCCGGGGGTGTCGACGACCGTGGTCGGGACCTGCATCGCCCGGTGCAGCTCCTCGGGCAGGACGTCGGTGTCGCCGGCCTGCAGGAACGTCGCGAACCGGGCCAGGTCGCCGACGGTCGACCACAGCTGGCCCGCCGGTGCCATCGCGCCGGCGTCGTGCGCGGGCTCGGTGTGCACCAGGTCGGTCAGCGGGTGCACGGCCAGTCCGGGTGCGCTCGGCGCGACGGCGTCGTACGACGTGCGCGTCATCCCGAGCGGGCGCAGGACCTCCTCCTGCAGCACCTCGAACCACGGCCGCCCGCGCTCGACCTCGATCAGGCGGCCGAGCACCGCGTACCCGACGTTGCTGTAGTGGAAGCGCCGGCCCGGGTCGTGCGCGGGCCGGACGGACGGCAGCAGGTCCTCCCAGGTGATGCCGGGGGAGCGCTCCCACCACGGCCCGGTGGTCTCGGCGTGCAGGCCCGCGGACTGGGTGAGCAGCTGCAGGACGCTGACTCCGTCGAGCGTCTCGTCGAGCTCGGGCAGGTGTCGTCGGATCGGGTCGGTGACCGCCACCCGCCCGTCGGCGACGAGCCGCAGCACGCCGACCGCCACGACGGACTTGGTGATCGACCCGATGCGGTACTGCGTCTCCGGGGTCGCGGCCGGCCCGTCCGCACGAGCGTCGACCGTGCCCGCCGCGCCGCTCCACACGACCTGTCCGCCACGGACCAGGGCCGCCGCGATCGACGGAAGCCGTTGTTGTTGCTGCTCCTTCGCGAGGCGAGCGTCGAGGTACGGGGTCGCGGGAGTAGCCGTCACCGGCTCAGTCTTGCAGGTCGATCCAGTAGCGCTCACGTCCGTTTCGGACGTCCTCCAGGACACCGCCGCCGCCCAGGATCGTCCGGCGGGACGCCTCGTTGTCGTCGTCGCAGGTCACCAGGACCCGTTCGAGTCCGAGCGCGCGCGCCTCGTCCAGGGAGGCGCGCAGGGCGGCGGTCGCCACGCCGCGACCGCGGGCGGACGGGCGTACGCCGTACCCGATGTGGCCGCCCTCGTTCAGCAGGAACTCGTTGAGCTCGTGCCGCAGGCTGAGCGACCCCAGGACCCGGCCGGGCTCGGCGTCGTCGACGATCCAGTACAGCGACGCGGGAACCAGGCCCTCGGGCGGATCGGTACGACCGCGCTGCTGCTCCTCCAGCCAGCGTCCGAACTCGCTCGGGTCCGACAGGTCGACGCCCTCGAAGCGGTGCGTCCCGAACCCGTGCAGACGGGCGCCGTCGAACTCGGCCATCGCCTCCAGCCAGGTGGTGTGCAGC
Organism: Luteipulveratus flavus; assembly: GCF_029439465.1. GTDB lineage: Bacteria > Actinomycetota > Actinomycetes > Actinomycetales > Dermatophilaceae > Luteipulveratus > Luteipulveratus flavus. Next base: position 164,909 of record NZ_JAROAV010000008.1, on the reverse strand, counting down.
GCGGCGTCGGGCTCGATCAGTCGGATCACGCGCCGACCGTACGGCATCCCGCCGGCCGCCGTAGCCCCCGTTCCGGGCCCCCGCCGAGAGGCCCACTCACTCGCCGAGAGGACCACGTATCCGGGTCGGAACGGTGGTCCTCTCGGCCATTGCTGGTCCTCTCGGCGAGGAGGCGGGAGCACGCTCATGCCGTGTCGGTGAATCGACGTAGGGTTGGCGTCGAGATGAGCAGCCTGTTCGATGACCTTCCTCTGCCCGGACTGACGCCTGCCCAGGCGTCTCCCACCACCGACCTGCTGGATCACCAGCGGCAGGGGGAGGTGGACGAGCGCGGCGTACCCACCTGGGCGAGCCTCGGTCACGGTCCGGAGGGGGAGCGGCCCGGACGACCCGACGCCGAGCAGCTGCTGGAGGGGCTGAACCCGCAGCAGCGCGAGGCGGTCGTCCACCACGGCAGCCCGCTGCTCATCGTGGCCGGTGCCGGCTCGGGCAAGACCCGGGTGCTCACCCACCGGATCGCCTACCTGCTCGCCGAGCGCGGCGCGCAGCCGGGGCAGATCCTCGCGATCACCTTCACCAACAAGGCCGCGGCCGAGATGCGTGAGCGCGTCGAGCAGCTGGTCGGCGGGGCGGCCAAGGCGATGTGGGTCTCCACGTTCCACTCCGCGTGCGTGCGCATCCTGCGCCGCGAGGCCGGCAAGATCGGGATGAGGTCGACCTTCTCCATCTACGACGCCGCGGACAGCCAGCGGCTGATGGCGATGGTGCTGCGCGACATGGACCTGGACCCCAAGCGCTACCCGCCACGCTCGTTCACCCACCAGGTGAGCAACCTCAAGAACGAGCTGGTCGACGAGGAGACGTACGCCTCGCAGGTCGTCGAGGGCACCCATCAGGAGCGGACGCTCGCCGAGGCGTACAGCGCCTACCAGCGCCGGCTGCGGCAGGCCAACGCGATGGACTTCGACGACCTGATCATGACCACCGTCAACATCCTGCAGGCGTTCCCGGACGTCGCCGAGCACTACCGACGCCGGTTCCGGCACGTGATGGTCGATGAGTACCAGGACACCAACCACGCGCAGTACGTCCTGGTGAAGGAGCTGGTCGGTCACACCCTGGAGGACCCGGCGCTGGGCACCGTCCCGCCGGCCGAGCTGTGCGTGGTGGGCGACGCCGACCAGTCGATCTACGCCTTCCGCGGGGCGACCATCCGCAACATCGTGGAGTTCGAGAAGGACTACCCCGACGCCCGCACGATCCTGCTGGAGCAGAACTACCGCTCCACCCAGACCATCCTGCAGGCCGCCAACGCCGTGATCGAGAAGAACCCCGACCGGCGCAAGAAGAACCTGTGGACCTCCTCCGGGGACGGCGCCGCGATCATCGGGTACGTCGCCGACTCCGAGCACGACGAGGCGGCCTTCATCGCCCGCCAGATCGACCGGCTCGGCGACAAGGAGGGCGTCAAGCCACAGGACGTCGCGGTCTTCTACCGCACCAACGCCCAGTCGCGCGCGATCGAGGAGGTGTTCGTCCGGGTCGGGCTGCCGTACAAGGTCGTCGGCGGCACCCGGTTCTACGAGCGCCGCGAGGTCAAGGACGCGCTCGCCTACCTGCGGGTGGTCTCCAACCCCGCGGACACCGTCAACCTGCGACGCATCCTCAACGTCCCCAAGCGCGGCATCGGCGACCGGGCCGAGGCGTGCGTGTCCACGTTGGCCGAGCGGGAGCGCATCCCGTTCGTCGCTGCCCTGGGCCGGGCCGAGGACGCACCCGGCATCGCGACCCGGTCGCTCACCGCCATCAAGGGGTTCACCGCACTGCTGGAGGGGTTGCGTGAGACCCGCGAGGCGGGCGCCGGCGCCGGTGACCTGCTGGAGGCGATCCTGGACCGCTCCGGCTACCTCACCGAGCTGCGCGCCAGCCACGACCCCCAGGACGAGACCCGCGTCGAGAACCTCGCCGAGCTCGTCGCGGTCGCGCGCGAGTTCGACGAGGCCTACCCCGACGGCAGCCTGGAGGACTTCCTGGAGCAGGTCTCGCTGGTCGCCGACTCCGACGAGATCCCCGACGAGGAGGGCGCCGAACAGGCCGAGGACGGCGGCGTCATCACGATGATGACGCTCCACACTGCCAAGGGCCTGGAGTTCCCGGTCGTCTTCCTCACCGGCATGGAGGACGGCACCTTCCCGCACCTGCGCTCGCTCGGGGACAACACCGAGCTGGAGGAGGAGCGGCGGCTGGCGTACGTCGGCATCACCCGGGCGCGCGAGCGGCTCCACCTGTCCCGCGCCCAGGTGCGGTCGGCGTGGGGTGCCCCGCAGTACAACCCGCCGTCGCGGTTCCTGGACGAGATCCCGTCCCACCTCATCGACTGGGAACGGGTGGCGCCGACCGGCTCACCGCGCTCGACCACCCCGGCCGTGGCGCGGCTCGCGAGCCGTCCGGGCGTCCGCAGCCCCGGCAACCGTCCCGTCATCTCGCTGGACTCCGGCGACAAGGTCACCCACGACTCGTTCGGGCTCGGCACGGTCGTGCGGGTCGAGGGGCAGGGCGAGCGGGCCATGGCGCACGTCGACTTCGGTGGGGACACCGGCGTGAAGCGGCTGCTGCTGCGCTACGCCCCGGTCGAGAAGCTCTGAGACGACGGCGAAGGCCGCCACCCGACCTGGGGTGGCGGCCTTCGCCGTCGTCAAGGCGCTGGGACTCAGATGAGCCCTCGCGCGGACAGCCACGGGTAGGGGTTGATGGGCTCCCCGCCGATGTGGATCTCCAGGTGCAGGTGCGGCCCGGTGGAGTTGCCGGTGTTGCCCGACAGGCCGAGGCGCTCGCCGGCCGACACGTGCTCGCCGACGGACACCGTCGCGCGCGACATGTGCGCGTAGACGGCCTCGGTGCCGTTGTCGAAGCGGATGTTGACCCGCAGGCCCTGGCCGCCGTAGTAGCCCACCGCGGTGATCTCGCCGTCGTTCATGGCGCGCAGGGTGGTGCCGATCGGGGTGGCGAAGTCGACACCGGCGTGCAGCCGGCCCCAACGGCTGCCGAAGCCGGAGGTGTACGTGCCGCCGCTGAGCGGGCGGACCCAGCCGTTGCTGGTCGAGGGCGCCTGCGGAGCGGGCGCGGACCGGCTGACCCGGGGAGCGGGCGCGGCGGGCTTGGCGGCCGGCTTCGGCGCGGGGGCCGAGTAGCTGGTCATGGTGCCGTTGCTGGAGTCGATCGCACCCAGCGCGGCGCGACGTGCAGCGAAGTTCTTGGCGGTGAGCGCCTTGTTGGCCGCGTCGATCCGGGCCCGCGTCTTCGCGGCGGCGGCCGTGCGCGCCTTGGCGGCGGCGGAGCTGGACGCGACGGTCGACATGGACCGGGAGGCCGTCTGGGCCTGACCGCGGGTCCACTGCGTGGTGTCCGCTGCGCCGGTGGTGAGGTGACCGCTGCTGGCCTGCGAGCCTCCATCGGTCGCGAACGCCGTGCCGGCGGCGGCGACGGTGAGAGACGCGGCTGCGAGAGCGGGTAGTGCGACCCGTGCGCTCTGCATCGGAGAGATCGACACAGCGCGGTGACGCCCCTGATAGTTCCGGGACAAGATGGCACCAACTTCTGCAATGGGGGACGGTGGGCCGGGCGCAACCCTAACGTGATCTGTTCGTGACGTGGCCCGAACGCGACGAAATCTGTGGACGAAAGGGGCCGAGCCCGCTGATCTGTTCGCCTGATCACCTGTGAACGCGCGGTTTCGCAGACATTCGTGTGACCTCTGTCTCTCCTTACCGATGAGTAGCGACGTGGGTCACAGATGGTGCTATCAGCGCCCAGGCGCGTGTGAGCGCCGTCTCACCGAGAGCTACGCTGCGACCCATGAGTGCCGCACCGTTGCGCGTCGTCGTCGCCAAGCCCGGACTGGACGGGCACGACCGGGGAGCCAAGGTCGTCGCCCGCGCCCTGCGGGACGCGGGCATGGAGGTCATCTACACCGGTCTGCACCAGACGCCGGAGCAGATCGTGGAGGCCGCCATCCAGGAGGACGCCGACGCCGTGGGCCTCTCGGTCCTCTCCGGGGCCCACATGACGCAGTTCGCTCGCGTCACCGAGCTGCTGCGCGAGCGCGACGCCGCCGACATCGTGGTCTTCGGCGGCGGGATCATCCCCGACGAGGACGTGCCCGAGCTGGCGCGGATGGGCGTGCAGAAGGTGTTCACCCCGGGCGCCACGACCGGCGAGATCGTCGGCTGGGTCCGAGAGCACGTCGGCACCTCCGCCCAGGCCTGATCCGCGCGACCCGCGACGAGTTCCGCCGTTGCCGCCCATGATCGGCCCTGCTGCGGCATCCTCCTGAAGGTCGGTGCGCCACCCCCGTCGCGCACCGCGTCGAGAGGAGTTTCATTCGTGAAGCGCATCACCATGGCTGCCGGCACGACCTGTCTGGCTCTGGCCGTCGCCGCACCCCTGTCCGCCCACGCCGCTGGCCTCGGCTCGGCGAGCCCGGCTCCGTCCGGGCCGGCCTCCGTGGCCGTCGAGAAGTCACGCGTCGCCGACATGGCCGCCGCTCTGCACCTGGGCTCGGGCGAGGCCCTCCAGGTCAAGACGGTCGTGAGCGACCGCGACGGCACGACCCACGTCCGGTACGAGCGCACCTTCCAGGGCCTGCGCGTCGTCGGCGGGGACTTCGTCGCCCACCGCAACGGCAAGGGTGCTCTCGCCGGCACATCGGGCCGGGCGTCCGTCGCCGTCGCGTCGACCAGCGCCTCGCTGTCCCGCTCGGCCGCCGCGAGCAAGGTCGCCGTCGGTGACCTCAAGGCCGCCTCGACCACGACCGAGCTCGTCGTCCTGGTCACCGACCACGGCCCGCGGCTGGCGTACGACATCCTGCGCAGCGGCGTCCGCGCCGACCAGACCCCGTCGCGGCTGCACACGTTCGTCGACGCCCGCAACGGCAAGGTGCTGGACAGCTGGGACGAGATCGCCGACGGCACCGGCCACGGCATCCACGTCGGCGACGTGACCCTGTCCACCAGCGGCGCGGCCCCGTCCTACCAGCTGAAGAACCCGACGACCGGTGCGTTCACCACCGACCTCAACGGCGCCACCAAGGGCACGGGCACGCAGTTCACCGACGCCGACGACGTGTGGGGCAACGGCTCCACCACCGACCGGCAGTCGGCCGCCGTCGACGCGCAGTACGGCGCGGACAAGACGTACGACTACTACAACACTGTGCTCGGCCGGCGCGGCATCTGGGACACCGGCAAGGGCGCTCCCTCCCGGGTGCACTACGGCGACGCGTACGTCAACGCGTTCTGGGACGGCACGCAGATGACGTACGGCGACGGCATCAACAACGCCAACCCGCTGACCTCGCTCGACGTCTCCGGCCACGAGATGAGCCACGGTGTCACCGAGAACACCGCAGGCCTGGTCTACCGCGGCGACGCGGGCGGTCTGAACGAGGCGACCTCCGACATCTTCGGCACCGCCGTGGAGTGGAACGCCGCCAATGCCTCCGACCCGGGTGACTACCTGATCGGCGAGGAGATCAACATCCGCGGCGACGGCAAGCCGCTGCGGTACATGGACCAGCCCTCCAAGGACGGCAAGTCCCGCGACTGCTGGGACTCCACGGTCAAGAAGCTCGACCCGCACTACTCCTCGGGCCCGCTGAACCACTGGTTCTTCCTGGCCTCGGAGGGCTCGGGCGCCAAGACGGTCAACGGCGTGGCGTACAACAGCCCGACGTGTGACGGCTCGACGGTGACCGGCGTGGGCCGCGACGCCGCCGAGAAGGTCTGGTACCGCGCGCTGTCGGTCTACCTGACCAAGCGCAGCGACTACCCGGCCGCTCGCGACGCCGCGATCAAGTCCGCCAAGGACCTGTACGGCGCGGGCTCGGCGCAGAGCGTCGGCGTCGCCAAGGCGTTCGACGCGATCGGTGTGCCGAAGCAGGCCGAGACCCCCTGACCGATCACCTCGTGACGGTCCACCGAACGGCCCCCGGAGCTGCGGCTCCGGGGGCCGTTCCCCGTTCCGGGGCGCGACGGTGAACGGAGCCCCGCGGCGGGCCGCCCGCCCCGGCGTACCAAGGCGACCTCCGCGGCCGGCCATGTTCCGGTCAGGAACGGACTCACTCTCGACATCCGCGGTTCACAGACGACGCCACGGCCGACAGCGTGGAGGGCCACCCGGCCGACCGGTCGGGTGAACCGACGGAGGAGACCCATGCCGTACCTGCGCCCCCTGGCCGCCCTGACCGGAGTCGTCGCTGCCGCGACGTTCGCCCACCCCAGCGTGGCCGGAGCCATCAGCGCACCCGAGCGGACCGGTCTCGCCGCCGTGCCGACCCTCGCCGGACCCGACATCCCGGTCGACGCGACCAAGGCCCACCTGGACCAGCTGCAGAAGATCGCCGACGACAACGGGGGCAACCGCGCCGCCGGCAGCGCCGGCTACCAGGCGTCGGTCGACTACGTGAAGGGCAAGCTGGACGAGGCCGGCTTCACGACCACCGTCCAGGAGTTCGACAGCCCGAACGGCACGTCGTACAACGTCATCGCCGACTGGCCGGGCGGCACGTCCGGCAAGGTCGTGATGTTCGGCTCGCACCTGGACAGCGTCGAGGAGGGGCCCGGCATCAACGACAACGGCAGCGGCACCGCCGGCGTCCTGGAGACCGCCCTGACGTACGCGAAGTCCGGCGAGAAGCCCACGAACACCGTGCGGTTCGCGTTCTGGGGCGCCGAGGAGCAGGGCCTCTACGGCTCGACCCACTACGTCGACTCGCTCAGCAGCGGCGACACGTCGGCCATCGCGAGCTACACCAACTTCGACATGATCGCCTCGCCGAACCCCGGCTACTTCGTCTACGACGACAACTCCAACGGCAACGGCATCCGTGACGATCTCACCGCGCACTACGACGAGGTCGGTGTGAAGTGGGAGTACACCGACCCGCAGGGCCGCAGCGACCACGCGGCGTTCATCGACGCCGGCATCCCGACCGGTGGCGTCTACTCCGGCGGCGAGGAGACCAAGTCCCAGGCGCAGGCGGACAAGTGGGGCGGCGAGGCGGGCGCTGAGTTCGATCCCTGCTACCACCAGTCGTGCGACACCAGCCAGAACCTGGACCTGGACGCGCTCGACAAGAACACCGACACCATCGGCGCCATGGTGTGGTCGTACGCCACGAAGGACCTCAACACGATCACGGTCCCGAAGGCCGCCTGACCCGTGTGACCCCGCTCACGCGCACGTTCCCCGAGTACGGCTTCGCGGCCTCGCGGGTGTAGAACGTTGCGCGTGAGCGTGGTCCGCGCTGCTCGCCGTCAGCGGCCCCTCGGCGCGGGGATACCCTCACCAAGGACGATCCCTTCAATGACGATGGAGCAGATTCCCCGTGGATCTTTTCGAGTACCAAGCGCGCGACATGTTCGAGGCGCACGGTGTACCGGTGCTGGCGGGCAAGGTCGCCACGACGCCGGCGGACGCCAAGGCCGCGGCCGAGGAGATCGGTGCCAGGTCGGGCGGGGTCACCGTCGTCAAGGCACAGGTCAAGACCGGCGGTCGCGGTAAGGCCGGCGGCGTCAAGGTCGCCAAGTCCGCGGACGAGGCCGAGCAGCACGCCGCGCAGATCCTCGGCATGGACATCAAGGGCCACACCGTCGGCACCGTGATGATCGCCCAGGGCGCCAAGATCGCCGAGGAGTACTACTTCTCGATCCTGCTGGACCGTGCCGAGCGTCGCTACCTCGCCATGTGCTCCAAGGAGGGCGGCATGGACATCGAGCAGCTGGCGGTCGAGCGTCCGGAGGCGCTGGCCCGCGTCGCCGTCGACCCGAACGTCGGCATCGATGAGGCGAAGGCCCGCGAGATCGTGGACGCCGCCCGCTTCGACGCCGAGACGGGCGCCAAGATCGTGCCCGTCCTGCAGAAGCTGTGGGAGGTCTACCGCGACGAGGACGCGACCCTGGTCGAGGTCAACCCGCTGGTCAAGACCGACGACGGCGAGATCGTCGCCCTCGACGGCAAGGTCACGCTGGACGGCAACGCCGACTTCCGCCAGCCGGAGCACGCGGCGCTGGAGGACAAGGCCGCCGCCGACCCGCTGGAGGCACAGGCCAAGGAGAAGGGCCTCAACTACGTCAAGCTCGACGGCGACGTCGGCATCATCGGCAACGGCGCGGGCCTGGTCATGTCGACCCTGGACGTCGTCGCGTACGCGGGTGAGAAGGTCACGGGCGGTGCGGGCGAGCACCCCAAGCCGGCCAACTTCCTCGACATCGGCGGCGGCGCCTCGGCCGAGGTCATGGCCAACGGTCTGCACGTCATCCTCGGTGACGAGCAGGTCAAGAGCGTGTTCGTGAACGTCTTCGGCGGCATCACCGCCTGCGACGCGGTCGCCAACGGCATCGTCGGCGCCCTGGACAAGCTGGGCGACGAGGCGACCAAGCCGCTCGTCGTCCGCCTGGACGGCAACAACGTCGAGGAGGGTCGCCGCATCCTCGCCGAGCGCAACCACCCGCTCGTCACCATCGAAGAGACCATGGACGGCGCCGCGGCCAAGGCCGCCGAGCTCGCCGCGGCGAAGTAAGGACCCGGAGCAATGGCAATCTTTCTCAACGCTGACAGCAAGGTCATCGTCCAGGGCATGACCGGCTCCGAGGGCATGAAGCACACCCAGCGCATGCTCGCGTCCGGCACCACCATCGTCGGTGGTGTGAACCCGCGTAAGGCCGGCACCGAGGTCGAGTTCGACGGCGGGCACCAGATCCCCGTCTTCGGCACGGTCAAGGAAGCCATCGAGGCCACCGGCGCCAACGTCTCGGTCGTCTTCGTGCCGCCGGCGTTCGCCAAGTCGGCCGTCATCGAGGCGATCGACGCCGAGATCCCGCTGGCCGTCGTCATCACCGAGGGCATCGCCGTCAAGGACACCGCGGAGTTCTACAACTACTCGGTCAACAAGGCGACCCGCATCATCGGCCCGAACTGCCCGGGCCTGATCAGCCCCGGGAAGTCCAACGCGGGCATCATCCCGGCCGACATCGCCGGCCCCGGCCGCATCGGCCTGGTCTCCAAGTCGGGCACGCTGACGTACCAGATGATGTACGAGCTGCGGGAGTTCGGTTTCTCCTCGGCCATCGGCATCGGCGGCGACCCGATCATCGGCACCACCCACATCGACGCGCTCGAGGCGTTCGAGAAGGACGACGAGACCGACGCGATCGTCATGATCGGCGAGATCGGCGGCGACGCCGAGGAGCGCGCGGCCGCGTACATCAAGGACCACGTGACCAAGCCGGTCGTCGGCTACGTCGCCGGCTTCACCGCTCCGGAGGGCAAGACCATGGGCCACGCCGGCGCCATCGTGTCCGGCTCCTCCGGCACGGCCGCCGCGAAGAAGGAAGCCCTCGAGGCCGCCGGCGTCAAGGTCGGCAAGACGCCGTCCGAGACCGCGGAGCTGATGCGCGAGATCATGCAGGGCCTCACGAAGTAGGTCCACGCGTACGACGGCCGGTCACCCCTCGTGGATGACCGGCCGTTCGTCGTCCCCCGCCGCCCTGTCCGGCAGAAGCTGGCCCCCGGCACACGCATGGCTGTACTGCTGGCCACGATTTGCCGGAGGGACGGCGCGGCTCCCGGGGTTCGGGGTGCGCGGCGGTGACGATGGAGCGGCCATGAGTCTGCTCGAACGCACCCGCCAGATCGTCCCGACGCCGTCCACCGACCGGCCACCACGCCTGCTGCTCGCCGCCGCCGGGTACGGCGCGGTCGGGGCGGTCGCCCTCGCGCTGCTGCTGGTCCTGCCGGTGATGGCCGCCTGGTTCGCCGACGCCCACAGCACCACGAGCTGGTCGGACGCCCTCAGCATCGCCGCCGACGGGTGGACCCTCGCCCACCGCGCCCCGCTCGGTGTGCCGGACGACGGGGCGAGCGTGGTCGCACCGCCTCTCCTGCTCACGGCGGCCGCGGTCCTGCTCGCCCGTCTGGCCGCGACCAGCGTTCTGGTGCAGCTGACGCGGCGGACGAGCGGCCTATGGTTCCGGGTCGCGCTGGCGTACGTGGCCGGGTACGCCCTCACCGGCGTCGTGCTCGCGCTCGTCGGGTGGACCGGCCCCGCTCGCCCGAACCCGCTCCTGGTGGTCCCCGGTGCCGTGGTGGTGGCGGTCCTCGGTGTGCTGTGGGCGCTGTGGCGCGACGACCGCCGCGGCGACGGCATCGCCTCCGCGCGGCCCGCCCGCTGGGTGCGCGAGCGGCCGGCCGTCCTGGTCCGCGCGTTGCGTCCGGCCCTGGTGGGCACGGGCGTCCTGCTGGCGCTCGGCCTGGCGCTCGTACTCCTCGCGGTCGTGACCTCCTGGAGCCGGGTGACCCAGATCAACGGCGAGCTGGACGCCGGCATCATCGGCGGGACGATCCTGACCGGCGGCCAGCTGTTCGCCGCTCCGAACTTCGCCGCCTACGCCGCGACCTGGCTGAGCGGCGCGAGCCTGCACCTGGGGGCGGTCACCGTGGGCCACGCCTCGGTCACGCCGGGGATCCTGCCGCTCGTCCCCGTGCTCGGTGCGCTTCCCGAGGCGGGCGCGGCTCCGTGGTGGGCGCCGCTGGCTCCGCTGGCGCCGGTCGCCGTCGGCGCCTTCGTCGGCTGGTACACCCTGCGCGGGCTCGCGGCCCTGGCCTCCTGGCGGTCGAAGGTCCAGACCGCCGTCGTGGCCGCGACGCTCGCGGGCGTCGGTGTGGTGGCGGTGGCGTACGCCGGGAGCATGGGCGTCGCCGGCTCCAGGCTGGACTACGTGGGTCCGTCGGTGCTGGCCATCCCGCTGCTGATCGGCGAGCTCGTCGTCGGGGCGCTCGTCAGCACGACGACGCTGCACCTGTGGCGGACCCGCCGCTGAGGTCAGCCCTCCCGCATGAACCGGTGCAGCAGGTCCGAGCTCTCGCCGAACCGGGTCTGGCAGGCCGTCTGCGCGGCCTGAGTGTTGGCTCCGGCCTGGCACTCCTGGTAGTCGAAGGTCGACTCGTAGAAGGCGTACGGGATCGCGACGATGACGAACAGCACCACCGTCAGCGCGAGCCCGATGCCGCTCCACAGCCGCATGCCCTTGGAAGCGCCCGAGGCGCCGAGGGCGCGCAGGCACTGCACCGACGCCCACACGGCGACGGCGAGCGGGACGAGGGCGACGAGGTTGAACGGCATCGGCATGAGCGAGGCGAGGAACCCCAGCAGGAGGTAGAACGCAGCGCGACGTGAGTGGACGGCTCCGGGTGGCAGCACCCGCTTCTGCTCGGTCACATCACTCCTTGTCGCTGGGCCCTCATCCTCTCCCAGCACCTGCGGCGGCCGCGCCCGGGGTCTGACTCGGTAGCCTTCCCGCCGTGACAGCACCGACCCCGATCGTCGTCCTGGTCTCCGGATCGGGCACCCTCCTGCAGGCCCTGATCGAGGCGAGCGCGGACCCGGCGTACGGCGTGCGCATCGCCGCGGTCGGTGCGGACCGCGACGGTATCGAGGGGCTGGCGCGAGCCGAGCGCGCCGGCATCCCGACCTTCGTCCGCCGCGTCCGGGACTTCACCTCCCGGGAGACGTGGGACGCCGCGCTGACCGCCGACGTCGCCGCGTACGAGCCCGAGCTGGTGGTGTCCGCCGGATTCCTCAAGCTCGTCGGGCCTGCTTTCCTCGCCCGGTTCGCCGGCCGCTACCTCAACAGCCACAACGCGCTGCTCCCGGCCTTCCCCGGGATCCACGGACCGCGCGACGCGCTGGACTACGGCGTGAAGGTCGCCGGCGCGACGCTGTTCGTCGTGGACGAGGGCGTCGACACCGGGGTGATCGTCGCCCAGTGCGTGGTGCCGGTCGAGGACGACGACGACGTCGAGGCGCTCACCGAGCGGATCAAGCAGGCGGAGCGCCCGCAGCTGGTCGAGTACGTCGGCCGGATGGCCCGCGAGGGCTTCGCCATCGACGGGCGCAGGGTGAGGCTCGGCGGCGTCGACTAGCCTGGCCGCACACGACTGGCGCAGGTGGGTGACCACCAGGGAGTGACGTCGAGTGCATCGAACGCCTGGGTGCCCTCATCGACCGAAGCGTTCTCAAGGAGTGCCCGTGACCTCTGCCCCCGACCAGCGCCGACCGATCAAGCGCGCGCTCGTCTCCGTCTACGACAAGACCGGGCTGGACGACCTCGCCCGCGGCCTGCACGAGGCCGGCGTCGAGCTGGTCTCCACCGGTGGCTCCGCCAGGCTGATCGGCGACCTCGGCCTCCCGGTGACGAAGGTCGAGGACCTCACCGGCTTCCCCGAGTGCCTCGACGGACGGGTGAAGACGCTGCACCCGAAGGTGCACGCCGGCCTGCTCGCCGACACCCGCAACCCCGACCACGTCCGTCAGCTCGGCGAGCTGGGTGTCGAGCCGTTCGACCTGGTGATCTCCAACCTCTACCCGTTCACCCAGACGGTGGCCTCGGGCGCGAGCCAGGAGGAGTGCGTCGAGCAGATCGACATCGGCGGCCCGTCGATGGTGCGCGCCTCCGCCAAGAACCACGCGAGCGTCGCCACCGTGACCGACCCCACCTCCTACGACGCCGTGCTGGAGGCCGTCCGCGCCGGCGGCTTCACCCTTGCGCAGCGTCAGCAGCTCGCGGCGCAGGCGTTCGTCCACACCGCGACGTACGACGTCGCCGTCGCCTCGTGGATGGGCAACGTCCTCACCGACACCAGCGGCGGCGACGGGTTCCCGGCCTGGGCGGGCGCGACCTTCCAGAAGGCGGACACGCTGCGGTACGGCGAGAACCCGCACCAGCCGGCAGCGTTGTACACCAACACTTTTCAGCCGCAGCCGGGTCTCGCGCAGGGTGAGCAGCTGCACGGCAAGGCGATGTCGTACAACAACTATGTCGACGCCGACGCCGCCCACCGCGCCGCGTACGACCATGGCGACCAGCCGACCGTCGCGGTCATCAAGCACGCCAACCCCTGCGGCATCGCCACCGGCAGCACGATCGCGGACGCCCACCGCAAGGCGCACGCGTGCGACCCGGTGTCGGCGTACGGCGGCATCATCGCCACCAACCGGCCGGTGACCAAGGAGATGGCCGAGACGGTGAAGGACATCTTCACCGAGGTCGTCGTGGCGCCGGAGTTCGAGCCGGAGGCGCTGGAGGTCCTGACCGCCAAGAAGAGCCTGCGGCTGCTCAAGGCGGCTGCGCCGGCCCGCGGTGGCGTGGAGACCCGGCCCGTCTCGGGCGGTCTGCTCATGCAGCACCGGGACGCCGTCGACGCAGAGGGGGAGGACGCCGACGGCAACCTCACGGGGGACGACGCGTCGCGCTGGCGGCTGGTCGCGGGGCAGGCCGCCGACGAGGCGACGCTCGCCGACCTGCAGTTCGCTTGGCGGGCGGTCCGCGCGGTGAAGTCGAACGCGATCCTGCTCGCCCGTGACGGCGCGTCCGTCGGCATCGGCATGGGCCAGGTCAACCGGGTCGACTCCTGCGAGCTCGCGGTCAAGCGTGCCGGCGAGGAGCGCGCCCGGGGTGCGGTCGCCGCGTCCGATGCGTTCTTCCCGTTCGCCGACGGCCTGCAGGTGCTGCTCGACGCCGGCGTGCGGGCCGTGGTCGCGCCCGGCGGTTCCAAGCGCGACCCCGAAGTGATCGAGGCCGCCGAGCAGGCCGGTGTGACCCTCTACTTCACCGGAACCCGCCACTTCGCGCACTGATGTCGTCGGCACGGTCGGCGGCGCTCGCCGGGGGCGTGGTCTCCGGCGCGCTGCTCGCCGTGCAGTCGCGGATGAACGGCGCGCTCAGCGTGCACAGCGGTCAGCCGGTCGAGGCCGCGCTGTGGAGCTTCGGCTCCGGTCTGGTCGTGCTGAGCCTGATGGTGCTGCTGGTCCCGCGCATCCGCGCCGGAGTACGGGAGATCGGGCGGGCCGTCCGCGGTGGCCGGTTGCGCTGGTGGCAGTGCATCGGCGGCGCGGCGGGCGGCCTGCTGGTCGCGGTGCAGTCCTGGTCGGTCCCGCTGGTCGGCGTGGCGGTCTTCAGCATCGGCGTCGTCGGCGGGCAGACGCTCAGTGCGCTGGTCGTCGACCGCGCCGGGCTCGGACCGGCCGGCGTGCAGCACATCACGCCGGCCCGGGTGGCGGCTGCTGCGCTCGCCGTGGTCGGGGTGGTCGTGTCGTCGACCGCGCACTCCGGCGGGCACGAGGTGTCGCTGCTGCCCGCCGCCGCGGCGTTCGCTGTCGGCCTGCTGCTCGCGGCCCAGCAGGCCGTCAACGGGCGGGTCAACCAGGTGACCGGGCAGCCGATGTCGACCACCTGGCAGAACTTCCTGGTGGGTCTGGTCGTCCTGCTCGCCGTCGCGGGGTACCAGGCGGCCGTGTCGGGCGGCCCCTGGGACCTGCCGACCGGGTCGCCGTGGTGGGCGTGGTTCGGCGGTGTCCTCGGCATCGGCGTGATCGGGATCATGGCGTGGGCGGTCGGCGAGATCGGCGTGCTGGTGTTCGGCCTGGTGTCGGTCGCGGGGCAGCTGATGGCCGCGCTCGTCCTGGACCTTCTGGACGCCTCCACCCGCGACGAGGTCGGCGGACGCCTCGTGCTCGGCCTGCTGATCACCCTGGTCGCGGCGGCCGGCGCCGGCTGGGCGGCATCGCGCGCCTGACCGGTCCGCCGCGCCGGCTCGCGCGTAATCCGGTTGGAGGCGGCCGCCGCTCGGTGCTACTCCTGGTCCGGTGACCTCACCTTCCGTGACCTGGCCCCGGCGTACTCGACGCCTCGTCCTGCGGCCGTACCGCGCGGAGGACGCCGGCCGGCTGCTGCAGATCCGCAACCACCCCGACGTGTGGCGCTGGCTGCTGAGGACCGAGGTCGACCCGGCCGCGTTCACGCAGGCGTGGGCCGACGGCGTCGCCGACCCGCTCGACCACCCCGCCGTGGTCGAGCTCGACGGCGCGGTGATCGGCTGGTGCAGCATCGAGGTCCAGGACGGGATGGGCCAGGACAAGGCCGGGCCGTCGCCCCGCTCCGAGGGGCTGCTCGGTTACATCTTCGACACCGCGTACGCCGGTCACGGCTACGCGAAGGAGGCCGCGGCGAGCATGGTGGCGGCGGCGTTCGACGAGCTCGGGCTGCACCGCGTGACCGCCGGCTGCTTCGCCGACAACACGCCGTCCTGGAAGATCATGGAGTCGCTCGGCATGCGGCGCGAGCAGTACGGCGTCGAGGACTCCTGGCACGCCGAGCTCGGCTGGCTCGACGGCTACACCTACGCGATCCTCGACCGGGAGTGGGCCGCCCGCACCGAGACCGCGCCGACCGCCGTGGCAGCAGTCCGATGACCACCCACCGCTCCGAGCGGGCGGACGACCACGACGCCGTACGAGGAGTGGTCGCCGACGCGTTCGGCGACCAGAAGGTGCCCGCGCTGGTCGACGCGATGCGCCTCTCGCCGGCCTGGCTCGACCTGTCGTTCGTGGCGGAGGACGACGGGGGCATCGTCGGTCATGTCGCGTTCACGCGGGCGCTGCTGGACACCCGGCGGGCGCTCGTCGACGTCCTGGTCCTCAGCCCGGTCTCGGTCGCACCGGCCGCTCAGGGGCGCGGCATCGGGAGCGGCCTGATCCGGTGGGCGCTGGAGGAGCTGCGGGCGAGCGCGTGGCCGATGGTGTTCCTGGAGGGAGCGCCGGGGTACTACGCACGCTTCGGGTTCGAGTCGGGGGAGGAGCGCGGTCATCGACGTCCGAGCCTGCGGGTCCCGGCCCCGGCGTTCCAGGTGCTCCCTCTGCCCGCCGCGCAGGAATGGATGATTGGCACCCTGGTGTACCCGCAGGTGTTCTGGGACCTGGACTGCGTGGGCCTGCGCGACCCGGACCTGGAGCAGGTCGAGCACGCCCTCGGCGTCGGCTGACGCCGCGCGAGATTCACGTCAGGATGAGGGCATGCGCTCGACGACCCAGGAGTACCGCACGGGCGACCGCGAGGCCGTCCTGGACATCACCGGCGACTGCCAGGACTTCGTCGCGGACGAGGGCGACGGCCTGCTGCAGGTGTTCGTCCCGCACGCGACGGCCGGCATCGCGATCATCGAGACCGGCGCGGGCAGCGACGACGACCTGCTCGCCTCGCTGCGCGAGCTGCTGCCGGCGGACGACCGCTGGACGCATCGGCACGGCAGTCGCGGTCACGGCCGGTCCCATGTCATGCCCGCGCTGATCCCGCCGTACGCGACCGTGCCGGTCATCGGCGGCCGGCTCGCCCTCGGCACCTGGCAGAGCATCTGCCTGGTCGACCTCAATGTGGACAACCTCGACCGCAGCGTGCGGCTGTCCTTCCTCGCCGGCTAGTGAACGGCGATCAGATCCAGCGGGCGTAGCAGCGGCAGTCGGGCTCGTCCCGGTAGTAGCCGTACGAGGGGATCGGCACGTAGCCGGCGCTCTCGTACAGGGCGATCGCCTCGGGCTGGGCGATGCCGGTCTCCAGGATCACCCGGCTGAACCCACGGCCGCGGGCGTACTCCTCGATGGCCGCCAGCAGCCGCCGAGCGTGGCCCTCGCGACGACGGGAGGGCCGGATGAACATCCGCTTCAGCTCGGCGTCGGCGCCGTTGATCCGCACGCCGGCACAGCCGATCGGCCCCGTCTCGTCGGAGGCCACGAGGAACGTGCCGGAGGGCGGGGCGAACTGGGCAGGCTGAACCGGGGTCGCGTCGCCACCGCCGTACCGCTGGGCCAGGTCGGCGTTGAGCTCGGCCACCAGCCGCTGGGCGGTGGGGTCTTCGTACGGGACGGTCTGCAACGTCCAGTCGGGCGCGGAAGTCACCGTGGCAGGATAAGGGCCCGTGACTGCGACCCTGATGGACGGTAAGGCCACGCTGGCGACGATCAAGGACGAGCTGCGCCGCCGGGTCGCCGCTCTCCAGGCCCGGGGCGTCACGCCCGGCCTCGGCACCGTCCTCGTCGGGGACGACCCCGGCTCGCGCTGGTACGTCGGTGCGAAGCACCAGGACTGCGCCTCGATCGGCATCACCTCCATCCGGCGCGACCTGCCCGCCACCGCCACGCAGGCCGAGGTCGAGGCGGTCATCGACGAGCTCAACGCCGACCCCGCGTGCACCGGCTTCCTGGTCCAGCAGCCCACGGGTCTGGACGAGTTCGCGCTGCTGTCGCGGGTCGACCCGGACAAGGACGTCGACGGCCTGCACCCGGTCAACCTCGGCAAGCTCGTCCTCGGCGAGGACGGGCCGCTGCCTTGCACGCCGATCGGTGCGATCGAGCTGCTGCGCCGGTACGGCGTCCCGATCGCCGGCGCCGACGTCGTGGTCGTCGGCCGTGGTCTCACCGTCGGTCGCCCGCTCGGCCTCCTGCTCACCCGCAGGTCGGAGAACGCGACGACCACCCTCTGCCACACGGGGACCCGCGACCTCGCCGACCACGTCCGGCGGGCCGACATCGTCGTGGCGGCGGCCGGCGTCCCCGGTCTGATCACCAAGGCGATGGTCAAGCCCGGCGCGGCGGTGCTCGACGTCGGGGTCTCGCGCGTCGACGGGAAGATCGCCGGCGACGTCGCCGAGGACGTGGCCGAGGTCGCCGGCTTCTTGTCCCCGAACCCCGGCGGCGTCGGCCCGATGACGCGGGCCATGCTGCTCACCAACGTCGTGGCCAACGCCGAGCGGCAGCCCCGGTGATCCCCAGCCGGCTCGGGCCGGTCTGGTGGTTCCTGGCGAGCGGCTGTGCTGTGGCCGTGACGGTCATGGTGGTCGGTCCGCTGCGCACCGGCGGCTACCTCCTGGCCGCCGTCCTCGTCCTCGCCGCGCTGGCCAGACTGGTGCTACCGGGCTCGCTGTGCGCCGGCGTCGCCGTCCGGTCGCGGTTCCTGGACGCCGTGATGTACGTCGCGCTCGCCGCCGCGATCGCGGTCATCTTCGAGCAGGTCAAGCTGCCCTGATCGAGGCCTGATCACTCGCCTCGCCGACCCGACGTCACCGGACGTGACACTTGAGGCGGCCGACCCGACTTCCTGTAGATGACGGAACGTGCGCCGGGGATCACGTACGTCCTCGAGATGCTGGTCGGCACGGAGGCGAGTGGTCGGGTCTGGCTTGGCCGGGATCAGGGGGACGGTCGCTGGCGTTCAAGGCGGTGCGCCCCGGGCGACTCCTTCGACATCCTCGACGAAATGATGGCCTATCACTCGGTAAGAACTACCGGCGGTTGCGCTCCACCCCGGCTCTCCACAACGAGTCCGACGACCCTACGCGCACCGCAAACCGTGGAGGTCTTCGCCGGCGGATGAAAGTTCTGGTCGCAGTCCGTGCCGTTCGGTAGGGCGGTGCCGCTCGACCTTGATGTGGTCCAGGCGCTTCGGCGGGAGATCAGGGTGAGCATGTCCGGGACCACCTCCTTCGCTCTGGTTCTGGGCGAGGCGCGGCCGCTCGGACTGACCGGCGGGCTGCCGAGCCCGATGAGTGAGGAGTGATCTTGCCCTGCGGCGGCCGGCGCGTAAGAAGTCCGGTGTCGCGGGTGGCCGCTTCTTACCATCGGGCCCATGGCGCTCCAGGAGCGGAGCCGGTCGTGGAGCGACACGTTCGAGCTGAGTGTGCGAGCGTTGTCGATCCTCCTGACGGTCGGCAACACGGTCAGTGGCAGCGCCATGCTGCTCCAGCAGGGTTTACCTCGGACGAACTCGGCCCGCGGGGTCGTCGGTCTGCTGCTCCTGGACGCGCTCCTCCTGTCCGCGGCGCTCGCGGTCGAGCGAGCGGGTCCGCTCATGGTGTGCAGCGCGACGGCTGTGGGCGCGACCGGTGTCGTCCTCCTCCCGCTCGCCGATGCCCAGCAGCCCAGCGGCGGATCGTGGGTATACCCGTGGATGCTCGTCCCGGTGGTCGCCCTTGCGGTCGTCCTGCCGAGTCGTCAGTGCATGGGTGCCTCGGCGGCGCTGGCCTGCGCGTACGGGCTCGCCAGCCTTCTGAATGCCGGGCCGTCCTGGAAGGCGGCAGAGGTCGCGGCTACCGACGGGGGCTTTCTGCTGGTCATCCCGGCCACTCTCACGTGGGCGATGAAGGGTATCCGCCGTGTCCTCCGTTCCTACGACGCACTGCTGCAGGATCGGCGGACTCGTCATCGACATGAGCTCGAGCTCCGCACAGCCACAGCACAGCGCAGGGAGGTCGACCGGATCGTGCACGATCACGTCCTGCAGGCGCTCAAGGTGCTCACTCTCCCCACAGGATCCGTCCCGGCGTCCGAGGTCCGGGCGCTGTGCCGGCGCGCGTGCGCCGTCTTCCGTGAAGAACTGGAGGGGGTGCCGGATTCCGGCCCCGTGGCGCTCGCCCCGCAGTTACGCGCCGCGGCACGCGATCTCGGGCTGGCTGTGACACTCACCGGCGTGCCCGCCTGGGTTCCGGCGGAGGTCGCCCACGCCATCGGTTCCGCGACGCGGGAGGCGCTCAGCAACACGCGACGCCACGCCTACGTCGACGAGGCGTGGGTGACAACAACTCGATCGGGTACGACGATCACGGTGGAGGTCACCGATCACGGCGAGGGGTTCGACGACACCGGGGCCGGGCTCGGCGTACGGCTGTCGATGAACGAGCGAATGCGGGACATCGGCGGCACCTGCGAGGTCGTCTCGTCACCGTCGCGGGGCTGTAGGGTCCGCCTTACCTGGTCGCCTGAGGTCGACTCGGTACCGCGGGCGACCCGACTGGCCTTCATCGACGGGCTGAGCAGCGCATTCGTGCTGAGCGCCACCCCGACCGTGGCCATGGCGGTCTGGTTCAGCTGGTGGAAGAGCCCACTCCTCGCCGACCCCGCACTGCCGGTCCTTGCCACGATCCTGGGTGCCCTCCTGTGGTTGGCGGTCGCCACACGGCTTCTTCGGCCAGGCCGGCTGACGGGGCCAACCAGCATCGCCGGCTGGTCTGCAGTCGTTGCTGCGTGGGTGGATGGCAGTGCGCTGCCACCGGGTTTCTCCGACGGCGGCCTGTACTGGCTCGCAGGAGGGCTCTGTCCGCTCGTCCTGGCCGTGATCTTCTTTCGTCCGCTGCGCGAGTCGGTCCCACCCGCGCTCGCGCTCGTCGTGGTCGTGGCGTTCTGGCTGTGCGAGGCGGGCGGTGGACCGTCCGCCATCGCGGCTCAGGCTTCGGTGCTGGCCGCTCCCGCTCTACCCATCCTGTGTGCGTACATCCTTCGAATTCTCTGCGACCGCATCCAGGGACGCGCGGAGATCGAGGAGGAGCGGATCCTGCGCGTGAGCGCCCGCACCACCCGGCTGCGGGTGAAGGAGGCTGATCTGCGTGAGCGTGCGGAGTACCTGCGGCTAGAAGTTCTCCCGCTGTGCGATGCGGTGGCTCGCGGAGCGCAGCCGTTGTCGGGCGTTGCGGTTGCGGCTCGCGCTGCGGCGCTGGAAGGTGAGGTGCGGGACACTCTCGAGCTCGGGCGCCCCGTGCACCAGGAGGTGCGAAGGGCGCTGTGGCGGCTACGGAGCGGGGGGTGGCGTGTACAGCTGCGGCTGGACGCGGGACTCCCGTCGGCGCACCGGCTGGGCACCCTCCTCGGGTACGTCCCGCCTCATTCAGGATCGACAGTCACGATCCGTACGACGACCGCCGCAGGAGGCGAACGCCTCACCGTCACCGTGATTCCTGGCAGTGAGACCCTGCGACGCGCCGCGCGGGCGATGCTCGGCGTCGAGGTCGTCCACGACGCGGATAGCACGCAGTGCATCATCGCCCCACCACCGGACGCACCTTCTTCACCGACCTGCCCCGACGACGTGCGTCACTACCAGGAGGTCCCGCCATGCCCGACCGCGCTTCTACGCGGGGAAACATCAGAGTCGGCGCGATCGACGACCATCCTGTAGTGCTGCGCGGCGTCATGAGCGTGCTCGCCGAGCAGGCGGACGACATCAGCCTGGTTCAGGTGGCCGCGTGTGTGGCCGACATGCTCCCGTCGGTCCAAGACCTCGATCTGGTGCTGCTCGACATCAGCGTCCCAGGTGACGTGCCGGCCGAGGAACGAGTGCACCTGCTGACGGGGGCAGGCGTCCCAGTCGTGCTCTTCACCGCGGAGCTGCGACCCGCGCGGGCGCAAAGCCTGATCCGGCTCGGAGCGCGCGGCCTCATCTTGAAGTCCGATGACGTGGACACACTCGCCGCAACGATCCGCCAGGTCGCCGCGGGGGAGTTCGGCACGTCCAGCCACCTCGCCGACTCCCTGGCGCACGACGCGTCGTTGGTCAGCCACCTAGCACCGCGCGAGTTGACGGTGCTGCGTCTGCTGGCGGACGGCATCCCCAAGAAGGCGATCGGTCGTCACATGGAGCCTCCGGTGTCCGCGCACACCGTGGACACCTACCTCCAGCGGATCGCCGGACGCTACGCCCAGCTGGGCCGGCCGGTCGCCAACGCGTACGGGAGCGTATGGGAGGCGACGCGCGACGGACACCTCGACCTGTGACTCGAGGCCGACGCTTCTCCCCGGAAGCGCCGGCCTCGAGGGTAGGTGGTGCTCGTTGTGCCGGTCGGAGCAGCAGCTGCTGCCGGATGAGCCGTTGGCGTTGAGCCGCGAGCCGACTCGCCATCACGTCACGGCACAACTCCCGCTCGGCACGACGACGATCACGGCGTGCTGTACGCAGAGGTCCGCGTAGCCACCGAGGACGATGGCGATGACCGTCGCGATGAGCTCGACCATGGCAACGCCGGTCGGATCACCGGTGCCCGTGGTGGCCACCGTGCTCGGAGCAGACGAGACCCGTGGTGTTGCACGTGCTGCAGGTGAGTGAGTTCCCGAAGTCCTTCAACGTCCCCCCCTTGCAGTCAGAGCAGTCGTGCAGAGGCCGGTAACACTTCGTGCACTTGTTCATGACGTCCTCCTCTATCTGGTGGTTCTTGGCAGTAGGGACCGTATGCGGGTCGCGCCGTTGGGTGGAGTCCTGCTTTCTCGGGACTTGAACTGCGCGCTCGCCTGTTCGTCCGAACCGGATGTAGTGGAATTTCGGGACAGGCGAGCGGTGACTCGCTCGGCCAGGATCAGGTCACGACCGGAGAGGACGCAGCGTCTCAAGGCGCTCGTTCTCATCACTGAGACCCGCTCGTACGGCTCACACGGCTCACAGGGGAGACGAAGACATGGCACGTTGGGAAGACCTGGCCGGCTACATCCGGAACACCTACAAGATCAAGAACGACGACGGAACTTTTCTCGAGCTGTTGTTCAGGCTGGACAACCATCGCTCCCAGGTCGTCATGGTCTCAAGGGCGCAGATGCCTTCGAGCTCTCAGGACTGGGCGATCATCGCATCACCCTTCGGCTCGGCGGCACAGGTCGACCTGCAGATCGTGCTCCGCGAGGCATCCGAGTACGTGGCCGGGGGAGTCGTGCAGTACGCGGACATGTTGTGCGTGAAGCACGCTGTGCCGCTCGGAACGCTGGATGTCGACGAGTTCGAGGAGCCTTTCGAACTGGTCATGAGAACGGCGGATGCGCTGGAGGCCAAGTTCTTCGGCGGGGACCGATTCTAGCACGCTGCAGCACCTCAGGCGCTCGCCGCCGCGATCGCGGTCATCTTCGAGCAGGTCAAGCTGCCCTGACTCCAGGGACGACGAAGGCCCGGTCCGCACGCGGACCGGGCCTTCGTCGTACGTCGTCGCGTCAGCCGAGCAGGCCGAGCTTCTTGACCGTCTCGCGCTCGTCCTCGAGCTCCTTGACCGAGGCGTCGATCTTGCCGCGGGAGAAGTCGTCGATGTCCAGGCCCTGGACGATGCTCCACTCGCCACCGGAGATCGTGACCGGGAAGGAGGAGATCAGGCCCTCGGGCACGCCGTACGAGCCGTCGGACGGGACGGCCATCGAGACCCAGTCGCCGTCGGCGGTGCCGAGCTGCCAGTCGCGGGCGTGGTCGATGGTCGCCGACGCGGCGGACGCGGCGGACGAGGCGCCACGGGCGTCGATGATCGCCGCGCCGCGCTTGGCCACGGTCGGGATGTAGGTGCCCTCCAGCCACTCCTGGTCGTTGACCAGCTGGGCGGCGTTCTGACCCTTGACCTCGGCGTGGAACAGGTCGGGGTACTGGGTGGCGGAGTGGTTGCCCCAGATCGTCATCTTCTTGATGTCCGCCACGGTCGCGCCGGTCTTGGCCGCGAGCTGGGCGATCGCCCGGTTGTGGTCCAGACGGGTGAGCGCGGAGAAGCGCGACGCCGGGATGTCGGGGGCGTTGCTCTGCGCGATGAGGGCGTTGGTGTTGGCCGGGTTGCCGGTCACCGTGACCTTGACGTCGTCGGCCGCGTGGTCGTTCAGCGCCTTGCCCTGGGGGGCGAAGATGCCACCGTTGGCCTCGAGCAGGTCACCGCGCTCCATGCCCGGACCGCGCGGGCGCGCGCCGACGAGGAGGGCGTGGTTGACGCCGTCGAAGACGGTGTTCGGGTCGTCGCCGATCTGGACGCCGGCGAGGGTCGGGAACGCGCTGTCGTCCAGCTCCATGACGACGCCCTCGAGGGCCTTCAGCGCGGGGGTGATCTCCAGCAGCCGCAGCTCGACCGGCTGCTCCGGCCCGAACAGGGCACCGCTGGCGATGCGGAAGAGAAGGCTGTAGCCGATGTTGCCGGCAGCACCGGTCACGGCAACCTTGATGGGCGTGGTGGTCACGATGATCCCTTCGGGCAAGGCGTGCATTAACGCCTCGGACCGTAGCAGCGCAAGGGAAAACGCTGATCGTCGGTCTCGCGTCGGTGGAGCCGGTCGCGCCGGCGGGCCGTAGGGTGGTCCACCGTGACGCGAGTACCCGACACCCAGCGCTTCGTCCCCGTCCTGCTCGGCGCGGACGCCTCCACGTACAGCCTGGCGCGCAGCTTCCACGAGGAGTACGACGTGGTGTCGGTCGCGGTGTCGCGGCTCGGTGCCGGGCCGGTGGCCAACTCGCGGATCATCGAGACCTCGCAGGTGTCGGACCTGGACGACGCGGACGCCCTGGTCGCGCACCTGCTCGAGCTGGGGCAGCGGTTCGGCGAGACCCCGCTGATCCTGCTGTCCAGCACCGACTTCCTGGTCCGTCGCATCGTGGAGCTGCGGCACAAGCTGGAGCCGCGCTTCACCATCCCGTACCCCGACCTGGCGCTGATCGAGCGGATGACCGACAAGGCGCAGTTCAGCGAGCTGTGCGGCGAGCTGGCCATCGCCCACCCGCAGACCGTCGTGTACGAGGTGGCCCGCCACCCGCAGCTGCGCGACGACGCCGAGCTGCTGGCCGGGCTGAAGTTCCCGATCATCGCCAAGACCGGCAACAGCGCGCTCTACCACCAGTACGACTTCCCGGGGAAGCAGAAGGTCCACACCGCCGCCTCGCGCGAGGAGCTGATGGACCTGATGCAGCGGGTCCACGACAGCGGCTACCCGGGCACCTTCATCCTCCAGGACATGATCCCCGGCCTGGACGAGGGCATGCGGATCCTCACCTGCTACAGCGACAAGAGCGGCGCCGTGCGGTTCGCGTCGTACGGGCACGTGCTGATGGAGGAGCATCTGCCGGCCACGCTCGGCGTGCCGGCGGCGATCGTCACCGGTGAGAACCACGAGGTCGTCCAGGAGGCCAAGCGGCTCCTGGAGCACGTCGGCTGGCGCGGCTACGCCAACTTCGACCTCAAGTACGACCCGCGCGACGGGCGGACCAAGTTCTTCGAGCTGAACCCGCGCCTGGGCCGCTCCAACTTCTACGTCACCGCCTCGGGTCACAACCCGGTCCGGTACTACGTCGAGGAGTACGTCGAGGGTTCTGACCTGTCCGACGAGCCGGCGCTGCTGGAGTCGTCCAAGGAGGAGCTCTACACCTCGCTGCCGGTGCCGCTGCTGCTGCGCTACCTGCCGAACGACCTGCGCCGCAAGGTGATCGGCATGGCCGCCCGCGGCCGGGTGACCAACCCGATGATGTACGTCCGGGACCCGAACCCCAGGCGCTGGGCCTACGTCCTCGCGTACGGCGTCAACCAGGTGCGCAAGTACGCGCGTGTCTACCCGCCGCCCAAGCGGGACCGTGACGGGCAGCCGGCGTGAGCAACGACTCCGCTGGTCGAGGAGGCGAGCCCCCCAGGGCGAGCCGTCTCGAGACCCAGGTGCGCGTGTCCGCGGACCAGGGCTGGTCGAGCCCGGTCGTCGGCATCATGGGCGGCCTGGGCCCGCTGGCCGGGGCGACCTTCCTGCGCGTCCTGACCCTGCTCACGCCGGCGTCGTCGGACCAGGAGCAGCTGGACGCGGTGCTGCTGAGCCACTCGACCACGCCCGACCGCACGGCGCGCATCAAGGACGCGTCGGCGCCGGACCCGACGCCCGTGCTGCTCGCGGACGCCCTGCGGCTGCAGGCGATCGGCGCGGAGCTGATCGCGGTGCCGTGCAACACCGCGCACGAGTTCCTGCACGGGGTGACCGCCCAGGTCGACGTCCCCATGATCGACATCGTCGACGTGACGGCTGCGGCCGCGGTCGAGCGGGCGCGCTCGCGATCCGGCGACGGCTCTGCCCGGGTCGGCATCCTGGCCACCGACGGCACCCGCGCCGCCGGCATCTATGCCCGGGCCGTCCGCGGTCTCGGCGCAGATCCGGTCGACACGACCGACGACGAGCAGCGCGAGGTCATGCGGATCATCTACGGCCAGGTCAAGGCGGGTCTGCCCACCGACCTGGACGCGCTGCTGCGGCTCGTGGACGCGATGGTCGAGCGCGGTTGTACGGCCGTGGTGCTGGGCTGCACCGAGCTGTCGGTCGCCTACGACGAGCACCGGCTGAGCAGTGACGCACGGATCGTCGACTCGGTCGACTCGCTCGCGCGGGCCACGATCACCCGCGCGGGCCGCACCCCGCTCGCCTGACCCTCGCGGGGGCGCGCGGCTGCTGTGCGCTGCCCTATGGCTGGAGACGGTGTCGTCCGCGACGGGTTTTCTCGGGCGGCTGCTGTGCGCTGCCCCGTCACTGAGGCAGCAACCCGGCGGGGCAGTGCAAACGGTGGGGCAGTGCAAACGGTGGGGCAGTGCAAACGGTGGGGCAGCGCACAGCAGGTTGCGGGGGCTCTGCCGCTCGCAGATTGGCCCGGTGAGGCAGTGCAAGAACCGCGGGGCAGTGCACAGCAGGTTGCGGGGGGCTCTGCCGCTCGCAGATTGGCCCGGTGAGGCAGTGCAAGAACCGCGGGGCAGTGCACAGCAGGTTGCGGGGGGCTCTGCCGCTCGCAGATTGGCCCGGTGAGGCAGGGCAAGAACCGCGGGGCAGCGCACAGCGTGGGCAACGCACAGTGCGTGCGGGCGAGTACGGCCCGACGCGCGCGCCGTCCACATCCCTCGACCGGCGGCGTCATCATCCACAGCTCGGATCGCCGGTCGGACAGCGAGGGGGCGGTCGAGCAGGGTCGGTGGCATGGACCTCGACTTCCCCGTGGCGCCCGCCGGCCTGATCCAGCTGAAGATGCCCTGGCGGTGCGGCCGAAGGGTCGAGCCCACGTTCGCGGTCGAGGTGCAGCGTGCCCGCGCGGACATCGACGCCGTCGCCGAGATCGCGATGCTGCTGCGCCGCCACCGCCGGGAGTTGGGTCTGAGCCAGCGCGAGCTGAGCGAGCAGATCGGGCTCAGCAAGAGCATGGTCGGCAGGCTGGAGGCAGACGCGGCCGGCGTGACACTGGGTGCGGTCCTCGCCGCGCTGGCGACCACAGGTCACACCCTGCGAGCCGTCGACGTGGCACACCGGGAGGTCGCGGGCGCGCCTCCCGACTGGCCGACGGTTGAGCTGGTGGCCCGAGACCTCGCGGGGCGACGCTTCCCGGCCACGATGGACGTGCGCCGCTCGAACCCGGCGGCCGAGATCCCGTACCGGTGGTCGCGCTACCGCGACGACGAACCGCCGTGGCACGCGGTACGGAGCAGTCCAGCCGATTCACGCGCGGACGAGCGAGGGGCGTAGCCTGCTGGGGCCGCCGTTGCGCGCCGAATCAGCCTCACCCCACAGGAGCCAGAAGTCAGCATGGAGAAGATCAAGGTCAAGAATCCCATCGTCGAGCTCGACGGTGACGAGATGACGCGCATCATCTGGCAGTTCATCAAGGACCGGCTGATCCACCCGTACCTGGACGTCGACCTGAAGTACTACGACCTGGGCATCGAGAACCGCGACGCGACCGACGACCAGGTCACGGTCGACTCCGCCAACGCCATCAAGGAGTTCGGCGTCGGCGTGAAGTGCGCGACGATCACCCCGGACGAGGCCCGCGTCGAGGAGTTCGGCCTCAAGGAGATGTGGAAGAGCCCGAACGGCACCATCCGCAACATCCTCGGCGGCGTGATCTTCCGCGAGCCGATCATCATCAGCAACATCCCGCGCCTGGTGCCGGGCTGGACCAAGCCGATCATCATCGGCCGCCACGCCCACGGCGACCAGTACAAGTCGCAGAACTTCAAGGTCCCCGGCGCCGGCAAGGTCACCATCACCTACACGCCCGCCGACGGCAGCACGCCGCTGGAGCTCGACGTCGCCGAGTACGACGCCTCCGGTGGTGTCGCGATGGCGATGTACAACTACAACCGCTCCATCGAGGACTTCGCCCGGGCGTCGTTCAACTACGGCCTGCAGCGCAAGGTCCCGGTCTACCTGTCGACCAAGAACACGATCCTCAAGGCGTACGACGGTGCGTTCAAGGACATCTTCCAGCGCATCTTCGACACCGAGTTCAAGGATCAGTTCGACGCGCTCGGCCTGACCTACGAGCACCGCCTGATCGACGACATGGTCGCCTCCGCGATGAAGTGGGAGGGCGGCTACGTCTGGGCGTGCAAGAACTACGACGGCGACGTGCAGTCCGACACCGTCGCGCAGGGCTTCGGCTCGCTCGGCCTGATGACCTCGGTGCTGATGAGCCCCGACGGCAAGACCGTCGAGGCCGAGGCGGCGCACGGCACGGTCACCCGCCACTACCGCCAGCACCAGCAGGGCAAGCCGACCTCGACCAACCCGATCGCCTCGATCTTCGCCTGGACGCGGGGCCTGGCCCACCGCGGCAAGCTGGACGGTACGCCCGAGGTCACCCAGTTCGCCGAGACCCTCGAGCGCGTCTGCGTCGAGACCGTCGAGGAGGGCAAGATGACCAAGGACCTCGCCCTGCTGGTCAGCAAGGACCAGCCGTACCTCACGACCGAGGAGTTCCTCGCCGCCCTGGACGAGAACCTCCAGAAGGCGATGGCGGCCTGATCAGGTGCGCCTGATCACGGCCAACGTCAACGGGATTCGCGCGGCCGTACGGCGCGGCGGGCTGGACTGGCTCGCCGCGCAGCAGGCCGACGTGGTCACCCTGCAGGAGGTGCGTGCCGACGCCGACCAGCTCGGCGCGAGCCTGAAGGGGACGGCCTTCGAGTCCTGGGACGTCGTCGCCGCGCCCGGTCCGTCCGCGGGCCGGGCGGGCGTGGCCGTGCTGAGTCGGCTGCCCGTCCTCAGCGCGAGCACCCGGCTGCCCGGGCTCGTCGACGAGGGCCGGTGGATCGAGGCCGTCGTCCGGACGGCCGAGGGCGTGCCGGTGACGGTCGCCTCCACGTACGTGCACACGGGCGAGGCCGGCACCTCGAAGCAGACCGACAAGTACGCGCTGCTGGACGCGATCACCGCCCGGCTCACCGACCTGCGCGAGGAGCACGCGGTCGTGACGGGCGATCTCAACGTGTGCCACACCGAGCGCGACCTGAAGAACTGGAAGGGCAACCGCGGCAAGGCCGGCTTCCTGCCCGAGGAGCAGGCGCGGCTGACGCGCTGGTTCGAGGACGGCTGGGTCGACGTCGGCCGGACGTTCGCCGGCGAGGTCGACGGGCCGTACACGTGGTGGTCCTGGCGGGGCAAGGCGTTCGACAACGACGCCGGCTGGCGCATCGACTACCAGATCGTCAGTCCCACCCTCGGCGCGCTGGTGAAGCACGCCGAGGTTGGGCGGGCGCCCACGTACGCCGAGCGGTGGAGCGACCACGCCGCGGTCGTCGTCGACTACCTCCTGTGAGTTCGGCCCGGTACGCGGGAGACTGACGACCATGACGAACCGCAAGCCCGTCGAGTGCTGGCTGACCGACATGGACGGCGTCCTCGTGCACGAGGAGCAGGCGATCCCCGGCGCCGCGGACTTCCTGCACCGGCTGCAGGAGACCGGCCGACGGTTCCTGGTGCTGACCAACAACTCCATCTACACCCGCCGCGACCTGCGCGCGCGGTTGCAGGCCTCCGGCATCGACATCCCGGAGGAGGCCATCTGGACCTCCGCACTCGCGACCGGCAAGTTCCTGCAGGACCAGCGCGAGGGCGGGTCGGCGTACGTCATCGGCGAGGCGGGGCTGACCACCGCGCTGCACGACGCCGGCTACGTCCTGACCGAGCGCGACCCCGACTACGTGGTCCTCGGCGAGACCCGGACGTACTCCTTCTCGGCGATCACCCGCGCGATCCGCCTCATCGGTGACGGCGCCCGGTTCATCGCGACGAACCCCGACGCGACCGGCCCCAGCCCCCAGGGCCCGCTGCCCGCGACCGGCTCCATCGCCGCGCTCATCACCAAGGCGACCGGTGTCGAGCCGTACTACGTCGGCAAGCCGAACCCGCTGATGATGCGCAGTGCCCTCAACCGGATCGACGCGCACTCCGAGACCACGGTCATGATCGGCGACCGGATGGACACCGACGTCGTGAGCGGGCTGGAGGCGGGTCTGCGCACCATCCTGGTGCTGACCGGCTCGACCCGCCCGCACCAGGTGGACCGCCACCCGTTCGTCCCGACGCGGGTGGTCGACTCCATCGCCGACGTCGTCCCGCTGATCGACGAGTTCGCGCCGCACGACTGACGTCGTCTCCGCGGACCCCCGCGGAGACGGCAGAGGGCCGGGAGGACGAGTCCTCCCGGCCCTGTGCCCGGCCTCCTAGCGGCGCTGAGAGATCTTGACCTTCATCGTCGTGCCCTGCTGGTTGAGCACGCTAATGTTCACACCGTTGTTCGGCACCTTGACGCCGGTGTAGGGCGTCTCGGCGTACCAGTACTGTCCGTTGTCGCGGAACGTGGGTTGCGCGGCCTGGCCCCGGATGTAGTTGGGCTGACCGTTGACGTGCAGCGTGATCGAGTCCGACTTCTCCCGGGAGAACGGCGCGTCGTACCCGGCGACGCGGGAGCGCCAGTACGTGCCGTCCAGCCGGACGAGCGGACGGGCGTTCGCGTCGATCGGCAGGATCAGTCCGTTGCCGGGGTGCTGCGTGGTGTTGTTGTTCGTGTAGCTGGTGTCCCAGTAGCTCACCAGCAGACCGTCCTGGTAGGGGAAGTGCTCGGCGAAGTTCGGCTTGGTGTTCGCGTAGCCGAAGTTGTAGGGACCCGACTGCAGGTACCTGTCGAACGACACGTAGTCCCGGTGAGAGGCGATGTAGTAGTTGTCGAAGCTGTTCGTGACGGTCGCCCCCACGGAGGAGAAGCCGGCCAGTGTCCAGCCCTCAGGCGAGGCCTCCGCGCCGGAGGAGACGAGGGTGGTCGACCCGGACCTCACCGCGATCTCGTCGGCGAAGAAGCCCTTGCCACCGGCGGCTCCGTCGGTGGCGTACCGCAGGCGCAGCCCGATCGTCTTACCGGCGTACGCCGACAGGTCGAAGGTGGCGGGTGTCCACCCGGTGCTCTTGCCGTCGATCCCGTTGCCCTCGGCCGCCTTGGTGATGCTGCCCGGGATCGCGGTCCAGCCGGATCCGGTGTCGACCTGGACGTAGGCGTAGTCGCAGGCGTCGCTGCCGCAGTCCTCGATGTCCCACTGTGCCTGCATCGTCAACGACGCCGGCGACCCGGCGGGCAGCGCCACCTGGCGGGTCATGGTGTTGTCGAGGTCGTCGCCGCTGCCGCTCCACCAGGTCTTGCTGCCCGCGAAGGGCTGGACCAGCGCCGTGGTCACCGGTTTCTTGGGCAGCACCGCCACCACGGCCTGGGCGCGTGGGCTGTTGTACTCGTGCGGGCCGAGCTGCAGCGTGCGGTTCTGGCTCGGGAGCACGGTCTCGTAGTCGAGCCAGCCCAGCTGCAGCTTCTCCCAGGCGCCGAAGTCGCCGGCGCGGGTACCGATGCCCTGGTCGTTCGGTGCGCTCAGGCGGCTCTGCGCCATGATCGACCACCAGTCGACGCCGTTGCCGCCAGGATCGTTGCGGTTGGTGTCGTAGAGGTCCGGCAGACCGAGGTCGTGCCCGTACTCGTGGGCGAAGACGCTCATGCCTCCGTTCTCCGGCTGGATGGTGTAGTCGCCGACCCACAGCCCGGTGGTCCCGACCTGCGCGCCTCCGCGCTTGTTGGTGCTGGGGCCGGTGGACCCGGTGCCGGCCTGGTCGACGTACCAGCGGTGCGACCAGATGGCGTCCTCACCCTGCTGCGGATCGCCGTCGGCCTCGTCGCCGCCGGCGTGCACGATCTGGAAGTGGTCGATGTAGCCGTCCGGCTCGTTGAAGTTGCCGTCGCCGTCGTAGTCGTACCGGTCCCAGACGTCGAACGTCTTCAGCTCCGCCTTGATCTGCGCCTCGGTGCGGCCCATCGCTCGCTGCTCGGTGACCCAGGTGTCGACGGCTTCGTCGACGAGGTTCCAGGTGTTGGAGCAGGCAACGGCACCGCACACGTTCGGGTCGTCGCCCGCCTTGCCCTCGTTCGGGTCGGTGGACCGGCCGTAGCGGGCCTCGTTGTAGGGCACCTTGACCCAGTCGGTCACCGTGCCCGACACGCTGTAGCGACCGGAGGACTGGCGCTCGTAGTACTGGCGCACCGACTCCGGGGCCTTGCCGGACCCGGGTGCCCCGCCGGTGCCGAAGTACAGGTCCTGGTAGTGCTGGCGGTTGTAGTCCGGCTGCCAGATCGTGCGGTTGTTGTCGGCGCGGTTCGGCTGGGGGATCTGGTTGTGCAGCGGACCGTTCCAGGTGACGGGTCCAGGGGTCGCCGGGTTGATGTCCTTGTCGGGGTACCGGGGGTCGCGCTGGTTCCCGAACTCGGCGAGGACGACGAAGATCCGGTCGGTCTTCTCCCGCGACAGCTCGACGTACTGGTCCTTGCCCTTCTTCGCGGCGGTGCGTCTTCCGGACTTGTCGGCCTTGACGCTCTCGGCTCCGGAGCCCACCTTGAGCACCGTGCTGGTGCCTCGTCGCTCGGGCTTGGCCTGGCCGTTGATGATCTTGGTCAGCGCCTCCTGGCGCAGGGCCCGCCGCTTGCTCTCCAACGGGTTGGGCAGCTCGTGCCGGCCGGCGGTCGACAGCTCTGTTGACGGGCCAGGTGGTGGCGCCGATGTGGCGTGACTCGTGGGTGCGAGGCTGAGGCTGAGCCCGAGGGCCGCAGCGGCCCCGAGCACCTTGGGGGCAGTCAGATGCACGTCTTCCTCCAGCGATGATTCGCCGTGTGCGCACCCGTGGGGGGATCCGAGGGGTGACGGTCCCGACCGGATGTGGGCTGCGGGCGCAGCCATGGGCAGTTGATAACGAAGTGATCTACGTCACAAGACCTCGCTCTGGTCGTTATCGATTCGTGATCTTCGAGCCGGCGTCGGGCCACGAGCCCGCGGGTCTACCGTCAGGGCGTGGCTGACTCGCGCACTTCCGAGAAGGAGCGGTCGCCGTTCGCGGCGATGCTCACCGACCTGCTCCACGACCGCACCTGGGTCTCCGCGCCCGAGGTCGCGCCCGACGGCCGGCGGATCGCCTTCGTCGTCTCGACCATCGACCTGGACGAGAACACCACGCGGTCCCGCGTCTGGCTCAGCGGCCCCGACGGCGATCCCGCACCTGTGACGGCCGGGCCGCACGACGGGCAGCCGCAGTGGTCGCCGGACGGCCGCTTCCTGGCGTTCACCGCCAAGCGCAGCGAGAAGGAGGAGAAGGCGACCCTCCACGTCCTTCCGGTCGGCGGTCCGGGGGAGACCCGTACGGTCGCGACGCTGGACGAAGGCTTCGAGGACCTGCGCTGGTCGCCGGACGGCCGTCGGCTGGCCTTCATCAGCCGGACGCGGGACGCCCGTTACGACGCCAAGGACGAGAGCTGGCAGCCGCCCCGACGGATCGAGACGTTGTTCACCCGGCTCAACGGCGAGGGCTGGATCGCCGACCGGCCCGCGCACGTGTACGTCGTCGCGGCGGACGGCACCGGCACGCCGCGCAACCTCACGCCGGGCCCGTACCAGCACGGTGGCATCTCCTGGCTGCCCGACTCCAGCGCGGTGGTCACCTCGGCGAAGCGGCACGAGGGCTGGGACCTCGACCTGGCCGAGGACCTCTACCTGGTGCCGCTCGACGGCGAGATCCGCGCGCTGACCTCGCAGACCGGGGTGTACGGCAGCCCGTCGGTCTCCCCGGACGGCACCCGGGTGGCGCTGCTCGGGTACGACGACCCGCGCACCGAGCCGCAGAACTCCCGCGTCGGCGTGCTCCCGCTCGCCGGCGACGACGGCATCACGTGGGTGTCCACCGGGCTGGACCGCTCGTTCGCGCCGTACCCCGGGGTGCGTCCGCCGGTCTGGACCGGGGACACGACGCTGCTCGCCACGGCCGAGGACCGCGGCGAGGTCCACGTGTACGAGGTGACGGCCGACGGCTCGTCCGACCCGAAACCACTGACCTCGGGACCCGTTGTGGTGCAAGGCTTCTCGGCTGCCGGTGGGACCGTCGCGATGGCGCAGGCACGGGTGGAGCGCCCGGCCGAGCTGGTCACCCTCGACCGTCAGATCACGGGGCTCACCCGGTCCCTGCGCGGCTGGGAGAGGTTTGCCGTGCCGTGCACCGACGGCTCGGGCGAGATCGACGCGTGGATCATGCGACCCGACGACTTCGAGGAGTCCCGCCGCTACCCGGTGCTGCTCAACGTGCACGGCGGCCCGTTCACCCAGTACGGCGAGACGTTCTTCGACGAGGCCCAGATGCAGGCGGCCGCCGGCTTCGTCGTCCTGATGAGCAACCCGCGCGGCGGCAGCGGACGCGACACCGTGTGGGGGCAGTCGATCGTCGGGCCGAAGCACCCCACCATCCCCGGCACCGGCTGGGGGTCGGTCGACGTGGACGACGTCATGGCGGTGCTCGACCACACCCTCGACACCTACGCGTTCTGCGACCGCGAGCGGGTCGGCATGCTGGGCGGCAGCTACGGCGGGTACATGGCGACGACGCTGGCCGGCCGGTTCAGCGACCGGTTCAGGGCGGTCTGCTCCGAGCGGGCGGTCAACAACATGGTCAGCGAGGAGGCCGCCTCCGACATCGGCGGCGCGTTCCAGGTCTACCTCGGCGTGAACGTCGCCGAGGACCCCGGGGCGTACGCCGCGATGTCCCCGATGCGGTACGCCAAGGACATCGACGTGCCACTGCTGATCCTGCACGCCGAGGACGACCTGCGCTGCCCGGTCAGCCAGGCCGAGGAGCTGTTCCTGGTGCTGCGGCTGCTCGGCAAGGACGTGACGTTCTACCGGTTCCCCGGCGAGGACCACGAGATGTCGCGCAGCGGGTCCCCGGTCCACCGGCGGATGCGGGGCGAGATCGTCCTGGACTTCTTCACCGAGCGCCTGGCCTCGCGCCGGGAGTAGCGACTACTCGCCGACGGCGGCGTCGTCGTGATCGCTGCGCGGGGCCACGATCAGGTGGACGTCCAGGTCGGCGATGGCCCGGCGCGCGTCGTCACCGAGCTCGGCGTCGGTGACGAGGGTGTCCACCTGGTCGAGGGTGGCGATCGTCTGGAGCCCGACGACGCCCCACTTGCTGTGGTCGGCGACGACGACGATCTTCTGGGCGCACTTGATCAGCGCCCGGTTGGTCTGTGCCTCCTGCAGGTTCGGCGTCGTCAGTCCCGCGGCGATGTCGATGCCGTGCACGCCGAGGATGAGCGTCTCGACGTGCATCGTCGCGAGCATGGCGTTCGCGACCGGACCGGCGAGTGCGTCCGACGGCGTCCGCACCCCGCCGGTGAGCACGACGAGCTGGTCGTCGCGGACGGGATCGTAGAGGAGCTCGGCGACGCGCGGTGAGTTCGTGACCACCGTCAGCCGCTTGATGGGCCGCAGCTCGACGGCGACGGCGTACGCGGTGGTGCCGGCCGACACGGCGATGGTGCTGCCGGGTCCGATCAGCGAGGCGGTGGTCCGGGCGATCTCCGACTTCTGCACCGGGTTCATCTCCGACTTCACCGAGAACCCCGGCTCGTCGGGGTGGCGGTCGCCGATGGCGGTGGCGCCGCCGTGCACCTTCATGACCAGCTTCTTGCCGGCGAGCGTCTCGATGTCGCGCCGCACGGTCATGTCGGACACACCAAGGGTGGTGACCAGCTCGGAGACGCGTACGCCGCCGTTCTCCTCGACCTCTCGCAGGATCAGCTCCTGCCGCTGTCGTGCCAGCATCTCGGCCTCCCTCGTCCGCCCGGTCACAGCTCCCGGGATCGCCCGCATCTCGCACAAGTAAACAGGATCCGACATCGGTCCTGTCCCCGGCTGGTCGTACGGCCCGGAGCCGCTCGGACGGGGTCGCCTCCGGGCGGCGTGCCCCGGCACGGCAGAATCGCCCCATGTCGCCGTCCGTCCCGACCCCTGAGCGCCCGAGGACCTTCTCGGGCATGCAGCCGACCCACGACTCGCTCCACCTGGGCAACTACCTCGGTGCGCAGGTCAGCTGGGTGCGGATGCAGAACGACTTCGACGCCTTCTTCTGCGTGGTCGACCAGCACGCCCTCACGGTCAACCCCACGCCGGAGGAGCTGCGGCGCCGCACCCGGGTCACCGCCGCGCAGTACCTCGCGGGCGGCATCGACCCCGAGCGTTCGACGGTGTTCGTGCAGAGCCACGTCCCCGAGCACTCCCAGCTGGCGTGGGTCCTCAACTGCATCACCGGCTACGGCGAGGCCGCCCGGATGACCCAGTTCAAGGACAAGGCGGGCAAGCGCGGCACCGAGGGCACCAACGTCGGTCTGTTCACCTATCCGATGCTGATGGCGGCCGACATCCTGCTGTACGACGCGGCGGCCGTGCCGGTCGGCGAGGACCAGCGCCAGCACCTGGAGCTCACCCGCGACCTGGCCCAGCGGTTCAACGCGCGGTACGGCGACACGTTCGTCGTCCCCGAGCCGCACATCCCGGCCGCGACCGCGAAGATCATGTCGCTGCAGGAGCCGGCGGCCAAGATGAGCAAGTCCGCCGACAACCAGTCCGGCAACCTGATGATGCTCGACGAGCCCAAGGTCAACACCAAGAAGATCAAGTCGGCCGTCACCGACACCGACAACGCGGTCCGCTACGACCCCGAGGCCAAGCCCGGCATCGCCAACCTGCTGCGCATCCACGCGGCCCTGTCCGGCGAGAAGGTCGAGGCGCTGGTCGAGCAGTACGCCGGCGAGAACCGGTACGGCGCGCTGAAGACCGACGTCGCCGCGCTGGTCGCCGAGGTGCAGGCGCCGTTCAAGGCGCGGGTCGATGAGCTCGTGGGGGACCCCGCCGAGCTCGACCGGGTCCTCGCCCGGGGAGCCGCGCGCGCCCGGGAGGTCGCCGCCGTGACCCTGCAGCGGGCGTACGACGCCGTCGGATTCGTCCCCGTCGCCCGCTGACGTGGGGCAGAGTTCGGTCTCATGAACGGCGAGGAGAGGACGATCGGGGTCTCCGTCCCCGTCCCGGCCCCGCACGGGGAGCACCTGCAGGCGGTCCGTCGTGACGTCGGCGACCCGCTCGCGGACGCCGTCCCGTCGCACGTCACGCTGATGCCCCCGACGCCGGTCGACCGCACGCTGTGGCGCCGGCTGACCGCACACCTGGCCGCGATCGCCGCCGGCGCCAAGCCGTTCCGGATGACCCTGCGCGGTACGGGCACCTTCCGTCCGGTGTCACCGGTGGTCTTCGTCGCGGTCGCCGAGGGCATCAGCTCCTGCGAGATGCTGGAGCGGCAGGTGCGCTCGGGGCCGGTGCACCGCGAGCTGGACTTCCCGTACCACCCGCACGTGACCATCGCGCACGGCATCGACGAGGACGGCCTGGACGAGGCGTTCGACACCCTCTCGGCGTACGAGTGCAGCTTCGACGTCGACGGGTTCGACCTCTACGAGCACGGCCGTGACCAGGTCTGGCGCTCGATCCGGCGGTTCGACTTCGGCGCCGCCTCGTCGTGACCCCGGTCACGTGAGGCTGCCCTCACCGCAGGGCGGCTGCTGAGCGCGCAGTAATGTTCGCCTTGTGGCAACGAACACCCTCCCCGCGAAGAAGCGGACGGGGAAGGTCGGCAGCACGATCTTCCTGAAGACACTGATGGCCCTCAGCGGCGTCGTCTTCGTCCTCTACGTCATCGCTCACATGTACGGCAACCTCAAGCTGTTCGCGGGGGAGGAGTCGTTCAACACCTACTCCGAGCACCTGCGCACCTTCGGTGAGCCGATCCTCCCGCGGCACGGCCTGCTGACGATCATCGAGATCGTCCTGGTGCTGTGCCTCGTCGCGCACGTGTACTCGGCCGTCGTGCTGGCCCGCCGTGCCGGCGCCGCCCGCCCGCAGAAGTACGCGGTCAAGAAGCGCGTGGCGCAGACGTTCTCGGCCCGCTGGATGCGCTGGGGCGGTCTCGCGCTGCTGCTGTTCGTGATCTGGCACATCCTGAACTTCACCAACCCCAAGATCAACGTCGGTGACCAGGGCAACGGGCCGGACATCAAGCACAACCCGTACGCCCTCGTGGTCGACTCCTTCCAGACGTGGTGGCTGACCCTGATCTACGTCGCCGCGATGGTGGCGCTCGGCATGCACCTGCGGCACGGCATCTGGAGCGCCTCGCAGACCCTGGGCTGGACGAGCACGACCAGCGCCCGTCGGACCGCGAACACCGTCGCGATCGCCGTGGCCCTGGTCGTGGCGGTCGGCTTCGTGCTGCCCCCGCTGTTCGTGCTCTTCGGCGTGATCGATTAAGGACCTCCCTCAGATGACAGACACCCAGACGCAGGACCTTCCCGGCGGCGACATGTTCACCCTCGGCACGCCGATCGCGGACACCAAGTCGCCCGACGGACCGATCGAGCAGCGCTGGACGACCGCCAAGTTCGAGAACAAGCTGGTCAACCCGGCCAACCGGCGCAAGCTCTCGGTGATCATCGTCGGGACGGGCCTGGCGGGCGCCGCCGCAGCCGCGACCCTCGGTGAGGCCGGCTACCACGTGAAGTCGTTCTGCTACCAGGACAGCCCGCGCCGCGCCCACTCGATCGCCGCGCAGGGCGGCATCAACGCCGCCAAGAACTACAACGACGACGGCGACTCCACGTACCGCCTCTTCTACGACACGGTCAAGGGCGGCGACTACCGCTCGCGCGAGAGCAACGTGTACCGGCTGGCCGAGGTGTCGACGAACATCATCGACCAGTGCGTCGCCCAGGGCGTCCCGTTCGCGCGCGACTACGGCGGCCTGCTGGACAACCGCTCGTTCGGTGGCGTGCAGGTGGCCCGGACGTTCTACGCACGCGGCCAGACGGGTCAGCAGCTGCTGATCGGCGCCTACCAGGCGATGGAGCGGCAGGTCGCGGGCGGCACGGTAACTTCGTTCACCCGTCACGAGATGCTCGAGCTGATCGTCAAGGACGGCAAGGCGCGCGGCATCATCGCCCGCGACATGGTCACCGGCGCGATCGAGACCCACCTCGCCGACGCGGTCGTGCTCGCCTCCGGCGGCTACGGCAACGTCTTCTTCCTGTCGACCAACGCGATGGGCTGCAACGTCACGGCGACCTGGCGTGCGCACCGCAAGGGCGCCTACTTCGGCAACCCCTGCTACACCCAGATCCACCCGACCTGCATCCCGGTGAGCGGCGACCACCAGTCCAAGCTCACCCTGATGTCGGAGTCACTGCGCAACGACGGCCGCATCTGGGTGCCGAAGAACCGCGAGGACTGCGACAAGGACCCCCGCGACATCGCCGAGGAGGATCGCGACTACTACCTGGAGCGGATCTACCCCTCGTTCGGCAACCTGGTGCCGCGCGACATCGCCTCGCGCCAGGCGAAGTACATGTGCGACGAGGGCCGCGGTGTCGGCCCTGTGGTCGGCGACTTCCGTCGTGGTGTCTACCTCGACTTCGCCGACGCCATCGCTCGTCTCGGCGAGGACGCGGTCCGCGCCAAGTACGGCAACCTCTTCGACATGTACGCCCGGATCACGGGCGAGGACCCGTACAAGGTGCCGATGCGCATCTACCCCGCGGTGCACTACACGATGGGTGGCCTGTGGGTCGACTACGACCTGGAGACCACGATCCCGGGTCTGTACGCCACGGGCGAGGCCAACTTCTCCGACCACGGCGCCAACCGCCTCGGCGCCTCGTCGCTGATGCAGTGCCTGGCGGACGGCTACTTCGTGCTGCCGAACACCATCCGCAACTACCTCGCCGAGGGTCCTTTCGAGCCGATCAGTGAGGACGCCCCCGAGGTCGTCGAGGCACGGCAGGCGGTCGAGGGCCGCATCAAGACGCTGCTGTCGATCAACGGCGAGCGGACGGTCGACTCCTTCCACCGCGAGCTCGGCAACATCATGTGGGAGTTCTGCGGCATGGAGCGGACGGAGGAGGGCCTGCGCAAGGCCATCGACCTCATCCGCGGCCTCAAGGAGGAGTTCTGGCGCAACGTGCGGGTGCTCGGCGCGGCGGACACGCTCAACCAGTCGCTGGAGAAGGCCGGCCGCGTCGCCGACTTCATCGAGCTCGGTGAGCTGATGTGCATCGACGCGCTGCACCGGCGTGAGTCCTGCGGTGGCCACTTCCGCGCCGAGTCCCAGACCGAGGACGGCGAGGCACTGCGCCACGACGACGAGTTCGCGTACGTCGCGGCCTGGGAGTTCGGCGGTGACAGCGCCGCGCCGGTGCTGCACAAGGAAGACCTGGTCTACAACTTCATCGAGCTGAAGCAGCGGAGCTACAAGTAATGAACCTCACCCTGAAGATCTGGCGTCAGGACGGCGCGGACGTCGCCGGCCGGCTGGTGACCTACCAGGTCAGCGAGATCTCCGAGGACATGTCCTTCCTGGAGATGCTGGACACCCTCAACGAGCAGCTGATCGCCTCCGGCGAGGAGCCGGTCGCCTTCGACAGCGACTGCCGCGAGGGCATCTGCGGCATGTGCGGTCTGATGATCAGCGGGCAGGCGCACGGCCCGGAGGTCACCACGACCTGCCAGCTGCACATGCGCTCGTTCAAGGACGGCGACACCATCACGGTGGAGCCGTGGCGGGCCGAGGCGTTCCCGGTCGTGCGCGACCTGGTCGTCGACCGATCGGCGTTCGACCGGATCATCCAGGCCGGCGGGTTCATCTCGGTCAACACCGGTGCGGCCCCGGAGGCCAACAACACCCCGGTGCCGAAGGTCAAGGCGGACCGCGCGTTCGACACCGCGACCTGCATCGGCTGCGGCGCGTGCGTGGCGGCCTGCCCGAACGCCTCCGGCATGCTGTTCATGGGCGCGAAGGTCACCCACCTGTCCGAGCTGCCGCAGGGCCAGGCGGAGCGCGACGCGCGCGTGGTGTCGATGGTGAACCAGCACGACCACGAGGGCTTCGGCGGCTGCACCAACATCGGTGAGTGCTCGGCCGCCTGCCCGAAGGAGATCCCGCTGGACGTCATCTCGACGCTCAACGCCGACTTCCGGAAGGCCAAGCGCGGCGCCTAGTCGCTGACGGACCTCTCAAAGGTGCCCGGCTGCCACACGGCAGCCGGGCACCTCTGTGTCCGCACCCCTCCCGGCAAAAGCTGGCCGTCGGCACAGGTATGCGTGTGCAGGGCGCCAGCTTTTGCCGGGAGGGCGGCAAAGGTTGGTCGTCGGCACAGGTATGCGTGTGCTGGGCGCCAGCTTTTGCCGGAGGGGGTGAGGTCAGGCGGCGGGGGCGGGGGTGGCCCAGCTCGGGGCGATGACGGAGGCGTAGTACGCGACGAGCTCGTCCACCAGGGACGACCACGACCGGTCCGCGACCCGGCTGCGGGCGGCCTCACCCATCCGGGTGCGCATCGCCGGGTCGGCCACCAGACCGCCGACCGCCTGCCGCAGCGTGCCGGGATGGTCGGGGTCGAACAGCAGCCCCGTCACGCCCGGGCGCACGATGTCGAGCGGCCCGCCGGCCGCCGGCGCGACGACCGGGAGGCCCGCGGCCATCGCCTCCTGCAGGGTCTGGCCGAACGTCTCCTTGGTGCCGGTGTGCGCGAAGACGTCCAGCGCCGCGTACGCCTGCGCGAGCGGCAGTCCCGAGCGGTAGCCGAGGAAGCTCGCCCGCGGCAGCTGCCGTTCCAGCGCTGCCCGGGACGGTCCGTCGCCCACGACGCAGAGGCTGACGCCGGGCAGGTCGGCCACCTCCGCGAGCCGGTGGACCTCCTTCTCCGGGGCCAGCCGACCGACGTACCCGACGATCGTCTCGTCGTGCGGGGCGAGCAGCTCGCGCAGGTCCTGGACGGCGGGGTCGTACCGGCGGGCCGGGTCGAACAGGACGGTGTCCACGCCGCGCCGCCAGAGGGCGGTGCGCGGGACCCCGTGCGCCGACAGCTCCTGCAGCGTCTGTGAGCTCGGCACCAGGGTCAGGTCGGCCAGCGTGTGCATGTGCCGGATCCAGCGCCACGCGGCGCGCTCCACGAAGCCGGCAGCGGGGCCGCCGTGCTGGCGCAGGTAGCTCGGCATGTCCGTCTGGTAGATCGCGACGGCGGGGATGCGCAGGTTCCGGGCGGCGGCCAGTCCGCGGGCGCCGAGGCCGAACGGTGACGCCGCGTGCACCACGTCCGGGCGGAAGTCGCGCAGCACCCGCTCCAGGTCGTACGAGGGGAGCCCGACCCGGAACTGGCGGACGGTGACGCCCATGACGGTGTGGACCTCGAACCCGGCGTACGACGCCGGGGCGGGTCCGGGGCAGACGACGAGGGCTTGGTGCCCCGCCGCCCGCAGGCAGTCCAGGATCCGGCAGACGCTGGTGGTTACGCCGTTCAGCGTCGGCAGGAACGACTCGGTCACGATGGCCACTCGCACGCGACAAGGGTCCCGGCGAGGGGTGGCACCCGGTCGACCTCGACCTGAGTGTCCGGTGAGCGTCGGGTGAACGGCGTGGGTTACCGTCTGCGCCATGTCTGAGGCGGGCGAGGAGATCGAGGGCTTCTGGGCGGTCGTACCCGCAGGCGGGTCGGGGACGCGGCTGTGGCCGCTGTCGCGCGCCGGGTCACCGAAGTTCCTGTACGACCTCACGGGCACCGGGCGGTCGTTGCTGCAGGGCACGGTCGACCGGCTGGCTCCGCTGGCGGGCGACCGGCTGATGGTCGTCACTGGCGGGATGCACGCCGAGGCCGCCCGCGAGCAGCTGCCGCAGCTGGGTCAGGACGACCTCATCGTCGAGCCCTCGCCGCGCGACTCGATGCCGGCGATCGGGCTCGCCGCCGCCATCCTCGAGCGGCGCGACCCGCAGGCCGTTCTCGGCTCGTTCGCGGCGGACCACGTCATCCGCGACGACGAGGGCTTCCGCGACTGCGTCCGCCAGGCGGTGGCCGTCGCCCGGACCGGCAAGCTCGTCACGCTCGGCATCAAGCCCACCCACGCCTCGACCGGATTCGGGTACATCCAGATCGGGCAGGAGCTCGACATCGCCGGAGCCCCGGACGCCCACGGCGTACGGGCGTTCGTCGAGAAGCCGGACGGCGTCACCGCTCAGCGGTACCTCGACAGCGGCGAGTACCGCTGGAACGCCGGCATGTTCGTGGTCGGTGCCGCCGACCTGCTCGACATGCTCGCGCGCTATCAGCCGGTCATGGCGAACTACCTGCGCTCGATCGCCGCGAACCCGTTGCGGCTCAACGAGCTGTGGCCGCGACTGACCAAGATCGCGATCGACCCGGCCATCGCCGAGCCCGCCGCGGTCGACGGGCGGGTCGCCGTCGTACCCGGCTCGTTCGACTGGGACGACGTGGGCGACTACGCCTCGCTGGCCTCCCTGGTGCTGGAGTCCCAGGACGCGCCCGGCGTGAAGGTGCTCGGGGAGTCCCGGCTGGTCGTCATGCAGGACGCGACGGGTTTCGTGGCGCCGCAGTCGGGCCGGACCGTGGTGGCGCTGGGGCTGGACGACCTGGTCGTGGTCGACACCGAGGACGCGGTGCTGGTCACCACGAGCATCCACGCGCAGGACGTCAAGAAGATCGTCGAGC
Source organism: Luteipulveratus flavus (assembly GCF_029439465.1). GTDB lineage: Bacteria > Actinomycetota > Actinomycetes > Actinomycetales > Dermatophilaceae > Luteipulveratus > Luteipulveratus flavus. The sequence continues at coordinate 121,791 of NZ_JAROAV010000008.1, read as the reverse complement.
GCCTCAAGCTCTCCGGCCGCGAGTACCTCACCTGACGATCAACGACATCACCTCGACGATCTCTGCACGAGATGTCGGAATGATCCTCGGGGTCACTAGGGTCAGGGGGTGCCGACAGTGACACCTCGCGCGCTCGACCTGGGATACCGGTCCGTCGTTCGCCCCGCCCTCTTCCGCATCGGTCACGGCGACGCCGAGAAGGCGCACCACCTGACGCTCGACCGGCTGGCGGCGCTCGGTGAGCGTCCACGGGTCCTCGCCCAGGTGAGTCGCGTGCTGCACGTCCCGACCGAGCCCGTGACCCTCGCGGGCATCCGGTTCCCCGGGCGTGTGGGTCTGGCTGCGGGCGTCGACAAGGACGGCGTCGGCGTCAAGGCGTGGGGCGCGCTGGGGTTCGGGCACGTCGAGCTCGGCACGGTGACCGCCCGGGCCCAGCCGGGCAACGAGCGGCCCCGGCTGTTCAGGCTGATCGACAGCCGCGGCGTCATCAACCGGATGGGCTTCAACAACGCCGGCGCCGAGGCGCTCGCCGAACGCCTGCGGATGAGCGGCGACCCGGGCATCCCGGTCGGGGTCAGCATCGGCAAGACCAAGACGACGCCGGTGGACGAGGCGGTGGACGACTACCTGAGCAGCCTGAAGGCGCTCGACGGTCTCGCCGACTACGTCGCGGTCAACGTCTCCAGCCCGAACACCCCGGGTCTGCGGTCGCTGCAGGACCGCGAGCCGCTGCGCGAGCTGCTCGCCGCGATCACCGCCGAGGCGTCGCGCCTGGGCAGGCGACGGCTCTCCCGTCCGACCCCGGTCTTCGTCAAGGTCGCACCGGACCTGTCCGACGCCGCGCTGGAGGAGGTGCTCGAGGTCGCGCACGAGACCGACGTCAGCGGCATCATCGCGACCAACACCACGCTGTCCCGCGACGGCGTCCTGCGCCCGGACCTGCCGCTCGCACGGGAGGCCGGCGGGCTGTCCGGGGCACCGCTCACCCGCCGGGCCCGGTACGTCGTGGGCCGGATCGCCGCCGCCACCGACCTCCCGGTCATCGGTGTCGGGGGAGTGATGAGCGCCGCGGACGGTCGCGCCCTCGTCGAGGCCGGCGCCGATCTCGTGCAGGTGTACACCGGCTTCATCTTCCGTGGCCCGGCGCTGGTCGCCGAGCTCAACCGCGAGCTGGGGTAGGGCTGGCGGCATGGACGTCGTGAAGTGGGTGTGGAAGAACTGGGTCGCCGTGGTCCTGAGCCTGCTGCTGCTCATCCTCGTGATCGTCTGGGGTGCCCGCAGCGGTTCACCCGATCCGGCGCCGAGCGCCCGGCCGGCTGCGTCCTCGACGGCGGGAGCGTCCGGCTCGACCGCCGGCGCCACCACGCAGGCACCCGACGACCTCCCAACGATCGCCTACGACGACCTGCCCCGTGAGGCGAAGGCGACGCTGGCGCTGATCGCCAAGGGCGGCCCGTACCCGTACCGCCAGGACGGCAAGACCTTCCAGAACCGGGAGCGGCTGCTGCCGCCGGGTCGCTACCAGGAGTTCACGGTCGTCACCCCGGGCGAGGACGACCGGGGAGCCCGGCGCGTCATCAAGGAGCGCGGCGGGACGCTCTACTACACCGGCGACCACTACAAGACGTTCCGGAGGATCCAGCAGTGAGCGTGGCCGAGGTCGGCCCCCAGGGACTCGCCCGAGCGCTCGACGCCGGGGAGTCCGGCCTGTTCCGCAGCCGCCCGCCCGTCCGCCGGTTGCTGCGCCTCGGACTGGACCGCGGCTGGCGCGTCCTGCACCTGGACACCACGGGCGTCACGGACAAGGCCGGCCTCCTGGCGGCAGCCGAGCGCGACCTGGAGCTGCCCGACTGGTTCGGCCACAACTGGGACGCCCTGGCCGACAGCCTCAGCGACCTGGTGGACGACCGCGGCGTGCTCCTGGTGTGGAGCGGCGACGCCGAGCTGGACCCCGACACCCGCCGGACGACCCGCGAGATCCTCGCCGAACGAGCGGGTGAGGCCCGGGGCGCCTTCGTGGCTGTCCTGGCCAGCGACTAACATCGCGTGACTGTGAATGCCCGACTTCCTACCCAGCACATCGGCGCCGACCTCGTGTCGGCGGTGCGATCGGAGGTCGACCGGCTGGAGACCCTGCTGGTGCAGGCCCGCCGCGATCTGCACGCCCACCCCGAGCTCTCGTGGCAGGAGACCCGGACGACCGCCGTGATCGCCGACCGGCTGCGGTCGGCGGGGATCGAGCCGCGGCTACTGCCCGGCAGCGGTCTGATCGCCGACGTGGGCGCTCCCGAGCCGCAGCAGCGCGTGGCGTTGCGCGCGGACATCGACGCCCTGCCCGTCCCCGAGTCCTCGGGCCTGTCCTTCGCCTCCGCGACCGAGGGCGTCGCGCACGCCTGCGGCCACGACGTGCACACCACGGCCGTGCTGGGCGCAGCGCTCGCCCTCAAGCAGCAGGAGAGCGAGCTCGTCGCCCGTGGACGCGCCGTCCGGGTGCTGTTCCAGCCGGCCGAGGAGATGGTGCCCGGCGGGGCGCACCACGTCATCGACCACGGCGGCCTCGACGGGGTCGACCAGGTGCTGGCGGTGCACTGCGACCCCAGCGTCGACGTGGGCCAGGTCGGCCTGGTCACCGGGGCCATCACCTCCGCCTGCGACCGGGTGCACGTGACGCTGACCGGCAAGGGCGGCCACACCTCCCGTCCGCACCTCACCCAGGACCTCACGTACGCGCTCGCGAAGGTCGTCACGGAGGTGCCGGCGGCCCTGTCCCGACGGCTGGACCCGCGGTCCGGCGCCGCCCTGGTGTGGGGCCACGTGCAGGCGGGTCACGCCGCCAACGTCGTCCCGGCGACGGGCGAGGCCTCCGGCACGCTGCGCATCCTGGACGTCGAGGTGTGGGAGCGGATGGGCGACCTGATCGAGCGGCTCGTCACCGACGTCGTCGCGCCGTACGGCGTGACCGCGCGCACCGAGCACGTCCGCGGCGTGCCGCCGGTCGTCAACTCCGCGGCCGCCGTCCTCACGCTGCGCCGGGCCGCGAGCGCGGCGTTCGGCGCCGACGCGGTCGTGCCGACCCGTCAGTCGCTGGGTGGCGAGGACTTCTCCTGGTACCTCGGGAGGGTGCCGGGTGCCATGGCGCGCCTCGGGACCCGGACGCCGGGCGGTCGGACGTACGAGCTGCACCAGGGCGACCTCGTCGTCGACGAGCGGGCGATCACCGCGGGAGCCAAGCTGCTGGCCTCTGCGGCGCTCTATCACGCCACGGTGGAGGACGACTCACCCCTCCGGTAACGGTTATGTCACTAGCCCCGTCGTGAGTCGTCGTGCCGGTTGACTCGCGGGTAGAGTCCCTGCGTTCGGGTCGGCGCACAGGCTCGGACGTCCGGAGAGAAGGACCTCCCATCTGTGAGGTGGCCGGACCACAGCATCTGAACGAGGAGATCCCCTTGCGTCGCGCTCTCACCATGACGGTCGTCGCCACGACCCTGACCCTCGGCCTCGCCGCCTGCGGCTCCGACTCCGACACCGGCAGCGGCGGCTCCGGCACCGGCACCGGGAAGGGCGGCGGCGCCCTCAAGGTCGGCATGGCGTACGACGTGGGTGGCCGCGGCGACCAGTCGTTCAACGACTCGGCCGCCAAGGGCCTGGACAAGGCCAAGAGCGAGCTGGGGGTGTCGGCGAAGGAGTCCGAGGCCAACACCGGTGAGGCCGAGTCGGCCCGCGAGCAGCGTCTGCAGAGCCTCGTCGACAGCGGTTACACCACGATCGTCGCCATCGGCTTCGCGTACGCGAAGTCGGTCGGCAAGGTCGCCAAGGCCAACCCGGACGTGAAGTTCGCGATCATCGACGACGCCTCCGACGATTCCAAGGGCGACAACGTCGAGCAGATCACCTTCGCCGAGCAGGAGGGTTCCTACCTGGTCGGCGCAGCCGCCGCACTGAAGACCAAGACCAACCACATCGGCTTCGTCGGTGGCGTTCAGACTCCGCTGATCAAGAAGTTCGAGGCCGGTTACCTGGCGGGCGCGAAGAAGGTCAAGCCGAGCATCAAGATCGACTCGACCTATCTCACCCAGCTTCCGGACGTCAGCGGCTTCGCCGACCCGGCGAAGGGCAAGACCGCGGCGGACGGCCAGTTCCAGGCCGGTGCGGACATCGTCTACCACGCCGCGGGTGGCTCCGGCGCGGGCGTCTTCAACGCCGCGAAGGCTGCCGGCGCCAACCACTGGGCGATCGGTGTCGACTCCGACCAGGCCCTCACGGCCGACCCGAGCGTGCGGTCGCTGATCCTGACCTCGATGGTCAAGAACGTCAACGTCGGCGTGTACGACTTCATCAAGTCGGTCAAGGACGGTTCGTTCAAGGCGGGCAAGCGTGAGTTCGCCCTCAAGGACGGCGGCGTCGGCGTCGCGACCACGGGCGGTCACATCGACGACATCAAGACCAAGCTCGACCCGCTGCGCGAGCAGATCATCTCCGGCTCCATCAAGGTGCCGACGACTCCCTGAGTCCGTTGACGACTCGGGTCGATGACCCGGGTGCGCGGTAGCGTGCACCCGGGTCATCACCACGTCGTCCACCCCTCCTTCCCTCGTACGACGTCCGCGTGAGCGCGCGGCCCCGGACCAGGAGCGTGTAGCCATCGCCACCACTGCCAGCGCCGTCGACCAGGTGCCTTCGACCGGGACCGCGGTCGAGCTCCACGGCATCACCAAGCGCTTCCCCGGCGTCGTTGCCAACAAGGACGTCGAGATCGTCGTCCGCACCGGTACGGTGCACGCCGTCGTCGGCGAGAACGGCGCCGGTAAGTCGACGCTGATGAAGATCCTGTACGGCGTCCAGCGCCCGGACGAGGGCACGATCACGGTCAACGGCCAGCAGGTCGACCTGCGCAGCCCGACCGACGCGATCAAGGCCGGCATCGGCATGGTCTTCCAGCACTTCATGCTGGCGGACAACCTCACCGTGCTGGAGAACGTCGTTCTCGGCGCCGAGAAGCTGCACGGCATCGGCGCGGGTGCCCGCAAGGAGATCGAGCGGATCTCGCAGGCGTACGGCCTGGGCATCCGGCCGGGTGACCTGGTCGCCGACCTCGGCGTCGGCGCGCGGCAGCGGGTGGAGATCCTCAAGGTCCTCTACCGCGGCGCCAAGATCCTCATCCTCGACGAGCCGACGGCGGTGCTGGTGCCGCAGGAGGTCGACGAGCTGTTCGACAACCTGGCCGAGCTGAAGTCCGAGGGCCTGACCGTCCTGTTCATCTCGCACAAGCTGGACGAGGTGCTCAAGGTCGCCGACGAGATCACCGTCATCCGGCGCGGCACGACCGTGCAGACGGTGGACCCGAAATCGGTGACCGCCCGCCGGCTGGCCGAGCTGATGGTCGGCTCGGAGCTGCCGACGCCCCAGACCGAGGACTCGACCGTCACCGACGAGGTCGCTCTGCGGATCGAGGGCGTCACGCTCGGTGCGTCCGCCGGCCCGAAGGTGCTGGACGGCATCGACCTGACCATCCACGCCGGCGAGGTCGTCGGTATCGCGGGGGTCGAGGGCAACGGCCAGGCCGAGCTGGTCGAGGTCGTCATGGGCATGCGCGACGCGAACGCCGGCACGATCATGTTCGGCCACACCGACATCACTGACTGGCACACCCGGGAGATCCGCGAGGCCGGCATCGGCTACATCCCCGAGGACCGGCACCGCCACGGCCTGCTGCTGGACGCGCCGCTGTGGGAGAACCGCATCCTCGGCCACCAGACCGAGGAACCCAACGTCAACGGCCTCCTCATCGACGCCAAGGACGCCAAGCGTGACACCGACCGGATTGTCCAGGAGTACGACGTCCGGACGCCGTCGATCTTCGTCACCGCGGGCTCGCTGTCCGGTGGCAACCAGCAGAAGCTGATCATCGGCCGCGAGATGAGCCACACCCCGAAGGTGCTCGTCGCCGCCCACCCGACCCGCGGTGTGGACGTCGGCGCGCAGTCGGCGATCTGGGACCACATCCGGGCGGCGCGGCGCGAGGGCCTCGGCGTCCTGCTGATCTCCGCCGACCTGGACGAGCTCATCGGGCTGTCCGACACGATCCGGGTGATCCTGCGCGGGCGGCTGTCCGGCGAGTTCGATCCTGACACCGTGACCGCCGAGGAGCTCGGCGCGGCGATGACCGGGGCCGACACCGGTACCCACGCCGACACCAAGGAGGAGGGGGCGTGAGCCGCTTCGAACCCCGACGGTTCCTGCTGGGCCTGGCCGCACCGGTCCTGGCCCTGCTGGTCGCCGTCCTCGTGACCTCGCTGATCCTGGTGATCACCGGGGACCCGGTCGCCGACGTTTGGTCCCAGATGCTCAAGGCCCCCAAGCCGGGCCAGGCGACCGACATGATCAACAACGCGGTCGTCCTGTACTTCTCGGCCATCGCGGTGGCCATCGGCTTCCGGATGAACCTGTTCAACATCGGCGTCGACGGCCAGTACCGCGTGGCGGCGTTCGCCGCCGCGGCCGTGGGTGGCCAGGCGCTGCTCCCCGGTCCGCTCAACATCGTGCTGATCCTGCTGGTCGCGATGGCGACCGGTGCGCTGTGGGCCGGTATCGCCGCCTGGCTGAAGGTGACCCGCGGCGTCAGCGAGGTCATCTCGACCATCATGCTGAACTCCATCGCCACCGGCGTGGTCGCCTGGCTGCTGGCCAAGGTCGCCGCCGAGCAGAGCGCGGGCAGCAACGACATCGGTACCAAGCGGCTGCCCGACTCCTCCCACCTGGACGGGTTCGTTCTGCTCGCGGGAACGCAGAAGAAGGTGTACGGCCTGATCGTGCTGGCCGTCGTCGTCGGCTTCCTCTACTGGTTCGTCATCAACCGCACCCGGTTCGGGTACGACCTGCGCGCGACCGGTCGGTCGGAGTCGGCGGCGGTCGCGAGCGGCGTCAACGTCAAGCGGATGGTGCTCTCGTCCATGCTGCTGTCCGGCGCGGTGGCGGGCATGGTCGGTCTGCCGCTGCTGCTCGGTGAGAACTACAACTACGGCACCGACTTCCAGGCAGGCCTGGGCTTCTCCGGTATCGCGATCGCCCTGATCGGCCGGAACAACGCCATCGGCATCGCCCTGGGCGCCCTGCTGTGGTCCTACCTGGACAAGCAGGCCGTGACCCTGCCCATCGCGACGGACGTCGACGACTCGATCGTCAAGATCATCCAGGGTGTCATGGTGCTGGCCGTCGTCATCGCGTACGAGGTCGTGCGCCGCCTCGGCAAGCGCATCGAGCAGCAGCAGGTGACCCGGGAGCTGGCCGCGCAGGATCGTCAGCCGGTCGCGGAAGGAGCGTCGGCATGACCGCCGGACTGGAGATCGGGACCCGGGTCGTCCAGGACGCCCCGCGCAGCCGCAGGATCCCGACGAAGTACCTGCTCGCCTCCGGTGTGGCCGGTCTCGTGCTGCTGTCCCTGCTGCGGATCGTCACCGGCGCGAACGACATCGACTCCGGCGGCATCATCAGCGCCGCCCTCATCGGAGCCGTGCCGATCGGTCTCGCCGGCCTGGGCGGCCTGTGGTCGGAGCGCGCGGGCGTCGTCAACATCGGCCTCGAGGGCATGATGATCCTCGGCACCTGGGGTGCCGCCTGGGCCGGCATCAAGTGGGGCCCGTGGATGGGTCTGGTCGGCGGCATCGTCGCCGGTCTGGTCGGTGCGGCCATCCATGCGCTCGCGACCATCGGCTTCGGCGTCGACCACATCGTCTCCGGTGTGGCGCTCAACGTCATCGCCCCAGGCGCGACGAGCTACCTGGCCTCGCGCACGTTCACCGGCCTACAGGGCGGCGGGCCGACGCAGTCGCCGCCGCTGAAGCAGCTGCCGCGGTTCTCGGTGCCCGGCATCGAGGACCCGCTGACCGACCTGGAGCGCAAGCAGTGGTTCCTCCTCTCCGACGTCGCCGGGATCCTGCGCGGTCTGCTGACCAACCTCTCGGTCGTCACGATCATCGCGATCCTGCTCGTCGTCGCCACCTGGTGGATCCTGTGGCGTACGCCGTTCGGCCTGCGCCTGCGCTCCTGCGGTGAGTCACCGGTGGCCGCCGAGACGCTCGGCGTGAACGTCTACCTCTACAAGGTGTACGGCGTGCTCGCCTCGGGTGCGCTCGCCGGCCTCGCCGGGGCGTTCCTCGCCCAGGTCGCGGCCAACGCCTACCGCGAGGGTCAGACCGGCGGTCGCGGTTACATCGGTCTGGCCGCCATGATCTTCGGCAACTGGCGTCCGGGCGGCCTCGCCGGCGGCTCGCTGCTGTTCGGCTACACCGACGCCGCCCGGCTGCGCAACGCGGGCAGCAACATCCACGCGCTGATCCTGCTGGCGGCCGTGCTGCTCGTCGTGATCGGGCTGTGGCAGCTGCTGCGCCGGCGCCGCGTCGTACAGGGCGTCATCGCGCTGGTCGTGGGCGTCGGAGCCCTGCTGATGTATCTGCTCACCGACCAGGTCAGCAGCGAGCTCGCCGCCACGACGCCGTACGTCGTCACTCTCCTGGTGATGGCCCTCGCGTCGCAACGGCTACGAATGCCGGCGGCGGACGGCAAGATCTACCGCCGCGGCGAGGGCCAGTGACCGAAAGCGCGATCGACTGGGAGGCGCTGACCGCGGAGGCGGTGGCGGCGATGCGGACCGCGTACGCGCCGTACAGCGGGTTCCCGGTCGGTGTCGCGGGCCTCGTCGACGACGGCCGGGTCGTCAGCGGCTGCAACGTCGAGAACGTCTCGTACGGCGTCGGGCTGTGTGCCGAGTGCGGCATGGTCTCCGAGCTGGCGCGCACCGGCGGTGGCCGGCTGGTCGCCGTCGCGTGCGTGAACGCCGAGGGCGAGCCGCTGATGCCGTGCGGCCGCTGCCGTCAGCTGATCGTCGAGCACGGCGGCCCGGGCTGCCTGCTGCGGACGCCGACGGGCGTCCTGCCCATGAGCGAGGTGCTGCCGCAGGCGTTCGGTCCCGAGGACATCGAGCACGTCACCGGCGAGTCGGCGACGCACTGAGCTTCCCGGCCACGGCAGCGGGCCCCGTACACCAGCCGGTGGACGGGGCCCGCTGCGTAGGCCGGGTCGCGGTCAGCCCGGGATCTTCGCGGCAGACTTCGCGCAGGTCTTGGTGTAGCCGGCGAGCTTGTCCGTGTCGGCCGCGTCGACGTCGTCGAGACGACCGTCCTTCAGCGCGTTGAGCGTCTTGTTGGACGTGGTGTCGTACGCCTTGTCGGCGATGCAGTCCGACAGCTTCGTGGTGTTCAGGACCGAGGTGTCCTTGCCGCCGCGCTTGTCGTAGGCGTCCTTCAGGCCGGCGGACACCTCCGACTTGGAGGGCTTGGTCTTGCTGTCCTCGGTGCCGCTCGTGGCGCCCGGGTTCGGCTCACCGGAGGCGATGCCCTCGGGTGCGGAGGACGTCGGGGCCGCGGTCGCCGGCTGGGACGACGGCTGGTCGGAGGAGTCGCCGCCGCACGCGGTGAGGGCGAGGGGCGCGGCGAGCAGCAGGCTGCACGCGGCCAGGCGCAGGCGGGTGGTGTGAGTCATGAGATCCCTTCGGTGCCGCCACGTTCCGGGCGGTCGCTCTGATGGTCGGTGCAGAACCTAGCGGTCGGCTCGCCGGCGAGCCGGTGTCGGTACGCGTTCCTGGTCGGAACCAGGCGATGTGCGTACTCGGGGACCTACATCCCCGGGATCTGGGTGGGCAGGGACGGCAGCGTGGTCGGAATGTCGGTCGGGAGGGACGGAACGTTCCGCTTGGCCTTCGGGGTGCAGTCGCCCACCGCCTGCGCGACCGTCCGGACGTCCTGGGGGTTGCGGATGTTGCTCGGTCTGCCGTCGGCGAGGGCCTGCAGGGTGGGGGCCGAGACGGTGTCGTAGATGTCGTTCGTGACGCAGGAGGCGAGCTTGTCCACGTCCAGCACGGCGGCGGCGGGGCTGCTCCCGTACGCCGTCCGGACGCCGTTGGTCACGGCCTCCCGTGAGGGTTTGCCTGCGGCGTCGTCGGTCGCGCCGGGGGAGGAGGAGCTCGGAGGAGGAGTGCTGCCGGACGAGGGAGCGGTGGAGCCGCCGGTGGGCGCCGCCGACCCGGGCGGCACGGGCTGGGGGTTGTCGCCGCCGAACCGCCCGCATCCGGTGAGGGCGAGTGGGGCCGCGAGCAGGAGTCCGGCTGCGGCGGTGCGCGCGATCGTCGTACGGAGCATGGGGCGTCCTCTCGGCGGGTCGAGGGCAGGGTGATGCCCTCGTGCGCGTCCGACGGTGGGGAGCGGCGCTCGGTTCCGTGGTGCTCTGAGAGGATCGGCGGCATGAGTGAAGCGTTCGACGCCGTCGATGTCATCCGGGCCAAGCGGGACCGCCAGCCGCTGTCGGACGAGCAGATCGACTGGGTGATCGACGCCTACACCCGCGGCGCGGTCGCGGACGAGCAGATGTCGGCGCTCGCCATGGCCGTGCTGCTGAACGGCATGGAGCGACGCGAGATCGCGCGCTGGACCGACGCGATGATCGCCTCCGGGGAGCGGATGGACTTCTCCTCGCTGAGCCGGCCGACCGCGGACAAGCACTCCACCGGCGGCGTGGGCGACAAGATCACGCTCCCGCTCGCGCCGTTGGTCGCGGCGTGCGGCGTGGCGGTGCCGCAGCTGTCCGGCCGTGGACTCGGCCACACCGGCGGCACGCTCGACAAGCTGGAGTCGATCCCCGGCTGGGCGGCCACGCTGAGCAACGAGCAGATGCTCGCGCAGCTGGAGGACGTCGGCGCGGTCATCTGCGCGGCGGGTGACGGGCTGGCGCCGGCGGACAAGAAGCTCTACGCGCTGCGCGACGTGACCGGCACCGTCGAGGCGATCCCGCTGATCGCCAGCTCGATCATGAGCAAGAAGATCGCCGAGGGCACTGGTGCGCTCGTGCTGGACGTGAAGGTCGGCACCGGCGCGTTCATGAAGGACGCCGACCAGGCGCGCGAGCTCGCCAGCACGATGGTGGCGCTCGGCACCGACGCCGGGGTGCGCACGGTCGCGCTGCTGACCGACATGGCGACGCCGCTCGGCCTGACCGCCGGCAACGCCCTGGAGGTCCAGGAGTCGGTCGAGGTGCTCTCCGGGGGCGGCCCCGCCGACGTGGTCGAGCTGACCGTCACCCTGGCGCGCGAGATGCTCGCCGCCGCGGGCAAGGACGACGTCGACCCGGCGGACGCGCTGAAGGACGGACGGGCCATGGACGTGTGGCGCCGGATGATCTCCGCCCAGGGCGGCGACCCCGAGGCCGCGCTGCCGACCGCCGCGGAGTCGCAGGTCGTCACCGCCGACACGGACGGGACACTCACCCGGCTGGACGCCCTGCAGGTCGGCGTCGCCGCCTGGCGGCTCGGTGCCGGGCGGGCCCGCAAGGAGGACCCGGTCCAGGCCGGCGCCGGCGTCCAGCTGCACGCCAAGCCGGGCGACACCGTACGAGCCGGGCAGCCGCTGATGACGCTGCACACCGACACGCCCGATCGGTTCGCGCGCGCGCAGGAGTCGCTGGCCGGCGCGTGGACCATCGGTGCCGCCGCAACGCCGACGCCACTGGTGATCGACCGGATCGGCTGAGCCTCGCCGCCGAGCCGCGGCCCCGCCGACCGGCCGCTTCAGGCCCGGTCAGCGGCGCTGGAGCTCCCAGGCGGCGGTGAGCGCCGCGCACACAGCATCCAGGTCGCCCGCGTCGAGGTCGGCCAGCACCTTCATGTGCGCCTCCAGCTCCGGGCGTACGGAGAAGGTGTCCGGGTGGTCGGCGAGCAGGATCTCGCGCTCGTCGAACCCGGTGCGGATCAGCAGGGTCGAGCCGTCCACCCGACGGGCGACGAGTCGTCCGCCGACCGTCCACGGGCGGCCGTCGGAGCCGCCCCGTACGCCGTCCAGCCCGGCGAGGTGGGACTCGACCCGTGCCCAGGGGGACCGTCGCTGTGTCATGGGCACAGGATGCCCGCCCAGAGGCGCGGCGCGCTCGTCAGCGCACCACGTCGAACCACAGGTTCGTCGCGGTGTCGGCGCGACTGACCCGGGTGGGCCGCAGCGCGACCGGAGTGTCGTCGTCCGCGTCCTCGAACATCCGCACACCCGAGCCCAGCAACACCGGCACGACGGCCATGACGACCTCGTCGACCAGCCCGCGGCGCAAGCACTGGCGGGCGACGTCGGCCCCGAGGACCTGCACGTCCCGCTCGCCGGCCGCCTCCCGCGCGACCCGGACCGCCTCGTCGAGGTCGGTCGCGAAGACGCAGCCCGCTACCGGCTCCGCCGGCGGCCGATGGGTGAGCACGACCTGGGTGCCCTCCCACCGTCCGCCGTACGCGCCTTCCTTGTCGGTGCCCTTGTTCGGATCATCGCCGTCGTACGTGCGCCGGCCGACCAGCAGCGCTCCGGCGCGCTGCATCAGCTCGTCACCGTCCGGGTTGGGCCCGAAGTAGGCGGCGAGCCAGGACATGTCACCGCCGGGTCCGGCGATAAAGCCGTCCAGCGACATCGCGGCGGGGTAGACGATGCGGGTCATGGCTCAGCACGCTACTGCGGGGACCGGTCTACGCTGACCGGATGCCGAAGCTGCTCACCCAACCCGTCCGCATCCCCGTCCCCGGAGGCAAGGTGATCGACGAGCACGTGGGGCTCGCCAGCACCGGTGAGCGCTCGGTGTCGGTGGCGCACATGGTCGCTCCGGCCGGGTGGGACGAGCCGTACCAGACGCCGGACTTCGACGAGGTGACCCTCGTGCTGAAGGGGACCGTCCTCGTCGACCACGACGGCGGCCGGCTCGAGGTGCACGCGGGCCAGTCGGTCGTGACCGGCTCCGGTGAGCGCATCCGCTACTCCTGCGGTCCGGACGGCGCCGAGTACGTCGCGGTCTGCCTCCCGGCGTTCAGCCCGGAGACCGTCAACCGCGAGGGTGAGTGATGGCGCTCGACGTCGTCGCCCTGCCGAAGGTGCTGCTGCACGACCACCTCGACGGTGGCCTGCGGCCGCAGACCGTCATCGACCTGGCGGCGCAGAGCGGGTACGACGGGCTGCCCGAGACCGACGCCGAGGCGTTGGGCCGCTGGTTCCGCGAGAGCGCCGACTCCGGCTCGCTGGTGCGCTACCTGGAGACGTTCGGCCAGACCGTCGCGGTCATGCAGACCGCCGAGGCGCTGCATCGCGTCGCCTCCGAGTGCGCCCAGGACCTCGCGGCCGACGGAGTGGTGTACGCCGAGGTCCGGTACGCGCCGGAGCAGCATCTGGAGGAGGGGCTCACCCTCGAGGAGGTCGTCGAGGCGGTCAACGCCGGGTTCCGGGACGGCGAGCGGATCGCGGCCGCGGCCGGTCACCCGATCCGGGTGACCGCGCTGCTGACCGCCATGCGGCACGCCGCCAAGAGCACCGAGATCGCCGAGCTGGTCGTGCGCTACCGCGACGACGGTGTCAGCGGGTTCGACATCGCCGGTGCCGAGGCCGGCTTCCCGCCCACCCGGCACCTCGACGCGTTCGAGTACCTGCGCCGGGAGAACGCCCACTTCACGATCCACGCCGGCGAGGCGTTCGGGCTGCCGAGCATCTGGGAGGCGATCCAGTGGTGCGGCGCCGAGCGGCTCGGCCACGGCGTCCGGATCGTCGACGACATCTTCGCCGACGAGCAGTCCCTGGCCGACGTCACCGACACGGGCACGGTCGACGCCGACCTCGTCCGCCTCGGCCGGCTCGCCTCGTACGTCCGCGACCGGCGGATCCCGCTGGAGATGTGCCCGTCCTCCAACATCCAGACCGGAGCCGCGAGATCCGTTGCGGCACACCCGATCACGCTGCTCAAGCAACTGCGCTTCCGGGTCACGGTCAACACCGACAACCGGCTGATGAGCGGCACCTCCATGTCCCGGGAGATGCAGCTGCTGCTGGACGACGCGGGCTGGACGGTCGAGGACCTGCGCTGGGTGACGATCAACGCGATGAAGTCGGCGTTCATCCCGTTCGAGCAGCGGCTCGCGCTGATCGACGACGTCATCAAGCCGGGGTACGACCCCGTCGGGTAGGTGCTCGCCGCCGGGCGACGCTCAGATCGTGTCGGGCGGGAGCAGGCGGCGGCGTACGTCGTCCTCCCGCACCAGCCGCTCGGTGTCGCGGCGGCGTCGGTCCGCGAGTACCGCGGCCAGGACCGCCTCCGCGGGTGCGCCCGCGGGCGGCGGCGGCGACACCAGCGGCAGCGTCCGGTCCAGCAGGTCCTGGCAGACGCTCTGCCGGGCGGCCGGGCTGAGAGTGCCGGCCCGCTGGAGGAACTGCCGGATGCCCAGCGCGAGCCCGTCCGGCAGCGCCGCGATGTCCGCGCGCCGGGCCCAGCCGTCCAGGGCCGGGGGCATCGTGGGCGCGGCCCCCAGGCGGATGTGCGTCGCCTCGCGCACGACGTACGTCCCCGCGGCGAGGTCGCCGAGCCGCCGGGCCCGGCTGGTGGCCATGGAGGCCAGCACGGCCGGGACGCCGGAGAACAGGTAGACCTCGACGAAACCGACCAGGCCGCGGGTGAGCGCGTGCCGGAACACGATGGGGCCGCCGTCGTCGCGGACGGTGCGCAGCTTGAACACCAGCTTGCCGATCGTCCGGCCCCGGGTGAGCGTCTCCAGGGCCACGGGCAGCGCCACCGTCCAGGCGACGAGGTCGAGCAGGGCGAGCGTCGTCATGTTCGCGCTGCTGGTGCTCAGGGCGAGCGTCGCGATCACCCAGAACGTCACCACGAACCCGAGCACGTTGATGACCACGTCGAGCAGGCCCGACCCGAGGCGGCTCGGCAGGCTGGCGGGCGGCACCTCGAGCAGGACGGCCTCGCCCGTGACGAGCTCCTCGCGCTCGCGTCCGCGCAGCGCGCGGTGCTCGGGGGCGATCTGCTCGGTCACGGGTGCAGCCTATGTCGGCGTCGGCGGGCGTACCGGCGGGCGGCCGATCTAGGGTGTGCGACGTGGACCTGGATGCCTTCGTCATGGCGCACCAGCACGAGTGGAGCCGGCTCCAGGAGCTGTCGGGCCGGCGGCGGCTCAGTGGTGCGGAGTCCGATGAGCTGCTCGACCTGTACCAGCGGACGGCGACGCACCTGTCGATGATCCGCTCCAGCGCGCCGGACGTGTCGGTGGTGCAGTACCTCTCGACGCTGCTAGCGCGGACCCGCCAGCGCACCTCGGGCGTACGGACGACCGGGTGGGCCGACCTCGCCCGGTTCTTCACCGACTCCTTCCCTGCCGCGCTCTACCGGGCCCGGCGCTGGTGGATCACCGTGGCCCTGCTCAACGTGGCGGTGGCGCTGGTGATCGGCATCTGGGTCGCGCGGAACCCGTCGGTGCAGACCGGGTTCATCCCGGCCGACCGGCTCAACGACCTGGTGAACCACGACTTCGAGGAC
Source organism: Luteipulveratus flavus (assembly GCF_029439465.1). GTDB lineage: Bacteria > Actinomycetota > Actinomycetes > Actinomycetales > Dermatophilaceae > Luteipulveratus > Luteipulveratus flavus. The sequence goes on along the minus strand of NZ_JAROAV010000008.1, from coordinate 106,413 downwards.
TACTACTCCGAGTTCGCCGCCCAGGACTTCGCGGCTCGGGTGTGGACCAACAACGCCTGGGTGACCGCCCAGTGCATCGTCCTCGGCGTTCTCGGGGTACCCGTCGTCTACGTCCTCTGGAGCAACGTGGTCAACCTCGGGGTGATGGGCGGCATCATGGCCGGCCACGACCGCGCCGGCCACTTCTTCGGGCTGATCCTCCCGCACGGGCTGCTGGAGCTGACGGCGGTGTTCGTCGCAGGTGGTGTCGGGCTGAAAATCTTCTGGTCCTGGGTCGAGCCGGGCCCGCGGACGCGGATGCAGTCCCTGGCCGCCGAGGCCCGAGCCGGCGTCGGCATCGCCCTCGGTCTGGTGGTCGTGCTGTTCGGCACCGGCGTGATCGAGGCGTTCGTGACGCCGTCCGGGCTGCCGACCTGGGCGCGGGTCGGCATCGGCGTGCTGGTCGAGGTGGCCTTCCTGACGTACGTCTTCACTCTGGGCCGCTGGGCGGCGCAGCGGGGTGAGACCGGCGACATCGGGGAGCTCGACCGCGGCGACGTCCTGCCGTCAGCCGCCTGACATCACAGGTCGCGCAGGTACACCAACCCGCGCAGACCGAGCCGGCGTCGGTCGGCGGACCGCTCCAGGGCGTCGACGATGACCGCTGCCCCGACCCAGTGGGCGCCGCTGTCGGCCACGATCTGCTGACAGGCGAGCGCCTGTCCGCCGGTCGCGACCCAGTCGTCGACGAAGAGGACGCGATCGCCCGCGCGCAGGGTCTTGCGGCGTACGCCGATGCGGAGGTTGCGGTCGCGGTAGTCCGGACCGGTCGTACGGATCCACCAGGGGTCGTCGTCGGAGCCGCGGCCGGGGTCCTTGCGCGCCTCGATCAGGCCGACGCCGAGGTGCGCGGCGACCAGGGCGCCCACCATCGCTCCACGCGACGTGGGTCCGAGCACCGCCGTCGGAGCCTCGTCGTCGAACAGGCCGGCCAGGGCCGGGCCCAGCGCGCCGAGGACGTGCGGGTCGCGCCACCAGCCGGTCGGGTCCGCGTACGCCACCTCCGGCTCGGGCCAGGGCGCCGGGTCGCTCAGCCAGACGAAGCGCTCCCGGAGCCGGTCGGTGAGGTTGTCCATGTCAGAGCAGACCCTGGGACTTCAGCAGCAGGTAGTGATCGGCCAGTCGGACCGGGAGCGACTCGGGGTCGGCGTCGATCACGGTGACGCCCAGCCGGGAGAGCGCCTCGCCGGTGCGCTCCTTCAGCGCGATCGAGCGCTCGGCGGCGGCTGCGTCGTACGCCTGCGGGGCGTCCTCCCGCCGTTGCGCCATCGCCGAGACCGAGGAGTCGGCGACCGAGGCGACCACCACCCGGTGGTGCTGGACCAGGCTCGGCAGGACCGGGAGGAGGCCTTCCTCGATCGCGGCGGGCTCCAGCGGGGTGAGCAGGACGACGAGCGCCCGGCGCCGGGACAGGGCGTTCACCGCGCCGGCCAGCCGGGACCAGCCGGCCTCGACCAGGGCCGGCTCCAGGGGAGCCATCGCGGTGACCAGCTCGTGCAGCAGCTGGTTGCGGTCGCTGACACCGGTGATCCGGGTGTGGATCCGGCGGTCGCCGGCGAGCAGCTGGACCCGGTCGCCGGCGCGGGACGCGAGCGCGGTCAGCAGCAGGGCCGCGTCCATCGCCGCGTCCAGCCGGGGCACGTCGCCGACCCGGCCCGCGCTGGTGCGGGAGGTGTCCAGGACCAGGACGATGCGGCGGTCGCGCTCCGGCTGCCAGGTCCGGACCACCAGGGTGCGGCGCCGGGCCGTCGCCCGCCAGTCGATGCTGCGGACGTCGTCGCCGTCGACGTAGTCGCGTAGCGAGTCGAACTCGGTGCCCTGGCCGCGGGTGCGCACGGCCGAGCGGCCGTCGATCTGGCGCAGCATCGCCAGCCGGCTCGGCAGATGACGGCGTGAGTGGAACGGCGGGAGGGACCGGACGTACCCGGGCACCGGGCGCGACCGCTGCCGCGCGGCGACCCCGAGCACGCCCAGGCTGCGAACGGTGACCAGGTCGGAGCGCCGGTCCCCGCGGCGGGTCGGACGCAGCGTCGTGACGAACCGGCGCTGCTCACCGCCGGGCAGGTCGAGCCGGTGCCGGTCCCCGGTCGCGCCGGCCGAGGGCTGCCAGGCGTCGCGCAGCCGGCCGCGCAGCCGCCGGCCAGCGGTGTTGCGGACGGTGAGGTCGGTGGTCACGGACTCGCCGAGGCGCACCTGCGGGTCGGGCGAACGGGTGATGACGAGCCGGCGGGGGCTGACGGCGGTGAGCAGGTCGAACCCGATCGCGACGAGGACGAGCAGCACCCACAGCAGGACCGTCCGGCCGCTGGGCCACAGCGCCACCGGCACCACACCGAACGCGGTCAGCAGGACCGCCCGACCCGTCAGCGCCATCAGCGGGGGACGTGGACCGACGCGACCGCGGAGTCGAGGACGCTGCCGACGCCGACGCCTTCCAGCTCGGCCTCCGGGCGCAGCGACAGGCGGTGCGCCAGCGTCGCGTGCACAAGGGCCTTCACGTCGTCGGGCGTGACGTAGCCGCGGCCGTTCAGCCAGGCCCAGGCCCGCGAGGTCGCGAGCAGCGCCGTGGCACCGCGGGGCGAGACACCGAGGGCGAGGGACGGCGACTGCCGGGTGGCGCGAGCGATGTCGACGATGTAGCCGGCGACCTCCGGGGAGACCTGCACCTGGCGTACGGCGGCGGCACCGGCGGCGAGGTCGTCGGGCCCGGCGACGGCCCGAATCCCGGCCGCGGCCAGGTCGCGCGGGTCGAACCCGCTCGCGTGCCGCTGCAGCACCTCCAGCTCGTGGTCGCGCTGGGGCAGCGGCACCGTGACCTTGAGCAGGAAGCGGTCCAGCTGCGCCTCGGGGAGGGGGTAGGTGCCCTCGTACTCGACGGGGTTCTGGGTCGCGGCCACCAGGAACGGGCTGGGCAGGGCGCGCGGCTCGCCGTCGACCGAGACCTGCCGCTCCTCCATCGCCTCCAGCAGCGCCGACTGCGTCTTGGGCGGCGTGCGGTTGATCTCGTCGGCGAGCAGCAGGTTGGTGAAGACCGGCCCGGGCCGGAACGCGAAGTCCGACGAGCGCGCGTCGTACACCAGCGAGCCGGTGATGTCACCGGGCATGAGGTCCGGGGTGAACTGGACCCGTTTGGTCTCCACGGCCAGGCTCGCCGCGATGGAGCGCACCAGCAACGTCTTGGCGACGCCGGGCACGCCCTCGAGCAGGACGTGCCCGCGGGCGAGCAGCGCGATGATCATGCCGGTCACCGCGGCCTCCTGGCCGACCACCGCCTTCGCGACCTCGCGCCGGACACCCAGCAGGGCCTCGCGGGCGTGGTCGGCCTCGGGTCGGGGCGGCGGGGGCGGGCCGTCCGCCCGGCGGGAGCCGGACGGCGGTGCCTGGGGACCGGCGTACGACGCGTGGTCACTCATCGGTGTCGGACCTCTTTCTCGAGCTGGCTGAGCTGGTTCGCGAGCTGGACGAACGCGTCCTCGGTGGCCGGTCCGGCGCCGTACAGCAGGTCGTGCAGCGCGCGCGGGTCGCGTCCGGTCGTGGCGGCGGCGTTCTCGACGAGGGCCGCCGGTCCGGCGCCGCGTGGCACGCCTAGGTAGCGCGTCAACCGCCGGCGGGTACCGGCGCGCAGGACCGCGGAGGCGCGGTCGCGGTCGCCGGCCCTGCGGTAGAGCCGTCCCCTGCTGCGGGTGGTCTCGTTGGCCCGGACGACGACGGGCAGGGGCTCGTTGACCAGCCGGCCCAGCCGACGGCCGCGCACGAGCATCAGCACCAGGACCGCCAGCGCGAGCACGACCGTGACCGGGGCGAGCCAGGCCGGGAACACCGGCTCCTCGGCATCGGCGAGGTCGACGTCCGAGGGGCTCACCGACCACCAGACCAGCCGGGGCGAGTGCCCGAGGGTCCGCAGCCCGACGGCCGCGTTGTCGGCGTCCCGCACATCGGCGTTGCGGATCGTCTCGGTGCTCCCGAGCAGCACCACCTCGGGGCGATCGGCGGTCCGGGGGAGGACGGCGAGGTAGCCGCCGTTATCGCCGCCTGCCCCGAAGCCGCCACCCGGCCGGAAGCACACGGCGACGTCGGCGCCGGACGTCGGGTCGTACCGCTCGTCGCCGCCACCGACCGACAGGCCACGGGCCACCGGCGCATCGCAGGCCGCCGGCGTGGAGCCGCCGAAGCCCGTGCCGCTGCGCCGGGAGAGCGGTGCGTCGAGCGCCGTGAGGGCCCGGCTCCCCGGGGCGACGAGCACCAGCCGGTCGGCGCTCCCGGCCGTCCGCAGGAGCTCGCGCCACATCGCGGTCGTCATCAGCGACCCGCGGGTGACGACGACGGTCGTGGACGCGTCGATCCGCGCCCCCTGCAGCGCGTCGCGAGTGCGGACGGGAGTGACGTCGACGCCTTGCTGGTCGAGGACCCGGGCCATGGCCTGTCCGCCGGCGGGCGCTGGGTTGTCGGGATCGAGCGGGATGCCGGTCGTGCGGGTCCCGAGCAGCAGGAGCGTGGCGAGCCCGGCGACGACTAGGGCCGCGAGCACGCCCAGCAGCGCCCGCTTACGGGGGAGGCGAGGTCGGGGCCGCGGCTCGGATCCGGCCGTGCCGCTCGCGGGCGCCAGCGTCGCGGTCATGGCGCCCACCGGCCCGGCGCGACCAGCCCGTCGTCGGACGGGCTGTCGGTGTGCGTGGGACGACGGTGCCGCAGCCGCTCCTCGAGCGCCCGCATCCTGGCGGACCCGGTCGCATCGACCCGCTGCTCGCCGTAACGGACCCCGTCGAACACGTCACCGGCCACCCGCAGGGCCGGGGCGTCGCCGGGGAAGAACCGGCCCAGCGCACCGGCGAGCTCGTGGGCCGTACCGCCCGGGCGCTCGTCGAGCAGGGCCCGCTCCTCGCCGGTCCGTACGAGCGCGCGGAACCAGTCGAGCGTCGCGGCGGCGTGGTCGCCGGCGGCCTCGGCCTGAGCTGCCCGCCTGCGGTAGTCGGCGGCCGACAGACCGGTCTCGGTGAGGACGGCCTCGGGCTCGGCCGACTCCCGGGCCAGCCGTCCCCGGCGGGCGCGCGTCGCGGCGTACGCGACCACCGCCACGATCGCGGCTGCGGCGACCAGGATGAGGATCTGCCCGAACAGCGAGGCCCCGGAGGCGGCCGCCCGGTCGACCCGCTCACCGATCCAGTCCTGCAGCCGCTCCAGCAGGGTCCGGTGCTCGCCGTACGGCAGCTTGCGCAGCTCGGTGCGCAGCAGCTCACGACCCTGCGCACCGGAGGGGTCGAGGGGAGGGTCGGCGGGCAGCAGCCGAGGGAGGGTCATGCGGGCTCAGCCGGACTGCGAGGCGGCCATCAACGTCACGTCGAGGGCTTCCTTGCGGATGCGCTGGTCGAGGTACAGCAGACCGACGACACCGGCGATGAACGGGGAGACGACGGTGTTGATCACCAGCTGCACCAGCTGGGTGCCGACGAGGAAGCCCACCGATGGCAGCGCCTCCGGGTCCTCGAACGTGGACACCGACAGGGCGATCGCGAACGGGATGAAGACGACCGAGCTGATCACCGAGGCCAGCACGTGGGCCAGCAGCGTGATGCCGAACACCCGCCACCACTGGCCCCGGGTGAGCGCCCACGACCGCTTCAGCGCCGCGACGGGGGACTGCCGCTCCAGGACGACGCAGGCGCTGGCGAACGACACCTTGACCCAGCCGAACACGAGGGCCAGGAACGCGAGGATGCCGCCCACGACGCCGATCAGGACGCCGAGCCACTCGACCACCAGGTAGCCCAGCACGGCCAGCAGCACCACCGCCGCGACGAGGACCACCACCGCGAGCAGGATGAGCAGGTTCAGGCCGATGAGGGCCAGCAGCCGGCCCTTGACCTTCGACCACGCACCGCCGATGGAGAGCCGGCGGCCGAGCACCGCGTCGGCCAGCACGACGGTGAGCATGCCGGTGAGGGCGATGCCGCCGACCGCCTGCAGGATCGCGCCGCCCTGCTGGCTGCCGAGCGACACGGCTTCGCGCAGCGCCTCGCTGTCGCCCGGGTCCAGCTGGTCCAGGCCGAGGATCAGCGCGATCGCGGGCAGCGTGAAGATGAGCGAGACGACGAAGGAGAGTCCGAGGGTCGCGCCGGGGTTGCCCCGGATCGTCCCGATCGAGCCCTCGAAGATGTCGCCGAGGGACAGCGCACGCAGCGGGATCACGCCCGGCTTGGCCGCCATCCCCGGCCAGCCGCCCGGCCCGTACGGCGTCGGCGACCCGTACGGGGGAGCCGCGCCGTACTGCGGCCGCGAGTCCTGGGGAGCCTGGCCGGAGGGGCCTGGCGGCGGGTACGAACCGGGCGGCGGGTAGGGCCCGGGCGCCGGCTGGCCGTACTGCGGCTGACCGTAGGAGGCCGGGCCGTCCTGCGGGACGCGCTCGGGGGACCCGTCGGCGGGGTCGCCGGACGGACTGGTCCAGTTGCTGCTCACAAGGCCCCCAGCGTCGGTCGGTGCTGGCGCCACCCTAGCTGTCGGCACCCACGCACCGCCGGGCGTCCGCCTCAGCCTGGTGCGGGGTCATCGGCGTCGCGCCGAGCGCGGCCTGCTCGGCCACGATCGCGGGTTCGAGGCGGCACAGGCGCAGCCCACGGCGTACCAGCACCAGGGGCGGCTTCCGGCGCTCGGCGAGGTCACGCAGCAGCCGCCGCGCGAAGGTGACCCAGCGGTTCTGCCGGACGCAGTACGCCGCGGCGAGCAGGCCGTGCCCCGCGACGGGCCGGACGGCGTGCGCGGCGAAGATGCCCTCGGCGAGGACGACCGGCGCCGAGCCCGCCTCCACCACGCTCCGGCCGACGACGTGAGAGGTGGAGATGTCGTACTCCGGCACCTCGACCCGGCCGGTCCGGCACAGCTCCTCCAGCGCCCGGACCGCTCGGTCGAGGTCGAAGGAGTCCAGGTGGTCCCAGTCGGCGATGCCCATCTCGAGCATCGGCAGCGACGGGTCGTCGCCCTCCTTGTAGAAGTCGTCGAGCCGCACGACCGGCCAGCCGTGCTGCTGGGACAACCGGCCGGCGAGGCGGGTCTTGCCCGCGCCGCTCGGACCCGACAGCAGGATCACCCGCCGGGCCGGACCTGACCTGCTCACTGACCCTTGGGGTGCCAGACCGTCTTGGTCTCGAGGTAGGCGCGCACGCGCGAGAGGTCCGGCTGCTCGGCCCAGTCGGGCTCGACGGCGTCGGAGCCGCTGCCGGCCGGACGCAGGACGCGCTTGAGGTTGTCGGCGGCCTTGACCTCCAGGTCGGCCCAGTCGACGTCCGTCGCGTCGGCCGCTCCGGTGAGGTCGACGGCGTTGACGTCCCGGTGGGAGGCCAGCCACGGCGCCATCTCCGCGGTCCGTCCCGAGATGAGGTTCACGACGCCACCGGGGACGTCCGACGTCGCGAGCACCTCGCCCAGCGAGATCGCCGGCAGCGGCCGCTCCTCGCTGGTGAGGACGACGACGGTGTTGCCGGTGACGATCGCCGGCGCGATCACCGAGACCAGCCCGAGCAGCGAGCTGCCCTGCGGCGCCAGGACGCCGACGACACCGGTCGGCTCCGGGGCGGAGATGTCGAAGTACGGGCCGGCGACCGGGTTGAGGTTGCCCAGCACCTGGGCGACCTTGTCCGACCACCCGGCGTACCAGATCCACCGGTCGATCGCCTGGTCCACCAGAGCGTTCGCGCGCGTGCGGGTGACACCCTCGCTCGCGGCGACCTCGGCGACGAACTGCTCGCGCCGTCCCTCCAGCACCTCGCCCACGCGGTACAGCACCTGGCCACGGTTGTACGCGGTCGCGCCCGCCCAGCCGGCCTGCGCGCCGCGGGCCTTCACGACGGCGTCCCGCACGTCCTTGCGCGAGCCCATCGCGGCGTTCGCCAGGAACGCGCCCTTGGCGTCGCGGACCTCGTACGAGCGGCCCGACTCGCTGCGCGGGAAGGCGCCGCCGACGTACAGCTTGTAGGTCTTGCGGACGTCGATCCGCTTCGGCGCGGACGGCGTCGTCGCCTTGGCGGCCTTCTTCGTCTTGGCGGGGCTCACGCGCCCTCTCCCGTCTGCAGGTAGGCCTCGAGGCCGTGGCGGCCGCCCTCGCGGCCGTAGCCGCTCTCCTTGTAGCCACCGAACGGCGACGTCGGGTCGAAGCGGTTGAAGGTGTTCGCCCAGACCACGCCGGCCTTGAGCTGGTCGGCCATCCAGAGGATGCGCGACCCCTTCTCGGTCCAGATGCCGGCGGACAGGCCGTACGGCGTGTTGTTCGCCTTCGCGACGGCCTCCTGCGGCGTACGGAAGGTCAGGACCGACAGCACCGGGCCGAAGATCTCCTCCGTCGCGACACGGTGGGCCTGCGACACGTCGGTGAAAACGGTTGGTGCGAACCAGAACCCGCGGGTCGGCAGCTCGCACGGAGCGGTCCAGCGGGTCGCGCCCTCGGCCTCGCCCGCGTCCACCAGCTCGGTGATGCGCTGCAGCTGCGCCTTGGAGTTAATCGCTCCGACGTCGGTGTTCTTGTCCATCGGGTCGCCCACGCGCAGCGTCTTCATCCGGCGCTCGAGGCGACGGACGACCTCGTCCGCGACCGACTCCTGCACCAGCAGCCGCGAGCCGGCGCAGCACACGTGGCCCTGGTTGAAGAAGATGCCGTTGACGATGCCCTCGACGGCCTGGTCGACAGCGGCATCCTCGAAGACGATGTTCGCCGCCTTGCCACCGAGCTCGAGCGTCGCCCGCTTGCGGGTGCCGGCGATCGAGCGGGCGATGGCCTTGCCGACCTCGGTCGAACCGGTGAACGCGATCTTGTCGACGTCGGGGTGCTCGACCAGCGCCCGGCCGGTCTCGCCCGCGCCGGTCACGATGTTGACCACGCCCGGGGGCAGGTCGGCCTGCTGGCAGATCTCGGCGAACAGCAGCGCGGTGAGCGGCGTGGTCTCCGCGGGCTTGAGCACGACGGTGTTGCCGGTGGCCAGGGCCGGCGCGATCTTCCACGCGAGCATCAGCAGCGGGAAGTTCCAGGGGATGACCTGACCGACGACGCCGAGGGGGCGCGGCGACGTACCGAGCCCGGCGTACTCGAGCTTGTCCGCCCAGCCCGCGTGGTAGAAGAAGTGCGCCGCCGCCGTCGGCACGTCGACGTCGCGCGACTCCTTGATCGGCTTGCCGTTGTCGAGCGTCTCCAGGACCGCGAGCTCGCGGGACCGCTCCTGCATGATCCGCGCGATGCGGAAGAGGTACTTCCCGCGCTCGGCCCCGGACATCCGGCCCCACACCCGCGTCTGGGCGGCGCGGGCGGCCCGCACGGCGGCGTCGACGTCCGCCGCGCTCGCCTCCGCGATGTCGGCCAGGTGCTCCTCGGTCGCAGGGTTGATCGTCTTGAACGACGAGCCCGTCCCGTCGACGAGCTCACCGTTGATGAACAGGCCGTACGAGGAGGCCAGGTCGACGATGGCCCGCGACTCGGGCGCGGGGGCGTACTCGAACTTCGGCATCGTTGTCTTCTTCAGTCGATCGTCACGTAGTCGGCGCCGGAGTAGGCACCGGTCGCGAGCTTCTGGCGCTGCAGTTGCAGGTCGGTCAGGAGGCTGGAGGCGCCGAAGCGGAACCACTCCGGCGTGAGCCAGTCCTCGCCGGCGATCTCGTTGACCATCACGAGGTACTTGACCGCGTCCTTGGTGGTCCGGATACCGCCCGCCGGCTTCACCCCGACCATCTCGCCGGTGAGCTCGCGCCAGTCGCGGACGGCCTCGAGCATGATCAGCGTGACCGGCAGTGTCGCGGCGGGCGAGATCTTGCCCGTCGAGGTCTTGATGAAGTCCGCACCCGCGAGCATCGCCAGCCAGGACGCGCGCCGGACGTTGTCGTACGTCACCAGCTCGCCGGTCTCGAGGATGACCTTGAGGTGGGCCTGGCCGCAGGCCTCCTTGGTGGCGACGATCTCGTCGAACACCTGCCGGTAGCGGCCCGACAGGAACGCCCCCCGGTCGATGACCATGTCGATCTCGTCGGCGCCGGCCTCGACCGCGTCCTTGGTGTCGGCCAGCTTGACGGGCATGCTCGCGCGGCCGGACGGGAAGGCCGTGGCCACCGCGGCGACGTGGATGCCGGTGCCCTTCAGGGCGTCCTTGGCGATGCCGACCATGTCGTTGTAGACGCAGACCGCGGCGACGTGCGGGGTGGTCGGGTCCAGCGGGTCGGGCGTGACGGCCTTGGCGCACAGCGAGCGGACCTTGCCCTCGGTGTCGGCGCCCTCGAGGGTCGTCAGGTCGATCATGCCGATGGCGGTGTCGATCGCCCACGCCTTGCTGGTGGTCTTGATGGACCGGGTGCCGAGAGCGGCGGCTCGTGCCTCACAGCCCACCTGGTCGACCCCGGGCAGACCGTGCAGCCAGGTGGTGAGGGACGCGTTGCTCAGGGACGACACCCCGAGCAGGTCCCGCGCCCGCGACGTTGCAGTGGTTGTGCTCACCGGTGCAGCCTATCCGCATGTCGAGCAGCTCAGATCCGGCCCAGCGGCCGCAGCGTCACGTCTTCAGGCAACGAGCGGCCCTCGGGGCGGGCGGCTTCCTGCTGCTCGTCATGGTGGTCGTCGTCGTCACCTCCCTCTTCGACCTGTCCCGTGGTTCGGTCGACGTGATCCTGTGGTGCACCGCGATCGCTCTCGTGGTGTGGGTGGTCCTGCTGCGGCCGTCGGTGCAGCTGACCCAGGGCGGCCTGGTCCTGCACAACCTGGTCCGTGACGTCCGGATGCCGTGGCCCCAGGTGGACATCGTGGAGAGCCGCTGGAACCTGAAGATCTTCACCCCGCAGGACCAGGGCTACTCAGCCTGGGCGATCTCCTCCCAGCGCCCGAAGCCCAACGTCGGAGGCAGCGGCGGCATGCTCGGCGGGCTCGGCGCACTGGGCCAGCTGCGGGGCTCGACCGGACGGGTCGCCACCGAGGCGCCCATCGGCCCGAGCGAGCGGGCGGGCTCGGCGGGTGCAGTCGCGGTCCAGGTCCAGCTGGCCCGCGAGGACTACGACCGCGCGGTCGGCGCGGGCGCCGTCGAGAAGCAGAGCGGCCCCGTGGTGGTGCGACCCGCCCTGGTCCCCATCCTCGCCCTCGCCCTTGCCATCGCCCTCGCCCTGTCCGCCCTCCTCACCTGACCCCGTCTCGTTCAGCCGACCGTCTCCCAGAGCCTTCCGCCAGCGGCAATCCTCCCGGGCAAAAGTTGGCGCCGGGCACAGGTATGCGTGTGCTGTCCGCCAGCTTTTGCCGGTGGGGCGGCAAAAGTTGGTGGCGGGCACAGGTATGCGTGTGCTGGTCGCCAGCTATTGCCGGGCCTGTGGATGGCGAGCGTCGCGAGGACCGACGGTCTGCCACCGTCAGCAGCCATGAGCCGATCGCGCCAGTTCGAGCCCCACATGCTGGTCACGAGCCGATCCCTGCGGGACGTCTCCCAGGAACCACGAGTCCTGCGCGACGAGCAGGGTGACAGGACCTGGACGATGGTCCGCCACGGGGTGTGCATCCGCTCGTCGGACTGGACGAGCCTCGGAACGGACGACCGGCATCGGGCGTTCGTCCACGCCTGCGCGCTGATGGCCCGCTCCGGGCTGCCCGTGTTCTCCCATTACTCGGCCGCTGCTGTCTGGGGCATCCCCGTGGCGGACCCGTGGCCGCGCAAGGTCCACGTCCTCGTCCGGGACAGCACCCGAGCAAGCCGGTCCGGCTTGGTGATCCGGCGCGAGGACGAGGAGTGCGCGTACGTCGAGCGCGACGGCCTGCGTGTCACGCCGCCCGCGCGTACGGTCCTGGACCTGACCCGCGACACCGGACTGCTCAACGGCCTCGTGGCTGCGGATCACGCCGTGCGGCACGGACTCTGCACTCGCCGCGAGCTGGTCGCCGAGGTCGAACGGGTCGCGCCAGGCACCCCGGGGCGCAGCGACTGTGGGCACCTGGTCGAGCTCGTAGACCCGGTCTCGGCCTCGCCCGGCGAGAGCCTGAGCCGGGGGCAGATGTTCCTGCTGCGCTTCCCGCGGCCACGGCTGCAAGTTCCTCACCATGACGGTCAGGGGCTCATCGGGTACGTCGACTTCCAGTGGGAAGGGGTCGTCGGCGAATTCGACGGCGCCTCCAAGTACGGGACGGATTTCGCGCAGACTCCGGAGGAGATGCAGGAGACCCTGGTGCGCGAGAAGGTCCGGGAGGATCGGCTGCGCGCGACCGGCACGAGGGTCGCGCGATGGCTGTGGGACGACGCCTTCGTCGGAGTCGGTATGGCCAGGGCTCTTCACGCTCAGGGAGTGCGCCAGTCGCCCCGGCGCATCTGGGTGGAAGGTGTGAACGTCTCCGCGTGACCCACGCGGCAGATCGTGGTGGTGGGCACAGGTATGGCTGTGCGGGCGGCCACGTTTTGCCGGAGGGCGCGGCAGATCGTGGTGGTGGGCACAGGTATGGGTGTGCCGGGGGCCACCTTTTGCCGGGGGAGGAGGGGTCAGCGCTCGTCGATGGTGACGTCGATCGTGTACGCGTCGGCGCGGTAGATGTGGTCGCCGTACTCCACGGGGTTGCCGGTCGCGTCGAACGCGGCGCGTGTCATCGTCAGCACCGGGTCGGTCGCCCGGAGGGCCAGCCGGCGCCGCTCGGGGGCGGTCGGGCGCCGGGCGCCGATGGTCTGGTGGGCGACCACCGGGCGGACGCCGCGCTCGCGCAGCACCGCGTACAGGCCGTCGCGCTCCAGCTGGGTGCGCGTGACGTCGCCGACGGCCGGCGGCAGCCAGTTGCGCAGGATCGCGAACGGCCGGTCGCCCGCGCTCCGCAGCCGGATCAGCGCGTGCAGCGGGGTGTCGGCCGGTACGCCGAGGGCACGCGCCGCCGTCTCGTCAGTGGCCGTACGCAGGTCGAGCACCGTCGTGGAGGGCGTCTCGCCGTGCCGCTGCAGGTCGTCGTACAGGCTGGTCAGCTCGGCGCGGCGATGGATCTGCCGGTTCGCCACGGTCGTGCCGAGGCCGCGCCGCCGCAGCAGCAGGCCCTGGGCGACGAGGTCCTGGATCGCGCGACGCACGGTGGGCCGGGAGAGGCCCAGCCGCTCGGCGAGCGCCAGCTCGTTCTCGAACGGGTCGCCGGGCTGCAGCCGGCCGGAGGTCACGGCCTCGCGCAGCTGCTCGGCGAGCTGGTGGTAGAGCGGCACAGGCGATCGCCGGTCCAGCGTCACCGGCACGCGATCCACCACCTGGGCAGGGTAGCGCCGCCCCGGCGCCCAAGGGCGGACAAGCAATTGTCAGGACATTTGCTTGACACGCCCGTCGGGCCCGCGTGAGCCTGGACGTCGGTACGGCGAGCCCGCGGCGCGCCGTACTCCTGAGCCATCCTGTGACAGAACGGAACTCCTCGATGCGGATCGGTCTTGTCGGTGTCGGGCGGATCGGCGCGTTCCACGCCTCGACGCTCCTCTCGCTCGATGCGGTGGACACGCTGGTGATCAGCGACGCCGACCAGGTCGCGGCGAAGAGAGTGGCGGCCGAGCTGGGCGCCGAGCAGGTGGCCGACGTCGACACGATGCTCGCCTCCGGGGTCGACGGGCTGGTCATCGCCGCGGCGACCCCCGCACACGCGCCGCTGCTGCGCCAGGCGCTGGCGGCGCAGGTACCGACGTTCTGCGAGAAGCCGGTGGCCCGGACCCTGGACGAGACACTCGAGCTCGCCCGGCTGGAGGCGGCGTCCGCAGTGCCGGTCCACATCGGCTTCCAGCGGCGCTTCGATGCCGGCTACCGGGAGGTCCGGCGGGCGATCGGCGCGGGCGAGCTCGGCTTCGTCCACACGATCCGCGCCAACACCCACGACGAGATGCCGCCGCACGCGTCGTACATCCCGACCAGCGGTGGCATCTTCCGCGACTGCAACGTGCACGACTTCGACGCGATCCGGTTCGTGACCGGTCAGGAGGTCGAGTCGGCGTACGCGACCGGCGGCAACAAGGGCGAGCGCTTCTTCGTGGACGCCGGCGACGTCGACTCCGGTGCGGCGCTGCTGCGGCTCGTCGACGGCACGACCTGCCTGGTGTCGTCCACCCGTTACAACGGCGCCGGCCACGACGTCCGGCTGGAGGCGATGGGCAGCCGCGCGACGCTGACCGCGGGGCTGGACGACTCGCTCGCGATGCGTTCGGCGCAGGACGGCGTGACGTTCCCGCCCGGGCCGGTGCACCGCACCTTCATGGACCGCTTCCTCCCCGCGTACGTCGCCGAGCTGACGGCGTTCGCCGACGTCGTACGTGGCGAGCGGCCGTCGCCGTGCACGGTCGCGGACGCCCTGCAGGCCTTCCGGGTCGCGGAGGCGTGTGACCGCTCGTGGCGGGAGGGGCGGGAGGGGCGGGTGGTTCCGATGAGCGAGGTGCCGGACCGGTGAGCGCCCTGGGCGACCGCGTGGCCGCCGCACCCATCTCGTGGGGTGTGTCGGAGGTGAAGGGCTGGGGGGTCCAGCTCACGCCGGAGCAGGTGCTCGCGGCCGTCCGCGACGTCGGGCTGCGGGCCACCGAGCTCGGTCCGGACGGCTTCCTGGGCGACGACCCGGCCAGGACCCTGAGGGCGCACTCGCTGACGGCGGTGGCGCAGTTCGTGCCGGTGGTGCTGCACGACGAGACGATCGACCCGATGCCTGAGTTCGACCGAGCGGCAACGACCTTGGCGACTGTCGGTGGATCCACCCTCGTGCTGGCCGCGGTGACCAGAGCCGAGGGGTACGACGACCGGCCGGCGTGGTCGGAGGCGTCCTGGACGCGAGCGCTCGGCCTGCTCGACGAGCTCACCGCACGCGGCGCGGACCGTGGGGTGGAGGTCGCGATCCACCCGCACGTCGGGACGATGATCGAGTCCGGCCCGGAGGTCGACCGGGTGCTGGCCGGCTCGCGGGTGCCGCTCTGCCTGGACACCGGGCACCTGCTCATCGGCGGTACGGATCCGCTCGCCCTGGCCCGCGAGCACGGCGACCGCATCGCGCACGTCCACCTCAAGGACGTGCGCCACGACCTCCTGCAGCAGGTGCATTCCGGCGGCCTGGCGTACAGCACCGCGGTGGAGCGCGGCCTGTACGTGCCGCTGGGCGAGGGGGACCTGGACGTCGATGCGATCGTGGAAACCCTTGAGCAGCAGGGCTATTCAGGGTGGTACGTCCTGGAGCAGGACCGGGTGATGACGTCCACGGACCCGGGGGTCGCGACCTCGGACGTCCGCACGAGCCTGCTCGCCATGGAACGCCTCGACCAGGTGGTGCGACCGTGAGCGCGCCGTACGACGTCATCGCGATGGGCCGTGTCGGTGTGGACATCTACCCGCTCCAGCACCGGGTGCCGCTGGAGGAGGTGCGCACGTTCGAGAAGTTCCTCGGCGGCAGCGCGACCAACGTCGCCGTGGCGGCTGCACGTCACGGCCGGCGTACGGCGGTCATCACCCGCACGGGCGACGACGCCTTCGGGCGGTACGTCCACGCCGAGCTGCGCCGGCTCGGCGTCGACGACGCGTTCGTGAGCGCGGTGGCCGGACCTCCGACGCCGGTGACGTTCTGCGAGGTGTTCCCGCCCGACGACTTCCCGCTGTACTTCTACCGGTACCCGACGGCGCCGGACCTCATGATCGAGCCGAACACCCTGCCGCTGAACGAGATTCGCGATGCGGGCGTCTTCTGGTGCACCGTCACCGGCCTGAGCCAGGAGCCGTCCCGCAGTGCCCAGCACGCCGCGTGGGAGGCGCGCGGACGTCGTACGCACACGGTTCTCGACCTGGACTTCCGGCCGATGTTCTGGCCGGACCCGGAGGCAGCGCGTGCCGAGATCGACCGTGCACTTGCCCAGGTCACGGTCGCGGTCGGCAACCGCGAGGAGTGCGAGGTCGCCACGGGCGAGACCGACGCCGACCGGGCCGCGGACGCCCTGCTCGCCCGCGGCCTCGACCTCGCGGTGGTCAAGCAAGGACCGGACGGGGTGCTCGCCGCGACGCAGGAGGAGCGGGTCAGCCTGCCGCCGTTCCCGGTCGACGTGCTGAACGGGCTCGGCGCGGGCGACGCGTTCGGCGGGGCCTTGTGCCACGGACTGCTCGCCGGTTGGCCGCTGGAGCGCACGATCCGGCTCGCGAACGTCGCCGGCGCCATCGTCGCGTCCCGGCTGGAGTGCTCCACGGCCATGCCGACGACGGCCGAGATCGACGACGCGCTGGAGCGGGGTCGAGTCGCATGAGCCCGGATGTGCTGGCGGTCAACGAGATTCGCGCACGGCACCCCGAGCGCATCGAGGAACGCTGGTTGACTCGGCGTCGGCGACCGCTGCTGGGCGAGGACGGTCGGCTGCTGCTGGTCGCCGCCGACCACCCGGCGCGCAACGCGCTCGGGGTCCGCGACCGCCCGATAGCGATGAGTAGTAGGTCAGAGCTGCTGGACCGGCTGCTCGCGGCCCTCGCGGTCCCCGGCGTGGACGGCGTGCTGGGCAGCCCGGACGTCCTGGACGACCTCCTGATGCTCGGCGCGCTGGAGGACAAGGTCGCCATCGGCTCGATGAACCGCGGTGGGCTCCAGGGCGCGGTGTTCGAGCCCGACGACCGGTTCACGGCGTACGACGTCGAGACGATCGAGCGGCTCGGCCTCGACGGCGGAAAGGCGCTCCTGCGGGTCTCGCTGGACCATCCCGGCACGGCGGCGACCCTCGAGGCGACGGGTCGGGCGGTGAGCCGGCTGGCGGGTATCCGGCGCCCGATGATGATCGAGCCCTTCCTGGCACGGGTCGAGGACGGACGCCTGGAGAACCAGCTGGACCCCGACTCGGTGGTCCGCTCGATCGGTGTCGCGTCCGGGCTCGGTGCGCCGAGTGCGTACACCTGGCTGAAGCTCCCAGTGGTGGCGGAGATGGAGCGGGTGATGGACGCGACGACGCTGCCGACCCTGCTGCTCGGCGGTGACCCGCACGGTGCGCCGGACGACACGTACGCCTCCTGGGCGAAGGCGCTGCGGCTGCCGTCCGTGCGCGGCCTGGTGGTGGGGCGAGCGCTGCTCTACCCGCCGGACGACGACGTCGAGGCGGCGGTACGGACGGCCGTCGGCCTGGTCCGAGGTGATGTGTCGTGACCGGCACCGGCCGGGACAACGAGCGGTGGGTGCTGCCGCTGGGTTCCGCTGCTGCACAGGACTTCTCGGTCTCGGTGACGGACGACCGAGATGACTGGACGCACACCAGTCTCCGGGTGGCCGACCTGCAGCCCGGTCGGTCGGTGAGCATCGACCTGCCGACGACCGAGGTCGTGGTCGTGCCCCTCCGCGGCAGCGTCACAGTGGTCAGCGAGATCGGCGCCAGCAGCGAGACGATCGAGCTCGCAGGACGCGAGTCGGTGTTCGCCGCTCCGACCGATGTCGCGTACGTCCCCGCCGGGGGCCGGCTCACGCTGACCGCGGCCGGCGACGCCAGGGTCGCGCTGTGCGGAGCCGAGGTGGGCGAGTCGGGCGACCGGAAACCACATCACCTGCCCGCCTCCGACGTCCCTGTCGAGCTGCGCGGCGCCGGGCAGGCGAGCCGGGAGGTGCGCAACTTCGGCACGCCGGACGTGCTGGACGCCGACCGCCTCATCGCCTGCGAGGTACTGACGCCGGCCGGGAACTGGAGCTCCTACCCGCCCCACAAGCACGACGAGGAGCGGACGGGCGTCGAGACCGAGCTGGAGGAGATCTACTACTTCGAGCTCGCGACGGACGGCGCGCGCGAGCGGGCGGACCCCGTCGGCTACCAGCGCGTCTACGGCACGGAGGAACGCCCGATCGACGTCCTGGCCGAGGTGCGGACCGGCGACGTGGTGCTGGTGCCGCACGGCTGGCACGGGCCGGCGACCGCGCCACCCGGCTACGACCTGTACTACCTCAACGTGATGGCCGGGCCCGGCGCCGAGCGGGCGTGGCTGATCTGCGACGACCCGAGCCACGCCTGGGTACGCGAGAGCTGGGAAGCCGGGACGATGGACCCCAGGCTGCCGTTCGGAGGAGGCACGCGATGAGACTCACGGTCGGGCAGGCGGTCGTCCGCTTCCTGGGCCAACAGGTGACCGAGCGGGACGGCGAGACGCACCGCGCGTTCGCCGGGTGCCTCGGCATCTTCGGCCACGGGAACGTCGCCGGCCTCGGCCAGGCCCTGCTGCAGGACGAGCGCAGCGGCATCCCCGCGCTGCCGTACGTGCTGGCCCGCAACGAGCAGGCGATGGTCCACACCGCCGTCGCGTACGCCCGCGCCAGGACCCGGATGCAGATGTGGGCGTGCACCGCCTCGGTCGGCCCCGGCTCGACCAACATGGTCACCGGTGCCGCGCTGGCGACGATCAACCGGCTGCCCGTCCTGCTGCTGCCGAGCGGCACCTTCGCGACGCGCGCCACCGGCAGCGTCCTGCAGCAGCTGGAGTCACCCGTCGCCGGCGATGTCACCGTCAACGACGCGCTGCGGCCGGTGTCTCGCCGGTTCGACCGGGTGAGCCGCCCCGAGCAGCTGCCGAGCGTGCTGCTGGAGGCGATGCGCGTCCTCACCGACCCGGTGCAGACCGGCGCGGTCACCATCGCGCTCCCGCAGGACGTGCAGGCCGAGGCGTACGACTGGCCGGACGACCTGTTCTCCGAACGGGTCTGGAACATCGGCCGCCCGCCGCCCGAGCCGTCCCAGGTGCAGCTCGCGGCCGACCTGATCCGACGTGCCGAGCGTCCCCTGATCGTCGCCGGCGGGGGAGTGCACTACAGCGAGGCCGAGGACGCCCTCGACGCGCTGAGCCGCGCCACCGGCATCGCGGTCGCCGAGACGCAGGCCGGGAAGGGCTCGCTGACGCACGGCCATCCATTGCTGCTGGGCGCGATCGGCTCCACCGGGACGAGTGCCGCCAACGCGGTCGCGCGCGACGCCGACGTCGTGATCGGTGTAGGGACGCGCTGGACCGACTTCACCACCGCATCGCGGACGGCGTTCCAGCACAAGCGAGTTCGCTTCATCAACATCAACGTCGCACGGTTCGACGCCGACCAGCACAGCGGCCTGCCGCTGGTCGGCGACGCCCGGGAGACCCTCACGGCGCTCACCCGGGCGCTGGACGGCTACCGCACCGAGACCGCCTACGGCGAGCAGGTCGCGCGCGAGTGGGCGGCGTGGGACGAGCAGGTGGAGGCGACGTACCACCCGCCGGCCGAGGTGACCGACCGGCTCGACGACGGCGTCCTCACTCAGGGCCAGGTGATCGGCGCCGTCAACGAGCTGAGCGACCCTCGGGACGTGGTCGTGTGCGCGGCCGGATCGATGCCCGGCGAGCTGCACCAGCTCTGGCGGGTCCGTGACCGTGGCGGCTACCACGTCGAGTACGGCTACTCCTGCATGGGCTACGAGATCCCCGGCGGTCTCGGCGTCAGGCTCGCCTGCCGCAGCCGTGACGTGTTCGTCCTGGTCGGCGACGGCTCGTACCTGATGATGCCGAGCGAGCTGGTCACCGCCGTTCAGGAGCGGGTGAAGATCATCGTCGTCATCGTGCAGAACCACGGGTTCGCCTCGATCGGCGCGCTGTCGGAGTCGCTGGGCTCGCAGCGGTTCGGCACGCAGTACCGCTACCGCAGCGGCAGGGGGCGGCTGGACGGCGACCACGTACCGGTCGACCTGGCCGCGAACGCCCGCAGCCTCGGCGCCCACGTCGTGGAGGTGGCCTCGGTCGAGGAGCTGCACGTCGCCGTCCGCGACGCGAAGGCCGCTCCGGCGAACGGCGGTCCGTTCGTGATCCACGTCGTCACCGACCCGCTCGTGCCCGGGCCCGACAACGGCGCCTGGTGGGACGTACCCGTCAGCGAGGTCAGCGACCTGGAGAGCACGCAGACGGCGTACGCGGAGTACGTCGAGCAGCGGAAGCAGCAGCGGCCACTGCTCGCGCCGACCCGTCCCGGCGTGGATCCAGCGCAGCGAGGCCGGACGGGCCAGACTGAACGGGACAGCTGACTCGCCCCGACACCGCGGTGGGGCCGAAAGGACGACAACCATGAGCAGGCGTACCCGAAGAGCCACCGCAGCGGTCGTGACGACGTTGCTGGTGGCGTCCGTCGCCGCATGCAGCTCCACCGGAGGACGCAAGGCCGTCGAGGACGCCGAGCGCGCCCGCAGCGCCGGCAAGGCGAGCACCCCCACGATGACGATCGCGCTGGTGACCCACTCCGGCCCGGGCGACACGTTCTGGGACATCGTGCGCAAGGGCGCCCAGGACGCCGCGGCCAAGGACAACGTCCGGCTGCAGTACACCGCCGATCCCGACGGCGCCAAGCAGGCGAACCTCGTCCAGCAGGCCATCGACAAGAAGGTCGACGGCATCGCGCTCACGCTGGCCAAGCCGGACGCGATGCAGGGTGTCGTCAAGAAGTCCATCGCCGCCAAGATCCCCGTCGTCGCGCTCAACGGCGGCCTGGACCGGTGGAAGGCGATGGGCGTCACCTCCTACTTCGGGCAGGACGAGAAGATCGCCGGTCAGCAGGCGGGCGACCGGATGCTGAAGGAGGGCGCCAAGCACCCGGTCTGCGTCATCCACGAGCAGGGCAACGTCGGGCTGAACGACCGGTGCGCCGGCGTGAAGCAGAAGGTCCCGGCCACCCAGCTGCTGTACGTGGACGGCAAGTCACCCGCCAGCATGCAGACCGCGATCACCTCCAAGCTGCAGCAGGACAAGGCGATCGACTACGTGCTGACCCTCGGCGGTCCGATCGCGCTCGTCGCGGTGCAGTCCAAGTCCAGCGCGGCCAGCAAGGCCAAGGTCGTCACCTTCGACACCAGCCAGGACCTGATCAACGCCATCAAGGGCGGGACCGTCGAGTGGGCCGTCGACCAGCAGCCGTACCTGCAGGGGTACCTCGCGATCGACCAGCTCTGGCTGCTCAAGACCAACGGCAACACCGTCGGCGGCGGGCAGGCCGTGCTGACCGGACCGGCCTTCATCGACAAGGGCAACGTCGCCGCGGTCGAGAAGTTCGCGGCCAGCGGGCGTCGGTGACGCGATGAGCACCGTGAGCACCTCCTCGACCCCGCCCGCGGCGTCCTCGGCCGCCGTCGAGGACCGCGTGGCACCCCGTACGGGGGCGGTCAAGCTGCTGCGCCTCCCGGAGATCGGTGCGCTGCTGGGCGCCGTCGCCGTCTGCGTCTTCTTCCTGATCGTCGCCTCGGCGTTCCGCAACGTCGACAACGTGGGCACGATCCTCTACGGCGCCGCGACGATCGGGATCATGGCGGTCCCGGTCGCGCTGCTGATGGTCGGCGGCGAGTTCGACCTGTCCGCCGGCGTGGCCGTGACCAGCTCGGGCCTGGCCGCATCGCTGCTGGCCTGGTACTTCAACTTCCACGTGTGGTTCGCGGTGCTGCTGGCGCTGGTGGTCTCCCTGCTGATCGGGCTGTTCAACGGGGTGATGCTCAACCGCACCGGCCTGCCGTCGTTCCTGGTCACCCTCGGGACGTTCTTCATCCTGCAGGGCGTCAACCTCGGCATGACCAAGGTCGTCACCGGCAACGTCGCCTCCAACAACATCAGCGACATGCAGGGGTTCGACTCCGCCAAGAACGTGTTCGCGTGGGAGACGTCCATCGGGTCGGTCGCGATCAAGGCGCCGATCGTCTACTGGCTCGTGATCACGGTGATCGCGGCCGTGGTGCTGCGCAAGAGCCGGTTCGGCAACTGGATCTACGCCGTCGGCGGCGACTCCGACGCGGCCCGGGCGGTCGGCGTACCGGTGCGCGGCGTCCGCGTCGTGCTCTACCTGTTCGTCGGGTTCTGCGCCTGGCTCGCCGGGATGCACCTGCTGTTCGAGTTCAACACCGTGCAGTCCGGGGACGGCGTCGGCAACGAGTTCATCTTCATCATCGCCGCGGTGGTCGGCGGCTGCCTGCTGACCGGCGGGTACGGCTCGGCGATCGGCGCCTCCCTCGGGGCGCTGATCTTCGCGATGACCCAGCTCGGCATCAACTACGCCGGCTGGAACCCCGACTGGTTCAAGACGTTCCTCGGCGTGATGCTCGTCCTCGCGACGCTGGTCAACGTGTGGGTCAAGAAGAAGGCGGACGCCCGATGAGCACTGCGACCGAGGACACCATGCCCACCCACGAGAGCGGTCCGACAACGGAGATCGTCCGGCTGGTCGACGTCGGCAAGGCGTACGGCAACGTGACGGCGCTGCGGGAGGTGAACCTCTCCGTACGGCAGGGCGAGGTGACGTGCGTGCTCGGCGACAACGGCGCCGGCAAGTCGACGCTCATCAAGATCATGTCCGGGCTGCACGACTACGACGCCGGGCAGATGTACGTCAATGGCGAGCTGAGCCACTTCTCCTCGCCGCGGGAGGCGCTCGGTGCGGGGATCGCCACGGTCTACCAGGACCTCGCGCTCGCGCCGCTGATGTCGGTGTGGCGCAACTTCTTCCTCGGCAACGAGATCCGGCGCGGGCCGCTGCGGCTGCTGGACAACAAGCGGATGGAGCAGGTCACCGGCGAGGAGCTGACCCGGATGGGGATCAGCATCCCGGACCTGGACCGCCCGGTCGCCTCGCTGTCGGGCGGTCAGCGGCAGTGCATCGCCATCGCGCGGGCGATCCACTTCGGCGCGAAGGTGATCATCCTCGACGAGCCGACCGCGGCGCTCGGGGTGAAGCAGTCCGGGGTGGTGCTGAAGTACATCGTCCGGGCGCGGGACGCGGGCCTCGGCGTCGTGTTCATCACGCACAACCCGCACCACGCGTACCTGGTCGGCAACCACTTCGTCGTGCTGAAGCTCGGCCGGATTGCTCTGGACGAGGAGCGCGAGGACCTGACGCTCGACCAGCTGACGGCCGAGATGGCCGGCGGCGACGAGCTCGCCGAGCTGAGCCACGAGATCCGCCAGATGGATGCAGCGGCCGACCGCTGACCCCGCCGGTTCCGCCAGCACCACCCGCTGGTTGAGCCGGGCGAGCCCGCTAGGGCGAGGCCGTGTCGAAACCCGGTGCCGTCCCGGGAGACTTGAGCGAACGTGTCACCTGGTTTCGACACGACCCTCGGCTGGCGCCTCGGTCCGGCTCAACCAGCGGGGGTGGCTCGGGCCGGCTCAACCAGCGGGGCGCGGGGCGGCTCGACCGGCGGTGGGGGCGCGGACGCCGGCGATGACGACGGACAGGGCGGCGGCGTACGCGGCGTCACTGTCGCCGAACCGGGCGGGCGCGGCGCCGTGCTCGGCCATCAACGCGTGCGACTGCTCATCGAAGGTGTAGCCGATCACGAAGTGCAGCAACGCATCTCGGGAGGCAGACGCGTGGGCGTGCGTGTGACCGCCGGCCTGCACGATCTCCACGATGCGCTTGCCGAGGTGGCTGGTGTCCAGGGAGGAGGCGCGGCTGGCGGAGACGACTTCGGCACCGTCGCGCTGGCCGAGCAGCGTCGTGCGCAGGTCGGTGGCGAGCTGGGTCAGCTGCCGGTCCCACCGCCGCCGCGACGACGGCTCCGGCACCCGGGCCAGCAGGTCGTCGGCCAGCTCGGCGAGCAGCGCCTGCTTGTTGGGGACGTGCCAGTAGAGGGCGCCGGGCTGGACGTCGAGCTCGGCGGCGAGCCGGCGCATGGTGAGGTCGGCCAGGCCGTACTCGCTCAGGATGCGCTGCGCCGCCGCGAGGATGTCCTGCCGCCGGATCGCCATGGCCGTCACCTTACGCGCGAGCCACGACCTATCCTGAACGGCGCAGGAGAAGGCATGTCCAGGACCACCCCGCGTGATCTCGCGCTCGTCGCGATGTTCGCCGCGCTCGTCGCCGTACTCGGCATGCCGGGCGGCATCTCGTTCTTCGGCTCGGTGCCCATCACCGCCCAGACCCTCGGCTTCATGCTCGCGGGCGCGATCCTCGGTGCCCGGCTCGGCGCGCTCAGCGTGATCGTGTTCGACCTGCTGCTCGCCGCGGGTCTGCCGATCGGAGCGGGCGGCCACGGTGGTCTCGCCGTCCTGACCGGACCCACCGGTGGCTACCTCATCGGCGCGATCCCCGGCGTCTTCCTCACCGGCCTGCTGGTGCAGCGGTTCGGCCGGCGCAACGCCGTCGCCGTCGCGCTCGCCTGCGTCGTCGGCTGCATGGGCGTGGTCTACCTCGTCGGCATCCCGTGGTCGGCCTGGCGGCTGGACTCCGGCCTGCTCGGCGTCGCCCAGAGCGCGGTCCAGTTCCTGCCCGGCGACCTCGCCAAGTGCGTCATCGCCGCGCTCGTCACGACGACCGTCGTCCGCGCGTACCCGCCGATCGAGACGATCGGCACCGACCGCGACGCGACCGCCGACCGCGAGCACGAGAGGGTCGACGCGGCTTGATCGAGCTGCGGGGCGTCAGCCACCGGCTCGGGCAGCGGCAGGTGCTGTCCGAGATCGACCTGACGCTCGGTGAGAGTCGGATCGGCGTCATCGGCGCGAACGGCTCGGGCAAGTCGACCCTCGCGCGCACGCTCAACGGCCTGATCCGCCCTGACCGCGGCACGGTCCTCGTCGACGGCCTGGACGCCGCCCGGCAGACCCAGCAGGTGCGCAGGCGGGTCGGGTTCATGTTCTCCGACGCCTCGGCCCAGATCCTCATGCCGACGGTCGCCGAGGACATCGCACTCTCGCTGCGCGACCTGCGCCTGGACGCGACGGAACGGGACGCGCGCCTCGCAGCCACCCTGGCGACGTACGGCCTGGAGGAGTACGCCGACCATCCGGCGCAGCTGCTCTCCGGCGGCCAGAAGCAGCTGCTGGCGTTCGCGGCAGTGCTGGTGCGGGAGCCACAGGTCCTGGTGTGCGACGAGCCGTCGACGCTGCTCGACCTGCACAACCAGCTGTTGCTGCGACGGACGATCGCCGGGCTGGCGCAGCAGGTGGTCCTGCTCACCCACCACCTCGAGCTGCTGGACGACTTCGACCGGGTGGTCGTCATGGACGCGGGTCGCGTGGTCCACGACGGGCCGCCGCCCGAGGCGGTCGCGTTCTACCGTGCGCTGATGGGGGAGCGGGTGCGATGACCGGCTACTACGTCGAGGGCGACTCCTGGCTGCACCGGCTGCGGACGTCGACCGCGCTCCTCTCCGCGCTCGCCGTCATCACCGTGCTCGGCGTCGTGCCGCGCTGGTGGCTCGTGGCCCCTGTCGCGGTGGCGCTGGTGCCGCTCTACCGGTCCGCCGGCTTGTGGCTGCGGCACCTGTGGCGAGGCCTGCGCACGATCCTGCTGCTGGCGGCCGTACTGGTCGCGTTCCAGGTGTGGTTGCAGGGCCCGCTGCGGGCGTTCGAGATCGCCGGTCAGCTCGTCGTCGCGGTCCTGGTCGCGAACCTGGTGATGATGACCAACCGCGTCACGGCGATGGTGCGCACGATCTCGGCCGTCGCGGTCCCGCTGCGCCGCTTCGGTGTCCGCCGCGAGCGCGCCGAGCTGCTGCTGGCGCTGACGATCGGCTGCATCCCCCGGGTCGCGGCCGCCATGAGCGGAGCGCGTGAGGCCGCCGTCGCCCGCGGCGTCCGCCCACGCCTGGTGACCGTGGTCCCGGCGGCGCTCGTCACGATGGTCCGCGAGGCCGACGAGATCGGCGACGCGATGGCCGCCCGCGGCCTCTGACCCGTCCCGCGAGTCCCGTCTGCTCGGCCATCCATGCAGGGCCGGACGGACGAGGTCCGCTCAGTGGGCGTCGATGGGATCAGTCGTGACTCGGTCGGCGGTGGCGGCGGTGGCGGGATCCGTCGTGACTCGGTCTGCGGTGACGGCGGCGGGTGCGGCTCGGTCGGCAGTGACGGCGATTGGTGCGGACCACAGCGCCGCGGACGCCGAGGCGCTCGGGCGAGTCACGTGCGTACGGCCGTGCGGGCTCGTCCAGGTGCAGGTGCCGTCGGTGCTCATCGCGACCGACCAGCCGGCTTCGTGCTTGGCCCGGTGGTGGTGCTTGCACAGCAGCTGGAGGTTGGTGGCCGTCGTCGCGCCGTGCGGCCACGGGACGACGTGGTCGGTCTCGCAGAAGCGGGCCGGATGCGAGCAGCCAGGAAAGCGGCAGTGCTCGTCCCGCCCGCGGACGAGCCTGCGGATGGCGGCGGTCGGACGGTACGAGGAGGAGTACGTCTCGAGAAGTGCGCCGGTCTCGGCGTTGACCAGCGCCCGAGTGATCCGGGGGCCGACCTCTCGCAGCAGTGCCGTCACGACGGCCGCCGGGACCACCCCGACGCCGGCCACCCACGCGTCACCGACGCACGTCGGAGCGATGGGTTGGGAGCACGAAGCCACGGCATCGCGGCAGTCGTCGGGTGCAGTCGCGTGCTGCCGCTCGCGCTGCTCGGCCGCGTCCGCCTCGACGACGTCCCACCACGGGTCGCCGTCCGGTGGGAGTGGCGGTGGACCCGGATCCGCCGCGATCAGCTCGGCCAACGCACGGTCCCAGTCGGCGTCCAGCGCGGCGGCGACCGCCGGTGTCATCGACTCCTCCGCCTCCGGGGGATCGATCACCCAGCGGTCGTCGACCTGGGCTGGACCCTGACCGAGCGGCACCGGCGACGCCGCCGAGGTCGAAGGTGTCCCGGGTGTCGCCGTCGAGGTCGATGTCGCTGCCGCCGGGAGAGCATGACCCGGCGGCGATCCGGTGGGCGGGACGAGGACCGGGACCGTCACGGTGACCTCGGTCGTGATGTCGGCGCGCTGCAGGACGAGGTCGGTCATGGCGTCCACCCGACACTGGCCGAGAGTCTTGGCCGTCGTGGTGTCGCGATGCAGCTCGCGCGCGAGGCCGTCGACGGCGGCGTACGCCCTGGCCGCCTGATCGGTCGGCATGACCGCGGTCCACTCCGTCAGCCCGAGCTCGGGACCGGGTGCGGTGAAGACACCGATCCGCTCGACGGCACGGCGCGCACGGCTCGAGCGCGCGGCAGCCGGGTCGATCTGCTGGACGAGCCGTCGCGTGCGCGCCGTGATCTGGGCACTCGACCAGCTCTGCACGTCACGGTCGAGCAGGGCGTCCTCCACCCTGACGCACACGGAGTCGGGCGCCTCGAGCAGCGCGTCGGTCACGCGCCGGACCCTGCCTGCGTCGATCGCGCCCGCCGCCATCTCGTCCAGGAGGCGCGGTGTCTTGGTCACCGCGTCGATCGCTTCCTCGACCCTCGCCGTCGCCTGACGTGGGCTCCACGCCAGCCCGGGCGCCAGGTCGACATCGGCGAACTCGGCGGCGTGGCCGAGCGGGTGCGCCACCTCGCGAACCTCATCGGTGAGCGGGTCGAGGTGGCGGGTGGTGGCGGCGTACTGCGCGATCCGGACGAGCTGGAGGGCGGTCGCAGCATTGACGAGCGACTGCGCTGCCTCGACGTCCGCCTGCAGATCCGCGGCGCGCAGGCCCGCGCGATCGGTCAACGCTGCAGCGTAGAGAGCCTGGACCGCCGCCCGGCAGCGGTCCAGCGCCTCGGCCGCACCACCCGCGGCGGCGCCATCGACCGAGCACAGCTCACCATCACGACGCTCGGTGTGAGCGGCGCCGGCATACGGTGCGCCCGACACGGGGCCCGGTTGCGTGGACATGAGATCATCGTACACATGTTCGAACAGCCTGGACAGGCCTTCGCGTGCACCGGCAGGTCACAGCCTCTCCGGCTCCACCGCCGATGGCTGCGAGAGCGCCGTCAGCGTGCCGACCAGGTCCCTCACTCGCAGCTGCAGCGGCTCGCGGGCGAGGACCTCGAACGCCTCGCCCGTACCGCCGGTCATCAGCGCCGTACCCATCCCGAGAGCGCGCGGCTCCTCGAGGTTGACCGGCAGGTCGTCGAAGAAGAGGCAGCGCCTCGGGTCCGCGTCGTACGTCCGCAGGAACAGCTCGTACGTGGCCCGGTGCGGCTTCGGGACCAGGCCCGCGGCCTGCAGGTCGAAGACACCGTCGAACTCGTCGGCGAGCTCCAGCGCCGCCAGGACGCGAGCGGCGTGAGTGGTCGAGCCGTTGGTGAGGACCAGGCGCCGGCCGGGCAGGGCGAGCAGCGCGTCCCGCAGACCGGGATCCGGTTGCAGCGCGGAGTAGTCCACGCATTCCTCGAACCGGAAGAAGTCCTCGGGTTCCACGCCGCGGGTGCGCATCAGGCCGAGCAGCGTCGTCCCGTGCTCCGCGCGCAGCTGCGCCTGCGCCCGGCGCGCGCCGGCCTCGTCCACCCCGAGCTCCCGGGACAGGTACTCCCTGATGCGGTGGTTCATCTGGTCGGTCAGACCGACGGCCGGTGGGTAGAGCGTGTCGTCCAGGTCGAAGACCCAGGTGTCGGGAGCGGGGCTCATGCCGCGGTCAGACGCTCCATCTCGGCGCGGACGGCGGCGAGCCGACGGGTCGCCTCGGCGCGAGAGGCCGCGAGGTCGTCCGTCACCGGGACGACCGCCTCCAGGTAGACCTTGAGCTTCGGCTCGGTGCCGCTCGGGCGCACGATGACCCGGGTCCCGTCGGCCAGGTAGTAGCGCAAGCCCTCGGTCGGGGGGAGCTCGCCGCCCGGGGCCGCCAGGTCGTCTACCCGCGACACCGATTGTCCGGCAACGACACTCGGCGGCTCGGCCCGTAGGCGCTGCATGATGGTGCCGATCAGCGACAGGTCGTCCACCCGCACCGAGAACGAGTCGGTCTGATGGACGCCGTGCTCACGGGCGAGGTCGTCCAGGACGTCCAGCAGCGAGCGCCCGGCAGCCTTGAGCGTGGCGGCCATCTCGGCGATCACGAGCGCGGCGGTGATGCCGTCCTTGTCGCGGACCATCTCCGGGGCGACGCAGTAGCCGAGCGCCTCCTCGTAGCCGTACACCAGGCCCGGCACCCGGCTGATCCACTTGAACCCGGTCAGGGTCTCCTCGTGCCGTACGGCCGCCTTCACCGCCATCGCGCGCAGCAGCTGCGACGACACGATCGAGCAGGCGACGACACCGTCGGACGCGGCGTGCCGCAGCGCGTGGTGACCGAGCAGCGCGCCGACCTCGTCACCGCGCAGCATCCGCCAACCGGTCGGCGTCCCCGCCGCGGCATCGGGCACGGCCACCGCGCACCGGTCGGCGTCCGGGTCGTTGGCGATGACGATGTCCGGCCGCGACTGCGCGGCGAGCGCGAGCGCCGCGTCGATGGCGCCCGGCTCCTCGGGGTTCGGGAACGACACCGTGGGGAAGTCCGGGTCCGGGTCCCGCTGCTCGGCGACCGCCTGCGGAGCGGTGAATCCGGCTGCGACGAAAGCCTTCTGGAGCAGCTCGTCGCCGACACCGTGCAGTGAGGTGTGGACGATCGCGATGTCGCGCGACGTGCCCGCGTCGACCACCGCAGCCGCCTCGCGGACGTACGCGTCGAGGATCTCGTCGTCGAGGGTCTCCCAGCCGTCGGTCTCGACGGCCACGGAGGCGGCGGTGGGGAAGCGGCCGATCGCGGCGCTGATGTCGGCGTCGGCCGGCGGCACGATCTGCGACCCGTCGCCGAGGTAGACCTTGTAGCCGTTGTCCTGCGGCGGGTTGTGGGACGCCGTCACCATCACGCCGGCGTCGCAGCCGAGCTCGCGGATCGCGAACGCCAGCAGCGGCGTCGGCAGCGCCCGGGGCAGCACCATCGCCCGGCCGCCCGCCGCGACGACAGCGCCGGCAGTGTCGCGGGCGAAGACGTCCGACTGGTGGCGCGCGTCGAACCCGACCACCACGGTGACGTCCGCCCGTCCGGCCGTCTCCTGCAGGTACGCGGTGAGCCCGGCGGCCGCACGGCGGACCACGACCTGGTTCATCCGGTTCGGGCCGGCACCGAGCGCGCCCCGCAGACCGGCCGTGCCGAACTCCAGCAGACCCGAGAAGCGGTCCTGCAGGTCGGCGCGAGCGGTGTCGTCGCCCTCCTCGGCCGCCGCCACCAGGGCCTCCAGCTCGGCGCGGGTGGCGGGGTCGGGGTCGTCGGCCACCCAGGCGCGCGCCTCGTCCAGCACCGACAGATCGCTCGCCTCGGTCATCGCCGCCTCAGATCTTCTGCACGACGGCGGCGAGCAGGCGGCCGCAGCGCTCGGCGGCGGCCTTCCCGGCGAGGAGGACCTCGTCGTGCGAGAGCGCCTGGTCGGACGTGCCGGCCGCGGGGTTGGTGACCAGCGAGATGCCGAGCACCTCCAGCCCCGACTGCCGGGCGGCGATCGCCTCCAGGGTGGTGGACATGCCCACCAGGTCCGCGCCGATGATCCGCGCCATCTGCACCTCGGCCGGCGTCTCGTAGTGCGGCCCGCGGAACTGCGCGTACACGCCCTCGTCCAGGTCGGCGTCGACCGTACGGGCGAGGTCGCGCAGCCGCCGGGAGTACAGGTCGGTGAGGTCGACGAAGTTCGCACCCTCGATGGGGGAGGTCGCCGTCAGGTTGATGTGGTCACGGATCAGGACGGGCGTCCCGGGCGGCCATGCCGGGTTGATGCTGCCGCAGCCGTTGGTGAGCACGATCGTGCGGCAGCCGGCCGCCGCCGCCGTACGGACCGCGTGCACGACCGCGCGGACGCCGCGCCCCTCGTAGAAGTGGGTGCGGGTGCCGTAGACCAGCGCTCGTCGGTCGGTCTCGCCGATGCGGACCGAGCGCATGGTGCCGGAGTGGCCCGCGACGGCGGCCTTGGCGAAGCCGGGCACGTCCGCGTTGTCGATCGTCGCCAGCGTCTCGCCGATCAGGTCGCCGGTCTGACCCCAGCCCGAACCCAGCACCAGCGCGACGTCGTGCCGGTCGACACCGCTGCGGTCCGCGATGACGGCTGCGGCGGCGGCGGCCGCGTCCTGGGGATCGGTGGCGGGATCGTTGAGGTCCGCAGCGTCGGTGATCACCGGCACAGGTTAGCCGGGCCGCGACGGGCAATTTGACGCGCAATGGTTGGATTGTGGGGTGAGTGCGCACCAGAAGTCCGTGGTTTTCATCGGTGGCGGTCCCGGTGGTTACGAGTCCGCTCTGGTCGCTGCACACCTGGGTGCGGACGTCACCCTCATCGACCGTGACGGCGTCGGGGGAGCCGCCGTCCTCACCGACTGCGTGCCCAGCAAGGCGCTGATCGCGACCGCCGACTTCCTGTCCCGGTTCGAGTCGGCCGGACGCCTCGGCGTCGGTTTCGAGGGCACCGAGGACGACCAGCACGCCGAGGCCAACGTCACCCAGGTCAACTCCCGCATCATGGAGCTCGCGGCCGCCCAGAGCCGCGACATCCAGGCGCAGCTGGAGACCGTCGGCGTCCGCGTCGTGCGCGGCACCGGCCGCATCAGCGGGCCGAACGAGGTCACCGCCGAGCTGCTGGACGGCGGCACCCGTACGTTCTCCGCCGACACCATCCTGGTCGCCACCGGCACCAGCCCGCGCGTCCTGGACACCGCGCAGCCGGACGGCGAGCGCATCCTCACCTGGCAGCAGATCTACGACCTCGAGGAGCTGCCCGAGCACCTGATCGTGGTCGGGTCGGGTGTCACCGGCGCCGAGCTCGCCCACGCCTACCTCGGCCTGGGCTGCCAGGTCACGCTGGTGTCGTCGCGGGACCGGGTGCTGCCCGGCGAGGACGCCGACGCCGCCACCGTCATCGAGAACGTCTTCCGCCGCCGCGGCATGAACGTCCTCAACCGGTCGCGGGCCAAGGCCGCCCGGCGCGACGGCGACGGCGTCGTCGTGACGCTGGAGGACGGCCGTGAGGTACGCGGCTCGCACGCGCTGTTCGCGGTCGGCTCGATCCCGCGGACCAAGGACATCGGTCTGGAGGAGGCGGGCGTCGAGCTGTCGCCGTCCGGGCACATCGTCGTGGACCGGGTGTCCCGGACGTCCGCGCAGGGCATCTACGCCGCGGGCGACTGCACCGGGGTGCTGCCGCTGGCGTCCGTCGCGGCGATGCAGGGCCGGATCGCCGTCGCGCACGCGCTGGGTGACGCGGTCGCCCCGCTGAACCTGCGAGGCGTGTGCGCCAACATCTTCACCGACCCCGAGATCGCCACCGTCGGCTACTCCCAGACCGATGTCGAGGAGGGGCGCGTCGAGGCCCGCGTCGTCACGCTGCCGCTGTCGACCAACCCGCGCGCCAAGATGCGCAACATCCGGGACGGTTTCGTCAAGCTCTTCGTCCGGCCGGGCAGCAGCACCGTCATCGGCGGGGTCGTCGTCGCGCCGCAGGCGTCCGAGCTGATCTACCCGATCGGCATCGCGGTGCAGAACCGCCTCACCGTCGACCAGCTCTCGGGGACGTTCTCGGTCTACCCGTCGATGACCGGCTCGATCGCCGAGGCGGCCCGGCGGATGCACTCGCTGGAGGTCTGAGCCGCCGGCGCCCGGTCGGACTCAGCGCCGCTGGGACTCGCCGTCGGGGCGGCTCTCGGAGCCTTCCTCGGTGCGCGGACGGTCGGGGTCGACCTGCTCCGGCAGCAGACCGGCGCTCTCCCACGCGCGGTGCCGCTGCTCGCGGACCTTGGGACGGACCCACCGGATGAGCAGGAACAGCCCGAGGGCGAGCACGACGAAGACGACGAAGCCGAAGAGCTTGCTTCCACCGCTGGTCCCGGTGGAGGCCGCCGCGAGATGGGGCAGAAGGACAGATCGTGTCACCGGCACACTGTACGGCGCTGTGACGGTCCTGCTGGACTAGCGTGGGAACGGACATCGGCTCGTGACCAAGGAGGCACCATGGCGATCTCGGATCTGATCAACAAGGCCAGGCAGTGGGCGTCCAAGAATCCGGACAAGACGCGGCAGGCGATCGACAAGGTCGAGGACGCCGTCGACAGCCGGACCGGCGGTAAGTACCGCGACAAGGTCGACCAGGCGGGCGACGCCGTCGGCGGACAGCTCGGCATCCCCAAGGAGCAGCAGGGCGGCGGGACGCCGACCCAGCAGCCGGGGCAGACGCCGACCCAGCAGCCCGGCCAGACTCAGCCTGGCCAGACCCAGCCCGGGCAGACCTCGCCGGGCCAGACGGGTCAGCAGCCGCCTTCGGCCGGCTGACCTCTCGGCGCTGACGGCGCGTGGTCCGGCCGGACCACGCGCCGTCGGCCCGCGTGTCTGGGAGGATGTCCGCTCGACCGCCCGCTCCGTCGCGGAGCGCGGTCGAGCGGTCGAGCGGTCGACGACGATCAGGGACGGTGGCATGGCTGCACAGAACGCGGCGAGCACGGCCCCGGCCGTGCCGTTCACCGCACGGCAGCAGACGCTGCTGGCGGCCGCCGTCGAGGTGGTCGGGGAGTCCGGGCTGCGCGGACTCACCCATCGAGCGGTCGACCGGCAGGCCGGGCTGCCCGAGGGCACCTGCTCGGTGTCCTTCCGCACCCGGCTGGCGCTGCTGACCGCGCTGAGCCAGTACGTCGCCGACACCCTCACCGAGCAGATCCGGGCCATGGGCGACGCGCTGCCCGAGCCGGACGAGCGGGCCGGTGCCGAGCCCGCGATCGGCGCCGCGGTCGAGCTGCTGAGCGGGTGGCTGCGCTTCCCGTCCGGGCTGATCTGCATGGCCGAGCTCGGCCTGGAGATGATCCGGACCCCGTCGTTGCGCGAGGAGTACCAGCCCTGGCGGGCCCACATGATCGACGTCGTCGAGCAGATCATCGTGCGCGGTGAGAAGACCCAGCCCCGCCTGCGCGCCGAGGCGATCGTCTCCAGCGTCCAGGGTGTGCTGATCAGTGCGATCGAGTACGCCCCACAGGATCGGGACGCCTACCTGCGCGAGACGGTGCTGATGGTCATGCGCGGTCTGGCCGAGGTCGAGCTCGACCCGTCCTGAACGTCCGTACGACGCCGGCGGGAGGTCTCAGCCGGCCGGAGCGGCGGCGGGTCGCTGCCCGAGCCACTGCTCGGCGCCCCAGGCCTCGAAGCGCTCCACCTCGGTGAACCCCAGCTTCTCGGCGAGGCGCATCGAACCGACGTTGGCGCTCTGGGTGGTGAGCACCACGGGCTCACCGGGGAGTGCGCCGTCGAACCAGTCCAGCGCCGCCGCGCACGCCTCGGCGGCGTAGCCGTTCCCCCACGCGTCGGGGAGGAACAGGAAGCCGAGGTCGACCTTGCCCGCTGCTGCCGGGCGCCGGTCGTCCGTCGCACGCCGGAGCAGGATCTGGCCGATCATCGCGCCGTCCAGCTCGACGACGAAGCTGCCCGGCCAGCGCTCGGGCGCCCTCGGCATCTCCAGCTCCAGCTCCTCGCGCTCCCGTGGGCCGCCGAGGTAGGTGTGCACCTCCGGGGAGGCCAGCAGGTCGATGAACGTCGCACGGTCCCGGGCAGCGGGCTCACGCAGGACGAGTCGTTCGGTCGCGATCGGCTCGGGCGGCCAGGCGACGGGTCCCAGATCTGACATGCCGGGCACGCTAACAGTGACCGGACCAGCAGGGGCGGCCCGGTGCTTCCGGCCCGCCCCTGCTCGCTGATCGGGCTCAGGCGTCCTTGATCTCGGCCAGCACGCTGCCGGCGGTGACGGTCTGGCCCACCTCGGCGGTGAGGCCGCTGACGACGCCGTCCTTGTGGGCGGTGATCGGCTGCTCCATCTTCATCGCCTCCAGGACCAGGACGGTCTCACCCGCGGTGACGGTCGCGCCGTCCTCGACGACGAGCTTGACGATGGTGCCCTGCATCGGCGCGGTCAGGGAGTCACCCGACGCCGCGGCACCGCCGCCGCCGGCGCGGCTGCGCTTGGGGGCCTTCTTCTTCGCCGCGGCACCGCCACCGCCGCCGAGCTGCAGGTCGCCGGGCAGCGACACCTCCAGCCGCTTGCCGCCGACCTCGACCACGATGCTCTGCCGCGGGCCTGCTGCGTCCTCCTCGGCGTGCGCGCCGACGTACGGCTCGATGGTGTTGTCGAACTCGGTCTCGATCCAGCGGGTGTGCACCGTGAACGGCTTGTCGCCCTCGGGCGCGAACGCCGTGTCGGAGACGACCGCGCGGTGGAAGGGGACCACGGTCGGCATGCCCTCGATGACGAGCTCGGCGAGGGCGCGGCGGGACCGCTCCAGCGCCTGCTGACGGGTGGCGCCGGTGACGATCAGCTTGGCGATCATCGAGTCGAACGCGCCCGCGACGGTGTCGCCCTCGACCAGGCCGGCGTCCCAGCGCACGCCAGGACCCGAGGGGACCTCCAGCCGGCTGACGGTGCCGGGTGCCGGCAGGAAGTTTCGTCCGGCGTCCTCGCCGTTGATGCGGAACTCGATGGAGTGGGCGTGCGGCTCCGGGTCGTCGTAGCCGATCGCCTCGCCGGCCGCGATGCGCAGCTGCTCGCGGACCAGGTCGATGCCGGTGACCTCCTCGGAGACCGGGTGCTCGACCTGCAGACGGGTGTTGACCTCCAGGAAGGAGATACCGCCGTCCTGGCCGACGAGGAACTCGCACGTGCCCGCGCCGACGTACCCCGCCTCGGTCAGGATCGCCTTGGAGGCGCGCAGGAGCTCGGCGTGCTGGGCGTCGGTGAGGAACGGCGCGGGGGCCTCCTCGACGAGCTTCTGGTTGCGGCGCTGCAGGGAGCAGTCGCGGGTGGAGACGACGACGACGTTGCCGTGCGTGTCGGCCAGGCACTGCGTCTCGACGTGCCGGGGCTTGTCCAGGAACCGCTCGACGAAGCACTCGCCCCGCCCGAACGCGGTGACGGCCTCGCGGACCGCCGACTCGTACAGGTGGGGGATCTCCTCGATGGTGCGGGCGACCTTCAGGCCGCGTCCGCCGCCGCCGTACGCCGCCTTGATCGCGACCGGAACGCCGTACTCCTGCGCGAACGCGACGACCTCCTCGGCGCCGGACACCGGGTCGGAGGTGCCGGGCACCAGCGGGGCGCCGGCCTTGGTGGCGATGTGGCGGGCCTTGACCTTGTCACCGAGCGAGTCGATGGCGGCCGGGCCGGGGCCGATCCAGGTGAGGCCGGCGTCGATGACCTTCTGGGCGAAGTCGGCGTTCTCGGCCAGGAAGCCGTACCCCGGGTGCACCGAGTCCGCGCCGGACTGCGCGGCGACCTCGATGAGCTTGTCCTGGAGCAGGTAGGAGTCGGCCGGGGTCTGCCCACCCAGGGCGTACGCCTCGTCGGCGACCTTCACATGCAGCGCGTCCCGGTCCGGCTCGGCGTACACCGCCACCGAGGCGATGCCCGCGTCCTTGCAGGCACGAGCGATGCGGACGGCGATCTCACCACGGTTGGCGATGAGGACTTTGTGCAAAGGCTCCATGGGCGCGACTCTAGCGGCGTGCCCGAGCGGCCCTGTGTCCGGAGTCACGCTCTCGACCCGAGGAGCCCCGAGCCGATGCGGGCGGCATAACTTCGCGGGTCGATGAGTTGGCCACTGGTATGACCGACACGACGACCAGCCCTGTCCCTACGGTCTCGCTGCGCGCCGGCGCCGCGTCCGTCGACATGCCCCAGCTCGGCTTCGGTGTCTTCCAGGTGCCGCAGGACGAGACCGAGGCCGTCGTCCGGGCGGCGCTCGAGGCCGGGTACCGCAGCATCGACACCGCCGCGGCGTACGGCAACGAGGAGGGTGTCGGCCGTGCGCTCGCCGCGAGCGGCCTGACCCAGCAAGAGGTGTTCCTCACCACCAAGCTGTGGA
The DNA here is from genome assembly GCF_029439465.1 of Luteipulveratus flavus. Lineage (GTDB taxonomy): Bacteria > Actinomycetota > Actinomycetes > Actinomycetales > Dermatophilaceae > Luteipulveratus > Luteipulveratus flavus. The sequence continues at coordinate 69,884 of NZ_JAROAV010000008.1, read as the reverse complement.
ACTCCGACCAGGGGTACGACGAGGCGCTCCAGGCGTACGAGACCAGCGTCCGCAAGCTCGGGCGCGAGGTCGACCTCTACCTGATCCACTGGCCCACGCCGGCCAAGGACCGCTACGTCGACAGCTTCCGCGCGCTGCTGAAGCTGCGCGAGGACGGTCGGCTGCGGGTCCCCGGCGTCTCCAACTTCACGCCCGAGCACCTCCAGCGGGTGAACGACGAGCTCGGTGAGTTCCCTGCCATCAACCAGGTGGAGCTGCACCCGTACTTCCAGCAGGCTCAGCTGCGCGAGTTCCACCGCGCCCACGACATCCACACCGAGGCGTGGAGCCCGCTCGGCGGCCAGGGTGGCGAGGTGCTGCAGGACCCGGTGATCGCGCAGATCGCCGAGAAGGTCGGCCGCACCCCGGCGCAGGTCGTGCTGCGCTGGCACCTCCAGCTCGGCAACGTGGTCATCCCCAAGTCGGCGACCCCGGAGCGGATCGCGCAGAACTTCGACGTGACCGCGTTCTCGCTGGACGACGAGGACCTCGCCGCCATCGCGGGGCTCGACCGCGGCACCCGCGTCGGCCCCGACCCCGACGAGTTCAACGGCTGATCCGGACGAACCCACGCCGCGCCCGTCCGACTCCTCCGGGAGACGGGCGGGCGCCGTCGTCTCGGGCGAGGGAGATCAGGCCGGTCAGCGCGAGGACGAGGGCGACGCCGCTGAGCGCCGTGCGCAGCTGGTTGAACCGCTGCCAGGTCGGTGAGTAGTCGTCCCAGCGCGCGTCGGCCGCCGCGTACGTGGCGGGGAGCTCACCGCGCGCGAGGTCCTCGTTCATCGGCACGTTGACGGTCATCGTGAGCACGAGCCCGCCCAGCAGGTAGACGGCGGCAGCCACTCCCAGCAGGGCGGCCGCCCGGCGGCTGCCTGCGGAGCGCGCGGCGATGGCGGCGAGCGCCAGGGCGACGGGCGTGCCGAAGAAGGCCGGGGCGAAGACGCCGTTGCGCACGGAGTCGTTCATCGCTCGCATCGCGCTGACGGCGACCCGGGGGTCGGCGTCGTCCAGGCCCCACATGGTGGAGCAGACCCAGGCGTAGAAGAAGCCGAAGATCGCGGCGGTGAGAGTCACCGCGAGGAGCGTCAGGCCGATGGCGGTTCTGTGGGACATGGTCGTCACCTCGATAGAAGCGAACTCTTGGGTTCGCTTCCAATATGCGTACTGTCCGTTACGGTTGTCAACCATGACCGGGTCCCAGCCGTCGCGACGCGGGCGCCTGCCGCGCGCCGAGCGTGAGGCGCGACGGCAGGAGATCGTCGACGCCGCGCGCGCCGAGCTCGTCGAGTCGGGGTTCGACCGGCTCACGATGGCGGCGGTCGCGCGGCGCGCCGGCGCGTCGAAAGAGACCCTGTACGCCTGGTTCGGCAGCCGCGAGCAGCTGGTCGCCGCGCTGATCGAGGACAACGCCGACGCCTCCGCCGAGCGGGTCGCGGCCCTGCTGGAGGGTGCGGCGGCGGGTGACCCCCACGAGGTGCTGACGGCGTACGCCCGCGGGTTGCTGGAGCTGCTGTGCGGTGAGTCCTCGATCGCGCTGAACCGCGCCGCCATGACCTCGCCTGAGCTCGCGGCGACCCTGCTCGCCGGCGGGAGGCACCGCGTCGGGCCACTCGTCGAGGCGTACCTCGCGCGCGCGAGCACGGCCGGTGAGCTCGACGTCCCCGATCCGGCCGAGTGGTTCCGCCTCCTGTACGGCCTCGTGGTCCAGGACACCCAGATCCGGGTGCTGCTCGGCGAGCGGCCGCCGTCCCCCCGCGAACGACGGCGTCAGGCGGATCAGGCGGTGGAGCGGTTCCTCGCGCTCTCGGCTGGCCTAGGCTGACCTGCGCCTCGCCCGATCCGGCGGCGGCAGGGCCGAGGGAGGGTCGTGGACGAGCAGGGTGAGATCGCGCGCAACCAGGCGCAGCAGGCCCGGCTGTACGGCGAGCCGCTCGGCCCGTCGCTGCGCCGCCTCACCGCGTCCCTCGGCATCACCCAGGCCAGGCTGGCCGAGCTGCTCGGGCTGTCCGCCCCGATGCTGTCCCAGCTCGCGAGCGCCCGGCGCGTCAAGATCGGGAACCCGGCCGTCGTCGTCCGGCTGCGCGGTCTGATCGACCTGGTCGACGGCGGTGTCCCGGCGGACCGCGGCCTGCTGGAGGCACGGCTTCGCCAGGTGCAGGCCGCGCAGGCGCCGCTGTCCGGTGCCTCTACCCTGACCGACGAGACATCGCTGATCGGGGGGCTGCGCGCCACGGCGTCTCCCGAGCAGCTGGCGGCCGCAGCGCAGGTCGTCGAGCCGATCTCGGCCGAGCTGGCACACGTCCTGGCTCAGGCTGCCGGAAGGAGTCGACATGGGTGAGGTCTTCGCCGGCCGCTACGAGCTGATCGACATGATCGGTGAGGGCGGCATGGGCGCCGTCTGGCGGGTCCGCGACCTCAAGCGGGACCGGATCATCGCCGCGAAGGTGCTGCGGCAGTCCGACGCCGGATCGCTGCTGCGGTTCATGCGCGAGCAGGGCATGCGCATCCACCACCCGCACGTCGTCACGCCGCTGGGCTGGGCCGGCGAGGACGACAAGGTCCTGTTCACGATGCCCATCGTCGAGGGCGGCTCGGTGTCGACCCTGGTGGGTGACTACGGCCCGCTGCCGGCCCCGTACGCCGCGGAGCTGCTGCGCCAGATGCTGAGCGCGCTCGCGGGCGTCCACGACGCGGGTGTCGTGCACCGGGACATCAAGCCCGCGAACCTCCTGCTCGACGCCACCGGCACCGGCCGGCCGCACCTGTGGCTCACCGACTTCGGTGTCGCGGTGGCCGTCGACGCGCCCCGGCTGACCTCGCTGTCGGTCGTGATGGGCACGCCGGGCTACCTCGCGCCCGAGCAGCTGCGCGGCGCCGACCCCGACCCGCGGTCGGACCTGTACGCCGCCGGCATGGTCGGTTTCCAGATGCTCACCGGTCACCGGCCGCGCCCGCAGATGCGCTCGGAGCGGCTGGACCTGCCGCCCCGGCCGGACGCGACGCCCGCGGTGCTGTGGGACCTGCTCGTCCGGCTCGCCGACCCCGACCGGGCCGGCCGCCCGAGCTCGGCGCACGAGGCACTGCGTGCCCTGGAGGTGCCCGAGCTGGCCTGGGTGCAGCAGCAGGAGGTCGAGGTCTTCCGGCAGATGCCGGAGCTGCGTGGCGTGAGCGAGGGCGAGTTCCTGCGGCCCGGCGAGGACGCCGACCGGACGGGCGTGGGCGCGGCGCCGACGATGCGGCCGCTCGGGCTGCGGGACGGCTCGACCGGGACGACGCATCCCCAGCAGCACACCGACACCCGTCAGCAGACCGCCGGCGGCACGCGTCCGGCGCCGGCTGCCGGCTCGGCGCCCTCGGGCGGCCCGGGCCTGGCGTACGGCGCGTCTTACGCCTCGTCCGCGCCCACGGTCGGGTCGCGCCCGTACGGCAGTCCGACCGGCCCCGGTCCGCACCCGCGCGCTGCGGCGGGACCACGCAAGCGGCGGGGGCCGCTGGCCGTGCTCGTCGTAGCGCCGGTCGTCGCGGCGCTCGTGCTGGCCCTGCTGGTCCTCGCGCCATGGTCCAGCAGTGGTGAGCAGAAGGAGTCACCCGGGGGAGCGGTGCGCGGCGCGACCTGCGCCTGGCACGACGCCGGCACCTTCGAGGGCGACCGCGACGGCAACCGCCTGGAGTGCGCGTACCGCGACGGCGCCTACCGCTGGGCGACCCCCGCCGGCTGACCTCTCCCACGCCGGCGAAAGCTGGCGGTGCGCACATGCATGGCTGTGCTGCCGGCCAGCTTCTGCCGGGTGGTGCGGCGAAAGCTGGCGGCGCGCACATGCATGGCTGTGCTGCCGGCCAGGTTTTGCCGGTGGGGTGGGGGTACGAGGTCAGGCGGTGCGGCGGCGCGCCCGCAGCGCCCAGACGACCGCCCCGGCCGCGAGCAGGACCGTGACGGCGCCGATCCCGACGCGAGCCCACGGCACCGACGAGCCGTCGGAACCCTGCGAGCTGCCCACACTCAGCTGCCCGGGCGGCGGCGAGGTGATCGCGCGGTTCGCGGCGTCGACGTACCGGGGGCCGGCGGTCGCCGTCCCCGTGACCTGCACCGTCAGCTGGACGGGGTAGGGCTGGACGTCCTTCTTGGTCTCGTCCTTGCTGTACGGGTCGGCGCGGACGCACACGTAGTACCACCCGGCGGTCGAGGTGTCCTGGACCGAGTCCGCACCGATGTCGCCGCCGGCGGTGTAGTCCGCGTTGCGGTTCGACCAGTGGACGCCGGTGGTCGACACGCTCGCGTCCGCAGGGCTGGTCGTGCCCTCGGCCTGCTGGGACGCCGAGTCGTCGTCCACCAGCGCGCGCTGCGGGTTGCGGATCTGTACCTCGATCGAGGTGTCCACCTGCGGCGAGATCCGCGCGCCCGGTCGCGGGAGCTGGACGACGGCCCCGAGGCGCTGCCCCCAGCCCACCCGGACCTTGTAGCAGGAGGTCTCACCGAGGCGAGCGTCCAGCTGGGTCGTCCCGGTCGCGGGCAGCGTCGCGGCGTCGCTGTAGCCGCGACCGGGCCGCACCACGACGGCGTCGTCCTTCGACAGCGTCGTGAGGTCGGTCAGCTCGGCGCCTCCGGCCGGCTGGTCGGGCGTGCCGGTCAGCCGCGGCTCCCGCTGCACCAGCAGCTCCACCGGCATCGTCCCGGCAGCGGCCGGCGCCTCGCGCGTCACCTCGACGTACAGGGTGGTCGCCGCCGCGCAGTCCTCCGAGAGGAACAGCGCGCGCTTGGTCTTGGCGCCGTCGATGAGGTTGGTGGCGGTGAGCGTGCCGAACGGGTCGCCCTCGCTCAGGGTGGCGCCGCTGGAGGAGTTCGCCCCGCACGTGGTGGGGTCGCCGCCGTACTTGGACGGGATCACCAGGTTGACCGCGAGCTTGTGGTCGCCACTGGCGAAGTACGGCCGACCGGTCTCGCGCGCCGCACCCGCGACGCTGACCATGAGTGTCTCGCCCGGTCGGCGGGTCACCGCGGCGTAGAGGGTGGAGCCACCCTGCGGGAGGGTCGCCTTGTACAGACCGGGCTGCACCTGCTGGGCCGAGCCGAGCGCGGTGCTCAGCCGCAGGTCCTGGCCGTTGACGGTGAACGACGGCTGGTCGGCGGCCGAGGCCGGCTGCACACCGAGGACGCCGCACGCGAGCAGGCAGGCGGACAGGACAGCGAGAACACGGGCACGCACGGCCGACAGTATGGCTGACGTCGCTCGCGGACGCGGGACGTCGGTCGGGCCCGCCCGTCCGATCTGCCGATGACCGAGAAATGGCAGGCCCGGGAAGCCCACCCCCGCGGTTCGGGTGACGTAGCGTGCCCGGGGCGACGGGGCCGTTCGGCGAGCCAGGGGAAGGCTCGCTGCCGCCGCGGCCAGGGAGGGAACACGTGTCATACAGCTACGACGACCTGCTCATCGAGTCGGTCGCCACGCGGCGGCAACGGCTCGGTGGAGCGCTGATGTTCGGGCAGGAGCGCCTGCGGCGGGACTGGTCGGACCGGCTTCGGACCTTCGTGGCCGGCGTCTTCCTCGCCGCGCTCGCCGCCACCGGCTGCGTGGCGGTGTCGTTCGTGACGCACCTGCTCTCGAGCGACCCGACGCTGCGCCAGGGCGGCGGCGTCCCCGCGGTGCCGTCCGCGCAGATCACCCGGCTCCAGCAGCCTTCCGCAGAGGGACGAGCACCGTGACCACGACGTCCCGGACCCCGTACCTGCGGGCCACCGTGCTGGGAGCCGGTCGCAACGCCGATCTCGTCCTGCCGGCCGACCAGCCGGTGGCCCACCTGGTCCCGCAGCTGCTCGACGTGCTGCGCGAGTCCGTGCCCGTGGGCCGGGTCGAGCTGGTCACCGAGACGGGCCGGACGCTGGATCCCGAGCAGCCGTTGCGCGACGCGGGCCTGCGCGACGGCGTACGACTGCGGGTCGTCGCCTCGCACGAGGTACCTCCGGCGCCCGCGGTCTACGACATGGTCGACGCCGTCGAGTCGGCGACGCCTCGGGGCGCCTGGACCGAGCAGGGTCGGGCCGGGGCCCTCGCGCTCGTCGGGTCGGCGTTGCTCGCAGCCGGCGCCGCCCTCGCAGCGAGCGCGGTCGAGCGCACCGCGGCCACGATGCTGCTCGGCGTCGTGGCGCTGCTGGCGTGTGCGGGCGCCACGGTGGTCGCACCCACCCGCGTACGGGCCGTCGCCTGGACCCTCACCGGACTCGGCCTGGTCTGCGCGGCCGCCGCAGTGGCCCTCCTGGACACCGAGCCGGTCTGGCGGTACGCCGCGGCCGTCGGGGCCGCCCTGGTCGTCATGTGCGCGGTGGGCGCGTGTGCCCGGCGCATCCTGATCGGCCTGACGGGCGCCGGTGCTCTGGTCCTGCTGTCGGCCATGGCCGCCGTGACGTGGTTGCTGACCGGGAGCGCGGTGGAGACCGGGGCCGTGACCTCGGTGGCCGCGCTGCTGCTGCTCGGCCTCCTGCCCCGGCTCGCGCTCGCGCAGTCGGGCGTCTTCGGCGTCGACACCCAGGTGACCCGCGGCGAGCTCGTGCTCGAGCGGGCCGCGCACGCGCGGGTGGCCGAGGCGCACTGGATGCTGCTGGGCGGGGTCGTGCTCACCAGCGCGGTCCTCGCGGTCAGCACGGGGACGAGCGCCCGAAGCAGCGACCTGCAGCCCTGGCCGACCGCACTGACGCTGCTGGTCTCGCTGGCGTACGCGCTGCGTGGCCGGCACTTCCCGCTCACCGCCGAGCGCACGGCCATCTGGGTCGCCGCAGGTGTCGGGCCGGTCGCGCTCATGGTGGCGGCCGTGGACGACCGCCCGTCGTGGGCTGGGGCGCTCGCCGCGCTGCTGGCGCTGGCCGGCATCGGTGTCCTCACCGCCTCCGTGGTCCATCTGGCCGACCACCTCGGTGCCCAGCTGCGCCGGACCGCGTCGCGCGTCGAGAGCGTGACCGTCCTCGTGGCGGTGCCGGTCCTCGTCGGCGTCTTCGGTGTGTACGCCGACCTGCTGTCCTCCTTCGAGTGAGGTCGAGATGTCCTCACCCATGGGTCCTGCCCGCGTGCCCGACGGCCCCTCCTGGGACGTCGGCGCGCTGAGCCGGATGAACGCACCGACCGAAGCCCCTCCCGGTGCCCCGGCACCGCCGCAGCGTGCCACGGCCGCGGAGCCCGTGGGCCCGCGGCGGCCCTGGCTGCCGGTCTGGTCGGACGTGGCCGGGCCGGGTCTGTCCCGTACCAGGGCACCGGCGTCGGCCGAGGTGGTGGACCTCGCTGCGACGCGGCCCCGGACGCGGTCCGCGGAGCAGCGCCGGGCGTCCCGGCGACCCGCGGTGGCGGGGTGGCGGCGCTCACTGACGCACCTGCGGTCGTTGGTGGGCTCCGACGAGACGCCGCACGATCTCCTCGCGGCGGCCACAGCCGTCCAGCAGCCCGTGACGACCGGCCGGCGAGTGGTGGTGGTCGGCGCTCACGGTGGCGCAGGGGTGACGACGGTGGCGGTGCTCGTCACGCGGGTGCTCGCCGCCCTGCGCAGCGACCAGGTCGTGGTGGCAGCGCTGTTGAACGACGGCGGCGCGCTCGGTGGCCGACTCGGACCCACGCAGGTACCCAACCTGCGCGGCGTGCACGTACGCGGCGACGGGGCCGACCGAGGCGCCGGCGCGGTCGAGAACCTCAGCCGCGCGCACGCGTTCACCGTCCTGGACCTCGCGGGCGAGGTCGACCACCCGGCGGTCGGGCTCGCGCACGCGGTCGTGCTGGTCACCTCGCTCGACGAGAGCGGCGCTCCTTCCGTCGCCGACGTCGCGGGCGAGCTGCGTGCCGCCGGAGCCGACCCGCGGGCCGTGGTGGTCGTCGCGGTCGACACCGGCCGGGGCACCGCGACGGGGACGGGCGCGACCCGCACGGTGCTGCGCGAGGGCGGCGCGACCGTGGTCGCGCTGCCCGGCGACCGGCACCTCGCGGCCGGGGGAGCCGTCACTCCCGCGCTGCTGGCCGAACCCACATACGTCGCCGCCCACCGGGTCGCGGCCGAGGTCGTACGCCGGGCGAGGGAGGCCTGATGGGTACCCGCATCGTTCACCGTCCGGCGCGCACGTCACCGAGGCCACCCGGGGTCCAGGAACGTTCGCTCGAACGACCGCCGAGCCTGCCCGAGGGCGACACCGGGCTGCGCGGCCTGCTGATGCTGGCGCCGATGCTCGGGGCCGGCGCCTCGATGACCGTGATGATGCTCTTCCGCGGGTCGAGCCTGGCCGCCGTCGGCGCGCTGATGATGATCCTCACGCTGCTCGCGTCGGTGGCGATGATGCTCAGCCAGCGCGGCAAGGCGGCCCGCACCCGGCAGCAGCAGCGCGACCGCTACCTCGACTACCTGGAGCGTCAGCGCGCTGCGCTGAGCGAGGCGGAGCAGTCGGTGACGAGCGCGTCGCGCACCGCCGCCCCGCAGGCCCGCGCCCTGCTGTCGGTGTCGCGCACCCCGGAGCGGCTGTGGGAGCGCCGCCGCGACGACGACGACTTCCTGAGGGCACGCATCGGGACCGGTGCGGTCCGGACCACGACGTTCCGCCACGAGGGCGATCACGGCGCCATGCAGCTGTCGGACGAGTTCATGGAAGCTCAGCTGAACCGGCTGGAGGACCGCTTCTCGACCGCGGGCGACCTGCCGCTGACCGTCGACCTGGACAGCGCCGGCACCATCAGCGTGGTCGGCGACCGCGCGTTCGTCGAGCACGTCGCGCGGGTGCTCGTCGCCCAGGCGGCCACGCTCTCCTCACCGGAGGACGTACGGCTGGCGCTGGTCGTCCCGCGTGCCCGCATCGACCGGTGGTCGTGGATGCAGTGGCTGCCGCACCTGGCCGACCAGGACCACACCACCGCCGCCGGCCCGATGCGCCGGGTCGTCCCCGACATCGGCTCGCTCCAGCAGCTGCTGCGCTCCGAGCTGCACCGGCGCCTGTCGGCCTCCGCCGAGCTCAGCCGCAACTTCCTCGCCTCCGACCGCGCCTCACGGTTCGCGCGCGTCCTGGTCGTGCACGACGCGCACGGCGAGGCGCCGTCCCAGCTGACGCTCGGCGACCGCGAAGCCCGGCTGGGCGACGTCGGCGTCACCGTGATCCACCTGGTCGCCTCGCGGCTCGACGAGCCCGACGACGTCACCACCCGCATCACCCAGGAGCCGGCGGACGCATCAGGCGTGCGCGCGCTCGTGGAAGACTACGAGCGGCGCGACGCCGAACCGCAACGGCGGCGTACGACGGTCGACCCGTTCGGCCTCGCGGAGGCCGACGCGCTCGGGCGCGAGCTCGCCGCCCTCCGGCTCTCACCCGACTCCCTGGAGCACGATGCGGGCCAGCAGGCGCTCGCGGCGGCCGACCTGATGGGCGTCGACGACATCGAGCGGCTCGACCTGGACGAGGCGTGGTCGGCGCGTCCGCGGCCGGCGTTCCTGCGCGTACCGATCGGCACCGACGACCAGGGCGCTGCGGTCATGCTCGACCTGAAGGAAGCCGCACAGTTCGGGATGGGCCCGCACGGACTGTGCATCGGCGCGACCGGATCGGGCAAGTCGGAGATGCTGCGCACCCTCGTGCTGGGCCTGCTGACGACCCACGGCCCGGACGACGTGACGATGGTGCTGGTCGACTACAAGGGCGGTGCGACGTTCGCGCCGTTCGAGGGTGCCCCGCAGGTGTCGGGCATCATCACCAACCTCAGCGACGACGCGGGCCTGGTCGAGCGGGTGTACGCGAGCCTCGAGGGCGAGGTGAAGCGGCGTCAGCAGGTCCTCAAGGACGCCGGCAACCTGGCCGACGTCACGGCGTACCGCCGGGTGCGCAAGGAGCGTAAGCGCCAGGGCGAGCACCTGCCGCCGCTGCCGCACCTGCTGGTCATCATCGACGAGTTCGGCGAGCTGCTGACGGCGCGACCCGACTTCATCGAATTGTTCCTGTCGATCGGGCGCATCGGTCGCTCCATCGGGGTGCACCTGCTGCTGAGCAGCCAGCGGATCGAGGGCGGCAAGCTGCGCGGCCTGGACACCTACCTCTCCTACCGCATCGGTCTGCGGACGCTGTCCGAGGCGGAGAGCCGCACCGTGCTGGAGGCGCCGGACGCGTTCTCGCTCCCGCCGCTGCCCGGCTACGGCTACCTCAAGGTCGACACGACCATCTACACCCGGTTCCGCTCCGGCTACGTCAGCGGCCCGTTGCCCGAGGAGGAGGACACGTCGCTCGAGGTCGCCGCACCCGAGATCCTGCCGATGCCGCAGTACGCCGTCCTGGAGCACGACGCGACGGCGGTGCGGGAGCCCGCGGACAGCGACGGTGAGGTGAGCGACGACGAGCCGCAGGGCCCGACCGTCCTCAGCACGATCATCGAACAGCTCGCGAAGGTGGAGCGCACGAGCGCGCCCGTCTGGCTGCCGCCGCTGCCGAGGACCGTCACCCTCGACGAGGTGTGCGGCAGACCGACCGCCACGCGAGTCGGTCTGCGGTGCAAGCGAGCTCGACACCTGCGGGTGCCCCTGGGTCTGCTCGACGACCCGAGCCGGCAGCGTCAGGGCGCGTGGGAGCTGGACCTCGCCTCGGCCGGCGGCAACGTGCTCGTGATCGGTGGCCCACGCTCCGGGCGCACCACGACGCTGCGCTCGATCGTGTCCTCACTGGCGCTGACGCACAGCCCGAGCGAGGTGTCGGTGTTCGTGCTCGACCTGCTGTCGTCCAACCTGGGTTCGCTCGACAGCCTGCCCAACGTCGGCGGTGTGGGCGTCCGGATGGACCGCGAGGTCGTCCGCCGCGTGGTCGAGGAGGTGGGGGCGATCCTCGCCGAGCGTGAGCTGCTGTTCCAGCGGTACGGCGCCGAGTCGCTGGACGCTGCAAGGGCGCTCGTGGCCGAGGGGAGGGCGCCCGAGCTCGACGACGCGCTGCTCGCCGACGTCGTGCTGGTCGTGGACGGGTTCGGGCAGATCACCGACGAGTTCGAGGAGATCGAGGACACCGTCCAGCACCTGGTGCGGCGCGGGTCGGGGTACGGCATCCACGTCGTCGCGACGGTCAGCCGCTGGAACGAGGTCCGCCTCAACCAGCAGACGTTCTTCGGCACGAAGATCGAGCTGCGGCTGGGCGATCCCTCGGAGTCCGGTGTGGCCCGCAAGCTCGCCGAGACCCTGTCCGCGGAGGTGCCCGGGCGCTGCCTGCTGGACAGCGGGCTGTTCGCGCAGATCGCCCTGCCTCGCATCGACGGCAGCGCGACCCGTGACGACGCGGCGGACGGGTTCGAGTCGCTGGCGTCGGCGCTGCGGTCGGGGACGGGCGAGCGGGCACCGCGTATCCGGTTGCTGCCCGAGGTCGTCACCCCCGACGACGTGCGTACGCCGACCGCACCCGGGCAGGTCGCGCTCGGTCTCGACGAGTCCGACCTCCAGACGGTGGTCCTCGACCTGGACGGCCGCGACGGCAGCCTGGTGGTGCTCGGCGACGCGTCCACCGGGCGCACCTCGCTGCTGCGCCACCTCGCGCGGTCGTTGACGGACCGCCTCACGCCGGACGAGCTCGTCTTCGCGGTGGTGGACCCGCGGCGCACCTTGCAGGGAGTGATCCCGCAGGAGTATCTCGGTGGGTACGCCACCAGCACCGCACTCGCCGAACGGCTCGTCCACGCCATCCTGCCCGAGCTGCAGCAGCGCGTCCCGACGTCGGTCGAGGGACCGGTGCCGTCCGCCGCACCACTACCGCGGATCGTGCTGCTGGTCGACGACTACGACGTCGTGACGGCGGGCGGCTCGAGCCCGTTCACACCGCTGCTGTCGTTCGTCGGCATGGCCCAAGAGATCAACCTGCACGTCGTCCTCGCCCGTCGGGTCGCCGGTGCGTCGCGCGGCATCTACGAGCAGTTCTTCATGGCGGTGCGCGACGGGGGAGCGACCGGTCTGATGTTCTCCGGTGACCGCAGTGAGGGCATGCTGCTCGGATCGCTCCGGCCGCAGGCGCTACCGCGCGGGCGGGCCGTACTCGTCCGCACCGGCGAGCCGACCCGCACGGTGCAGACCGTGCTGCGCGCGCCGGAAGCGTCGGCGTAGCAGCCTGTTTCGGGCTCGGGCAGGTCAGCCGATGTTGTGAACGGCGTTCTGGGCGCGGCGTTGGGCGTTCAGAGCGGTGTCGTCGTTCAGGCCAAGGGTGCTCTTGACGAGGTTGATGATGGTGCGGACCTCGCCGGAGGCGGTGTTCCAGCGCTGCTCGACGGCGCGGTAGTCCTCGGAGACGCCGTCGGCCTGGAAGTCGGCCATGGCGCGGTTGACCTGGCCCTGGCGGGTGTTGATGAGGGTTTCCAGGCGGCCGACGACGGAGCCGATGTCGGTCTGGACGGTGCTGGAGACGCCGGTGTCGTAGGAGATGCGGTCGGTTCCGGGCATGAGTGGGGCTCCTGATCGGTCGAGACGGGTTGGGGTTCAGTGCGCGCGGGCGGAGAAGCGGGCGCGGTCGAAGGAGGCCTTGGACTCGTTGTGTCGGGCGTTGTCGCCGGCCTCGCTGTCGCCCGTGTCGAAGGAGTGGCCCATGCCTTCCTGGCCGTGCTTGATGGCGGCCAGGGCGCTGTTGAGGTCCTTGGTGATGTCGTCGGCACGGAACTTGAAGTTGTCGAACGCGGTGCGGCCGGCGCCGTTGAACCTGCCTTCGAGGGGCTCGACGGCGGTGACGAGGGCCTTGAGCAGGTCGCCCAGGTCGGTGTGCGAGGTGCCGGTCTCCTTGGTGAGGTTGCTGAGCGCGTCGGCGCCCATGTCGAACTTCATGCCCACTGTGGCCTCCCAGTCGTCTCGACGGCCGAGGGCGTCCCGGCGTCCGTGCAACGATTCTGGCCATGTCGGAGGACTGGATCGTTCGCTCACCCACAGCTGTGGACATCTCTCATCTCGTGACCGCGCTGAACGATAAGGTTCCCCACCTCGCGCTCCGGGGCGACACCGGCGGCGAGTGGGCTGTGGTCGTGGACGCCGCCGACCGCCCCCGTCTGTGGGTGAGCGGCTCGCGCGCCGCGCTCGACGGGGACGAGACCTCCTTCCTCACCGAGGTCTGCGCACCCGGAGACGGACCGATCCCGCCGTACGGGACACCGCACCTGCTCGTCCGCGATGTCGTCCGCGCGATGGCGAGTGCTGCCGGAGGGAGGGCCGAACGACTGTCGGCCGCCACTGTCCCCGACGCGGCCAGAGCCACCGTCGACGTGCCCGAAGCCGTGATGCAGCAACGGGATTCAGAGTCTCTCGACTGCCCGGCCGACGCCCTCTACGAGAAGGTCGGTGTCGTCGTGCAGACCCGCAAGGAGCTCACGCTGTCGCCGTGGCTCGTGCTGCAGCAGCAGTGGGCCGACCGGCACGGACGACAGCTCGCAGTCATCACGCCCGCCGCCGCGACCATCAGTCCTGCCGTCGCGTCGTCGCTCCGCGCCGGCGGCACCCGGTGGATCGTCGACACCGGCGCGAGCATCTACGACGGAGTCACCGGCGCCGAGCTGTCCTGGGACGGTGAGAGATTCGCCCCGACCGGGCGGTCCGACGACGCGTTCGTCCCGGTCGAGGAGGACGGGTGGGTCGCGGTCATCGAGGCCGAGACCTTCCACCCGTACGACGAGACGACCCGCATCGGCGACTTCGCCCGCACGGTGTACGCCGCGGCCGGGCTCGACGGCCCGGCGGCCGCAGGCGTCCTCGAACCCCCCGAGACGGTGTTCGACCCGACGGTCCTGACGGCGTACGCGCAGCACGCCTCACCCGAGTCGAGCCGGTTCGTCCTGGCCTCGCCCTCCGCCGACGGCGTCCTGGAGGTCGTTCCGCAGCCGCCGGGCGTCGTCGAGCGCGTCGAGATCGTCGCCGACGCCCCGGACGGCCCCATGGGGACGGACGCGCAGGGCGAGTTCGTCGACGCGGTGCTGGCGGGTGGTGCTCAGGTCGCGACGGTGGGCTACCGGCGCGGACGGGCCGACCGGCGGGTGGCGAGCCGGTTCGTCGGCCCGACGATCCCGGTCGTGGCGACGTTCGCGCGCAGCCGGTTCGACTCGCTCACCGACGCGGAGGCGGCCACGATCGGCGGCGAGCACGGCCGGCTGGTCGACCGCCCCGTCCCTGCTCTCGTCGTCCAGCACGACGTCAGCGCCGCCGCGGTCGAAGAGATGCGGTCCGACGACGCCGACGACCACCCGGTTGCCCGCATGGACGCGATCCTCCGAGCGCTCGTCGAGCACGACAGCCACCTGCGGGCGGCGTACGCCGACACGGACGTCTGAGCCGTCGAGCCGGGTTCAGACCGGCAGCGCCCGTCCGACGAACGCCCGCAGCTGGTCGATGTTGCGGCACTCGTGCATGTCCACGACCCGGGCGTACTCCTTGGCCAGCGAGTCCCCGGTGCCCCAGGACGACGCCGGCTCGGGGTTGAGCCAGGCCACGTGCCGCGCCTGGCCGCGGATCGTGCGCAGGGTCTCCAGCCGGGGGAGCCCGTAGTTCGAGCGCGCGTCGCCGAGGATCAGCACGGTGCTGCGCGGCCCGACCGCGTCCATGAACTTCTCCGCGAAGCTGTCCAACGACTGCCCGTACGAGCTGCTCGCTCCCCAGCCGAGCACCTTCCGGGTGCGCAGCGCCGCGCTCACGACGTCGTCCTCCGGTCGCGCCGCCCGGACCAGATCGGTGATCTCGTCGGTCGTACTCACGAAGGCGAACACGCGAATCTTGTTGAACTGCGCGGAGATCGCCTGCATCAACGCCATCGTGAACCCCGAGAACCCGGCCACGGAGCCGCTCACGTCGCACAGCAGCACCAGGTCCGGCCGGTGCGGCCGGCGGTGGGCGTACGCGGGGTCGAGGGGTACGCCGCCGGTCGACATCGAGCGTCGCAGTGTCTTCCGTACGTCGATGGTGCCGCGGGCCTGCTGGCGACGCCGGGCCGTGAGGCGCGCCGCGAGCTTGCGGGCGAGCGGGTTGATGGCGGCCCGCAGCTGGGCCAGCTCGCCGCCACCGGGAGCGAGGAAGTCGCGCTGCTCGAACGCGTCCCGGACGGCGTACCGCGAGATGCGTTCGGTGCCGCGGACCTCGGCGTTGCGTCGGCGGGCCTCGGTCTCGACGCGGCGCCGGAACGCCGCCACCCGCGAGCGCATCTCCTCGCGGGCGATCCGGTCCGTCAGCTGCTCCCGCCCGGCGGAGCCTGCGCCGGAGCCGCCGCCGCTGCCCGAGCCCTGCGTGCCGCTGCCGCCGCCCTGCTCACCCTCGTCCTGCGACCCGTCGCCCCCGGCTCCGAGCTGACGGGCCCGTTGCAGCGCACCGGCGATCGCCGTCTGGGGTGCGAGCTGCTCCAGCGCCTGCGCCGCCGACCACCCGGCGCCCTCACGCTCCAGCTCCCCGAGCCGGTCCAGCGCCAGCGCGGCCAACCGGTCCAGCTCGGCCCGGTCGTCGCGCGCGAGCGCCTCCATCAGCAGGCCCCGTACGGAGGCCGCCACCTCCCGCGGTGCGGCGTCCGGCGTGGGCGGGTCCGCCTGCGTACCGGACCGGGACCCCACACCGGCCGGGAAGTAGATGTCGAAGACGTCGTCGAAGACGCCGCGCTGCCCGGCCCGGCGCAGGAACGCGCTCGCCAGCCCCTCGCGCAACGTCTCGCGGTCGTCGAGCCCGAGGGCCTGGACGACCGCGCCCGCGTCGGCGATCTCGCTGGTGCCGACCTTCACCCCGTGCCCGCGCAGCGACGTGGCGACCTGCACGAGTCGCCGCGCCAGGACCGACCCGTGCGGGGGAGCGGCGGGCTCAGCCGGCGAGGGCACGGTCGAGGTCGAGGGTCTTGGCGGCGGTGGTGATGTCGTCCTGGTGCTTGAGGATCACGCCCAGGCTGCTGCGGACCAGCTCCGGCTCGAGCTCGTCGGCGCCGAGCGCGACCAGCGTGCGCGCCCAGTCGACGGTCTCGGCGATCGAGGGCGCCTTGCGCAGGTTGAGGTCGCGCAGCGCCCCGACGACGCGGACGACCGACTGCGTGAGCGCGTCGGACAGGCCGGGCGCCTGCAGCTGGACGATGCGCTGCTCCAGCTCGGCGTCGGGGTAGTCGACGTGCAGGAACAGGCAGCGGCGCCGCAGCGCCTCGGACAGCTCACGCGTGGTGTTGGAGGTGAGGACGACGAACGGTTGGCTGCGCGCGGTGATCGTGCCGAGCTCGGGGACGGTCACCTGGAAGTCGGACAGGATCTCCAGCAGCAGGCCCTCCATCTCCTCGTCGGCCTTGTCGAGCTCGTCGACCAGCAGCACGACCGGCTGCTCGCTGCGGACGGCCTTCAGCAGCGGGCGCGCCAGCAGGAACTCCTCGGCGAAGATGTCCGAGCGCACCTCGTCCCAGGCGGCGTCCCGCTCCGCGGTGATCCGCAGCAGCTGCTTGGCGTGGTTCCACTCGTACAGCGCGCGAGCCTCGTCGACACCCTCGTAGCACTGCAGCCGGACCAGCTCGGCGCCACTCGCGCGGCTGACCGCCTTGGCCAGCTCGGTCTTGCCGACGCCGGCCGGACCCTCGACGAGGAGGGGCTTGCCGAGCGTGTCGGCGAGGTAGACGGTGGTGGCGATCGCCGAGGACGCGAGGTAGTCCACGTCGGCGAGGGCGTGCCGGGTCTGCTCGACCGAGGTGAAGGTGGGTTGGTGCGGCGTGCTCATGCGCCCATCCTCGCGTACGGGCGTCGCGGCACCCTCGGAGCCAGAGCGGCCCGCAGCGAGGGCTCGAGGATTGCTCGCGCCTCCCCGGAGCTGAGGGACTGCACGCTCGGCAGCGGGTTGAGGTAGCGGGTGAAGATGAAGCCGCCGATGACCGTGGCGGCGGCGGTGGCCCGGGCGCGAGCGTCGGTCCCGCCGAGGAATTCAGCAAGCCGGCCGACCACCTCCGACTCCAGGTAGCCGCGGAGCACGATCATGACCTCCTCCCGGCCCATCGCGGCGCCGTCGAGGCCGGGCGGGGCCGCGGCGTCGCCCTCCCAGGCGGAGGTGACGGCGTCGAGGATGCGGTCGGCCAGGCCCGCCAGGTCGCCCTCGAACGCCGCCGACAGACCGCGTGCGCCGATGCACTGCAGCTCCATGACCTCGCCGAACAACGCCTCCTTGGAGCCGAAGTGGTAGCTGATCAGGGCCGAGTCGACCTCGGCGGCGGCGGCGATGCCGCGGACGGTCGCGCCCCGGTACCCGTGCTCCAGGAACTCCTGACGGGCGACCTCGGCGATGCGCTCGCGCGTACGCGGGCGGCCGCGGGGACGGCCACGGGATTTATTCAGCACGTTTGAATTCTGGTGGCCGTGCCGACGAGGGTCAACACCGAGCCGGAACGCCCGGCACGCAGGAGGGAATCACCATGCGGATCACCGTCTTCGGGGCCAGCAGCCCCACGGGTCGTCATCTGACCGATCAGGCGCTCGCGGCGGGGCACGATCTCGTCGCCGTCAGCCGGCGGCCCGACGCCATCGCCGTACGACCAGGACTCACCACGGCGCAGGCCGACATCGCCGACCCGGACGCCGTGGCCGACGCGGTCGAGGGCGCCGACGCGGTGGTCTCGATCCTGGGGGTTCCGTTCTCGCGTCAGCCGATCTCGGTCTACTCCCAGGGGGTGACCACCATCGCGGCGGCCATGCACCGGCACGGGATCAAGCGCGTCGTGGCCGTCAGCTCGAACGTGCAGAAGCCCGGCTACCGCCCGGCCGGCGCCTTCTTCTTCAACAACGTCCTCGAGCCGCTGGTGATCCGGCGCCTCGGCCGCACCCTGTACGACGACATGCACCGGATGGAGGCCATCCTGAGTGCGTCGGACCTGCACTGGACGGCGGTGCGCTCCTCCGGTCTGTTCGACGCGGACGGACCCACGTCGTACGAGATCGACGGCGCCGACGGCATGTTCACGGCACGGACCGACCTCGCGGCGGCCCTGCTGAGCGCTGTCACCGACGACGGCACGATCGGCCGGGCGGTCTCCGTGACGACGACGGACCCGGCCCCGGGCATCGTGCGGCTGCTGTGGCGCGAGGCGATCACCAAGAAGTGAGCGCCGTGTCGGACGGTGGTGGCACGCTGCGGGGATGGCAGGGATCAGAGGGCTGAGCGGCTGGGTCGGCGTGGTGCTGAATGCACCGGATGCGCGTGCGCTGGCGCACTTCTACCGGGACCTGCTCGGCTGGCCGATGGCCACCGACGAGCCGGACTGGTGCACGATCGGGTTCCCCGGGGCGCCGGCGAATCTGGCGTTCCAGACCGAGAGCGTGTACGAGCGGCCGACCTGGCCGGCCGAGCCGGGCCAGCAGCAGATGATGCTGCACCTCGACGTCGGCGTACGAGCGCTCGACGACGCGGTCCAGGACGCGGTGGCCCTCGGGGCCGAGCTCCACGAGCACCAGCCGCAGGACGACGTCCGCGTCATGCTCGACCCGGCCGGTCACCCGTTCTGCCTCTACGTCGACACCGACTGATCCCTCCCGCTGGTTGGGAGAGTCTCCCTGTGCGGCACCGGGTTTCGACTCGGGCTCGCGCTGGGCGCTCGCCCGGCTCAACCAGCGGTGGCTATGAGGAGAGCGCCTCGAGGTCGGCGCGGCAGCGACGCTCGAGAGTGGCCAGCTCCTGCAGGGAGTCCTCGATGTCCTGGCGGCGGCGCTCCAGGTCGGTGCGCCGGTCGGTGATCTGGTCCAGCAGGTAGCGCAGCTGGCCCGCCTCACCGGGCTGCTCGTCGTACATGTCGATGATCGTGCGGATCTCCTCCAGCGGGAACCCGAGCCGCTTGCCGCGCTGGATCAGCGCCAGGCGGGTGCGGTCGCGGCGGTGGAAGACGCGTACGGTGCCGCGCCGCTCCGGAGTGATGAGGCCGAGGTCCTCGTAGTGCCGGATGGTGCGGTGGGTGACCTCGAACTCGTCCGCGAGCTCGGCGATCGACCACGTGCGCGCGGTCGCCGCGGAGGCGGGGGCCCGGGTTGTCATAGCGACAGAGCGTGCTTTACGTTGACGTCAACGTCAAGTGCGTGACCACCGTCACCCCAGCGCAGAAGAGGCCGATCCTGCCGATGTTCGAGCTCACCAAGGACCACGAGGACTTCCGCCACGTCGTGCGGGACTTCGCCGAGCGCGAGGTCGCTCCGCACATCGCGCAGTGGGACCGCGACCACCACTTCCCGTCCCACCTCGTCCCGCAGATGGGTGAGCTCGGTTTCTTCGGCCTCGTCGTGCCGGAGGAGTACGGCGGCGCCGGGCTGGACGAGGGCGCGTTCACCTACCTGTGCCTCGCCATCGAGGAGCTCGGCCGGGTCGACCAGTCGGTCGGCATCACCCTGTCGGCGGGCGTCGGCCTGGGCATCAACCCGATCCTGACCTACGGCACCGAGGAGCAGAAGCAGCGCTTCCTGCCCGACCTCGTCTCCGGCAAGACCCTCGCCGGCTTCGGCCTGACCGAGCCCGACGCCGGCTCCGACGCGGGCGCCACCCGGACGAAGGCGACGCTGGCCGACGGTCAGTGGACCGTCAACGGCGCCAAGGCGTTCATCACCAACTCGGGCACCGACCGTACGTCCGTGGTCACCGTGACGGCCAAGACCGGTGAGCGCGCCGACGGCAAGCCGGAGATCAGCGCGATCATGGTGCCGTCCGGCACCGACGGCTTCACCGTCGAGCCCGCGTACCACAAGCTCGGCTGGCACGCCTCCGACACCCATGGCCTGACGTTCAGCGGCTGCGTCGTCCCGCAGGAGAACCTCCTGGGTGAGCGCGGCGCCGGCTTCAAGCAGTTCCTCAAGACGCTGGACGACGGTCGCATCGCGATCTCGGCGCTGGCGGTGGGTCTGGCGCAGGCGTGCCTCGAGCAGGTGACCGAGTACTCCAAGACCCGGACGGCGTTCGGCAAGCCGATCGGCATCAACCAGGGCGTGTCCTTCCAGGTGTCCGACCTGGCCGTCATGGTCGAGGCCGCGCGCCTGCTGACGTACAAGGCGGCGTGGCTCAAGGACGAGCTGGAGTCGGGCCGCCGCTCGGTCGCCGAGGTGAAGCAGGCCGCGGCCATCGCCAAGCTCTACTCCACCGAGGCCGCCGTCACGGGCACCCGGATCGCGACGCAGATCTTCGGCGGCAACGGGTTCATGGAGGAGTACCCCGTGGCCCGCTTCTACCGCGACGCCAAGATCCTGGAGATCGGAGAGGGCACCTCCGAGGTGCAGCGCATGGTGATCGCGCGTGGTCTGGGGCTCCCGCAATGACGGTCCAGGACGCGGCTCACGACGCGCACGTCGTCGACGCCCGCGGCCGGCTGGCGGCGGCGTACGAGGCCTCGGCCGCTCCGACGGAGAAGGCCAAGGCCAAGCTCGACAGCCAGAACAAGCTGTACGTCCGCGACCGGATCGCGCTGCTGTTCGACGAGGGCAGCTTCGTCGAGGACGGCCGGTACGCCAACGCCACCGCGCCGGGCCTGCCCGCCGACGGCGTCGTCACCGGTCGTGGCACGGTCGACGGCCGCCCGGCGATCGTGGTGGCCAACGACCCGACCGTGAAGGCTGGCTCGTGGGGTGCGCGCACGGTCGAGAAGATCGTGCGGGCCACCGAGGCGGCGCTGCGCGAGGAGCTGCCGGTCTTCTGGTTCGTCGACTCCGCCGGCGCGCGGATCACCGACCAGGTCGAGCTGTTCCCCGGCCGCCGCGGCGCCGGGCGCATCTTCCACAACCAGGTCGCGCTGTCGGGCAGGGTCCCGCAGATCTGCTGCCTCTTCGGCCCCTCGGCCGCGGGTGGGGCGTACATCCCGAGCTTCACCGACGTGATCATCATGGTCGAGGGCAACGCCTCGATGTACCTCGGCAGCCCGCGGATGGCCGAGATGGTCGTCGGTGAGAAGGTCACGCTCGAGGAGATGGGCGGTGCACGCATGCACTGCACCGTCAGCGGCGTCGGCGACCTGCTGGCCTCCGACGACACCGAGGCCATCGAGCTGGCGAAGCTGTACTTCTCCTACGTCCCCTCGACGTGGAAGGACGAGCCGCCCTCGTACGTCGGCGAGGAGCCGAGCGAGCCGCTGACGCGGACCACGGTGCCCGAGATCGAGTCGCAGCCGTTCGACGTGCACGAGGTGATCGACGGGCTGGTCGACGACGACAGCTTCTTCGAGATCAAGCCGCTGTTCGCCGCCGAGCTGGTCGTCGGCTTCGGGCGGATGGACGGCCGCACGGTCGGCATCGTCGCCAACAACTCGATGGTCAAGGGCGGGGTGCTGTTCACCGACAGCGCCGACAAGGCCGCCCGGTTCATCTGGACGTGCGACGCGTACTCGATCCCGCTGCTCTACCTGACCGACGTGCCGGGCTTCATGATCGGCTCGGAGGTCGAGCGCGGCGGCATCATCCGGCACGGCGCCAAGATGGTCTCGGCCGTCTCCGAGGCCACGGTGCCGCAGTTCTGCATCGTGCTGCGCAAGGCGTACGGCGCCGGTCTCTACGCGATGGCAGGTCCGGGTTTCGGTCCGGACGCCACCCTGGCACTCCCGACGGCGCGCATCGCGGTGATGGGCGCGGAGGCGGCGGTCAACGCCGTGTACGCGAACAAGATCGCCGCCATCGAGGACCCCGCCGAGCGCGAGGCGTTCGTCGCGCGGATGCGGGAGGAGTACCTGCAGGACGTCGACATCGAACGGCTCGCCGCCGACCTGGTGATCGACGGCATCATCGAGGCGGACGAGCTGCGCGCCGAGCTGCTCAAGCGCCTGCAGTACGCCGCCCGCCGGGACCGCGCGTTCAGCACCCGCCGCCGGGCCATCCCGCCGGTCTGAGCCGGTCATCGCCCACGGTGGCGGGGCGCGTCGCAGGGGCCGCGCTCCCGCCACCGACGGTCGCTCCGGTGATCCGCCACGGGTGAACGGCAGGGCGAATATTGTCGAAGCCTCAATCACCTAAACATCCGGTCCGCTCGCTACGTTGAGCGTCGCGGACGACGACGTGCTCCGCACGACCAGAGCAGGTGGAGGAGGGACGCGGTGCGATCGAGCGACGACTCCGCCGGGCGTCGGTTATGGGCGCTGCCGGCATGGCGGTACGCGTTCCCCGCTGCGGTCGTGTCCCGGCTCGGCGACCTGGTCTTCGACCTCACCGTCGTCCTGTGGATCAGCACCGACATCGCCCGGGGTGAGACCTGGGCGCCCGCGGCCGTCGGCGGCGTCCTGATCGCCGCGGCCCTGCCCGTCCTGCTGGTCGGCCCGATCGCCGGTGTGTACGCCGACCGCACCGACCGCCAACGGCTGCTGGTGCGCAGCAACACCGTGCAGGCGCTCGCCATCGCCAGCCTGGTGCTCATCCCGCTGCTCGGCGACCGGATCAGCCGCCCGTTCGCGATGGTGTGGATCTACGCCGCGATCGTGGTCACCAACGCCGCCGGCCAGTTCTTCACCCAGGCGCGCAACGTCATGATCGCCAAGACCATCCCGGACGACCTGCGCACCTCGGCGTACTCGCGGCAGGGGTCGGCCAACAGTCTGCTGGCGATCGCCGGACCGCCGCTCGCGGCGCCCCTGTTCCTCGCCCTCGGCGCGACCGCCGCGCTCACGGTCAACGCGCTGTCGTTCGTGCTGTCCTCCTTCCTGCTGGGCCGGTTCACCTGGAGCTCGGCGCCGGAGGAGCGCGCGTCCGGACAGTCGTTCTGGACCTCCCTGTCGCACGGCGTCCGGACGGTCACGCGGTACCGGATGCTGGGTGCGGTGGCGTTCGCGCTCACGGTCATCACGTTCGCGACCGGCATGATCAACGTGCTCGAGGTCTTCTTCGTCACCGACGTCCTGCACGAGCGCGCCGAGCTGCTCGGGTGGCTGCTGATGAGCTTCGCGATCGGCACCCTGGTCGGCACCCTGCTCGCGCCGCGGCTGGAGCGCCACATCGGTCCGGCGACCATCTTCGTGTGGTCGTTCCTGCTGGTGGGTGCCTGCGTGGTCGTCTACTCGCGGATGACGTCGTTCGCGCCCGCGGTGGTGCTGTTCTTCCTGCTCGCGATGCCGCTCGGCGCCGCGAACACCGTCCTGATGCCGATGGTGATGCGGTCCATCCCCTCCGAGCTGCTGGGGCGAGCCACGGTGGTGATCACCGTCTTCCCCACGGTCGCCAGCCTGACGTCGATGGCGATCACCAGCTGGGTGGTCAGCACCGCGATGCGCGACCTGGACGTCACCGTCGGCGGGCTGCACTTCGGCCCGATCGACACCGTCTTCACTATCTCGGGTCTGCTGATGATCGGGACCGGACTCCTGGTCTGGCGGCCCGTCACCACGGCCTCCCGGCTGACGGCGGACGAGGTCGCGCAGGCCGAGGCGTCCAGCAGCGGCGCGCGCCGCGAGCCACCCGAGGGGACGATGCGCGCAGAAGCGCGGCCGGGCTCGGCGACGTCCCGCCTGCCCGGCCGCAACTCCCGTACGGCGTCCTGACTCAGCGCTTCCGCGACTTGGTGCAGGGGTCACCGACGTTCGCGGTCTGGCCGCGGTCGACGGTCACCATCTGCGACTTCAGCACCTTGCCGTTGGCCGCCGAGCAGGTCAGCGTCCAGGACTCCTTCAGCCCGGAGTAGGTGCCCGGCGTCGGCGAGGAGAAGCTCACCGCGCCGGTCCAGTCCGTCGTCGTCGTTCCGCCGTCGTAGTTGACGGCCACGACGGTGTACGTGCCCGGCACCGGGTCGATGAGCGTGGCCGCCTCGGGGTTGGCGGCCGTCGCCGCCTGGGCCGCGAGCCGGCCCCGCGAGTCGTACACGTAGAAGTCCCAGTCGACCGCGGTTCCGCCGGGCCAGCTGAAGTTCAGCGTGGCCTTCCCGTTGTCGTACGTCGGGGCACCGGTGATGCTGAACGACGACGTCTCCGACTGGCCGACCGCCGGCACCCCGGCGGGGTTCGCGACCGGCTTGGCCGGCTCGGCGGGCCCGACCGGATCGCGGCCGTACCGGCCCACGACGAGCGGACGCGTCGAGGGGTTGACCGCCCAGCTGAACCGGCCGGTCTTGTCCGGCACCAGCCGCGAGGTGAGCGTGTCCTGGTAGTAGCGCGGCGGCCCGACCGTGCCGTCGGTGCCGATCACCGGGGACGTGGCGCTGATGAACGTCTTGCTCACGCTCAGCGTCCGGCCCTTCTGCGTGGTCCCGGCGATGGTCGAGTGCTTCGACTTGTCGATCGTCGCCTCGGCCATCAGGTAGTACGCCTCGCGGTTGCCGCCGTAGCCGGCGCCCTGCGCGGGTGACAGCCCGAGGTACTCGGCGACGACGCCCGTCTGGAACGGCGGGTGGAACTCGTCCGGCCCGATCTCGAAGGTGAAGCCGAAGCCACCGGTGTTCCAGTAGCTCCAGTCCTCGACCGAGCCCGAGGTGTCGTACAGCTGGTAGGAGGCCCAGTTGGAGTAGCCGTTGGCGTTGGTCATCGCCTCGCCCAGCGCCCGGTACGTCGGCTCGTCCGGGCTGAGGCCGGTCGCCGCGATCGACGGCGGCCGCAGCACCAGGTTGCTGAACGTGTGGTTGGTGATGAGGTTGGTGACCTGCCGTCCGGAGATGAGGGCGCGGATGTTGTCCGACTCCGGCTCCGAGCCCGGTCCGTCGCCGCGGTAGGTGTCGCTGGACCACGTCGGGGACGCGCCACCGCCACCCCAGAAGCCGGGGTAGTTGCGGTTCAGGTCGGTGCCCCGCAGCCGTCCGGCCGGGTTGTTCACGCAGGTGCCGCCCTGGTAGGCGGGGGGCGTGTTGACCGACACCGTGCAGTTCTTGCGCTTCATCTCGTAGTCGAACTGGCTGAAGTCGCCCTTCGGCGCGGCCTCGCGGGAGATCTCGAAGCCGTCCACGTTGACGACCGGTACGACGATGACGCGGACGTTCTGCAGGATCGCGCGGGCCCGGTCGCTGGTCCTGAAGTTCTCCAGCAGGTCGTACGCGAACTCCATCGAGTGCTCGCTCGAGGGCCACTCCCGGGCGTGGTGGGCGCCCATGACGAGGAAGACCGGCTTGCCGTCGTCGACCCGGGTGGCATTGGTGGTGATCTCGATGCCCCTGACCTCGCGGCCCTCGACACTCTTGTTCTTCAGCGTCAGCGGCTTCACCAGGTTCGGGAATCGCTGGGCCAGCAGGGTCATCTCGGCGTCGTAGTCCGACAGGTGCCGGTAGCTCGTCCGTCCGCTCGGCAGGGGTGACTCGGCGTTGGCGGCGGCGTACGCACGGTCCTTCGCGGCGTTCGCCCGCATCCGCGCACCCAGGTCGGGGATGGTCGTACGCCAGGTGAACCCGGCGTCGCGCAGCACCTTGGCGTCGGCGGCGCCGTGCAGGACGACGGAGACGCCGCTGCTGTCGGCGTGCTCGGTGGTGTCCAGACCGAGCCGGTCGACCTTGGTGCGCAGCGCGGGTGTCGGGGCGTTGACGTGGACGAGGCTGACGGTGCCGCCCTGGTCGCCGGAGCGCAGCGCGCCGGGGTCGCCGGGCGGTGCCCCGGTGGCGGGAGCGACCTGGGTGGCCGCGATGCCGAGCGCGGCGGCGGCGGCGAGGGAGAGGCCGAGAGGGGTGCGGGTGACGGGGCGAAGTCGCATGGTCGGTGACTCCTGGGGTGAGTCGGCAAGCCCGGTTGGCCTACCGGCTTACCCGCCGAACCTAGACCGGCGGGTGACCCGCGACAACGCCTACTGGCGGGTCACGTCAGCAGCTCGTGCCAGACCACGTCGATCTCCGCGAGCATCTCGCGCAGCAGCGGCAGGCTGATGCCGACGACGTTGTGGTAGTCGCCCTCGATACCGCGGACGTACGCGCCACCGAGCCCGTCGATGGCGAAGGCGCCCGCGACGTGGAGTGGTTCACCGGTGGCGACGTAGGCGTCGATCTCCTCGGCGGACAGGTCGGCGAAGTGCACCGTGGTGGAGGCCACGGCGCCGAAGGTCGCGCCCGTCCCGTCCTCGCGGTCGTCGATGACCCAGTGGCCCGTGTGCAGGACGCCGGTCCGACCGCTCATCCGGCGCCAGCGGTCGACGGCGTCGGACGCGTCGGCGGGCTTGCCCAGGGTCTCGCCGTCCAGGGCCAGGACCGAGTCGCACCCGACGATCAGTCCTTCCGGGGCGCTGTCGTCCTCGGCCACCGCCGTCGCGACCGACTCGCACTTGGCCTTGGCGAGCAGCAGCGCGACGTCCTCGGCGTCGAGCCGCCCGAGGTCGGTCTCGGCGCGCTGCACCACGGCCGGCTCGTCCACGTCCGACGCGCGCACCGTCGGCTCGACGCCCGCCGATCGCAGCGTCGCGAGCCGGGCAGGGGAGGCCGAGGCCAGGATGAGGGGGATCGCCATGCCCGAGAGCGTAGTCAGCCGAGCAGCTCGTGCTTGAAGCACCAGCGCCACGCCTCACCCGGCTCGAACGAGCGCATGACCGGATGGGCCGACTCCTCGTAGTGGCGGGTGGCGTGCCGCGCCACCGACGAGTCGCAGCAGCCGACGTGACCGCAGGTGAGGCACAGCCGCAGGTGGACCCAGGTCGTGCCCTCCCGGATGCAGTCGGGACACTCGTCGAAGGTCTCCGGGTTGACCGACGAGGAGGCGTCGCGCAGGTCCTCGCAGCCGCCCTGGCGCTCCTCCGGGGTCAGCAGCATCCGGTCGTCGAGGCTCTGCTGCCGCTCACCGACCGCCGCGATCATCGACTCCTCGACGTCGAGGGAGTCCATCACCGCGCGCAGGACCGTGTGGTCCAGGTGCCCGGCGTCGCGCATCTTCAACACCTTGGTGCGCTCCGCCTGGAGCATCGCCGTCCGCAGCCGCCGGTACGCCTCGGTCGGTGCCTCGGAGTCGTCGCGGCCACCACCGAGGCGCTCCCACGCGATGTTCGCCCGCCGCTCCGCCTGAGCGCGCAGCGCCTGCTCGATGTCCTCGGGGACCGTCGGTGTGTCGGGGTCCTCCAGGACGCGGTCCAGCTCGGCGCGGCCGGCGCGGACCGCCGCCTGGGTCACCTGGGCCGACTGCAGCGCGTCCTCGCGTGGGTCCGGACCGTGCAGGTCCAACCGGCGGGAGAGCCAGCCGAGCGAGAAGCCGTGGACGATCAGCGTGCCGACGGCGACGATCAGTGCGATGAGCACGAGGGCCTCGCGCTGGGCGAAGTCGGCCGGCAGCAGGAATGCCGCCGCCAGCGTCACCACCCCACGCATGCCGGCCCAGGAGATGATCGCCGCCTCGCGCATCGACAGCGGGTCGGCCCGGCTGACCGGCAGCTTCCACAGCAGCGCCAGCGGCATCACGAACAGCGGCCGCAGGACGATGACCGTGACCAGCACGGCGAGACCGACCAGCAGCGCGTTGACCAGCCCGATGTTCTCGTCCTTCACGACCGCGTCGACGATGGTGTGCGTCTGCAGGCCGATGAGCAGGAACACCATGTTCTCGAGCAGGAACTGGATGGTCGACCAGTTCATCCGCTCGGACACCCGGGACTGGGCGGTCTGGATCGTGGGCGCCTCGTGGGCCAGCAGCACCCCGCAGACGACGACCGCGATGACGCCGGACCCGTGCGCGCCGCCGGCGCTGACGGCCTCCGCGGGCAGGTACGCCAGCCATGGCGACAGGAAGGAGATGGCGACGTCGGTGACGGGCTCGGTCACGTGCGTCCGCACCCACGCGATCACCTTGAACGCCACGAGTCCGACGACCGCGCCGCCGACCGCGGCGATCAGGAAGTCTCGGGACGCGGTCAGGACGGTCGCACCGCCCGCGACCAGCGCGATCGACGTCCGGACGGTGACCAGCGCGGTGGCGTCGTTGAACAGCGACTCGCCCTCGAGGATCGTCACGACGCGGCGGGGCAGGCCGATCCGCCGGGCGACCGCGGTCGCGGCCACCGCGTCCGGCGGCGCCACCACACCGCCCAGGGCGAGGGCCGCGGGGAACGTGACGTCCAGCCCGAGCCAGCCGTGCAGCAGCAGCCACGTCACCAGGCCGACTCCGAGGGCGGTGAACAGCACGAGGAACACCGACAGCGACAGGATCTGCTGACGGTTGTGGTTGAGGTCGATCAGCGACGTCTGCGAGGCAGCCGCGAACAGCAGCGGCGGGAGGAACCCGAGCAGGATGACCTCGGGCTCGACCGCGAACGGCAGCGGGACCCACGGCAGGTAGGACGCGGCCGCCCCCAGCGCGGTGAGCACGAGGGGCGCGGACAGGCCGACGCGACGGCACGCCGTGGCCACGACCACGACGGTGGCCGCGAGCAGCAGGATCGGGATCGCCACGTGCACGTCGCCATCCTTGCACCGGGGCAGGCGCGGCCGCCCGGGCCGTGGCCGGGCGGCTCGCTCACCTCAGGAGGTCGGCCGCAGCAGCGCCTCCCGCAGTGTGTCGAGGCCGACGCCGCCGATGTCCAGCGCGCGACGGTGGAACGCCTTCAGGTCGAACGCGTCGCCCTCGCGCTGCTGCAGCTCCTGGCGCAGCTGCATCCACAGCCGCTCGCCGATCTTGTACGACGGCGCCTGGCCCGGCCAGCCCAGGTAGCGGTCCAGCTCGAAGCGCAGGAACCCCTCGGCCATGTCGGCGTGGGCGTTCAGGAACTGCCACGCCTTGTCGTACGTCCAGGACCCACCGCCGACCTCCGCCGGCGCCTCGAACCCGCAGTGCACCCCGATGTCGAGCACGACGCGGGCGGCGCGCAGCGACTGACCGTCGAGCATGCCCAGCCGGCTGCCGGGGTCGTCGAGGTAACCGAGCTCGTCCATCAGCCGCTCTGCGTAGAGCGCCCAGCCCTCGCCGTGACCGGAGGTCCAGGCGTCCATCCGGCGCCAGGAGTTCAGCAGCTCCGAGCGGTACATGGTCTGGGCGACCTGGAGGTGATGCCCGGGCACGCCCTCGTGGTAGACCGTCGTCAGCTCGCGCCAGGTGCCGAACTGCTCGACCCCCTTGGGCACCGACCACCACATCCGACCGGGCCGGGAGAAGTCCTCGCTGGGGCCGGTGTAGTAGATGCCGCCGGACTGGGTCGGCGCGATCATGCACTCGATCGTCTGCACCGGGACGGGGATGTCGAAGTGGGTCCCGCCGAGCTCGGCGATCGCCTCGTCGGCCTTCTCCTGCATCCACGCCTTGAGGGCGTCGGTGCCGTGCAGCTGGTAGGCCGGGTCCGCGTCGAGGGCCTGCATGGCCTCCTTGACGCTCGCGCCGGGCTTGATCTGCTCGGCGACGCGCTGCATCTCCTCGGTGATGCGGGCCAGCTCCTCCTGCCCCCACGCGTAGGTCTCCTCCAGGTCGACGGCCGCGCCGAGGAACCGGCGCGAGTGGAGGGGGTAGATCTCCCGGCCGCAGCCGTCCGACTCGGGAGCCTTGGCCAGCAGCTCGTCCCGCAGGCGCTCGCCGGCCGCGCGATACGCCGCGGAGGCCTCGCCCGCCGCCGCCTCCAGGTCGGCGCGGACGGACTCGTCGAGGTCGTTGCCGTCCACCCGGGCGCCACTGACGAGGGTGGCGAAGTACCCGTCGCCGGCGGTGTGGTCGACGGTCTGCTGGATGCAGGCCTCGACCTGGCGGCGCGCGCTCACGATGCCGCGCTCGGCGCCGGCGTGCAGCGACTCGAACCACTGGTCGAGTGCCGCCGGCATGGCCCGGAGACGGCCGGCGATGTGCGACCAGTGCTCGTCGGTGTCGGTCGGCATCAGGTCCAGGACGTCGCGCATCTCCTGCAGCGGCGAGGCGATGACGTTCAGGTCGGCGATGTCGATGCCGGCCTCGTGCGTCTCCTGCGCGAGGCCGAGGCGGTCGCGCATCGCCGAGATCGTCACCCGGTCGACGTCGTCGACGGGCTCGGCGGCGTCGAGGTCGCGCAGCACGCCCGCGCGCAGGGTGGCGTGGGCCTCGTGGCCGGCGGGGGAGAAGTCGTCGAGCTCGGTCTCGTGGCCCGGGATCCCGAGGTAGGTCTGGCCGATTGGGCTGAGGGCGAGCGCCGCCTCGTGGTAGCGGTCGGCGATCGCGTCGACGGCCGTGGGCGTCCTGGTGGTTGTGGTGTCGGTCACTCCCCGGACTGTAGGGCCGCCGATCGGGTGCGGCCACCCGGTTGACGCCGAGCGCCGTCGCTCACCGCCGGCGCGCCGTCACCAGCAGGTACTCCCACTCCATCCGACCCCCGCCCAGATCGCGCTCCTGGCCGAGCGCGGCCAGGGCCTGGTCCAGCTCGGCGACCCGCTCGGCATCGTCCCCGAGCGAGCGGTAGACCGCGA
Organism: Luteipulveratus flavus; assembly: GCF_029439465.1. GTDB lineage: Bacteria > Actinomycetota > Actinomycetes > Actinomycetales > Dermatophilaceae > Luteipulveratus > Luteipulveratus flavus. Next base: position 39,665 of record NZ_JAROAV010000008.1, on the reverse strand, counting down.
TCGTGGGCCCGTACACACGCTTGAAGTAGTCGCGGAAGTCCGCTCCGGACGTGAAGTGGTCGACGCTCAGCCGCTCCCGCCGGGCGGAGAGGTCCTCGACCCGCTCGCCCAGCAGCTCGCGGACGTGGTCCGGCGAGCCCCACAGCGGGGGCGGCTGCGCTCCCAAGGGCGGGGGCGGCGCGTACGGCTTCATGGTCGCGAACATCCGGCCGATGAAGCCCTCCGGCGTCCAGCTGAGCAGGCCGATCCGCCCGCCCGGCCGGGTGACCCGCAGCAGCTCGTCGGCGGCCGCCTGGTGGTGCGGGGCGAACATGACGCCCAGGCAGGACAGCGTGACGTCGAACGACGCGTCCTCGTACGGCAGCGCCTCGGCGTCGGCCTCTTCCCAGCTCAGCGTCGCTCCCTGCTCCGCTGCGGCCCGGCGCCCCGCATCGAACAGCTCGGGTGTCAGGTCGCTGGCCACGACCTCCGCCCCGGCGAGCGCCGCCGGGACGGACGCGTTGCCCGAACCGGCGGCGACGTCCAGGACGCGCTCGCCCGCGCGAATCTGCATCTCTCGCACCAGGATCGGGCCCAGCGGTCCGACGGCGTCGTCGACGACGGCGGGGTAGTTGCCCGACGCCCACATGGCACGGTGTCGAGCCTTGAGGTTCTTGTCGGTGATGGTGTCGGTCATGGCGCCCTCCCAGGTCTGTGCCTCTCACGACCACCGTCCTGCGTCGTCGGGTCGGCGGCCAGTTCCAGATCTGTACTGGTGGTCGCGACCGCCGCGGGCGTGTACTGGAGGGTCACGAGGAGGTGGCGCCATGGCGTCGTCGTACGGACAGTTCTGCCCGGTGGCCAAGGCGATGGAGGTGCTGGACGAGCGCTGGACGCTGCTGGTGGTGCGCGAGCTGATGCTGGGCAGCACCCACTTCAACGAGCTGCGCCGGGGCAACCCGCGCATGTCGCCCGCGCTGCTGTCGAAGCGGCTGCGGACCCTGGAGCGCGCCGGCGTGATCGAGCGACGCGCGGACGGCCGGCACGTGACGTACGTCCTGACGGCGTGCGGCGAGGAGCTGCGGCCGGTCGTCGAGGCCCTCGGCGCCTGGGGCGTCCGGTGGGTCGGCTACCTCGGCGAGGCCGACCTCGACCCGCACCTGCTCATGTTCGACGTCCGGCGGACGCTGCCGACGCAGGAGTGGCCCGCCGGCCGGACGGTCGTCTCGCTGCGGTTCGCGGACGTCGCGGCCCCGGTGTCGCGCTGGTGGGTGTGCGTGACGTCCGGGGAGGTCGACATCTGCGACTACGACCCCGGCTTCGAGTCCGCCGCCCACCTGGAGACCAGCCTGCGGACGCTCACCCAGGTGTGGCGCGGGGACCGCTCGTGGGCCGACGCGGTGCGGTCCGGCGCCCTGCAGGTGGACGCACCGGCCGACGTCCGTCGCCGGGTCGCGGGGTGGTTCGGGCAGTCGGTCTTCGCCGCGATCCCTCGGCCGGCGTGAACCGGTCGTACCGTAGGGCCATGCCTCAGGTGATCTCGGTGAACGTCGGCTCCCCGCAGCCGACGTCCCAGGGCAAGCGCATCCCGACGGGCATCGGCAAGCACCCCGTCGAGCACGTCGACGTGCGCGATCCGGGGCCCAAGCACGGCGGCGAGGGCAGCGGAGCCGTCGGCGACTTCATCGGCGACCGTCGCCACCACGGCGGCTCGACCCAGGCCCTGTACGCCTTCGCCCGCGAGGAGCTCGACGCCTGGGAGGCCCGGCTCGGGCGCGACCTGCCGAGCGGCACCTTCGGGGAGAACCTCACGACCGTGGGGTACGACGTCGACGCCTCTCGCATCGGCGACCGCTGGCGGATCGGCCCGGAGGTGGTCGTGGTGGTGACCGGTCCGCGGATCCCGTGCTCGACCTTCGCCGCCCGGATGGGGGAGCGCGGGTGGGTGAAGACCTTCGCGGCGCACGGACGATCGGGTGCCTACCTCGCGGTCGAGACCCCCGGGCGGATCACGACCGGCGACGAGGTCGCCGTCGTGTCGCGGGCCGACCACGACATCACGGTCCCGGTCGCGCTCGGGGCCTTCATGGGCGACCTGGACGCTGCGGACGAGGTGCTCGCCGCCGGGGTGCTGGTGCCGGACGAGCACGCCGCGCTCGAGCGCACCGTCCGGCGGCGGCGGAACGTCAGGCGCTGACCGTCTCCTGCTCCGACGGCGACGGCGACGGCGCGACGGCCTCGCTGCGGCGCCAGGCCCGCACCGAGTACGCGACCGCTGCCGCCCAGACCGCGTAGAGCACGGCGTAGACGGCGTACCGCGTGCCGTCCGCGGCGTCGATCCAGTCGCTCTTCAGCAGCGTCCGGGAGTTGGTGACGATGATGATGCCGCCGACCAGGGAGCCGAGGATGCGCGGCGGGATGTGGCGGACCAGCCAGGCCGCGACGGGCGCCGCGACGGCGCCGCCGATCAGCAGCGCGGCGACCCAGCCGAAGTCGATGCCCTTGGAGCCGAGCGCGGCGAGGAAGCCGATGCTGGCGGCGATGGAGACCAGGAACTCGGCCGTGTCGACCGAGCCGATCACCTTGCGCGGCTCCAGGCGGCCGGAGCTGAGGATCGCGGGCGTGCCGACGGGCCCCCAGCCGCCGCCACCGGTCGCGTCGACGAAGCCGGCGACCAGGCCGAGTGGGCTGAGGAACCGCTTGCGCAGCGGCTTGCCCAGGTTGCTGGTCCGCAGCCCCCAGAGGGTGAACCGGGTGAGGACGTACACGCCGAGCGCGAGCAGCACCAGCGACATGATCGGCTCGGCGGTCTCGGTCGAGAGGTTGGACAAGAAGGTCGCCCCGGCGAAGGCGCCGACGGCTCCCGGGACACCGATCTTGAGCACGACCGGCCAGTCGACGTTCCCGAACTTCCAGTGCGAGGCGCCGGAGACCAGGGTGATGCCGATCTCGGCGAGGTGGACGGTGGCCGAGGCGGCGGCCGGGTTGGTCCCGATGGCCAGCAGCAGCGTGGTCGACGTGACGCCGTACGCCATGCCGAGGCTGCCGTCGACGAGCTGGGCGCCGAGGCCCACGAGGGCGAGCAGGACGAGCTTGCGCATGGACGTACTCCTGGTCGTGCCGACAGGGAGCGAGGAGGACCTCGCCCGCCGGACGATAACAGGATGCTGTCTCAGAGATAACTACGAGTTACCGAGAATGAGACACGGGGCACGGCACCGCCGCCGAGGGCAGGTCAGCCGGGCCGACCCGACCGCAGCCAGCCGTCCGGGGAGGCGCGCACGCCGATCCGCATCTGCGGCCGGCCCCACCGGGAGCGCACCGGCGCCGGCGGTGCCGCGGGCTCGCCCGCCGCGGACAGCACGGCGAGCACGGCGGCGATGTCCTCGGGCGAGGCGTCGCCGCGCACGACCTGCAGCCTCGGGGTGGGCGCCTGCTCCTCGCGGGTCACAGCGGGATGTTCCCGTGCTTGCGCGGGGGCAGGGTCTCTCGCTTGGTCCGCAGCGCGCGCAGCGCCTTGACGACGTACGTGCGGGTGTAGGACGGAGGGATGACCGAGTCGACGTAGCCGCGCTCGGCCGCGATGTACGGGTTGGCGAGCATGTCCTCGTACTGCTGGATCAGCTCCTGGCGTCGGGCCTCGATCGCGGCCTGGTCGCCGCCGGTCTCCTCGCTGACCGCCGCGATCTGCTTGCGGTAGAGGATGTTCGCCGCACCCTGGGCGCCCATGACCGCGATCTGCGCTGTCGGCCACGCCAGGTTGATGTCGGCGCCCAGGTGCTTGGACCCCATGACGTCGTACGCGCCGCCGTACGCCTTGCGGGTGATGACGGTGACCAGCGGCACGGTTGCCTCGGCGTAGGCGTACAGCAGCTTGGCGCCGCGCCGGATGATGCCGCCCCACTCCTGGTCGGTGCCGGGCAGGAACCCCGGCACGTCGACGAAGGTCAGCACCGGCACGTTGAACGCGTCGCAGGTGCGCACGAACCGGGCGGCCTTCTCGGAGGCGTTGATGTCCAGGGTGCCGGCGAGCTGCATCGGCTGGTTGGCCACGACCCCGACCGGGCGGCCCTCGACGCGGCCGAAGCCGGTGACGATGTTCGGGGCGAACAGCTCCTGGGTCTGCAGGAACTCGCCGTCGTCCAGCACGTGCTCGATCGCCGTGACGATGTCGTACGGCATGTTCGGGGAGTCCGGGACGAGGGTGTCGAGCTCGCGGTCGGCGTCGGTGATCTCCAGCTCGACGTCCACGTCGTAGACGACCGGCTCGTCCATGTTGTTCGAGGGCAGGTAGGAGAGCAGCTCCTTGACGTAGCCGATGGCATCGGCCTCGTCGGAGGCCATGTAGTGCGCCACGCCCGACTTGGTGCTGTGCGCCCGGGCGCCGCCGAGGTCCTCGAACGCGACGTCCTCGCCCGTCACCGTCTTGATGACGTCCGGGCCGGTGATGAACATGTGCGAGGTCTGGTCGACCATCACGGTGAAGTCGGTGATGGCGGGGGAGTAGACGGCGCCGCCGGCGCACGGGCCCATGACCAGGGAGATCTGCGGGACGACGCCGGAGGCGTGGACGTTGCGGCGGAAGATCTCGGCGTAGAGACCCAGCGCGACCACGCCCTCCTGGATGCGGGCGCCGCCGGAGTCGTTGATGCCGACGACCGGGCAGCCGATCTTGGCGGCGAGGTCCATCACCTTGACGATCTTCTCGCCGAACACCTCGCCCAGCGACCCGCCGAAGACGGTGAAGTCCTGGGAGAAGACGCAGACCGTACGCCCGTCGACGGTGCCGTAGCCGGTGACGACGCCGTCGCCGTACGGGCGGTGCGACTCCTGGCCGAAGTTGGTGGAGCGGTGCCGGGCCAGCTCGTCCATCTCGACGAAGGAGCCCTCGTCCAGCAGCAGCTCGATCCGCTCGCGCGCGGTCTGCTTTCCCTTGGCGTGCTGCTTCTCGACCGCGCGCGCCGAGCCGGCGTGGACCGCCTCGTCGTTGCGCTGGTGCAGATCCGCCAGCCGGCCCGCGGTGGTGCGCAGGTCCGGGGCGTCGTCCGAGGGCAGGGCAGCATTGCTCATGCGCCGCACAATAGCCTTGGCGCCGTGAGCCGCATCGGGGACGCCGTGACGGGGCCTCGCCGTGCCCTGATGCGGGATCGGATCCGGGCCGGTCTGGCCGCCGGACCATGGAGCGACCTGGTCGTCCTGGACACCGTGGGCTCGACCAACGCCGACCTGCTGCGTGACCCGCGCCCGTGGCGGGTCGTCACCGCGGACCACCAGGAGCAGGGTCGCGGCCGGCTGGCGCGGGTCTGGCAGGCGCCGCCGCGCTCCTCGATCGCGCTGTCCGCGAGCCTGCCGCTCCCGGCCGACACCTCGACCTGGGGCTGGGTCCCGCTGCTCGTGGGCGGCGTCGTCCGCTCGACCGTGCGCCGCGCCGCCGGGGTCGACGTCGGCCTGAAGTGGCCCAACGACGTGCTCGCCCGGTCCGGCAGCGATGCGCCCTGGCGCAAGATCTCCGGCATCCTCTGCCAGACCGGCACCCACGCCGGGGCGCCAGTGGTCGTCGTCGGGGTGGGCCTGAACGTCGACCAGACCGTCGCCGAGCTGCCCGTCGACACCGCCACGTCGCTGCGCGCCTGCGGCGCCGGCGACCTCGCCCGCGAGGAGGTCGTCGTCGACCTGCTCTCCGGGCTGGCGACGCTCCAGCAGTCCTGGGCGGACCGGACGCGGCTCGCCGAGCTGTGTGCCGCGTACGTCGCCCACTGCGTGACGCTCGGTCAGGTCGTCGACGTCCACCTGCCGGGGGACCAGGTCCGGCGGGGGCGCGCCACCTCGTTGGACGACGACGGCCGGCTCGTGGTGACGGGCCCCGACGGCGTGGTCGCGCACGCGGTCGGCGACATCGTGCACGTCCGCGCGACCAGCGGCGCCACCGACGGGGGAGGGCGATGACCGAGGAGCAGGAGCGGCCCGACCGGTCCGTGGACGACCGCGAGAGCGCGCGGTACGTCGACGAGATCGAGGCGAGCCTGATGGGCGGCCACCGCACGCTGCGCCGCCGTGACGTCGCCCGGCAGGCCGGCGTCTCGCACGAGGACACCCGGCTGCTGTGGCGCGCCCTGGGGTTCGCCAGCCCGCGCGACGACGACGTGATGTTCAGCGACGCCGACGTCGAGGCCCTGCACCGCGTCGCCGAGCTCATCGCCGACGCCGACGTCGACCACGCGACGGCGCTGGCGATGGCACGGGCGTTCGGCCGCAGCACCGACCGGCTGGCGATGTGGCAGACCCAGCTGATCGCCGACTTCGTCAGCGGCGACGACGGCATGGGCCTGGACCGCCACACCGCGCTGGTCACCGCCCAGCGCGTCGCCGACCTCGCGGACGCCCTCGAGCCGCTGCTCGTCTACTCCTGGCGCCGCAACCTCAGCGTCGCGGTCTCGCGCATGGTGGCCGACTCCGAGCCCGAGGGCCCGGTCGGCGTGATGCGCACCGTGGGGTTCGCCGACCTGGTGAGCTTCACCCAGCTGGTCCGCCAGCTCAGTGAGCGCGAGCTGGCCCAGCTCGTCCTGCGCTTCGAGGCGCTCGCCTCCGACATCGTCTCCGCCCACGGGGGCGCGCTGGTCAAGACCGTCGGGGACGAGGTGCTGTTCACCCACCAGGAGATCGGCGGCGCCGTCGACATCGCCTTCGACCTGCTCGACGCCGCCGCTGCCGACGACCTCGTGCCGCGGATGCGGGTGGGGATGGCGACCGGTCGCGTCCTCGCCCGACTCGGTGACATCTACGGCAACACCGTCAACCGCGCCGCACGACTGACCGCCGTCGCCCGCCCGGGCACGGTCCTCGCCGACGCGCAGGTCGCCGGCGCGGTCCAGGACCGGCAGTGGGTCCGCACCGCCGCGCTCGACCCGATCGAGCTGCAGGGCATCGGTGAGATCGTCCCCTGGGCGCTGCAGCTGCGGCACCCATCCGAAGCCGACGAAGGAGACGAATGACGACCACCCTGGTACGCATCGAACGCCACGGCGACCACGTGGCCGAGCTGGTCCTCGACCGTGCGGACGCGCTCAACGCCGTCTCGACCGCGATGGCCCGCGACCTGGCCGCCGCCACGGCCACGCTCGCCGCCGACGGCACCGTCCGCTGCGTGGTGGTGACCAGTGCGAGTGACAAGGCGTTCTGCGTCGGCGCCGATCTCAAGGAGCGCAACTCCTTCACCGACGCCGACCTGGTCGCCCAGCGCCCTGTCGCGCGGGCGGCGTACGGCGGTGTGCTCGACCTACCGGTGCCGGTGGTCGCCGCCGTCGAGGGGTACGCGCTCGGGGGCGGTCTGGAGATCGCGCTGTCCTGCGACGTGATCGTGTGCGGCCAGGACGCCGTCGTCGGTCTGCCCGAGGTCTCGGTCGGTGTGATCCCGGGCGGCGGCGGCACCCAGCTGCTGACCCGCCGGGTGGGCTGGTCGCGGGCTGCGCGCCTCATCTTCTCCGCGGCACGGCTGCCCGCCCGCGAGGCCGAGCAGGTCGGCGTCGTCGACGAGGTCGTCCCGGCCGGCTCGGCCCGTGACCGCGCGCTGGAGTGGGCCGCTACGGTGTCCGCACACTCACCGGTCGGACTGCGCAACGCCAAGAAGGCGATGCGCCTCGGGCACGATGTCAGCCTTGCCGCCGGTCTGGAGATCGAGGACGCCTGCTGGCGGGCCACGGCGTTCTCGGGCGATCGGGCCGAAGGTGTGCGAGCGTTCGCGGAGAAGCGGGCGCCCCGGTGGCCCGGGCGATGATGCGTGTGTCGAACCAAGAGGAAGCGGTGACTGGAGATGAGTGAGGCCCCCACGACCTTGCCGATGGCACGGGTCCTGCTGGCCGAGGACGATCCGACGATCTCCGAGCCGCTGGCCCGGGCGCTGCGGCGGGAGGGCTACGAGGTCGACGTCCGCGAGAACGGCGAAGCGGCCCTCGCCGGCGCGAAGGAGAACCCCGACGTCGTCGTCCTCGACCTCGGCCTGCCGAAGATCGATGGCCTCGAGGTGTGCCGACGGCTGCGGGCCTCCGGCCGTACGGTCCCGGTCCTGATCCTCACCGCCCGCGCCGACGAGGTCGACACCGTCGTCGGGCTCGACGCCGGTGCCGACGACTACGTCACCAAGCCGTTCCGGCTGGCGGAGCTGCTCGCCCGGGTGCGGGCGCTGCTGCGGCGCAGCCCGACGGACGCGACCAGCGTGACGCCGCTGGTGCGCATCGACGCCGACGCCCGGCGGGCGTTCTTCGGCGACGAGGAGCTGCAGCTCACCGCCAAGGAGTTCGACCTGCTGCGGGTGCTCGTGCGCGAGCAGGGCAAGGTCGTCTCCCGTGAGCAGCTGATGCGCGAGATCTGGGAGACCGCCTGGTTCGGCTCGACCAAGACCCTCGACATGCACGTGTCGGTCCTGCGCCGCAAGCTCGGCGACGACGCGTCCTCGCCCCGGTTCATCACGACGGTGCGTGGGGTGGGCTTCCGGTTCGAACCGGGTGCGGGTGAGTGAACCTGCGGGAGCGGCTCGTCCGGGCCAACCTCGCCACGGCCTTCCTGGCCGTCCTCATCGTCGCCGCGCCGACCGTGATCGCCATCGCGGTCGGTGTGGCGGTCCTGCACGGCCTGCGTGAGTCGGTCGTCACGATCGCCGTCCTGCTCGGGCTGGTGATCCTGCTCAGCCTCATCGCCCTCGGCGCGGCGGCCGTCCTCGCCCGGCGCCACGCAGACGCCGTCGCCGACCCGATGACCCAGCTCGCCGATCGCGCCGAGGACCTCGGTGCCCGGCGGCCGAAGTTCGAGCCGCTCACCACGGACATCGCCGAGATCGACAAGGTCTCCCGGGTGCTGCAGCGGCGTGCGTCCGACCTGGCCCGGCAGCTGGCGAACGAGCGGGACTTCGCCTCCGACGCGAGTCACCAGCTGCGAACCCCGCTGACCGCGCTGCTGATCCGGCTCGAGGAGATCTCGCTGTCGGACGACCCGGAGCTCATGCGCGAGGAGGCGCACATCTGCATCGACCAGGTCGAGCGTCTGACCCGGGTCATCGACGACCTGCTGCGGCGCTCCCGGGCCACCCCGGACGACCAGGTCCCCGCGGTCTCGCTCGACGCGGTGCTGGCCAGCCTGCAGCTGGAGTGGCTGCCGGCGTTCCAGCAAGCCCGGCGCAGCGTGAAGGTGTCGGGGCAGCGAGACCTGCACGTGCTGGCGTCGCCCGACCACCTCGCGCAGATCATCTCGACGCTGCTGGAGAACTCCCTCAAGCACGGCGGCGGCCGGGTCGAGGTCAACGCCCGGCGCAGCGGCCCGTCCGTGGTGGTGGAGGTGACCGACGAGGGCAAGGGCATCGACCCGGCCATCGCGGCGCACATCTTCGAACGGCAGGTCACGACCGGCGGTACGGGTCTCGGGCTGGCGCTCGCGCGGGACCTGGCCCAGTCCAACGGCGGTCGGCTGGAGCTCCTGGGCATCCACCCGCCCCAGTTCGCCCTGTTCCTCTCGGAGGTCCCGGGCGCCCACTGACGCGGGCGACGACCACCGTGGGGCGCCGCGGTCAGGCGGTGGTGACCGGCTCGTCCTCCGGCTCGCCGACGGGCTCGTTGGCGAACACGACCGACCGGTAGGTCCAGAACCGGAACAGCGTGCCGAGCCCGATGCCGATGAACGCGTTGACGTTGTTGGCCAGTGGGCTGTCGAGGTCGAGCGTGTAGTGCGCGAAGGCCAGCCACCCCGCGGCGATCCCGAGGGCGATGCCGTTGACCACGAAGAAGAGCAGCACCTCGTGGGTGACGGGGCGGTTCCGGCGATGGCGGAACGTCCAGTAGCGGTTGCCGATCCATGCCACGAGCGTGGCGACCGCACCGCTGACGATCTTGGCCGTCGTGATCTTGTGCTCCATCGGTCCGTTGACCAGCAGGTTGAACCCACCCATGTCGATGACGAAGCAGATCGCGCCGACGATGCCGAACTTGGCCATCTCCCGCCAGAGGACGCCGACGGCACCACGGACCCGGTCGATCAGACGGGGGCGCGGCGGCGCGGCGCTGCGGGACGGCACCCCACGACTGTAGACGCGGCCTTCGATGCCGCCACGTAGGGTGTGGCGCGTGAACGAACCGGCACCGGCCCCCCGTCCGCGTCGAGCACCCGGGGGTTTCCCGGTCGTCGGCGTGATCGGCGGCGGGCAGCTGGCCCGGATGATGCAGCCCCCGGCGGTCAACCTGGGCGTGACCCTGTCCGTGCTCGCCGAGAGCGAGGACGCGTCCGCCGCGCTGGTCGTCCCGGCCGCGCCCGTCGGCGAGCACACCGACGTCGAGGCCGTGCGTGCCTTCGCGCGCGAGTGCGACGTCGTGACGTTCGACCACGAGCACGTCCCCGCCCACGTTCTCGCCGCCCTGCAGGAGGACGGCATACCGCTGCACCCCTCGCCCGAGGCGCTCGTGCACGCCCAGGACAAGCTCGCGATGCGGCGCCTGTTGAGCGCGATCGGGGTCCCGTGCCCGGCGTGGGCGCCGGTCCACGACGAGGCGGGCCTCCAGGCGTTCGGCGACGAGCACGGCTGGCCGGTCGTGGTGAAGACACCGCGCGGCGGGTACGACGGCAAGGGCGTCCGCGTCGTCCGGACGGCCGCCGAGGCGGCGGACTGGCTCGAGCGGGCGGCCGACACCGCAGGCCTGCTCGCCGAGGAGGCCGTGCCGTTCACCCGCGAGCTCGCGGTCCTGGTGGCCCGCAGCCCGTCGGGTCAGGCGGCGGTGTGGCCGGTCGTCGAGACGGTCCAGACCGACGGGATCTGCACCGAGGTGCTCGCACCCGCCCCGGACCTGCCTGCGGACCTCGCCGCCGAGGTGACCGAGGCGGCCCTGCGGATCGCGGGCGAGCTGGGCGTCACCGGCGTCATGGCGGTCGAGCTCTTCCAGGTCGGCGCCACGTTCGTGGTGAACGAGCTGGCGATGCGGCCGCACAACAGCGGCCACTGGACCATCGACGGTGCGGTCACCAGCCAGTTCGAGCAGCACCTGCGCGCGGTGCTCGACCTCCCGCTCGGCGCCGTGACAGCCCGCGCGCCGTGGACGGTGATGGGCAACGTGCTCGGCGGCGACTACCCCGAGCTGTACCCCGCGTACCGGCACATCCTGGCGCGCGACCCCGAGCTGAAGGTCCACCTGTACGGCAAGGGTGTGCGTCCCGGCCGCAAGATCGGCCACGTCAACGTCAGCGGGGTCGACCTGGACGACCTCCGTGACCGGGCGCAGCACGCGGCCGGGTACCTGCAAGGAGCGATCACCGAATGAGCTGGGACGCAACGGCCGCCGGGCCGGTCGGCATCGTCATGGGCAGCGACAGCGACTGGCCGGTCATGCAGCTGGCGGCCGAGGCGCTGCGGGAGCTGGGTGTCGCGTACGAGGCCGACGTCGTCTCCGCCCACCGGATGCCGCACGAGATGATCGAGTACGGCGCCCGTGCCGTCGAGCGCGGGCTGCGGGTGATCATCGCCGGCGCCGGGGGAGCGGCCCACCTGCCGGGCATGCTCGCCTCGGTGACGCCGCTGCCGGTCGTCGGCGTGCCGGTGCCGCTGAAGTACCTGGACGGGATGGACTCGCTGATGTCCATCGTGCAGATGCCCGCGGGCGTACCGGTGGCGACGGTGTCGATCGGCGGCGCGCGCAACGCGGGTCTGCTCGCGGCCCGCATCCTGGCGAGCGGCACCGACGACGAGGCCGCCGCGCTGCGCGAGCGGATGACCCGGTTCCAGCACGAGCTGAAGGAGCAGGCGTACGCCAAGGGCGAGGCCCTGCGCCGGCAGGTCGCGCAGGACTGAGGCATCAGCCCTGCATCGCCCGCCGCACCGCTCCTCGAACGGCGTCGGCGACGACCTTCGGTGTGTGCGGACCCGTCCGCACCGCCATGTGCACGTCCGGGGGCTCGGGCAGCGAGGCCACCGCCTGCAGACCCTCGGGCGGCCGCCCGAGCGTCGGCAGCAGCAGCACGCCCATCCCGGCACGTGCTGCCGACTGCGCACCGGAGAGGTCGCCCGCCTCGGCGACGATCCGCCAGCGCACGCCGGCGTCGGTGAGGGTGTCGAACGACGGCTGCCGCATGAAGCACGGGGCGTCGAAGACCACGAGCGGGAGCGGGGCCTGCGCCGGCCGCTCCCAGCCCTGCGCGGCGTACCACCGCAGGTGCAGCCGGCTGCGGTGCGCGGCCGGCGGCGCACCGAGTGCGGTGAGGACCGCGACGTCGATCGCGCCCGACTCCACCATCTCCTGGACCGTGCGGGTCCGGTCCAGCCGCAGTCGAATCTCCTTCTCCGGCAGGCGTTCTCGCACGACGGGCATCATCTCCGGCAGCAGGATCTCGGCCGCGTGCTGAGCGGCGCCGATCGTCAGGACGTCGCTGCGGCTCGTCTCGAACTGGGCGAGGGCCGCGTCGTGCGCCGCCAGGATCCGCCGGGCCTCGACCAGCAGCCGCTCGCCGTCGGGGGTGAAACGGGTGCGCCGGCCGACCCGCTCGACCAGCGGAGCACCGGTCGTCTGCTCGAGCCGGCGCACGTGCTGGCTGACGGCGGACTGGGTGAGGTGCAGCGTGACCGCGGCCCGGCGGAAGCCTCCGGCCGCGGCGACGGCCACCAGGGAGCGCAGCGGTGCGATGTCGAGGGTGCCGCTCACCGGGTCAGGATAATCGATCAGCAGTGGTGATTGATAGCGATACGCGATCATTGTTGGACAGGGATGCGGGCCGCGGGCAGGCTGCTCGTATGAAGCTGGAACCTCGCCTCGCCGTCACGGTCGCGTTCCTCTACTCGCTGGGGTACCCGATCGGCGCTCTCGGCGTCGAGGCCATGGCACCGGGGCCGCTGCTGGTCGGACGCTTCGTGCTGTCGGGTCTGGCCCTGGCCGTGATCGCGGTGGTGACCGGGGCGCGCCGGCCGCGCGGGGTCCAGCTGCGCGACGCCGTGGTGGTCGGCCTGCTCACCCAGGCCGTGCAGTTCATCGGCTGCTACGAGGCGATGCGGCTCGGCGTCTCACCCGTCCTGGTCGCCCTCGTGATCGCGATGAACCCGCTCGCCACCGCCGTCCTGGCCGCCGCGCTGCTCGGCGAGCGGATCTCGCGGCGCCGAGCCGTGGCGCTCGTCCTCGCGGTGGTCGCGGTGGTCGTCGCGTTCGCTGGGCGGGTGGCCGACGTCGGGATCGACGCCGCCGTGCTCGCGCCGGTGGTCGCGCTGGTCGGTCTGTCCCTCGGCGGGGTCCTGCAGCAGCGGCGGCTGGCGGGCGTGGACGCGGTGCCGGTGAGCGCCATCGGCGTGACGGCCTCCGTGCCGTTCGCGGTGCTGTTCTCCCTGTTCGGCCCCGTCGAGGTGTACGACGCCCGGCAGGCCGTCCTGTCGTTGCTCGCGATGGTGGTGTTCAGCTCCGTGCTCGGGATGACCCTGTACCTCCAGGCGGTGAGGCGCGCCGGCGCCGCCCAGGTCTCGATGCTCTTCGCGGTGATCCCGTCCGGTGCCGCCCTGCTGACCTGGGCGCTCATGGGGACCCGCCCGGACCTCGGCGTGGTGGTCGGCCTGGCCATCGGCGCCGTGGCCTGCGTCCTCGGCCGGGAGCGCGGGCGGTCCGATGCGGCCGGGGGCGACGCGGCCGTACCCACCGCTGTCGGTACGCGCGTCTAGCCTGGGCCTGGTGACCACGACGACGCGCCTGGAGTGGACCGTTCTCGACACCGAGATCGGCCCGCTCATGCTGGCGGCGACCGAGCGCGGCCTGGTGTCGGTGAGCTTCCACGCCCGCGCCTCGGTCCGCGACCGCGTGCTCGGGCAGCTGCGTGAGGCGTTCGGCTGCGATCCGGTCGAGTCCGACCGCGGACTCCTCGCCGAGCCGGTGGCCCAGATGCGTGACTACCTCGCCGGCGGGCGGCGCGACTTCGAGCTGCCGCTGGACTGGTCGCTCGCCCAGGGGTTCAGCCGCGAGGTGCTCGCCGAGCTGGCGACCGGCGTCCCGTACGGCACGGTCGTCGCGTACGGCGACCTCGCCGCCCGGCTCGGTCAGCCGCAGGGTGCCCAGGCCGTGGGCGTCGCGATGGGCTCCAACCCGCTGCCGGTCGTCGTGCCGTGCCACCGCGTCGTCGGGGCCGACGGACGGATGGTCGGGTTCGGGGGCGGTCTCGACACCAAGCGTCAGCTGCTCGCCCTGGAGGGAGTGCTGCCGCAGCCGCTCTTCTGACGGGGACGGGCTGGCTGAGCCGGCCGCGTACGGGGTACTAGCGTCGGGGACGCAGACGTCGACCACAGGAGGCCCCATGCGTTTCGGAGTGTTCGTGCCACAGGGATGGCGGATGGACCTGGTCGGGGTGGAGCCCGCCCGGCAGTGGCCGGTCATGCGTGACCTCGCCCGGCGGTTCGACGGCATCGACGCCTGGGAGTCCATCTGGGTGTACGACCACTTCCACACCGTCCCGGAGCCGCTGGACGAGGCCACGCACGAGGCCTGGTCGCTGATGGCGGCGTTCGCGGCGTCCACCGACCGCATCAGGCTCGGCCAGATGTGCACCTGCATGAGCTACCGCAACCCCGGCTACCTCGCCAAGGTCGCCGCCACCGTCGACCACGTGTCAGCCGGCCGGCTGGAGATGGGCATCGGCGGCGGCTGGTACGAGCACGAGTGGCGCGCGTACGGCTACGGGTTCCCGCGGGCCGGCGTACGGCTGGAGCGGCTGCGCGAGGGCGTGGAGATCTTCCGGCAGATGTGGACCACGGGGAAGGCCTCCCTGGACGGCAAGGAGTACCAGCTGGACGGCGCGATCTGCCAGCCGCGCCCGCTGCAGACGACGTCGGAGAAGAACGGCATCCCGATGTGGGTCGCCGGCGGCGGCGAGCAGAAGACGCTGCGGATCGCGGCCGAGTACGCCGACTACACCAACTTCTTCGGCGACCTCGAGGGGTTCCAGCACAAGAGCGAAGTGCTCGCGGGTCACTGCAAGGACATCGGCCGCGACTTCGGCGAGATCGTGCGCAGCTCCAACTACAACATCATCATCGGCGAGAACGACAAGGAGCTCGACGACCGCATCGCCGGCATCCAGGACCGCTACCGCAAGGCGGGCGTCTCCCAGGTGAAGATCGACGAGGTCGCCCAGCAGCGGACCAGCCTCGGCTGCGGGACGCCCGAGCAGCTCGTCGAGCGGTTCACCGCCCTGCAGGACGCCGGCATGACGTACGCGATCACCTACTTCGCCGAGGCCGCGTACGACACCTCCGGCATCGAGCTGTTCGAGCGCGAGGTGCAGCCCGCCCTGCGCGGTCGCGGATGACCACCGCCGCCACACCCGAGCCCAGCCGCGACCAGCACGTCGAGGTCGGGGGAGTGACCTTCCCCCACCTGCCCGGCGGCCTGGGCGAGATGGCCTCGTTCGAGTCCGAGGACGACGGGACGCAGATCTCGACGACCGTGTGGGAGTCGCCGGTGCCGGAGGGGTCGGCGGTCGACCTGAGCGTGACGGTCGTCCGGTCCGAGCGGTTCACCGACCCGCAGGCGTTCCACGACTGGCTGGTGCCGTGGCAGGAGCGTCCGGCCGAGGAGGCGGCCTACGAGGCGACGACGATCAACGGCGGAGCGGCCTGGCTAAGTCGGGACCAGGTGCTGTGGCTGGTCCGGCCGGGGCTCGGTGCCACCGCGACCGTCGACGCGACGAGGATCGACGCCGCGTCCCTCCCGTCGGTGGCGCAGGCCGCGCACGAGACGGGATCGGGAGCGGTGGCTACCGCGAAGTAGAGTGCCCCCGTGACTGGGAACACTGACTTCGACCTGTTCAAGATCTCGGAGGACCACGAGGCCCTCCGTGAGGCCGTCCGCGCGGTGGCCGACGACAAGATCGCCCCGCACGCCGCGGAGGTCGACGAGAAGAGCGAGTTCCCGCAGGCGGCGCTCGACGCTCTCGTCGCCGCCGACTTCCACGCTCCCCACATCGCTGAGGAGTACGACGGCGTCGGCGCGGACGCCCTCGCGACCTGCATCGTCATCGAGGAGGTCGCCCGTGCGTGCGCGTCGTCCTCCCTCATCCCGGCGGTCAACAAGCTGGGCTCCATGCCGGTCATCCTCGGCGCGTCCGAGGAGCTCAAGAAGAAGTACCTGCCGCTGGTCGCCAGCGGCGAGGCGATGATCTCCTACGGGCTGTCCGAGCGGGAGGCCGGCTCCGACACCGCGTCGATGCGCTGCCGGGCCAAGAAGGACGGCGACTCCTACGTCCTGTCCGGGCAGAAGTCCTGGATCACCAACGCCGGCGTCTCGCAGCTCTACACCGTCCTCGCGGTCACCGACCCCGAGGGCGAGCGCGGCCGCAACATCAGCGCGTTCGTCGTCGAGAAGTCCGACGAGGGCTTCGATTTCGGCGAGCCCGAGCGCAAGCTCGGCATCAAGGGCAGCCCCACCCGCGAGCTGCACTTCGACCAGTGCCGCATCCCGGCCGACCGCATCATCGGCCAGGAGGGCGAGGGTCTGAAGATCGCGCTCCGCACGCTCGACCACACCCGCGTCACCATCGGTGCGCAGGCCGTCGGCATTGCCCAGGGCGCACTCGACTACGCCCTCGGCTACGTCAAGGAGCGCAAGCAGTTCGGTAAGGCGATCGCCGAGTTCCAGGGCCTGCAGTTCATGCTCGCCGACATGGCGATGAAGCTGGAGGCGGCACGTCAGATGGTGTACGTCGCGGCAGCCAAGTCCGAGCGTGGCGACCAGGATCTGAGCTTCTTCGGCGCGGCCGCCAAGTGCTACGCCAGCGATGTGGCCATGGAGGTCACCACCGACGCCGTCCAGCTGCTCGGCGGCGCGGGCTACGTCAAGGACCACCCGGTCGAGCGGATGATGCGCGACGCCAAGATCACCCAGATCTACGAGGGCACCAACCAGATCCAGCGGATGGTGATGGCGCGCCAGCTCCTGAAGGGCTGAGAGCCACGCGGGTGGGCAGCCCGCGCACCGTGCAGAAGGTCCGAGCGCCGGGGCGCTCGGACCTTCTGCCGTCGTCGAGGGCCGGTGATCCACATCCTCCGGCCCGGCGACGTGTTCTCCACCGACGGCCGTCCTGCGACCGCTTCTCCCTCAGGACGTCGTGATGCTGGCGCCATGGGACGGTACGAACGGGCGCGCCTGGTCGCCGCACCGGCAGCTCGGAACGGTGGCGTGGTCTCGCGTACCCAGCTGCGCGACCTCGGCATCTCGCGGCACGAGGTCAAGGGTGAGGTCGCGGCCGTCCGGGCGGCGCAGTGGGCGAGCACCGACCGGCAGGCCGCGACGATCCTGGCGATGGCCGCTCGACTTCGCGGCCGCCTGCAGAGCTCGCGGTCTGCCCGCGCCGTCGCGGCAGGTGGTGCGACGGGGGCCGGGCGGCCGGATCTACCTCGATGTCGCCTGGGAGGAGCTCGGGCTCGCGGTCGAGATCGATGGTGCCCACCATGGCCGTGGGCTCGCGATGGTTTGCGGACGCGCTGCGGGACAAACGCGGTCCGCCTCGACGGAACGGTGACCCTGCGCATCCCCGTGCTGGGGTGGCGCCTGGAGCAGGACCGGTTCATGGACCAGGTCGAGCGTGGCGTGCGCTCGGCGCAGGAACGGCAGAAGGTTCGAGCGTCCTGACGCTCGAACCTTCTGCCGTTGGGATGCGACCCCCGTCAGGGTGCGACGTTGGGGGACTGGTCCTTGTTGAGCGCGTCGAACAGCGCGGTGGCCTTGTCCGCGTCCCACTTCACCGCGGACCCAGCGGGCGTGGAGTAGTTGTTGTCCGCGACCGGCACCTGGATGGACTGGCCCTTGCCGCCCGAGAGGTTCTTCAGGGCGAGCATCACCTTCAGCGCACCCCAGGGCGACATGTCCTTGTCGACCGCGACACCCTGCGCGCCGGACGCGCCCATGCTCTTGAGCTTGAACGGGTTGATCACGTTGCCGGGCGAGGCCATCTTCTTCATCAGGGCGCCGAGGAACTCCCGCTGCCGCTTGGCGCGGCCGAGGTCACCCAGCGGGTCGAAGTAGCGGGCCCGGACGTACCCGAGTGCGTTCTTCCCGTCGAGGTTCTGGCAACCGGCCGGCAGGTCGATGTGCGCCTTCTCGTCCTTCATCGCCTTCGGCAGGCACATCCGGACGCCGCCGACGGAGTCCACGACCGACGCGAACCCGCCGAAGCCGATCTCCATGTAGCCGTCGACGTGCATGCCGGTCGCGCCCTCGACGGTCTGCACCAGCAGCTGCGGGCCGCCGACCGAGAAGGCGGCGTTGATCTTGTTGCGCCGGTGGCCCGGGATCTTCACGTAGCTGTCGCGCGGGAGGCTGACCAGCGTCGGGTCGCCGCTCTCCGGCATGTGCAGCAGCATGATCGAGTCGGTCCGCCGCCCGGCAGCCGAGCCGGTGCCGAGGTCGCGCTTCTGCTCGGTGGTGAGCCCTTCGCGGCTGTCGGAGCCCACCAGGACGATGTTCGTGCCCTTGCCCTCGGCCGGACGCTCACCGGTCGGGATGGCGTCCACCTTGGCGACCTTGCCCCAGACCGCGTGTCCGGCCCAGGCGATGGCGCCGACCCACAGCAGCAGGATCACCAGGAACGCGGCGAGCCACTTCGTCCACCGGCGCCGGCGTCGGGGGCGTGGCGCGGCCACGGGCTCGGGGCCGCGAGGCTGCCGCGGGCCGCCCGGACCACCGGGCTCCCGAGGCCCGCCGGGACCGCCCGGTCCAGCCGGTCCGCCCGGCGGGTAGGCGCCGCGGCCGTCGTCCTCGACGGGTCCGGCCGCCGCGGCGACCGGGCGCCCACCGGCGGGCATCCGCTGCGTGCGGTCGCCGGCCTGCTGGTCGTACCCGTGCTGGTCGTACGGCGCCGCCGGTCCTCGCTGGGGCGCCCGCCGGGGCGGCCTCGTCGGCATCGCCTGCGTGGCTCCCGGGTCGTCGGAGCCGCGGGGTGGCACCGGTCGACCGCCGCCGGGTCTCCCACCGGGAGCCGGGGCACCGCGTCGGGGGTCTCCCCGGCGCGGGTCGACGGTGTAGGCGTCTTCGGGGCTGGGACGCCCACCCGGTCGGTACGGGCGGCGTCGCTCCTGCTCGTCCTGAGGCACCGCGACAGGGTAACCGCAGGAGGTGAGCGGCGCCCGGACGTCCGACGAGGCGAGCCGTGGCGGGTGGGGCGTACGGGGCGTGTCGGCACCTGTAATCTCGTGCAGCCATGACTGAGGACCTCACCGACCGCGCCCCTGCCGTCTCCTCGACCGGGATCTCCGTCGTCATGCCGATCCTGAACGAGGAGCGGCATCTCGCCCACGCCGTCGAGGCCGTGCTGCGCCAGCCCGCGCCCGGGCCGGTCGAGGTGATCCTCTCCATCGGCCCCAGCACCGACGGCACCCACGAGGTCGCCGAGCAGCTCGCGGCGGCCGACGGCCGGGTGCACCTGGTCGACAACCCCAGCGGACGTACCCCCGATGCGCTCAACGCCGCGCTCGCCGTCGCCTCGTACGACGTCGTCGTCCGGGTGGACGGGCACGGCATCCTGTCCCCGGACTACCTGGAGACCGCGGCCCGGGTCCTGCAGGAGACCGGTGCCGCGAACGTCGGCGGCATCATGGACGCGGTCGGCGTGACGCCGTTCGAGCGGACCGTCGCCACGGCGATGAAGTCCCGGCTCGGTGTGGGCGGCGCCCGGTTCAAGCTCGGCGGTGAGGCCGGAGAGGCCGAGACCGTCTACCTCGGCGTGTTCCGCCGCGAGTGGCTGCGCCGCGTCGGCGGCTACGACAGCCGGTTCAGCCGCGCCCAGGACTGGGAGATGAACTACCGGATCCGTCAGGCGGGGGGCCTGGTCTGGTTCACCCCGCAGCTGCGGGTCGAGTACCGCCCGCGCGGCTCGTTCCGTGCGCTGGGCCGTCAGTACCGCGACTACGGCCGGTGGCGCCGCGTCGTGGCACGCCAGCACCGCGGGTCGATCAACCTGCGCTACCTCGCGCCCCCGACGGCCCTGGTCGCCGTGACCGGCGGTCTGCTCGGCGGCCTGGTCTGGCAGCCGCTGTGGCTCGTCCCGGCCGCGTACGCCGCGGCCGTCACCGTCGGCGGTGTGGCGATCAGCCGCGCCGACGGCCCCGCCGTCATGGCCCGGATGCCGGCCGTGCTGGCGACGATGCACATGACCTGGGGCTGGGGCTTCCTCACCAGCCGGGTCCGCCTGGAGGAGCTCGACGTCCTGCCGGGTGAGGTTCAGCAGGCTCCCAGCGACGGAGCGGTAGCCTGACTCGGCGCGCTCGCGGAGCGCGCTTTTCCAGGTACGACGAGATTCAGGCAAGGACGGTATGGAGACCACGCGGCTGGCGGGGATCTGGTCACAGCGCAAGGTGCTCGACACCCTGGTCCGCCGGGATCTGCGCGTGCGGTACGCCCGCAGCTGGCTGGGCTACGTGTGGACGCTCATCGACCCGCTGGCGATGGGCCTGGTCTACTTCTTCGTCTTCGGCGTGCTGTTCGGCCGCACGACCGGTAGTGACGACCTCGTCTTCATCGTCTACCTGCTCGCCGGCATGCTGCCGTGGAACTGGTTCAACAACTCCATCAACGAGACCGCCCGCGCGTTGTACGCCGAACGCCTCCTCGTGCGCTCGACCAACATCGCGCGCGAGATGTGGGTCATCCGGGTCGTGATCGCCAAGGGCATCGAGTTCCTGCTGTCGCTGCCGGTGCTGGTGCTGTTCGTGGTGCTCATCCTGTTCGGTGCCGACCTCGGGTCCGGCAACCTGAGCCTGAACGAGCGCCTGATCGCCATCGTGCCGGCGCTCCTGCTGCAGTTCGTGCTGTGCGTCGGGATGGGCCTGGTCATGGCGCCGGTCACCGCCCTGGTCGACGACTTCGTGCGGATCGTGCGGATCGTGCTGCGCATGCTGTTCTACTTCACGCCGATCGTGTACTCGATGGAGCTGGTCGACGACAAGCTCCCGTGGGCCCGCGACCTCATGGTCTGGAACCCGCTCGTCGGGATCATGGACATGTGGCGGGTCGGGCTGTCCGGCAAGGTCGGCGTCGACGGCTGGGCGTGGATCACGGCGACGATCGTGTCGTTCGCGTGGCTGGCGTTCGGGCTGTGGGTGTTCCGCAAGCTCGAGCCGGCCGTTCTGAAGGAGATCTGACGTGACTGACGTCGTCGAGTGGCGCACCGCGCCCGACCAGCCGGTGATCACGGTCGAGGACCTCGGCATCGAGTTCCTCCGCGGACGCAAGCGAAAGCTGTCGTTGCGCGAGATGATCTACCGCGGTGGCACCAGCCACAACAAGGAGACGTTCTGGGCGCTGCGCCACGTCTCGTTCGAGGTCGGCCGCGGCGAGGCCGTCGGTCTCGTCGGCGGCAACGGTGAGGGCAAGTCCACCCTGCTGAAGATGATCGCGGGCACGCTGCTGCCCGACGAGGGCAGGGCACGGGTACGCGAGGGAGTCGCGCCGCTCATCGAGCTCACCGGTGGCTTCATCGGCGAGCTGAGCGCGCGCGAGAACATCTACCTCACCGCCGGTCTGCACGGCATGTCCACCGAGCAGGTGGACGAGCGGTTCGACCAGATCGTGGAGTTCGCCGGCCCTCAGGTGCGCGACGGCATCGACAAGCCGTTCCGGCACTTCTCCTCGGGCATGCAGGTGCGCCTCGGCTTCGCCGTCATCACCTGCCTGGACGAGCCCATCATCCTGGTCGACGAGGTGCTGGCGGTCGGCGACAAGGCCTTCCGCGAGAAGTGCTACGACCGGATGGAGGCACTGCTGGAGCAGGGCCGCACGCTGTTCCTGGTGTCCCACTCCGAGGGAGACCTCAAGCGCTTCTGCACTCGAGGTCTCTACCTCAAAGGGGGCGCCGTCGTGCAGGACGGCGACATGGACGCCGTCCTGGATCAGTACAACGACGACATCATGAGCCAGAGCTGAGGGCCGGTCCGGTCTTCTCCCGGACCTCGTCCTCGCTGACGCCCGGCGCGAGCTCGCACAGGACCAGCCCATCGGCGGTGACGTCGATGACGGCCAGGTCGGTGATGATCCGCTGCACGACGCCCTTCCCGGTGTAGGGGAGGCTGCACTCGTCCACGATCTTGTGCGAGCCGTCCTTGGCGACGTGCTCCATCAGGACGATGACCTTCTTGGCGCCGTGGACCAGGTCCATCGCGCCGCCCATACCCTTGACCATCTTGCCGGGGATCATCCAGTTGGCGATGTCGCCCTTGGCCGACACCTGCATGGCGCCGAGGATCGCGGCGTCGACCTTGCCGCCGCGGATCATTCCGAACGAGGTCGCCGAGTCGAAGATCGCCGCGCCGCGCCGCAGCGTGACGGTCTCCTTGCCCGCGTTGATCAGGTCGGGGTCCTCCTGGCCGGCGATGGGGTACGCGCCGACGCCGAGGATGCCGTTCTCGGACTGCAGGACCAGCTCGACGTCGTCGGCGACGTAGTTCGGGACCAGGGTCGGCAGGCCGATGCCGAGGTTGACGTAGTCGCCGTCCACGAGCTCCTGGGCGGCGCGGGCGGCCATCTGCTCACGGGTGAGTGCCATGGTCAGCGCTCCTGCGGGGTCGAGGGAGTGGAGGGAGAGGTCGAGGGGTCGCTCCGCGAGCCCTCGGGGGCCGGGCGGGTCGTGACGCGCTCGATGCGCTTCTCGGCCGCCTGCTCGGGCGTGAGGGCCAGGACGCGCTGGACGTAGATGCCCGGCAGGTGGATCTCGTCGGGGCCGAGCTCGCCCGGCTCGACGAGCTCCTCGACCTCGGCGATGCTGACCCGGCCGGCCATGGCGCACAGCGGGTTGAAGTTGCGGGCGCTGGTCCGGAACACCAGGTTGCCGTGGCGGTCGCCCTTCCAGGCGCGCACGAGGCCGTAGTCGGCGACGATCGCCTCCTCCAGGACGTACTCACCGGTCTCGCCGCCCAGCGTGAGCCGGCGGGTCTCCTTGGGCTCGGACGCCTTCTCGACCGTCCCGTCCGAGGCGTACCGCAGCGGCATGCCACCCTCGGCCACCTGGGTGCCGACGCCGGTCGCGGTGTAGAAGGCCGGGATGCCGGCACCGCCCGCGCGCAGCTTCTCGGCCAGCGTGCCCTGCGGTGTCAGGTGCACCTCCAGCTCACCCTCGAGGTACTGCCGCGCGAACTCCTTGTTCTCGCCGACGTACGAGGCGGTGATCCGAGCGATGCGCTTGTCCTGCAGCAGGATCCCGAGTCCCCAGTCGTCGACCCCACAGTTGTTGGAGATGATCTGGAGGTCGGTGGCGTCGGACTCGTGGATGGCGCGGATCAGCGCGCTCGGGATGCCACAGAGTCCGAAACCACCGACGGCGAGGGACGACCCGGTGCTGATGCCCGCGATGGCCTCGGCGGCGGTTGAGACGACTTTGTCCATGGGCGGGACTGTAGCGACGCCCGCCCGCCCGACGTGGCGCACCCCACATCGATCAGATGCGGTCGGTGACGCCCTCCGCGGCGAGCCGTTCGGGCAGCCGAGCCTGGTCCGCGTCCCGGACGAGCACCACGGAGCCGTCGTCCGCCCAGGTCGCCAGCGTCTCGCGCAGCACGTGCTCCAGGTCGCCGGAGACGTGGGCGCGCCGTCCGGCCGTACCGCTACCGATCGCGACGAGACTCTCGTAGGTGGTGTCGCCGCTCGGTGTCCGCAGCGCGGCGTCGGACGGCGCCGGCTCCTGGTACGCGGCGAGCCGGTCGCCGTACGTCGCCAGCTCGCTGGCCTCGTCGACGGCCCCGGCCGGGACCGGCTCCGGCGAGCGCCGGGCGAGCGCGGCGAGGGTGACGACGACGTCGGCGCCCTCGGCGCCCGGATCGCTCGTCACCGCGACGTCGGCCCCGGCGGTCGTCGTCGAGACGGTCGCCCCGACCGCCCACGCGGCGAGCGCCCAGTACAACGTCCGCCAGTGCTCGGCGGGCAGGTCCAGACCGACCACCGTCCCGGGGCCGGCGTCCAGCTCGTCCTGCAGGAGGTTGCCGGCCTTGGCGACCCAGTTGGCCAGCACCTTCGCGGACAGCTCGATGCGCTCGCCCTGCGTGGGTCCCTCGGCGTCGTCGTAGTAGGTCACGCGCGGGCGTGCCGGGTCCGTGCGCAGCATCTGCAGCAGCACCGCGTCGGGCGTCATCGCGCCGCTCCGGCCAGGGCCGCGCGCACGCGCGCGATCTCGTCCGGGCCGAGCGGCGGCCGGGCGACGAGGTCGGCGACGTGCCGCACCTGGGCGTCGTCGGCGCAGCCGATGATCGCGGAGGTGATGACGTCGTGCCCGAGCACGAACGCGACGCAGAGGTCGTCCACGCCGTCGCGGCCGAGCTCCTCGGACAGCGCGCTCAGCGTCGGCAGGGCCGGGTGGTCGTCGCCCAGCAGGGCACCGCCGGCGAAGGTGTGGTGGCTGCAGACCACGACGTCGGCGGCCCGCAACGCCTCCAGGGCCTCCTCGGGCAGGTCGTCCAGCACGTTGAACGGCAGCTCCAGGTAACCGATCCCGGGCAGGGCCAGCGCCTGGTCGATCTCGGAGCCGGACCACAGCGCGACGCCGATGCGGCCGACCTCGCCGGTGCGCTGGTACTCCCGCAGCCGCTCCCAGGCCGCCTCGTCGGCGTCCTCGGGGCCGGAGACCAGGGCCGCGGCGACGCGACGCTCGCCCATCTCGGCGAACGTCCGCTCCAGGCTCGCCTCGACGGCCAGCGCACCGCCACCGCGCAGCGGGCGCAGGCGGCACAGGTACCCCAGCCGGCGGGTGAGCTGAGGGTTGAGGTTGGCGCGCAGCACCTTCATCGACGGCCCGTCGGCGCGTCCCACGTCGACGTGCGTCACGCCCCGGGACACCGCGGTGATGAGCAGGGAGCGGACCTCGGGCGCGGCCGGGGCGTCCGTGCCGGCGAGGTGGACGCCGCCCAGCACGAAGGCGCTCTGCTGCCAGTCCTCGGGGCCGCGGAGGGGGACGGTGGCGCCCTCGGCCTCGACCTCCTCGCGCAGTACCTCGAGGAGCTCGTGCCAGGAGATGCCCACGGGATCGTTCGTGGTGGCGAAGATGCGGGAGACCCGGTCGAAGTCGTTCAGGTTGTCGACGGAGCAGCGGAAGCGCCGCGGGTCGCCGGGGTTGCCCTCAGGGGCGAACAGCAGCTCGCCCAGCTCGCGGCGCAGCCACGGGGTGACGTGCTCACGGTCGTACGGGTCGGTGGTCGACTCGGCGGCCCGGCGCAGGTCGGAGACCCAGAACGCCTCGGCGCCGAGCCCCTCCGGGACGACGTCGATGTCGACCCGGCCGTACGCGTGGCCGCTCTCGTCCATGGCGGCGAGGAGCTCGTCCACGACGTCGGCGTCCATCACGGGGTTGTCGCCGGTGAGCCGGACGACGCGGTCGGTGGGCGCGAGGTCCTGGGTCGCTGCCACGAACCGGCCGAGGACGTCGTCGAGGTCGCCCCGCATCACCGGGATCCCCACCGTGGCGAGGTGGTCGGCGATCCGGGTGTCGTAGTGCTCGTCACTGGTCGCCACGACCACCTCGTGACCGCTGCGCGACGCGCGCCGGGCGACGAGCTCGATGAGCGGCATGCCGGCGACCGTCATCAGGGCCTTGCCGGGCAGACGTGAGGAGTTGAGCCGTGACTGGATCACGACGCGGGTGCGTGGCACCGGGGTGACCTCCGGGAGAGGGGTGGACTGACCCGGGAAGGCTACCCGCGCCGGCCCCGCGCCCGGCCGGTCAGGGCTGCCCGACGCGTGCGGTCCGGGTCGACAGCTCGTGCAGCCGGTAGATCGTGACCGCGCCCTGGCGGAACCGCGGCTCGGCCATCCGGGACAGCGCGGGCGACACCGGCGACGCGGCGGTGTCGGCGAGCAGCCACCGGACCCCCTCGTCGTGGAGGCGGGCCAGCACAGTGGGTGTGGGGCGCCTGAACGCGGCGCTGTTGAGCCGGTACCGCTCCTGGTCCCAGAACGGCCGGAAGTAGGTGAAGCGCGAGCTTGCGACGACGTTCGCCTGGTTCTGGTCGGTGTACGCCCATCCCTCCAGGTAGGCCGCGTGGGCGCCGAGCCCGGTCACCCAGTACGCCCGCGCGTCGCAGCCGGTGCGGGTGCGGGTGGGGACCCGGCAGTACACGTTCGTGGCGATGCGGTCCGCGGTCGGGACGTGCTGGCGCAGCCAGGTGGTCGCGGCGACCTCAGCGGGCAGCAGCCGGTGGTCCGGCCGGCGGTCGAGGGCCACGCCGGCGTCGACGAGCTGGTTGTCGGGAAGGGCGGGTACGACGGCCACCGCCAGCAGCCCCGCCGCCGCTCCCACGCCGACCAGAGCCGCCGCGACCGCACGTCCGCGACGGCGCAGGAGCCACGCCGCGAGCACGACGGCGACGGCCAGGAGGACCCACACGCCCACCACCGCGTAGAGCCGCAGGGCGATCACCCGGCCGCGGGTCGGCAGCACGTCGCCGTTCCAGGCGCGCACGCCCAGCGTGAGCAGCGTCAGCACGACCGCCCCGGCCAGGGCCGCCCCGACGACCTGGGTCCGGGTGGCGTGCTCGCGAGCACGGTCCACCAGCGACACCGCGCCCCACGCGCCGCCGATGGCGACGAGCGGGAGGATGCCGCGCATGAAGTAGATCTGGGACATCGAGGAGTGGTCGATGAGCTGCATCGCGGCGTGGGCCGCGACGAACGTGCCGAGCAGGAACCAGACGGCGTCGCGCGTCGCCGGAGCGGCCGCCCGCAGCAGGGCGAGCAGAGGAGCGGCGAACGCGAACTGGATGACGAGCAGGGCGATCAGGGCGGCAGCGATGACCGCCTTGTAGCCGCCGATCATGCCGGCCCGGTTCATCGTCTCGTAGGGCGCCATGTGCTGGACGGTGGCGCCGAAGCCCAGCCTCGAGCCGCTGCTGCCGCCCGCGAGGACGGTCGAGGTGGCGGCGGTGACGAGGACGACCGCGGCGCAGCCGAGGAAGGCCCGCCGACGCCGGTCCCGGTCGCGCAGACCGGCGAGCAGGACCATGCCGCACCCGCCGGCCAGTGTCGGCAGGATGGAGGACTTGGCGCCCGCGCACACACACAGCATGAGGACGAGCAGGGCCCAGCCGCCGCCGCTCAGCCGGCCCCGGAACGCGTCCAGCAGCAGGTACACCGTCACGGCGACGACCGGCAGCCCGAACAGCTGGGACGGCGACTCGGGGAGGAACGCCCCGACGGCGACCGGTGCCACCCAGTGCAGCGGCTGCACCGACGCGGGGACCAGCAGCAGCGCGGCCGCCAGGACGCCGGCCCACGGTCGCCGCGACAGGCGGACGCACAGCGCGTACGTCGTGAGGACGATGGCGGCGTACACGGGCAGGTACCACAGGCGGGCGGTCACGGTGACGATGTCGACGCCGGAGGTGAGCGAGCCGGCGGCCATGTGGGCGTTGGCGAACCAGTGGTACCTCAGCGTCTCGTCCCCGAGCTGGGGCACCTGGGGTGGCACCGAGTGACGGGCCTCGGCGCTGATCGCCAGGTGCCAGTAGAGGTCCTGGTACCACAGGCCGGTCCGCGGGGGCAGCGGCGTCGAGCGGAACGTCCAGAGCCCCACCACGACGAAGGACGCGGAGCACAGCGCCGCCAGCGCCCAGGCGACGGGCACGGGCGTCCGTCGCTCGTGACGCTGCGGGCGCAGGTGCGGCCGCAGCGCCGGGACGGCCGCGAAGACGAGCAGGACCAGTGCGGGGTAGAGCAGGATCGCCCGGCCGTGCCCCACCCCGACGGCCACGCCCCAGGCGACCAGCTGCAGGCCCAGACCGACCACGAAGCCCACGGTGAGCTCGGCCAGCAGGGTGTCGCAGCGCCCGCGGGCCGCGCGGTGCACCAGCACTCCGGGCAGCAGCACGGTCCACAGGGTCGCCAGCAGGTAGAGCACGGAGTCCGTCGCCGGCACCTGGGTGACGGACAGGAGCGCGAACGCCAGTCCGAGCGTGAGCACGGCCGGCAGCAGGCGCAGCGGAGTGCGGACGTCCAGACGCATGAACCGGTCCCCCCGGGTCGTGTCAATGACCCCTGCGGGTCAGGTTCAGCAGAGCGGTCGAGACGCGCGCGCGTCCCTCGCCGTCGACCAGTGCCCGACCCCGGCGCGCGAGGTCGGCGCGGTGGTCGGTGTCGGTGAGCAGCCGGCGCACTCCCGGCGGAACCGACCCCAGGGCGCGCAGGTCGTCCAGGACCCCGACCGGGACGACGACACCCTCGGCGACGGTCATCTCGTACCCCAGCCGCTGGTTGTCGGCGACGCACACTACCGCGGTCGGAACACCCAGGCACAGCAGCTCCCAGACCGAGGAGCCGGAGGCGCTGATCGCCAGGTCCTGCTCGACCGCCAGGGCCGCCAGGTCGGCCACCGGCTCGATCGCGTGGACCGTCTGGCCCGGGCCGGTGGGCAGTGCCGCCAGCGCCGTGCGGACCTCCTCGCGGGCGGCCACCACGGTCAGCTCGACCGGTTCACCGAGGTCGAGGACCTGCGGGACGACGGTACGGGCCGCATCGTAGGGGTCGGTACCGCCGAAGACGGCGAGGACCCGGGGCGGCCGGTGCGCCGGCACCGTCCCGGTGCGGCGGCGGTCCAGGACGCTGTCGCGGAACATCGCGTACTCGACCCCGGCGAGGGCGAGCGAGCCGTCCGGTCCGCCGGTGTGGGGGACGGCGCCGAGGTTCTGGTCGATGTAGACGTCCGCCTCCTGGACCGCCCCGAACTCGCCGTCGACCATCGCCAGGACGGTCACGCCGGCCTCGCGCAGCGCCTCGCCGAGCGCGGGCTGCAGGTGGTAGCCGTCCAGGACGACCGCGTCCGCACCGAGGTCCACGACCTGGGCGCACACCGAGCCGATCTCGTCGGCCGGCGGGATCACCGGCACTGCGCTGTCGGCGACCAGCCGCTCCAGCCACGCGATCCCGCCGAGACCACCGAGCAGCGTCACCCGCGAGCCCCGCGCCAGCAGCTCCTGAGCCAGGGCCAGGCAGCGGACCAGGTGTCCCACGCCGAAGGAGGGATGTGCGTCACAGCGCAGGACGACATGGCTGGTGGGCGCCTCGGTCATGCCGGAATCGTAGGATCCCGACTGATAACCTCTGCGATGGCCTGCAGCCGCCTGCGGCCGGGCCAGCCAGTCAGACCATCTGTGGGAGTAGTTGCGTGAGCATCCTCAAGGGAGCATCCATCCTCGTCACCGGCGGCACCGGGTCGTTCGGCAAGGCGTTCATCACCCGGCTCCTGGAGGACCTGGAGCCCGCCCGCGTGGTGATCTACTCCCGCGACGAGCTCAAGCAGTGGGAGGTCCGCCAGAAGTTCGACGACGACCCCCGGCTGCGCTGGTTCATCGGTGACGTCCGCGACCTGGACCGCCTCAAGCGCGCCATGCATGGCATCGACTACGTCGTGCACGCCGCGGCGCTGAAGCAGGTCGACACCGGCGAGTACAACCCGTTCGAGTTCGTGAAGACCAACGTCCTGGGGTCCCAGAACGTCGTCGAGGCGGCCATCGACTCCGGCGTGAAGAAGGTCGTCGCGCTCTCGACCGACAAGGCGTCCAGCCCGATCAACCTGTACGGCGCCACCAAGCTGACCGCCGACAAGCTGTTCATCCTCGGCAACCATTACGCCGCCGCCTACCCGAGCCGCTTCGCGGTCGTCCGGTACGGCAACGTGACCGGCTCGCGCGGCTCGATCATCCCGAAGTTCAAGGCGCTGCACGAGGCCGGCGAGTCGCTGCCGATCACCGACCTGCGCTGCACCCGGTTCCTCATCACGCTGCCGCAGGCGGTCCAGATGGTCCTGGACACCTTCGAGATGATGCAGGGCGGCGAGCTGGTCGTGCCGCACATCCCCTCGCACAAGGTCACCGACCTCGCGCAGGCGATCGCGCCCGGCGCCAAGATGCACGACATCGGCCTGCGCCCGGGCGAGAAGCTGCACGAGGAGATGATCTCTCCGGAGGAGGGTCGTCGCGCGGTCATCGTCATGGACGGCAAGTACTACGTCCTGGAGCCCGAGCTCGCCTCCTGGGGCTACCAGCCCATCCAGGACGCCAAGCCGGTGCCCGAGGGCTTCCACTGCGCCTCGGACAAGAACGATCTGTGGTACTCCGCGGAGGACATCCGCAAGGTGATCGAGTCGGGAGTCTGATCCTTGCTTCCCTACGGTCGTCAGTCCGTCGACGAGTCCGACATCGAGGCGGTCGCCGCGGTCCTGCGCGGTGACTGGCTGACGACCGGGCCGGCGCTCGCCCAGTTCGAGCGGGACATCGCC
Organism: Luteipulveratus flavus; assembly: GCF_029439465.1. Taxonomy (GTDB): domain Bacteria; phylum Actinomycetota; class Actinomycetes; order Actinomycetales; family Dermatophilaceae; genus Luteipulveratus; species Luteipulveratus flavus. Next base: position 9,449 of record NZ_JAROAV010000008.1, on the reverse strand, counting down.
GGGATCGCCGGGACGCCCGGTGCCGTCGCGGTCACCTCCGGCACGGCCGCCCTGCACACGGCGTACGCCGCCGCGCAGGTGCGCGAGGGCGACGAGGTCGTCACCACGCCGCTGACCTTCTTCGCCACCGCGACGTGCGCGATCTGGCAGGGCGCGACGATCGTGTTCGCCGACGTCAGCGAGGACACCGGCAACCTGGACCCCGCCGCCGCGGCGGCCGCGGTCACCGACCGGACCGCGGTCGTGGCCGGGACCGACTACGCGGGTCACCCGATCGACGCCCCGGCGCTGACGAAGGTCGCCCACGACGCGGGTGCCCTGCTCCTGGAGGACGCGGCGCACTCGGTCGGCGGCTCGCTCGACGGCACGCCGGTCGGCTCGCTCGCCGACGTGACGACGTTCTCGTTCTTCCCGACCAAGAACCTCACCACGGCCGAGGGCGGCGCGGTCGTCTCCCACGACGAGGCGCTGCTGGGCCGGGCGAGCGAGTTCAAGGCCATCGGCTACACCCGCGACCAGAGCCGGTGGCGCGCCGAGGGCGACCAGGGCGGCTGGTACTACGAGATGCAGGAGCTCGGTCTCAACTACCGGCTCCCGGACGTCCTGGCCGCACTTGGCTCCAACCAGCTCAAGCGGCTCGACGCGTTCAAGAAGCGCCGCCAGGCGGTCACCGACCGCTACAACGCGGGTCTCGCGGGCATCGACGTGCTGCGGACCCCGGCGCACCGGGCGGGCGCGGACCCGATGTGGCACCTCTACCCGCTGCGGATCCTCGACGGCCGTCGCCGGCAGCTGTTCGACCACCTGCGGGAGAGCGGCATCGGCGTCCAGGTGAACTACATCCCGGTCCACTGGCAGCCGTACTTCGCCGAGCGCGGGTATCGCAAGGGCATGTGCCCGGTGGCCGAGGCGTACTCCGAGCAGGAGATCAGCCTGCCGATGTTCCCCGACCTGAAGGACGAGGACGTCGACCGGGTGATCGAGCTGGTGCGCGAGTTCGTCGGCGCCTGAGCCGGTGCACCACGCGAACCACTTCTACGGGCACGCGCAGATCCTCGCGCGCTACTGCGGTCTCGCCGAGGCGCCGACCATCTGGGGCTACCTCCAGCACGGCTGGAACACCCACGACGGGTTCGCGGTGGGTCACGACTTCGTCCCGGGCCGACCCAAGCTGGTCTGGTCCGAGGCGGTGGCCCGCCGCGGCTGGGCTCTGGGGCTGCGCGACTACGTGGTGATCGGCTCACCCTGGGCCTACCTGCTGACCGTGGTCCCGGAGGCGGCGGACTCCCCTCGGGAGGGCACGATCGTCTACCCGTTCCACGGCTGGGAGGGGCAGCAGATCGTCGGCGACCACGCCGCGTACGCCGACCAGGTGCGCGAGCGGGAGGGCGACGTACCGCTCACGATGTGTTTGTACTGGAACGACTTCGAGCAGCCGCAGATCCGTCGGACGTACGAGGAGAAGGGGTTCCGGGTGATCACCCACGGCCGTCGCGGCCACATGTACACCGGCGGCGACGTCGACTTCCTGGACCATCAGCTGATCGAGCTGCGCCGCCACCGTCGCGTGGTCAGCAACCGGATGGGCAGCGCGCTGCTGTACGCCGCGAGCGTGGGCGCCGAGGTCGGGGTGTACGGCGACCCGATGGTCCTGGAGAACGACCACGCCGTGCTCGGGGGCATGGCCCGCCAGGAACGCCTGCTGCCGCAGATGCACCAGGACGCCGTCCCCGCGGAGGTCGCCGCCGGCGTGGCGGCCCGCGAGCTCGGCCTGGACGAGACGCTGCCCCCCAGGATGCTCGCGCACGCTCTCGGATGGGACGATGGAGTGTCGTCCGGCGAGCCCGTGCCGCAGGAACGACGTTCGACCCCGGCGACCCAGGAGCTCGGCTGAGATGGACTCCAGCAACCACTGGTACAGACATGCCCACATCTGGTCGCAGTACTGCGGGCTCGGCTTCGACTACCCACCCCGCATCAACGGCGTCATCCAGCATGGCTGGACCTTCGTGCACGGCTTCGGCGCGGGCCACGAGCCACCGCACGGCTTCACCAAGTACGTCTGGGCCGACGTCAACCGGCGCCGCGGGCAGGCCGTGGGCTGGCGTGACTACTACGTCACCGGCGCTCCGATGCTCTACCTGGACCGCATCACACCGCACGAGCCCGATGCCCCGGAGCCGGAGGGCACCATCTGGTACCCCTTCCACGGCACGGTCGACTACGAGGCCGTCTCCGGTGACCACGACCGGCTGATCGACGAGATCAAGGAGACCGAGACCGGCCCGGTCACCATGTGCCTGTACTACGTCGAGTACGAGATCCCGGCGGTGCGTGCCAAGTACGAGGACGCCGGGTTCCGGGTGATCAGCCACGGCACGCGCGGGGTGAAGTGGACGGGCGGCAACCCCCGCTTCCTGTCCGAGCAGCTCGGTGAGCTGCGCCGCCACCGCCGGATCGCGTCCAACCGGCTGAGCAGCGCGATCTTCTACGGGTCCTCGCTGGGGCTGCAGCCGGCGGTGTACGGCGACCCCATGGACCTGGTCGGGGTCAAGACCGGCTTCAACGGGACGGACCTGCTGGAGCACACCTACCCGGAGCTGCACGGGAGGGACATCGACGCACGGGTCGCCCGAGAGGTTGCCGATGTCGAGCTCGGGCGCGATGCCATGCTGTCGCCCGAGGAGATGGTCCTGGTCCTCGGCTGGGAGCAGGAGTGGCTGATGAGACGCGAGGAGAGCGCATGACCGCGACCGTGACGAGTGACCGACCCGCGAACGTGACCCTGGTGAAAGGGGCGATGCAGCGCTGGTCGGACCTTGAGCACGCACCGGGCGGCGGCGCCAGTGCGGCTGCGCGCACCTACGTGGAGCAGCAGCTGCGACCGGACGCCCGCGTCGCCCTGGTCGGCCCGCACCCGCTCGACCTGATCACCGGCCTCGCCGGGCAGGTCGCCCACCTCACCGTGTTCACCCGGTCGATCCCGGACGCCGTACTGATCGGCAACGCGCTGCTGGAGTGCGAGGGGACCGAGGTCGTGTGCGGCAGCGTCGCGCACCTGCCCGAGGCGCCGGAGCCGTTCGACCTGGTCATCGCGCTCGATGACATGGCGCGCGTGCTCTCCCTGGAGACCGAGGTGCTGGACTGGCAGGAGGTGTTCGACGCGGTCCGCGCGCTGCTGGCCGACGGCGGCACGCTCCTGCTCGGCGTCGAGAACGAGCTGGGCCTGCACCGGATCGGCTCGCTGCGCTCGCGGTACACCTCCAACGACGACGCGACGTGGTCGGCGACCGCCACCTTCGACACCGGTCGCCCGCGGACCGAGGCCGCGCTGACCGGGGTCCTCGCCGACGCCGGCCTGGTCGTGCGCCGGCTCGGCATCGGGCTGCCCGCCTGGGAGGACCAGGCCGTCATCGCGACCGGCACCCGGTCGTTCTCCCCGCAGATGGACACCCTGCTCGCGGCAGCGACGCTCGGCTCGGCGGCGTTCCGCCGGGTGGGCGCTGACCCGACCCGGGTCACCCGTGCGGCGGTGCTGTCGGGCCGCCTGCCCGACCTCGCCTCGGGGTGGTTCGTCGTCGCCGGCGCGGGCTCGGGTGCAGCCGACGAGGACGTCGCGACGATCACCGCGACGACGCCGTCGGGCGAGGTCGTCACCTACACCGAGCGGGACGGCGCGATCCTGACCGAGCGGGACGGCGTCGCCGTGGCCGAGCCGGTCGAGGTGCCGACCGGCTCGCGGCTGCTGTCCGAGCACGTCCTGGACGCGTGCGCCGTCCACGACCTGCCCGCGCTGCGGTCGCTCCTGCGTCGGTACGCCGGCTGGCTGGCCGGCCGGCCGACGCGTACGTCCGCGGGCGACCGGGTCGGCGACATCCGCATGGACGCGGTCCTCGTCGCCGACGACGGGTTGGTCGCGCTGGACCCGGGCGTGCTGCGCGGCAGCGCCGAGGACGCCGCGTGGGAGGGCCTCGCGGACCTGGTGCGGGTGATCCGCGCGCGCGGCGCCCGGCACCCGTGGCCGTCGGCGACCGACGACCGGACCATGATGTCGATCATGGGCGCGATGGCCGAGCTGGCGCCGCACCCCGACCTGGAGGCGCTCGTCGGGACGGAGAGCCGGGAGCCGGCGCTCCCCGCGTACGACGTGCCGGGTCTGCTGGCGGTCATCGAGCGACTCACCGAGACCAACACCGCGCTGGCCTCGCGCGCCCAGTGGTTCGAGGACCGGCTCAACACCCGTGAGCGGGAGATGCGGCTGCGGACCGCCCGGCACGACGAGGAGCTCAAGCGGGTCGTGCGCCAGCAGGAGCTCCTGCGGTCGTCCGCCGAGGACGTCCGGCGCTCGATCACCTATCGCGCGGGCAACCTGCTGATCGGCCCGGTGCGCAAGGTCCGGGACCGCGGCGGCCGCTGAGCCGGCGGGAGCCCACCGACGACGAAGCCCGGAGCAGCAGTGCTCCGGGCTTCGTGCTGCGGCGTCCGCAGGGTCGTCGTGGTGTCAGCGCATCCGTCGTACGGCGCGCACCTTCGACTCCGCCCGGCGGGCGACGCCCTTGGCGAGCACCCGCGGACGGGCGAGCAGGCTGGCCCGGCGGAACTGGTTGGCCAGGCGGTAGGTACGCGAGCCGCGCAGCTCGCTCAGTCGCCGCAACGCCTTGTCCCGGTTGCGGGAGGCGCCGAGCGCCTGGGCGCGCAGGCTGCGGATCCGCGCCTCGCGGACGCGCAGCTGCTCGTCGCGGGCGTCGAGGGTCTCGGTGAGCAGCGCGATGCGGTCGGCCAGTGCCGTGGCGCGGCCGGCGCCGACGGCGGCGTCCTCGTCCGGCTCGGTCGTGGAGGTCGCCATCAGCGCGACGGCCTCGGGTGACACGCCGGACATCGACAGCCACAGCGAGGTCAGCTCGTGGCGGTCGAAAAGGGTGGGCCACATCCCGTCGGTGGACCCTTCCACGCGCTCGGCGAACCTGGCCCACGCGCCCGCGAGTCGCCGCTCGGACGTCGTCGGGGCGATGGCGCCGTGCGGCTCGCGGTCGGTGTCCTCGTCGCTGCCGGGCGTCTCGGGCACCTCGCCGACCAGCTCGGTGCGTAGCGCGATCCCGCGGGAGAACTCCGTGCCCACCAGGCGCACCTCGTCCCAGCGCAGCTCGCGGGTCTCGCCCGGGTCGGCGCTGCTGCGGACCCAGTGCCCCAGCCGCTCGGCGGTCCGGCGGAAGGTCTCCAGGTCGCCGCGGGCGACCTGCTGCAGCAGGTGGCGCTCCACGGTGTCGCTGTCGGGAACCCGCTGGGGGAGCACCGCGGCCGCGGTGGCGTCCCCGCCGAGCACCCAGTCCGCGCCGGCTGCCTCCTGGTCGGCCCAGACGACGGCGCCGTCGACGGTCCAGTACAGGTCGCGGCCGCGGCCGCCGGACAGCGTCAGCCAGCCGTCGGCCAGCTGCGAGAGCTGGCGGGTACGGACGGCCGTCGTGACCAGCTGTGACGCCGGGACCGAGGTCGGTGCGGGGTCGGCCGCCGCCACGTGCTCGACCACCTGGGCGGGCAGGGAGCCGGCTCGGGTGCGTGCGGCGCAGGTGTCCGACACCGCCGCGGCGGTGCGGGAGGCGACGCCGTACAGGAGGTGGACGGTGGTGACCGGGTGACCGACACGAGCCAGCGCGGCCCCCAGGTCGCTCGCCGCCACCGGACGGGTGGGGTCCTCGTCGGCCGGGGTCCAGTCGATGCCGCCGCGGCCGAGCGCTCCGAGGGGTGCGTCGTTGCGGCAGTAGGTGAGCAGCGTGCCGCCGGTCGTGGTCAGCGCGGCGACGAGGTCGAGCCGGTCCGCCCACGGCGTGGGGTCGCCGGCCGGCAGCAGGACGTCCAGGCCGCGCGGCGCGAGCACCAGCGGGCGCCGGGCGTCCGCGCGCCCGGCGAGGTCGCGCAGGTCGGCGTGCTCGAGGGTGACCGACTCCGGGAGCTCGGCGGGCTCCTTGTCGTCCCAGGCCAGCAGCAGCGTGGTGGCCCGGCTGCGCTCGGCGACCAGCTTCAGGACCTCCGGGCTGGGCAGACCGAGCACGTACGCCGACTCGACCCGGGGCAGGACGTCCCTGAGCAGGGCCGGTGCGACGGCATACGTGGGCACGGCGGGGTCAGGCACGGGGACTCCATTCCAGGACGGCGCTCAGCTCGGCGCTCGGCATCAGGTGGCGGCGACCGAGCTCGCGGTCGGCGATGTCGTTGAGCGTGGCGGACGTGCTGCTGCCGCGGACCGCCGCCTCGTCGCGGTGCGCGGCGCTCGGACCGTCCGGGGCGTCCCCGTAGACCTGCGCGGAGAGGCCGGCGGCCGCGGCGTAGAGCACGAGCGCGTCGAGGGTGTTCGAGGCGACGCTTCGGTGGGCCCGCATCAGCTCCAGCAGCCGCAGCAGGTAGCGAGGATCGTCGGTGCCGCCCTCGTCCTCCCGCTCGCCCAGGGTGACGACGCTCAGACCCGTGTCGAGGTACGCCTGGCGCAGCTGGGGCACGGCGTGGTCGCGGTGGCTCAGCGCCACGGTGACCGGGCCGGTCTCGCGCTCGACGATCTCGGCGGCGAGCCGACGGGCCGCGTGCTCGCCCCTCAGGTCGTGCCGGGGGAGCCAGAGCGTGCCGGCCGGCGCGACGGTGACCTCCGCGGCGGTCGGGTCGTCCTCGGGGTCGGGCGCCGGACGCGGCATCTCCTCGAGGTCGAGCTCCAGCAGGTAGAGCCACGGGGCGCCGATGACGACCTGGCCGCTGCCGCCGCGGGCGGAGCGGCGACGGGCGGCCGCGCCGCTCCACAGGTACGCCGTGCGACCCGGACCGAGGCGGGTGGCGTCGGAGCAGTCGTGCACGAGGTCCCAGTCGTGCTGCAGGTGACCGGGGATGCTCGGCGGGGAGAAGCGGTCGATGTCGCCGACGTAGACGGCGAGGACCTGGTTCTGGCCGTAGTAACGGTTGTGCGGGTGCATCGGGGCCTCACCGTACCTGGAGACGGAGGGTGTCGGCGATCGTGGTCAGCACCATCGAGCGCCCGTCCTGGTCCCACGTCAGCGGAAGATGTGCGGCGAGGCCCGCCTGGCAGGCCACCGCCGAGTCACCGGTCGGCAGGGTCACGAACAGCGTCCACTCGCCCGCGGGCGCGCCCGGCTGCAGCGGCTGGTCCTGCTCGGGGATGAGCCGGGCCGAGGGGGTCGTGACGCTCCAGCCCTGCTCGTCGCGCCGGATGTCGCACGGGACGTCGACGTAGCTGTCGGAGCCGGGGAAGAAGCGCCGCCAGCTCATGGCCTCGATCGGCAGGCTGGTCCACTCGCGCCCGGTGACGGTGACCGCGCCGGCCTCGATCGAGGCGCGGACGGCGGAGGGGTTCGCCGGACCGTGCACGACGTTGACCAGGCCGAACATCGTGCGCACCAACGAGAGCAGCTCGTCACCGTGCTCGACCGACGCCGCCTCGACGTGGTCGGGCCAGGCCAGGTTCTGGGGTCCGAGGTCGGACTCCAGGCGCATCGCGCGCAGCGACCGGAGGGTGAACGGGTCGTCCGGGAGGTCCCCGTCCAGGACCGTCTTCGCGGGCATGCGGATCGTGACGCGGGTGCCGTCGCCGTCCGGCTCGACCTCGCCCGGCAGCAGCACCGGGCCCGACGGGCGGTCGATCTTCAGCGCCGCCCGCTGCAGCCGGTCCGGGTGCAGGATCTGCAGGAGCAGGCCGTCCGAGTCGGGCTCGACGTGGGAGAGCACCACGGGATCGGGCACGCGGTGCAGCAGGTAGGCGTTCTGGGCGCCCCGACCCGGCTGTACCCACTCCCGGTCGGTCAGCCAGTGGCCGCCCGGGAAGGTGGGGCTGCCCTCGCGGGCGCCGGCGAGCGGGCCGACGCGCCGGACGTCGGTGACGGTCAGGTCGAGCTCGAACCGCAGCGGCCAGATGAGCTCGTACGCACTCGCCAGCTCACCGAGCGGGACCCGCGTGCGGAACCCGACCCGGCTGACGCCGGCGTGCTGGTCGACGGTGTCGAACCGCTCGACCTCGAGCGGGATGCGCACGATCCCGTTCACCAGGTTGATCCGCAGGGAGCTGGGCTCGGCCATCGGCAGGTGGGCGATCTCCGCCGTGCCCTCGAGGAGGCAGTCCTGCCCGTCCCAGCGGACCTGCGTGACGCTGCTGCGCAGCCGCAGAGTTGTCGCCGGGAAGGTGTATGCGCGCGACGAGGCGCTCGACCGGCCGCGCCCGGGGAAGTCGGCCGCGAAGCGCCACGGGCGAGTCCGCAGCCGGCGGACCGAGCCGTTGCCGACCAGGCCGCCCTCGTCGCGGAACCGCGCGAGCTCGCGCAGCAGGTCCGCGTCGCCGTCGCGCAGGGCGTGCCACTGGATCTGGTCGAAGCGCGGGCGGGTCGACATGCTGATGTCCAGCCGGCTGACCAGCCGCTGGCCGAGCCCCACCGTACGGTCGACGTCCTCGTCGGGCACGACCGCGAAGGCCTGGGCGATCGCGGTCAGGTCGATGCCGGCGAGGTACTCGTGGGCGGCACGACGGACCTCGGGGGAGGCCTTCCGGTCGAGGATGTCGAAGATCATCTCGGCGGACACGACGCGGTCCAGCAGGTTGTCGTACCGGAAGACCTGCTGGGTGATGGAGTCACCGGACTCACGCTCGCGCCAGTAGTAGACCGGCGTCTGCAGCACGTCCGCGGTGAGCGCGTCCAGGTGCGCGCTGAGCGCGACGGGGTAGTCCTCGTACCGGATCGCCGGGAACTCGTAGCCGTTGTCGTCCCAGAAGTCGCGGCGGTAGATGTGGTTCCACAGCATCCGGTCGCGGACGAAGACCGGCTTCTCCAGGATGTGGGAGGCCAGCCGGGTCGAGGTGCACAGCGGCGCGTGCGTCCACGACGGACGAACGCCGGAGGTGCGGCTGAAGCGCTTGGCGTTGCCCAGGACGAAGGAGGAGCCCGAACGGCTCAGGGCGTCCATCATCGTGCGGTACGCGTCGCGGGGGACGAGGTCGTCGCCGTCTACAAAGGCCAGGTACGCGCCGGTGGCCTCGGCGATGCCCCGGTTACGGGCAGGCCCGGGTCCGGAGTTGTCGATGTGCAGCACCCGGAACCGTGAGTCGCCGGCCGCGAAGGCGTCGGCGATCTCCGGTGAGCGACCGGGTGAGCCGTCGTCGACGAGGACGACCTCGAGGTTGGAGTAGGTCTGCCGGCGGATGGACTCCAGGCAGTCGTGCAGGTACTCCTCGACGTCGTAGAAGGGTACGACGACGGACAGCAGCGGGTCGGTCATGTGCCCGTTACACCAGGTCCCAGGACAGGGCCGTGCCCTTGGGGACGTCCTGCGTGAACGTGCGTCCCTCCACGATGCCGAAGGTGTCCGGAGCAAGACCGTTGGCGGGTCGGATGGAGCGAACGTTGTCCGCGGTGACCGGCTCACCGGCCTTCACGTCCGCCACCACGTACAACGACCGGCGG
>NZ_JAROAV010000007.1 GCF_029439465.1 Luteipulveratus flavus | reverse complement strand
GGGAGGGGCGGCTCAACCAGCGGGAGGGGCGGCTCGACCGGCGGGAGGGGCGGCTCAACCAGCGGGAGGGGCGGCTCGACCGGCGGGAGGGGCGGCTCAACCAGCGGGAGGGGCGGCTCGACCGGCGGGAGGGGCGGCTCAACCAGCGGGAGGGGCGGCTCGACCGGCGGGCGGGCCTGCCACACCAGTGATGACGAGGAGGACGCGATGACGACGCACGCGAGTGATGCGGCGACGGACAGCATCGAGCTGGCGATCACGGGGATGACCTGCGCCTCCTGCGCGAACCGGATCGAGCGCAAGCTGAACAAGATGGACGGCGTCAGCGCCACCGTCAACTACGCCACCGAGAAGGCCAAGGTCGCCTACCCGACCACCGTCTCCCCCGACGAGCTGGTCGCCACGGTCGAGGCGGCCGGCTACCAGGCGGCCCTGCCCGCACCACCGACCGCCGCCCCGGCCGCCGACGCCGTCGAGCACGACCCGGCGGACGAGCACCTCCGGTCCCTGCGCGAGCGACTGGTCGTCTCGGCGGTCCTCTCGGTGCCGGTGATCCTGCTCGCGATGGTGCCCGCGTGGCAGTTCGACTACTGGCAGTGGGCGTCGCTGACGCTCGCCGCACCGGTCGTCGTCTGGGGCGCGTGGCCGTTCCACCGCGCGGCCTGGACCAACCTGCGCCACGGCGCGACCACCATGGACACCCTCGTGTCGGTGGGCACGCTCGCCGCGTTCGGCTGGTCGCTGTACGCGCTCTTCCTCGGCACCGCGGGCGAGCCCGGCATGACGCACCCGTTCCGGATCGCGGTCGAACGCACCGACGGCGCGGGCAACATCTACCTCGAGGCCGCGGCCGGGGTGACGACGTTCCTGCTGGCCGGGCGCTACTTCGAGGCCCGCTCCAAGCGCGCCTCCGGAGCCGCCCTGCGCTCGTTGATGGAGCTCGGCGCCAAGGAGGTCTCCGTCCTGCGCGACGGCCGCGAGGTCCGTACGCCGGTGGCCGAGCTGAGCGTCGGCGACCAGTTCGTCGTCCGCCCGGGCGAGAAGGTCGCCACCGACGGCGTCGTCGTCGAGGGCTCCTCCGCCGTCGACGCGTCGATGCTGACGGGAGAGTCCGTCCCGGTCGAGGTCGGTGCCGGGGACGCGGTCGTCGGCGCAACCGTCAACGCGGGCGGCCGCCTGGTCGTCCGCGCCACTCGGGTCGGCGCGGACACCCAGCTCTCGCAGATGGCCCGCCTCGTCGAGGACGCGCAGAACGGCAAGGCGCAGGTCCAGCGGCTGGCCGACCGGATCTCCGGCGTCTTCGTCCCCGTCGTCATCGCGCTGGCCGTCGCGACGCTCGGCTTCTGGCTCGGTGCGGGCGAGGGCGCCACTGCGGCGTTCACCGCCGCTGTCGCCGTCCTGATCGTCGCGTGCCCGTGCGCCCTCGGCCTCGCCACCCCGACCGCGCTGATGGTCGGCACCGGGCGCGGCGCGCAGCTGGGCATCCTCATCAAGGGCCCGGAGGCGCTGGAGTCCACGCGCGCGGTCGACACGGTCGTCCTCGACAAGACCGGCACCGTGACCACCGGCGAGATGACGCTCGCCGACGTCCGACCCGCCACCGGTCATTCGCGCGAGGACGTGCTGCGCCTTGCCGGAGCGGTCGAGCGCGCGTCCGAGCATCCCGTCGCCCGCGCTGTCGCGAGCGCCGCCGGCGACGGACCGGCCGTCGAGTCCTTCCAGAACGTCGAGGGACTCGGCGCGACTGGCGTCGTCGAGGGCCACGCGGTCGTCGTGGGACGACCCGCCCTGCTGGAGCAGTGGGCGATCACGCTGCCGGACGACCTTCGTACGGCACTGGACGACGTACGGACCTCGGGCGCGACGGCGATCGCGGTCGCCTGGGACGGCGAGGCGCGCGGCGTGCTCGCGGTGGCCGACCGGGTGAAGCCGACGTCCGCGGCGGCGGTACGCGGGCTGCGGGACCTCGGACTCCGCCCGGTCCTGCTGACCGGCGACAACGAGGTGGTGGCTCGCGCGGTCGCCGACGAGGTCGGCATCGACGAGGTGATCGCGGACGTCCTGCCCGCCGACAAGGTCGATGTGGTGAAACGGCTTCAGTCACAGGGTCGTTCGGTCGCCATGGTCGGCGACGGGGTGAACGACGCAGCCGCGCTCGCGCAGGCCGACCTCGGACTGGCGATGGGTACAGGCACCGACGTCGCGATCGAGGCCAGTGACCTGACGCTGGTCCGCGGCGACCTGCGGGTCGCGGTCGACGCGATCCGGCTCTCCCGCCGTACGCTCGCGACGATCAAGGGCAACCTGTTCTGGGCGTTCGCGTACAACGTGGCCGCTCTGCCGCTGGCCGCCGCCGGGTTGCTCAACCCGATGCTGGCCGGGCTGGCGATGGCGCTCTCGTCGGTCTTCGTCGTCTCGAACAGTTTGCGGCTGCGCGGTTTTCGCGCCACCGCGTCCAGCGAGGAGGTCTCGTGATGCGACGCTTCGACGCGATGGCGGCCAGCGCCACCCTGCACTGCCTGACCGGCTGTGCGATCGGCGAGATCATAGGTCTGCTGATCGGCACCCAGCAGGGTTGGGGCAACCTGCCGACAACCGTGCTGTCGGTCGCGCTGGCCTTCGTCTTCGGGTACTCGTTGTCGTCGCTGCCCGTGGTGCTGGCCGGCATCGACCTGGGGTCGGCGCTCAAGCTCGTGCTCGCCGCCGACACGCTGTCGATCGCCACCATGGAGATCGTCGACAACACGGTGATGCTGAGCGTGCCCGGAGCCATGGACGCCGGCCTGGACCGGCCGCTGTTCTGGCTGTCGATGATGCTGTCGTTCGTGGTCGCGTTCGCCGCCGCGTACCCGGTCAACCGCTACCTGATGAACCGCGGCAAGGGCCACGCACTCACCCACGAATACATGGGCCACGACGAGCATGCCGGACACGGCGACCACGACGAGCACGCACCGCAGCGCCGGAGCAGCTGGACCGGACCGCAGCCGACCACGCTCGCGGTCGGGATCGCCGCGTTCATGCTCGGTGGCCTGGTCGTCGCCACCGGCATCCAGATGGAGGACAGCCCGCCGACGCCGCCCCACTCGCTCGGCCGCTGAGCGGACACGTCACACCACGAGCGACCGCTCGGGCCGCTCCCTGCGCCCGAATCACCCGAACCAGCACCACCAGCGACCGCTCGGGCCGCTCCTCAGCGTGCCGCGGGCCCGGCGAGCGCCCGCTCACCGACACGCGGACCGCTAACGTCGCGCCATGACCGAGGCGCAGCTGATCGTCACCACCCTTGACGCGCCTTGGCTGCCATCCGGGAGCACGGCCGAGGTGTGGGCCGGCGACGACTGCTCGCTCCCGGAGCCGGCGGTCATCGTCCGGCTGCTGCTCACGCGTACGGCCGGGGCGAGCGAGCCGGAGTTCTTCTGCGTCGAGACGGTCAAGGGCATGGACCTGCCGACCCGGTTCCTCGGCCCGGCCGACGCGCGCGAGCGACCGGCGTACGGCATCGCCCGCCTCGCCGAGGACGTCTTTGGCCGGCCGGACGTCACGACCCGCTGCATCGGGTACGTCCGCAACGTCGTCCCGCGGCCGGACGCGTCGTACCCGCACCCGACGCCGTACGCGCACGTCCTTGTCCTGCTCGCGACCCAGGCAGCGGAGCCGGTCGTCGCCGGCGATTGGGTCACGCTCGAGCGCGGGCGAGCGGAACTGACCACCCGCCACTGGTGGCCGATCGTCGATCACCACCTCGCCGGGCAGCCGTAAGCGACGGTGCGTCACAGCGCACTTCTCCTTATGGCCTCAGTGCGAACCGGGGCTCCGGCTCGCCCGGCCGCAGGTGCCCGACCTGTACCGCGAGGCCTGACGGTCAGGGGGCGGCGGGCCGGGTGCCCAGCACCCCGGCACTCGCCGTCACTGCCTGGAGGTCCGTCGTTCGCGGCACCGTGTCGCGGGCCGTCGTCCGGGTGAGCGCGTCCCCGCTCGGAGCGAACGCACCCAGACCGCCGGTGACGACGTACCTGCCGGTCGACCTGCCCGGGACGAAGAAGAATGGCTTGAGGTAGAGGACGTACTCGCGCCCGCCGACGAGCCACGCGCTCTCCTCCGGGTCGAAGAGCGGCGCGTCAGGAGACCCTGACTGATGGATCTTCAGCTCGGTGCCCGAGCGTAGGTCCCCTCCCAGCGTCTGCGTGACGCGGAACGTCACGACGGTCGCCAGATCGACAAGGTCCTCCGAGCCCGGCATCGCTGCGGGCACGACCTGCGGGGGCGCCGACGACACGGTGCCACGCACGATCATCGTGCTCTGCCGCGACAGGTCGGCCAATGAGCCGTAGCTCCCGACCCACTCACCGATCGCGTACGCACGCGTCGCCGAGCTGGACCTCGCCGCCGGCAACGCCGCCGCTCCACACGCACTCAACGTGGTCGCGACGACCATCGCTGCCAGCAGGAGACCCGCGACTCGTCCGCGCATCGTTCCCCCTCATGACCGTGACCGGCGCTGCGCGTGCGGAGCCGTACGAGGACATCACCACACCCACCGCCCGCCCGCGAGCAGGACGGGTCGCCCGACACGAGATCGTGACCGACGGAGTCAGGGGCTGACGGACGGCCCGTCCGGACCCCACACCAACGGCTCGATGTACATCTGCCTCCGCGTCCCGACGGAGTCCCAGGCGTGGAAGCTGATCCGGGTCGAGCCGTCCGGCAGCGGCAGCAGGGAGCTGTGGCCAGGACCGCGCAGACCGGTCGAGGCGGAGCTGAGCACGGCGGGGCCCTGCGTGGGTGCGTGCCGCCACGGCCCGAACGGCTGGTCGGCCGTGGCGTACGACACGCCGTAGCCGGGCCCCTCCCACGAACCGCCGGAGTAGAAGAGCCAGTAGCGGCCCCCTCGGCGGGTGACCGACGGCCCCTCCAGAGTGTGCCAGTCCAGGCGGCGCCCGTACATCGAGCGGTCGCGCTCGTAGAGCTGCCAGTCGGCGTCCGGCTCCAGGACTGGCCAGACCTCGGGTTCGAGCTCGGTCATCGACCGCATCCGGGCAACGGCCAGATGAGTACCCGGCCGGTCGGCGTCGAGCACGTCACGGGCGAAGAAGAGGTACCACGTGCCGTCGACGTCGCGGAACGGGTGCGGGTCGATGGCGAACGTCTCGTGTGGGGTCAGGTCGACACCGGCGTCGACGAACGGCCCGAGCGGGCCGTCGGAGGTGGCGACGCGCAGGTGGTGCCCGTGGATGCCCGTCCCGACGGAGTAGTACATCCAGTACCGGCCGTCGGTATGGACGACCTCCGGTGCCCACACGTCGGTCCCGAGCGCAGCGTCGACCTGCAGCACCGTCCCCGCGGAGTGCCAGGTGACCAGGTCGGCAGAGACGAGCGCCGTGACCCGGCTGCCTGAGTCGGTGAAGGGTTCGCTGGAGCCGTACGCGACGTAACCGTCACCGGTGTCCAGCAGGAACGGGTCGGCGAAGTAGCCGTCCCACACCGGCTCACGAGACATGTTCGGGTGGCGTACGCCGGTCGGCACGGTCGGCGACGGAACGGAAGGCGGCGGAGGCTGCGCCCTCGACCCGGGCGAGCGTGCCGTCGGGCCCCTCGTGCAGGGACAGCAGTCCCATCCGGCGCAGGAAGGCGGCCTTGCCCGCGCTGACGTCACCGAACTGCTCGTCGGCCGGTCGGTGACCGTGCCCGTCGGAGGTCGGCGCGAGCAGGAACTCCTCCACGTTGCGCCCACCCGAGGCGTAGGACCAGTCCACGAAGTCCAGCAGCGGCCACCAGGTGTAGCCGCGGATGTCCAGACCCGCCTCACGCAGCGCCAGCACCTCGCGGGTCGAGGCCGTCAGCCAGTCGGCGCGACGCTCGGCGCTGCCTTCGATGCTGGTCTCGGTGACCAGGATCGGCGCCTGGTACCGGGCGGCGAAGGACTGCAGGCACTCGCGCAGGCCCTCGACCCACCGGTTCGTGGTGACCTGCTCGATCGCGCCGCCGCCGTCGACCAACGTGCGAGGAGTGAGGTCGGGGTAGTAGTTCATCCCGAGCAGGTCGATCGTCGGGACCTCGCTGCGCAGGCCCGCGAGCACGTCCGCGCCGGCGCCGTGCTCCAGCAGCCAGCCGTACATCGGATGAGCGCCGTCCACCCGCCCGAGCAGCAGGTCCGTCGGCAGCGTCGCCAGCGAGCGCAGCAGCTCGGCGTGCGACTCCAGGTCCGGGGTCGACGGCAGGTAGAGCGCCGAGGCCTCCACATGGACGACGACCACGTCGGGATTGGCGGCGCGGGCAGCGGCGATGGCGGCCCGGATGCCGGCCACGACGCCGAGGGCGACGGTCGTCCACCCGGTCCACCCGGTGAGCGCCGGCGGCCAGATGCCGCGCAGTCCGCTGAAGGAGGCCGTCGTGACCGGTTCGTTCAGCGGCGTGATGTGGTCGACCAACCCTCGGTACCTGGCGGCGAACGCGCCGGCGAACTCGGCGATCGCGGCCGGGTACCCCGGGTCGGCGAACGCGTCGTCCAGCCAGGTCGGCGTGCCGTAGTGCACCAGGTCGGCGATGACGGTCAGCCCGAGGTCGCCGGCGGCGTACGGCAGGCGCTCGTCCAGGACCGACCAGTCGAACACCCCGGGGGCGACGTGCACGAGCGGCCAGCTGACGCCGTACCGCAGGCCCGTAGCGCCCAGTCGCCGGACGGTGTCGAGGTCCTCGCGCCAGTACGTGTCGTGGTCGGTCAGCGCGTGCTCGTCCAGCGTGGCCATGTCGAACCGGGCGGGCGGGTGGACGCAGGTGTCCTCGATGCCCAGCAGCCAGGACATCGAGCCGGGCGGGAAGGAGTCGGCCATGGGCTACTTCAGTCCGCTGGTCGCGATGCCGGCGACGAACGAGCGCTGGGCGAGGAAGAACGCGACCGCCAGGGGCAGCAGCGAGATCGTCGCGCCGGCGAACAGCACTGCATGGTCGGTGACGTGCTGGCCGCCGAACAGCGTGAGTCCGGCCGGGAGAGTGCGCATCTCGGGGTTGGTGGACACCACCAGCGGCCAGAGCAGGTCGTTCCACAGCGCCATGAAGTTCAGCAGGCCGACCGTGACCAGGGCGGGCCGTGCCAAGGGAAGGATGACCTGGGCGTAGATGCGCAGGTGGCCGGCGCCGTCGATGCGCGCCGCCTCGTCCAGCTCGGTGGGGATGGACATGAACGACTGCCGCAGCAGGAAGATGCCGAACGCGCTGGTGGCGCGCGGCACGATGAGGCCCTGGTAGGTGTTGAGCCAGCCCAGGTGGAACAGCTCGACGAACACCGGGATGAGGGTCACCTGGAACGGCACCATCAGCGTCGCCAGGACCAGGAAGAAGCACAGGTTGCGGCCGCGGAACCGCATCCGGGCCAACGCGTACGCGCACAGGGAGTCCAGCAGCAGCGTCAGCGCCGTGGTCCCGACCGCGAAGACGACGCTGTTCAGCACGAGCCGCAGGAACGGCAGCTGCTGCCAGACGGCGCCGTACCCGTGCAGCGTCCACTCATGGGGCAGGAGGCTGGCCGGGTGGGCGAACAGGTCTCCCTCGGTACGGAACGACACCGACAGCATCCACAGGAACGGGACCACCGCGACCACCAGACCGGCGCCCAGCAGGAGCCACTTCAGCACCACGGCCGGCCGCGCGGAGTGGACGGCACCACCCGGTCGCCGCTGCCGGGACGACTCAGTCGACATCGTCGTACCTGAACACTCGCAGCTGCACCGCCGAGACCAGCATGATCAGGACGAAGAGCACCCAGGAGATCGCCGAGGCGTAGCCGGTCCGGAAGTTGACGAAGCCCTCCCGGAAGACCTGGTTGACCAAGGTGTCGGTGGCGAAGAGCGGGCCGCCGCCGGTCATCACGTAGACGAGGTCGAACAGCTGCAGCGACTGGATCGTCAGGATGAGCGTCGCGAACAGCAGCGTGGGCCGGATCGACGGCACAAGGATGTGCCGGACCAGCTGCCACCGTCCGGCACCGTCGAGCCGGGCGGCCTCGATCCGCTCGGCCGGCACGGCCTTGAGCGCGCCGAGGAGGATGACCATCACGAAGCCGGCGTTCTTCCAGATGTCGACGAAGATCACGGTCGGCAGCGCCAGGCTCGTGGACTGCAGCCAGTCGACCCGCGGGATGTGCAGGGCGCTGCTGATGCCGCCGACCAGCCCGAGGTCCGGGTCGAGCAGGAACCGCCAGACCAGGCCGATCGAGGTGAGCGACACGATGGTCGGGAAGAAGAACGCCGACCGGACCACCCGCGTCATCCGTCCCTCGCCGATCAGCGCCAGCGCCAGGGCCAGGCCGAGGACGACGAGCACCACCACCGACACCACCGTCAGCTCCAGCGTGTTGACCAGGGCGTTGCGGAACTGGGTGTCCGAGGCCAGGGCGCGGTAGTTGTCCAGACCGACGAACGGCTGCTCGGGTGCCCCGATGGTCCAGTCGTGCAGGCTGTACCAGAACGAGATCCCGATGGGGTAGACGACGAACACCCCCAGGATCAGCAGGCTCGGCGCCATGAACAACCAGGCCGGCTGCCAGCGGAGCGCCCTGCGGCGTCGCGCCGCCGGTTCCACCCGGGCCTGGGAGGCTCGCGGAGCCGCCCACGCCCGGGTGGTCGCCCGCGAGGTCACGACGAGCAGCCGGTGAGGCCGTCGATCGTCTTGCCGGCGGCCGCGGTCTGGGCGCCGATGTCCTCACCGCGCGTGATCTTGCCGATCAGCGGCACGTAGCCGTTGGTGTCGACCTGGGTCGCCTGGGGCACCCGCGGCAGGTAGAGCCGGGCGTCGGGCACCTGGGCGGTGAAGGTCGCGATGACGGGGTTCGCCAGCAGCTGCGGGTCGGTCGCGAGGTCGGTGCGCAGCGTCGGGAAGCCGGTCGCCAGAGAGAACTTCTTCTGAGCCGCCTTGCTGGTCCAGTAGGCGAGGAACTCCTGCGCCTGCTGCGGGTGCTTGGTCTTGGCCGAGACCGCCAGCGGTGCGGTCGATCCCAGCGTGACCGCCTTGCCGTCGACGCCGACCGGGATCTTCGCGACGCCCAGGTCGATGCCCGCCGACTTGTAGCCGGGCGCTGCCCATGGCCCGTTCATCTCCATCGCCGCCTTGCCGCCGGAGAAGAGCGCGTCGGCGCTCGCTCCGGTGAGCCCGACCGGGGAGATCTTGTCCTTGGCCACGGCGTCCGCCCACGGCTTCAGGCTCGCCTGACCGGCCGCGCTCTGCAGCACGCTGCAGTTCTTCGCGTCCACGATGTCGCCGCCCTGGAGCCACTGCAGGATCGGCCACATCTGGATCGTCTGGTTGTCGGCCAGCACGAGGCCGTACTGCTTCTTCGCCGGGTTCGTCAGCTTCTTGGCGTCGGCGAGGAGCTCGGTCACCGTCGAGGGCGGCGAGGTGATGCCCGCGGCCGCGAACATCTTCTTGTTGTAGTACAGGCTCAGCGTCGCGTAGTTGGCCGGGACCGCGTACAGCTTGCCGTCGTACGTGTACTCCTTGACCAGGGTCGGGGCGATCTGGTCGGTATTGATCTCGGTGGTCCCCGCGCCGGTGGCGGTCAGCGGCAGCACCGAGCCGGTCTTGACATAGTTGGCGATGACGTTGGGGTCGAAGCTGGGCGCCGCGATGTCCGGCCCGCTGCCGGTCAACCACGCGGAGGGGAGCTTCTGGGTGATGGTGTCCCACGGCTGGACGACCATCTTGACCTTGACGTTCGGGTGCGAGGCGTTGAAGTCCTTGACGATCTGGTCGTAGCCGGGTCGGTCGCCGCCGGTGAACCCGGTCCAGACCGTCAGCTCGGTCGGGCCGCCGGCCGAGCTGTCGGATCCACCGGAGCATCCGGTCAGGGCGGTGAGCAGCAGTGCGCCTCCGGCGAGCGAGGCGATGGTCTTCCTCATCTGAACTCTCCTTCGAGCTCCGTGGTGGTGGTGCGGGGGGATGCAGGTCAGTTGCGCAGCAGGACGACGTCCTCGCGGGCGCAGCCGCACGACTCACGAAGGACCAGTGACACCTCGAGGTCGTCGCGGGTGGGTGCGGCGGTCGGGTCCTCGATCCGGGGGATCAGGCGTTCCGCCGCGAGGCGGGCCATCTGCTCGGCGGGGACGTGGACGGTGGTGATGCCGGGGTCGGTGATCCGGGACAGCCCGAAGTCGTCGAAGCCCACGACGGCGACGTCGCCCGGGACGCTCAGACCCGTACGACGCAGCAGCTGGAGCCCACCGAATGCCATGTCGTCGTTGGCGAAGACCACCCCGTCGAAGCCGTCCGCCCCGAGGCGACGCCCGTCCAGCGCGTCGTACCCGGCGCGTTCGCTGAAGTCGCCCTCGACCACATCGGACGCCGCGAGCAGGCCGTGTGCCCGTACGGCGTCGAGGAAGCCCTCGCGACGGTCGACGGCGGTCTGGTGGTCGAGCGGGCCGGTGACGTGGAGCAGGGACCGCTTGCCGTGCACCTCGATCAGGTGCTCGGTGACCATGCGGGACGCCGCGACGTCGTCGATACCGACGCTGGTCGTGCCCGGCAGCTCCGGGTAGTTGCCGATCAGGACCACCGCCAGACCGCCGGCGGTGAGCCGCTCGATGTTGGGGTCGCCGATCGCCGAGCTGGTCACGATGGCGCCATCAGCGGTCCGCGACCGCATCACCCGCTCGTACGCGGTCAGGCCGCTGGCCTCGCTGGCGGAGGTGGACACCAGCACCTGGAGGTCGCGCTCGTTCGCGGCCGAGGAGACGCCGGTCAGCACCTGCATGAAGTAGCTGTGCCCGAACACGTGCTGGGTGGAGTTGGGGACGATCACGGCGATCACCCCCGAGCGCTGGTTGCGCAGGGCCTTCGCGGCGGAGCTCGGCACGTACCCCAGCTCGGCTGCCGCGGCCTTGACCTGCTCGACCGTCGCGGCGCTGATCCGCGACCGACCGGAGAGCGCCATCGACACGGCCGCGGGCGAGATGCCGACGCGCGCGGCGACGTCCTTCAACGTCACGCGTCCCTGAACGCCCTGCGCCATCGCAGCTCCCGTCGCTTGAACGATTAAGCAGTTAATCGTTGAAGCGGAACGTAGCACCTGTTCAACGCGCCGACAAGGGTTCTGCGAGCTCTGGTGCTCGGGCCTGCGGCCCACTAAACTCCTTCACGTGGTTAATCGATTAACCACGTTCACTGAGAGCCCCCGGCTCACCGGTGCGGGAGCTCGACCCCGACGCTCGAGAGGGAGACACGCCGTGCCGACACGATCCTCACCCACCCATCACCGCCGACGCCGCCTGCTGCAGGCCTGGCTCTCGTCCATCCTCCTGGCGTGCGCCTTCGTCGCCGTCGGGCCGGTCTCCGCCGGGCCGGCGCACGCCGCCGGGACGGGTCCCTGCGACATCTACGCCGGCGCGGGCAACCCGTGCGTGGCCGCCTTCAGCTCCACCCGGGCACTGTCCTCCGGCTACAACGGGCCGCTCTACCAGGTGAGGCGGACCTCCGACGGCGCCACGACCACCATCTCCACCCTGTCGGCGGGCGGGTACGCCAACGCCGCCGCACAGGACGCCTTCTGCCGCAGCACCTCGTGCGTCATCCCGACGATCTACGACCAGACCTCGAACCACAACGACCTGACCGTCTTCCCCCGACTGCCGGACGGTCAGCAGGGGACGGACAACTCCCCCGCCGACGCGACCGCCGTCCCCGTGACCGTCAACGGCACCAAGGTGTACGGCATCTACATGCCGCCGCGGGTGTCCTACCGGCGCGCCGCAGCGGACACCCGTGGGACCGCGCGCGGCTCCAGCCCGGAGACCATCTACGAGGTCGCCAGCGGCACCAACGTCAACAACGGCTGCTGCTCCGACTTCGGCAACGTGGAGGCGCGGCAGACCGACGACCTGGCCGGCACGATGGACACCGTCAACCTGTCGACGCTGAACGGCGTCTTCCGCGGCGACAAGGCCTACGGCTACGGCCCGTGGGTGCAGAACGACCTCGAGAACGGCGTGTTCCAGGGCGCCACCCCGGTCAGCACCCAGAACCACGGCAACCCCAGCGAGTTCGTCACCGCGCTCACCCGCAACAACGGCACGAGCCGCTACTCGCTCAAGGGCGCTGACGCGACCGACGGCACGGCGGCCACCGCGATGACCATGTGGTACGACGGCGCGCTGCCCTCCGGAACGGTGCTCGGCCCGCCCGGGCAGTCGTACACCCCGATGCGGCTGGAGGGCTCGATCGTGCTGGGCGCCGGCGGCGACAACTCCAACGCCGGGACTGCCACGTTCTTCGAGGGTGTGATGACCGCGGGCTTCTCCACCGACGCGGCCGACAACCAGGTGCAGGCCAACGTCGCCGCACAGCACTACAACGGTGCCAACAGCGGAGGCGGCCCCGGCTCGACCATCACCCACGCCGGCAAGTGCGTCGACGTCGCGGCCGACGACAAGGGAGGCAACGGCAAGCAGGTCCAGCTCTGGGACTGCCGGACGCGCGCGGCCGACCAGCACTGGGAGGGCAGCGCGTACGGCATCCACACCCTGGGCACCATGAGCCGGTGCCTGGACGCCGTCGGCAACGGCACCGCCAACGGCACGCGGGTGCAGCTCTACGACTGCAACCCCGCGGTGGCCGGGCAGCAGTGGATCGTCCGTGGCGACGGCACGATCTTCAACCCGCACTCGGGGCGCTGCCTGGACGACCCCAGCGGCAACCTGACCAACGGCACGCCGCTGCAGCTGTACGACTGCAACGGCAACGCGGCGCAGCAGTTCACGGTGACCGACGGAGTCCCGCTGCTCCCGGCGATCCAGCCGTCCTCGCACGAGGTCGGCAACCCGCAGAACTGCGTCGACGTCGCCGGTGACGACGTGCGGGCTCGCGGTCAGGCCGTGCAGACGTGGCCCTGCTACACGATCGTCACCGAACGACCGGAGGCCCAGGACCAGAAGTGGGTCTACCACCCCGACACCCAGACGGTCACCAGCCTGGGGTTCTGTCTCGACGTGGCCGGCAACGCGACCGCGAACTTCTCCAAGCTGGAGATCTGGGACTGCATCCCGAACGGAGGGGCGCAGAAGTTCCAGCTCCGCTCGGACGGGTCGGTCTACAACCCGCAGTCGGGGCGGTGTCTCGACGTCAACCAGGGCACCCACGACGTCGCGACGCTGCAGCTGTACGACTGCATCGGCGGTGACGCACAGCGCTTCACGCTGAACTGATCGGTGGCCGGGCAACCGCCCGGACGCGAGGACGTCCTCGCGTCCGGGCGGTTGTCTCGCGTCGTACGAGGTTCAGCTGCGGATCAGGTGGTCGAACGCGCTCAGGGCCGCGGTCGAGCCCGCGCCAGTGGCCACCACGATCTGCTTGTACGGCGTCGTGGTGCAGTCGCCCGCCGCGAAGACGCCCGGGACGTTGGTCGCACCGGCGGCGTCGATCTCGACCTCGCCGTGCCGGGTGACTGCGACCGACTCCTTCAGCCACTCGGTGTTCGGCAGCAGGCCGATCTGCACGAAAATGCCTGACACGTCGAGGTTCTGGACCGAGCGGTCGGTACGCGACTCGTACGTCAGACCGGTCACCTTCGAGCCGTCGCCGAGGACCTCGGTGGTCCGGGCGCTCAGGACGACGTCGACGTTCGCCAGGGACCGCACCTTGCGCTGCAGCACCTCGTCGGCACCGAGCCGGTCGGCGTACTCGATGAGCGTGACGTGCGAGGCGAGGCCCGCGAGGTCGATGGCTGCCTCGACACCGGAGTTGCCGCCGCCGATGACCGCGACCGGCTTGCCCTTGAACAGCGGCCCGTCGCAGTGCGGGCAGAACGTGACGCCCTTGTTGCGGTAGTCGTCCTCACCGGGCACGTCCATCGTCCGCCAGCGCGCGCCGGTCGCGAGCACGACCGTCCTCCCACGCAGGGTCGGGCCGGAGTCGAGGCGCACACCCAGGTGGCCGGCCGCGTCGGGCTCGGTGACCAGCTCGGCGGCGCGCTGGGAGGTGATCAGCTCGACGTCGTAGTCCTTGACGTGCCGCTCCAGGTCCGCCGCGAACCGTGGCCCCTCCGTGTGCGGGACGGAGACGAAGTTCTCGATCGCCATCGTGTCGAGCGTCTGACCGCCGAACCGCTCCGCGACCAGGCCCGTACGAATTCCCTTGCGGGCCGCGTAGATCGCCGCGGCCGCGCCGGCCGGACCGCCGCCGATGACCAGGACGTCGTACGGGTCGGCGCCCTCGAGCGCGGACGTCGCCCGCTCGGCCGCACCGGAGTCGACCTTGGTCAGGATCTCATCGAGCGTCATCCGGCCCTGACCGAAGACCTCGCCGTCCTTGAACACCGTTGGTACCGCGAGGACTTCGCGCGCCTTTGCCTCGTCCGGGAAGACGCCGCCGTCGATCGCCGTGTGGGTGATGCCCGGGTTGAGGATGCTCATCAGGTTGAGCGCCTGGACGACGTCCGGGCAGTTCTGGCAGGACAGCGAGAAGAACGTCTCGAAGTGGTGCTCGCCCGTGAGGTCGCGGATCTGCTCGATCGTCTCGACGGCCTCCTTGGACGGGTGGCCGCCGACCTGCAGCAGCCCCAGCACCAGCGAGGTGAACTCGTGGCCCAGCGGGATGCCCGCGAACGTGACGGCGACGTCCGGCGAGCCGACCCGCTCGATCACGAACGACGGGCGCCGCGCGTCCGTGCCGTCGTACGACGCGGACACGCGCTCGGACAGGCCGGCGATCTGGTCGAGCAGACCACGCAGCTCGGCGGACTTGGTGCCGTCGTCGAGCGAGGCACGCAGCACGATCGGCTGCCGGATCTTCTCCAGGTACGCCGTCAGCTGGGCGGTCAGGTTGGCGTCGAGCACGTCAGCTCCTCTGTGACAGAGTCGAATTCGAGCGGGGCAACCGCTGGTTGAGCCGGGACGGAGCGCTAGCGAAGTCCCGAGTCGAAACCACCGGACCGCGAGGGAGACTCTCCCCCCGCGGCACCGGGTTTCGACACGGTCTCGCCTAGCGGCTCGACCGGCTCAACCAGCGGAGTGCGCTGCTCACCAGCGGCTGAACCGGCGGAGTCGGCCCCGGCTCAACCGGCGGATCGGTGGTGGGGTCAGATCTTGCCGACGAGGTCGAGGCTGGGGGCGAGGGTCTCCTCGCCCTCCTCCCACGCGGCGGGGCAGACCTCGCCCGGGTGGTTGCGGACGTACTGGGCGGCCTTGACCTTGCGGACCAGCTCGGTGGCGTTGCGGCCGATGCCCTCGGCGGTGACCTCGGTGAACTGGATGATGCCGTCCGGGTCGACCAGGAACGTGCCGCGGTCGGCCAGGCCCTCGTCCTCACGCAGGATCTCGAAGTTCCGCGAGATCTGCAGGGTCGGGTCGCCGATCATCGCGTACTGGATCTTGCCGATGGTCTCGGACGAGCCGTGCCACGCCTTGTGGGTGAAGTGGGTGTCGGTCGAGACGGAGAAGACCTCGACGCCCAGGCGCTGGAGCTCGTCGTACTGCTCGGCCAGGTCGCCCAGCTCGGTCGGGCAGACGAAGGTGAAGTCGGCCGGGTAGAAGAAGAAGATCGCCCACTTGCCCTGGATGTCCGCCTCGGTCACGTCCACGAAGGTGCCGTTACGGAACGCGGTCGCCGTGAAGGGCTTGATCGGGGTGTTGATGAGGGACAAGGAGTGCTCCTGATCGTCGCGTGAGATGGGCGACGGCAAGCCCGGGCCACGGTCGTACGTGGCGGACCTGCCGACGCCCTGAAACCTAACGGCTTGTCTGGAACGGTTCCAGTTCAGGGCGGTGAGACCTGGGTCACGTCGGCCGAACCCCGTTGCGGGCGAGGCGTTCTCAGCCGATCGGCGCGGCGTCCCGCTGCTGGATGAGGCCGGCGAGCGCGAGGGCGATGGCTCCCCGGACCTGCGCCTCCGTCCCGAGCTCGCCCGGGACGATGCTCACCGCGTGCGCGATGTCCGGCTGGGCGTACCGGTCCAGTGCCGCCTGCAGCCCGCGGTGCAGCGCCGTGGACCCGCCGAACGGTCCGCCCACGACCACCAGCGAGGGGTTCACCGCGTTGCACAGGTCGGCCACGACCCGCCCGACCGTGGCGCCGGCGTCCTCGAGCACGCGCCGTACGCCCGCGTCACCGTCCCGTTCGAGGGCCCGCACGGTGTCGACGTCCAGCGGCAGGTCGTACGCGGGTTGCAGCAGCTCGATCAGGCGCGGCACCGAGACCTCGGTCTCCAGACAGCCGCGGCTCCCGCACCGGCAGACCGTGCCGTGCTCCTGGACCCGCACGTGGCCGATCTCGCCCGCGTGACCGGTCGCACCGCGGAACACCTGCCGGCCGATCACGAGCCCGGCACCGACGCCGCTGGCGAGCTTGAGGTAGACGACGTGCTGGGAGCGGCGAGCGGCCCCGTGGTGCACCTCGGCGAGCGCCCCGAGGTTCGCGTCGTTGTCGGCCGTGACCGGGACGTTGACCCGGGCGGCGAGGTCCTCGACCGGCACGACGCCGCGCCAGCCGGGCAGGATGCCGGTGCTGATCCGGGCCGAGCGGCGGTCGATCGGCGCCGGCACCGAGAGCCCCACGGCCGTCAGCGCTCCGGCGTCCGCGGCGCCGAGCGCCTCGTCCAGCAGCTCGCACGCGACGTCCATCGTGCGCGGACCGCGCTCGTCGGAGTCGACGCGGCGCTCCAGCTCGTGGGCGATCCGGCCGACGTGGTCGGCGACCGCGACCCGGACGTGCCGGTGACCGATGTCGATGCCGGCGACGGCCCCGCGCTGGGCCGACAGCGTCAGCAGCCTCGGGGGCCTGCCGCTGCCGCCCTTGTGCGGCCGGCCGCGCTCGTCCTGCTGGGAGAGGACCCCATCGGCGAGCAGATCCCGCACGATCCCGGAGACCGTCGTGGGCGACAGGCCGGTGCGCCGGGCGAGGTCGGCGCGGCTGGACGGGCCGTGCTGGGTCAGCGCGCGCATGACCGCACGCCGGTTGGTCGCTCGCAGCCGGGCGAGGGCGCCTACCTCGGAGGGGGACACGCGTCGGAGGCTACCGAGTTATCAACGGACTCCGTACGAAACCGGCGAGATCGGCCGCGACTAACCCGTGAGTACGTACATATCGGTCATACGTTGGCGAACATCCCCCGTATCGACGGCAGAGAGGCCGGCACGATGCACCATCACCCCACCGGAAAGCTCGCCCTATCTCTCGCACTCGTGGTCGCGGCGTCCGCACCCGTCGCGGCTCCCGCGATCGCCCAGGCGCCGGACCGAGCGCCCACGGCCGGCGCGCAGGCCGCGCTCCCGTACCAGAACCCTGCCCTGCCGATCCCGCAGCGCGTCGCGGACCTGCTCGGCCGGATGAACCTGGACGAGAAGATCGGCCAGATGACCCAGGCCGAGCGCGGCGCCATCGACTCCGACCCTTCGAAGATCGCCACGGCCCACCTCGGCAGCGTGCTCTCCGGCGGCGGGTCCGTGCCGTCGCAGAACACGCCGACCGCCTGGGCGGACATGGTCGACCGCTACCAGCGCGCGGCGATGTCGAGCCGGCTGAAGATCCCGATCATCTACGGCGTCGACTCCGTCCACGGCCACGGCAACCTCGTCGGCGCGACGATCTTCCCGCACAACGTCGGCGTCGGCGCCACCCGCGACCCCTCCCTCGCCCGGCGCGCCGCCGCGGTCACCGCGCAGGAGACGCGGGCCACCGGACCGCAGTGGGTGTTCTCGCCGTGCGTGTGCGTCGCGCGCGACGACCGGTGGGGACGCTCGTACGAGGCGTACGGCGAGACGCCGGCGCTCGTGCAGTCGATGGAGACCGCGATCCGTGGCTTCCAGGGCGGTCCCGGCGGGCTGGCGAGCCCAGAGCATGTCCTCTCGACGGCCAAGCACTTCGCCGGTGACGGGCTCACGACGTACGGAACCGGTTCGAACGACAAGACCAGCGGCAACTACGCCATCGACCAGGGCGTCGACCAGGTCGACCGAGCGACGTTCGACCGGCTCGCCCTCGCGCCGTACGTGCCTGCGATCAAGCAGTACGACGTCGGCACCGTCATGCCGTCCTACTCCGACGTGGACTGGACCGAGGACGGGCTCGGCAACCGGATCAACATGCACGCCAACCGCTCGCTGATCACCGGGTGGCTGAAGAACACCCAGGGCTTCGACGGGTTCGTCATCTCCGACTACGAGGGCATCCACCACATCAAGCCGGAGACGTACACCTACGACCAGCAGGTCGTGGCCGGGGTCAACGCCGGCACCGACATGTTCATGGAGCCGTACGACTACGCGAACTTCCAGACGTCGCTGAAGTCGGCGGTGACCAGCGGCAAGGTGCCGATGGCGCGCGTGGACGACGCGGTGTCGCGCATCCTGACCAAGAAGTTCGAGCTCGGCCTGTTCGAGCACCCGTACACCGACCGGACGCACACGGGCGAGGTCGGCTCGGCACAGCACCGGGCGCTCGCCCGTACGGTCGCCGCGAAGTCGCAGGTCCTGCTGAAGAACAAGCCCGGCGTCCTCCCGCTCAACGGCGGCCGTCCGGTGTACGTCGCCGGCGGCAGCGCCGACAGCATGGAGAACCAGACCGGCGGCTGGACGATCAGCTGGCAGGGCGGCAACGGTGCCGTGCCGGGCACCACGATCCTCGGCGGCATCAAGGCCAACGCGCGCTCGGTGACGTACTCCAAGGACGCGTCGGCGCCGGTCCCGAAGGGTGCCGTCGGTGTCGTGGTCGTCGGCGAGACGCCGTACGCGGAGGGCTTCGGTGACGTGGGCAGCGCACCGTGGTCGGACAACGGCGTCGCGCGTCCCGCCCAGACGATGCGGCTCAGCGCGAGCGACTCCAAGGCGGTCGACACCGTCTGCGCGGCCACGCAGACGTGCGTGGTGCTCGTCGTCTCGGGCCGGCCGATGATCATCCCGCCGGCTCAGCTGAGGAAGATCGACGGGCTCGTCGCGTCCTGGCTGCCGGGCAGCGAGGGCACCGGCGTGACCGACCCGCTGTTCGGGCGGACCGGCTACTCCGGACGGCTGCCGGTCACGTGGCCGAAGTCGCTGAACCAGGAGCCGATCAACGTCGGCGACCGCTTCTACGACCCGCAGTACGCGTACGGCTGGGGTCTCACCACCCGCGCCCGCGGCTGACCCGACCAGACACCGCCCCGGCGACCCATGCCGGGGCGGTGTCCGCCGTCTCGGCACCCCCGCCGGTTGAGCGCCCACGCCGGTTGAGCCGGGCCGAGGCGCCAGCCGAGGCACGAGTCGAAACCCCGTGAGTCGCAGGGAGACTCTCCCAGGGCGTCACGGGGTTTCGACTCGACTCGCCTAGCGGCTCGTCGGCTCAACCCGCGGTGGTGGCGGCTCGTCGGCTCAACCAGCGGTGGGGGCGGCTCGTCGGCTCAACCAGCGGT
>NZ_JAROAV010000006.1 GCF_029439465.1 Luteipulveratus flavus | reverse complement strand
TGCGCACCCGCCGCCGCGGCCATCCGCACGATCTCCAACGCCTTGTCCAACGACCCGTCATGATTCCCCGACATCTCCGCGATGACGTACGGCTCGTGGTCCGGACCGATGTGGTGCGGGCCGATCTGGATGGAGGGCTGGGTCATGGTCACGCCTTCTGCTGGTCGCGGGTACGGCGGATGCGGTGGACGAGCGTCGGACGGCCGCCGATCTCTCGCTCGTACGACTCCACCTCGGTGAAGCCGCTGCGTCGGTTCATGCTGCGGACGGCCTCGTTGTGGTCCAGGACCTCACCCTCCAGGACCTCGAGCCCGAGCTCCTCGAAGGCGTACCGGACGCCCTCGCGCTGGATCTGCATCCAGGCCGGCAGCAGCGCGCCGCCCAGGCCTTCGTTGTCGAGGTAGTAGCCCCACATCGCGCTGCGCGGGCTGCTGCCCTCGGCGGTGATGTCGAAGAAGTTGACGACGCCGGCGGGCTCGCCCCGGCGCTCGTAGACGAGCACCTGACGGCTCGGATCCTGCTGGACCGCCGCCCACCACCTCTCGTGCATCTCGGGGGTGATCTCCTCCTGCTGGAGGGACACCGCCTGGACCTCGGGATGGTTGCGCCAGACGCGGACGAGCTCCTTGTCGGCCTCCGTGGCGGGGCGAAGCATGCGGGAGCCTCCGACGAGTTGTTGGGGGAGAGGGTGAGAGCGGCATTTACACTACAACGGGCCCAGCGCTGGGCCGTTCCGACACTTCCCCGAAGATGACAGCGAGGATCGATGAGCACGCTCAGCCGTGACCAGGTGCGCACCATGATGGCCGAGGTGCTGTCCGCCCAGGGCAAGGAGCTGCCCGCCGACGACAGCGCCTCGCTGGAGACGATCGGCTTCCGCTCCCTCGACTTCTCCGAGCTGGCCCTGCGGGTCGAGGACGAGATCGGCGACGAGCTCAACTTCGACGCTCCCGGGCTGCGCTCGATCGAGACCGTCGGTGACGTGCTCGACTTCCTCGACCAGCTGCAGACGGCGTGAGTCTTCCCGCCGGGGCGGGCAACCGCGTCATCACGGCCCGGTACGACGGGACGTGGGCGGGCCTCGCGGACGCGCCGGTGCTCCCGCCGGCGGCGGCCGTCCTGGTCCAGGACAACACCGAGGCCGTCCGGGCCGTGTGGCAGGCGGCCACGACGCCGCGCGAGACCCTGATCGCGGCCGCGACCCGGGTGGGCGACGAGCAGGCGCAGGAGCTGCGCGAGTCCGGCCTCGCCGTCGTCCGGTCGGACGCCGTCGAGCCGCCGCTCACCGGGCGTGAACCCGAGGCCGGGCGCGTCTGGCTGCTGACGTCCGGCTCGACCGGGCGGCCCAAGCAGGTCGCGCACACCCTGGAGTCGCTCACCACCGTCGGTGGCGACCAGCCGCGCCGGACCTGGCTGTGCCCGTACGCCACCGGCGCATACGCGTGGTGGCAGATCGTGACGCTCTCGCTGGCCCTGCCCGGTCAGGACGTGCTCTTCGTCGAGCCGAGCGAGCTGGACCGCTGGCCCCAGATGGCGGTCGACGCCGGCGTGACCGCCGCGTCCGGCACACCGACGTTCTGGCGCCAGGCGCTCTTCCGCTCCGGTGACGTGCTCGCCGGGCTGCAGCTGGAGCAGATCACCCTCGGCGGCGAGCCCGTCGACCAGGCGATCCTCGACACGCTCCGTGAGGTCTTCCCGAAGGCCCGCATCTCCTGGATCTACGCCTCGTCCGAGGCGGGCGCCGCGATCGCCGTGCACGACGGCCGGGCCGGCTTCCCCGCCGCCTGGCTCGAGCGCGACACCCCCGGACGCCCGCGGCTCACCGTCCAGGACGGCGAGCTCGTCATCGCCTCGGCCAAGGCCGCCGAGGGCATGGACGCCGCGATCCGTACGGGCGACCGCGCCGAGGTCGTCGGCGACCGGGTGCTGATCACCGGGCGCATCGCGTCCGACGAGATCAACGTGGGCGGCTCCAAGGCGTCCGCCTCGAAGGTCCGCGGTGTCCTGCTGGACCACCCCGACGTACGGTGGGCGGCCGTCCGCGGTCGCAAGGCGCCGCTGGTGGGTCAGGTCGTCATGGCCGAGGTGGTCCTCGCGGACGGATCCGCCGTGACCGACGCCGACCTCACCGCGTGGTGCGCCGCGCGACTGCCCGACTACTCCGTGCCGCGCCGGCTGCGCGTGCTGCCCGAGATCCCGATCAAGGAGACCCTGAAGAGCGATGTCTGACACTGCCACCGCGCCCACCGCCGCTACCCCCGCGGCCATCCCGCCGGCCACGTGCGTCCTGATCTCCGGCGGCTCCCGCGGTCTGGGTCTGAGCCTGGTGCACGACGCGCTGGCGAACGGCGCGAGGGTCGCGACCTTCGCGCGCACCGTCACGCCCGAGCTGGAGGCCCTGGCCGCCGAGCGCCCGGACGACGTCTTCGTCGGATCGGTCGACATCACCGACACCAAGGCGATCACCACGTTCATCAAGGAGGCGTCGGCCAAGCTCGGCCCGATCGACGCCCTGATCAACAACGCGGCCATCGGCCAGGACTCCCTGCACGTGCACACCTCGCCGGAGCGGGTCGCGCAGATCGTCACGACCAACCTCACCGCGCCGCTGCTGCTCGCCCGCGCGTTCCTGCGGCACGCCATGGCCAAGTCCGGCCGCGGCCGGATCGTCATGGTCACCTCGGTGTGCGCCCAGCGCGGCTACTCCGGCCTGGTCACCTACTCGGCGACCAAGGGCGGTCTGGACTCCGCGATGCGGACCCTCGCCCGGGAGATGCACGGCCGCTTCCTGGTCAACTCGGTGGCGCCGGGCTTCTTCGCCTCCGAGATGTCCTCGGTCCTCGGCAACGAGCAGCTGTCCACGATCACCCGGCGCACGCCGTCCGGTCGCCTGGTCGAGCCGGACAACATCACTCCGGTCGTGCGGTCGCTGCTGTTCGACGACACCAACCTCAACGGCCAGGTCATCACCATCGACGGCGGCGGCTCGATCTAGCCGCTGCCGTCGGGCTGGCTGCGGCCGTGCGACTGATCGAGGAGTCCTCCCGGGGCGCTGTCCCGGGAGGACTTCCTGCGTCCTGGGTGAGTGCGCAGACCGTGCACGTCGGCGTGGACGTCGACCGGGACACCCACCCGGACGCCGCGCGCAGCTACCTCGCCGACGGTCGCGGCGTCGCGTGGGACCCACCGGGCCGCGGCGGTTGTCGGCTGGCGGTCGACGCCGAGCTCGCCGCACAGCGCGTGCCGGGAGCCGTCGTACGGCGGGCTCGCCTCACCGAGCCCGTCGAGCCGCAGGACTTCTGGGCCCGCTGGACCCGGGCGGAGGTGCTCGCCAAGCTGCTCGACGTGCCGATCCTGCTCTGGGTCCGCGAGCACGGGCTCCTCGTCCCCGACCTCGGGGCCGAGGCGGTCGCGTGGCGTACCTACGCGTGGGAGGACCTCGTCGTGACGTTCGCGGTGAGGGGACCGCAGGACCCTGCCGACTGAGACGGCGTGACGCTTGCCACCCTACTTCGAACACTTGTACGATGACGGAATGGGGAAGGGCGCGCAGGTCGGGGACGGTGAGGCGGTCACGGCCTCCGACCTGCGCGGATTCCTCGACGCGCTGGCCGGGCTGGCCGCGGACGTCGACGACGCCGAGCGGGTCGAGCAGCTCGCCGCGCTGGAAGACCTGCAGGCTGCCTGCGTCGCGGCGCAGGCGCGGGTCATGGTCGGCCTGTCGGACTCGCAGGTCGGCGCCCAGGCGGCGGCCGGTCTCGTTGTGCGTCAGCGCGGGCGAGGCGTTCCGGAGCAGGTCGGCCTCGCCTGCCGCATCTCGCCGCAGGCCGCCGCGGTGCGGCTGGGTCGCGCTCGCGCCTGGTCGACGCAGCTGCCGTTCACCCTGCGCGCTCTCGGCGCCGCTGCTGCCCGACCTGTCGTTCAAGGAGGCGGACGCGGCGATCCGTCGCCTCACGTACGAGCGTGACCCGGCCGCGCTGGTCGAGCGCATCGGCCGGGCCGCTCAGGACCGCGCGGTGTGGTCGCGGCCGGCCCCCGACTGCATGAGCATGCTCTCGGTTGTGCTGCCCGTGGCCGACGGTGTGGCGGCCTACGCGGCGCTGGACCGGCACGCCCGCGAGCTGCGAGCGGCGGGCGACGCACGGTCCCTGGCCCAGCTGCGCGCCGACACCCTGGTCGAGAGGCTGACGGGCAGGGCCGTCGCCGGGGGCCGGCCGGTGGAGATCGGGCTGGTGATGTCGGCGTCCACCCTGCTGGACGACGGGAGCGAGCCCGGGCTGGTGGACGGTCACGGCCCGGTGCCGGCCGCGCTGGCCAGGGCGATCGCTGCCGGGGAGCCCCAGGCGGGCCTGAGGGGCCGGCCGCCCGCTACGGACCGCGACGGCGCGCGGGCCCGTGCCTGGGTCCGGCGGATCTTCATCGATCCGGCCGACGGCACGGCCGTCGCGGTGGACTCCCGGCGCCGGACGTTCGGTGGCCCGCTGCGACGACTCATCTCGGCCAGAGACCGCGTCTGCCGAGCTCCGTTCTGCGACGCGCCGATCCAGCATCACGACCACGTCGTGAGGTACGCCGACGGCGGTCTGATCGAGGCGGCCAACGGCCAGGGCCTGTGCGAGCGGTGCAACGACACCAAGGAGCTACCAGGTTGGTCGGCCCGGGTGGTCCATCCCGGTCACGAGCTCGCCGCACCACGGGCCGGACCGGCGCACGAGGTCGAGATCACCACCCCGACCGGCCACCGTCATCGGTCCGTCGCGCCGTCAGTCCTGGGTGGCAGGCCGCATCCGTTCACCGGCGACCTCACCGTGCTCGAACGTCGGGTACTGCTCGTGCTGAGCGACGCCGCCTGAGCACGCGCTCGCCTGGTCCCTGAGTCCACCGCGCACGATCTGCGTGCCGCGAACATGGCTCAGGGCCAGGTCAGGGCGTCGGCGCGGACGCCCGCCTCAGCGTGAGCGCTGCGTACGGCTGCGGGCGGCCTCGACCAGACGCTTCGTCGGCGCGGTGAGCACGAACAGCGTGCGGCGCGGCCACGGGCTGTCAGCGGTGGCGACCGCGTGCTCCAGAGCGCGGATCCGTCGCTCCTGATCCGACGCGCGCCGCTGCAGATCCGCGACCTGGGCGCTGCGGTCGTGCAGCGCAGCCTCCAGCTCCTCCCGGCGCGCCTCGACGACGTCCTCGGCGACGGCGGGCGGGCGGTGGGCAGCGGCTCGAGGCGTCGGGGCGGCCACCTCCGCGGCCGACGCAGCCAGGCCGCCGAGGATGCGCAGCTCGCGGGCTATGGCCTGCGCGTCCAGCTCCGGTGCGAACGGGTGAGCGCCCGGCGCCCCGGCGACCTGTCCGGCCAGCTCGACCAGCGCCGCGTCGTACGACGTGTCGTCGCCGCAGCCGGCGCGCAGCTCCTCGAGCAGCGTCCGAGCTCGCGACAGGTTGCCGTCCCGCAGGGCGAGCAGCAGCGGCCAACGGTGTCCACGCAACGGCCCGTCGACCGCCTCGCCGAGTCCGGGGTCCGCGACGAGCGCGGGTGCGTGCAGCACGCGCGGTGAACGGCCGGCCACGACGAGCCAGGCTCCGGCCAGCTCGGCCGCCGCGCCACCGGCGAGGACGTCGACGGCGCGGTCGGCGTACGGCACCGCGTGTACGGCAGCTGCCAGGGCCTCGTGCGCGTCCCGCACCGCGTCCTCGGACGCGCCGTCGAGCACGACGACCGGGTCGGCGCCGGTGGGCAGGAGCGAGCGCTCGACCCACGGGGTGAGTCCGGCGTCGCCCAGCAGGCCGGGCAGCTCGTGGCGGAACGGGCGGCGGACGTCGTACCCGTCGGTGCCGACCCACCACGCGGTGTCGTCGGCGAGCCGGTGCGGCTGCGTCCCGGCGGTCAGGGTGTCCAGGCCCAGCCCGCCCGGCACGAGGGCGACGACGCACCCGTCGTCGGCGACGGCGTCGGCAGCCAGGCCCAGCGTGTCCCCGTGCGACAGCCCGGGGGAGTCGGGC
This sequence comes from Luteipulveratus flavus, assembly GCF_029439465.1. Taxonomy (GTDB): domain Bacteria; phylum Actinomycetota; class Actinomycetes; order Actinomycetales; family Dermatophilaceae; genus Luteipulveratus; species Luteipulveratus flavus. The sequence goes on along the minus strand of NZ_JAROAV010000006.1, from coordinate 62,151 downwards.
GACAGCACCGTCTCCGGGGGGTCGAGCAGCACGACGACGTCGTACGCGGACCCCGCGGGCAGCCGGTCGAGGGCGCCGCAGACGACGTCAGCGCCGTCCTGCGCGAGCGCCTCGGCGTGGGGCACGCCGCGGACGAGCACCCGGACGTCGTGATCGCGAAAGTGCTGACGTAGCAGGGCTGCTCGCGGGCCGGCGAGCAGAACCCGACGCCGGCCCTCCGGCACCAGGGCGAGGACGGCCGGGGCGATGGCGCGCAGCGGCGCGGTCGTCGCGAGGTCGGACCAGGTCGCCATCTCGCCGCCGATGAGCCGCGGGTGCACCCCGGGCCGGGTGAAGTCGTCGGGCACGCTGCCTCACTGGGGTCGGTCGGTCCGGGTCGGTCGTCTAGCCTAGCCCGGTGCCTGCGGAGTCCACCTTGCCCAGCGTCGGTGTCGTACTGCTCCACATGGGGGACCGGCCGACCGAGCTCGCCGAGGCGCTGCGCACGCTGAGGGCGCAGCAGGGCGTCGAGCTGGACGTCGTCCTCGTCGGCAACGGCTGGGAGCCGACGGGTCTGCCCGACTGGGTGCGCACCGTCCACCTGCCGGAGAACGTCGGCATCCCCGAGGGCCGCAACGTCGGCGCGCGAGAGGTGCGCGGCGAGCTGCTCTACTTCTACGACGACGACGCGTCCCTCCCCACGCCCGACGTCCTCTCCCGGCTGGCGCGGGTGATCCTCGGCGACCCGGCCGTCGCCGTGGCCCAGCCCCGTGGCGAGGACCCGACCGGCAAGACCGCGCCGCGCCGCTGGGTGCCCCGGTTCAACGTCGAGGACGGCGGCAAGGCCGGTCCCGCGACCTGGTTCTGGGAGGCGGTCTTCATGATCCGTCGCGCGGCGTTCGAGCAGGTGGGCGGCTGGCCCGGTCACTTCTTCTACGGCCACGAGGGCATCGACCTGGCGTGGCGGCTCGTCGACGCCGGCTGGACCATCCAGTACGTGCCGTCCGTGGTCGTCAACCACCCCGCGACCAGCCCCGCACGGCACCAGGTCTTCTACCGGATGAACGCCCGCAACCGGGTCTGGGTGGCCCGGCGCAACCTCCCCGCGCCGCTCGTCCCGGTCTACCTCGCCTCGTGGACCGGTGTCACCCTGGCCCGCGTCCACGACAAGGCGGCGCTCGGGACCTGGTTCAAAGGGTTCGGCGAGGGTCTGCGCAGCGACCCCGGCCCGCGGCGCCCGATGTCGTGGCGCACGGTCGCCCGGCTGGCCCGCGCCGGCCGGCCGCCGGTGATCTGACATGACCGAGCGCGAGGGCCACGGCCCGTTGCACGTCGTCGTGACCGGGGTTCGCAGCCAGACCCACCTGGTCTACGTCGCCTCCTACCTGCGGGCCGAGCTCGCCGCGCGTACGACACCGGTGACCGTCGCGTACGTCGGGGGCGGCACGTTCCTCGGCCGTGCCTCGGTGACCGAGGACGTCGTGCTCCGGCTCCTCCCCGAGGACGACCGGCTGCGGGTGACGTTCCCTGACGGCGCGTCCCGGTGGGAGCTCCCGGAGGACGCCGAGGCGGTCTACGTCGCGGTGGGCGCGCCGGGCATCAAGCCCTGGGCCCAGCTGCGAGCGGCCAACCCGCGCAAGCGGATTCGCGTGGTGGTCACCGACGAGGGCATCGGTACCTACGGCGACTGGCGCACCCGCCGGGAGGCCTGGGCGCGCCAGGGGGTGCCCGAGCCGTGGCGCTCGGTCCGGACCGCCGCTGTCACCGCCGGCGCGCGCACCCTCACGACCCGGCGCTGGCCGACCTACGTGGCCGACCAGGGCCGCTGGACCGTCGTCGACGGGGTGGCCGCGGAGTTCCACCGGCACACCACCGGGGTCGAGCCGACGAGCGACAGCCGGACCGTCGTGCTCGCGACCCAGCCCTGGGCCGACCTCGGCCTGCTGGACGAGGACACCTACCTGGAGCACGTCGGGCAGCTGGTGTCCGCGGTCGGCCGTGCCGGTGGCCGGCTCGTCGTCCGGCCGCACCCGGCGGAGTCGCGGGAGCGCTACGCGGGGCTGGAGGTCATGTCCGGCAGCGGTCCGGCCGAGCTCGACCCGCAGGTGGTGCGCGCGGCGGCGGTGATCGGCGGTGGCAGCACCGCGGTGCTCAACCTCGCGGCGGTCTTCGGGCTGCAGGCCGTACGAGTGACGCCGCCCGGGCTGGAGCACCTGGACCGCGCGCTGGGCGACGACCAGCGCGCCCTCCTGGAGACGTTCACCGGCCCGGTGACGCCCGCCGACCGTGTCCACGAGCGACTCCGGCTGCGCTGAGTCGCATCCCCTCCGTCAGACCTCCCGGTTACCCTCGATCAGGTGAAGGGAGACTCGCCGGGACAGCGCCACGGGACCCCCGCATCGCGGGCCGCAGGCGCCGAGGTGCGCCGGCTCGCCGGCTCACCCGCGGTGCAGCGGATCGCCGGACGCGTGCGTGATGCCGCCCGGCAGACCGCGACGCGCATCCCTCGTGCCGACGTGACGGTGCGGCTGCGGTCCGCCGACCTGCGCGGCGTACGGACCTCCGACGTCCTCGTCGACGGCGTCGAGGCGCGGGCCGCTCGGCGCACCGCCCGGTCGCTCGGCCTGTCACGCACCCTCGACGACACCTCCGCCTGGGCGGCGCTCGGTGCCCTCGCGGCACTGATGCGCGTGGCCGACGACGGCCGGCGCCGCGCGGTCGTGCTCGATGCCTCCGGTCCGCGGTCGCTGTTCTCCCGGTGGGCGACCAGGGCGGGCTTCGCCCCGGTCCACCTCGACGTCACGCGCCCGGACGTGGTGGGGACCTCCATCGACGCGGGCACCGTCGACCTGTTCGCCCGGATCCACCCGCGCTCGCTGCGGGCGGACGAGGCCGACGTCGACCTGGTGATCGGCTCGACCGCGCTGCGTCGCGGCGGGCTCATGGTCGTCACGCTGCGCCTGGGCCCCGCCGCGGAGGGCGGGGTGGGCGTCGCCGAGCTGCGAGCGCTCGTCGCCCGTGCCGACGAGCAGGGCCTGAGCCTGGTCGGTGAGCTGGGGGTGGCCGACGGTCTGCGGCTGCGAGCGGCGCAGCGGGTGGAGGGTGACACCAGCGTCGGCCTGGCGCTGCTGACCTTCCGGCGCCGGTGAGCGGGCAGCCGACGGTTCGCGTCTGGGCGCCGGGCCGTCCCGTCCCGATGGGAGCCATCCTGTCCGGGCTGCGCCACGGCGGGTACGACCCGACCTGGCGCACCGACGCCTCGGGCCTGTGGCGGGCGAGCCGTACGCCGGACGGTCCGGTCACCATGCACCTCACCGTCGCGCGGGCGGACGTCGCCGGGGACGCCGTGACCGCGCGGGCCTGGGGCCCGGGCGCGTCCTGGCTGCTGGACCGGCTGCCCGCGATGCTCGGCGACGGCGACGACACCGACGGTTTCGTGCCGGAGCACCCGGTCCTGGCGACCGCGCACCGGCGGGCGCAGCACTTCCGCGTCCCGTGCAGCGGCCTGGTCATGGAGTCGCTGATCCCGGTCGTCATCGAGCAGCGGGTCACCGGCAAGCAGGCGTTCGCGGGCTACCGCAGCCTCGTGCGCCGCTACGGCGAGACCGCGCCCGGCCCCGGCGGCGAGCTCCGGCTGGTCGTGCCCCCGGACGTCCGCACCTGGCGCCGGGTCCCGTCCTGGGAGTGGCTGCGGGCGGGGGTGGACGCCGCCCGGGCCGACACGGTGGCGCGAGCCCTGTCGGTGGCCGCGCGGCTGGAGGAGTGCGCGGACCTGCCGATCGCGGACGCGCACCGACGGCTGCGAGCCGTGCCCGGCATCGGCGCCTGGACCGCTGCCGAGGTCGCCCAGCGCGCGCTCGGGGACGCCGACGCCGTCAGCGTCGGCGACTACCACGTCGCCAAGAACGTCACGTACGCGCTCGACGACGGCCGGGTCGGCGACGACGCCCGGATGCTGGAGCTGCTCCAGCCGTACGCCGGCCACCGGTTCCGGGTGCAGCGCCTGCTGGAGCTCGCGGGCATCGCCCGGCCCCGCCGCGGTCCACGCCTCACGGTGCCGACCCACCTGCCCGCCTGAGCGGGAGCCTCAGGACGTCACGTCCTTGCCGGCGAAGCGCGCCCAGGCCGCCAGCCACGCCACCAGCGCGTACGCGAGGGCCACGAGCACCCCGGAGCGCAGCGGCTCCCCGTTGATCGGGTCGCGGAAGATCTCGATGTACGAGGCCCAGTAGTGGTTCGGCAGGTACGGCCCGAGCCAGTCCAGCTGCGGCAGCTGGTCCAGGATCAGGCTCAGCACGTTGACGGCGATGACCGCGATCCCGGCGCCGATCGGCTGCTCGGTGAGGGTGGAGAAGAACAGGCCGATCGCCGCGAGCGACGACAGGCAGACGACGACGTACGCCATCGCGAGCAGCACCCGCAGCACCGCGGGCCCGGTGCCGATCTGGGTCCCGGACAGCAGCGTCAGCCGGCCGCTGCCGAAGAGCGCGATGCCGATGGCTGCGCCCACCCCGGCGACGACGACCACCGCCACCACCGTGAACAGCACCGTCGCCGCGTACTTCACCGCCAGCAGCCGGGCGCGGGCGACCGGCACGGTGAGCAGGTAGCGCAGCGTGCCGATGTTCGCCTCGCCCGCGATCGAGTCGCCGGCGATGATCCCCACGGCGAGCGGGAGGATGAAGGGCAGCTCCAGCCCGAGCGCGGCCAGCGGGACGAACAGGCCGTTCTCGGTGATCGAGCTGATGAAGTCGGGCGCCTCCGGCCCGGGCTCGGACACCGAGACCTTCACGGCGATGGCCAGGACCACCGGGACGGCCGCGAGCGCGAGCAGCCCGACCTGGTTGCGGCGACGACCGAGCACGAGCCGCAGCTCCGAGCGCAGCAGCCGGCTACCCGCTGACATCGAAGCCCTCGCCGGTGAGGGAGACGAACAGGTCCTCCAGGCTGCGCTCCTGCACGCCGAGGGCGAGCACGGGTACGCCGGCGCGCACCAGCGCGGGCGCGAGGTCCGTCCGCACCACGTCGCCCAGGTCGGCGCCGACACGGTCGTGACTGATCTCGATGTCCCGGGCTCCGAGCTGCCGCAGCACCGCCGCCGCGTCGCGCGGGCGGGTGGTCTCGACGAACGCCCGCTGCCCGGCTCCGGCGCGCAGCTCCGCGACCGGACCCTGGGCGACGAGGCTGCCGTCGTGCATGACCCCGATGTGGGTGCAGATCTGCTCGACCTCCGCGAGCAGGTGGCTGGAGACCAGGACCGTCCGGCCCTCGTCGGCGAGGCCGCTCACCAGGTGCCGCACTTCCCGCGTCCCCTGTGGGTCCAGGCCGTTGGTCGGCTCGTCGAGCACCAGCAGGTCGCGCGGTGCGAGCAGGGCTGCCGCGATCCCCAGCCGCTGACCCATGCCCAGCGAGTACGCCCGGTATCGCTTGTCCGCGGCGGCCAGCAGTCCGACGCGGTCCAGCGCCGCGTCCACCCGGCGCCGCGTGTCGCTCCGGTCCGTGCTCGCGTCGGCGTCGTCCAGCCGGGTCAGGTTGGCCCGGCCCGAGAGGTAGGGGTGAAACGCGGGTCCCTCGACGAGCGCGCCGACGCGGGGGAGGACCGCGCCGGCGGACTCGGGCATCGGGCTGCCGAGCAGCGAGTGTTCACCTGCGCTCGGCCGGACCAGCCCGAGCAGCATCCGGATGGTCGTCGTCTTGCCCGAGCCGTTCGGGCCGAGGAAGCCGTAGACGCTGCCCGTGGGCACGGCCAGGTCGATTCCCGCGACCACCGTCTGCTGACCGAACCGCTTGGTCAGCCCTGTGCTGCGGACGGCGAGCGGGTCGCTCACCGCGCCGCTGCGGCGTACAACGTCTGCGGTGGGACGGCACCGACGAGCAGGCGGCCGTCGTCGGTGACGAGTGCGGTGAACAGCGTGCCCTGCAGCTGGTGGCCCGAGCCCCAGGCGCCCTGCACACGGGGGAGCATGCCGACCAGCTGGTCGACCGAGGGGCCGTTCTCGCCGGACTTCTGACCCGGCATCTGCTCAGGGACCCGGGCGGTGAGCACGGACGTCCAGCCGGAGCCGATCACGTTGGGCTTCGTCGCCTTGAGCAGGCCGGCGACGTCGTTCATCATGCCGGCCGAGTTCTTCTGCGGCGCAACGGTCTTCGTGGTGACGTCGGTGCCGGGCGGCGGGTTGAACGTGAACTGCCCGGCGTCCGGCCGGCCGAAGTCCACCGAGGTGAAACCGACCTCGATCGCGGGCTTGCTGATGCGGGTCGAGTGGACCTGCACCCGCAGCGGGACGTGCGTCTTGCCGTCGATCGCGACCCGGACGTCCTTGACCAGGGAGCCGGACTGCTTGGGCTCCAGCACCAGCTCGTACGCCGCACGGCCGGCGACCGAGGTGGTGCCGTCCACCGACACGGTCGTGGACGGCTGGAGCGTGTCCAGGATGCGGCGGGACGTCTCCTGCGGGGTGGCGGGGACGCTCTCGTGGTGGGCCGCCGCGGACCCGGCCGGCAGCCGCAGGTGGGTGGCCTTCTTCTGCTGGCTCGACCACAGCCAGACGTCGTTGCCGTTGCGGACGACGTCGGACTCGCCGTTGGAGCCCAGGAGCGCGAGCCGCGTCCGGTCGGAGCCGGCGGCCCACACGCGCATGGTGTGCGTCCCGGAGATCAGCGAGCTCAGCTCGCTGCTGCCGCGCCCCGCCGGACCGGGCAGGGCGGGCAGGCCCAGGTCGGCGGACGCGACGACGGTGCCCGACACGCCGGGGACCGACGCGGACTGGACGTCGTTGAGCAGCTGGGCGGCGGTTCGGGTCGGCAGCTCGGTGTCGGCGGACGCGGTCATCCGGCTCGCCACGACGCCGCCGCCGATGAGGCAGGCGGCGGCGACGGGAGCGGCCCATCGCACGGACGGGTGGTCGGTGAGGAGGCTCATGACCACACTCTGCGCCGGGGTCGCTGTGAACCCGCTGAGAACCTGAGGGCGCCCACAGGTGGTGCCGTGCGACGCTGGCCGCGTGCGACTGCTCGTGATCGAGGACGAGACCCGTCTGGCCCTGGCCCTGCAGCGCGGGCTGGTCGCCGAGGGCTTCGTCGTCGACGTCCGCCACGACGGGCCCTCGGGGCTGCAGGAGGCGCGGTTCGGCGGGTACGACGCGGTCGTCCTGGACATCATGCTGCCGGGCATGTCGGGTTACGACGTCGTCCGCACGCTACGGGCCGAGCAGGTGTGGGTGCCCGTCCTGATGCTCTCGGCCAAGGACGGCGAGTACGACCAGGCGGACGGTCTGGACTACGGCGCGGACGACTACCTCACCAAGCCGTTCTCGTTCGTCGTCCTGCTCGCCCGGCTGCGAGCCCTGCTGCGCCGCGGCGCGACCGCGCGCGAGCCGGTGCTGACCGTCGGGGACATCGAGCTCGACCCCGCGCTGCGCGAGGTGCGCCGGGCGGGGGAACCGGTCGCGCTCAGCCCACGCGAGCTGACGCTCCTGGAGTACCTCCTGCGGCACCGGGACCGCGTGGTCGGCAAGGTCGAGCTGCTCGACCACGTCTGGGACTCCGCCCAGGACGTCGACCCGAACGCCGTCGAGGTCTACGTCGGCTACCTGCGCCGCAAGCTCGGCCGCGACGCCATCCGGACCGTGCGGGGCGCCGGCTACACGGTGCGCCGATGACGGCGGCGGCCCGGCGGCTGTCGCTGCGGTGGCGGCTGATGCTGATCGGCCTGTCCGGTGTCGCGCTGGCGCTGCTGGCGGGCAGCCTGGTGCTGTACGCCGTCCTCGGCATCGCCGGGCGCGGGGCGCTGGACGAGACCGCGCGCAACACCGCCGGCGACATCGCTCTCGTCGCCGCCGGCGGTCCCCTGCCGGACCCGCTGCCCGCGTCCGGCGCACAGTCGGTGCAGGTCGTCGACGCCGCCGGACGGGTCGTCGGTGGCTCGGCGAACGCCGACCGGCTCACCGGCCTGCTGCGCCCGGAGGAGCTGGCCCGCGCTCGCGGCGGTGAGCGGGTCACCGTCCCCGGACGCCGCGCCGGAGTGGCGGGTCCGCTGCGGGTCATCGCTCTCCCGGTGACCCGGCCGGGAGAGCGGCGGGACGCCTCGACGGTCGTGGTGGCGGTGCAGGCCGCCGACGTCGTCCACGCCGAGCGGGTGCTGGCGACCACGCTGCTCGTCGTCGCGCCGCTGCTGCTGGTGGTGATGGGTCTGGTCGCGTGGTGGGTCATCGGCCGCGCCCTGCGCCCGGTCGAGAAGCTGCGCTCCGGCGCGGAGGCGATCAGCGGCGAGGCCGCGGCGACCCGGCTGCCCGTCCCTGAGCAGGCGGACGAGATCCGGGCGCTGGCGGTGACCCTGAACGGCATGCTCGACCGGCTGGCGGGCGCGCGAGAACGTCAGCGGGGCCTGGTCGCCGACGCGGCCCACGAGCTGCGCAGCCCGCTGGCCAGCATGCAGACCCAGCTGGAGGTCGACCAGCGGGTCCGAGGCCGGGACGAGCTCACCGACGGGCTGCTGGACGACGTGACCCGCCTGTCCGCGCTGGTCGAGGACCTGCTGCTGCTCGCCCGCGCCGACGCGGCCGCCTGGACCACCGGACGGGCCGAGACGCTCACGGTCGCGCCGCTGCTCGCGGACGTCGCCACGCGCTACGCCGGTGCGCGGGTCCCGCTGACGGTCCTCCCGGTCGCCGAGCCGAACCTCACGGCACGCGCCGCGCCCGCCGAGCTGAGGCGGATGCTCACCAACCTGCTCGACAACGCCGTACGGCACGCGACCTCGCAGGTCCGGCTCAGCGCGCGGGCCGCCGACGGCGAGGTGCTGCTGGTCGTGGAGGACGACGGGCCCGGCATCGCGCCGGCGGACCGGGAGCGCGCGTTCGAGCGCTTCACCCGGCTGGACGACGCCCGCGACCGCGACGCCGGTGGCAGCGGGCTCGGGCTCGCCATCGTGCAGGAGCTCGCGCGGCGGGCTCGGGGGTCGGTGGCGCTGGCGGACCGAGAGCCGGTGGACGGGACGGCGCCGTCGGGACTGCGGGTCGAGCTGCGCGTCCCGCGCTGACGATCAGCCTCGGGGATCGGCGATGTGGACGGCGACCGTCGTCTCGTCGTGGCTGCCGGAGCACTGCAGCCGCTCCCCGGCCAGGGCGACCTCGAACCGGGCCCAGGCCCGTCCGAGCTCGACCGGGTCGGTGGCCCGGAGCCGGACGGTGCTCGCGTCGTCGGCCGTGTGCGCCGCCTCCACCGCGTTGCAACCGAGCAGGGCCGTCTGCAGGGCCCGGTCGACCCGCTGGGTGAGGGTCTCCGGGAGCACCGACTCGATGCCGATGTTCAGCGACTCGGCCGACCCCGGGGCGACCCCGAGCGCGTCCCGGACCGCCTCGGCGCGGCCGAGGGAGAACCAGTCCTCGGCGTCGGAGCGGACCAGCGAACGCGCGCCTGGGCCCTCGGCGACGACGAGGTCGGGCAGACCGCGGACGACGGCGACCGGGATGCGCTCGGTCTTGCCCTTGACCAGGTCGGCGGCCGCGGCGATCTCGTCGGCGAGGCAGCGGACGGTGACGGCCAGCGGACGCCCCTCCGCGTCGTACCGGCCGCGCAGGTCGTCGGTCGGGAGCACGCCCGACACGCCGAGAGCGAGGTCGACCAGACCGGCGCGCCACGGCCGACCTGCGGTGTCGCTGAGCAGCACGCCGATGCGCAGCGCGTGCGGGACGGCGGCGAGGAGCTGGTCGTGGACCCGACGGGCGCTCGCGTCGGGGTCGTGGGGGAGGAGCAGGAGCTCGGCGGCACCGGTGTTCGACGCGTCGATGCCGGCGCCGGCCATGACCGGTCCGGCGTGGGCGGCGACCACCCGCGTGATCCCGGCGCCCGTCGTCCGTTCGCTGACGACCCGGTGCGACTCGCGCAGCACGAGGTCAGCTCGCTCGGAGGGGTCGTGGACGGTCGCGACCAGCCGCTCCGCCTTGGACACGATCTTGCTGGTGACGACCACGATGTCGCCGTCCTGCAGCGGTGTCCCGGCGTCCTCCAGGCATCGGACGACCAGGCGGCCGACGTCGGCCCCGGGCTCCACCTCCGGCAGCCCGACGACGGGCAGCACCTGCAGGCCGCCGGGGCCGGTGACGGCGTCAGGCACGGGCGAGCCCGAGGGCCAGGTCCAGGGCCGAGCCGGAGATCCGCGCGGCGTGCTCGAGGTCGCGCATGAGCAGCGGCGTCGCCTCGACGGTCAGGCCCCGCGGGGCCGCCGCGACCATCCCGTCGCGGTCGCCGTCGTCGACCAGCCAGCCGTCGAGGAAGTCCGCGTAGAGCCCCGCGACGGCGGCCGCCGTCGACTCGACGCCGATCGCGCTCAGGCATGCGTCGGCGTGCCCGCGCACGGGTGCGCCGCCGACGAGCGGCGACACCCCGACCACGGGAGCAGCGGTGCCCCGCAACGCATCTCGTACGCCTGGCACACCGAGGACGATGCCGATCGAGACGACGGGGTTGCTCGGGGGCAGCAGCACCACGTCCGCGTCCCGGAGCGCGCCCAGGACGCCGGGCGCGGCGGCGGCCCGGTCCAGGCCGGCCACGACGAATCGCTGCGCCGGGACCGCGGCGCGCATCCGGACCCACCACTCCTGGAAGTGCACGGCGCGCTGCTCGCCGTCCTCCTCGAGCACGACGTGCGTCTCGACGGGGACGTCGGTCATCGGCAGCAGCGTGACGCCCTGCTCGGGCAGTCCCCAGCGCTGGGCGAGCCGGGCGGTGACCTGCGAGAGCGTCCGGCCCTGGGCGAGCCACTGGCTGCGCACGATGTGGGTGCCGAAGTCGCGGTCGCCGAGTCCGAACCACTGCGGGCTGGCTCCGTACGCAGCCAGCTCGCCCTGGACGGCGAACGTCTCGTCGGCACGTCCCCAGCCCTGACCCTCGTGGACGCCGCCGCCGAGGGTGTAGAGCAGGGTGTCCAGGTCCGGGCAGACGCGCAGGCCGAACAGGGTGATGTCGTCACCGGTGTTGCCGATCACGGTCAGGGTGTGCGGGCCGTCCGAGCGGCCGCTCAGGTGGTGCAGCAGGCCTCGGAGGAACCGGGCGCCGCCGACGCCACCCGCGAGGGCGGTGATGCGCATGGCGGACAGTCTCTCAACACGGAGCGGCCCAGGACCGCGGGGGCGTCATTGTGCACTGCCTCCGCATTCTGTGCTTGACGAATGATGAAACACACGCGTGTAATTGCAGTGCTGTCGTTCGTTTTCAGGGGGCAGTGCACCACAAGACAGAACTGCCCGCGATCGGTCGAGGAGGACCCGTGCACGAGCTGCAGCTGATCAGCATGCACGACGACGCGCTGGGAGAAGACGGCGAGCTGTCGTGGCAGGAGAACGCACTGTGTGCGCAGACCGACCCGGAGGCGTTCTTCCCCGAGAAGGGCGGCTCCACCCGCGAGGCCAAGAAGGTCTGCGTCGGGTGCGAGGTGCGGTCGGAGTGCCTGGAGTACGCACTGGAGAACGACGAGCGTTTCGGGATCTGGGGCGGCCTCTCCGAGCGCGAGCGCCGCAAGCTGAAGAAGCGCGCGGTCTGACCCGCGCGTCACCTTGGGCGCGTCCGGCGCGCCTGGCATGGTCGGTGCATGACCACACCGGCGTTCGCGAGTGCGCGTGTGTGAGTCATGACCACCACCGAGTGGTCGGTCACGGCTGACACCCACGCGCCCGCTTCACTGGTCGTCACCGCGGTGCTCGTGGTCGAGCACGCGCGAAGCACCTGGTTGGAGCAGACGCTCGGCCGCCTCGTCGACCTGCACGAGGCGCCCGAGCGTCTCGTGCTGGTGGACGCCACTCCCGAGCGGTCCGTCCGGGCAATGGTCGACGCCAGTCCTGGTCTACGGGCGACCTACCCCGACGTGTCGGTGGTGACCGTCCCCCCGCTCAGCCCGTTCGCGGCGATCGTCGACACCGCGGTGGAGGCGCTCCCGCGGCCCGGTGAGGACGCGGTCGTCGGACGGCGGGTGCGGGCTCGCGCCCGCAAGCGGGACATCCGTCCGCGGGACCGCCAGGAGTGGTTCTGGTTGCTGCACGAGGACTCCGCCCCGGCTCCTGATGCGCTGGCGGCGCTCGCCCGCGTCGCGGGGCGGTCGGACCGCATCGGGATCGCCGGCTGCAAGGTCGTGGAGCTCGGCCGGCCCGAGCGCCTGGTCAACGTCGGTGTCGACGTGACCCGGACCGGTCGCCACGTCGGCTCGGCGATGGAGGGCGAGCCGGACCAGGGCCAGTACGACGACCGGCACGACGTCCTCGCCGTCTCCAGCGCGGGCATGCTGATCCGCCGCGACGTCTACCTCACTCTCGGCGGGTTCGACGCGGCCTTCGACGGGGACGGCGACGGCCTGGACCTGTGCTGGCGCACCCACCTGCTCGGCCACCAGGTCGTCGTCGTCCCCGCTGCCCGGGTCTGCCAGGACACCGGGGGCAGCACCCTCGACGGCGACGCCTCCGACCTGCGGCGCCACGGCGACTCCGACCGGCCGGTTCCGCAGTCGCCCCGTACGCTGCGCCGGCACCGGCAGGTCGCCCTCGCGCGCAGCAGCTGGTCGATGCTCCCGTTCATGGCGCTGTGGGTCGCGCTCGGCTGCACAGTGCTCGGCCTCGCCCTGCTGCTGGTCAAACGCCCTCGCCTGGCCCTCGGCGAGCTCGCCCAGGCGACGGCTCCGTTCGGGGTCGCCCGGCTGCTCGGTGCTCGACTGAGGTTCGGCCGGCGAGCGGTCACCCGACGACGGGACCTGGACGCTCTCTTCGTCCCGGTCGGCGCGGCGACCCAGCACGCCTGGGACGCGGTCCGGGACGCCGTCAGCCGCGGCCCACGCCACCCGCCGCTGCCCGCGGTCGAGACACGTCCCGAGCCGGGACCCACGGCGGACGCCGCGGGCGAGCTCGCGGCGGTCCACTCCACCTGGGGGCGCCGGACCGCGCGCCATCCCGGTCTGTGGATGGTCGTCGCGCTGCTCGCGACGACTGCGCTGATGTGGCGCCACCTGCTGACCTCCGCGGCGCTGCGCGGCACGGGACAAGGTCTGAGCGGCGGCCTGCTGCTGCCGTACGACACCGACGCCGCCGGCATCTGGCACACCTGGTGGGACCACTGGACCGGCCCCGGTCTCGGCGTCGACCTGCCCGAGAGCCCGTACCTCCCGGTGCTGGCCGGACTCGCGCGCCTGGTCGAGGCGCTGCCCTGGGTGGACGACACCACCAGCGGTGCGACCGTCGTCGCGTGGCTGCTGGTGCTGGCCGTGCCCCTCTCGGGGGTGAGCGCGTACGTCGCCGGCCGGGCGGCCACTCGTTCGGCGTGGCCGCGGGCGTTCGTCGGACTGGCCTGGGCGTCGCTGCCCTCGCTGACCGCCGGCGTCTCCGCGGGCCGGATCGGGCCCGTCGTCGGCCACGTGCTGCTGCCCCTCGCCGTGGCGGGCGCGTTCGCCGTCGGACGCCGCAGCGCCGGCACGCCGCTGACGTTCGGGACGGTGCTCGTCGGTGCCCTGCTCGGGGCGTTCGTGCCGGTCCTGCTCGTGGCCACCACGGTCATCGGCCTCGGGGTGGCGCTGCTGGGGAGCCGGCTGGCCCGGGTGCGGGGCGTGGTCGTGGCGGTGGGGCCGTGGCTGCTGCTCGGGCCGTGGACGTTCGACCGGCTGCGCGCCGACTCGCGTGCCCTGCTCGCCGGTCCTGGGGCTCTGGACTCCGGTCGCCCTGCGGAGCCGTGGCAGCTGCTCCTGCTGCACCCCGGTGGAGCGGGTTCGTACCTGGCGCTGCTCTCTGCTCCCGTCCTCGTCCTCGGCCTGGCGGCCCTGCTCCGGCGTCGCGGCGGCCACGTGCGGGTCACGACCGGGCTGGCCCTGCTGACGCTGCTCGGGCTGGGCGCCGCGCTCACCGCCTCGCACGTCACCCTGACCGCGGGTGCGGCCGGGTCGCGCAGCCCGTGGCCGGGCCCGGCGCTGGACCTCACCGCCGCGGCGCTGCTCGGCGCCGCGCTGCTCGCCTTCGGCGACGTGCTCGGCCGGCACGGGCTGGGCGCGCTGCCCGTACGCGTACGTCGGGCCGCCGTCGCCGGTGCCGCCGCTGTGCTCGGCTGGGCCGTGGTGGTCTGCGGCGTGGTCGCCTGGAGCCACGACGTCCGCTCGCTCGCGCCCGCGGACCCGCGGCTGCCCCCGATCGCCAAGCACATGAGCACCGGGGAGCGAGCCACCCGGATGCTCACGATCACGGTGGCCGGCGACGGCTCGGTGGCGTACGCGCTGGGAGGGTCGGAGCCCGGCACGCCCGCCCGCGATCTCGACGTGCCGGAGCGGTCCTCGGCCACCCTGGCCCGAGGCGTCGCGTCCCTGCTGAGCCCGGACACCGCGGCCAGTGGCGCTGCTCATCGGGACCTGTTCGACCTGGGGGTCGGTTTCGTCGGCGTCACGGGTTCCGGCGACCGGACGCTGCTCTCCCGCCCGCTGCAGTCGGCCGACGGGCTCTCGCCGATGGCGAGCAACCGGACCATGTCGCTCTGGCGGGTCGACGCCGTGGCGTCCGCGGCGAGCAGGGCGTCCGTCCCACCGGGCCGGGTCGTGCTGACGCTGAGCGGCAGTCCGTGGGCGTCGGTCGCCTCGACCGGACCGCACGCACGTACCTCGACGCCGCTGCCGAGCGGCCCGGCCGGTCGTCGCCTGACGATCTCGGAGTCGGGCGGGTGGGCCAGGCGGACCGTCGTCACGGTCGACGACCACCGTCTCCCCGCCGTCGCGGGCACGGTCTATCCGACCTACGAGGTGCCGGCGGCCGGCGGACACCTGCAGGTCGAGCCGGGTGCCGCGTACCTCAGGTGGCGCTGGGTGCAGGCCCTCCTGCTGGCGTTCACGGTCTTCCTCGCGGTGCCGTTCGGCAGCTCACGGTCGCGGAGGCGGCCGTGAGGGGCGTCGGGATCGTCCGTACGGCCGTCGTCGTCGTGGCCGGGGCGGCGATGGTCTGGGGCGCGGGGCGGTCGGACGCGCGGCTCGACCTCAGCCGGCCCGACGACACCCGCGTCGCAGCGCCGTCCGACATGAGGTCGCTCACCCGCAGCGAGGTGGTGTGCCCGGGACCCGACCGCCCCGGCTCACCAGGAACCGGGGCCGCAGCCCAGGACGTGCAGCTCATCACGGCGAGCCTGCCGGAGGAGATGCTGCCCGACCACCCGATCGGCGCGGGCGGCGCGATCACCGCGCGCACGCTGCCCGGCAGCGGTGCGCTGCTGGCCGTCGACCGGCGCGGCGACGTCGCGACGGGGACGGTGTCGGGGCCCTCCGGGGTGGACGTCGTCGGCTCAGGGGCCCTCGCGCCCGGTCTGACCGCGCTGCAGGTCGACGACGACCGGGCGCCCGCCACCCACGGTCTGGCGATGACCACGTGCACCCGGACCGCGTCGACGTCCTACCTGATCGCCGGAGGACCCGAGCCGGGCCGGCTGGAGCGCGTCGTGCTCACCAACCCCTCCCCGAACCCGGTCGTCGCCCGCGTGTCCGTGCTGGGCACGACCCACACACAGGACGTGACGGTCGCCGGCCGCTCACGTGCCGTCACCCTGCTCGGGGCCGTCGACGACACCGCACAGGCGCCCGTCGTGAAGGTCACCTCGGCGTCGGGGACGCTCGCCGTCGCTCTCTCCGACCTCTTCCAGGACGGGACGCGACCGGTCGGCTCGGAGGTGACCGGTCCCGCGCGGCCGCCGGCCCAGAGCTCGCTGATACCAGCGGTTCTCACCGGCGCCAGCCCC
Source organism: Luteipulveratus flavus (assembly GCF_029439465.1). Taxonomy (GTDB): domain Bacteria; phylum Actinomycetota; class Actinomycetes; order Actinomycetales; family Dermatophilaceae; genus Luteipulveratus; species Luteipulveratus flavus. Next base: position 46,431 of record NZ_JAROAV010000006.1, on the reverse strand, counting down.
CTCTCCGTACGCGTCGGCGTCCCGGGCGCGGAGGACGCCGTCGTCCGGGTGCAGGTGGTCGGCCCCTCCGAGGACCCGGTTCCGGACGCCGTGCGGACGGTGGCGGCCGGGAGCTCCGGCACCATCACGCTGCCCGACCTCCCCGCGCAGCGGTACGCCCTGCGGATCACCTCGGACGTGCCGGTCGTGGCCGCCGCCGAGTCGGTGTCCGGTCGGGGTACCGGCGGCGCCACCGACATCGCCTGGATGCCGACGTCCGAGCCGATCACCGCCGTCGGCGGCACACCGGTCCCACGGGTGCCGGGCGCGTCCGCAGCGCTGGTCCTGTCGGCGGAGGACGACGCCGAGCAGGTGGTGACGGTCGGGCTGACCGACACCAGCGGGACGACGACCCCGCAGCGGGTCCGGATCCCCGCCGGTGGCGTCGCGAACGTCCCGACCGGCAGTGCCACCGCCGTCTGGGTACGGACCACTGCGCGCCCCGTGCACGCCGCGCTGGTGGTGAGCGGCTCGGAGCGTGGTCTGCCGATGCTGTCGGCCGTACCGGTCAGTCCCGTAGCGGTGGCAGCCACGGTGATGGACTCCCGAGAAGGCTTGCCGCAGTAACTCGTTCGCCGCTCAGCTGTCCATCTGAGCGGCGAGCCACTCGGCGTACGGCAGGCCACCGCGCTCGGCGTCGGGGCCGGGGAGGTTGGACCCGCGGGAGAGGGCTCGCAGGACCGCACCGACCGCGGGCACGGTCACGACGTGCGGCGTGGGCCGGCCCTTGACCCGGGCGGTCAGGACGGCGATCTCACGGGCGCTGAGGACCTCGGGCCCGGCGAGCTCGAGCGGCTCCCGCCGTGGTTCGGACAGCGCGTGGTCGACCAGCCGGCCGGCGACGTACACCGGGTCGACGGGTGCGAAGCGCAGGCCGTGCAGGCCGAGGCCGAACGGGCCGACCGAGACGCGGGTCAGCCGTTCGACGAGCTGGTGGAACTGCGTCGCCCGGACGATCGTGCGCGGCCCCTCCCACGCGGTCACCGCGGTCTCGGCCGCGACCTTCGCCCGGTAGTAGGGGAGCGGGCCGGCGATCGCGCCGACGATGGAGACGTGCACGACGTGCGCCTCGGGGTTCACCTGCGAGAGCACCGAGAGCAGCCGGCGCGTCCCGTCCACGTCGACCTCCTGCGGCCGCGTCGGGTGGGTCGCGCAGTGGACGACCGCCTGCACGCCCTCCACCGCGTCGGCCAGTCCCTCACCCGTCCTCAGGTCCCCGTACACCTGCTCGGTGCGCGGCTGCCGCGGCGTACGGGTCAGCACCCGGGCCGGGACCTGCGAGCGCTCCAGCTCGGCGACGACGAAGCCGCCGAGCGTGCCCGTGCCGCCGGTCACGAGCACCGGGGTACGACCGATGCCGGGAACGCCCTCGACCCAGGCCGGGGGCTCGGTGGGATCCGTCACCAGGGGTCAGTCCTCGAGGTCCTCGGGAGGGATGCCGAGGAGGCCGGCGACCTGCTCCGTGACGACCTTGTCGACCAGCTCGGCGAGGTCACGGGCACCCTCGGCGCGGCTCTCGACCGGGCGACGGTAGACGACCACCCTTGCGGGAGAACGGTTCTCGGCCGGGAAGAGGCGGCCGAGCGGGACGGACTCCTCCCAGGAGGCGGGGTCACTCGGCGGGACGTCCTCGACGGCGAGCTCGACGTGCTCCAGGGAGGTCCCGAGACGGTGCTCGAGGCGGTCCGCGGCGTCCAGGACGAGCTCGTCGAAGCGGGCGGACCGGGCCACCATCGCCGGCACCGGAGGCCACGCCAGCGGGCCTCGGGGACCTCGCCCGTGACGGTCCCGCCGCCGAGCCGACGCGGGTCGACTGCCGCTGCGCGCGGGGCCGGCCGAGGGGTTCACTCTGCGACTCTACGACTCGTCCCCACGGTGTCGGCGCGCCCGGCCACGGTGTGTCGGTCCGAGGGCCTAGAGTCACTGCTCGTGACGACGCCGCGACCACCCCGCAACAGGTCCCGTACGTGCTCACGAGCGGCGTGCCACCGACCTGCGGTCGCGACTCTCACCTACGTCTACGCCGACCAGACGGCCGTGCTCGGGCCGCTCGCGACGTACGCGGAGCCGCACACCTACGACATGTGCGCCGAGCACGCGGGCCGGCTCACGGCGCCGCGCGGCTGGGACGTCGTGCGGCTCGCCGTCGACCTGACCGAGCCCGAGCCGAGCCCGGACGACCTGCTCGCGCTCGCCGACGCGGTCCGCGCGGCTGCTCGGCCGGCGACCCCGCCCGTCGCCCCCTCCGTGGACGGGGCGGACGGCCAGGCCACCTCCGAGAACGGCCGTCGGCGGCATCTGCGGGTCCTGCCCGACGTATGAGCCGGCCGCGTAGAGTCCCGGTCGTGCATCCACCCCGCCTGGCCGAGTTCGTCAAGACGTACGACGTCCGCGGCCTCGTGCCCGATCAGCTGAGCCCGGCGGTCGCCCGCGCGCTCGGCTCGGCGTTCGCCCAGGTCGTGGTCCTGCCCGACGGCGGGAGCACCCTCGTGGTCGGTCACGACATGCGGCCCAGCTCCCCGGAGCTCTCGCGGCAGTTCGCCGAGGGGGCGGCCGAGCACGGGGTGGACGTCACCGTGATCGGGCTCTGCTCGACCGACGGCCTCTACTACGCCAGCGGCGCCCTGGACGCGCCCGGTGCGATGTTCACCGCGAGCCACAACCCGGCCCGGTACAACGGCATCAAGCTGTGCCGCTCGGGCGCCAGGGCGATCAGCCTCGACACCGGCCTCGCCGAGGTCCGCGACCTGGCCCAGTGGATCCTCGAGCGCGGCGGGCTGCACGAGCGCCCGGGCGCGACGCAGACCGGCCGGATCCTCGAGCGGGACGTGCTGGGGGAGTACGCCGACTTCCTGCGCGGCCTCGTCGACCTCGCCGCGATCCGGCCGCTGACCGTGGTGGTCGACGCCGGCAACGGCATGGCGGGGCTGACGGTGCCCGCGGTGCTCGACGGCCTGCCACTGAAGGTCCTGCCGCTGTACTTCGAGCTCGACGGCACCTTCCCCAACCACGAGGCGAACCCGCTGGAGCCGGACAACCTGCGCGACCTGCAGGCCGCGGTCCGTGAGCACGGTGCCGACCTCGGCCTCGCCTTCGACGGTGACGCCGACCGCTGCTTCGTCATCGACGAACGCGGCGAGCCGGTCAGCCCGTCCGCCGTCACCGCCCTGGTCGCCACGCGGGAGATCGCCCGCGAGGTCGCCGCCGGCACGGCAGCGGAGGACATCACGGTCGTCCACAACCTGATCTCCTCGCGTGCCGTGCCCGAGATCATCGCCGAGCAGGGCGCCCGGCCGCTGCGGACCCGGGTCGGGCACTCGCTCATCAAGGCGCAGATGGCCGAGCACGACGCGGTCTTCGGCGGCGAGCACTCGGCGCACTACTTCTTCCGCGACTTCTGGTTCGCCGACAACGGGATGCTTGCGGCGATGCACGTGCTCGCGGCGCTCGGGACCACGCAGCGCCCGCTGTCCGAGCTCGTCGCTGACTACAGTCGTTATGTCGCCTCGGGTGAGATCAACTCGACGGTGACCGACGCAGCGGCCGCCACGGAACGCGTACGCCGCTGGGCCCAGGAGCAGGGCGACGTCGTCGAGGACACCCTCGACGGGCTGACCCTGACCCACGACGCCGCTCCGATGTGGTGGCTGAACCTGCGGGCGAGCAACACCGAGCCGCTGCTGCGGCTGAACGTCGAGGCCGCCGACGGGGCCACGATGGAACGAGTACGGGACGGCGCGCTCGCGCTGGTCCGGCAGGACGAGAAGGAGTGACATGGGTGTGACCATCGAGCCGTGGCTGCGCGAGATCCTGCGCTGCCCGGTGTGCCGCAACGAGCTGGTGGACGCCTCCGGCCCCGCGGGTCCCGAGCTGCAGTGCGCCGGCGACTGCGAGGAGCCGGGCCGGCGCCGCGCGTACCGCATCGACGACGGCATTCCGGTCCTGCTGGCCGAGGAAGCCCGCGTCTTCCAGGTCTGACGATGCCCTACATCGAGGAGGCCGCGCTCGACGACGCCGACCAGCTGCGGCGGCTGGACTCACGCGACACGCTGCGAGCGCTCGCGACCGCCGGCGCGCAGGTGCGCGAGGCGATGACGCTGTCCCAGGAGGGCGGCGTCGAGCGGGTGGCGTACGGCGAGCGACCCCGGTCGGTCCTGGTGGCCGCTCTCGGCGGTTCGTCGGTCGTCGCGGACGTCCTCGACGTGCTGGCCGAGCCGGGCTCGCCGGTGCCGGTCACCGTGCGGCGCAACCTCCCGCTGCCGGGCTGGGTCGGCCCGCTCGACCTGGTCATCGCGGTCTCCCTGTCCGGCCGGGCAGCGGGTCCGCTCGCCCTGGCGGCCGAGGCCGCGCGCCGGGGCGCCGCGCTGCTCACCGTCGGCGCCGACGACTCACCGCTGGCCGACCTGTGCCGACGGCACCGGGGCGTGCACATCGGCGTCGGCCGGGACCGCACCTCCAGCCGGACCTCGCTGTGGTCGCTGCTGACACCGGTCCTGATGGCCGGTGACCGGCTCGGTCTCATCGACGTCCCCGAGAGCGCCCTGCCCGACCTGGCGCAGCGGCTGGACGAGCAGGCGGAGGCGTGCCGCCCGTCCTCGGAGTCCTTCGTCAACCCGGCCAAGCTCGCGGCAGTGCGCCTGGGCGCGACCGTCCCGATGACCCTCGGCGAGAACGCCCTCGCCGGCGTCGCCGCCATGCGGGCCGCGGCGATGCTCGCCCGCACCGCCCGGATGCCGTCGACCTGGGGAGAGCTGCCGGACGCCGCCTCGCAGGTCGTCGCCTGCTTCGACGGGCCGTTCACGGCCGGCGGCGGCAAGGGCGCGATGCAGGGCGGGTCCGACATCTTCGCCGACCCCTTCCTCGACGCACCGGCCCAGCCCTCGCTCGGGCTGGTGATGCTGCGCGACGCCGAGCCGGAGAACCCCGACCCCGCCTCGGAGCAGGAACGCGCCCTCGGCGACGCGCTGCTGGAGACCGCGCGTGAGGCGGGGGTGACGGTGGTCGAGCAGACCGCGGCCCCGGGACACCCCGCCGTCCGTCTCGCCGAGCTGCTCTCCTTCGGTGACTACGTCGCCACCTACCTGGCCCTGGGCCTGGGCCTGGACCCCTCGGTGTCGCCGCACGTGGCCGACCTGCGGGACCGCACGGAGGGGCTGGCATGAGCACCGAGCGGCCGATGGAGGCCGGGGTCCAGCGCGACTTCCGGGAGGCGATGTCCTACGGCGACTACCTCGACCTGGACCGGCTGCTGTCGGCCCAGCACCCGCTGGCCCAGCCGCCGCAGCACGACGAGCTGCTGTTCATCATCCAGCACCAGACCAGCGAGCTGTGGTTCAAGCTGGTCCTGCACGAGCTGCGCGCGGCCCGCGACCTGCTGCGCGCCGACGAGCTCGCCGCGTCCCTGAAGGGGCTGGCGCGGGTCAAGCACATCCAGTCCACGCTCACCGAGCAGTGGGCGGTCCTGGCGACGCTCACCCCGAGTGAGTACGCCCAGTTCCGCCGCTTCCTGGCCACCTCGTCGGGCTTCCAGTCCTACCAGTACCGCGCCGTGGAGTTCCTGCTCGGCAACAAGAGCGCCGAGATGGTCCGCGTCTTCGACCACGACCCGACCGCCCGGCAGATGCTGGCCGAGCTGCTGCACGAGCCCAGCCTGTACGACGAGTTCATCGCCCTGCTCGCCCGGCGCGGCCTGCCCGTACCCCCGGCCGTGCTGGACCGGGACTGGAGCCGTCCGCACACCCTCGACGACGGGCTCGTCGCGGTCATCCGCTCGGTCTACGAGGACCCGCACGGCCACTGGGACATCTACGAGACGTGCGAGGAGCTGGTGGACCTGGAGGACAACTTCCAGTTCTGGCGCTTCCGGCACCTCAAGACCGTCGAGCGGGTCATCGGCGCGGCGCGGGGGACCGGGGGCAGCAGCGGGGTGCCGTTCCTGCGCAAGGCGCTGGAGCTGACCTTCTTCCCCGAGCTGTACGCCGTCCGCGCGCAGATCGCCCAGGGCGGCGACTGACCCGCCGCCTAGGCTGACCGGGTGACGACGACGCACTTCGACCTGGCCATCATCGGCACCGGCTCCGGCAACTCCCTGGTCACTCCCGACTTCGACGGCAAGCGCGTCGCGGTCATCGAGGAGGGCACCTTCGGCGGCACCTGCCTCAACGTCGGGTGCATCCCGACCAAGATGTTCGTGTACGCCTCGGACGTCGCCGACCACGTCCGCGAGGCAGCGCGCTACGGGGTGGACGCGACGCTGGACGGCGTCCGGTGGCGCGACATCCGCGACCGGATCTTCGGCCGGATCGACCCGATCTCCGAGGGCGGCAAGGACTACCGCGTCAACGGACCCAACACCACGGCCTTCCTCGGCCACGCCACGTTCGTCGGGCCGCGCGAGCTCGTCGTCGAGGTGGACGGCCGCCACGAGACCGTCACGGCCGACCAGATCGTCGTCGCCGCCGGTGCCCGGCCGGTCATCCCCCAGCTGATCCAGGAGTCCGGCGTCCCGTTCCACACCAGCGACACCGTGATGCGGATCGATGAGCTGCCGCGCAGCATGGTCATCCTGGGCGGGGGGTTCATCAGTGCCGAGATGGCGCACGTCTTCTCGGCGCTCGGCGTGGACGTCCGCATCGTCACCCGCGGTCCGGCGATGCTGCGCGTCGAGGACGCCGAGATCTCCGAGCGCTTCACGCAGGTCGCGCAGCGGCAGTGGGAGGTCCACCTGTCGGCCACCATCGAGGACGTCAAGGGCGATGAGTCCGGCGTCACGCTGACGCTCCCGGACGGCACGACGGTGGAGGGCGAGACGCTGCTGGTGGCGACCGGTCGCCGACCGAACACCGACCGCCTCGGTCTGGAGGCCGCCGGCATCGCCACCCACACCGACGGCCGGATCGTCGTCGACGAGTTCGGCCGCACCGCGGTCGACGGGGTGTGGGCGCTGGGCGACATCTCCTCGCTGCACCAGCTCAAGCACGTCGCCAACCACGAGGCGCGGGTCGTCGCCCACAACCTGGTCCACCCCGACGACCTGCGGGCGTTCGACCACCGCTTCGTGCCCGCGGCGGTCTTCAGCCACCCGCAGGTCGCCTCCGTCGGCCTGACCGAGCAGCAGGCCCGGGAGGCCGGGCACGACGTCACGACGAAGACACAGGCGTACGGCGATGTCGCGTACGGCTGGGCGATGGAGGACACCACCGGCATCTGCAAGCTGGTGGCCGACCGGGCCACCGGTGAGCTGCTCGGTGCCCATCTGCTCGGGCCGATGGCGTCGTCGCTGATCCAGCCGGCCATCCAGGCCATGTCGTTCGGGCTGCGGGTCCACGAGATGGCCCGCGGCCAGTACTGGATCCACCCGGCGCTGGCCGAGGTGTTGGAGAACGCCCTGCTCGGGCTGGAGGTTCCCGGCCAGGAGTGAGGGATCGGCCGGTCCGGCCTGCCCCTACGATGTCCGCCATGGCCGGCGGACTCGCAGCACTCCTGGACGACGTCGCAGCGCTCGCTCGAGCGGCTGCGGCCTCCGTCGACGACGTGGGCGCGGCGGCGACGCGCGCCAGCGTGAAGGCGACCGGTGTCGTCGTCGACGACACCGCTGTCACGCCGCGCTACGTCGAGGGCATCGACCCCAAGCGGGAGCTGCCGATCATCCGCAAGATCGCCACCGGCTCCATCCGCAACAAGCTGCTCATCATCCTGCCGGCGATCATGCTGCTCTCGCAGTTCCTGCCGTGGATCGTCATGCCGATCCTGATGATCGGCGGCTGCTACCTGTCGTTCGAGGGCGCCGAGAAGCTCTGGGAGGCGCTGCGCGGCGGCCACGTCGAGGAGTCCAACGAGGGCAAGAGCGAGGACCAGATCACCAGCGGAGCGATCCGCACCGACTTCATCCTGTCGGCCGAGATCATGGTCATCTCGCTCAAGGAGGTCGAGGACGAGCCGTTCCTGTCGCGGCTGGTCATCCTGGTCGTCGTCGCCCTCATCATCACCGCGCTGGTCTACGGCGTGGTCGCGCTCATCGTGAAGATGGACGACGTCGGTCTGCACCTGCGCGACAAGGCCGGCAGCGGCGCGCAGCGCATCGGCAACCTGCTGGTCAACGGCATGCCGAAGGTGCTGAGCGTGCTCTCCACGGTCGGCATCGCCGCGATGCTGTGGGTGGGCGGCCACATCCTGCTGATGGGTCTGGACGACGTCGGCTGGCACTGGCCGTACGCGCAGGTCCACCACCTCGAGCACGCCGTCCACGAGGCGACCGGTGCCTTCGGCGGTGTGCTCGGCTGGCTCACCAACACCCTCTGCTCGGCGGCCGTCGGCCTGGTCGTCGGCGCGGTGATCGTCGCCGTCGTGCACCAGGTGGTGCACCGTCGGCACCAGAGCTCGGAGTCGGCCGCGCACTGATGGAGGACCTGCTCGACGCCGCCGTCGGTGAGAACGCCGCCTGGTGCGCCGCCGTCTGCCGGACCCACGACATCGCCGGCTCCGACGCCGACGGGGTGTGGGCGAGCGCACGTCGTACGCCGCTGCTGTATCCCGACGCGATCACCCTGGAGCCGGGCCGGTCCCCCGAGGCCGTGCTGGGGCGGGTCGACACCTCCGCGGGCTGCTCGGTCAAGGACAGCCACGCCGACCTGGATCTCGGTGCGCACGGCTTCCGGGTGCTGCTCGAGGGCCGCTGGCTGACCTGGCCCGGCGTGCCCGAGCCGGACGGGTGGGTCGCCGTCCGCTCCGCCGAGACGTTCGCGACCTGGCACGCCGCCTGGGGCGGTCCGGACGGAGTCCTGGTGCCCGCGCTGCTCGACGATCCCTCGGTGTCCGTCCTCGCCCGGTACGCCGGTGACCGCCTCGTCGCCGGCCTGATCGGCCACCGGGCCGACGGGGTGGCCGGTCTCAGCAACGCGTTCGGGCTGGTGAGCGCGGCCGACTGGCGAGCCGCCGTCGGTGCGGTGCAGGTCGCCGCGCCGGGCCTGCCCGTGGTGGGGTACGAGTCCGGCGACGACCTGGACCCCGCGCTCGACGCGGGCGCTCGCGACCTCGGCCCGTTGCGCGTCTGGCTGCGGTGACACCGCGGCGGGCGTCGTCGTACCCGCCTGCGACGATGCGCGGGTGACCCACCTCGACCGGATCGCCCTGATCTCCGACGTCCACGGCAACCTGACGGCGCTCGAGGCGGTGCTCGCCGACATCGACGCCCGCGGGATCACCCGCATCTACAACCTGGGTGACTACGTCGGGAAGGGTCCGCGAGGCAGCGCTGTCGTCGACCTGTGCCAGGAGCGCTGCGAGGTCAACGTCCAGGGCAACTGGGACGACTTCATCCCCGACCCCTCGATGTGGCCCGAGGGCAACCCGTCGCTGACCTGGTGGCACGACGAGCTGCGCCCGGAGCAGCGGGACTGGCTGAAGGGCCTGCCGTTCAGTCACGACCTCGTCATGAGCGGCCGGCGGATCCGGCTCTTCCACGCGTCCGCGGACTCGGTGCACCACCGGGTCCGGTTCGACCACGACGGGGAGGAGTTCCTCTCCATGTTCGCGAACACGCCCGCCACCGGCGACGGGCCGACGCCGACCGTCGTGGGCTACGGCGACACCCACGACTCGTTCTGCGAGACCGACCTGGGCCTGACGCTGTTCAACACCGGCAGCGTCGGCAACAGCCTCGACGAGACGACCCCGCTGTACGTGATCCTGGAGGGCACGCTCGAGGGCCCTGACCCGGCGCCGTTCTCGATCCAGTTCGTCCGGGTGCCCTACGACGTGGAGGCCGAGCTCGCCGCGTCGGAGGCGCTGGGCGCCCCGGAGCACGAGCTCTACGTCGCCGAGCTGCGCGACGGGCGCTACCGCGGCGACGTCCGCCGGGGCGACGAGCCGACCTACCACCGCCGGGCGGCCACGAGCCCGCCCACCGCGGTCGAGCCGATCGAGCCCGACACCAAGGACTGGACCTGGGTGCTCGAACTCCCTTGTCCCGACTGCGGGTTCGACGCAGGCGCCGTTCGCCCCGACGACGTCGGGCGACTCGTCACCGCCTTCACCGAGCCGTGGTGGCAGGTGCTCCAGCGCTCCGACGCGCGGACCCGTCCGGAGCCCGCCGTCTGGTCGGCGCTCGAGTACGCCTGCCACGTCCGCGACGTCTGCCGGCTCTTCGAGGAGCGCACCCGGCTCATGCTGGAGCAGGACGCGCCCACCTTCGACAACTGGGACCAGGACGTCACCGCCGTCGAGGGGCGCTACGGCGAGCAGGACCCCTCGACGGTGGCGGCCGAGCTGAGCGCGGCGGCGGAGTCGTACGCGCGGGGCTACGACACCGTGACCGAGCCGGAGTGGGCGCGTACGGGGCTACGGTCCAACGGCTCGGAGTTCACGGTGCTCACCCTCGCGCAGTACGGGCTGCACGACCTGCGTCATCACCTGCACGACGTGGGCGCCTCACCCGCCGGCTGACTCCGGCTCGTCGAACCGCTTCTCCTCCGACAGGTCCTCGTCCTCCGGCGAGTCCTGGGCGTCCAGGTCCTTCGCCGCCCGCTCGTCGGAGTCGGTGAACGCCGGACGTCGGGCCGGCTGCTCGGCGTCGGTGGAGTAGTCGTCGCGGATCTTGTCCCACTCGTGGAGTTTCTCCTGGTCGACGTCGATCTTGAGCTCGTCGGAGATCTCGTCGCCGTCCTGGGGCCGGCCCTGCTGCTCACTCATGGATTCCTCCGGTTCGGTGGTGCGGATCGGTGCAAGGTCCCATCCGAGCACGGATCACGGGCCGGCGACAGAGCACCTAGACTGTTCGGCGCCGGCGTGGGTGATGACCCGCGAGTTCCCAGAAGGGCGCGCCGGGTCGACAAACCCACATCCGACGAGGAGTGCATTCACCATGTCGTTCGATCACAAGGTTCGCGACCTGAGCCTGGCCGAGGCCGGCCGGCACCAGCTGCGACTCGCCGAGCACGAGATGCCCGGCCTGATGTCGCTGCGGGAGGAGTACGGCGCGGCGCAGCCGCTGAAGGGCGCGCGGATCGCCGGCTCCCTGCACATGACCGTGCAGACCGCCGTCCTCATCGAGACGCTGACCGCGCTCGGCGCCGAGGTCCGCTGGGCCTCCTGCAACATCTACTCCACCCAGGACGAGGCCGCCGCCGCCGCGGTCGTCGGCCCCGACGGCACCCCGGAGGACCCGAAGGGCGTCCCCGTGTTCGCCTGGAAGGGCGAGACCCTCGAGGAGTACTGGGACTGCACCAACGAGATCCTGACCTGGCCCGGCGGCGAGGGCCCGAACATGATCCTGGACGACGGCGGCGACGCCACCATGCTCGTCCACAAGGGTCGTGAGTGGGAGCAGGCCGGTCAGGTCCCGGCCACCACCGGGGAGGACTCCGAGGAGTTCGCGGTCTTCAAGGCGCTCGTGCGCCGCACGCTCGTCGAGGACCCGAAGAAGTGGACGACGATCTCCGAGGGCATCCAGGGCGTCACCGAGGAGACGACCACGGGCGTCCACCGCCTGTACGAGCTGGCCAAGTCCGGTGAGCTGCTGTTCCCCGCGATCAACGTCAACGACTCGGTCACCAAGTCCAAGTTCGACAACAAGTACGGCTGCCGCCACAGCCTGATCGACGGCCTGAACCGCGCCACCGACGTGCTCATCGGCGGCAAGGTCGCCGTGGTCTGCGGCTACGGCGACGTCGGTAAGGGCTGCGCCCAGTCCCTCGCGGGCCAGGGTGCGCGCGTCATCGTGACCGAGATCGACCCGATCTGCGCGCTGCAGGCGACGATGGAGGGCTTCCAGGTCGCGCGCCTGGAGGACGTCCTGGACATCGCCGACATCTACGTGACGACGACCGGCTGCTACGACGTCATCACCGCCGAGCACATGGCGAAGATGAAGAACAAGGCGATCGTGTCCAACATCGGCCACTTCGACAACGAGATCGACATGGCCGGCCTGGCCAAGATCCCGGGCGTCCAGAAGGTCGAGATCAAGCCGCAGGTCCACGAGTGGACGTTCGAGAGCGGCAGCTCGATCATCGTGCTGTCCGAGGGTCGTCTGATGAACCTCGGCAACGCCACCGGCCACCCGAGCTTCGTCATGTCGAACTCGTTCGCCAACCAGACGATCGCCCAGATCGAGATCTTCACCAAGCCGGGCGAGTACAAGAACGACGTGTACGTCCTGCCGAAGCACCTGGACGAGAAGGTCGCCCGCCTCCACCTGGACGCCCTGGGTGCGCGGCTGACCGAGCTGTCCAAGCCGCAGGCCGAGTACCTCGGCGTGGACGTGGCCGGCCCGTACAAGCCGGACCACTACCGGTACTGAGCCACCTGCGCGAGGGGCGTCGACACCCGTCCCGGCTCACGCGCTCGACGCCGTCCGCTGACCGCAGCGGGCGGCGTCGTGCGTGTGTCCGGGCGGTCCTCGCAGGGCACTGTGTGAAAATGGCGCGCGACCCGCGGCACGCCGACCGTGAGCCCGGGAGCCGGACGAAAGGACACCCCTGGTGAAGGGCCGCGTACTCGTCGTCGACGACGATCCAGCACTCGCTGAGATGCTCGGCATCATCCTGCACAGCGAGGGCCTGGAGGTCACGCACTGCGCGGACGGCGGAACGGCCGTGCAGGCGTTCCGCGACAGCAAGCCGGACGTGATCCTGCTCGATGTGATGCTGCCGGGCATGGACGGCATCGAGGTCTGCCGGCGCATCCGCGCCGAGTCCGGGGTCCCGATCATCATGCTGACCGCGCGCACCGACACGGTCGACGTCGTCGTGGGTCTGGAGTCGGGTGCGGACGACTACGTCAGCAAGCCGTTCAAGCCGCAGGAGCTCGTGGCCCGGGTCCGCGCGCGGCTGCGGCGGGGCGACGAGCCGGAGCCGGAGCGCCTGGAGGTCGGCGACCTGGTGATCGACGTCGCCGGCCACACCGTGAAGCGGGCGGGGGAGCCGATCTCGCTGACGCCGCTGGAGTTCGACCTGCTGGTGGCGCTCGCGCGCAAGCCGTGGCAGGTCTTCACCCGCGAGGTGCTGCTCGAGCAGGTCTGGGGGTACCGCCACGCGGGTGACACCCGGCTGGTCAACGTCCACGTCCAGCGGCTGCGCTCCAAGATCGAGAAGGACCCCGAGCGCCCCGAGATCGTCCTGACCGTGCGCGGTGTGGGGTACAAGGCGGGATCGAGCTAGCCGATGGCGAGCTCGGCAGGCTCGGGGCACCTGCTCCGCACGCCGTCCCCGGGGGTCGAGCCGACCACCGAGGAGCGGCTCCGGCTGCTGCTGCTGAGGGTGCGCTGGCGCCTCGGGCGGCTGCTGCGCCGGGTGCTGCGCCCGTGGCGGCGATCGCTGCTGGTCCGCGTCATGACGATCACGGTCCTGCTGGGCTCGCTGGTCTCGTTCGCCCTCGGCACCTTCATGTACCAGCGCATCGCCGACGGCCTGGTCGACGCGAAGATGCGCTCGGCCGAGCAGGACGCGCTGGCCCGCCTCGCGGACGCCCAGAACACCATCGACAGCGCCACCAACACCGACACCGCGACGCTGCAGCAGATCGCCAGCGACATCACCACCTCGCTGCGCGCACCGGACGGGTCCCGCCTCGTGCTGCTGAGGCCGTCGGCGTACCACACGGGCGTCGGCGTCGGCACGTCCAGCTCGGACGGCACCGACCCGCTCTGGGTACCGAACTCGCTCGGCGAGGCGCTGGAGCGCGACCCCGAGCACCAGCAGGCCGCGCTGACCAGGGTGCGGACGCCGTCCGCCACCGACGAGACCACGCCTAGCGCGCCGACCGTGCCGGCCGTGGTCATCGGTGCCCGGGTGCAGATGCTCACGGCGGGCGACTACGACATCTCCTTCATCTATCCGATGAACCAGGAGGTGAAGACGCTCGACATCGTCCGCAACTCCTTCCTGCTCGGCGGCCTCGTCCTGGTGATCCTGCTCGGCGGGCTCGCCTACATGGTGACGCGGATGGTCGTGACCCCGGTGCGCTCGGCGCGGTACGTCGCCGAACGGCTGAGCGCGGGCGCGCTGAACGAGCGCATGCAGGCCCGCGGCGAGGACGACCTCGCCCGCCTCGCGACCTCGTTCAACGCCATGGCCGACAACCTGCAGCGGCAGATCCGCCAGCTGGAGGACCTCTCGGAGGTGCAGCAGCGGTTCACCTCGGACGTGTCGCACGAGCTGCGGACACCGCTGACCACCATCCGGATGGCCGCGGACATGCTGCACCAGGGTCGCGGGAGCTTCGCACCGCCGGTCGCCCGCTCGGCCGAGCTGCTGCTGCGTGAGCTGGACCGGTTCGAGTCGCTCCTCACGGACCTGCTCGAGATCAGCCGGTTCGACGCGGGTGCTGCCTCGCTCGAGGTCGAGGAGGTCGACCTCGGCGACGTGGTGCGACGCGTGGTGGAGTCGACCGCACCGCTGGCTCACCGCAACGAGGTCGAGGTCCGGCTCCGCGCGACGACGCCCGCCCGGGCGGAGATGGACCAGCGCCGCGTCGAGCGCATCGTCCGCAACCTCGTCACGAACGCGCTGGAGCACGCCGAGCGCAGGCCGGTCGACATCGTCGTCGGCGCGAACAGCTCGGCGGTCGCGGTCTCGGTCCGCGACTACGGCGTGGGCCTGCGCCCGGGGGAGACCTCGATGGTGTTCAACCGGTTCTGGCGTGCCGACCCCGCACGGGCGCGGACGACGGGTGGCACGGGACTGGGTCTGTCGATCTCGCTGGAGGACGCACGGCTGCACCACGGCTGGTTGCAGGCGTGGGGCGACGCCGGCGAGGGCTCCTGCTTCCGCCTCACCCTCCCGCTCGAGGCGGGCGACCCCATCAAGCGGTCGCCCACGCCGCTGGTCGACGAGGACCGGGCGATCGAGCGGGGCGTCGACCCGACGGCAGCGCTCGCCCCGGGGAGGACGAGAGACCGATGAAGCGTCTCCTCGTCCTGCTGCTCGCGGTCCTGACGCTCACCGGCTGCGCGGGCCTGCCGGACCATTCCGAGGTCAGCCAGCGGATGGCGATCGGCGAGCCGCGCACCGAGCCGCAGAGCGACGTCCGACCCGAGGGGCCGACCCCCGGAGCCACGCCAGCACAGGTCGCCGCCGGCTTCCTGTACGCCCACATCGGCCTGGAGGACCGCTTCGCCACGGCCCAGGAGTTCCTCACCGCCCGGGCCGTGCAGACCTGGAACCCCGACCAGGGCGTGGCGGTCCTGCGCGACGGGCCGTTGTCCGTACGGCAGGAGGGCACGGACGTCGTCATCGGGGCGACGGTGCTGGCCCGGGTGTCCCCGGACGGCCGGCTGTCCCAGCTGCGGACCCCGCAGGCGACCTCGGTCCGGCTGCGGATGGCCCAGGTGGCGGGTGACTGGCGCGTGAGCGGCGTGCCGCAGGAGCTCGGCCTGTGGCTGAGCCGGGCCAACTTCGGCCACCTGTACCAGCCGAGCGAGATCTACTACGGCGCCGAGAACAACCAGCGCGTCCTCGTGCCGGACGAGCGCTGGCTGCCCAAGCGGGGCAGCGTGACCGCCATGGCGGAGGCGGTCCTGTCGCCCCCGGCGCCGTGGCTCGACGGAGCGGTCCAGAAGATCGTCCCCAGCCCGCACCTCATCGGGTCGGTCCCGGTGTCGGCGGACGAGATCGCCTCGGTCGCCATCTCGGCCGAGGCGCTGAAGGCGACGCCGGACCAGCGGGCGATGCTGTGGGCGGCGATGATCGAGACGCTGAAGGCGGCCGGCGTCCGGGTCCGCCTGACGGTCAACGGGACGCCGCTCGCCGCGCCGGGCGTCTCCGACGACGTCGTCAACGCCGAGGACCTCAACTACCGCGCGATCAAGCCGAGCTCGGGCTCGGTGATCGTGAAGGACGCCGACGGCCTGCACTGGGACGACCAGCGCCGCTCGGACACCGGGCGGCCCCGGCAGCGCGACACGGCCGACGACCTGGGTCCGCTGCCGACCGTGCCGACGGGCTGGCACCGGCTGGCGGCCGACTTCAAGACCCAGGAGATCGCGGCCGTCTCGGGCGACGACCGCACGGTCGGTCGGTGGATCACGGGGACGCTGCTGCAGCGCCCGCCGTTCGGGAGCCACCTGGTCAGACCGTCGTACGACGGCATCAACGGGCTGTGGGTCGCCGGGCAGGCCCTCGGGACGGACCAGTCCGGCGCCCGCGGCCCGGCCGCGGGAGGCGCACCGACGGTGTGGGTCATCAACACCCGGCAGCAGGCCGCCAGCGCGCAGCCCCAGCCGGTGGTGGTGCCCGGTCTCGCGAGGCGGGACGTCCTGGCGATCTCGGTGGCTCCCGACGGTCAGCGGTTGGCGGTGGTGCTGCGGGACCGCCGTACGAGCACCACCTCGGTGCAGCTGTACGGCGTCGTGCGCAACCAGGAGGACGAGGCGACCCGGCTGGTCGGGCCGCGTCCGCTGAACGCCTCCGTCGTCTCCGCCACCGACATCAGCTGGGTGGACGGGTCCACGATCGCGGTGCTAGGGCAGGTGAGCGGCAACCCAGGTGTGACGCAGGCGGTGCTGGTCCCGCTGAACGACCTGGCGCAGCCGTTGGGCGCCGTCCGGGGCGCGCAGCAGATCGTCGGAGGGACCGGCGACCAGTTCGGGGTCAGCGTCGTCACCGACCAGGGCACCGTGGTCGGACGGCAGGGCACCAGCTGGCAGGTCATCTACGACGCCGACGACCTGATCGTCCCGGCGCCGTAGTCCACACCCTCCTCCCCGGGCGCCTCCCGTCCACAGCCGGTGGACGGCGCCCGCGCGCTGGTCGCCGGCCGGTCTTCACTGAGAGGTATGAGCGTCGGACGGGCCTTGCTGGACCTGGTGCTGCCGGTCCGCTGCGCCGGCTGCGACCGCGCCCCGGGCCCGTGGTGCGCGCTCTGCCTGACCGCGACCGCACGGCTGCAGCGCCGTCCGGCCCTCGCCGCCGCGCCCGACCCTTGCCCCCCGGGATTCCCACCCACCTGGGCGGCGACGACGTACGACGGGCCGGTCCGGCAGGCGATCGTCGCTCACAAGGACGGTGGCCGGCACGACCTGTGCGACGCCCTCGGAGCCTGGTGGCGCCAGGCCGTCGCCGGCGCACTCGAGGCGGACGAGGGGCTGCGGGCCGAGCTGGTCGCGCGCGGGCGGCTCGTCGTCGTCCCGGTGCCGTCGTCGCGGCGCAGCCGTCGGGAGCGGGGGAGGGATCCGTGGCGCGAGGTGACCGAGCGGGCACTCGCGGACCGTCAGGAGGCGCGAGTCGCCCCGGTTCTGCAGCAGGTTCGAGGTGTCGCCGACCAGGCGGGGCTGGGCGCTGCTGCGCGCTGGGACAACCTGCAGGGGGCGATCCGGGTCCGGCCCGGAGCCGACGTCCGCGGGCGGCCGTGCCTGCTCAGCGACGACGTCCTGACCACGGGCGCGACGCTCAGCGAGTGCGCCCGTGCACTGCGTGTCGCGGGGGCTCCGCACGTGGTCGCCGCGGTGCTCGCGGCCACCCCTCGGGCACCTCGGCGAACTCGTGGACGGGCCGCTCAGGGTCGTCTACCGTGACTTCATGGAGCACCTGCTGCGACAGCGGCGGACTGGTGCGTCGAGCCGACAGCGGCTCCGCACCAGGTGCAGGCCGAGCGTCCGCGCAACGCGGGCGGGGGAGGTGATGCGGATTCCCGGCGGGGCCTGATCGGCCCGACACCATCCAACGTTCGACGCTCAGGAGGTTGCCCATGGAGATCACCGTCACGGGTCGGCACATCACCGTCCCCGACCGGTTCCGCCGTCACATCGAGGAGAAGCTGACCAAGATTCCGCAGCTGGAGCCTCGGGTCAGTCGGTGTGAGGTCGTCCTGGCGCACGAGCCGAACCCACGGCAGGCCAAGGCCAGCGAACGTGTGGAGATCACCTGCTACGCCCGCCGGACCGTCATCCGCGCCGAGGCGTGCGCCGACGACGAGTACGGCGCTCTCGATCTGGCGATGACGCGGCTCCTGGAGCGACTGCGCCGCCAGCACGACAAGCGCCGCGTGCACCGCGGCCACCGTCAACCCATCTCGGTCGCGGAGGCGACCGCGGACCTTCCGACCCACGAGCTCAACGGCTCCAGCGACGCGGAGGAGGCCACCTCGCTGCCGGAGCACATCGCCAAGGTCGGCGGTGACGAGGACTGCCCGGTGCAGCTGCGCGAGAAGGTCCACAGTACGCATCCCATGTCCGTGGACGAGGCGCTGAGCCAGATGGAGCTGGTCGGCCACGACTTCTACCTCTACCAGGACGCCGACACCGGCAACCCCAGCGTCGTCTACCGCCGCCGTGGCTGGTCGTACGGCGTGATCCACCTCGACGTGGAGAGCGACCTGGCGGCCTCCACGCCCCACGGAGCGACCCCGGCGACCGTCGCCCGCAGCGGCCCCGCCGCCGTCCCGGGACGGGCTGCCGCCAAGGCCGAGTCAGCCTGAGCCCGTACTCTTGCGCCGGGAGTGGGCCTCTGCCCGCTCCCGGCGGAAGGAGTACGGCCGGTGAGTGAGCAGACGCGTCCGATCCGCGTCATGGTCGTCGACGACTACGGCATCTACCGCCGTGGCATCGCGGTCGTCCTCGACCTGGAGTCCGACATCACGGTCGTCGGCGAGGCAGAGACCGCCGAGGAGGCCGTCCCGCTCGCCGGCGAGCTGCGTCCTGACGTGGTGCTGCTGGACATCTACCTCCCCGGCGAGAGCGGCATCGAGGTGTGCGGTCGCATCCGGGCGGCGTCACCGGGGTCGCAGATCCTGATGCTCACCGCCTCCGACGTCGAGAGCGACCTGGTCGCTGCCATCAAGGCCGGTGCGACCGGCTACCTCCTCAAGGACGTCGGGCCGGACGAGCTCGCCGACGGCATCCGCAAGGTGCGCTCCGGGCAGGCGCTGCTCTCACCGTCCCTGGCCTCGGTGCTGCTGGGTGAGTTCACCCAGCTCGTCCGCGACGGGGCGCCGGCGGGCGGTGGTTCCTCCGCCGACGACCTGCCGACCCTGACCAGCCGCGAGCGCGAGGTCCTCGGGCTGGTCGCGCGCGGCTGGAGCAACCGTACGGTCGCCGACGAGCTCTACATCTCCGAGAACACCGTCAAGAACCACATGCGCAGCATCCTGGACAAGCTCCAGCTGAGCTCACGCATGGAGGCGGCGATCTACGCCGTCCGCAACAACCTCGTCGAGGATCCTGACAGCCGCACCGACGCCGGATGAGCTCGACCTCCCCGGTGCTCTCGAAGGCCGCAGCCCGGCGAGTTGCGCTGGCAGCACAGGGTTTTCGCGACATCAAGCCGGCGCCGTGGGCGGCGACGTCGCGTCATGTCCAGCGAGTGATCGACCGGGTCGGCGTCGTGCAGATCGACTCCGTCAACGTGCTCACCCGCAGCCACTACCTGCCGTTCTTCGCGCGGCTCGGGCCGTACGACCCGGCGCTGCTGGACCGGGCGCGCGACCGTGCGCCGCGCCGGCTGGTCGAGTACTGGGCACACGAGGCGAGCCTCGTCCCGCCCTCGACCTGGCCGCTGCTGGACTTCCGGATGCGCCGCGCCCAGGAGGAGTCCTGGGGTGGCATGCAACGGGTCGCCCGCGACCACCCCGAGCTCGTCGCGGCCGTCCTGGCGGAGGTCACCGCCCACGGCCCGCTGACGTCCCGGCAGTGCGAGCAGCGCCTCGAGCACGACGTGCCGCGCAGCAGCGAGCACTGGGGGTGGAACTGGTCGCTGGTCAAGAACGCCCTCGAGCACCTGTTCTGGGCGGGCGCGCTGTCCAGCGCCGGGCGTACCAGCCAGTTCGAGCGCCGGTACGACGTGCCCGCCCGGGTGCTCCCGCCCGCCGTCCGGCCGTCCGCGCTGGACCCGGCGGTCCGTCCCGACCCGGCGGCCGCGGCGGTGGAGCTCGTCCGCATCGCGGCCCGGGCGCACGGCGTGGGGACCGAGCAGTGCCTGCGGGACTACTTCCGGCTGCGTCCGGACCACGCCCGTCCAGCGATCGACCACCTGGTGGCGACCGGTGAGCTGGAGCCGGTCCGGATCGCCGGGTGGAACCGGCCGGCGTACCTGCACCAGGGCGCGTCGCGCCCGCGCCGGCTGCACGCCGAGGCCCTGCTCAGCCCGTTCGACTCCCTCATCTGGCAGCGGGACCGGACGCTGGCGCTGTTCGACTTCCACTACCGGTTGGAGGTGTACGTCCCGGCCGCCCAGCGCGTGCACGGCTACTACGTGCTGCCGTTCCTGTTCGGCGACCGGCTGGTGGCCCGGGTGGACCTGAAGGCCGACCGGGGCGCCGGCGCACTCCGCGTCCAGCAGCGGCACTGGGAGGCGGACGCGCCGACCGAGGCCTACCCGGCGCTGGATCGGCAGCTGCGGCTGATGGCCGACTGGCTGGGCCTGACCGACGTCCTCGGCTGACGATCACCGTCGCACCTCGTGGAGCAGAGTCCACGAGAGGTCAGGTCGGTCGTCAGGACCGATCGCTCCACTCGGCTTGCAGCAGGTCGAAGCGCAACAGGTCGGCGTACGACCCGTCGCCGAGCGGCTCGGCCAGCCGGTCGGTCCCGACGTGGGTGAACCCGTGCCGACGGGCGATCGCGGCGGAGGCGTCGTTGCCGGCGGCGACGTTGAGCCGCAGCCGGCGCCGTCCCAGGCCGCAGTCCTCGGTCGAGGTGAAGGCGTGGGAGAGCGCGAGTCCGACCGCCTCGGTCGCCACGCCGGTGCCGCGGGCGTCCGGGTGGATCCAGTACCCCACCTCACCGGCCGTCCGGTCCTCGCCGCGCAGGTCCATGACGCTGACCGAGCCGACGGCGAGGTCGGTCCGCGGGTCCGCGATGCACCAGCCCAGCGTGGTGCCGGACGCCGCTGCACGCCGCATCAGCCGGACGTAGGCGCGCGCGGCGTCGTCGGTGTACGGGTCGGGCAGCCCCGCCAGCCAGTGCCGCGTCGTGGCGTCCGCGCACCACTGGACGATGCGGGGGACGTCCTCGTCGCGCCACGGACGCAGCCGCGCGCGCTCGCCGTCGAGCACCGGCACCACGAGCACGCCGCCGGCGGGGGCGAGCGAGGCCCGGCCGTCGGCGAGCAGCTCGAAGTGGGCGGCGTCCGCGACGGAGGCGTCGGCGCGTGCGAACGACCCGTGGCTCTCTCCCCAGCGGTGGAACCCGTGGCGCTCCAGCAACCGTTGCGACGCGACGTTCTCCAGGTCGGTCACGGCGCGCAGCCGGCGCAGCCCGAGACCGTCCTTCGCCAGGGGCGCGAACGCATGGTCGAGCACGGCCGGGATGGCCTCCCGCAGGTGGCCACGGCCCCGCGCGTCGGCGTACAGCCAGTAGCCGAGCTCGGCGTCCCCGGGCGCTCCCGCCCCGATGCCGAACACCATGACCGCGCCGAGCGGGGCGTCCGTCGCGCGGTCGGCGATGCACCACTTCACGACCGTGCCCCGGTCGCGCTGCCGCTCGCCGCGCGCGAACCACGCGTCGTACGTGCCCGCCGTCGGCTGCGCGCCCGCGGGCATGAACCGCAGGCTGTCCCGGTCGAGGTCGCGCTCGCCGGACGGACGGTCGTGCGGCGTCCACGGACGCAGCCGCAACGAGCCCGTCTCCAGCACGGGGACGATCGCGGGCTCGACGGTCTGCGCGACGCGGTCGTCGGTGTCGAGCAGCTCGAACGTCAGGGCCCCGGTCGGGGGCCGGTCCTCGTGGGCGATGACGGCCCGCTCGGTCGCGCACTCGCGGAAGCCGGCCCGGCGCAGCACCCGCTGGGAGGCCCGGTTGTCCTCGTCCGTACCCGCCTGCAGACGGTGCAGCCCGAGGCCGCTGCGGCCCGCGTCGTCGGTACGCGCGGCGAACGCGTGGGGGACCAGGAGCTCCAGGGCGTCCTGCAGCGCGCCCCGGCCGCGGGCGTGCGGGTGCAGCCAGTAGCCGATGAGGCCCGTACCCCGGGTGAAGTCGACGTCGAGGCGCTGGACCTGGATGCCACCCAGCGCCTGGTCGGTGCCGGCGTCGGCGATGCACCAGAACACGCCCTGGCCCACCGACATCCGGTGCAGCCGGGAGGAGCGCCAGTCCGCGAAGTTCTCCGGGGTCGGCGCCATGCCCTCGTTGTACAGCTCGGCCTGCTCGTCCGGCCAGGTCGTGGGCGCGTCCTCGGGCCGCCACGGACGCAGGCGCACCCGCTCGCCCTCCAGGTCGGCGGCCTCCCACCACGGGCGGCGCGGCCGGCGCGGGTCGCCGGCGCGCACGGACGCGATCCACAGGTCCTCGACCTGCCCGGCGCCGTTCGCGTGCATGGCGGGCCAGGTGCCGTGCTGGACGAAGCCGTTGGCCCACGCCGCCTGCCAGGAGGCCAGGTTGCCCGCGGCCGCGCGCCAGGTCATCGTCCGTACGCCGTCGTGGGCGAACGCGTGCTCCAGCACCAGCCGTACGGCGCGGGTCGCGACCGACCGGCCGCGCGCGTCCGGGTGCAGGCCGAAGCCGATCTCCGCGGTGCCCGGAACCCGACGGGTGTAGTTCACCGTGCCCGCGAACGCCCCGTCGACCTCGATCGCCCAGAACCGGCGCTCGCCGGAGTCCCAGCCCGCACGCACGATCTCCAGGAACGCACGTCCGTGCGAGGCGTCGTACGGCATCGGGACGGTGGTCCAGCGCCGGGAGCGGGGATCGTTGGCCTGCTCCACGATGCGCGGTACGTCGGCCGGCCCGTGCGGGCGCAGCCGGACGTGCTCGTCGGACAGGATCGGGACGAGCGCAGGCCAGGCCGAGGACATGCGGACCACCCAAGCAAACGGTGCTCGGGACGCTCAAGGAGGTTCCCCGCGGACCCCCCGTCAGGCCCCGGTTGTGTGACCGGGAACCCACCAGGGCTCCGGACCGATTAACCTAGATGGGTCTGTCCGCGCGCAGCGCACCTTCGCGGTGCACGCGGCAGCCCGAGTAATGGCCGTCGTGTCGCCCGTCGTCGCGCTGCCACGAGACCGCTGACCAGGAGTCCTGCGTGCCCAAGATCGTCGAGAAGGTGCTGCGTGCCGGCGAAGGCCGTCTGCTCAAGAAGCTGGAAGGCATCGCCGCACAGGTCAACATCCTCGAGGAGGACTTCAAGAAGCTCACCGACGCCGAGCTGAAGGCGGAGACGGAGAACTTCAAGAAGCGGATCAAGGAGGGTGAGTCCCTCGACGACCTCCTCCCCGAGGCGTTCGCCGCCGTCCGCGAGGCGAGCGTGCGGACCATCGGCAAGCGTCACTTCGACGTCCAGCTGATGGGTGGCGCCGCGCTGCACATGGGCAACGTCGCCGAGATGAAGACCGGTGAGGGAAAGACGCTCGTCGCGACCCTCCCGTCGTACCTCAACGCGCTGTCCGGCAAGGGCGTGCACGTGGTCACGACCAACGACTACCTGGCCGAGTACCAGTCCGAGCTGATGGGCCGCGTCCACCGCGCCCTCGGCCTGGAGACGGGCGTGATCCTGGCGTCGATGACGCCCGAGCAGCGCCGCGTCGAGTACGCCAAGGACATCACCTACGGCACGAACAACGAGTTCGGCTTCGACTACCTGCGCGACAACATGGCGTGGTCGCGCGAGGAGCTGGTCCAGCGCGGCCACAACTTCGCCATCGTCGACGAGGTCGACTCGATCCTCATCGACGAGGCGCGCACGCCGCTGATCATCAGCGGTCCCTCGGACGAGGCCACCAAGTGGTACGTCGAGTTCGCCAAGATCGTCCAGCACCTCACCCGGGCCAAGAAGGACCGCGACAACAAGGTCGTCCCCGGCAGCGGCGACTACGAGGTCGACGAGAAGAAGAAGACCGTCGGTCTGCTGGAGTCCGGCATCGAGAAGGTCGAGGACCTGCTCGGCATCGACAACCTGTACGAGGCGCACAACACGCCGCTGATCGGGTACCTGAACAACGCCATCAAGGCGCGCGAGCTCTTCAAGCGCGACAAGGACTACGTCGCGATGAACGGCGAGATCCTCATCGTCGACGAGCACACCGGTCGTATGCTCGCCGGCCGCCGCTACAACGAGGGCATGCACCAGGCGATCGAGGCCAAGGAAGGCGTCGAGATCCAGAACGAGAACCAGACGCTCGCGACGGTCACCCTGCAGAACTACTTCCGCATGTACGACACGCTCTCGGGCATGACCGGTACGGCCCAGACCGAGGCCGCCGAGCTCTACCAGATCTACAAGCTGGGCGTCGTCTCGATCCCGACCAACAAGCCGATGGTCCGCATGGACCAGGCCGACCTGGTGTACCGGACCGAGGAGGCCAAGTTCCGCGCGGTCGTGGACGACATCGTCAAGCGGCACAAGGAGGGCCAACCGGTCCTCGTCGGTACCACCAGCGTCGAGAAGTCCGAGCGGCTCTCGGAGATGCTCAAGCGCAAGGGGATCCCGCACGAGGTCCTCAACGCCAAGCACCACGAGCGTGAGGCCACGATCGTCGCCCAGGCGGGTCGCAAGGGCGCCGTGACGGTCTCCACCAACATGGCCGGTCGAGGCACCGACATCATGCTCGGCGGCAACCCCGAGTTCATGGCCGTCGCGGCGCTGAAGCACAAGGGCCTGGACCCCGAGGAGACCCCGGACGAGTACGAGGCGCAGTGGGACGAGGCGCTGGGTCGCGCGGAGAAGTCCGTGGCCAAGGCCCACGACGAGATCCAGGAGATCGGCGGGCTGTACGTCCTCGGCACCGAGCGCCACGAGTCGCGGCGCATCGACAACCAGCTGCGCGGTCGTGCCGGTCGTCAGGGCGACCCGGGTGAGAGCCGCTTCTACCTCTCGCTGCAGGACGACCTGATGCGCCTGTTCAACGCGGCGATGGTCGACCGGTTCATGCAGACCGCGAAGATCGAGGACGAGGTCCCGATCGAGTCCAAGATGGTGAGCCGCTCGATCCAGAGCGCGCAGAGCCAGGTCGAGGCGCAGAACTTCGAGATCCGCAAGAACGTCCTGAAGTACGACGACGTGCTCAACCGGCAGCGCGAGGTCATCTACACCGAGCGTCGCCGCGTCCTGGAGGGCGAGGACCTCGAGGACCAGATGCGCTACTTCGTCAACGACACCATCGACGCGTACGTCCACGGCGCGACCGACGACAGCTTCGCCGACGACTGGGACCTCGACCAGCTGTGGGACGCGCTGCAGGACCTGTACCCAGTGACGGTCTCCGCCGACGAGGTCGAGCAGGAGGTGGGCGGCCGGGCCGGCATGACCGTGGAGTTCCTCCAGGAGGAGCTGCGCTCGGACGCCCAGCACGCCTACGACGCCCGCGAGGACCACTTCGGCGACCGGGTCTCCCGCGAGGTCGAGCGACGGGTCGTCCTGTCGGTGCTGGACCGCAAGTGGCGTGAGCACCTCTACGAGATGGACTACCTCAAGGAGGGCATCCACCTGCGTCAGATGGCCCAGCGCGACCCCCTGGTGGAGTACCAGCGCGAGGGCTACCAGATGTTCGACGCGATGAACGACGCGATCAAGGAGGAGTCGGTCCAGTACTTCTTCCACGTCGACGTCGACCCGGCCGAGGTCGAGGCCTCGCTGCCGGCGAGCAAGCCCAAGATGCACCTGAGCGCGCCCGGCGAGGACGGTCGCGCCCGCGAGCTCGAGGTGGACGAGCAGGGGCGGGTGCTGGACGAGGACGCCGCGCTGCCGCGCCGGGAGCGTCGTGCTCGCGCCAAGGCCGACAAGAAGTCGTCGTCGAAGTCGCGGGCGAAGGCCAAGGCCAAGAGCCGCTGACTCCAGGACGCACCATGAAGGCCGGGACCCGCTGGGTCCCGGCCTTCGTCGTCGGCGCTCCTAGCCGATCGTCATCTCCGTCAGCAGCCAGCGCCCGTCGACACCGTTGAGGCGCATCGCGACCGCGCGGACGCGTCCGTCCAGGACGACGACCGCCGCGGCCTCCACGACGCCGTCGACCGGCTCGTCGACCCGGACCCGTCGGACCTGGGTGTGCTGGACCGCGGCGCCGCGGCGCTGGGCGACCCGATGGCGACGGACGACGGTGGCGTGGACGGCCGGGATCATCCACCGGCTGAGCTGGTGGGGCTGGCGGACGCCTGTCACCGACTCCAGCGTGGCATGCAGCAGCCGGTGCACCCAGACGGCCGGCTCCGGCAGGTCCGTCCGGAGGGTGGCCTGCGGGCCGAAGTCGGGGTCCTCGTCGCGGGCCCGGAAGTCGATCGCGAGGCTGCCCTGCACGTAGGAGGGGACGGCCCGCGGACGGCGCAGGCCGTGGCGCGCGACGGCGTACAGCTCCCGGACCGACCCCTCGTCCAGGGCGGGCGGCTCGGGCGCGGCGGTCGGACGCAGGGTCACCGGGCGCGGGCAGGCGCGCAGCGTGGTGGTCGTCATCGCAGGGCTCCTTCGGGGATGCGGAGGGTCTGGCCGACGGCGAGCACGTTGGGGTCGTCGCCGATCTCGTCCTTGTTGGTCTCGTACCAGCGGGGCCACTCGGCGGCCACCCGGGCCGGGGTGGCCTGGTCGCCGAGATGGCGCTCGACGATCGACCACAGGTCATCGCCCCGCCGGACGACGATCTGCGCGGCATGGTCGTCCTCGGCTCCGCAGCCGGACAGCAGCCGTACGTGCTCGGCGCCACGGGCGCGGACGGCGGCCGGCCGGTGCGGGGTCCAGCCGGGGACCGGCGCCGCGTCGGGTGCGCACGCGTCGGCAGCCGGTGCGGTGGTCGCGCCGAACGACGGCACCGGCGCCGACTCGGTGAGCGCCGGCGTCCCGAACGCGGGGACCGGCGCGGCAGCCTGCGCGGTCGCCACGACCGGCGACGGCACCTCGGTCGCACGGGCCGGACCCGAGCCGAGGGCCGTGACGGCCAGCAGCACGGCCGTCACCCGAAGGGCGACCTGCGGGGCCAGGTGCCACGGCAGCTCGACCTCGACGTACGTGGTGCGGCGGCGCGGCCGCAGCAGGGTCACGGCGCAGGTGAGGAGCAGCACGGTGCACCACAGCAGCGCGAGGGCCAGCACCGCCAGGGCCAGGACCGTGACGCCGTCGCCGACCTGCACCGACGGGCGGGCCCCGAGTGCACTGACGAGGTCGAGCAGAGCCCGCACGGACAGACCTGCGACGCCCAGCGTCACCGCGCCGGCGAGCAGACCCGCGGTGCCGGCCCGCCATCGGTGGGCCGTGCTCGGCTCTCGGAGCCGGTCCGGTGTCGCTGCCATGTGCATCTCCCCAGGTGCGTTTCCTTGGCTGACTGTGTCGAGCATTGCATATCAATGACGATCTGTGTCGATTAGTGCACATGGTGACTTCTCGTGCCGGAGGGAGTCGCGGGCGGGACCGCCTACGATGCGCGAGTGCGCTGGCAGGACTTGTTCGCCGATCTCGAGGGTCAGTTGCGCCAGGCGCAGCTGCGCGAACGCGATGCGGAGGTCGCCGACCGCACCCGGCGGGAGCGAGCGACCGTCTCCTGGACCGACCGAGCGGCCGCGTCGATCGGCGCGACGCTCACCGTGGCGACGGCGGCCGGACGGATCACGGGCAGGCTCGACGACCTCGGTCAGGACTGGCTCCTGCTGGAGGAGTCGGGTCGCCGCAGCGCGCTCGTACCGGTGGCGGCGGTCGTCGGAGTCGTCGGCCTGGCGGTCCACGCCGACGACGACCATGGTCTGGGACGCCGGTTCGGGCTGACCGTGGCGCTGCGGGCTGTCAGCCGGGACCGGGCGCCCGTGGTCGTCCACGACGTCGTCGGCGGCGTCGCGTCCGGGACGATCGACCGGGTCGGTGCCGACCACTTCGACCTGGCGGAACACCCGCCGGACCTCCCGCGGCGTCCGGAGTCGGTCACCGGCGAGCGCGTCGTCCCGTTCGCCGGCCTCGCGGTCGTGCGGCGCGCCTGAGGGCCCGACGGCTCAGGCGTCGACGTCCTCGTCGGCGAAGGTGTTGCTCTCGACCTGCTGCCGGGTCTGGGCGTACGCCCGCTGGATGTAGCTCTCCAGCTCGGTGGTCTCGACCCGCCAGCTGCCGCCCACCTTGATCGCGGGCAGCTCGCCGCTCTTGACCAGGTTGTAGGCCTGCCGCGAGGAGATGTTCAAGGTCTCTGCGACGTCGGCGATCTGCACGAAACGCGGCACGGCTGCTCCTACGGGTCATCGGGTCCACCCAGCCTGGCGCATCTGCGGCACATCTGCCGGAGGCCCTGTGGACAACGGCCGACGGTAGCACCGGCACGGCCTCGTCCCGGGCCGCCGCACGGCAGGGCGGGGACGGCAGCGGAGGGCGACCCGCGCTGGGGTTCGTGACGTTTTCTTTACCCTCGCCGTCGGACCGCGCGCCGCGGCCGCGCGCAACCATGTGGTGCCGCCGCGGTCGTGGCGGGTGACGACGAGGAGGATTGACGTGGGGGAGACACGCGAGCGCTCGGTCGAGGCCGCGCTGCCGAGGCCGACCGCTCAGCGGCTGCAGAAGCCGTCCTGGCGAGACAGCCGGCTGGTCATCGGTGTGCTGCTGATCGTGCTGGCCACGGTGGCCGGCGCGACGGTGATCCAGCGGTTCGACCACTCGGTCGAGGTGCTGCAGGCCTCCCGCGCGCTCGTCCCGGGGCAGGCCATCACCGCCAGCGACGTGCGCACGGTCCGCGTCCGGATGGACCACGCCGGCGGCACCTACCTCCCGGCGACCCGGGAGCTCCCGCGCGGCAAGGTGATCCGCGCGGTCGGCAAGGGTGAGCTGCTGCCGCGGACAGCAGTCGGGTCGCCGGCACAGGTCGCGGTGAAGGCCGTCTCCGTGCGCGTCGACCCCTCTCTCGCCGCGACCCTGGTGCCCGGCTCCGTGGTGGACGTCTGGGTGAGTGCGAAGAAGGAGGCCGCCGGCACCGCCTCGTACGACAAGCCGTTGCGCACGGTCGAGCGGGCCGTGGTCTCGCGGGTCCCCCAGGACGGTGGCCGGTTCGGGATCGGCTCGGGCCAGGACGCGGCCGTGCACGTGCTGGTGCCGAGCGAGAAGGTCGCCGAGCTCATCGGGGCGGTCACCTCGGAGTCCAAGGTGACACTGATCCCCACGGCTGAGTCGCCGCTGCGGAGCGCCTCGTGAGCGCGACGACCGTGCTGACCGCGGTGTCGCCGCGGCTCGAGGCGCAGGTGGCCACGCGGCTGGAGGCCGCTCGTGGCCTGCGCCTGGTCCGTCGGTGCGCGGACGTGGAGGACCTGCTCGCCGCCGGAGCCGCCAACGTGGCCCGCACCGCGGTGGTCAGTGCCGACCTGCCCGGCCTCGACCGCACCGTGGTGGCGGACCTGCGCGCCGCCGGTGTGCTGGTGGCCGGCACCTTCGTCGACGGGGCGGAGGAGGACCAGCGCCGGCTACGCCAGATCGGGGTCGAGCGCCTGCTGCCCCTCGACGCGCCGGCTGCGGACTGGGACCAGACCCTGACGCCGCCCGACGCCGACGCGGCCCCGCCCGCCCCGTCGTCCGCGCCCGCGGTGGGGGACGCCGACGCGGACATCGACGCCGCCATCAGCCGGGAGCTCCTCGGACAGGCTCCGGTCCTGCGCCGGGCCGGGGCGAGTCCGGCCGGATCCGGCTCGGCCGCAGCGGGATCGGTGAAGGTCGTGCTGCCCGCAGCGCCGGAGCCGGACGAAGAGTCCTCGGTCCCTCACCGGGTCATCGCCGTCTGGGGTCCGACCGGTGCGCCCGGACGCACCACCGTCGCGGTCAACCTCGCCGCCGAGATCGCCCGGCTCGGCCGTCGTGTCGTGCTCGTCGACGCCGACACCTACGGGGCCTCGGTCGCTCAGCACCTCGCGCTGCTGGACGAGGCCCCCGGGGTGGCCGCGGCCGCCCGGCTCGCCGACGCCGGGTCGCTGGACAGGCCTCGCCTGGCGGCGACCGCGCCGGAGGTCTCGCCGGGGCTGCGGGTGCTCACCGGCCTGCCGCGCGCGGACCGGTGGACCGAGCTGCGGGAAGACGCGTTCGTCGAGGTCCTGCAGCAGTGCCGCACGCTGGCCCAGGTGACCGTCGTCGACGTCGGGTTCTGCCTGGAGGAGGACGAGGAGCTCAGCTACGACACCCGCGCGCCCCGCCGTAACGCGACGACGACGGCTGCGCTCAGGGAGGCCGACGACGTGCTCGCCGTGGGTGCCGCCGATCCCGTCGGCCTGCAACGGCTCGTCCGCGGGCTGGACGACCTGCGAGCGTTCACCAGCGCCCCGCGTGTCGTGGTGACCAAGGTGCGTGCGGCGGCCGTGGGCGGTGCGCCGGAACGCCGGATCCTGGAGGCCCTGGACCGGTTCGCCGGCGTGAGCACCCCGGTGCTCGTGCCCGACGACCGGGCCGCTCTCGACGCGGCGATGCTCGCCGGTCGGACCTTGGCCGAGACGGCCGCCGGATCCCCGGCCCGCCGCGCGCTGGCGGCGCTCGCGGGCGAGCTCACCGGCGTCGAGGTGGCGCTGCGACGCCGTGGCGGTCTCGGCTCCCGACGAGGACGGCGCACCTCGAGAGCCTGACGATGGCAGGATGGCGGCCGTGGTTGAACGGATGAGCTCGCTGGACGCCTCCTTCCTGTACCTGGAGGACCGCACCACGCCGATGCACGTCGGCAGCGTCCTGATCTTCAGTCCGGCCGACGACGGCTTCGACTACGACCGGCTCGTCAGCCTGGTGACCAACCGGATCGCGTACGTCCCCCGCTACCGTCAGCGCGTGCGGGAGATCCCCGGCGGGCTGCTCAGCCCGGTCTGGGTGGACGACGCGGACTTCGACGTGACCTACCACGTGCGCCGCTCGGCGCTGCCCCGTCCGGGGACGCCGGCCCAGCTGGAGGAGTTCGTCGCCCGCATCGAGGCGCGCCGGCTGGACCGCAGCCGGCCGCTGTGGGAGCTCTACCTCGTCGAGGGTCTGCAGGACGGTCGCTTCGCCATCGTCACCAAGACCCATCAGGCGATGGTCGACGGCGTCCACGCGATCGACATCGGTCAGGTGATCGTCGACACCGACATCGACACCGGCGTCCCCGTCCCGTACACCTGGCGCGCCGCGCGCGAGCCGAGCAGCGTCGAGCTCGTCGCGCAGGCCGCCATCGACGTGGTGCGCCACCCCGCCACCATCGCGGACAACCTGCGGGCGGGTGTGCTGGACACCCGCCGGGTCGTGGGCCGGGCCGCCTCGGCGGTCGGGGACCTCGCGGGTGCGGTCGCCCGATCGGCCGCCCTGCCCGCCCCGCCGAGCCCGCTCAACCGTGAGGTCGGGGCGCACCGCCGGTTCGTGATGGTCTCGACCGACCTGAAGGACTTCCAACGCATCCGTCGCCGGGTCGCCCGTTCACGGGGGTCGATGGACGTGACGGTCCACGACGTCATCCTCACCACGATCGCCGGCGCGCTGCGCTCGTGGTTGCTGACCCGCGGCGAGTCGGTGACCACGGGTGAGAGCGTGCGCGCGATGGTGCCGATCAGCCTGCAGATCGACGGGGAGGAACGCGCGGACAGCGTCGCGCCCTGCTTCGTCGACCTCCCCGTCGGTGAGTCCCGTCCGACGATGCGGCTGCACCAGGTCGCCTACTCGATGCAGCAGCAGATGGAGAGCGGCCAGGGTGTCGGCGCCCGGACGATGGCCAACCTCGCGGGTTTCGCCCCGCCCACCCTGCACTCCCTCGGGGCGCGCGTCGGCAGCGCGATGTCGCGCCGGCTCTCCAACGTCGTGATCACCAACGTGCCGGGCCCGCAGCAGCCGCTGTACGCCGCGGACGCCCTGATGACGGCCGCCCACCCGGTCATCCCGCTGGCCAAGGGGCAGGCGCTGGCGATCGGGCTGACCTCGTACGACGGCGGGGTGTACTTCGGGCTGAACGCCGACCGCGACGCGATGCCGGACGTGGACGTGCTGGGTCAGTGCCTGTTCGACGCACTGGAGGAGCTGCGCGAGGACAAGGAGGTGCTCGCATGAGGACGACACGTCGGGTGTACTTCCCCCTGACCGCGACCGACCTGTCTGCGCTGCAGGAGGCGCGGCATCTGCCGGGGGAGACCCGGGACGGGTTCGCCGTGACCGAGGTCCTGGAGCAGGCCCAGCCCTCGGAGGACCCCGAGGTGCTGGAGTTCGGCGCGCTGCAGGACGCGGCGGTCGCAGCAGGGACGGGCGGGGCCCGCGTCGTGGTGGCTGCCGCCGACGTCGAGGACGCCGCCGTGCACGAGCAGGAGGAGGGCATCGAGACCGCCGTCGCCGTCGACGGGCCGCTCGCTCAGCAGCGGCTGGTCAGCCTGCATCTCGGCGATGCGGGCCTGGACGTCACGGGCGAGGAGGACCTCGAGCTGTCCTGGTACGACATCACCGAGCTCGACCTGGTCGTCGCCGAGCTGGACCGGTAGTGGCCGACGCGTTCCCGCTGACGCTCGAGGAGTCCGCCGAGCGGGCGAGATCGCTGGTGCAGCAACGGTTTCCGGCTGCACACGCCGCGTACCTCGGTGGCAGCGTCGTCCGCGGTACGGCGACGGCCACGTCCGACCTCGACGTCACCGTCGTCCTCGACGGGCCGCCCGCGCCGTACCGTGAGTCGCTGCTGGACGGTGACGTCCCGGTCGAGCTGTTCGTCCAGACGCAGGAGTCCTTGCGCCACTTCCGGGAGCAGGACCAGCAGCGGCGCCAGCCCAGCACGGCGCGTCTGGTGTGCGAGTCGGTCGTCCTGCTCGGTGACGAGCTCGCCGAGGCGCTGCGGGCGGAGTGTGCCGGCGAAGTGGCCGCCGGCCCAGAACCCCTGTCGCAGAAAGAGATCGACGGTCAGCGGTACGCCCTCACCGACCTGCTGGACGACCTGGTCGGTGCGGTCGACCCGGCCGAGCGTGCCGTGCTCGGGGCGCTCGTCTGGGAGCGGTCCGCGCGGCTCCTGCTCGGTCTGGAGCGACACTGGCAGGGGAGCGGCAAGGGCCTGCTGCGGGAGCTGCGGGCGTACGGCTCAGGGTCGCCGGCGACCGAGGGCACCGGCGCCTCCCAAGGCGACATACTCGCGGCGCGGTTGAGCGACCTGCCGGGCCGCGCCGACCGGACCGACGATCTCGTCGAGGTGAGCGGTCAGGTGCTCGACCGGTGCGGTGGCCGGCTGTTCGCCGGTTACCGGCTCGGCGGCAGCAGCGGCTGACGTCCGGAGGTCATCCCTGCGGTCAACCGGCGAGAGTCTCCGCGAGGAACGGATCGACGACCTCGTGGTAGCCCACCGGGTTGTCCAGCCGCACGTAGTGGCCCGCGTCGGTGACCTCGTGCACGACGATCTGCGGGTTGGCCACCTCCTCCAGCATCTCCACGCTCACCCGGTCGACGGTGCTGTCCGGCTGGTCGCCGGTCACCAGCAGCGTCGGGACGGTGAGCGCCGCGGCCGTCTCGGTCCACGGCGTCCGTGCCACGCACTGGCCGGTGTGCTTCAGCAGCGGGTCGATCCGCGTCTTGGCCCGACCCCAGTCGCGTCGTAGGTCGGCGGGCCACGTCGGGTGCTCGGCGTGGGCCGCCGCGAGCGTGGCGTCGAAGTCGTCCCGGAACTCCTGCGCCCACTCCTGGGCCGGGTGGACGTCGCGCCAGCCGCGTGCGCGCTCCAGCGGCATCCACGCCGGATCCTCCAGGACGAGTGCGTCGACCAGGTGGGGTCGCGCCGCTCCGACTCCCGCTGCCACGCCGGCCCCCAT
Organism: Luteipulveratus flavus; assembly: GCF_029439465.1. GTDB lineage: Bacteria > Actinomycetota > Actinomycetes > Actinomycetales > Dermatophilaceae > Luteipulveratus > Luteipulveratus flavus. The sequence goes on along the minus strand of NZ_JAROAV010000006.1, from coordinate 12,809 downwards.
CGAGTGGCCCACGAGGGCCACCTTCGAGCCGTGCTGTGCCACATCGGTTTCCAGCAGCCGGACGACGTCCTCGATCATCACCGGCGCCGCGGTCGGCTTGGCCTGCTCGGGCGTGAGCCGTGCCGAGGTGCCGTGGCCCCGGGCGTCCGGGACGAGCAGGCGGTAGGCCGACCACCGCCGTACGGCGTCGGCCCACACCGACCCGGCGTCCAGGAAGCCGTGCAGCAGCACGAGCGTGGGGCCGGGACCGTCGATGACGGACACGGTGAGGTCGTCGGGCGCCGTTGCCATGGCGGCCACCCTAGGACGGCCGCTCCGGCTCGCTCACCGGACGTGCCACGATGGACCGTCCGAGACATGGACACCGACGTCGTTGCCCGAAGGAGCCCATCACCCATGGACGCTGTCACCCAGGTCCCCGCCCCGCTGAACGAGCCGGTCCTCGACTACGCGCCCGGCAGCCCCGAGCGCGCGCGGCTCGAGGTCGCCCTCGCCGAGCTGGCGGCCGAGCAGGTCGAGCTGCCGCACACCATCGCGGGCCGGCGGGTCATGGGCGGCGGCCGAGCGGTCGCCGTACGCCAGCCCCATGCTCACAAGAAGGTCCTGGGCACGCTCAAGAACGCCACCGTCGCCGACGCGCAGGCCGCCGTCGACGCGGCGAAGGCCGCCGCGCCGGGCTGGCGCGAGCTGTCCTTCGACGACCGCGCGGCAATCCTGCTCAAGGCCGCCGACCTGCTGGCCGGCCCCTGGCGTGCCCGCCTCAACGCGGCGACGATGCTCGGTCAGTCCAAGACCGCGTACCAGGCCGAGATCGACAGCGCGTGCGAGCTGATCGACTTCTGGCGGTTCAACGTCCACTTCGGTCGCCAGGTCCTGGCCGAGCAGCCGGTCGCGAACTCCCGCGGCGTCTGGAACCGCACCGACCACCGGCCGCTCGAGGGCTTCGTCTACGCGATCACGCCGTTCAACTTCACCGCGATCGCCGGCAACCTGCCGACCGCGCCCGCGCTGATGGGCAACACCGTCGTGTGGAAGCCCTCGCCGACGCAGCAGCGCGCGGCCCAGGTCACGATGGAGCTGCTCGAGGCGGCCGGGATGCCGCCGGGCGTCATCAACCTGGTCACCGGCGACGGCATCAACGTCTCGAAGGTGGCCCTGAACGACCCGGACCTCGCGGGCATCCACTTCACCGGATCGACCGCGACGTTCCAGCACCTGTGGCAGGAGGTGGGCTCGAACCTGCGGTCCTACCGCGGCTACCCACGGATCGTGGGCGAGACCGGCGGCAAGGACTTCATCCTCGCCCACCCCTCGGCCGACCCCGATGTGCTGCGCACCGCGATGATCCGCGGCGCGTTCGAGTTCCAGGGCCAGAAGTGCTCGGCGGCCTCGCGGGCGTACGTGCCGCAGTCGCTGTGGCGCAAGATCAAGAAGGACCTCGTCTCGCTGACCGAGGGCATCACGCAGGGCGACGTCACCGACCTGTCCAACTTCATGGGTGCGGTCATCGACGCGCGCGCGTTCGCCAAGCACGTGGACGCCATCGACATGGCGCACGCGCACGCCGACATCGAGGTCCTCGCCGGCGGTACGTACGACGACTCGGTCGGCTACTTCGTGCGCCCGACGGTGCTGGAGGTGAGCAACCCCGAGCACGAGGTCTTCTCGACCGAGTACTTCGGGCCGATCCTGGCCGTCCACGTCTTCCCGGACCGGCAGTACGACAAGGTGCTGGACCAGATGGAGTCCTTCGCGCCGTACGCGCTCACCGGCTCGATCATCGCCCAGGACCGCGCGGTCGTCGCCGACGCGATGAAGCGCCTGCGGTACGCCGCCGGCAACTTCTACATCAACGACAAGCCCACGGGCGCGGTCGTCGGCCAGCAGCCGTTCGGCGGGGCCCGCGGGTCCGGCACCAACGACAAGGCCGGTGCGGCCCAGAACCTGCTGCGCTGGACCAGCACCCGCTCGATCAAGGAGACCTTCGTCCCGCCGACGGACTACACCTACCCCCACCAGGGCTGAGCGCCCCCGCCAGTCGAGCCGACCGGACCACCCGCCGGTCGAGCCGACCGGACCACCCGCCAGTCGAGCCGACCGGAGCACCCGCCAGTCGAGCCGACCGGAGCACCCGCCGGTCGAGCCGACCGGAGCACCCGCCGGTTGAGCCGACCGGAGCACCCGCCGGTTGAGCCGACCGGAGCGCTAGCGGAGGTCGAGTCGAAACCAGGTGCGGAGAGGGGAGACTCAGCCCTCGCCCTCACCTGGTTTCGACACGGCTCGGCTGGCGCCTCGCCGGCTCGACCAGCGGGTGGGCGGCTCGGCGTTCAGCCGGCGTGGGTGGCCAGCCACTCCTTGCCGACCTGGGCCTCGGACTCGATCGCGGCCCGGATCACCGGACCGACGGCCTTCTCGATGCGGCCGCCGATCAGCGGGATCTTGGCCTTCACGTCGCCCTCGACGTCGATCCGGGTCGACGTCGGCGAGACGGTCGTCCAGGCCCGGCCCTTCATCGCGACGGGCTGACCCTTCATCGCCACCTCGACCCGTGCCTCGCGCGACCCGTCGGCCGTCGCGGGACCCCAGTCCTGGGTCTCGGTGACGGTGACCGACTTCCCGATGAGTCCGCGCAGCTGGTCGGGGATGCCGTCGGTCGGCATCTCCCGGGTCGCGACGATGAGCGTGCGGTCGCCCTGCTCGGTGACGCTGGTCTCGTACGACAGCGCGCCGCCCTCGGCGCACTTGCGGTCCTGGAACTCGGTCGAGGCGGTCATGGCCCAGACCTCGTCCGGTGGGGCGTCGTACGTCCAGTCGACTGCGATCTTCATGAGCGCAGGGTAGTCGCGGCGACCCGCTGAAGCCGGTGCTCGGCCCGGACGACGCGACCGAGCAGCTGGTCCACGGGCGTTGGTCCGGAGCTCACGCCGGTGGCGCCCGGTGTACGGCGCAGCGTGGCCAGCCGCCCGCTCTCCTCCTGCAGCGTGCCGGCCTGCTGCAGCAGCCCGGCGGCGAGGTCGTCGAGGGCTCCGGACAGGCACGCTCCCGTCTCGCGCAGCCCCGGGCCCACGACCTGCTCGGTCACCTCGTCCACCACGGCACGCACCTCCCGCAGTCGACCTGCGGCGGTCTGGTTGGCGAACGGGTTGCCGGGCATCCTCCCGGCGCGGACCGCGCCCGCGAGCCCCCGCGTGGCGTGCGGCGAGCCGGCCACGTCGGCGTCGCTGCGCGGGGCCGGCAACCGGTGCTCGCCCCGACCGGCCACGAGCTCGTCGTGCCAGTGCAGGAGACCGTCGGCCAGCCGCTCGACGGCCTCGTCCACGACGTCGGCGGTCTCCTCCTCGGCCGGCTCGACCTGCACGGCCAGCAGGCGCGGGACGGCCGCGGCGACGCGCGTCGCGAGCAGTGCGGATGACTCGGGCACACCGGCACTGTAGATCTGCCGCGGGCGACATCCGGTACGCGACCCACAGCTGCCCCGTCCCCGGTTCGGGCCGGAACGTGACCAGCGTTACTCTCGCTCTTGGCGCACACCGTCGTGCGTCGTGGCCGGCATTTCGACGAGGTAGAGAGCTCCATGTCTGCAGCTGTGCAGTCCCGGGACGAGATCCTCCGCAAGACCGCGGAGCTGGAGAACGGCGGGGGTGACATCCCTGACTGGCTGATCCGCCGGTACTTCCGGCACGTGGCCGAGGACGACCTCACCGAGTGCGGCTCGCCGACGCTCGCGGGCATCATCCGCAGCCACCGTGAGCTGGCGGCGCACCGCCCGGACGGCACCTCCCGGCTGCGCATCTTCCGCCCGACCGTGGAGAGCGACGGCTGGAGCTGCTCGTACGCCGTGCTGCAGATCGTGACCGACGACATGCCCTTCCTCGTCGACTCGATCACCGCGGCGCTCGCGCGCGCCGACCGCGACGTCCACCTCCTGATCCACCCCCAGCTCGTCGTGCGTCGCAACGCCGTCGGCGACATCGAGAAGATCTGCGACGTCGACGCCGCTCCGGGGCCGGAGAACGGCGAGGCGGGTGCGGTCGACGAGTCCTGGATGCACCTGGAGATCGACCTCGGTGCCGACGAGGACGCCGACCGCGAGCTGGTCGCCACCCTCGAGCGGGTGCTCCGCGACGCGCGGGACGCCGTCGAGGACTGGGAGAAGATGCACGCCGAGTGCGAGTCCCTGGTGACGGACCTGGAGAGCACGCCGCCGAGCAGCGTGCCGACCGAGATCGTCCAGCGGACCCAGGGCTTCCTGCGCTGGCTGGCCGACGACCACTTCACCTTCCTCGGCTACAAGGAGTACGCCCTCGACACGATCGACGGCGAGGACGTGCTGCGCTCGCAGCCCGGGACCGGTCTGGGGCTGCTGCGCTGGGACCGGCCCGGCAGCAAGTCCGACAGCTTCAGCCGCCTCACGCCCGAGGCCCGCGCGACCGCCCGTGATCCGCAGCTGCTCATCATCACCAAGGCCAACTCCCGCTCGACCGTGCACCGGTCGGCGTACCTGGACTACATCGGCATCAAGACCTTCGACGCCGACGGCAACGTGGTCGGGGAGAAGCGGTTCCTGGGCCTGTTCACCTCCAGCGCGTACAACGAGTCGGTCCGCCGGGTGCCGATCGTGCGCGAGCGCGTCACGAAGGTGCTGCGCCGCGCGGGCTTCCCGCCGGACAGCCACTCCGGCAAGGACCTCCTGCAGGTGCTGGAGACCTACCCGCGCGACGAGCTGTTCCAGACCAGCTCCGAGCAGCTGTTCACCGTCGCGACCAAGGTGCTGCGGCTCGCCGAGCGGCGTCAGTCCCACCTGTTCCTGCGCAAGGACGACTACGGCCGGTTCGTCTCGGCCCTGGTCTACCTGCCGCGGGACCGCTACAACACCGCGGTCCGGCTCACCATGGAGCGCATCCTGCGCGAGGAGTTCGACGCCGAGACGGTCGACTACACCACCAGCGTCGGCGACTCGGTGCTGGCCCGCATCCACTTCGTCGTCCGGCTCAAGCCCGGCGCGTCGATCCCGGACGTCAACCAGGCGAGCCTGCAGCAGCGGATCATCGACGCGACGCGCACCTGGGGTGAGCGGCTGGGTGACGTGGCCCGGCACGAGGACGGTGACGACGCCGCCGCCCGGGTCATCAGCCTGTACTCGCGGGCCTTCCCGGAGGCGTACAAGGAGGACTTCTCCCCACGCCAGGGCGTCGCGGACCTGCGCCGCCTGGAGGCGCTGGAGGAGGCGGACCACACCCTGCTCACCCTCTACCGCGACCCGGAGGGCACCGAGGATGAGCGCCGGTTCAAGCTGTTCCGCCGCTCGACGCTGGTGCTCACCGACGTGCTGCCGATCTTCACCGACCTCGGCCTGAAGGTCACCGACGAGCGGCCCTACCACATGCACCGCGCGGACGGCGAGGAGGTGTACGTCTACGACTTCGGCCTGCTGGCGCGCGATCCCGCCGTGTGGGGGACCGACGACGAGCTCGCTGCGGTCCGCGAGGTCTTCCAGGACGCGTTCGCCGCGGTGTGGGACGGCTCCGCCGAGAGCGACGGGTTCAACGCCCTGGTGCTCTCCGCCGGCCTGACCTGGCGACAGGTCGCCGTGCTGCGCTGCGTGGCCAAGTACTTGCGCCAGATCGGCTTCACCTTCAGCCAGGACTACCTGATCTCGGCCCTGGTCGGCAACGTCGACCTCGCCCGGTCGCTGGTGCGGCTGTTCGAGGTGCGGTTCGACCCCTCGTACGACAGTGCGGGCGACTCCGAGGAGGAGTCGGTCGTCGCGGGCATCGAGGCCGCGCTGGAGGACGTCGCGAGCCTGGACCACGACCGGATCATCCGTGCGTTCATGGGCGTCATCCGGGCGACCTTGCGCACCAACGCCTTCCAGCGTGACGAGGACGGCGCGCGCCGGCCGGTCATCAGCCTCAAGCTCGACTGCCACCAGGTGCCGGGGCTGCCCAGCCCGCGGCCGATGTTCGAGATCTGGGTCTACAGCCCGCGCGTCGAGGGCGTGCACCTGCGGTTCGGCAAGGTCGCCCGTGGCGGTCTGCGCTGGAGCGACCGGCGCGAGGACTTCCGCACCGAGATCCTGGGCCTGGTCAAGGCGCAGATGGTGAAGAACGCCGTCATCGTGCCGACCGGCTCCAAGGGCGGCTTCGTCGCCAAGCAGCTGCCCGACCCGGGCGACCGGGACGCCTTCCTGGCCGAGGGCGTCGCCTCGTACAAGGCGTTCATCTCCGGACTGCTCGACGTCACCGACAACCTCGTAGCGGGCGAGGTCGTCCCGCCGAAGGGCGTCGTGCGGCACGACCCGGACGACACCTACCTCGTGGTCGCCGCGGACAAGGGCACGGCGACCTTCTCCGACATCGCCAACGGTGTCGCGCAGTCGTACGGCTTCTGGCTGGACGACGCGTTCGCCTCCGGTGGCTCCGCGGGGTACGACCACAAGGCGATGGGCATCACCGCGCGTGGCGCCTGGGAGTCGGTGAAGCGGCACTTCCGCGACCTCGGCGTGGACTGCCAGAGCGAGGACTTCACGGCGGTCGGCATCGGCGACATGAGCGGTGACGTGTTCGGCAACGGCATGCTGCTGTCCAAGCACACCCGGCTGGTGGCCGCGTTCGACCACCGGCACATCTTCATCGACCCGACCCCGGAGGCGACGACCTCCTACGGCGAGCGGCAGCGACTGTTCGAGCTGCCGCGCTCGTCCTGGGCCGACTACGACACCTCGCTCATCTCCACCGGCGGCGGTGTCTGGTCGCGCTCGGCCAAGTCCGTCCCGGTCAGTGAGGAGGCGGCGGCCGCGCTCGGCATCCGCGGCGGCGCCCAGGCGATGACCCCGGCCGACCTGATGAAGGCCATCCTGCTCGCCGAGGTCGACCTGTTCTGGAACGGCGGCATCGGCACGTACATCAAGTCGGCGGTCGAGTCGAACGCCGACATCGGCGACCGCGCGAACGACGCGATCCGGGTGGACGGCAAGCAGCTGCGCTGCAAGGTGATCGGCGAGGGCGGCAACCTCGGCGCCAGCCAGCTGGGCCGCATCGAGGCGGCCCGTCGCGGCGTCCACGTCAACACCGACGCCATCGACAACTCCGCCGGCGTGGACACCTCCGACCACGAGGTCAACATCAAGATCCTGCTCACCGACCGGATGCGCGACGGCGACCTGACCCTGCAGCAGCGCAACGAGCTGCTGCAGTCGATGACCGACGACGTGGCCGACCGCGTGCTGCGGCACAACTACGAGCAGAACACCCTCCTCGGCAACGCCCGGGCCCAGGAGCACGCGATGCTCCCGGTCCACGTTCGCCTCATCCGCTGGCTGGAGAAGCGCGGCGAGCTGGACCGCGAGCTGGAGTTCCTGCCCGGCAAGTCCGAGCTGAGGAAGCGCGCCGACGCCGGGCTGGGTCTGACGTCGCCGGAGTTCTCGGTGCTGGTGGCGTACGCCAAGCTCGCGCTCAAGGCCGACCTGGCCGAGAGCGGGCTCACCGACGACCCGTGGTTCGAGCAGACGCTGCGCGACTACTTCCCGAAGGCGGTGCGCGAGCGCTACGGCGACCAGCTGCGTGAGCACCCGCTGCGTCGCGAGATCGTCATCAACTCGATCGCGAACAGCATGATCAACCGCGGCGGCATCACCTTCGCCTTCCGGGCGCAGGAGGAGACCGGTGGCTCCCCGGAGCAGATCGCGCGGGCGTACGTCATCGCCCGCGAGGTCTTCGGGATGACCGACTTCGTCGCCCAGGTCGAGGCGCTGGACAACCTCGTCCCGACCTCCGCCCAGACCCGGCTCTACCTGGAGTTCCGCCGGCTGATCGACCGCGCGGTGCGCTGGCTGCTGCACAGCCGACCCTCGCACCTGGACGTCGCCGCCGAGATCGAGCGGTTCCGTCCCGTGATCGCCGAGCTGTCCCCGCGCATCCCCTCGCTGCTGCGCGGGGACGAGCAGGACCGCTGGCGCCGCCACGCGGCGGAGCGGTTCGGCGGCGACGGCGTCCCGGTCGCGCTCGCCGAGCGCGGGGCGGCCCTGCTGGACACCTTCTCGCTGCTGGACATCAGCGAGCAGGCCCGGGCCACCGACGAGGACCCCGCCGCCGTGGCAGAGCTGTACTTCATGCTCTCCGAGCGGCTGGGAATCGACCGGATGCTGCTGTCGGTCTCCCGGCTGCCGCGCGACGACCGCTGGGACGCCCTGGCCCGTGGCGCGGTGCGCGACGACCTGTACGCCGTGCTCGACGCGCTCACCGGCACCGTCCTCGCGGGGACGCCGAGCAGCCTGTCGTCGGCGCAGCGTGCCGAGCAGTGGTCGACCGAGCACGAGGCCGCGATCACCCGCGGCCAGCAGGCGCTCGCGGGGATCGAGGAGATGGAGGAACCGGGGCTGGCGTCGCTCTCGGTGGCGCTGCGGACCCTCCGTACCGTCATCCGGTCGGGGTCGGCCACCTGAGGTGGCTGACTAGGGTCGAGACGTGCCGACCCTGAACGACGTCCTCGCCGAGCACACCCGGACCGACCCGGCGGCGGCCGAGTGGCTGCACCTGCTCGTCGGCGACTGGCAGCTGCTGTCGGACCTGTCCTTCGCCGACCTGGTGCTCTGGCTGCCGGCGCAGGACGGTGGCTGGACGGCTGCGGCGCACGTGCGGCCGACCACCGGCGTCGGGGTGTTCCTGGAGGACCTCGTCGGGCAGCGGATCGACCGCACCCGGGTGGGCCCGGTCGACCAGGCGTTCGCCGAGAACCGCCTGGTCCGGGCCCCGCAGACGATGTGGCGTGACGACACCCCCGTGCGCGAGGAGTCGATCCCGGTGGTGGTGCGCGGCGGGTCGCGGCCGGTCGCCGTCGTGACGAGGCACACCAACCTCGCCTCGATGCGGACGCCGAGCCGCCTCGAGGTGACCTACCTGGCGACGGCGGACGCGCTCGCCCGGATGATCGCGATGGGGGAGTTCCCGACGCGTGGCGGCAGCACCGGCCGGCGCCGGGGCGCACCACGCGTCGGCGACGGCGTCCTGCGGCTGGACCGCGAGGGCAAGGTGACGTACGCCAGCCCGAACGCCGTCTCCGCGATCCACCGGCTCGGCTACGGCGGTGAGCTGGTCGGCGCGCGGCTGTCGCAGGCGCTCGCCGGGCTGCTGCCGCGCACGGGCCCGATGGACGAGGAGCTCATGCCGGTCCTCTCGGGTGCACTCCCGTGGTCGACCGAGCTGACCTCACGCAGCGCCCACGTCACCGTGCGGGCGATCCCGCTGTCGGAGGCCGGGCAGCGGGTGGGAGCGGTGCTGCTGGTGCGTGACGTCAGCGAGCTGCGGCGCCGGGAGCGTGAGCTGCTCACCAAGGACGCGACGATCCGGGAGATCCATCACCGGGTCAAGAACAACCTGCAGACGGTCGCGGCGGTCCTGCGGCTGCAGTCGCGCAGGCTGGACGACCCCGGTGCGAAGGCGGCGCTGGACGACGCCGTACGCCGGGTGGCGACCATCGCCCTCGTGCACGAGACGCTCTCCGCTCACCTCGACGACGCGGCCGACTTCGACGTGATCGCCTCGCGGGGTCTCCAGGCGGCCATCGAGATCGCCAACCGCAGCGCCGTCCGGGTCCGCGGTGTCATCCACGGCACGTTCGGGGTGCTGGCGTCCGAGGACGCCACCGTGGTCGCGATGGTGCTGGCCGAGCTCGTGCAGAACGCCGTCGAGCACGGGCTCGCCGACCGCGACGGCACCGTCACCGTCGAGGTCGAGCGCACCACCGGGGAGGACGGCGAGCCGGGCCTGCGGGTCAGCGTGTCCGACGACGGGACGGGTCTGCCCGAGGGCTTCGAGCCCGGCCGTGGCGGGCTCGGCACCCAGATCGTGCTGTCGCTCGTCCAGGACCTGCGCGGGCGGATCGAGTGGGGGGCCGCGCAGCCGCGCGGGTCACGCGTCACCTTCGACGCCCGGCTCCGACCGGTCGCCGATCAGGACAGCGACAACATGGAAGAACCCCCGGCCATGGGCCAGGGGTGACCAGTGGTGCGGGACGGGGAGGCGGTCAGCCGGCGCGGCGGGCCCGAGCGTTGCGACGCTTGAGAGCGCGGCGTTCGTCCTCGGAGAGACCACCCCAGACACCGGCGTCCTGACCGGTCTCCAGAGCCCACTTCAGGCAGGTGTCGATGACCTCGCACCGACGGCACACCGCCTTGGCGTCTTCGATCTGCTGCAGGGCGGGACCAGTGTTCCCGATCGGGAAGAACAGCTCCGGGTCCTCGTCCAGACATGCAGCGCGGTTGCGCCAATCCATGAGGCGTTGCTCCTTGTGGTCATCTCGTGGGCGCAGGCGCACCACGATGTGCGTGGACAGTGGATGATCGGGTCGTCGCGGCCTCGTCGGTCGGGGTCGTACTACCCGCATGCGGGGCAGTTCGGGGGAGAACCGCCTCAACTCCGACACCCGGGCATTGCCCGCAGGTCACAGACTGTTCTCCAACTGTCACAGATCCCCACAGGCCCTCACAAGGGCTTTGGGAGAATTTTTCGGTACCGAAGGTGAGGGATACATCACAGGGCGGGTGCCTACTAATCTGCCCGCTTGTGATAACCAGCCAGGGGACCTCCCCGACCGAAGACCTCAGCCAGGCAGGACGGGCCGCGGCGCTGCTCATGGCGGCCCAGGCGCTCGTCCTTCTCGCCCTCGTGGTGGTGTCACTGGTCCAGGTCGTCAGCGGCGGGACCGACGACGTCGCCCAGGCCCTCACCGAGGCGGCGCTGGTGCTGGTCTTCGCGGCCGGCGCGGCGGTGCTGGCCCTCGCGCTGTACCGCGGGAAGGCGCCGGCGCGCACGCCGACGCTGGTGTGGAACGCCCTGCTCGTCCCCGTCGGGTTCTCCCTGATGGGTGGTGGCGCCCCCGCCGTCGGGCTGGCCGTGCTGCTCGTCGCGGCGGCGACCATCATCGCCGCCCTGCTGATCCCTCGGGCCGAGCCGGAGGACTGACGGCGGACGACCTGGCTCAGGCGGCCGGCTGCATCTTCGCGCCGAGCAGCTGGACCAGTGCGGGGACGATGCGCTGGCGGTAGTCGTGCCGGGACGCGAGGTAGCTCGGCCGGACGTGGGCGAACCCGATGCCGCTGAACCAGATCTCGCCGGCCACGCCGCTGCCCTGCAGCAGCACCCGGGTCGTCGTGCCGTCGGTGTACGCCGCCGTCGCTCCGAGGCTGCCGTTGCGGTAGAAGGTGTAGAGGCCGGGACGATCGGCCGAGCGCTCGCGCTGCTGGACCGCGCTCTTGGCCCACGCCTGACCGACGGTGGCCGGCACGCCGAACCCGCGGATGCTCACCATCAGCCGGCTCTGGTTGTCGTGCGGCTCGCCCTTCATCGACAGCACCAACGTGCAGCGGGTGCTGTGCGCGGACGCGCGACCGCCGGTGACCGGGCTGCCCGCGCAGTCGCGCGCCTGTACCGCGGTGACGCCGGGGAGGATCTGTGACAGCTCCGCGGCGGTGAACAGCGTGCCGGCGTCCGGCCAGGTGGCGTCCATCGCCTGCTTGCCCGCCGGGTCGGCCTTCACCGCGAAGTGGCTGGACGTCGTGATCCGCGCGGCGGTCGCCGCGACGGCATCGCCGGAGTCCTTGGGCGGCGTGTAGGGCGCCGGTGGAGGAGGGGGAGTCGTCGGCTTCGGGGCGGACGGGGCACTGCCGGTGGGCGCGCTGGGCTTGGTGCCCTGCTTCGTGGCCGACGGCGTCGCCGTGAACCGGGTCGGCGTCGCCGCCGGGGTCCCGTGCGCCGGCGTCGCCCCCTGGGAGGCGGCGTACGCGGGGACGACGGTCAGGGACAGGGCGGTGACGGTCGCTGCGACGACCAGACGGCGGCTCATGCGTACTTCCTCGGGAGCTTGCCGGCGACGTCCTCGATCGCGAGGGGGAAGACCTGGGTGCGCAGGATGTCGGCGGTCTGGGAGGTGTTCTGGGGGGAGACGAAGGCGAAGCCCTGGAACTGCAGATCGACCCAGGCGGCGATCTGCCCGTCGGAGATGACGAACGAGCCCAGCCCCTGGCCGGGGCGGAAGAGGGCGCGGCGGGCACCGAAGGCGCCGTCCTGGTAGAAGACGTCACCGTCCTGCTTGGCCGCGCGGAACTGCTCGCGCGTCGCGTCCCACGACTTGGTGACCTCGCTGTCGGCGCCGATGCCGCGCAGCTTGACCCGCAGCGGGGAGTCGCCGTCGTCGCTGCCCTTCTCGGTCGTCGCCTTGAACGTGTACGAGGCCGTGGTGTTCTTCGGGGTCAGCTGGCCGTTGCCGTACTGGCCGAAGGAGCCGTAGCCGTTCTGCATGCCCTTGGCGTCGGGGAAGAGCGCGAGGAGCTGCTCGCGGGTGTAGAGCTCTTGGACATCGGGCCAGTCCGCGTAGTCGACCATCGCGGAGTCCTTGGCGAGCTTGAGGTTCCACGACGTCGTCGTGGGGAGGGCCTTGCGGTTGCTCTGCTGCGGGTCGGCGGGCTTGTCGGAGGTGTTGGTGGCCTCCGCGGCACTCCAGGTGGAGGGAACGGCCTTCTGCTGACCCCCTCCGTCGCCGGAGTCCTTGCTGCAGCCGCTGATCGCGAGCGATGTCGCGAGCAGGACGGCACCGAGCGTGGCGGTGGTGCGACGAACCGACATGATCTCCCTCCGAAGGCGCACTGGTGGCGCCGGTGCACGGGTCAGTATGCCTGTTCCGACAGACGCATCCGGGGCAGGTTGCCGTTCCGTGGCGGTAGCGACACCTGGACCTCGACGGCCCGCCCGCGCCGGACCAGGACGCCGCGCCCGGGCACCCGACGCCGTACGTCGGGCAGTCGGCAGCCGAAC
>NZ_JAROAV010000057.1 GCF_029439465.1 Luteipulveratus flavus | reverse complement strand
GTCGAAGAAGGCGTTGTACGACGCCGCCCTCGCCGCCCGCGCGTAGCCCGCCGCGCTCGACCGCCGCCCCCGAGTGCCTGCCTCCCGGCAAAAGGTGGCGACGAGCACAGGTATGGATGTGCCGGCGACCAACTTCCGCCGGGGGTGCAGCGGAGGCCAGGTGCCTCCCGGCAAAAGGTGGCGACGAGCACAGGTATGGATGTGCCGGCGACCAACTTCTGCCGGGGGGCGTCAGGTGTCGTCGTCGTCTGCGGTGAGGCGGACCTGGACCGGCTCGACCGCGCCCGTCCGGTAGGCGGCCCGCCCGATCATGTGGCCGGACACCGGGATGGTCAGCAGCTGGAACGCGCCGATCAGCACCAGCATCCCGACGTCCAGGCCCGAGCGCAGGCGTAGGCCGACCCCGATCAGCACCAGCAGGACGCCGAGGACCTGCGGCTTGGTGCCCGCATGCATCCGGGTCAGCAGGTCGGGGAAACGCAGCAGCCCGATCGAGGCGGACAGGCACAGCAGCGCACCCGCGAGCAGGCAGACCAGACCCACGCCGTCGGCGACATCCGTCCAGCTCATGAGGTCTCCTCCGGGTCGGCGCGGTCGTCGGCAAGGTCGTCGCCCCGGGACATCCGGCCGTCGGGCGAGACATCGGGACCGGCCTCGGTGGCGTGCTCGGAGTCCAGGCCCGCAGGCGGTCCGACCGGGCCCGACGCGGTGAGGACCCGGCCCGCCGGCGCGACCTCGTCCTGACCCGGCGCGGTGTCGCGGTCCCGCGCGACGAACCGGGCGACGGCGACGGCTCCGACGAACGCGACGAGCGAGAGCGAGATCAGGATCGGCAGCGTCGTGCTGTGCCGGGTGAGGGCGGCCTCGGTGCCGAGCGCACACACCACGATGGACACCAGGACGTCGGTGCCCACGACCCGGTCGAGCACGCTCGGCCCGCGCACGATGCGGACCAGCGCAAGCAGCGCGGCGAGGGTCAGCAGGCCGCCGATCACCCAGAAGGCCAGGTCGGAGACGCTCATGTCCGCTCCTCCGTCGTCGGGCCGGGTACGTCGGTGGCGAGCGCGCGCAGCACCCGGTCCTCCTGGCCGAGGATCTGACGATGGATCCGGCGGGCGCCGTCGAGGTCGTGCACGTCCAGGGCGTGGATGGTCATGGCACCGCTCGCAGGCTCGAGGTCGATGACGACGGTCCCGGGGACGAGCGCCACCATCTCGGCGGTCACGGACTGCAGCAGCTCGTCACGGCCACGCAGCCGGACGTCGAAGACCACGCCGTTCGCGGGACGGCCGGGCCGCACGGCGAGCCACGCCACGGTGACCGACGCCCGGACCAGGTCGACGACGAAGTGTCCGAGCAGCACGGCGAACCACACCGGCCGGAAGGTCATGCCGACGCTGAGCCGCGGCAGCGGGAACACCATCAGGATCACGAACCCGAGGGCCAGCCCCCCGAGGACGTTCGCCCACGACACGTTGCCCCACAGCAGCACCCACACCAGGGTCAGCCACAGCAGCGGGAACGGCTGGACGCGGCGGCGGATCACGGCGCCCCTCCGTCCGCGGTGCTGTTCACCAGGACCGACTGGACGTACGTCGACCGGTTCAGCAGGTCGGCCGCCGCTCGGTCGGTGATGTGGAACAGCGGGCCGGCGACGACGGTGAGCCCGACGCCCACGACGACCAGCACGGTGGTCGGCATCACCACGCCGTACGTCAGGGCGTGCTCGCGGGAGGCGCGCACGGCACCGGGACCGCTCCCGGCCATGGCCTCCTCGGGCGCCCGCCAGAACGCCCGGCCCCAGACCCGGCTGACGGCGTACAGCGTGAGCAGGCTGGTGAGGGCCGAGCCGGCGAGCAGCAGGTACGCCAGCGGCGTGCCCAGGTCGGCGCCCGCCTGCATCAGGCCGACCTTGCCGAGGAAGCCCGAGAACGGCGGGATGCCGGCGAGGTTGAGCGCGGGGACGAAGAACAGGACGCCGAGCAGCGGCGCCGAGGTGGCCAGCCCGCTGAGCCGGCTCAACGACGTGGACCCGCCGAAACGTTCGATCAGGCCGGCGACGAGGAACAGGGTGGTCTGGATCGCGATGTGGTGGACGACGTAGAAGATCGCCGAGGAGTAGCCCTTCTCGCTGCCGACCGCGATGCCGAACAGCATGTAGCCGATGTGGCTCACCAGGGTGAAGGACAGCATGCGCTTGATGTCGTCCTGCGCGACCGCGCCGAGGATGCCGACGAGCATCGTCAGCAGCGCGGCCCACAGCAGCAGCGTGTTGAGCCGGCCGTCGGGGAAGAGCAGCGTCTGGGTGCGGATCATCGCGTAGATGCCGACCTTGGTGAGCAGGCCCGCGAAGACGGCGGTGACCGGGGCGGGCGCGGTCGGGTAGGAGTCGGGCAGCCAGCCGGACAGCGGGAAGACGGCCGCCTTGATCGCGAAGCCGAGCAGCAGCATCGCGTGCAGCGCCAGCGACGTGCCCGGCGGCAGCGCGTCCAGCCGCTGGGCCAGGATGGCCATGTTCACGGTGCCCGCCGAGGCGTAGATCAGGGCGATCGCGACCAGGAACACCAGGGACGACAGCAGCGACACGTACGCGTAGGAGATGCCCGCCCGGACGCGGTCCTGGGTGCCGCCGAGCGTCAGCAGGACGAAGCTCGCGGCGAGCAGCATCTCGAAGCCGACGTACAGGTGGAACAGGTCGCCGGAGACGAACGTCGTCGACACGCCTGCGGTCAGGACCAGCAGGGTCGGGTGGAAGATCGGCAGCGGCGCCTCGCCGTCGTGCTCCTCGTCGAACGCCGACCGGCCGAGACCGACGGAGTAGCGCAGGACCGCGAGGGTCACGGCCGAGGACACGATGAGCATCAGGGCCGAGAGCCGGTCGGCGACCAGGACGATGCCCTCGGTGGGCGGCCAGCCGCCGACGTGCACGACCTGTGGGCCGCGCTGGTCGGTCGCCCACAGCAGGGCCATCGACACCGCGAGCACGGCGGTGACCACCGACAGGCTGGTGAACCGCTGTACGCGGGTGTGGCCCGCGGCGGCCAGGGTGATGCCGGCGCCGACCAGCGGCAGGATCACCGGCAGCGGGACGAGGTCCTCGAGCCCCATCAGCCCTCCTTCCCGCCGGTCACCGTCTGGGTCTTCTGGTCGTCGTGCGCGTCGTCGTTCTCGTCGAGGTGGTCGTCGTACGTCGTGGGGCCGTCGGGTACGGGCAGGCCCGCCGGGTGCGGGGCCACGGGCTCGTCCTCGGGCCGGTCGCGGTCCTGGTAGTCGCTCTCGGACATGTCGTTGTCGGTCGCGCGCCGGTGGATGCGGGTGTCCTCGACGTCGTCGGCGAGGACGTCGGTCTCGGACAGCTGCCAGGATCGGTGGGCGAGCGCGAGCATGAAGGCGGTCATGCAGAGGCCGATCACGATCGCGGTGAGGACGAGCGCCTGGGGGAGCGGGTCGCTCATCCGGGCGCCGTCGTTGCGCCCGACGATCGGTGCCCGTCCGGCGCGGCCGCTGGCGATCAGGAACAGGATGTTCGCGCCGTTGCTCAGCAGCAGGAACCCGATCAGGGCCCGGACGACGGAGCGCGCGAGCAGCAGGTAGACGCCGGTGCTGAACAGCACGCCGACCACGAGCACGAGGGTGATGTTGGGGGTCATGTGCCCATCGGCCCCTCCCGGACGGGAGAGGAGTTCGCCGCCGGCTCCCCGCTCTCGGTGTGGGTGCCGGCGACCTGAACCGACTCGGCGTCCTGCTGCTCGATCTGGGTGTCGACCCGGGAGCCGAGGCTGCGCAGGATGTCCAGCATCAGCCCGATGACGACGAGGTAGACGCCGAGGTCGAAGAAGACGGACGTCACCAGGTGGACGTGGCCGAGCAGCGGCAGGTGCAGGTCGAAGATCCAGCTCTGCAGGGGTCCGCCGCCGGCGAGCATCGCGCCCAGGCCGACGCCTGCGGACAGGAACAGGCCGGCGCCCATCAGCAGGCCGGGCATGACCGGCGCCGCGGCGAGCAGCTCGTCCCGGGAGCCGGCGAGGTAGCGCACGGCCAGCGCCAGCCCGCACATCAGACCGGCGGCGAACCCGCCACCGGGGTGGTTGTGGCCGGAGAAGAGCAGGTAGAGCGACCACAGCACGATCGTGTGGAACACCAGGCGGGTGACCACCTCGAAGATCGTGGACCGTCGCTCCGGGGCGAGGCGGCCGCCCTCGGCCAGCCACCGGCTGCCGCTGCCCTCGGCGCCGCCGACGTCGGTGTAGGAGCCGCGTCGTTCCCAGGAGGCACGGATCAGCTGTCGGCCGCGGGCGTGGACGTCGCCGCCGATGAAGACCAGGCTCGCCACGCCGGTGGCGGCGACCAGGACGACGGACAGCTCGCCCATCGTGTCCCAGGCGCGGACGTCCACCAGGATCACGTTGACGATGTTGCTGCCGCCGCCGAACTCGACCGCGCTCCTGGCCAGGTCGCTCGCCGACGGCGGTGTGCTGCGGACCGCCGAGGCGGTGAGGGCCATGGCGGCGGTGACCGTCCCGACGCCGAGCCCGAGCAGGGCCCGCCACCGCCGCACGGCGCGCGGGGGGTCGTCGGGGAACTTGCCGGACAGCCGTCGCAGCACCAGGACGAAGACGACCAGCGAGACCGTCTCGACCAGGATCTGGGTGAGCGCGAGGTCGGGTGCGCCGTGCAGCAGGAACAGCATCGAGGCGCCGTACCCGGTGACGCCGAGCAGGAACACCGCGCGCAGCCGGCGGCGGGCGCGGGTCGCGGCGACGGCCGCGGCGACGACGACCAGGCCGACGGCGGGCTGGGCCGGGTTGTCCCACCAGCGGACCTGGTCCGGCCAGGTCACGCCGCCCCACAGCAGCTGGCTACCCGGGACGACGATGAAGACGATCAGGATCAGCGCGAGCGACAGCGGCAGCGACCCGCGCTGGACGGCGCCGGTCACCTCGACGGACGCGCGGTCCAGCGACCGCATGGCGAGGCGGTAGACCTGCTCGGCGGAGTACGTCCTGGGCAGCCGGCCCTGCGCGGACTCGAAGGGCGCACGCGCGGCGAACAGGGCCGCACCGCACGCCCACGTCAGGACCGACAGCAGCAGCGCGAGGTTGAACCCGTGCCAGCCGCCCAGGTGCACCGGGTGGTCGCCGGCGACCCACTGGTCGGCGTACGGCGCGAGCAGCGGCTCGATCCACGTCGCGGTGAGTCCGACCACCAGACCGCCCGCGCCGAGCAGCACCGGGACGGCGGTCAGCCAGGGGCCGGCGTCGAAGACCTCGGTGAGCTCGCGGCGGGGCGCGGTGGCGAACGCGCCCCACAGGAACCGCGCGGTGTAGGCGAAGGTGAGGATCGAGCCGACGACCATGACCGCGAGCATCAGGGTGTCGGCGCCGGCGGACCCGGTGGGCCCGGCGTCGTACTCCGGCCCGAGCAGGAAGGCGCCGAACGCCGCCTCCTTGGCGAAGAAGCCCATCAGCAGCGGGAGGCCGGCCATCGACAGACCGGCCAGCAGCGCCGCACCTGCGATCCAGGGCATGCGCCGGCCGAGCCCGTTGAGCCTGCGCAGGTCACGGGTGCCCGTACGGCAGTCGATCGCCCCGACGCTGAGGAACAGGGTCGACTTGAACAGCGCGTGCGAGAGCAGCAGCCCGAGACCGGCCAGCGCGGCGCCGTGGCCGCCGGCCCCGACGACCAGCGAGATGAACCCGAGCTGGCTCACCGTGCCGTACGCCAGCAGCAGCTTCAGGTCGACCTGGCGCAGCGCTCGCCAGGCGCCGATGAGCATGGTCAGACCGCCGAGGGTCAGCAGGGTGACTTTCCACTCCGTCAGCCCGGAGTAGGCGGGCGCGAACCGGGCGATCAGGTAGATGCCGGCCTTCACCATCGCGGCGGCGTGCAGGTAGGCGCTCACGGGCGTCGGCGCGGCCATCGCGCCGGGCAGCCAGAAGTGGAACGGGACGAGCGCGGACTTGGAGATCGCGCCGGCGAGCAGGAGCACGACGGCTGCGGTCACGGCCGTACCCGTCGGGGGCGCGGCGAGGACCTCGCTGATCCGGTACGTCCCCGCGCTCTGCCCGATGATCACGATCCCGATCAGCATCGCCAGACCGCCGGCCGTGGTCACGACCAGGGCCTGGGTCGCGGCGGAGCGGCTGTCCCGGCTGGTCGTCTTGTGCCCGATCAGCAGGTACGACAGGACGGTGGTGGCTTCCCAGAAGAGGTACAGCACGAGGAGGTCGTCGGTGGTGACGAGGCCGAGCATGGCCCCGGCGAACCCGGTGAGACACCCGGCGAAGCGGCCCATCCCGGGGGCGTCGCGCTCGAAGTAGGAGGAGCAGTAGATGAGGATGAGCGCCCCGATGCCCCCGACGATCAGCGTCATCAGCCAGGCGAGCGTGTCGAGGGTGAAGGTGAGGTTCATCCCGAGCGAGGGCACCCAGCGCAGCGACTCGGTCGGGCCGTGCCCGTCCCGGACGGCGCCGGTCTGCGTGAGCGCCCACCCGGCGGCACCCGCGGGCGGCAGGGCCAGCAGCCAGAACGCGCGTCGGCCCAGCAGTCGGACGAGGAAAGGAGCAGCGGTCGCGGCCAGGGCGTGGATGACCAGGAGGGCGATCACTGGCACCTCCTCGTCGTCGCGGCGGCGTGGACCCCGCAGCCGCGCGTCCAGGGCAGCGAGGGCCGGCGGACACCGAAGCGAGGGGTGGTGTGGCTGCCGAGTCTAGTGGTGCGGTCGCGGGCTCCCGACCGACGTGGGTTGCGCCCGGTCAGCAGAGGGGGTCGAACGGCAGCCGAACGCGCGTGTCGCCGGGGTCGCCTGCCGTGTAGCAGATCCACGCCACACGGCCCTGCGCGACGAACGCGTCGGTGCTCACCTCGTGCGTCGCGGTCCGGGGCTTCCCGTCGGCGGTGAACCGCACCGTCAGCCTCGTACGGTCACCGTCGGACTCCTGGCGCAGCACCGTGGCGGCGGCCATGTGGTCCGGGGGAGCGGGTTGCTGGCTGCGGCGCCACACGATCCAGCCGGTGACCGCGAGGACGGCCGCGAGCCCGAGAAGGAGCATGGGGCGGAGCGACGGCGGCGAGCCGGGCAGCCGGGGGCCGGCCGCGGCCGGTCGCCCGTCGCGGGTACGGAACGTGGTCGGCACCGGGTCTCAGGCCGGCTGTCCGAGGCCCGGTCGGCGGCGTCTGCGCATCCGCCGCATCCGCCGCCAGAGCACCCACACCGCCCACACCAGGACGACCAGGGCGACGATCACCAGCAGCGGGAGGAAGATCGCGGTCAGGCTCAGCCCGACCGACGCGACGTCCTCCACTCCGGAGATGACCGGTGCGCCGATGCCGGCCGTGGACACGTTGACGGCGGGTCTGATCGCGGCCTTGGTGGTGTGGACGAGGCCGGCGATGACAATGCCGCCGACCGCCCCCACCCACGGGTGCTGCTGCATCCAGGTCGAGCTGTCGATGTCGCCCGCCGACTGCGTCGCGGCGAAGACCACGCCGCCGATGGTCGGCCGTACGGCGGTGCCGATGAGGTCGTTCATACTGTCGATCGCGGGGATCTTGTCCAGGACGACCTCGGCGACCAGCAGCACCGTCGCCGCGGCGATCGCCCAGGGCGACTCGATCCAGGTGAAGGACGCCGGCAGGGTGATCACGTCGGTGAACCGGGCGACGAGGGCGACCAGCAGGAACGGGACGTAGGCGTTGAGGCCCGCGGCGGCGGACAGCCCGGCTCCGGTCAGAGCGGCGAACATCGTCGTGGACCTCCCTGGCGGACCACCCTCGGGTCCCGCGCAGCCCAACATTCCCACACTGCCGGCGTCCGGAGCGACGACTGCGGCTCGTCAGCCGACGCGTACGTCCATCCCGATCAGAGCACCCGGCAGCACTCGAACGCCAGAGTGCTGGCGAGGGAACCGGACCCGTCGCCACGATCGGAGATCGACCGCCTCGACCCGGGGGACCTCAGGACGCGGGTGATGAAGGACCGCTGGTGGCGAGGTCTCGGCGGTCCGCGAGCTGGTCCGTCGGCCAGCGCTCCTCGAGCCGAAACGTCTTCCAGACGGCGACGGCGAGAACCCATGCGGCCACGAAGAGCGCGACGATGCCGTACCCGACGTGGTCGAGCGGGACGTCGGCGATCGCGGCGAGGGGGCCGCTGGTGAGGTCGAGCCGGTCGGCCAGCACGCCGACCAGCTCGATGGTGCCGATGACCAGCGCGACGGCGACCGAGACGGACGTGACGACGAGGTTGTAGAACACCTTGCGGACGGGCCTGGCGAACGCCCACCCGTAGGCGAGGTTCATGAAGACGCCGTCGAGCGTGTCCATCGCGCACATACCCGCCGCGAAGAGGACGGGCAGGACGAGGATTGCGTAGAACGGGAGCGCGAACGCCGCCGCGCCGCCGGCGAGGACGAGCAGCCCGACCTCCGAGGCGGTGTCGAACCCAGCCCGAACAGGACGCCCACCGGGTAGATGTGCCACGGCTCGCGGACGGTGCGCAGCAGTCGCCCGAGGAGCCTGTTCAGCAGCCCCCGGGAGTCCAGCCGGCGCTCGAGCTCCTGCTCGTCGTACTCCCCACGGCGCATCCGACGGAAGACGTCGAGCAGTCCGACGAGGGCCACGAGGTTGAGCACACCCAGCAGCCACAGGAACACGCCGGACACCGAGGGACCGATGAGCCCCGTGACGGTGTGCAGCGCGGAGTCGTCGTCGGCCACCGAGCCGTCCAGCGCCCGGACGCCCAGGACAAGGAGGAAAGAGAGGCCGAAGACGATGGTGGAGTGGCCCAGGGAGAACCAGAACCCCACGGAGAGCGGTCGTCGGGTTCGGACCCCTTCCGCTGCCGCCGTAGGAGCGTCCGCGAGCAGCTTGCGAGTCGTGTTGTCGACGGCGGCGATGTGGTCGGCGTCGAAGGCATGCCGGATCCCGAAGGTGTAGGCCAGGACGCCGACGCCGACCCCGAAAGCGGGATGCTCACCACCGATGCGCAGGTGCTGGGGCGCGACGACTCCGAGGAGCAGGCCGAACCCGACGAGGTGCAGCAGGACGACCGTGCCGGCCATCCACCACAGGGACCGTCGATCTGCGGAGGACAGCGTCGTTCTTGTGACGGCTGGTACTCGACTGGTCATGCTGGTCCCTCCTGGGGTGGAGTGGCTCCCGCGGTCTGCCGCTTGGCCGACGCCGGTGGGCGTGGTCGGGCGAGCAGGAGCCCGAGCTGGGGAAAGGCGATGACGGAGAGGAGGCCCGCGGCGACGAGCGCCACGTAGTTCTCCGGGGTGATGAGCTGCAGCTGCACACCGATCTGCCCGCCGACGACCGGGATGCTGAGGGTGGTCGCCTGGAACAGGCCGGCGGCCACGGCTTGCCGGGTCGAGCCCAGCAGCGGTCGGTACGCCAGGGCGGGGACGGCGCGCACGAGCAGAAAGGCGGCGAGGAAGACCGGGATGCGCAGTGTGGTCGACGGCTCATCGACCAGGCTGCGGATGTCCAGGTTCATTCCTGTCGCGACGAAGAAGAAGGGGATGAGCGCGCCGAAGCCCACGGCGCGCAGCTTGGGGCGGAACTGCTGGTGGCTCTCGTGCTCGTCGCGGTCCAGGAAGGACACCGTCGCCCCAGCCAGGAAGGCACCGAGGATGGCCTCGAGCCCGAAGGCGGAGGCCGCGGCGGCGAAGGTCATGAGCAGGGCGACCGCCGCACGTATCCGGATCTCTGCCGTCGTGCTCTGCAGCGCCACCAGGCTGCGCGACAGCCAGGTCCAGCGCTCCAGGCCCACCAGGACCACGGCGGCGACCGCCACGAGGACCAGGAACGTCCCGAACAGGGTCAGCTGGGAGCCCAGCCCTCCGGATCCTTCGGAGAACAGCAGTGACAGCAGGGCAACCGGCACCACCTCGGCCAGGGACGCACCGGCCACCACCAGCTGTCCCAGGGGCCCGTCCAGGCGTCCGGCGTCGTCCAGGATCGGCAGGACGATGCCGAGCGCGGTGGCCGACAGGATGACCGCGACGAGGACGGGGGACTTGACCAGCCCGACGACCCCGAGGGCTCCGCCGACGACGAGCGCGATCACGAACGAGGTCGCGAACCCGAGGACGGAGAGGCGCAGGGAACGGCCGCGGAGGTTTTTCGGCTCCAGCTCCAGGCCCGCCAGGAACAGCAGGAACGAGAGCCCGACGAGCGACAGGACGCGGACGGGGCCGTCGGCGGAGGCCCACCCGAGCAGCTGCGGGCCGATGACGACGCCGAGCAGGATCTGGAGGACCACGTCGGGCACGGGCAGCCGGAACAGCTGGACGGCGAGGGGCGAGATCGCGGCGACGACGGAGACGAGGGCCGCGGAGGTCAGCACGGCGGCACCTCGACGGCCCTCGTCATGTCGTCACGCTCCGAGGTCGTCGGTGTACGCGGTGTCCCAGTCGCGGCGATCGACGTCGCGGTCGAAGTCGCCGGGCTGCTCGAACGTGACGTGGACGGCGGCCTCTCCCGGTACCGCCCCGTGCCAGTGCCAGGCGCCCGGCGGGCTGCTGACGACGTCCCCGGCGCGCACCACGTGCACGCCCGCATCGTCGCCGACCACGCCGACGCCGTCCACGTACACCAAGTGCTGGCCGCCGTGGTGGGTGTGCGGCACGGTGCGGGTGCCCGCACCGAAGTGGACCGCCATCGATCTCAGTCCCGGCAGCTGGCACGGCAGGACCTGCACGCGGACGCCGTCGGGCTGGTTGAACAGCGTTCGCAGCGCCTCCGGGACCTCGCTGCTCTCATCACTACTGGTCGATCCGAAATCGTCCATGACCTTCTCCTCTCAGGCGGACGGCACGACGTAAGGGAAGGACTGCTGCCGCGTCTCCGCGGCGTCCTGGCCGTCGAGCCCGGTGGGGATCGCGGAGTTGGTCACGAGGCCGTACATCACCTCGGGGGCGTTGTCGGCCAGTGCGCGTCCGTTGAACCCCGCGAAGCTGAAGGCGGCGGGAGTACCCACGGTGTACGGCAGGACGTTCGGCAGCAGGCGCCGTGCGACCTGCTTCCCGTAGCTCGCCGCGTCGACGACCCCGGTGCGAGCCGCGGCCGCGACGACCATGCGGGTGACGCGGTCGCCGTCGTTCTCGAGGTCCTGGGCAGGGTGCGCCTCGGTGTCGCGGTGATATTCCTCGCTGTCGTCGTCGCCTCCGCGCGCGAGGAACAGCGGCCAGATCATGGGGATGCCGTTGCGGTTGATCTGCCGCCACCCGCCGGCGTCGGTGGCCAGGTGAGTCGTCGACCAGACACCGATCCGTCGGTCGGGACGTAGCTCCTGGTCGCTGGTTGCAACCTCCACGACGATGACGTCGACCCGGCTGCCGGTGAAGCTGGACTTCGCCGCGGTCGGGGTCCAGTCGCCATTGTCGATCGGTTGCTCGTTCTGGAACCCGGCCAGGATGTGACCGAGGTGGCCGAGGTCGAGGTAGAACGGGTCGGCCGCCTCCCCGGCCCAGACCCGTACGCCGGTGCCGTCGATGACCTCGCCGGTGCGGCCCTCGGCGATGACGGTGTCTCCTCCGCCGGCGACCCGGTTGGCCGTGACCTGCTGGCTGCCGTCGGCCTCCCGCTCGCCGAAGGTGAGGGTGTAGGTCACCGACTCGGTGGGCGAGCCGTCGAGGTGGACGCGGAACTCGTACCGCGCCTCCGGGTGGAAGCCGGGTTTGCGGGCGTCGCCGGCGAGAGAGGTGTTGGTGACCATGACCAGAGCGGTGCCCGTCTCCCCGTCGAAGACGTAGGTGTCGGTGACGTTGAGACGCGAGTCCTTCCGCGAGAGTGGTGAGTCCAGGTGGTGCGACATCTCGGTCCTCCTGTGTGGGATGTGATGCACCGACCACCGTGGCGTGCCACCCGCGGGCCGCGCCTCCGTCACTCGACTGTGGTCGGACCCGGCCCGTCGGGCGACCTACCGCACACCGGGAGCTCCTCGCTTCGGTCATCCGACTGCGTCGAAGTTGCGTGACCGCGTGACGCCCGTGCAGGAGCGATCTACCGTGGATTCGTCATCCCGACGTTGTCCCTCTGGGGGTGGTTGATGTGCTCAGCCGGTTGCGCCGGACGGGTGCGCCACCCGCCGGGCCTGGACGCCGATCACGCCCATGACCAGCGCGTCCACCGCCGACGGCTACGTCGGGCGAGCTCGCGAGACCGCTTTCCTGGACGAGGTACTCGACCGGATCTGCGACGGTCACGGTCGCGTCGTCCGCCTCGACGGTGAACCCGGCATGGGGAAGACGGTGCTGCTCGACATCATGGCCGCGGGAGCCGGAGCCCGCGGCATCACCGTCCTGCGGACCCGCGGCACGGAGTCCGAGCAGCACCTGTCCTTCGCCGCTCTCCACCGGCTGCTGCAACCGCTGCTGGCGCGGGTCGACGACCTGCCGCCGGGCCAGCGCAGCGCCCTGCGCGGAGTGTTCGGCCTGGACGTGGGCACGCGGATCCCGGACCGGTTCGTCGTGGGACTGGCCGTGCTGGAGCTGGCCGCCGACGCCGCTTCCCGCAGTGCACTGCTCCTCGTGGTCGACGACCGGCAGTGGCTCGACTCCAGTACCCTCGACATCGTCGAGTTCGTGGGGCAACGACTGGACGATCTGCCGATCGGTGTGGTCTTCGCCCAGCGCGAGCCCGACGAGCTGATCCGTGACGAGTCGGCACGCCTGCACGTCACCGGGCTCGACGACGAGAGCGCCACGCGCATCGTCCAGGAGCGGTTCGCCGCCCTGCGTGAGAGCGAGGTCCTGCGCATGGTCGAGCTTTCGGAGGGCAACCCGCTGGCCCTGCGCGAGCTCACGCCCTCCGACGTCCGCTCCTACAACGCTGCTCGGTCCCAGCTGCGGTCGACGCCGCGGTTGAGCCGACGGCTGCAGGATGCCTTCGGTGCCAGGGCGCGAGACCTGCCCGACGCAGCCCGCCGCAGCTGTCTGGTGGCGGCCCTGCAGGACAGCGACCAGGTCGTGCACACCGTGACCGCGGCGACCATGCACGCCGAAGGGGAGTTCCCGGTCGACGACGTGGCCGCCCACCTCGACCTCGCCCAGGCGGCCGGCGTCCTGGTCGTCGACGAGTCCACGGTCAGGTTCCGCCACCCGCTCGTGCGCGCGGCGGTCATCGCGCAGTCGACGACGACCGAGAGGCGCCGAGCGCACGAGGCGCTGGCCGCCGCCATGCCCGACCAACCGGCGCGACAGGCGTGCCACCGCGCCATCGCCCTCGTGCGTGCCGACGAGGCCGAGGCTGCCGCCCTGGACGACCTCGCGGAGGGCTGCCAGGCCGAGGGCTCGGTCGTCCTGGCGCACACCTTGTTCGGGCACGCTGCCCGCCTCTCGGAGAAGCCGGCCGACCGCAACCACCGCCTCCTGCGACTGGCCGAGCTGGCCTTCCAGATGGGTCGATACGCGGAGGTGCGCGAAAGGGTGGAGAGCCTGC
The DNA here is from genome assembly GCF_029439465.1 of Luteipulveratus flavus. Classification (GTDB taxonomy): domain Bacteria; phylum Actinomycetota; class Actinomycetes; order Actinomycetales; family Dermatophilaceae; genus Luteipulveratus; species Luteipulveratus flavus. The sequence continues at coordinate 90,857 of NZ_JAROAV010000057.1, read as the reverse complement.
GCTCCGGCGACCTGCACCCGGCCGACCGGGCGAGGCTGGTGCTTCTCGAGATGGCGTTCGACGACGGCGTCCCTGAAGGAGCGGACGCCGTACGACGGTTCGTCGACTCGGCGGTGAACGCGATCGATGTCGGCCAGGGTGGTCTGGCGGCCGGACTGCTCGTCGTGGCGGCGCGCAACACCTACTGGGGAGCCACGGCCGAGCTGCTCGGACCGGAGATCGGGGATGCGGCCACCCGACTCGGCGCCACTGACGAGGAACAGCTGCTCGGGCTCATCGTCAGCGCCTTCCTCACCCCGTTCGGATCAGGACGGCAGGTGATGGAGACCATCCGCGCCGTGGATCCGGCCGCTCTCGACGACGAGGTCGTCGCGCTGCTGAGTCAGGCGGGCTTCGTCATCGGCGACTTCAAGCGGTCGCTCGAGCTCGCCGGTGCGGCGTCCGTGGGCCTGCGCCGCGACGGCCGCCTCGGCTTCCTGGCCGCCGCGCTGGTCCTGCAGTCCTTCTCGGCGCTGTACCTCGGCCAATGGGACGTCATGCTGACCGCTTCCGAGGAGGCGGAGCGGCTCGCCGCCGAGACCCGCCAACCCGTCTGGTGGGCGTGCGCTCGGCTCGCCCGTGCCAACCTCGGTGGGCTGCGCGGTGGGAGGACCGAGCCCGAGGAGATCGCGGCCGAGGTCGAGGGCGTCGCCGCCGCCACCAGCAACGCCGCGCTGATGAACGGCGTGCAGCTGAGTCGTGGGTTCACCGCGCTGGGCACCGGAGATCCCGCTGCGGCCTGCGCCGAGCTGAGCCGCATGTTCGACCGGGACGACGGCGCGTTCCAGATGCCCCAGTCGGCATGGGCCATCGACTACTACCTGGAGGCGGCGTCGACGGCTGGGGAGATGGACCGGGCTCGCGCCTCGCTGGCCGAGATGGAGAGGCTGGTCGCCCCCACGCCGGCACCGGGAATCCTGCGAGCCATGTCGCTCGCGCGTCTGTACGCCGCCGACGCCAGGCACATCGACCAGCGGTACGCCGAGTGCAGCGCGGTCGCATCCACGGCCTGGCACCGGGCCCGGCGTGACCTCTTCTACGGCTCGTGGCTCCGTCGGCATCGCCAGAGCGTCCACGCGCGACCCCTGCTGCGTTCCGCGGCCTCCACCTTCGAGTCGCTGGGGGCACGGTCCTGGGCCGATCGCGCCCATCACGAGCTCGTCGCCGCCGGCGCACGGCGGATCGTGCAGGGCCGACCCGAGGCGTGGTCGCTGCTCAGCGCCCAGGAGCTGCAGGTGGCGCGACTTGCCGCCCAAGGACTCACCAACCGGGACATCGGCGCTCGCCTCTACCTGTCCCATCGCACGGTGTCCTCACACCTCTATCGTCTCTACCCCAAGCTCGGGATCACGTCGCGTACTCAGCTGCACCTGGTGCTCGACGTCGATGCCGAGACGGGCTGAGGCTCGAGGGCGAGCATGAACGACGCTCCGGCGGCCTCCTAGGATTGGCCACCATGAGCAACGCCAGCCCGCAGACGCCGCAGAAGGTCCTGACGGCGGTCGCATGGCCGTACACCAACGGCCCGCGCCACATCGGTCACGTCGCCGGTTTCGGTGTCCCGTCCGACGTGTTCAGCCGGTACATGCGGATGCTGGGGCACGACGTCCTGATGGTCAGCGGCACCGACGAGCACGGCACCCCGATCCTCGTCCTCGCCGATCAGGAGGGTGTGACCCCGCGAGAGCTGGTCGACAAGTACAACGCCGTCATCGTCCAGGACCTCACCGACCTCGGCCTGTCCTACGACCTGTTCACGCGGACGACGACGGCGAACCATCACGCGGTCGTGCAGGAGATGTTCGAGACGATCCGCCGCAACGGCTACATGGTCGAGCAGACCACGCGGGGTGCGATCAGCCCGTCGACGGGCCGGACGCTGCCGGACCGCTACATCGAGGGCACCTGCCCGATCTGCGGGTTCCCCGAGGCGCGCGGCGACCAGTGCGACAACTGCGGCAACCAGCTCGACCCGACCGACCTGATCGACCCGCGCAGCAAGATCAACGGTGAGACGCCGGAGTTCATCGAGACCCAGCACTTCTTCCTGGACCTGCCGGCGCTGAAGGACGCGCTCACCGTCTGGCTGGACGAGCGGGAGGCCAGCGGCGACTGGCGTCCGAACGTCATCAAGTTCAGCCAGAACATCCTGGAGGACATCCGGCCGCGCGCGATGACCCGCGACATCGACTGGGGCATCGAGATCCCTGTCCAGGGCTGGGACACCAAGCGGTTCTACGTCTGGTTCGACGCGGTGATCGGCTACCTCTCCGCGTCCATCGAGTGGGCCCGCCGCCTCGGCGACGAGGACCGCTGGCGCGACTGGTGGAACACGGGCGCAGCAGCGACCGGACACGCGAACCCGACCGCTACGCCAGCGGACTCGGCGCAGCCGACGGAGGTCGGGGGAGTCGACGAAGGAGGCACCCCCGACCGCAGGAGCGAAGCCCCAAAGACATCGGAAGTAGGCATGAATCGCGACGCAGGAGCGAGACATGCCTACTTCATGGGGAAGGACAACATCGTCTTCCACTCCCAGATCTGGCCGGCGGAGCTGCTCGCGTACGACGGCAAGGGCGCACGCGGCGGCGAGCCGGGGCCGTACGGCGACCTGCGGCTGCCGACCGAGGTGGTCTCCAGCGAGTTCCTGACCATGGAGGGCAAGCAGTTCTCCACCTCGCGCGGCCACGTCATCTACGTGCAGGACGTCATCGCCCGGTACGGCCCGGACCCGCTGCGCTACTTCATCTCGGCGGCCGGTCCGGAGACGCAGGACTCCAACTTCACCTGGGCGGAGTTCGTCCAGCGCAACAACTCCGAGCTGGTCGCGGGCTGGGGCAACCTGGTCAACCGCACCGCGAGCATGATCCACAAGAAGTTCGGCGAGATCCCCGCTCCGGGCCCGCTCGCGGACGTCGACGAGAAGGTCCTCCGGACCGTCGCGGACGGCTTCGGCTCGGTGGGCGCCCTGGTCGGCAAGCACCGGCAGAAGGCAGCGCTGGCCGAGGCGATGCGGCTGGTCGGCGAGGCGAACAAGTACGTCTCCGACACCGAGCCGTTCAAGCTGAAGGAGGAGTCGCAGCAGGAGCGGCTGGCGACGATCCTGCACACGCTGGCGCAGCTGGTGAGCGACCTCAACACGATCCTCGCGCCGTTCCTGCCGCACGCCGCGAACCGCGTGCACCTGGTGCTCGGCGGCGAGGGCGAGTTCATGCCGATGCCGCGGACCGAGCAGGTCCGCGACCTGGACGACGACCGCCCGTACCCGATCATCACCGGCGACTACTCGGCGACGCCGCGCTGGGAGCGTCATCCGGTCGTGGTCGGCTCGCCCGTCGGCAAGCCCGCTCCGGTGTTCGTCAAGCTCGACCCGAGCGTGGTGGAGGAAGAGCTCGCGCGGCTCGCGGGGCAGCACCCGTCGGGTGACGTTGATCACAGGCTGGAGACCGATGGCGCCCACCCCGGCGACGCCGTCCCGACCACCCCGACCGGGCCGGCGACGCACGCCGACGAGAGCTGAGCGACCCCATGAGCAAGGGGTACGAGACGGGCCATCACGGCGACAGGCCGGCGGCCCCCGACCGGCTCCCGCTGGCGGTCGTCGACAACCACACCCACCTCGACATCGCCCGCGACGGCGGCCCCCTCCCCGACGTCCGTCAGGTCATCGACGAGGCGGTCGCGGTCGGGGTCGACCGGATGGTCCAGATCGGCTGCGACCTGGACGGCGCCCGCTTCACCGCGAAGGTCGTCGACGAGCACCCCGAGCTGCTCGGCGGGGTGGCCATCCACCCCAACGAGGCGCCGCGGCTGCACGACGCCGGACGGCTGCAGGAGGCGTGGGACGAGATCGAGCAGATCGCGTCGCACCCGCGCATCCGGGTCATCGGCGAGACCGGTCTGGACTACTTCCGTACGGGGCCGGAAGGCGTTGCGGCACAGCAGGACTCATTCCGCTGGCACATCGACCTCGCCAAGCGGAGCGGCAAGGCGCTGCAGATCCACGACCGCGACTCGCACGAGGACGTGCTGCGCATCCTGAGCGAGGAGGGAGCGCCGGACCAGACCGTCCTGCACTGCTTCTCGGGTGACATCGAGATGGCCCGCGAGTGCATCCAGCGGGGCTACTTCCTCTCCTTCGCCGGGACGGTGACCTTCAAGAACGCGCGGTCGCTGCGCAACGCCCTGTCGATCACTCCGCTGGAGCAGGTGCTGGTCGAGACGGACGCGCCGTACCTCACCCCGTCGCCCCACCGCGGGGCGACCAACGCGCCGTACCTCGTGCCGCTGACCGTACGAGCGATGGCGGGCGTGCTGAACGTCGACGTGCCGTCGCTGTGCCGGGCGATCTCCGACAACAGCGAGCGGGTCTTCGGCCCCTGGTGAGCGACGCGGTCGCCGGGGCTGGGAAGGACAGCGGACCGGGCCCGTCCGGTGCCCGTTTCGTGACCAGAACTTGACCTTCCGTGCCTCGGTAGGCACGGTGGTCAGGTCCAACCCGAGCGCGATCAGCCTGCTCGGACGCGGTCCGCAGCCCGGACCCGTGGGTGGGACGCCGTACGGCGGCGTCGTCACGGACCTCAGCGAGACGAGATCGATCCGCTGCTGTCCGCTGCCCCGCGTCCTGGTCGCCGAGGGGCCGCACGACATCGGAGAACCGTGAGTCCCAGCACCAAGAAGTCCACCGTCCGCACCGCTGCCGTGGCCCTGCTGTCCGTGACCGCTCTGGCCGGCTGCGGTTCGCAGGGACCGGGTGACGCCCAGGCCAACCTGCAGCTGCCGAAGCAGTCCAAGGACGACTCCGGGATCCTTCCCGAGCCGGCGAAGTCCTCGACGAGCACCACCGCGACCCCCACGGCCACGCCGAGCAGCTCGACGAAGGCGCCGCAGCGGGCGTCGCGCCACCAGGCGAGCGACTCCATCACCACCCGCGAGGTGAAGCAGACCCGGGTCGTGCACTACGACACCCGGCGGGTCGAGACGAACGACCTCGCCAAGGGCAGCACGAAGGTCAGCCGCGGCGGCGAGAACGGCACTCAGGTCGTGACGATCCGCCAGACGCTCGTGCGCGGCGACGTCGTCCGGACCAAGGTCGTGGACACCACGACCACCGACAAGGCCACCGACCGCATCGTGCTGGTCGGCACCAAGGAGGCCGCGCCGCAGCCGGCTCCGCGCCGCAGTGCCCCGACCCCGACGCCGACGCCGACCCCGGACGAGCCGAGCGGCGACTCCTCCAGCGGGCTGGACATGCGCCGCGCCTCGATGTGGGACCGCATCGCCGAGTGCGAGTCCGGCGGCAACTGGAGCATCAACTCGGGCAACGGCTACTACGGCGGCCTGCAGTTCGACCTGCAGACCTGGCGTGGCGCCGGTGGTGGCGACTTCGCCTCCCGCCCCGACCTGGCCTCGCGCGGTGAGCAGATCACCGTGGCCAACCGCGTGTACGACGAGCGCGGCCTGCAGCCCTGGGGCTGCCGCGACGCTGCCTGAGGGCAGCCCACGAGCTGGCGCCGCCGGACCTTTCCCTTCGTGGGGTCCGGCGGCGCCTTCGTCTCTCCGCCCGGCCCATAGAGTGACCACCCATGACCGACGAACCCCGGCTGCTGGGCGCGACCGAGATCCGTGAGATCGCCGGCCGGCTCGGCATCAGACCGACCAAGCAGTGGGGGCAGAACTTCGTCATCGACGCCAACACGGTCCGCAAGATCGTCCGCCTCTCGGGTGTCGGACCGCAGGACAGCGTGGTCGAGGTCGGGCCCGGTCTGGGTTCCCTGACGCTGGCGCTGCTCGGGGCGGCCGCCCACGTGACCGCCGTCGAGGTCGACCCTGCGCTGGCGGCCGAGCTCCCGCAGACCGTGCAGCGGCACGCACCCGCGTACGCCGACCGGCTCGCCCTGGTCACCGCGGACGCCATGACGGTGACGAGCCTGCCGGACCCGCAGCCCACGGCGCTGGTGGCGAACCTCCCGTACAACGTGTCGGTCCCGGTCGTGCTGTCCTTCCTGGAGCGGTTCCCGACGATCGAGCGCGTTCTGGTGATGGTGCAGCTGGAGGTCGCCGAGCGGCTGGCCGCGACGCCCGGCTCGAAGGTGTACGGCGTGCCGAGCGTCAAGGCCGCCTGGTACGCCGACGTCAGGCTGGCCGACCGGGTCGGGCGGCACGTGTTCTGGCCCGCCCCGAACGTCGACTCCGGCCTGGTGTCGCTGGTCCGGCGCGACCCCCCGGAGACGACCGCGACACGCCAGGAGGTGTTCGCCTGCATCGATGCCGCCTTCGCGCAGCGGCGCAAGACGCTGCGGGCCGCCCTGGCCGGGTGGGCCGGGTCGGCGACGGCGGCCGAGGAGGCGCTGAACGCCGCCGGGATCGACCCGCGGACCCGCGGTGAGCGGCTGGGCGTCTCCGACTTCGCGCGGATCGCCGCAGCCCGAGGCTGACCCGGCGTGTCGGACGAGCGCCGGCCGGAGGGGAGTCGGGACCGCCGAGGGGTGGCTCTAGGGTGGGCCGCATGAGCGCACCGGTCCTGCCACCTCGTGGGGTGAGCGTCCGCGTGCCCGCCAAGGTCAACCTCGAGCTCCGGGTCGGTCCGCGCCGCTCCGACGGGTTCCACGGCCTGTCCACCGTCTACCACGCGGTCGACCTGTTCGACGTCGTCACCGTCGAGCCCGCGCAGGAGTGGGGCCTCACCTGCCTCGGCCCGTACGCGGATCGCGTACCGACAGACGAGACGAACCTCGCGCTGCGCGCCGCCCGGGCGGTGGCACAGCTGGCCGAGGTCGACGAGGCCGTCCACATCACCATCGACAAGACGATCCCGGTCGCCGGCGGCATGGCCGGGGGCTCGGCCGACGCGGCGGGGGCCCTGGTGGCGTGCGACGCGCTGTGGCAGTCCGAGCTGAGCCGGGCCGAGCTGGACGAGGCGGCCGCCGAGCTCGGCAGCGACGTCCCCTTCCTGCTCACCGGCGGCACGGCGATCGGCTCCGGACGCGGCGAGCAGGTCGTCCCGGTCCTGACTCAGGGCACGTTCCACTGGGTGTTCGCGCTGCACCACGGCGGGCTCTCGACTGCCGACGTGTACGCGGAGATCGACCGGCTGCGCGACGGCGAGGACCTGCCGGAGCCACAGCCGTCCGAGGAGCTGATGGCCGCGCTACGGGCGGGCGACGTCGACCGGCTCTCGCTGGCGCTGATGAACGACCTGGAGCCGGCCGCGTGCTCACTGGACCCGCAGCTGCAGCAGACGATGGCGGCCGGGCTCTCGCACGGCGCACTCGCCACGACGGTGTCCGGGTCCGGGCCGACAGTCGCGTTCCTGGCTCGTGACCGGGCCGGCGCACTCGACCTGATGGTGGCGCTGTCCGCCGACGGCATTGCCGATGACCTCGTCCACGCCCGCGGCCCGGTCGCCGGCGCTCAGCTGCTGAGCGACGTCACCGTCCGCTGACCGCTGTTCCCGCCGCTACCGGCGTACGTCGGGAGGCGTGTCGCCGTAGCGACCCTGCCCGTCCGCCTGCCCGTCGTCGTACCGGTCGCTGACCAGGCGTGCGTCTCCGGCGTCGTCGTACCGGTCCCTGACGGGCCGTGCGTCGTCGACGGGCTCGCGGTGGTCGAGACGGTCCTGCTCGCGCGCACGGTCGGCGATGGCCGCGTCGCGCTCGGCCTGCGCGTCCTGCGCCTCCTGGCGCAGCTCCTTGCGCTCCCGGCGCCGTTGGACGCCCCGCCGGCTGCCGGCGACGAACGAGCGCAGGGCGGCCAGGACGAGAGCCATGGCGAGTGCGCCGAGCAGGAAGACCACGAGCGGGCTGACGTGGACGTCCAGGTTGGCCGCCGACAGGTCGACGTCCGGGGCATCGCCCGAGGCGATGGCGAACCACACGACCAGCAGTGCGGCGAGAACGAGCAGGAGCAGGGCGACGGCGATCATGACGTACCTCCTGTGGGTCAGAACGGGTGGCTGCCGGGGCGGTGCAGGCGCGGATCGTGCACGACGTACCCCTCCCAGCGGCGCACCGCCGACCGTGTCCTACCCCCTGCATTCACGCCGGAAACAGCCGCGTTCCCGGGGATGGTCGGGCCGCCGGGCTGAGCCTTCGAGCGCACTTCGTGGGCGCCTGACAGGCCGAGTTCCCGCGAGTCTCGAATGGCGAGACATCGGTTGTGCATACTTCTGAGTCCATTCGGGTAGATGCCAACCCGGAGGCCTGGAGGGAGCTTCACCCCGCCTCCCGCGGCCCGCGGCCCGGCCGGAACCAGGTGTGAACAAACCCTTTACAGAACGCTCGACAAAGTCTGCACAGGTGTGCAAGGTTGTACTCCGTCGTTGACCCACCAAGCCGCTGACGAGGGAGTTAGACCGGCGATGCCCCTGCTCGAGAGCCACCTTCCGCAGGCGTTGTTCCACAGCGCAGCCCGCCCCGTGACCAGCAGCGCGTCCGCGCTGCGGCCCCGCCGCCACGACCTCGGTCGTCGTCCGGCGAGCTCGGCGCTGACTGCTCTGGTGGGGTCGATGACCCAGCGTGAGCTGATCATTCAGCTCAAGCACGTCGAGGACCAGCGCCGGCTCACCCCGCTTCCCGCACCGACCGACGAGCTGCAGCGTCAGCGCAACCTGCGTCGCTGGGAGAAGCAGGTCATCGCCGAGCTGCGACAGCGACGTGACGCGGAGGCGGAGTCCGGCGAGGAGTCGGATCTCCCGATGCCCGCCGCGTAGGCACCGACCCGCACAGACCACCCGTCCCGGACGGGCAGGCCCCACCGGCCCGCACCGTCCCCCCGAATGTCCCGCGTCCACCCCCGGCGCGGGCGCCAAATGGCCGCCGTAGCGGCCCACAAAGGAGATGAATCAGTGCTCACCAACATCATTCTCTGGATCCTGATCGGACTGGTCGTCGGCGTTCTCGCTCGACTCGTTCTTCCGGGACGTCAGGGCATCGGCTGGGTCGCGACCATCCTCATCGGCATCGTTGCCGCGCTCCTGGGTGGATTCATCAGCTACCAGCTGCTCGGTGTGGACGACAACGGCGGCATCAAGTGGATCCCGCTGCTCATCAGCGTCGCGCTGGCCGCCATCGGTATCGGTGTCTACACCGGTTCGATCGGCCGCGGCTCGCGCTCGCGCATCTGATCTGCACCGGCTGAGAGCGGCCCGGCCCCTGCGCGGGGGCCGGGCCGCTGCCATAGGCGGCCCCCGCGGCCGTGATCGAAGTTCTCGCTCCGGGGTAGCCCCGAGGAGCACACACACGTCGTACGCGTGAGGCCCGTTCGTCCTGGATCCCCAGCGACGACGAGCACCGGGACCACACCGTTTCGACTCGAGGTCAAGCAGCCGGCCTCGTCCCTCCGCCCCCGACCGCCAGGTCGCGCGGAAGCACGCCAAGACCGTCGAGCACTGTTGCGGCGCAACGCCGCTCGCGGACCCACCGTTGAAAGGAAGATGTATGACCATCGACCAGAACCAGATCAACGACGTCATCGGCAAGGACGTGTACGGACTCGAGAACGAGCACATCGGCAAGGTCGGCCAGGTCTACCTGGACGACGCCACCGGTCGGCCGGACTGGCTCACCGTGAAGACCGGGCTCTTCGGGATGAAGGAGTCCTTCGTCCCGCTGAGCCAGGCGCAGGTGTCGGGCGACCGGCTCGACGTCCCCTACACCAAGGACGTCGTCAAGGACGCTCCTCGGGTGGACGCGGAGAGCCACCTGGACCCCGAGGACGAGGACCAGCTGTACCGCCACTACGGGCTGGACGACCAGAGCGCGGGTGGCCTGCAGGGTGAGTCGGGCACGACCGACCACCTCGGCGGCCGCGACGTCGAGGGCGGCCTGGTGGGCACGCCCGCCGAGCGCTCGTCCGACCTGCGGACCGACCACGACGGCACGGACCGCGTGGGGACGCAGGCCGGCACGGTCGGTGGCGACACCACCGGCCTGACGGCCGGCGAGGCCGGCACGCGGTCGGAGGAGCCGTTCCCCGCCGGCACCGAGCAGCGTGAGCCGGGTCGGTCGCGACTGCGTCGGCACGTCACCACCGAGCAGGGCACTCATGGTGCCGCGGGCGTCCCGGGTGCTGCGGACGGCGAGCTGCGTCCGGAGCGGACGACCACGGACGGTGAGCTGCGTCCCGAGTCGACCACGGCGGACGGCGAGCTGCGTCCGGAGCGGACGACCACGGACGGCGAGCTGCGTCCGGAGCGGACGACCACGGACGGCGTCGACGGTGTCGACGGCACGGACGGCCGGCGGACGCTCTGACCGCACCTTTCAGATCCTGGTGATCGGCCCTCGGGCCGGTGACCCGGACGGCTCGGGCCGGCACGCGACTGCGCGTGCCGGCCCCAGGTCGTCTCCTGTCGATCAGCCCGGGCGCGGGGCGTACATGATCAGCGCGACGCCGGCCAGGCAGACGAGGGCGCCGGCGACGTCCCAGCGGTCCGGTCGGTACCCGTCCACGACCATGCCCCACAGCAGCGACCCGGCGACGAACACACCGCCGTACGCCGCGAGGATCCGCCCGAAGTGCGCGTCCGGCTGCAGGGTCGCGACGAACCCGTAGACGCCGAGGGCGGCGATGCCGGCGCCGATCCACACCCACCCGCGGTGCTCCCGCACGCCCTGCCAGACCAGCCAGGCCCCGCCGATCTCGGCGAGCGCGGCGGCGACGAACAGTAGGAGCGAGCGGGCGACCGTCATGACACCGATTGTCCCGCTGACGCGCTCGGTGCCTGGGACAGTGGGCGGATGCGTCGTCTGGTCGTGCTGGGTGCCTCCGGCGGGTGGGCGCCCGCGGGGCAGGCGAGCAGCGGGTTCCTGCTGGAGTGGGACGGGGTGCGCATCGTGCTCGACCTGGGGTACGCGACCCTGCCGCAGCTGCTGGCCCGCGTCCCGGACGGCGACGTGGACGCGGTGCTCGTCACGCACGAGCACCCGGACCACTGCATCGACCTGCACGGCCTGTTCCGGCTGCGGCACTACGGCCACCCCGGCGCGCCCCGGCTGCCGCTGTACTGCCCCGACGGGGTGCTCGACCGCTTGGCGGGCATCGAGCCCGACGTCGACCTGGCCGCGGTGTTCGAGCACCGTCCGCTGCCGGGCGAGTACGACCTGGGTCCGTTGCACCTGACGGCGCTGCCGCTGCCGCACTTCGTCCCGACCGTGGGTCTGCGCCTGGTGACCGAGGGACTGGTCCTCGCCTACGCCACGGACACCGGCCCGGACGACGCGCTCCTGGACCTCGGCGAGGGCGCCGACCCGTTCGTCCTGGACGCCACCGACCGCCCGGGGGAGACGGAGCGACCCGACCGCAACCTGCTGACGGCGGCCGAGGCAGGGACATGGGCGCAGCGAGCCGGCGCCCGGTCGCTGATGCTGACCCACCTGTGGCCGGGCACCGACCCGGCGGCGTCCGTGGACGCGGCGCGGGCGTCCTTCGCGGGCCCGGTGCGGGTGGCTGCTCGCGGGCTGGAGGTCGACCTCGACCGCGCGGCGGGCTGAGCGCCGGCGCCAGGGCGCCGATGCGGGGAGAACGGCCGCGCGCACCTAGGCTCGGACCACTATGGCGAACCTCCTCTCCGCCGAGCGTGTCTCTCTGACCCTCGGCACCCGGCACATCCTGGACGAGGTCTCCCTCGGCATCGGCGGCGGCGACCGCATCGGCGTCGTCGGGCGAAACGGGGGCGGCAAGTCGACCCTGCTGAAGGTGCTGCTGGGGAGCCAACCGATCGACTCCGGACGCGTCACCCGCGTGGGCGGACTGACGGTCGGCGTCCTGACGCAGGAGGACGCGCTGCCTCCCGGTGCCACCGTCGCGCAGGCCGTCCTCGGCGACCGCGCCGAGCACGAGTGGGCCGGGGACCCCCGCATCCGCGACATCATGAACGGTCTGCTCGGTGGTCTGGACCTCGCCGCGCTCGGCGGGCCGGACGCGGTGATCGGCCCGCTCTCGGGCGGCGAGCGGCGCCGCGTCGGGCTGGCCCGACTGCTCGTGGACGACCCCGACCTGCTGCTGCTGGACGAGCCGACCAACCACCTGGACGTGGAGGGTGTGCAGTGGCTGGCCGACTTCCTGGTCCAGCGCCGGACCCGCCCCGACAGCGCGTTCGTCGCGATCACCCACGACCGGTGGTTCCTGGACGCCACCTCGACCAACACCTGGGAGGTCGTCGACGGCCGCGTGGAGCAGTACGAGGGCGGGTACGCCGCGTACGTCCTCGCCAAGGCCGAGCGGGCCCGGATCGCGGCCGTGACCCAGGAGCGCCGCGACAACCTGCTGCGCAAGGAGCTGGCATGGTTGCGCCGCGGCGCGCCGGCGCGGACCAGCAAGCCGAAGTTCCGGATCGAGGCCGCCAACGAGCTCATCAAGTCCGAGCCGGAGCCGCGCGACGACGTCGCGCTGACCCGGTTCGCGACCACCCGGCTGGGCAAGGACGTCGTCGACCTGATCGACGCGACCGTCCTGATCGGGGAGCGGACGATCCTGGACCGGCAGACCTGGCGGCTCGCGCCGGGAGAGCGGACCGGCATCGTCGGCGTCAACGGCGCCGGCAAGTCGACCCTGCTGCGGGCGATCGCCGGGCTGGTCCCGCTGGATGCGGGCAAGCGCAAGGAGGGGCGCACCGTCCAGCTCGCCTACCTCACCCAGGAGGTCCGCGAGCTGGAGCAGGTCGCCGGCCGCACGGTCATCGACGCGATCACCGACGTGCGCTCGTACACCGTGCTGGACGGCAAGGAGATCAGCGCGAGCCAGCTCGCCAAGCGGCTGGGGTTCAGCGGGCCGCGGCAGCAGACCCGGGTGAGCGACCTGTCCGGCGGCGAGCGCCGACGGCTGCAGCTGCTGCGCCTGCTGATGGCCGAGCCGAACGTCCTGCTGCTGGACGAGCCCACGAACGACCTGGACATCGAGACGCTGACCTCGATCGAGGACGTCCTGGACGGCTGGGCGGGGACGCTCCTGGTGGTCTCCCACGACCGGTACCTGCTGGAGCGGATGTGTGACCGCCAGCTCGCCCTACTCGGCGACGGCCGGATCCGCGAGCTGCCGGGCGGGGTCGAGCAGTACCTGGAGCTACGGCACGAGCAGCAGGCGCGTACGGCGGGGACGCGGTCCTCGGCGGCGGTGCCGACCTCGTCCGCGGCCGGGGTCACGACGGGTGCCGCGGAGTCGGCGTACTCGCCCGCTCAGCAGCGGGAGGCGCGCAAGGATCTCGCGCGGATCGAGCGCGCGCTGTCCCGGACGGAGGAGCGGGAGAGCCGGCTGCACGACCGGATGGTGCAGGCAGCCCAGGACCACGCGGAGTCGGCGCGGCTCAGCGAGCAGCTGCGCGAGCTGCACGCCGAGCGCGAGCAGCTGGAGGCCGAGTGGCTCGAGGCGGCCGAGGTCGCCGGCTGAGGGACCTCAGGACCGGGCGTCGGCGGCCGGACGGGGGGCCGACGCCTCGACGTGCGGGGCCGACGGCTCGGCGTTGGCGACGTTGGCGACGTTGGCGCGAGCCTCGCGCCGGCTCAGGACCCGGTGCGTGAGCGTCATGATGCCGCGGCGGGCCGGGACCTCGACGTAGCGGTGGGCACCCTCGGCGACCACCAGCAGGACGGCCAGGGTGACGGCGAGCGCGGCGTACCCGCGCAGCCCGGGAGCGGACTGGATGACCTTCCCGCTCGACAGCTGCCACACCAGCCAGCGATGCGTGATGTAGAGCGCGTAGCTGGCGGTCCCGAGCGCCACCATGGCCCGGGTGCTGCACCACCGGGCGAGCCAGCCCTGGCCGGAGGCCAGCGACAGGATGCCCAGCGCGAACGGCAGCAGGAAGAGCGCGCCGAAGGAGCCCGAGTTCACCGCCTGCGACGTGGTGGGGCGGAACATCGCCAGGCCGAGCACGTACGCGACAACGACGGTCTGGACCACGTGATGCCCGGCGGCCGGCCACTGGCGCAGGCGTGGCAGCAGGTGCGCGAGGGCCAGGCCGGTGACGAACTCGGCCAGGTGCGGCAGCGGGTTGCGGTAGAGCCAGCGATGGGCCGAGCCCGGGTCCTTCGAGGGCAGCTCCGCGCGACCGGTCAGGACGAAGTACGCCCACACGAGGACGAGGGCGAGGGTGGCCGCGGCGATCACGGCTACCAGACCGCGGACGGACCAGCGGCGCGCGACCCGTGCCACCAGCGGCGCCACGAACGGGAAGAGGAGGTAGAAGAACAGCTCGACGCCGATGGACCAGCCGGGACCGTTGTAGTAGTTCAGGGCGGCGTCCACGTCGGGGCCCCAGGTCTGGACCGCGAGCAGGTTCTGCAGCAGGGCGCCGTGGTACTGCTCGTGACCGATCGCGAAGTAGTACACGGCGCAGTAGGCGACCATCACCCAGTACAGCGGCATGACCCGCGCGACCCGGGCGATGTAGAACAGCGCCGTGCGACGTCGGTCGTGGAAGTGCAGCTGGGGGTAGTTGTAGGCCAGCACGAAGCCGGACAGCAGGAAGAACAGCGGCACGCCGATGTATCCCCACGCCACGAGGTGGTGGAGCGGCTCGGGTGCGTTGCGGGGGATACCGGTGTGCGAGAGCACCACCGCGAGGGCGGCGACCGCTCGAAGACCGGTCAGAGCACGGAGCTCGGGCTTCTTGGCGTGCGGGCCACGCGCTGGTGCGGGGGAGGTCATCGACGGGCTACCTTACGTGCCCGTCCCCGCCGGCGACGACATCGCGCCGCGGCGTGCTCAGCCCTCGAGCTCGCCCAGCAGGGTGCGCAGGCCGACGGCGAGGCGCTCGCGGTCGCGGGTGGGCAGGTGGCTGAGCAGCTCCTGCTCCCGCGCCAGCAGGTCGGCCATGACCGCGTCCACCAGGTCCCGGCCCTCGTCGGTGAGCTCTACCAGGACCCCGCGCCGGTCGTTGGGGGCGGGCCGGCGGCGGACGAGGCCACGGTTCTCCAGCCGGTCCACCCGGTTGGTCATCGTGCCGCTGGTGACCAGCGTCTGCTGGACGAGCGCGCCGGGGGAGAGCTCGTACGGCGTCCCGGCCCGCCGCAGCGCCGACAGGACGTCGAACTCCCACCCCTCCACGTCGTGCCGGGCGAACGCCGTGCCTCGGGTCTGGTCCAGCCGGCGCGCCACCCGGGAGATCCGGGAGAGGACGTGCAGCGGGGCGACGTCGAGGTCGGGTCGCTCCCGCTGCCAGGCGTCGACGATCCGGTCGACCTCGTCCTGCCCGCGCGCTGTCATGCGCCGCAGTCTAGGCGCCGTCAAGTTTCTTGACATCAAGACATCCAGCAGTATCTTGATATCAAGATAAATCCCGCGGCCGGCTCGCGCGGCGCAGCGCCTCTCGCGCGCGGCGGTTCGGCGGTGGGGCATCGTCGTACAAGGAGGTACGTCATGGCTGTCTGGGACCCGGCGCAGTACGAGCGGTTCGCCGACCACCGCACTCGTCCGTTCTTCGATCTGCTCGACCGCGTCGGGGCCGAGAACCCCTCTCTCGTGGTCGATCTCGGGTGCGGCAACGGACCGCTCACGCTGGCGATGGCACAGCGCTGGCCCGCCGCGCGGGTCGTCGGCGTCGACAGCTCGGTGGACATGCTCGAGCGCGCTCGGGCGCTGGACCGCGACGCCCGGGTCGAGTGGGTGCACGCGGACGTCGCAGCGTGGGATCTCGCGGCGGTCGGCAGCCCGGACGTCGTGATCAGCAACGCCACTCTCCAGTGGGTGCCCACGCACCGCGAGCTCGTCCCGCGCTGGCTGGAGGCGCTCGCGCCCGGCGGCTGGTTCGCGATGCAGGTGCCCGGCAACTTCGCCGCGCCCTCGCACGTCGCGATCCGGGAGGTGGCCGCAGCCCAGCCCCGCGGCGCCGAGCTGACCGCCGCGTTGCGGGAGGCGCCGGCCGGCGAGCCCGCCTCGTACGCCGACCTGCTCGCGCCGTCCTGCCCCCGCCTGGACGTCTGGGAGACGACGTACCTGCAGGTTCTCGACCCGGCCGGCGAGCAGGACGCTCCCGTCCTGGAGTGGGTCAAGGGCACGGCCCTGCGCCCGCTGCTCGACCTGCTGGAGGGCGCCGAGCGGGAGGCGTTCCTGGACGACCTACGTGCCCGGCTGGCCCGCGAGTACCCGCGGTCGGCGTACGGGACGCCCTTCCCGTTCCGCCGGATCTTCGCGGTGGGCCAGGTCGCCGGTGGCGGTGACTCCACGGAGAAGGTGACGAGCGTCCGCGGCCTGCACCACGTCCAGGTGGCGTGCCCGGCGGGCTCGGAGGAGCGGCTGCGGGCTTTCTACTCTGGCGTCCTCGGCCTGACCGAGATCGAGAAGCCGCCGGCGCTGCGGGCTCGCGGCGGCTGCTGGTTCCGGGCCGGTGTGGCGCAGATCCACTGCGGCGTCGAGGAGGACTTCCGGCCGGCGTGCAAGGCCCACCCGTGCCTGCTCGTCGAGGACGTGGACGCGCTCGCCGGCGTCGTCGCGGACGCGGGCGGAGCCGTCCGGTGGGACCAGAACATCGAGGGCGTCCGCCGCTTCCACACCGACGACCCGGTCGGCAACCGCATCGAGATCCAGCAGGCGTGAACCTCAGCGCTGAGTGAGGCGGGGTTGCTGCTCCAGGCCGGTCAGACCGTTCCAGGTCAGGTTGACCATGTGCGCGGCGAGCTCGGCCTTCTTGATCCTGCGGCCGGACTCCAGCCACCACTCGCCGGTCAGCGCGATCGCCCCGAGCAGCATCTGCGCGTAGACCGGTGCCGTACGCGTGTCGAGCTTGTTCTTGGTGAAGGTGGCCGCGAGCGCCTGCTCGATGTGGACCGCGATGTCGGACATCAGGCTGCCGAGCGAGCCACCCGTGTGCCAGGAGGGCGAGTCGTGCGCGAGCACCCGGAACCCGTCGGGGGAGTCCTCGATGTAGTCCAGCATCGCCAGGGTCGCCTGCTCCAGCAGGTACCGCGGCGCGGCGTCCGTGTCGTCCAGCGCGTCGGCGATGACGCCGAGCAGCCGCGCCATCTCCCGGTCGACGACGACCGCGTACAGGCCCTCCTTGCCGCCGAAGTGCTCGTAGATCAGCGGCTTGGTCACGCCCGCCTCGGACGCGATCTCCTCGACCGTGGCCGCCCCGACGCCGCGCTCGGCGAAGACCCGGCGGCCCACCGTGATCAGCTGCTCACGGCGTTGCTTGCCGGTCATCCGGGCGCGGGCGCTGGTGGTCATGGGGTCATTGTCCCGCTCCACTACCCTGAGCGGTGGTCCTGGCCGCGATGCGTGGCGCGTCGCCGGCCTGCCGTTCCCCGGTTGCTCTGCTGGTAGGGGCCGCCTGACTTTGAATCAGGATTAGCGACGTTGGTTCGATTCCAACCCGGGGAGCCCGTACGCCGCCCGTCCGCCGTGCATCACGCGGCGGCCACTCCCTCCGGCAGAAGTTGGCCCCCGGCACACGCATGGCTGTGCTCGCCGCCAGCTTTTGCCGGTGGCGGCGTGGCCCCTGCGACGCGGTCGTGCCCGGCTGGTGCGGTGCACTCGTGGTCGACGGGTAGCCTGGTCGGCCGGACGCATGTCCTCGTGCGCCCGTACGCCTGACCCCCATCCCCCCGGAGTGTCTTCGACGTGAGCGCCTCCCGCCGCCCTGCTGCCGTCATCGTCCTGGCCGCCGGTGACGGCACCCGGATGAAGTCCGACCTCAACAAGATGCTGCACCGCATCGGCGGCCGCACCCTCGTCGCGCACGCCCTGCTGGCCGCGGCGCGGACGGAGACGGCGCACGTCGCGGTGACCGTCCGGGCGCAGCGCGACCGCGTGGCCCCGCACGTCAGCGAGGTGTGGCCGGACGCGGTCATCGCCGACCAGGACGAGGTCAAGGGCACCGGCCGCGCCGCGGAGTGCGCCCTGGGCGCCCTCCCCGCCGACCTGACCGGCACCGTCCTGGTGACGTACGGCGACACGCCCCTGCTCACGACCGAGACGCTGCTGGAGCTCACGGCCGTCCACGAGGGCGCCGGCAACGCGGTCACCGTCCTCACCGCGCACCTGGAGGACCCCACCGGGTACGGCCGGGTGTACCGCGGCCACGACGACACGGTGCACGGGATCATCGAGCACAAGGACGCGCTGCAGGCCCGCCACGAGGGCGGGGACCTCGCGCACGCGCTCGACATCACCGAGATCAACTCCGGCATCTACGCCTTCGACGTCGAGGTGCTGCGCGCGAGCCTGGCGAAGGTCACCACCGACAACGCCCAGGGCGAGAAGTACCTCACCGACGTCCTCGCCATCGCGCGCGCGGACGGCGGCCGCGTCGACAGCCACAGCATCGAGGACATCTGGCAGATCGAGGGCGTCAACGACAAGGTGCAGCTGGCCCGGATGGGCAAGGAGCTCAACCGCCGCACCCTGGATCGCCTGATGCGCGAGTCCGGTGCGATCGTCACCGACCCGGACACCACCTGGGTCGACGCCGAGGTGACGGTCGGCCGCGACACCGTCCTGGAGCCGAACACCCAGCTGCTCGGCGCCACCTCCATCGGCGCGGGCGCGACCATCGGCCCGGACTGCACGCTCAAGGACACCGAGGTCGGCGACGGCGCGAGCGTCGTGCGCGCCCACACCGAGCTCGCCGTGATCGGCCCGAAGGCGACCGTCGGCCCGTACTCCTACCTGCGGCCCGGATCCGAGGTCGGCCCGGACGCCAAGATCGGCACGTTCGTTGAGACGAAGAACTCTCAGGTCGGCCGTGGGACGAAGGTCCCACACCTGTCGTACGTCGGTGACGCCACCATCGGCGAGTACTCCAACATCGGTGCGGCGAGTGTGTTCGTGAACTACGACGGTGTGAAGAAGCACCACACGACGATCGGCAACCACGTCCGCATGGGCAGCGACAACATGTATGTCGCCCCCGTCACCGTGGGTGACGGGGCCGGCTCGGGTGCGGGCGCGGTCATCCGGAAGGACGTGCCGCCTGGAGCGCTGGCCATCTCGGTCGCGCCGCAGCGCAACATCGAGGGCTGGGCGCTGGACAAGCGCGCTGGCACGCCGCAGGCGGCGGCCGCGGAGGCCGCGCTCGCGGCACGGGCCGGCGAGAACACGCAGGACGACAACACGCACGACACCGACAGCACGCACGACACCGACACCAAGGGCGAGGGCGCAACCGCATGACCAGCAGCATGAAGCGGACCACCGAGAAGAACCTGATGGTGTTCTCCGGACGAGCGCACGAGACGCTCGCCCAGCAGGTCGCCAAGGAGCTCGGCACCGAGCTGGTGCCGACCGAGGCGCGGGCGTTCGCCAACTCCGAGATCTACGTGCGCTATGAGGAGTCGGTGCGCGGCTGCGACGCGTTCGTCATCCAGAGCCACACCGCTCCGGTGAACGAGTGGATCATGGAGCACCTGATCATGGTCGACGCGCTGAAGCGGGCGTCTGCCAAGCGCATCACCGTGGTCCTGCCGTTCTACGGGTACGCCCGTCAGGACAAGAAGCACCGTGGCCGTGAGCCCATCTCGGCCCGGCTGATGGCCGACCTGTTCAAGACCGCGGGCGCCGACCGGCTGATGGCCGTCGACCTGCACACCGACCAGATCCAGGGCTTCTTCGACGGCCCGGTCGACCACCTGATGGCGCTGCCGATCCTGTCGGAGTACGTCAGCGACAAGTACGGCGCCGAGGACCTCACCGTGGTCTCCCCGGACGCCGGCCGGATCAAGGTCGCCGAGCACTGGAGCTCGCGCCTCGGTGGCGCGCCGCTGGCGTTCATCCACAAGACCCGTGACATCACCCGCCCGAACGAGTCGGTCGCCAACCGCGTGGTCGGCCAGGTCGAGGGCCGTACCTGCATCCTGGTCGACGACATGATCGACTCCGGCGGCACGATCTGCCACGCCGCCGAGGCCCTCATGAAGGACGGCGCCGCGAGCGTGGTCATCGCCGCGACGCACGCGATCTTCTCCGACCCCGCGCGGGAGCGGCTGATCTCCTCGGTCGCCCGCGAGGTGATCGTGACCGACACGCTGCCCATCGCCGAGGAGAAGCGGTTCGACAAGCTCACCGTGCTGTCCATCGCCCCGCTGCTGTCCGCCGCGATCCGCGAGGTGTTCGAGGACGGCTCGGTCACGAGCATGTTCGACGGCCGCGCCTGACGCCGCCGGCGCGCTCGCGCTTCCTCCTCGCCGGGTGCGGGTAGGAAGACGTCATGAAGGTGCTGGTGACCGGTGCGACCGGGTACGTCGGCGGCCGGCTGGTGCCGTTGTTGCTGGACGAGGGCCACACCGTACGGACGACGACGCACCGGGCGCGTCCCGGGCCGTGGTGGTGGGCGGACGCGGTCGAGACCGTGCCGATGGACGCGCTGGACCAGCAGCAGGTCGAGGCGGCCTGCGAGGGCGTCGACGCCGTGTACTACCTGCTGCACGGCCTCGACAGTCCTGACTTCGTCGAGCAGGACCGGCGCGCCGCGCAGAACCTGGTCGCGGCGGTCGAGAAGCACCGGGTCGGACGGGTGGTCTACCTCTCCGGGATCGTGCCGCCCGTCCCCGAGGACCGGCTGTCGGACCACATCGCCTCGCGGCTGGAGGTCGAGTGCGTCCTCACCGACAGCTCGGCGACCGTGATCTCGCTGCGCGCGGCGATCGTCATCGGCAGCAGGTCCACCTCGTTCGAGATCCTCCGGCAGGTGTCCGAACGCCTGCTCCTGCAGCCGTTGCCACTGTGGATGGACTCGGCGGTGCAGCCGATCGCCGTCGTCGACGTCCTGGAGTGCCTGCTCGGCGCGCTGACCCTGGACAGCGACTCGCTCCACCTGGACGTCGGTGGACCCGAGCAGCTGTCGTACGCGCGGCTGCTGCAGGCGTACGGGCGGATCGCCGGCCGGCTGCGCCCGCAGCTCGTGCTGCCGTACCTGCGCGACCCGCTGGTCGGCCGGCTCGTCGGTGCGCTGACGGACGTCCCGACGCCCGTCGTCCGGTCGCTGGTGCAGAGCCTGCGCCACGACATGGTCTGCGCGGACGACTCCTTCGTCCCGCTCCTCCTGCCGCCCGGACACCGCCTCGTCGGGGTACGGCCGGCGATCGAGCGGGCGCTGGCCGCCCCGCAGGACGACCCGCCCGACGCCGACCCGATGGGCCCGATGCCGCAGGACCCGGCCTGGTCGCGGGACGGCGGTGCGCGTCCGGTGACCTCCGCCCTGCTGGAGCTGGCGCAGTCGCTGCTCCCGGACCGGTAGCCGTCCCCCGGGAGGCCCGGACCGCCGCGCACGATTTGAGGGCGGGTACGCGATCGTCGTACGATCGTCGGCGTTGCCTCGGCGAGGGACGCTGCATGCGCGTCCGTGATCGACGCGGTGGTCCACGATGTCGACGTACGACGTCCGCCGGACTCACGTGCGTCCCGCCCGCTCGCGCGTACCACGTCCCGCGTCGAGGCCACCGCCCTTCCATACCGCGACATCCACGAGGAGTCCCCCATGGCTGACAACGAGCTCCGCCTCGTCGCCGAGACCCGTTCCCAGTTCGGCAAGGGTGCGGCCCGCCGCATCCGCCGCGACCACAAGATCCCGGCCGTCCTGTACGGGCACGGCTCGGAGCCGGTGCACCTGACCCTGCCGGGTCACGAGACCATGCTCGCGCTGAAGCAGGTCAACGCGCTGCTCACCATCGAGCTCGACGGCAAGGACCAGCTGGCCCTGGCCAAGGACGTCCAGCGCGACCCGATCAAGCCGATCATCGAGCACGTCGACCTGGTCGTCGTCCGCCGCGGCGAGAAGGTCACCGTCGACGTGCCGGTCCACGTCGAGGGCGAGGCCGCCCCGGAGACCGTCGTCACCGTCGAGAACGCGAGCCTGCAGGTCGAGGCCGAGGCGACCCACATCCCCGAGTCCTTCACCGTGTCCGTCGAGGGCCTGGAGGCCGGCAGCCAGATCCTGGCCAAGCAGGTCGAGCTGCCCTCGGGCACCACCCTGGTCGCCGACGAGGAGCTGCTCGTCGTCAACGTCACCGCGCAGGTCACCCAGGAGGCGCTGGACGCCGAGCTGGAGGAGGCCGAGGCCGAGGCCGGCATCGAGCACGACGAGTCCGAGGCCGAGGCGGCCGAGGGCGAGTCGGATGCCGAGGGCGAGGGCGAGAGCACCGAGGACGCTGCGTCCGACGAGAGCTGATCGCTCACCCGTACGCGTCGACCCCACCGGGCACCTGCCCGGTGGGGTCGTCCCATCTCCAGGAGGATCGTGGTGCAGGACGCGCTCGGTGACGAGGTGGGGGAGCGGCTGCCCGGCGGCAACGTCGGAGGAGCCTGGCGCGTGGGCGACACCGTACGGCGCACGACCGGGCCGTGGTCGCCGGCGGTCCACGCCATGCTGCGGCACCTCGAGCGCGCCGGGCTGCGCTGCGCGCCTCGCTTCCTGGGGATCGACGCACTGGGCCGCGAGGCCCTGACCTACCTGCCGGGCCAGGTCGTCGACGTCGACTCCGAGCAGCTGACCGACGCGCAGCTGACGGACCTCGCCGCCTGGACGCGCGAGCTGCACGTCGCGCTGGTGGGCTTCGACCATCCGGGGCCGTGGCGCTTTCCGGGCCCGAAGGCGCCGATCACGCTGGGGCACAACGACATTGCTCCGTACAACGTGTGCTTCGACGGGGACCGGCTCACGGGGGTCTTCGACTGGGACCTCGCCGGGCCGACCACGCCGCTGCTGGAGCTCGGGCATCTCGCGTGGAACGGCGTGCCGCTCTACCGGGAGCGCCCGGACGACGAGGTCGTCCGTCGGCTGCGCCTGATCGCCGGCGCGTACGGGGGCGTCGACGCGCGCGAAGTGCTGCACGCCTGCCTGGAGCGCACCCGGCTCGCGATCGACGGCATCACGGCCGCGGTGGCCGCCGGTGACCCCGGCATGAACAACCTGGCCGCGACCACCGGCGAGCCCGAGCCGACCCGACGCCGGCGGGCCGCGCTGCAGCGACGGGTGCCGCGACTGCTGCGGCTGCTCGATGAGAGCGTCTGAGAGGATCGGCCGGTGGACACGTGGCTGGTGGTGGGGCTCGGCAACCCCGGGACGACGTACGCGGGCAACCGGCACAACGTGGGCGCGATGGTGGTCGACGAGATGGCGCGGGCGGCCGGGGCGAACCTGCGGACGCACAAGTCCCGCGCGCGGGCTGCCGAGCTGCGGCTCGGCACGCTGCCGGGCGGTGCGCCCGGGCCGAAGGCCGTCGTCGCCGTACCCCTGACGTACATGAACGAGTCGGGTGGCCCGGTGGCCGGTCTAATGCAGTTCTTCAAGGTGCCCGCCGAGCGCCTGATCGTCGTGCACGACGAGCTGGACATCGACTTCGCCCGGTTGCGGCTCAAGCGAGGCGGCGGCGAGGGCGGCCACAACGGTCTGCGGTCGATCAGCCGCTCCGTCGGCACCAAGGACTACCTGCGGGTGCGCGTCGGCATCGGTCGTCCGCCCGGCCGGATGGACCCGGCCGCCTACGTGCTGAAGGACTTCTCACCGGCCGAGCGCAAGGAGCTGGACTTCCTGCTGGCCGACGCCGCGGACGCCGTCGAGCAGCTGGTCCACCTGGGACTGACCGCCGCGCAGAACGCCGTTCACGCTCGCTGACCCCTTCGTCAAGAGCCGTACGAAATCCTCACCGAATACCGAATCTTCTAAGTATCACTCGCCGCCCCTGCGGCTCCCTTTAGGATGCAGGGGTTCTCTTCTGTGCCGGGGGCTACGGCGTACGGGAGAACAGGGGATTCACCGCTGAGTACGTGCTGCGCCATGCCTGCTGGCCGGTCTGGCACTGCGGTTCTTTCGGGTTGGGAGACCTTCCGAAAGTGCATGCAAGCGCGTGGGCAGCAGGAATAATCTGTGCCAGGTCTTGACCAAATCTTTACTTGGGCTTGGCTTAGTAATGACTTTCCGAGGGGGCTGTCATGGGGGCGACGGGACACCAGGCCACTGGGGTCGTGCGGGGTGGGGGACGGACACGCGGCGAGCGCGCGTCGTCGGCACGGCAGGCGATCTCATGACCGATCTCGCCGACGTCGGCCCCGGCTCGGTCCGCCCGCTGGGTCCCGGGACGACGCCGCGACTCCGGCTGGCTCCGCAGCCCGCCCAGGAGACGCTGCCCACCGGTCCGGTCGCACCCGACGTCCCGCTGCGGCGTCGCCGGTGGGTCCGCGGCTACATCCGCTGGGCCGTCGGGCTGGACGTCCTCGCCGGGGTGCTGGGCTCCCTGCTCGCGCTGGGCGTCCGGCTCGGCGGTGGCCCGTTCAGCGACCGCTACTTCGAGTACGCGGAGATCACGACCCGGTACATCGCGCTGTCGGTCATCACGCCCGCGCTCTGGGTCGCCGCGATCTGGTGGGGCGGCGGGTACCAGCGCCGCCGGCTCGGGTCGGGCGCCGACGAGTTCCGGGCCCTCATCCGGGCCGACGTGGCGCTGCTGGCGCTGATCGGCTTCCTCTCGTACGCCACCAAGAGCGAGATCGCCCGCTGGTACGTCCTCATCGAGATCCCGAGCGTGGCGTTGCTCAGCCTGCTGCTGCGCTACCGGCTGCGCCGCTGGTTGCACCGGGAGCGCGAGCAGGGTCGTTGCCTGGAGCGCACCGTCGTCGTCGGGCGGCTGGACGGGGCCGCGGACCTGATCGAGCAGATCGGGCGGTCGCGCGAGCTCGGCATGGAGGTCGTCGCGGTCTGCGCGGCGGGCCTGCAGGAGACCGACGACGGCGTGACGATGATCTCGGGCGTCCCGGTGATGCGCTACCCCGAGGAGGCCATCGCCGCCGTGGACCTGGTCAACGCCGAGGTCGTCGCGGTGTCGGGTCACCCGGACCTCACCGGCCATGAGCTGCGGCGCTTCGCCTGGGCGCTGGAGGAACGCGACGTCGACCTGATCGTCTCGCCGGGCATCCTCGAGGTCGCCGGCTCCCGCCTCACGATCCGACCGTCGGTGGGCCTGTCGCTGCTGCACATCGAACGGCCCGAGATGTCCGGCGTCCGTCGGGCCGCCAAGAACACCCTCGACCGGGTGATCACGCTGCTGGCGATCCTGGTCGCGGCACCTCTGCTGCTGCTGATCGCGCTGGCCGTGTGCCTCGACTCCCGCGGGCCGGTGCTGTTCCGGCAGACGCGGGTCGGCGAGCGCGGCGAGGAGTTCACCATGCTGAAGTTCCGCACCATGGTGCGGGACGCGGACCGCCTCCAGGTCGACCTGACGGGCGGGCTCGACGTGAACAAGCGGCTGTTCAAGCTGCAGCGCGACCCGCGCGTGACCCGCGTCGGGCGCATCCTGCGCCGCTACTCCCTGGACGAGCTGCCGCAGCTGGCCAACGTCCTGCAGGGCCGGATGTCGCTGGTCGGTCCCCGGCCGAGCCTTCCCGCCGAGGTCGCCGACTACGAGCAGGACGAGACGCGGCGGCTGCGGGTCCGCCCGGGGCTGACCGGGCTGTGGCAGGTCAGCGGCCGTTCGGACCTGTCGTGGGAGGAGTCGCTGCGGCTCGATTTGTGGTACGTCGACAACTGGTCGCCCGTGCTCGATCTGCAGATCATGGCCCGGACCGCGCGAGCGGTCGTCAAGGGGCGAGGAGCGTACTGATGCGCGTCGCCCTCGGCCACGACTACCTCACCCAGCGCGGCGGGGCCGAGCGCGTCGTCCAGGTGATGGCGCACGCGTACCCCGATGCGCCCGTGTACACGACCCTGTACGACCCGGACGGTACGTTCCCCGAGGTCGGCTCGCTCGACGTGCGCCCCAGTCGGCTCAACGGCATCAGCGCGCTCCGACGCCACCACCGGCTGGCGATGCCCGTGCTCGCCCCGGTCGTCTCCCGGATGAAGATCGACGCGGAGGTGCTCCTGGTCAGCTCGAGCGGCTGGGCCCACGGCATGCAGAGCACCGGCCGCAAGATCGTCTACTGCCACGCGCCGGCCCGCTGGCTCTACCAGCGGGACCGCTACCTGGGCGCGCCGGAGAAGCAGGCGAGCGGTCTCGGCGCGCACCTGCGACGCGACCTCGCCGCCGGTGCGCTCGCCGTCCTCGGCTCGGGGCTGCGGCGCTGGGACCGCGAAGCCGCTCACAGCGCGGACCGGTACCTGGTCAACTCCACCGTGGTCCGCGAGGCGGTGCGGACCGCGTACGGCATCGAGGCCGACGTCCTGCCGCCGCCGCCGGCGCTGCTGCCCGCCGGCGAGGAGTCGCCCGTCGCCGGCATCGAGCCCGGGTTCGTGCTGTGCGTCGCCCGGTTGCTGCCGTACAAGAACGTGGACGTGGTGCTGGCCGCCGTCGAGCAGGTGCCGGGCGTTCGGCTGGTGGTCGTGGGGGAGGGGCCGGAGCGGGCCGCGCTCACGGACCGCGCGGCCCGGTCCGGCCGGGTGCACATCGCGGGCCGCGTCACCGACGCCGAGCTGCGCTGGCTCTACCGCAGCTGTGCTGCGCTGGCGACCGCGTCGTACGAGGACTACGGCCTGGCGCCGTTGGAGGCTGCGGCATTCGGCCGCCCTGCCTGCACGCTGCGCGACGGTGGCTTCCTGGACACCGTCGTGGACGGGCGGACCGGCGTCTTCTTCGACCGTCCCGAGCCCGACTCCGTGGCCGCCGGTCTGGAGCGTCTGCTCGCTAGCGTGTGGGACGCGGACATGATCCGCGACCACGCCCGGAGCTTCTCGGCCGAGCGGTTCATCGGGAGGATTCGGGATGTCGTCGGTCAGGAGCACGCGCTCTCCGGCTGATCGCGTGTGGACCCTGCGGTCCGGGCGGCTGCCGGCGGCCGTGCTGCTCCTCGTCGCGTTCGTCCTGCTCTACGCCGTCCTGGTACGCACGCGCGTCGGGCAGCGCGCCGACGAGGACATCTACACCTCGGCCGCCCTCGGCCGGGATCACCTGCTGGGCCTGGCCGGTCGGTTGCACGACCTGGTGCGTGTGCTCGCCGTGGCGGCGGTGGCCGCGGGGCTGATCGTGGCGGTGCGTGGGCAGCGTGCCGCGGGGGTGCGCGCGGTCGCCGTCGTGGGCCTCTCCGGCGTGTCCGCAGAAGCGTTGAAGCACCTGGTGCTCGGACGCCCGGACCTCGCGCCCACCTCCCTGCCGGTCGGCGCGAGCTATCCGAGCGCGCGCGTGGCGGTCGGCGCCGCCGCCGTCCTGGCGCTGCTCTCGCTCGCGCCGGCAGCCCGTCGCGGACTGTCCGCGGCGCTCGCCGTGGTGGTCGTCGTGCTCGTCGCGTACGCGCCGGTCGTGAGCTTCGCGCACCGCCCGAGCGACGTGGTGGGCGCCGTTCTGCTCGCTGGGTTCTGGGCGGTCCTGGTCGGTGCCGCCACTCCGACGGCGGGGAACGCGCTGCTGCCGAGCGGCGTCCTCGTGAGCGTCCTGCTGCCCGGCGTCGTGGCGTGGGCACGCCCTCCCGCCGAACTTGCTTACGCAGCCGGACTGCTGGCCGTGCTCAGCGCGACCGTCGCCGTCGTCGCGGCGACTGTGTCGCCACGCGATCCCACACCCCGCTCACCGCAGCCGCCATACCCGCAGCGGTGAATCGGGTGCTCGCGCTGGTCCAGGCCACCTCCGCGGCCGCCCCGGCGCTGTCGGGGTCGTCGAGGGCCGCGCGCATCGCATGAGCCAGGGCCGCCGGGTCGCTCGGAGGCACGAGCCAGCCGAGCTCTGTGCGGTGCGACCGCCCGGGCGCCAGAGCGGGGACCACCACCGACGTCGGATCGAGGATCTCGCCGACACCACCGCCCAGGGTCGCGATGACCGGAACCTTCGCCGCCATCGCCTCGACGACGACCTGCCCGAAGGGTTCAGGCGTGGGCGAGGCGTGCACGAGAAGGTCGAGCTCTCGCAGCGCGCTCTGAGGATCGTCCACCCAGCCCACTCGTTCGACGCGGGCGTCCAGGTCGAGCGCGCGGATGAGATCTGTCAGGTCCTCGTCGTAGCCGTGCTCGTTGAACAACGGCGCGCCGATGAGGCGGAAGTGCACCTGCGGATAGTCGCGGGCGAGAGCGGCCACCGCGCGGACGAACTCGTGCTGTCCCTTCGTGGGGCTGATCCGGCCGAGCATGCCCACCACGGGCGCCCGTCCCCCGGACGGCGCCGGGCGCGCCACGTCGAACGCGTGCGGCTCCAGCCCCGGGTAGGCGATGGTGATCCGCTGGGCCGGGCGCCGGGGGTCGGCGGCGAGAGTCCTGGCCGTCGCCGCGGAGTTGACGACGATCTCGGCCGGGTCGTGGGCCGCGAGGAACCGCAGGGTGGCGACGACGGGCACCGGCAGGTAGTCGGAGGAGATCCGGTCGTGCACGTGCCAGACGAGAGGACGACGCGCGAGGTGTGCGGCGACCGTCCCGAGCGCGTACGCCTTCAGCGTGTTCGCGTGGACCACGTCGACGTCGAGCCGCCTCAGCGTGCGGGCCAGCCCGAGGGCGTACGAGATCGACGTCACGGCCCGGCCCACCGAGGCCAACGGGGCTCGGACGACGTCGTGGCGTCCCGCGGTCGCGACATCCGCGCTCAGCGCGTGGACCTCGACCCGGACCCCCTGCGCGCGCAGGCGGGTGACCAAGGGGCCGTCACTGAAGCAGACCACCACCACGTCGAACCGGTCGGTGTCGATCGCGGTCAGCATGCGCGTCAGGGAGAGCTCGCACCCGCCGAGCGCAGCGGTGTGCCCGAGGACCGCGACCCGAGTCCGGGCCATCAGGTCCTCAGACCGTTGCGCCGGCGCGCGGCGGCATCCGGCGCCCCACTCACCCGCACCAGCCGAAGGCGGTCCCGGCCCCCTCCCGATCTGCCGGACAGCGGCGTGCGACCCACTGCGCTCCACGGGCGGCGCTGGCGGCGCTCCCACCGGGCGATCTCCTGCTCCCACTGGTAGGCGCGGGCGTGGCCCGACGAGCGTGACTTGGCCCGCATCTCCGGCACGCTGCGCACCCAGCTGTAGTGCATGACGGCCTCGTCCTCGCCGATCACCCGATGCACCGGTGACCGGCGTCCCTGTGCGGGATCGGTGTTCGTCGCGCGGAAGTCGACCCGGAAGGTCGGCGACGCGGTCTGCCGGCAGTGCACCATCGGCGTCCCGGACCGCACGGCGAGCGGACCGGGGTACGCGGCGGCGACCCCCCAGAACCGGCGCGACTGCTCGAGGTAGAGGTCGTCCCGCACGTGCTGGTAGAGCAGCCGGGAGGGGTAGTCCAGCGCGTCGAACCCGCGGACGTCGGCGTCGCACAGGCTGCCCAGGAAGGCCGCGGGCGAGGTCATGACCTCGTCGGTGTCGAGCTGGAGCACCCAGTCGGCGCCGTCCCCGGCGAGCGCGGCGGCGGCCAGGCGCTGGTGCGTCTCGTTCTCCAAGGGCTCGTGGTCGAGCCGGGCGAAGTGCCCCGGCGCCTCGACCATCTTGCGGTCGACGTCCAGCGCGCGGATGCGCTGCAGGGACTCCTCCACCCGGATCGGCGCACCGGTCCAGGAGACGCCGTTCCCGTCGTACGACACCACGATCCGGTCGACGAGGTCGTAGTAGGACCCGATGCTCTCCTCGACCCAGGCCGGATCCGCAGCGAGGACGTAGGCGTTGAGGCGCACGGTCAGGGCTCCGTGCGCTGTGCCCGTCGGGCCGCGACCAGTCCCGCGCCCGTGCCGCCCAGGACGGTCAGCGCCCGGGACCCACCGCCGACGCCGGCGCGCAGCAGGGCGACCGGCGAGCGTCGTCGCGCGGCCTCCCGTGCCGGACCGACCAGCTCGCGGGCTGCCTCTCGGGCACTGAGCTGGAGGTACTCACGCAGCATCGCGCTGCGCGGCCCGCGTGTGCGACTGAGCAGGACGACGTGGTTGCGGTGGCCGAAGTAGAGGTAGCGCCGGTCGAAGCGCTTGCCCTTGGCGTACGGACCGGCGACGTGCCGCACGACCGCGCGCGGCGTGTAGACGAGCCGATGGCCGGCCGCCGTGACGCGCAGCGCGATATCGGTCTCCTCGCGCAGGCAGGTGCCCGGGTAGTGGTCGGCGATGCCGCCGATGTCCTCCAGCACCTGGCGACGGAAGGACATGTTGGCGCCGAGCAGGTGGTCGACTTCGATGTCGCGTCCGGGGTCGGCGGCGAAGTGGCCGGTGAGCGTGCCGTTCGGGAGCAGCATCCCGATCTGACCGCGACCCTCCGACTCCTCGCCCGCGATGCCGTTCAGCGCCCGGCCACCCACCCCTCCGACCTGCGGATCGGCATACGGCAGAAGCAGGTTGGCCAACCAGTCCTCGGCGGCGTACGCGTCGTCGTCGACCATCGCGAGGATGTCGCCGTGCGCGGCGGTCAGACCGATGGCGCGCGACGTGGCGGTGCTGCCGGCACCGAACGGGTTGCGGAGGTACTCCACCTCGGGGAACTCCCGCGCGATGATCTCGTACGTCGTCTCCTCGGGCGAGGCGTCCACCACGACGACCTGGTCGGGTGCCTGCGTCTGATGCCGCAGGTGCGTCAGACACTGGCGGACGTGATCGGGGCGGTTGTAGGTCACGACCAGCGCCGTCACCGTCAGCTCACGCCCCCCGCGTGAGGTGTCGTTCATGGGCCAAGGATAGGGCGAGTGCGTGGTCTCGCGCCGGGCTTCACCGGCTCTGCGGTAGCAGGCGAGAGGCATACAGCCGCTCGTACGCCGCCACGGTGTCGTCCCAGGTCAGATGCTGTACGCGGGCCCGTCCGCACGCGCCCATGCCGGCCGCGCGCGCGGGGTCGCTCAGCAGGTCGCGGAGTGCGGCGGCCAGCGCCGCCGTGTCCGTCGGGTCCACGAGGAGGCCGTCCTGTCCCGGGGTCACGATGCCCGCCGGTCCGCCTCGATCGGTCGCCACGACGGGGACACCGGCGCGCCACGCCTCCAGGATCACGATGCCGAAGGACTCGACCCGGCTCGGCAGGGCGAGCACGCTCGCGTGCTCCATCGCCGCGGCCACCTCGTCGCGGGCCAGGCGGCCGAGCAGATGGACGCGGTGCCCGACGCCCAGCTCGGCCGCGCGTGCGCGCAGAGCAGGTGAGGCCGGGCCATCGCCGCCGATCACCAGGTCGGCGCCCACGTGCGGGGCGATCCGGGCGTAGGCCTCCAGCAGCAGATCGAAGCCCTTGTTGTGGACGGCACGGCCGAGGGCGAGGACGTAGCGGTCGGCCGGGGGCCGCCAGGTGGGGCTCGGTGGCTCGCCGTGCAGGTCGACGCCGTTGGGCACGACGGTGCCTGCCCCGGCGGGTAGGCCCATGGTGTCGCGTAGCCCGTCGAGCGCGAACTCCGAGCATCCGGTCACGGTGGCGTTGCGCATCGCCGAGCGCAGACCGGCGCGCAGCGTCCACGAGTGGGAGAAGGCGTTGAAGTCGTCGGCGACCAGCTCGCCGTGCGTGCTCAGGACGAGTGGCAGGCGTCGGCGCCGAGCGAGCCGGTCGGCGTACACCCCGTTGGGCCCGAAGCACTGCACGTGGAGCAGGTCCGGCCGGAAGCGCGCGGCCGCATCGGTCCAGGCGCGCCAGGCGGCCGGCAGGGCCTGGGCGAACCGCGCCGCCGCAGCCGGTCGTGCACTCGGAAGAGGGCAGGGCAGTCGTCGTACGGCGATCCCGTCCACCTCGTCCGTCGCAGCATCGTCCCGCACCCGGACGGTCCAGACCTCGACGTGGTGACCGCAGTCGGCGAGGCCCAGCGCGACCTGCCTGGTGTGCTCCTCGACGCCCCCGGTGTCGGGATGGAATGCGCTCGGGACCAGGGCGATACGGCTGCTCTTCACGCGCTGCCCACGAGCGATGTGTACAGCCGGGCGTGTGCTCGCACGCTGCGCGCCCAGGTGTACTCCGCGGCCCGGCGGGCGCCGCGTCGGACGAGCTCGACGGGACGGTCGTCCAGGACCGCGAGGAGTGCCTCGGCCAACGATCGCCCGTCCGGCTCGCACAGCACCGCGGCGTCCGCACAGACCTCCGGAAGGCTGCTGCGAGAGGCCGCGACGACCGGGGTGCCGGCGGCCATGGCCTCCAGGGCGGGAAAGCCGAACCCCTCGTACAGGGAGGGCACCACGACGGCCTCCGCGGACGCCATCAGGCGCGGCACCAGACCCTCCTCGACCCGGCCGAGCATCCTCACCGAGGGCTGGTCCCCGAACAGACCGGTGCGGCGGGAGTGCGGTGGACCGGTCATCACCAGGCGGACGTCCGGACGCTTGGCCGTGACCACCGACCACGCGGCCGCCAGGCCATGGAGGTTCTTGCGCAGCGTGGCGCCCTGCGCGTGCAGCACGAACGGGCCCTGGACCCCCAGAGCGGCACGCTCGTCCGGGTCGAGCGGCGCCGCGGAGAAGAACTCCTGACCGACGCCGTTCGGGATGACCACGGGCTCGATGCCGAACAGCCGCGCAACATCCTCCGCGGTGTGCTGCGACGGGCAGATGACCGCGGCCGCCGCCCGGACCTCGCGGTGCACCGACCGGGGTGGCATGCCCTCGTCGGGGAAACGCCAGGCGACCACGTCGTGCAGCGTCAGCACCTCGGGACCTCCGGTGGGCGGGCAGCCGAGGTCCATCCGGTGCACGAGGTCCGCACGGGGCGCGGTGGCCCGGCCGTAGGCAGCGCGGAGCCACGGCCGGTCGCCACTCAGCACCGCACCGGGGACGCGGACGTCGCCGGCCAGCGGTGAACGCAACGTGCGGCCCACCCGCCGACGGACCTCCCAGGGGTCCCCGAGCTCGGCGGGGAGACCGGCGGCGACCTGGTCGTCGTACACCTGCAGACCCATCGGGTGCGATGTCGCCAGTGTGTGCAGGACGAGACGGTGCCGGTCGGGCATCTCAGATCACGTCCGCGAACTCGCGCTCGAGCTGCTCGAACACCAGCACCCCGAGCAGGAAGGCGCCCACGGACGCGGCCACCGACCCGCCGATCTGCCACCACGGCGGCATGGGCTGGCCCAGCAAGGACCAGCGCACGCACTGCAGCAGCCACGACAACGGGTTGACCTGGTAGAAGATCTCGTACTTCGCGGGAACGGCCGAGAGCGCGTACGCGATCGGGCTGATGTAGAGCAGCGCCTGCAAGGCGAACGGAAGGATGTAGCCGACGTCGCGGTAGCGGACCATCAGGGCCGACGCGGCCACGCCGAGCCCGGCCCCGAGCAGCATCAGCATGAGCAGCCAGACCGGCGCGGTCAGCACCGCCCAGCCCGGGTTGATGCCGTAGGCGAACAGGAGACCTACGGCCATGACCAGCGACACGGCGAGGTCGACCACGACCGAGCACGCGGTGGACAACGGCACGAGGACGCGGGGGAAGAACACCTTCGAGACCAGCGCGGAGTTCGCGACCAGCGAAGGAGCGGCCCGGGTGGCGACGCCGTTGAAGACGTTCCACGCCGTCATGCCGACGAAGCTGAAGACGAAGTACGGGACGCCGCCGCTGTCGAGGTTCGCGACCTTCCCGAAGACGAGGGTGAAGATGCCCGCGGTCAGGGCCGGTTGCAGCACGACCCAGATCACGCCGAGGAACGTCTGCCGGTAGCGCAGCGTGATGTCACGCAGGCCGAACCGCCACAGCACCTCGCGCGCCTCCCACAGGGTGCGCGGCGCCGGCAGCCGGAACCGGCCGGGCGCAGAGATGACGATGCGACGGGCCTCAGCTGTCGTAGACGAAGTCACCGAAGACCACTCCCTTCTCGGACCCGTCGGCGCTCGCCGCGTCGGGGTAGGGCAGCACGGGCAGGACGGTGAACGTGCACGACCCCTCCCAGGCGTCGAGGATGCCGGTCTTGCACAGGTACAGATCGACGGTGTAGCGGCCCGGTTTGAGCCAGGGTGCTCGCAGCGTGAGGCGGCCGCGGACCTCCTCACCCGGGTCGAACCAGCGCCCGACCAGACGGGAGTCGCACTGGGCGATCACGACGCCGTCCTCGTTGTTGACGTGAGCCGAGACGAAGTACTGCCCGATGGAGGACGCGCTGCCCGGGATCGCGAACTCGATCACCTTGTCGTCGTCCGGGCGGTAGACCTCCTTGCTCGGCTGGGCCGAGGCGAACCGCAGCTCGCCGGTGCCCGGGCGGCGACCGGCGTCCAGCTGCTGCTGCGCGGCCTGTGCGAACGAGGAGGTGTAGAGCTCGATCGCCCGGTCGACGCTGCCCATCTCGACCAGGCGACCGGCCTCGAGGTACATCGCCGAGGAGCACAGGGCCTTGACCGTCTGGATCTGGTGGCTGACGTACAGCACCGTGCGGCCGTCACGCGCGACGTCGCGCATCTTGGCGATGCACTTGTTCTGGAACTCGACGTCGCCCACGGCGAGCACCTCGTCGATGGCCAGGATCTCCGTCTCGAGATGGGCGGCCACGGCGAAGGCGAGCCGGATGTACATGCCCGAGGAGTAGCGCTTGACCTGGGTCTCGAGGAACTTCTCGACCCCGGAGAACTCGACGATCTCGTCGAACCGGCGCTGGATCTCCTTGCGCCGCATCCCGAGCAGCGTGCCGTTCAGGTAGATGTTCTCGCGGCCGGTCAGCTCGGGATGGAAACCGGTGCCGATCTCCAGCAGGCTGCCGACCCGCCCGCCGAGCTCGATCCGCCCGCCCGAGGGTGCCGTGATGCGGGTCAGGATCTTCAGCAGCGTCGACTTGCCGGCGCCGTTGCGCCCGACGATCCCGACGGCCGAGCCCCACGGGATGTCGAAGGTGACGTCCTCGAGCGCATGCATGACGTCGTACGACTGGCGCTGCAGCGGGTGCCGGGCCCGCCGCAGGACGGCCTCCGCCGCGGTCGCGGGACGATCACCGGCGCGAGCGATCCGGTACGTCTTGGACAGGTTGCGCACCGACACGGCCGGCGCTCCGGTCGCCGGAGCCGTCGGCTCGGGGGGCGAGCCGACGCGACGGCTCGTGCCCGCACGAGAGGTGCTCATCGGTGGTCCTCCGTCCGGCACGTCCCGGCGGTCCGGGCTGCTGGCCGTTGCTGGGTGGCGTGGGTGGTTGCGGGGTGTCATGCCGACCTCCGGCGACGACATCTGCGCTCGTGGACCTCGTCGTACACCTCCTGGGTGCGCCGCGCGGCGGCGTCCCAGGTGTACCCCTGCACGTCGCGCCGTGCCTGCTCGCCCATGCGTCGTCGCAGCTGGCGGTCGGAGACGAGCGGCGCGAGGGCAGCGGCGACCGAGCCCGGCGCACGCTCGACGAAGGCGCCGTTGCTGCCCTCGCGGACGAAGTCCTCGGTGCCGTTGACGCGGGTCACGACGAGCGGGAGCCCGGCGGCCGCGGCCTCGAGGGTCACCAGCGCGAACGCCTCGTACAGCGTGGGCAGCACGAACACGTCCCCGGCCTGGAACAGGCGATGGACGTGCGACGAGTGGCCGGCGAAGACCACGCGGTCGGCGACGCCGTTGGCCCGCGCCAGCGCTCGGAACGGCTCCTGGTGGTCGCCGCCGACCGCGAGCAGGCGGACGTGGTCGGGCAGCTGGGCAAGGGCCTCGACCACGGGCCCGAGGCCCTTGCGGCGGAACTCCTTGCCCACCCAGAGCAGCACGACCTCGTCATCGGTGAACCCGTGACGGCGCCGCTCCTGCGCGCGTTGCGCCGCGTGGTCCGGTGGGGCGAACAGGGCGGCGTCCACGCCGTTGGGAACGACCGTGATGGCACTGCGGGGAACTCCGTAGTGGTGCTCGATCTCGCGGGCGACACCCTGGGACACGGCGATCACGTGCTGGTACGCGCCGGGTCGGTAGTTCGCGCCCTCGACCCGTAGCACGGCGTGGTGCTGCGGGTTCAGCAGCGCGCGGGTGCGTTCACCGTTCTCCAGCTTCAGCTGCCACCACGCGCGGTGGCAGCTGTGCGCGGTGATGACGTCCTGGCGCCGCAGCGCACAGCCGCCCTGGTTGTGGACGATGTCGTACGCCCGGTAGTCCAGAGCGCGCGTCGCCTGCCGTGAGAAGAGGAGGGCCGTCGCGAACGGCACGTGCACGGGCATCGCGACAGGGTGCCAGGTGAGCGGAGGCTCCGGCCGCGGGTCGATGCGGTGGGCGTACAGGTCCATGTCGGTGCCGCCCGCGGCGATCCGGGTCGCGACCTCGTACGCCGCCCGCTCGATCCCACCGGCGTAGTCGAACGCGTACGCGGCCGTCGCCACTCTCATGCCGTCCTCGCTCTCGCCGGCTCGGGCGACGGGACCGTCGCCGTGCTCTCCTCGGCATGGCGGGAGCGCGCCAGGGCTCCGACGGCGATGCCCGTGACGAGCCACGGGAACGAGGACATCCCCGCGACCCAGAACAGGTCGAACTGACCTTGTGTGAAGCGCATCGCGATGATCGCGATGGCGATCGTGCCGTACGCGGGGCTCAGGGTCCGCAGCCACAGCATCGCGCCGATCGTCAGGGTGACCAGACCGGCGAGGCCGAGGACGCCTGCGCTGCTCAGCATCTCCAGCTCGACGTTGGGCGGCTGGAAACCGGTGTCGGGGAAGCGCGCGGTGTACCACCACCGCAGGCCGACGCCGAACAGCGGCGACTGGTCCCAGATCTCGATCGAGCGGTCGTACCAGGTCAGCCGCTGATGGGCGGAGTTGAAGTTGTTGGACGAGCTCAGCTGCTCGCTCACCACCTGCCACACGAAGTAGCTGAGCGGGACGGTCGCGGCGACCATGAACCAGCCCCGCAGGCCCAGGCGGCGCGAGCGCAGGCTGACGATGAGGATGCCCACGACCACGCTCACCAGAGCCTGCTTGGCCTGCGCTGCGAGGCAGCCGCTGAGGCAGACCACCATGGCCGCACCCGCCCAGCGAGGATTCCAGCGCAGCCACGCCGGACGGGCGTACGTCAGCACGGTGGCGAACGCCAACGCGTTGCCGATGAGGTTCTTGTGCAGCCCGGGCAGGTACACCGGCTCGAACCGCCCGCTCGAGGCGAACGTCGCCAGGGCGGTGACGGAAGCGCACACGCCGATGGCCACGGCCATCACAAGGTAGAGCGACAGGGCCAGGCGCGCCCTGCCCTGCCAGCCGATGACCCACCCGATGACCAGGGCGCCGAGTACGAGAACCAGCTCGTGGACCCACTCGATCACGTTCGCCTTGTACGGGTTGAGCGCCAGGGTCGGGACCAGGCTCGCCTGGTAGACGATGGCCAGCCACACCAACGGGCGCAGCTCGCCCGCCTCCTCCCTGACCACGAGCAGGGCCGCGGGGACGAAGGCGCCGAACAGGACGAGGTCGGAGATGCTGAGCGCTCCTCCGGCACGAGCCATGAGGAACGTGGCGGGGAGGCACAGCACCGCGAGGTAGCCGAGGTCGATCGCGGCGAAGCCCAGCGCCAGCAGCACCGCACCGGCCAGGGCGCCTTCCATCGGGCTACGGACCGAGAGGGCTCCGATCCCGGCGACGACCACGACGGCCAGGACGGTCAGCACGGCCCGCCGGGTCCAGACGCCGACGTCCTCGAGCCACCGCGGCAGCTGCAGCCTGCCCATGTCAGGTCCTCACCTGCCGCCGGAGGGCCGGCGCCAGGGCGTCCACCGCGGCCGACGCCCCGTGCTCGATCTGGTCGGCCATGGCCTTCCAGGCG
The DNA here is from genome assembly GCF_029439465.1 of Luteipulveratus flavus. GTDB lineage: Bacteria > Actinomycetota > Actinomycetes > Actinomycetales > Dermatophilaceae > Luteipulveratus > Luteipulveratus flavus. The sequence continues at coordinate 53,369 of NZ_JAROAV010000057.1, read as the reverse complement.
CCGCGGCGTCGACCGATGGGATCGAGGACGTCGCCCTCGTCGCCGAGCGCGGCCCCGGCCGGACGCGCGGCGCCGACACGGCTCGTCCAGGCCGGCACGTCCTCCTCCGCGCTCGGGCGGTCGGCGGGCGCCAGGGTGGCCAGCTCGGTCAGCGTGAAGGTCCGCGGCCAGGCGGAGGGCTCCTGCGCGGTGACCTCGCGGACGTGGGAGCGGGCCATCGTCACGACGAGGTCGCTGTGCTGCAGCAGGGCCGGGGTCAGCCGGGTGCTGAGGTGCTCGGACAGGTCGTACCCGCGTCGGCGCAACGTCCTGACCCCGGTCTCCGGGACGGGCTGCCCGGACAGCAGGAAGCCGGCCGATCGGACGGTGGCCCGCACGCCGCGCTCGTCCAGCGCCCTCTGCAGCACGGCTGCGGCGTAGGGCGACCGGCACCGGTTGGCCGTGCAGAGCACGAGCACGGTGGCGCTCACGGGGCGACCCGGCGGTCGGGCTGGAGGCCGAGCTCGGCCAGCGTCGGAGCGGCGGCGTCGGCGGGCGACCGGACCGTGACCGGCAGCGGCCAGGGGATGGCCAGCCACGGGTCGTCGTACGCGATGGCGATCGAGTCGGCCGGGTCGTGCTCGCGGTCGATGCGGTAGGAGGTGTCGGCCGGCTCGGTCAGGGCCTGGAAGCCGTGCGCGCAGCCGGCCGGGATGTAGACCGAACGCTGGTGGTCGCCGTCCAGCTCGAAGGACTCCCACCGGCCGTACGTCGGCGACTGCGGCCGCAGGTCGACCGCGACGTCGAAGATCGCGCCGGAGGAGCAGCGGACCAGCTTGGCCTCACCGGCGCCCCCGCGCAGGTGCAGCGCCCGGACGACACCCTTGCGGGAGCGGGAGAGGCTGTCCTGGCAGAACGCGTCGGGGTCGATGCCGGCCTCGCGAGCGATCGCCGCGTCGAACGTGCGGCTGAAGAAGCCACGCTCGTCACGGTGCGGCGTCGGCGTGAGCAGCAGGACGCCCCCGATCGACGTGTGCGTCACCTGCATGCCGGATCCCCCTCCGCCGCGCTGCCTGTACCGGACTGCCCCTCACCCGATTTTCCTACAAGCGGGCGCACCATACACCCGTTTGTGGCTAGATTGTTGATGGCGACCTTGGGGGGATCATGAGAGTTCTGGTCACGGGTGATCGTGGGTACATCGGCGCCGTTCTGGTGCCGCAGTTCCTGGCCGCGGGGCACGAGGTTGTGGGCCTCGACACCGACTGGTACGCCGGGTGCGACTTCGGTCCGCAGGTCAGCGGGTACGAGCAGCGCCACGGTGACGTCCGTGACGCGCGGCCGGAGGACCTGGAGGGGTTCGACGCCGTCGTGCACCTCGCGGCGATCTCGAACGACCCGATCGGTCATCTGAACCCGCAGGCCACCTACTCGGTCAACGCCGAGGGGGCGGTCGCGATGGCCCGGGCGGCGAAGGCCGCAGGGGTCCCGCGCTTCCTGTTCTCCTCCTCGTGCTCGCTCTACGGCGCGGCGGGTGACGCACCGGTCGACGAGACGTCGGCGTTCAATCCGGTGACGCCGTACGGCGAGAGCAAGGTGATGGCGGAGGAGGGGCTCTCGGCGCTCGCGAGCGACGACTTCAGCCCGACCTACCTGCGCAACGCCACCGCGTACGGCAGCTCGCCGCGGCTGCGCGCGGACATCGTGGTCAACAACCTGACCGGCACCGCGCTGACCCGAGGCGAGGTGAGGCTGCAGTCCGACGGCAGCCCGTGGCGTCCGCTGGTCCACGCGGCCGACATCTCCGCGGCGTTCCTCGCCGCCATGGAGGCGCCGCGCGAGGCCGTGCACGACGAGGCGTTCAACGTCGGCCGGGACGAGGACGTCGTGCAGATCCGCACGATCGCCGAGCAGGTCGCCGCGTACACCGGCTGCCCGGTCACGTTCGCCGAGGGGGCCGGCCCGGACACCCGCGACTACCAGGTGAGCTTCGCGAAGATCTACGACCGGCTGCCCGCCTTCCGGCCGCAGTGGACGGTCCCGCAAGGGATCGTCGAGCTCGCCGACGACATGCGCGAGATCGGTCTGACCCCAACGGATTTCGAGGGTGAGCGGTACGTCCGGCTGCAGCGGGTCCAGGCACTCATGGCCGCCGGCCGCCTGGACGACGACCTGCGACTGCGGACGTCCGAGGTCGCGTCGTGAGCGCCCCCACGTGCCGGCTCTGCGGCGCAGAGCTGACGCACACGTTCGTCGACCTCGGCATGTCGCCGCCGTGCGAGAGCTTCCTGACCGCCGACGAGCTCGACCAGGGTGAGACCTTCTACCCGTTGCACGTGCGGATCTGCGGTGATTGCCTGCTGGTGCAGCTGCCGGCGTACCTCTCGGGCGAGGAGATCTTCTCCGACTACGCCTACTTCTCCTCCTACAGCGACTCCTGGGTCGCACACGCGAAGCGCTTCGTCGACACCGCCGTCGAGCGGCTCGGGCTGGACGAGGACGCCTTCGTGGTGGAGGTCGCGAGCAACGACGGCTACCTCCTGCAGCACGTCGTCGCGCGGGGCATGCGCTGCCTCGGCATCGAGCCCGCCGCCAACGTCGCCGAGGCCGCACGCGAGAAGGGCGTGCCGACGGAGGTGCTGTTCCTCGGCGCGGAGACCGGCGCGAAGGTCGCGGCGACCCATGGCCCGGCCGACCTGGTGGTGGCCAACAACGTCTTCGCGCACGTCCCGGACATCGTCGACTTCGCCCAGGGGTTGCGCGCGCTGGTCGCCGACGACGGCCGGGTCAGCATCGAGATCCCGCACCTGCAGCGCCTGATCGAGGGCAACGAGTACGACACGATCTACCACGAGCACTTCTCCTACCTGTCGCTGCTCACCACCCAACGCGTCCTGGCCAGGGCGGGCCTGACGGTCGTGGACGTCGAGGAGCTGGCCTCGCACGGGGGCTCGCTGCGGACGTGGTCCGCACCGACCGAGGGCGCTCCGGAGCCGACCGCCGCGGTCGCCAGGGTGCTGGCGGCCGAGGAGCGGGCCGGGCTCCACAGCCTGGACGGGCACGCCGGCTTCGCGGCCCAGGTCGCGACCGTCCGCAACGACGTCATGGAGTTCCTGATCGGCGCCGCTCGCGAGGGGAAGTCCGTGGTGGCGTACGGCGCCCCCGGCAAGGGCAACACCCTGCTCAACCACTGCGGCATCCGCGCCGACCTGCTGCGCTTCGCGGTCGACCGCAACCCGTACAAGCACGGGCGGTTCCTGCCGGGCACGCACATCCCGGTCCACCCGGTCGAGGCGCTCGACGCGGCGCGCCCTGACTACGTCCTGATCATGCCGTGGAACCTCCGCGAGGAGATCTCGGCGCAGCTGTCGTACGTACGTGACTGGGGCGGCCGGCTGGTGGTCGCCCTTCCACACCTCGAGGTCCTCTGAGAGGACTCGTTCGTCGGAAAGGGGCTGACGACATGAAGGTTGTGCTGTTCTGCGGGGGGCTGGGCATGCGGATCCGTTCCGGACCGGAGTCACTGCCCAAACCGATGGTGCCGATCGGTCATCGACCGGTGCTGTGGCACGTGATGCGGTACTACGCCCACTTCGGGCACACCGAGTTCATCCTCTGCCTGGGGTTCGGCGCCGAGGCGGTCAAGGACTACTTCCTCTCCTACCGGGAGACCGCGTCCAACGACTTCGTGATGTCCCACGGCGGTGAGCAGATCGACATGCTCAGCACCGACATCAGCGAGTGGCGCATCACCTTCGCCGACACCGGTCTGGACACCCCCATCGGCGAACGGCTCCGTCGGGTCCGCCACCACCTGGACGGCGACGAGATGTTCCTGGCCAACTACGGCGACGTGCTCACCGACGCACCGATGAACGACCTGGTCGAGCAGTTCCGCGGCACCGACGCCGTGGCGAGCGTGCTCGCGGTGAAGCCGCAGGACTCCTTCCACGTGCTCAGGATGAACGGCCCGACCAGCGTGACCGGCCTCGAACCCGTCGCCGACATGGACATGCGCATCAACGGGGGCTACTTCGTGCTGCGCCAGGGCATCTTCGACTACCTCGGCGAGAACCAGGACCTGGTGATGGACGCCTGCGTGAAGGCCGCCGCCGACGGGAAGATGCGCGCGACGCCGTACGACGGGTTCTGGGCGCCGATGGACACCCTCAAGGAGCGGGCGTCGCTGGAGGACCTCTACCGCCGCGGGTGCAGCCCGTGGGCGCTGTGGCGCGAGCAGCCCGCGGTCATGAGCGAGCCGCTGCCCCCGCCGGTCGACGTCGCGCTCCCGGCGGTCTGAATGAGCGGCGACGCGCCGGACCCGTACGCCCGCTCCCGGGCCGCTGCCGCGCGGCTGGCCGAGCTGGTGCCGGGTGGTGCGCACACCTACGCCAAAGGCCCCGACCAGTACCCCGCGGACATCGCGCCGATCATCGCTCGCGGCGCGGGCGCGCACGTCTGGGACCTCGACGGCCACGAGTACATCGAGTACGGCTCCGGGCTGCGATCGGTGATCCTCGGGCACGCGCACCCGCTCGTCGTGGATGCCGTCCGACGCCAGGTCGGGCTCGGGGCCAACTTCACCCGCCCGGCCGGGATCGAGGCCGACGCCGCCGAGCGCTTCCTCACCTCGGTGCCGGGTGCGGAGATGGTGAAGTTCGCCAAGAACGGTTCGGACGTCACGACGGCGGCCGTCCGCCTCGCCCGGGCCCACACCGGTCGCGACCTGGTCGCCATCTGCGCCGACCACCCCTTCTTCTCCGTGGACGACTGGTTCATCGGCGCCACCGCGATGCCCGCGGGCATCCCGTCCGCCGTCCGGGAGCTGACCGTCACCTTCCCCTACGGCGACCTGGACGCCACCCGGCGACTGCTCCAGGAGCACGGCGAGCGGATCGCCTGCCTGGTCCTGGAGGCGGGGGAGCCCGCTCCGGGGTACCTGTCCGCGCTGCGGGACCTCGCGCATGCGCACGGCGCGCTGCTGATCTTCGACGAGATGATCACCGGTCTGCGCTGGCACGCCGGAGGCGCTCAGACGTTGTTCGGCGTGACCCCCGACCTGTCCGCCTTCGGCAAGGCGATCGGGAACGGCTTCGCCGTCTCCGCGCTGGCCGGCCGCCGCGACCTCATGCAGCGGGGTGGCCTCGACCACGACGCGGAGCGGGTCTTCCTGCTCTCCACCACCCACGGTGCCGAGACCCATGCCCTCGCGGCCATGATCGCCGTCCTCGACGTCTTCGAGCGCGAGGACGTCGTCGCGCGCCTGCACGCGACCGGTGCCGAGCTGGCGGAGGGCGTGCGAGCCGCGGCCGACGCCGCCGGTGTGAGCGACCACCTGGTGGTGCGAGGACGCGACAGCAATCTGGTGTTCGCAACGCTCGACGGCGACGGTCGTCCGTCGCAGGAGTACCGCACGTTGTTCATGCGTCAGCTCCTGCTCGGTGGTGTGCTCGCCCCCTCGCTGGTGGTCAGCGACGCGACGTCGGCGGCCGATGTCCGTCGTACGGTCGAGGTGGTCGCGGACGCTGCGGTCGTCTACCGCAAGGCGCTCGAGGCGGGCGATCCCACGCCGTGGATGGGCGGCCGATCGATCCGCCCGGTGTTCCGGACGTACGCGTGATGCTGGCCCTCGATCTCGGCGCCGTCCGTCACGTCGTCTGTCTCGGCGCCCATCCTGATGACATCGAGATCGGTTGTGGCGCCACCGTCCTGATGCTCGCGGAAGACGTGCGGCGGGTGGTCCGCAACGTCGTCCTGACCGGATCCGAGGAGCGTGCTCGGGAGGCCGAGCACGCTGCGAAGCTGTTCGGAGCGACCGGGGGAGTGCAGTGCCTCGACCTTCCGGACGGACGGCTCCCGGCGCACTGGGACGCGACGAAGGAGGCGCTCGAGGACGTCGCGCGCGCCGGAGACGCCGACCTCGTCCTCGCGCCGTCCCCCGAGGACGCGCACCAGGACCACCGCCTCATCGGCGAGCTGGCCACCACCGTGTGGCGCGACTCCCTGGTGCTGCACTACGAGATCCCCAAGTGGGACGGCGACCTCGGCCGCCCGACCCACTACGTCCCGGTCGACGACGCGACGGCTCAGCGCAAGATCGACGGGCTGTTCCAGGCGTACCCCTCGCAGCACGGCCGGGACTGGTGGGACGAGGAGATGTTCCGCGGCCTCATGCGGCTGCGCGGTATGGAGTGCCGGGCGCGGTACGCCGAAGCGTTCGTGGTCCGGAAGGCCCTGCTGTCGCTATGACCTCGGCGGGTCAGTAGCGACCGGTGACGTCGGCGTAGAGGTGCTTGACGTCGCTCGCACTGCTGCGCCAGGTGCGCAGGGTCCAGTGCCGTCCGACGGTGGCGGCACAGCGCGCCTTCTCCGCGGCGTCCAGGTCGCAGCGGCGTACGGCGGCGAGCAGATGACCGGTGACCTGCGTGTAACCGAAGACCCGCGCCCGGCGCCGGCTGCCGAGCCAGCGCATCTCGCTGGCGCGGTTACCGCCGTGCTGCTCTCCGTGGTCCCTCAGGTACAGCAGCTGCTCCGGCACACCGACGAACGGGCCTTGGAGGCACAGCTCGGTGAGCAGGATGAAGCCGTCGGACAGCAGCGGCTGGATCCCGCGCGTGCGGCGCAGCGAATCCGTGCGGATGACGCCGAACAGCGCCTGCTCGGCGATGCGGACGTACAGCTGGGCCAGCCGTCGGTGCGCGGGTTCGAGGTCGAGCTGGAGGTCCGCGTCGTCGCGGCCGCCGGTCAGCTGGGACGCCTCGTCGATCGTGAGCACGCGGGGGTGGGCGAGGACGGCGTCGGGATGCGCCTCGAGGGTGCGCACGCACGCCTCCAGGAACGTCGGAGCGCAGCGGTCGTCGTAGAAGGCCCACTTGAACAGCGGCGCGGTCGACTCCTCGACGAGCCGGTTCAGGTTGCGCGGGCCTCCGAGGTTGGTCTCGCTGCGCAGGTAGCGCACCCGGGGGTCGGCGGCCGCGGCGGCACGGCAGATCTGCTCGGTGCCGTCGGTCGAGCCGTTGTCGGCGATCAGGATCTCGATGTCGGTGAGGGTCTGGGCCCGGATCGAGTCGAGCGCCTCGGCGAGGTACTTCTCGCCGTTGTAGACCGGGATGCCGACGCTGAGAAGTGGTGCCATCAGTGCGCTCCTTCGATGAGGTTCCGGCAGGTCGCCCAGTCCGCCTCCATCGCATCGCGCAGCCGGGGGAGGACGGCAGGGTCGGGGCGGGTCCCGTGCTCCAGGGCGTCGTCGAGGGCGGCCAGCACGTCCGTCGCCGCGAAGGAGGACGCCTCGAAGGACAGAGCCGGCACACCGAAGATCGCCATCAGGTCCTGACACTTGCGCGCGTATCCCAGGGACACGGTCGGTTTTCCGAGCTGCAGGGCGATGACGAGGTTGTGGTAGCGGGTGCCGATGACGGCCGCGGCCGGCGAGATGGCCTCGGCCAGCTCTCGCAGCGAGGTGGCTCGCAGGCTGTCCACCCGCTCGTCGCCGCACCGGCGGACGATCAGGTCCATGGTCTCGTCGTCGGCCGAGTCCCCTCCCACCAGGCGCACGCGACGGCCGCGGGCGACCAGCCCGCGGACCAGCTCGGTCACTCGCTCCTCGTAGTCGTACCCGGTGGTGCGCCGGCCGCCGTTGCGCATGACGCCGACGACCACCAGCTCGGGATCGGGGACAGATGCCGCTGCACTGCCCTGTTCGTACTCCAGAAGCAGGGCGAGGTCGCCGCTGACCGCGCCCTGGTCGGGTCGGCCGGTCCAGCCGCGGACGATGTCGCGCGACCGCTCGTCACGGAACGAGGCGTGCGTCACCCGCCGCAACCCGCCGGCGAACAGCCGGCGCGACCACGGCTCCTGCACCGGGCTCGCGCCGGCGCCGATCACCAGGAGCGGCACGCCGTACATCCGGCAGCTCACGGCCAGGCGCCAGAACGACAGCGGCAGCCCGAGCATCCGGGTGCCGAGCTCACCCTCGAACACCCCGGCACCCGGGATGAGGACCGCTCGCGCGGACCGCACCTGCCGCGCTGTCCGGGCGAGGTCCCCCACGCGGAGGGCGACCTTCTCGACCGGCCGCAGCGGACGCGGCGTCCGCTCGTGGCGCGGCCAGTTGATGTGGTCGGCGGTCACGTCGTGCCGCGCCGTCATCCGCTCGGGCACGTAGCACAGGACGTGCACCGCCGCGTCCGGGATGTCCCGGTGGATGAGCGCGAGCAAGGACTCGAACGACGCCTCGTTGCCGAGGTTCGGACCGCCCAGCTCGCCGAACACGACGATCGGACCGGCGCTCGTCCGGTTCCCGCTCTCGACACGGGGTTCGGGGCGGCGCAGTGACCGCGGTGGCCGCGGCTCACGCTCGGCGAAGTCGCGGCCACCCGCCGGCGCGGTCGCGAAGGTGAGCTCGCGCGGCTGGGGGAGCGGGACGTAGAACGTCGGCTGCCAGCCGGATCCGCGTGCCATCTCCCGCAGCTGGGCGATGACCTCCTCGGCGATGTCCCAGGTGAGGACGACCACCTCGTCCGGGCGGTCCTGCAGCAGCTGCTCCGGCGCCATGATCGGCACGTGCGCCCCCGGGACGCGGTGACCGTGCTTGGCGGGCGACTTGTCGACGGTGTACGGCAGGAGGCTGTCGTCGACGTCCGCGAGCGCGAGCAGCACGGCGGCCTTGGACGGGGCGCCGTACGCCGCGACCCGGGAACCGCGAGAACGCAGCTCCACCAGGCGTTCTCGCAGAGCGTTCGTCGCCTTCCGGCCCAGCTCGCCGAGACCATCGAGGGTGTCGACGCGGTCGAGACCGGCGGACCGCTCACGGCGGAGCAGCTCGTCCACGCTCGGATCGACGCTCGGGTCGTCGGCCGCCCGCCGCGCGGAGATGCGCACGCTGCCGCCGTACACCGGGACCATCTCGGCGCGCGTGAGGACGAGCCCGTGGCGTTCCAGGAGCGGCTGCAGCGCGATGCCGGACAGGTAGACGAAGTGGCCGTGCCGGATGGTGTCGACGAGGCCGCCCTCGACCAGCGGCAGGACGTGGAAGAACTCGCACACCAGCACCCCGCCGGGGGCGAGGCGCGCGGCGTGGGCGGCGACCACGGCGTCGAGGTCCTCCTCGTGCATCAGGTAGTGCACGTCGACGACGAGGTCGGCCGGACCCTCGTCCACCGGCCGGAGCCCGCGCTCGACGAACCGGGGCAGCCAGGAGGCGCCGTGCGAGCTGTCCAGCTCCAGGACGCTGTGGCCGGGCGCGAGCCGTTCGTCGGCGACGACGCGCTCCACCGAGGCGGCGGCGTGCGCCAGCGCGGTGTCGGAGTCGACGGCCGACTGCGGCTCCGGCATCGCGCCGCGCACCGCGCCGAGCTGGACCAGGCAGCAGTCGGGGCACATCGCCAGGGTCAGCGGCCAGCGCGGATCCGGCGCCGGGTCGTCGGCGCGGGGAAAGAGGTCGGACGCCGGGACCTCGCCGAGGTCGACGACGACGCGCGGCCGCTCGGACCCGCACGCTCTGCAACGAAGTGTGGCCGGTTCCCCCATGTGCGAGATTCTGCCGTCAACAGGCTCACCGTTGGCAAGAATGGGCGCAGAGGGGGTGGGGGCAGATGCGCGTACTGCGGTTCGCTCACCATGCGCCGGTCTCGGCCTGGCGGCAGCGGGAGCGGGAGCTGATCCACGGCGGGGTCGAGCTGACCCTGGTGTCGTCGCGCCGGTGGAACGAGGGCGGCTCGATGGTCGAGCTCAGCCCGGACGGGGACGACTTCATCGAGCCGGTGCGTACGTTCGGCCAGCACCCGAACCTGTTCGTCTACGATCCGCGCCCCGTGTGGCGGCTGCTCGGGCAGCGGTGGGACCTGGTCGACCTGCACGAGGAGCCCTGCTCGCTGGCCACCGCCGAGGTGCTCGCCCTGCGCAGACTGCGCCGCTCGCGGGTCCCGTACGTCATGTACTCCGCCCAGAACCTCCGCAAGCGCTACCCGGTGCCGTTCCGCTGGACCGAGCGCTGGGCGTTGCGCGGCGCGAGCGCGGCGTACGTGTGCAACTCCGCGGCGGGCAGGATCCTGAAGGACAAGGGGCTCGCCGCCCCCGCGTACGACATCCCGCTCGGGCTCGACCTGTCCCGGTTCACCCCTGCCGACCGGAAGCCGCCGCGTGACGGGCTGACCATCGGGTACGCCGGACGGCTGGAGCCGCACAAGGGTGTCGGCGTGCTGCTGGACGCGGTCGCGGGCGAGCCCGCCTGGCGGGTCGAGGTCGCGGGGACCGGCTCGCAGCGAGAGGCTCTGGAGGCGCAGGCCGCCGCGCTGGGTGCGGCCGACCGGGTCCGGTTCCACGGCCATCGCGCTGCCGAGGAGCTGCCGGCGTTCTACCGCGGGCTCGACGTCCTCGCCGTGCCCTCCCTGGAGACCTCGGGCTGGGTGGAGCAGTTCGGCCGGGTCGTGGTCGAGGCGATGGCGTGCGGGGTGCCAGTGGTGGCGAGCGAGTCCGGCGCGCTGCCGGACGTCGTCGCGGGCGCCGGCCTGCTCGCGCCTCCGGGCGACGCCGAGGCCCTGCACGACCGGATCCGGCAGCTGGTGGACCCTCGTACCTGGCAGCGGTGCCGCGACGCCGGCCTCGCGCACGCCGAGGGGTTCACCTGGGCGCAGGTGGCGCGCCATCATCGCCGCATGTACGACCACGCGACGCCGACGGCGGCGACCGAGGGCGGCGGCCTCCCGGACCTGCACGTCATCGTCGTCGCCTACGGTCCGCCGGACCTGCTCGCCGCGTGCCTCGACCGGCTGGGCGGCGCCTTCCCGGTGACCGTGGTCGACAACTCCTCCAGCCCGGCGACCGCCGAGGTGGTGCGGGCGGCCGGTGCGCGCTACCTCGACCCCGGCAGCAACCTGGGCTTCGCCCGCGGCGTGAATCACGGCCTGCGGGCCATCGGCGACCGTGACGACGACCTGGCCGGCACGGACGTGCTGCTGCTCAACCCCGACGCCGGCATCGACCCGGCCGGGGTCACCGCGCTGCACCACGCGCTGCACACGGACTCGCGCCTCGCGGCGGTGGCGCCGGAGCAGGTGCACCCCGAGACGGGGGAGGAGGTCCGCGTCGCGTGGCCGTTCCCCAGCCCGATGGGCGCCGTGGTCGAGGCCGTGGGTCTCGGCCTCCGGCGGAACCGCCCGGACTTCGTCATCGGCTCGGTGCTGCTGCTGCGCGGCCGGGCGATCGCGAACGTGGGACTGCTGGACGAGCGGTTCTTCCTCTACTCCGAGGAGACCGACTGGCAGCGGCGGGCGATGTCGCGCGGCTGGCGCTCCGACGTCGTCCGCGGCGTGTCCGGCACCCACCTCGGGGCGGCGACCAGCAGCGACTCCGTCGTCCGGGAGCAGCACTTCCACGCGTCCTTGGAGAGGTACGTCCGCAAGCACCACGGCGCCGCCGGCTGGATGGTCTTCCGCGCGGCGATGGTGGCCGGCGGAGCCGCGCGGGCGGTGGCGCCGACGGCCGGCCGCAGGGAGGCGGCCCGACGTCGTGCCCGGCTCTACGTCACCGGCCCGGTGCGTGCGCAGGAGCGCAGCCGGTGACGCTCCGGATCGTGCACGTCGTGTGCAGCGACGGGTTCGCGGGCGTGGAGCGCCACATCGCCGTCCTCGCGCCCGAGCTCGCCCGGCTCGGCTGCGAGGTGGTGGTGATCGGTGGTGACGGTCCGCGGATGCGAGCGACCCTCGATCCCGCAGGTGTCGCCTGGTTCCCCGCCAGCAGCCGCGGCGAGGCCGCCCGCTGGCTCGCCAGGCTGGGCCGTCTGTCGCTGGTCCACGCGCACATGACCGAGGCCGAGCTCGTCGCCGTGGCGACCCGCACGGTGCACCGGGCGCCGGTCGTCGCGACCCGCCACTTCGCCGCCGGCCGAGGGTCGAGCGCGGCGGCCCGCTGGGTCGGCCGGCGCATCGAGGGCCGCCTCGCCGGCCAGCTCGCGATCTCCGACTACGTCGCCCGGGAGTCCGGCGGCGCGACCTGGACCGTCCACCCCGGCGTCCCGGTGCAGGAGAGCCGGGTGCCGGCCGCCGAGCGGGACCGTACTGTGCTCGTCGTGCAGCGACTCGAGCCGGAGAAGTCCACCCGTACGGCGGTCGACGCGTGGGCGCGCAGCGGCCTCGCCGAGCAGGGCTGGCGGCTGCGGCTCGCGGGCGAGGGCAGCGAGCGCGCGAGCATCGAGAAGGACGTCGCCGACCGCGGGCTGGGTGACACCGTCGAGCTGCTCGGCGCGCGCGACGACGTGGCCGAGCTGATGCGCGGTGGCGGCATCCTGCTCGCGCCGACGCCGCGCGAGGGCCTCGGACTGGCGGTGCTGGAGGCGATGGCCGCCGGCCTGCCGGTGGTCGCGTCCGCCTCGGGAGGTCATGACGAGACGGTCGGCGCGGTCACTCCCGACAACCTCTTCGCGCCGGGCGACGCCGAGACCGCCGGCCGGCTCCTGCGCGAGCGTGCGTCCGACCTGGCCCGGCGGGAGCGCGACGGCGACCTCCTGCAGCGGCACCAGCAGGCCGCGTTCACCGTGCGTCGCCAGGCGCAGGAGACCCTCCGTGCCTACCAGCAGGTGCTGGCATGACCGACCTGGTGGTCTGCTCGCTGGAGGCCTGGGACGACGTCTGGCGGCGCAACCAGCACCTCGTCGACGGACTCCTGCGCCGCGACCCCACGCTGCGGGTGCTGTTCGTGGAGCCGTCCGCCGACCCGGCGTACGAGGTGGTCTCGCGTCGTCGCCCCCGGGCGGGGGCGGGGCTGCGCGCCCAGGGCGTGGTGGAGCGGCTCGCGCTGTTCCAGCCGACGAAGTGGCTCCCGCGCGCCGCCGGAGCCTTCGTCGATCAGCGGCTCGTCGCCGGCGCCCGGCGAGCGGCCCGCCGAGCCGGCTTCACCGACCCGCTGCTGTGGGTCAACGACCCCGGCTGGGCGCCGCTCGCCGTCGAGACCGGGTGGCGGTCGCTGTACGACATCACCGACGACTGGCTGCTCGCCCACCGCGACCCCCGTACCCAGGCGCGACTGGCCGAGTGCGAGGGGCTGCTGATGGAGCACTGCGCCGAGGTCGTGGTCTGCTCACCCGCGCTGGAACGCACCAAGGGCGCCGTACGCCCGGTCACCCTGATCCCGAACGCCGTCGACGCGGAGACCTACCGCCGCGCCGCCCGTCGTCCGGCGGACGTCGACGGTGTGCCGTACGCGCTCTACGTCGGCACCCTGCACGAGGACCGCCTCGACGTCGACCTGGTCCTGCAGACCGCGCAGGCGCTGCGGTCCGCCTCCTCGCGAGCGCGGCTCGTCCTGGTCGGGCCCAACGCCCTGTCCGCCGCGAACACCCACCGGCTGCAGGCCGATCCGGTCGTCCGGCTCCTCGGCGCGCGGCCTCGCGACCAGGTGCCCGCGTACCTGCAGCACGCGCACGCCCTGCTCGTCCCGCATGTCGTCGACGACTTCACCGACAGCCTCGACCCGATCAAGCTGTACGAGTACCGCGCGGTCGGTCGTCCGCTGGTGGCGACGCCGGTGGCGGGGTTCCGCGAGCTCGCGGGACGGCAGGGGGTCACGGTGGCGAGCGGACCCGAGTTCGCCTCGGCGGTGGCGGGTCTCACCGGAGCGGCCTCGCGCCGGTCGTGGCCGGTGACCGTCCCGACCTGGGAGGACCGCGTCGCCGCGATGGCCACCGTGCTGGAGCGGCTCGGCGCCGCGACCTGACGTACGCGGCCTGGCATGCGCGGCCTGACGTGCGCGCCCTGGCCGGGCGCCGGAGGGCTCGGCTCAGCGGGCGCGCGTCGCCCCGTTGTAGCTGCCCCCGCCACCGCGGCTGCTCCCGTCGCTGCGGCCCGGGCCGCGCATCGGGCGCAGGTCCACGTGCGTGACGCGGTCGTCCGGGATGACCGCGTCGTCGGCGGGAGCCGTCGGCTCGACGGGCTGCGGAGCGGCGGGCGGCGCGACGCGGGCGGCCGTCACGGGGGCCGTCGACGGCGGAGCAGCGGTCACCGGAGCGGTAGACGCCTGCGGAGCGGTAGGCGGCTGAGGGGCGGAGGACGCCGCGGGTTCGACGTTCCAGTCGTCCTCGCCGCTGTAGTAGGCGTTGTAGCCCTTCAGCGACTTCAGCTGCGTGTGGTTCAGCGCGACCCCGAGGACGCGGGCGTCGTTGTCCCGCAGCGTCTTGACCGTCTCGGCGATGACGTTCTGCCTCGTGCTCTGCGCGGACGCGACGACGACCACGCCGTCCGCCTCGCGGGCGAGGATGAGCCCGTCGGCCAGGCCGAGGATCGGTGGGCTGTCGACGATGACGACGTCCGCGAGCCCGCGCATCTGCTGCAGGGCGGCGCCGAGGGCGTCGCTGGCGAGCAGGTCCGCCGGCTGAGCGCCGACGGACCCCGCCGCCAGCACGCTGAGCCCGAGCGTGGTCGTGGGCTGGACGACGTCGGCGAGATCGCGCTCGTTCACCTCGCGTCGGTCGTCGAGCGCCGCTCGCAGGAGCGTGGCGAGCCCGCGCGACTGGTCGGTGCAGCCGACGTAGGCGGCCGTGGTCGGCTTGCGCAGGTCTCCCTCGACGAGGAGGACGCGCTTGCCGGTCCGCGCCCACGCGATCGCGAGGTTGGCGCAGACGAAGCTCTTTCCGTCCCCGGGCTCGGGGCTGGTGATGACGACGACCGGGCTGCGGACGTCCTTGGTCTGCACCTGGACCGACGTGCGCAGGGCGCGGATGCCCTCGAGGAACGGGGTGTGCCGACGGTGCTCCGCCGGGAGCGAGGTCTGCTCGCCGCGGGCCGAGGACTCGGTCGCCAGCTGGGCGAGGATCGGCACCCCGGTCAGCGACTCGATGTGTGCGCCGCCGCGCAGCCGGGTGTCGAACTGGTCGCGCAGCAGCGCGAGCCCGCAGCCGGCCATCAGTCCGGCGAGCAGGGCGCTCGCCAGGACGAGGGTGCTGCTCGACGCCGTGGACGCGCCCGCACCGGGGGCGCGCTGGACCGCGGCGGGCGCACCGGCGACCGACAGGTTCGACAGCTGCTGAGAGATGGTCTGGTACGAGGCCGCCACGGCGTTCAGCTGCGCGGTGAGGGCCGGGTCGGAGGAGGTCGTACCGCCCGAGCCCGAGTCCGAGGAGTCGCCGGACAGGTCCCCGTTCGCCCGCATCTTCTTGGTGATCGAGTCCAGCTGGGTCCGCAGCGAGCTCTGCTGCCGCTGCAGGCTGTTGATGTTGTTCTGCTGCTGCGCGGCCAGTGCGGCGACGTAGCCCTGGGCCAGTGCGCCCGCGCGTTCCTGGGCCTGGGCCGGGGTGTCGCCCACGGCCGCGACGGTCATCGTCTGGTTCTGCGGGTCCGGGGTCGCCTGGACGACGCTGGTGAGGGAGGCGGGCTGAGAGACGCCGAGGATCTGCGCAGCCTTGCGCAGCGACGTCTCCGACGTGACCGCCGCAGGGCCGGTGTCGATGAAGGGCTGGCCCGGGTCGCGCTGGTCACCGCTCATCGAGACCGCCACGCGGACGACCGCGGCCGAGCTGTACGTCACGTGCCGCGTCTGCATGTACGCGACCGCGGCACCGCCGGCCAGGACCGTGCACGCCACGATGAGCAGCGCACGCTGCCACAGCACGTGGATCACCTGCTTGAACGTCAGCGTCCTCACCCCCCGGCTCGTCTTCGCCCGCTGCGGGCTGAAGGCCAGTACCGACGCTTCCCATGCTAAAGGAAGACGGGTCCGCGAACGCCCGGTTGACCGACTTCCGGGGCCGGTGGACGGCCTCCTCGGCTCTTCCGCCGGGCGCGCTGGTCGAGCCTCGTCCACAGGTTGGGTCGATCGTCCCCAATCGGTCCGCACGACACCGCCCGTGGCGGTAGTCTCGCGGCCGGTCCAGTCGTGTCAGCGTGCAGCCCGAGCGGTCGAGGGTGTGGCGCCGAACGACGAGGTCGACCGACACATGAGAGCTCCGCGCCACGCGCGCGGTTTAAGTGGTGCGCGCTTCGCGCCCGGGGAAAGAGCACATGCCACGTAGGGGAGCGGCAGGGAACGGCGGGGGCACCCGCCGTTCCGCGGCGTACGCGCGAGTGGGCGCGACGGGTCGACGCGGGGGGCATCGATGACCGACCTGAGCCAGGCGCCGGCGTCCGCGACGGACCGGCCGGACTCTCCTGTCGCGCGAAGGTTCTCGCGGACGAGTGTCGCGGGTGACGCCGAACGCACCGGCCGCACGAGCTCCCGGTCCTCCTGGCTGCCGGGCTACCTGCGCCGCGCGCTCCAGCTCGACGTGCTGGCGGCCCTGTTCGCCGCGGCCGCTGCTGTCGCGGTCGTCCGCTTCAGCGCCGGAGCCGGCGCCGTCGGGCCCGGCGGTGCGCTGGCCGCGGTCTCGCTCGCGCCGCTGGCGTGGCTGCTGGCGATGGCCCAGGCCAGGGGCTACGAGCGGCGGCTGCTCGGCGTCGGCGCCGAGGAGCTGCGCGCGGTGCCGCGCGCGACCGTCCGGCTGCTCGCCGCGGTCGCCGTCCTCACCCTCACCGTCGGCGGGGTCCGGACCGACCTCGTACGAACGTTCCTGCTGGTGTTCGTCCCGGTCGTGCTGCTCGTCTCGCTCGGCCTGCGCTACTGGCTCCGCCAGCGGCTGCACCGCCGCCGGCACCGCGGGTTCGCGATGCAGCGCGCGGTCGTCGTCGGTGCCGGCGAGGCGGTCGACGACCTGGTGCAGGACCTGCGACGCGACGCGAGCCACGGTCTGCGTCCGGTCGCGGCGTGCACCACGGTCGCCGGGCCGGCCATCGACGGCGTGCGTCGGGGCACGCTGGAGGACGCCGTGCGGGTCGTCGACGAGCTCAGCGCCGACGTGGTCGTCGTCGCCCACCCTTCAGGCCTGACCCCGACCCGGCTGCGCCGGCTGTCCTGGGCGCTGGAGGAGCGTGAGGTCGAGCTGATGGTCTCCCCGGGGATCATGGAGGTCGCCGGTCCGCGCCTGTCCATCCGGCCGTCCTCGACGCTCTCGCTCGTCCACGTCGAGCGGCCCACCGTGCAGGGCGGTGCGCTCGCCGGGAAGGTCGTGTTCGACCGAATCGCCGCCCTCCTGCTCCTGGTCCTTCTCGCGCCGCTGCTGCTCGTGCTCGCGCTGGCGGTCGCCCTCGACAGCCGCGGCCCGGTGCTCTTCCGGCAGGTCCGCGTCGGTGCGGGCGGCCGGCCGTTCCGGATGCTCAAGCTGCGGTCGATGGTCGCCGACGCCGAGCAGCGGCTGGCGGACGTCCGGAGCGAGGCCGACCACGGCAACGGGCGTCTCTACAAGCGGCACGACGACCCGCGGGTCACCCGCGTCGGCCGGCTGCTGCGGCGCTACTCCCTCGACGAGCTGCCCCAGCTGGTCAACGTGCTGCGCGGGGACATGTCCCTCGTCGGCCCGCGACCACCGCTGCAGGACGAGGTCGCCGGCTACGAGGCCGACGCGATCCGGCGCCTGCGCGTCCGGCCCGGGCTCACCGGCCTCTGGCAGGTCAGCGGGCGCAGCGACCTGTCGTGGGACGAGTCGCTGCGGCTCGACCTGCGCTACGTCGACAACTGGTCGATGATGCTCGACCTGCAGATCCTGTGGCGGACCGCGCGTGCGGTGCTGCGCGGCGAAGGAGCGTACTGATGCCGACGACGTCCCGGCCCGTCGCGCTGCTGCTGTCCGCAGCGGCGCTGCTCTCCGTGACCGGCTGCAGCGGCAGCGCCGAGCCCACGTCCGCACGTACGCCGCTCGCGCCCCAGGCGGCCGCGACCGGCCCGTCCGCCTCGTACACCAGCGCACCGCCCACCGGCCGGGGAGCCGAGCAGCCGACGACGGCGCCCGCTCCGCGCAAGAAGGACCTGGCGAAGCAGCCCCACGGCAGCATCCACCAGACGGTCGCGCCCCACGCGGTCCGGACCCAGCAGGCGAGTGCACGCTCGGCGACCGACGCCGGCGTGACGGTCGAGGTCACGGGTCACGCCTCGGTGAAGGCCACCGCCCGAGTCCCGGGCGAGGTCTCCGGCGACGCGGTCCGGGTGACGCTGCGCATCGCCAACGGTTCGGCCGGCCCGCTCGACCTGGACGCCGTGACCGTCGACCTGCGGGACGCTCGGGGTGCATCGGCGTCGGCCCTCTCGACCGCTCCGACGCAGCCCTTCCGGGGCCGGCTGGCGGTGGGTGGCCGGGCGTCCGGCACGTACGTCTTCGTCATCCCGACCGCATCGCGCAAGGGCTCGACCCTGGTCGTCAGCCCCACCGCACGGTCCCTCCTCACCTTCCCGAACACCCTGTGACGGCAGCGGTGCTCATCTCCTTCCTCGTTGGTTCACGGCCCGAACGGCGGTCATCGATGTCCTCGCACCACCCTCTTCCCGGCGCAGCACGGCGCGTCGCGGTGCTCCTCTCCACGCTGGCGCTCGTGCTGACGACCGCGGTCACCCTCGCGACCCCGGCCCGGGCCGACGTGTCGCCCGGGCTGCCGCCGGTGCAGCAGCGGTCGGCCTCGACCGTGACGGCCGACTCGCTCCCGACCGCGCAGATCGGGAACGGCGTCGTGTGGACCCAGCTGATCGCGGGCGACACCGTGTACGCGGGCGGCGAGTTCTCCACGGCCCGTCCGCCGGGCGCCGCCGCGGGCACCAGTGAGGTGTCCCGCAACAACCTGCTCGCGTACAGCCTCTCGACCGGTCAGCTGCTGCCGTTCAACCCGTCGATGAACAGCAAGGTGTACGCACTCGCGCTCTCGCCCGACAAGAAGCGCCTCTACGTCGGTGGCGCGTTCACGACGGTGGGCGGCGTGTGGCGCAGCCGGATCGCGGCGTTCGACACCGCCACCGGCGCCCTGATCAGCTCCTTCGCCCCGGAGGTCGGCTACAACGTCAAGTCGATCGTGGCGACCAACGACACGGTGTACGTCGGCGGTCTGTTCACCAGCGTCGCGGGCAACCAGCGGATGCACCTCGCCGCGTTCCAGGCGTCCGACGGCGCCCTGCTGACCTGGGCACCCTCGACCGACCTCAACGTGCAGGCGATGTCGCTGACGCCGGACGGCTCCAAGCTCGTCCTCGCGGGTAACTTCACCACCATCAACGGGATTCGCGCGACCGGCCTCGGTGCGGTCGACGCCCGGACCGGCGCCGTCGTCCCGTGGAAGGCGAACCAGACGCTCTCCAACACCGGCGACACCGCCGGCTTCCTCAGCATGCGCACCGACGGCACGTACATGTACTCCACCGGATGGACCTACGGCCCCGGCGACCTCGAGGGCACCGTCGCGATGAACCCCGCGGACGGCTCGATCGCCTGGATCGAGGACTGCCACGGCGACACGTACGACGTGTTCCCCGCCTCGAGCGGCACGGTCTACACGGTGAGCCACGCCCACTACTGCACCAACATCGGCGGGTACTTCGAGTCCTCGCCCTGGGACACCAACCAGCGGCGGGCGCTGGCGTTCACCCGCGAGCCGACCGGCACCGTGGCGCACGACGCCGTGGCGAACCAGTACACCGACTTCTACGGGCTCCCGGCGCCGTCGATGGTCAACTGGTTCCCGACGCTGGACGTGGGCACGTTCACCGGTCAGACGCAGGCTGCCTGGACCGTCACCGGCAACGACGACTACGTCGTGATGGGCGGCGAGTTCCCGCGGGTGAACCTCAAGGGGCAGCAGGGTCTCGCACGGTTCGCGACGAAGCCGGCGGCGCCCGCGAAGCGTCCACCGTCGTTCAGCGCCGGGTCGTTCGTGCCGACGCTGCGCGGCCTCACAGCCGGCTCGGTGCGCGTCGCGTTCCAGGCCAACAGTGACACCGACGACCTGAACCTCACCTACCGGATCGTGCGGGACGGGGACACGGCCCACCCGGTCGCCACCTTCACCGCGGCCTCCACCTTCTGGAACCGGCCCTCCCTCGGCTGGACCGACACCGGGCTGACACCGGGCTCCACGCACACCTACCGGGTCAGTGCGACCGACGGTGACGGCAACACCGCTTCGGGCGACACGGCGTCCATCACCCTGCCGGCGTCCGCACCGACGAGCGCGTACGCGCGTCAGGTCCAGGACGACGGCGCCTCGCTGTACTGGCGGTTCGGTGAGCCCTCGGGCACCGCGGTGCTGGACTGGGCGGGTGTCCGCGACGGTCTCGCGAGCAGCGGCATGACCCGCGGCGCGCCGGGCGCGATCAGTGGCGACACCGACGCGGCCGGCCGGTTCGGCGGGACCAGCACCGGTCTGGTCGCGAGCCAGGCCGCGGTCGAGGCACCGCAGAACTTCTCGGTCGAGGCGTGGGTGAAGACCAAGACCACCCGCGGCGGCCGGATCGTCGGCTTCGGCAACCGCGCCTCGGGTGCCTCGACGCGCGCCGACCGGTTCCTGTCGATGGACGGGTCGGGCCGGATCACGCTCGGCATGTTCCCCGGCTCGGTGAAGACCGTTACGACCACCGGCGCGTACAACGACGGCGGCTGGCACCACCTGGTCGGCACCGTCGGGGCCGACGGCATGCGGCTGTACGTCGACGGCGTGCAGCGCGGTCAGCTGTCCACCGTCGTCGGCGGCGAGAGCTACCAGGGGTACTGGCGCGTCGGTGGCGACACGCTCTCCGGCTGGCCGAACCGGCCGACCAGCGACTACCTGCAGGGTGACATCGACGACGTCGCCGTCTACCCGAAGGTCATGACCGCGCCCCTGGTCGCGAACCACTACAACCTCGGCCGCTCCGGCACGCCCGCGCCGAACCTGCCTCCCACGGCGGCGTTCACTTCCTCCGCGGACTACCTCGCGGCATCCTTCGACGCGTCCGGCTCCTCCGACCCGGACGGCTCGATCGCCTCGTACGCCTGGGACTTCGGTGACGGTACGGCGGCCGGTTCGGGCGTCTCGCCGCAGCACACCTACGCGGCGGCCGGCAGCTACCCGGTGAAGCTGACGGTCACCGACAACGACGGGGCGACCACGGTGCTGACCCGCACGGTCACGGTGGAGAAGCGGCCCAACACCCCGCCCACCGCGTCCTTCACCTCCGCGGAGCAGGGTCTGACGTCCTCGTTCGACGCAGCCGGCTCCTCCGACCCGGACGGCTCGATCGCCTCGTACGCCTGGGACTTCGGTGACGGCACGGCGGCCGGCTCGGGCGTCTCGCCGCAGCACACGTACGCGCAGGGCGGCACGTACCCGGTCAAGCTGACGGTCACCGACAACGACGGCGGTACGGCGACGGTCACCCGGTCCGTCACGGTCGTCGCGCTCGTGACGTTCGCGAAGGACGAGTTCGGCCGCACCGTCACGGGTGGTCTCGGGTCGGCGGACACCGGCGGCACCTGGACGCTGAGCGGCGGAGCGTCGCTGTTCGGCGTCGACGGGAGCGTCGGCACCGTGCGGATGAGCGGTCCCGGGGCGACGGCCAAGGCCTACCTGGGCTCGGTGTCCCGGCAGGACCAGGACATCACGCTCGACGTCTCCCTGGACAAGGTCCCGGTGGGCGCGAACGCCTACACCAGCGTCGTCGCCCGCCGGATCGGCACGAGCGACTACCGCGCCAAGGTGCTCTGGCGTCCGGACGGCCAGGTGTCGCTCTACCTCAGCCGCACGGTGTCGGGCACCGAGACCACGCTGCGCAACCTCACCGTGCCCGGCCTGACCTTCGCGGCCGGCCAGGCCGCGACCGTCCGGCTGCAGGTGTCGGGCACCGCGCCCACCACGGTGCAGGCGAAGGTGTGGAAGGCCGGCACGAGCGAGCCGACCGCGTGGACCGCCACTGCGACCGACACGACGACCGAGCTGGCGGGCCCGGGAGGGCTCGGGGTCGAGACGTACCTGGGCAGCACGTCCACCAACGCCCCGATCGTCGCGTCGCTGGACCATCTCCTCGCGCGTAACCCGCAGCCCTGACGGTCAGGTCGTCGATGGTGAGCGCTCGGGCGGTCGTCGTGGTGAACTTCGGTTCCCACGACCTGCTCGAGCGACACCTGCTGCCCCTGACGCGGCCGGGCGGTCCGCTGATCGTCGTCGTGGACAGCTTCTCGACGGCTGGGGAGCGGGACCGTGTCGAGGCACTGACCGGCCGGCACGGCTGGCACGTCGTGACCATGGCGACCAACGCCGGCTTCGGCGCCGGAGTGAACGCCGGCGTCCGGGCGGCCGCCGCGGCCGGCGCAGAGTCGTTCCTGCTGCTCAACCCGGACGCTCGGGCGAGCGCTGAGGAGGTGGACGTCCTGCTCGCGGACGTCGAGCAGCACCCGATGTCGTTGGTGGCGCCGCTGATCCGCGACTCCAGCAGTCGGGTCGTGTTCCGCGGCAGCGAGATCGACCTGCGCAGCGGTCATCTGCGTGGCCTGCCCACGCCGTCGTCGGCGCCGGACCGCGACGTCCTCGGCGACGCGGGGGCCGGACGTCGGCCCTGGCTGACCGGAGCCTGTCTCGCCGTCCACCGCGAGCTGTTCGACCGGCTCGGCGGGTTCGCCGAGGACTACTTCCTGTACTGGGAGGACGTCGACCTCAGCCTGCGCGCCCTCGACGCCGGTGCCTCCCTCGTCCTGCGCCGGGACGTCACGGTCGTCCACGACGAGGGCGGCACCCAGGCCCGTGCCGACGCGGCCCGGCGAGGGCCGGCGAAGTCCGACACGTACTACTACTTCAACTGCCGCAACCGGCTGCTGTTCGCCGGCCGGCACCTCCCGGCGTCGTCTGCGCTCGGCTGGGCCGTGCGCACGCCGCGGGAGAGCACCCAGATCTGGCTGCGCGGCGGGCGTCGCCAGCTGCTCACCGCACCGCGGTCGGTGGTCTCCGCGGTCCGCGGGTCGGGCGTCGGGCTGGCGCTCTGCGCCCGCGCGGCCCTCACGGCGCCGCGCCGCCTCGCCCGGAGTGCCGCATGACGGCGGCCGGTCCCGTGCAGCAGCCCGCGGCCGTCCGGGTGAGCATCGCGGTGTGCACCTACCTGCGCCCCGCCGAGCTCGCGGACCTGCTGCCGCGGCTCGTGCGACAGGCCGAGGAGGTCACCCGCTCGGGCGGGTACGACGTCCGCGTCCTGGTCGTCGACAACGACCCCGCCGGCAGCGCCGACCACGTCGTCCAGGCGCTCGCCGACCCGCGCGTGCGGTACGAGCACGAACCTCGGCCAGGGATCGCGGCGGCGCGGAACCGCGCGCTGGACGCATGCCGTGAGGACAGTCTGCTCGCCTTCATCGACGACGACGAGCGGCCGCACGACGACTGGCTGCTCCACCTGCTACGGACCTGGCGGACGTACGACGCCACGGCCGTCTCGGGGCGGGTCGTCGCCGAGTTCGACGGCGAGCTCGACCCCTGGCTGGAGGCGGGCACGTTCTTCGTACGCCGCAACCTCGCCACCGGGGACGCGCTGGAGCTCGCCGCAGCCGGCAACCTGCTGCTCGACCTCGACCGGGTCCGCGACCTCAGGACGCGCTTCGACGAGCGGTTCGGTCTCACCGGCGGCGAGGACACCGCGTTCACCCGCGACCTCTACGCCGCCGGTGCGCGGATGGTGTGGTGCGCCGAGTCGGTGGTCACCGACCGCGTACCGCGCTCCCGGATGACGCGCCGCTGGGTGCTGGAACGAGCGCGCAGCCACGGCCGCGCGACGACGAGGGTGGCGCTGGCCATGGCGCCGAACGGATTGCAGCGCAGCAGGATTCGCGTGCGGCAGGGCGCTCGCGGAGTCGCCTTGACGGCACTGGGGTCCGCGCGCGCGTCGTACGGCAGGATCAGCGGCTCCGACCGGCACGACGCCCTCGGGCGGAAGTCGCTCGCCCGTGGCCGCGGGCTCCTGGCGGGCCTGGCCGGGCCCGGAGCGGCCGCGTACGGTCGCGAGCTCGTGGTGCTGCAGTCCTTCCCGGAGCCCCGACCGACGACGAACCCGTACGTCGTCATGCTCCGTGACCACCTGGGCGCCGAGCCCGACGTGACGGTACGGACGTTCGGCTGGCGTGCCGCGCTGCTGTCCCGCTACGACGTGTTCCACGCGCACTGGCCCGAGATCCTCGTCGGGGGCCGGACCCCGGCAGGAGCGCTCGGCCGACAGCTGCTGCTCGCGCTGCTGCTGCTCCGGCTGCGCGCCACTCGTCGCCCGCTGGTCCGGACGAAGCACAACCTGGACCTGCCGTCCGGTCTCGGCCGGGGTCAGGTCGCGCTGCTGCGCTGGGCCGAGCGGTGGACGACCCTGTACGTCCGCCTCAACCCGACCACCCCCGTACCCACCGGCGCCCTGTCCGCGACGATCGCGCACGGCCACTACCGGGACTGGTTCGCCGGTCACCCGCGTGCCGACCGGGTGCCGGGCCGACTGACGTACGTCGGTCAGGTCCGTGGGTACAAGGGGGTCGAGGCCCTGCTGGACGCGTTCGCCGGGACGCCCGGTGCCGGCCTGACCCTGCACGTCGCGGGGCGGCCCACGTCGCAGGAGCTGGCCGAGGAGGTCCGGTCGCGAGCCGGCGCCGATGCGCGGGTGACCCTCACCCTGGAGCACGTCAGCGACGCGGACCTCGTCCGCGAGGTGAGCGAGGCCGAGCTCGTCGTCCTGCCCTACCGGGTGATGCACAACTCCGGCGGCGTCCTCGCGGCGCTGTCGCTGGACCGCCCGGTGCTCGTCCCGGACAACGAGGTCAACCGCGCCCTGCAGCGCGAGTGCGGCGCGGGGTGGGTGCACCTGTACTCCGGAGACCTCGACGCCGACGCACTGGGCGCCGCCCTGACCGCGGTGCGCTCGGCCACGCCGTCCGGACGTCCCGCACTGCACGGGCGTGAGTGGCCGGACGCCGCCACCGACCATGTCCGCGCCTACCGCGCCGCCCGCGCACGGCTCGGCCGCGGTGAGGCACCCGCGGCCACCGCGCCCTCGGCCACCGCGCCCGCGGCGCCCGGGTCGACCGAGCAACCGGCGGTGGTCGCCCGATGAGCCCGGCCAGCTCGATCAGCCCGCCGCGCAAGCCGGTCCGTACGCTCGCCCCGGCCGCACCGGTCCGGCGCGCTCGCGCCGCCCGACCCGCCGCCGAGATGCCGGTCGAGGACGACGGCCTGCGCCGCCTCGCCCGCGCGCTGATGCTGCTGACCGTCTTCCTGCTCGGCATCCGTTCGACGGTCTTCTCCGGTGTCACGTACGGCGTGGCGCTCTCCCTGGCTCTGGCGCCGCTGTGGTTGCAGGCGCTGTGGCGCTACTGGGGAGCCCGGCTGCTGGTCGGGACCGGTGCGCTGGCCGCTGTCACGGGGGTATGGCTGGCGTGGGCGGGGACCCCGGCGCGTCAGGTCGACCACGCGATCGCGGCGCAGGACCTCGCGCTGGTGGTCGGTGCGGTGGCGGCGGTCGGCGTGATCCTGTGGTGCCGCCAGATCTTCACGGACACCCAGATCGGCGTCACCTTCGGGCTCGGTCTGCTGGCCAACGCGGTGCTCAACCCAGGGGCGCTGACCGCCGGCAACCCCTGGAAGTTCGGCTACCTCGTCCCGGTCTCGGTCCTCGTGCTCTCCCTGGTCCAGCGGTCCGACCGGCGTGGGACCCAGCTGCTGCTGACCCTGCTGCTCGCGCTGAGCTGTGCGATGAACGACGCCCGCTCCTACTTCGGCACGTTCCTGCTGGTGGCGGTGCTGGTCGTCTGGCAGATGCGGCCGGTCTCGATGAGCCGGGGCCGGGCCTGGGGCTGGACGGTGGCGCTGCTCGGCGGGCTCGCCGTCGGCGCGTACTACCTCGGCCAGTCGCTGCTGGTCGACGGCTTCCTCGGCGAGGCCGCGCAGGCGCGTACCCAGGAGCAGCTGCGCGCCAGCGGTTCGCTCATCCTGGGCGGGCGCCCGGAGGCGGCGGCGTCGTTCGGGCTGCTGCGCGACCAGCCCGGCGGGTACGGCGTCGGCGTCGTGCCGTCCCTGCACGACATCAACGTCGCCAAGTCGAGCATGTTCGACATCCTGTCCTTCCAGCCCGACACCGGGTACGTCGAGAACTTCATGTTCGGCGGTCGGTTCGAGCTGCACTCGACGCTGGGCGACCTGTGGGCGCACTTCGGCGCTCTCGGCGTCCTGCTCGCCCTCATCATCGGCTACCACGTCGTCCGGGGCGCCGCGCTGCGGATCACCAGCGGCGAGGCGAGCGCGCTGCTGCTCTTCCTCAGCTGGTGGACGCTGTGGAACCTGCTGTTCAGCCCCCTGTACTCCGCGCTGCCGACGCTCGTGCTCGGGCTCGGGCTCACCCTCACACCGCGGGGTCGCCCGGACCCCGCCGAGAGCAGGCCCGCACGCTCCGCCGGAGCCGCGTCGTGAAGCGGGCTCTGCACCCGCACCTGCGGGTGTACCAGCAGGTGCGCAACGCCCACCTGGAGCGCGCGCACGAGTCGGCCCCCGCGTCCCTGGTGTACGCCGACCGCCGGTACGACTTCGACGACAGCCTGGCCGGCGGCCTGGACCTGCACCGAGCGCGCACCCTGCGGACGGCCGCTCTCGTGGCCGCCTCGCCGGTGCGGACGCTGGAGGTCAACGAGCCCGCCATGCGACTGGGGCTGGTGCGGACGGCGTCCGCCGTGGCCGCGGCCAGGGCCACGGCGGCCGTACGCCGGCGGCCGGTCCGGGTGGTGACGTACGCCATCGGCAACCTCGACGAGTGGCAGATCCCGGCCGACCGGGTGCGCGCGCGGGTGCGCCGGCGGGCCGAGCGGGTGCTCTCCCGGTGGGTCGCCGGGCGGCTGGACCGGATCGCGTACGGCACGGACGGCGCCCGTCGTCTCTACGACGAGCTGTACGGCAACCGGATCGAGCGTGCCGACGCCGTCGTGGTGCCCGCGCTGCCCGAGCGGTGCGGCTGCCTCGACCGTCCGGGCCCGGCCCGTGACCCCGAGCGGGTGCTGTTCGTCGGCGCGCTCCAGGAGCGCAAGGGGGTCCTGCACCTGCTGGCCGCCTGGCCGCAGGTCGCGCGTGAGCGCCCGGGGGCCCGGCTGACGGTGATCGGCACCGGTGAGCTGGAGTCGCACGTCCGGGAGGTGACCGACGGGCTGCACGGGGCGTGCCTCGTCGTGGACCCGCCCCGGGCGGTCATCCACGACGCGCTGCGGGCGGCGACCGTGGTGGTCCTGCTGTCGCAGCGGACGCCGACGTGGCGTGAGCAGGTCGGCCTGCCGATCGTCGAGGGCCTGGCCCACGGCTGCACGGTGGTCACCACCGGTGAGACCGGGCTGGCGGAATGGCTTGCCACGCACGGCCACTGCGTGATCCCCGCGGGCGCCCCCAGCGACGTGGTCGCGGGCGCCGTGCTCGACGCGCTGGGTGCGGCGCGGCCGCCCGAGACGGTGCTGCGCGACCTGCCGGCCGAGGACGGTCGGCGTGCCGCCGACGCGTGGCTGACCGACGACGCGTGCGTCCGGTGACCGCGTCCGTCGCCGAGCGCCGGCGCAGCCCGGTCACCCGGCTCGTCGCGGGCAACGCCGCCGCCAAGATGCTCGTGATGGTGCTCTCGGGGCTGGTCTCCGTGGTCACGACCCGGCTGATCATCGAGCACTTCGGGCTCCCGGCGTACGCGCAGTACGGCCTGCTGGCCTCGATGGCGGCGTGGGTGCCGTTCGCCGACCTCGGCATGTCCGCCGCGATCATGAACACCGTCGGCGGCTCGGCCGACCCCGCGCGCGACGAGCACGTACGCCGCGTCCTGACCAGTGCCGTACGCGTGCTGCTCGGCTCCGCGGCCGTCCTCGCACTGGTCGGGCTGCTGCTGGGTGTCACCGGTGCGTGGCCGACGGTGCTCGGTGAGGGCCTCCTGGACGGCGGCGGGACGGTCGCGACCGTGTGCGTCCTCGTCTTCGCGGCCACGCTGCCGCTCGGTGTCGGCCCCAGGCTGCTGACCGGGCTCGGCCTGAACCACCTGCAGATCAGGGTTCAGCTGCTGCCCGCGCCGTTCATGCTCGGGTCGGTCCTGCTGCTCCTGCTGCTCGGCGACGACGGCACCTGGCTCGCGATGTTCTCCTTCCTCGGCGGCACGGTCGTGGCCGGGGTGTCGCTGTGGGTCGCGGCCCGCCGCGTCCGTCCGCAGCTGGGCGCGGCGCTGGCCGACGTGCCGCGCGTCCGCAGCGTGCCGGGCGCGCGCGTCATGGACGTCGCCTGGCCGATGCTCGCGCAGATGGTCGCGCTGCCCATCGCCATGCAGACCGACCGGCTGCTGCTCAGCCACCTGTCGACCACCAACGAGCTCGCGCAGTACAACCTCGCGTCCCAGCTGTTCGGCCTCATCGTCCAGACCGTCATGGCCGCGGGCATCGCGCTGTGGCCGGTGTTCGCGAAGGCGCGCGCCGACGGTGAGGTGCGCTCGCCGGTCGGGCTCGCGGGCGGGTTCCTCGTGGCCGGCCTGGGTGCCGGGCTGC
This sequence comes from Luteipulveratus flavus, assembly GCF_029439465.1. Lineage (GTDB taxonomy): Bacteria > Actinomycetota > Actinomycetes > Actinomycetales > Dermatophilaceae > Luteipulveratus > Luteipulveratus flavus. The sequence goes on along the minus strand of NZ_JAROAV010000057.1, from coordinate 25,072 downwards.
TGCTGGCGGCTCTCCTGCCGGTCGCCACCCCGCTGCTGTCGGACGGGCGGATCTCCCTGGACGCGCCGCTGGTCGCCGGGTTCGTGGCGTTCGTGGCCGTCCAGGCGGCGAAGTACCCGCTCGGGATGTACCTCACCGACGCCCGCGGCCTGCGCTTCCAGGTGGCGCCGATCCTGGTGCTCGTCCCGCTCAACCTCGTGATGTCCTGGCTGCTGGTGGCGCCGCTCGGGGCCGCCGGTCCGGTGTGGGGCTCGGCGCTCGCGGTGCTGCTGTGCCAGGTCCTGCCGAACCTCTGGTACGTCCGCCGGGACCTCGCCGCTCGCCGGCTCGCTACCGGCTGAACCACGCCGCCAGGTCCGGCCGGGCCCCGGCGGCGAGCGCGCCACCGAGGGACACCCCGCGCAGGCCCCGCTCGGCCAGGCCGTCCAGGACGCGGTCGGTGAGCTCGTACCGGTCGAGGTCGTGGGTCGGACCGCCGTCCGGCGCCCCGTCGTCGGCTCCCGCGAACCCGTCGTGCGCGAGCAGGATGCTGCCCGGTCCGACGACGGTCGCCATCGCCTTGGCGACGCGCTCGTCCTGGCCGACGTCGCGCCAGTCCCACGTCGTCCCACCCCACATGACCGGGGTCAGGCCCGCCTGCCGGGTGGCTCGCCAGGTGCCGAGCGTCTGCGCGCCGTACGGCGGGCGGTACCAGCGGACGGTGCGCCCGGCCCGGTCCTCCAGCTCGGCCCTGCTGTCGAGGAGGCGACGCAGTGCCTCCGTCCGGCCGAACTCGGTCGGACGCCGGTGGTCCGGTCCGTGCAGCGCGACCTCGTGCCCGGCGGCGATGATCTCCGCGAGGACCGTCGGGTGCTTCCGAACCCGGGTCAGCAGCACGAAGAACGTCGCCGTCGCGTCGTGCTCCGCGAGGGCGTCCAGGACCTGGCGCGTACCGGCCGGATCGGGACCGTCGTCGTACGTGAGGACCACGACGGGCTCCTGCGCGCGGACGGCGACCACCGACCCGATCGCGGAGCCGCGCCGGCGTGCCCACGCGCGCCCACGGCGAGCGGCGTCGATCAGTGCAGTCATGGCGGATGGACCTCACGGGTGCGGTGACGAGGAGGGCTCCAGTATCGATCGTGCCGGTCCCTGGACCGTACGGAGGGCGGCGTCGCGCAGCAGGCGTCAGCCTCGTTCGTGGATGCTGTCGGGCCGACTCCGCTGGGCTGTGCGGCCTACGAGCAGATCGGCACGGAGCCCGTGGAATGCTCTGCCCGGTGACCTCGACTCTCGACGCCTCCGCTGCCGGCACCTGGACCCTGGGCACCCGCACCGTGAACCGGTTGGGACTGGGCGCCATGCGCCTGACCGGTACCGCCGCCTTCGACCTCGGCGGGCGTCGCGACCGAGCCACCTCGATCCGGGTCCTGCGGCAGGCCGTCGAGCTCGGCGTCGATCACATCGACACCGCGGCGTTCTACTTCTCACCGTGGCTGTCGGCCAACCAGCTGATCCACCAGGCCCTCGCCCCGTACGACGACGACCTCACCATCGTCACGAAGGTCGGCCCCGGCCGCGACCCGTCGGGTGAGTGGACGGCCTGGGCACGCCCGGACCAGCTCCGCGGCCAGGTCGAGCAGAACCTGCGAGAGCTCGGCCGCGACCACCTTGACGTCGTCAACTACCGCCACACCGGGCCGAGCAAGCCGGTGGCCGACCATGTCGGAGCCCTCGCCGCACTGGTGGACGACGGCCTGGTCCGGCACGTCGGCATCTCGAACGTGACCGCGGAGCAGGTCGACCACGCTCGCGCCGTCACCGAGATCGTCTGTGTCCAGAACCGCTACGCCGTCGCATGCCGGGAAGCCGGTGCGCGCGAGGTGCTCGACCACTGCGGGAAGCACGGGATCGCCTTCGTGCCCTTCTTCACCATCGCCGGCGACGGCCAGGAGGGCCGGCCCGCCGCCGACGCGAGCACCGCAGACGCCGTGCAGGCGGTGGCCGAGCAGCACGCGGTCAGTCCCGCCCAGATCCGGCTCGCCTGGTCCCTGGCCCAGGGCCCGCATGTTCTCGCGATCCCCGGGACCGGAGACCCGGCCCACCTGCAGGACAACATCGCCGCCGCGTCCCTGCGACTGACCGACGCCGACCTGCGCGCGCTGGACGCCCTGGGCTGAGCGGGCTCCACGACCACGGCCACGCGACCCGGTGACGACGGCCCTCGGGCGATGACGGCACGAGCAGGTCGCGTTCGTCAAGGGTGTCAGCGTCCCTGGAGACGGAGGCGCTGCTCAGCGCGACAGTGCCGTCTCCATGTCGAGGATCAGCTGCTGCAGATAGCTCTCGACGGAGATGCCGGTCTGGGCTGAGTGCGTACGGACTGTCAGCTCGGCCAGCAGCAGGCAGCCGCCGGCGAACGCCTCCGCGTCCGGTGCGGAGGCGATCAGCTGGGCTGCGGCAGCCGTGTCGCCGCGGTCGCGAGCGGCCAGCACGCCGGCCGCCTGCTGGGCGGCGTCGACCACCGCCAGCAGGTCCTGGCGGTGGTCGACGCCATCGTTCGCTGTCACGGGACGATCAGGCCGGGGGTCGAGGTCTTGGCCCGCTCGTAGCGGTCGGTGACATCGGCCCAGTTCACGACGTTCCACCACTCCTTGACGAAGGTGGCCTTATCGTTCTTGTACTGCAGGTAGTACGCGTGCTCCCACATGTCCAGGAACAGCAGCGGCACCATGCACACCGGCACGTTGCCCTGGTGGTCGTACAGCTGCACGATGTAGAGCCGCTGCGCAACCATGTCCCAGGTCAGGATCGACCAGCCGGAGCCCTGTACGCCGAGCGCGTTCGCCTCGAAGTGGGCGCGGAATCCGTCGAACGAGCCGAAGAACTCGTCGATCGCCGCGGCCAGGTCGCCCGTCGGCTTGTCACCGCCGTCGGGGGACATGTTGTTCCAGAACACCGTGTGGTTGACGTGGCCGCCGAGGTGGAACGCGAGGTTCTTCTCCAGGGTCGTGAGGCCGCCGAACGACTGGCCGTCGCGCGCCTCGGCCAGCTGCTCGACCGCGGTGTTGGCGCCCTTGACGTAGGTCTGGTGGTGCTTGCTGTGGTGCAGCTCCATGATCTGGCCCGAGATGTGCGGCTCGAGCGCGGCGTAGTCGTAGGGCAGCTGGGGCAGGGCGTAGTCGGGCACGGTGAGCTCCTCACTAGATGCGACTCAGTCGCATCTACTGTATCGACCGCTTGTCTGTCGCGGCCCGTCGGCGTTCGATCCCGGCCGGTGTTCCTGGAGCAGGCCGCAGCGGACGTCGCACTGTGCGAAACTGAGCCGCCGCCAACGCGGTTCAGTGCGTCGCAGGGGAGTGGGCAGGGCATGACGGAGCAGGTGGGGGTCGACCTCCGCGCCTATCTTCGGGCGGTTCGCAAGTACTGGAGGCTCGTGGTCCTCCTCGCGGTGCTCGGCACCGCCACGGCGACGTTCTTCACGCTGCGGACGCCACCGACGTACTCCAGCACCGTCACCTTCTTCGTCTCGACGCCCACCACGGCGGGCGACTCCCCGCTGTCGGGGGCGCAGTTCGGGCAGCAGCGGGTCAACAGCTACGTGCTCCTGGCTCCGAGCGAGCGCCTGGCCACCATGGTCGTGGAGAAGTCGGGTACCAGCCTGACGCCGCGCCAGGTCACCAAGCGGATCACCGCGGACGCCGACGTCAACACGGTGCTGCTCACGGTCCACGTGCAGGACGGCTCCCGGGAGCGGTCGCTGCGCCTGGCCAAGGCGGTCTCGACCGAGATGGTGACGCTGGTCGACCAGATCGAGAGCCAGGGCGGCAAGCGGCAGTCGCCGGTCGCCCTGGAGGTCGTGTCCGGGCCGACGCTCAAGCCGTACCCCGTTGCGCCGCAGAAGAAGAAGGACGTCGCCGCCGGCCTCGCGGTCGGCCTGGCGCTGGGCGTGCTCGCGGCGATCCTGCGCGACGTGCTCGACAACACCTTCCGCAGTCCGGACGTGCTGCGATCGGTGACGCGTCAGCCGGTGCTCGGCTCGATCGGGTTCGACCGCGGGGCGGCCGACCGCCCGCTGGTCCTCGGCGCCGCCAACGGCACCCCGCGCGCCGAGGCGTTCCGCCAGCTGCGGACCGGCCTGCAGTTCATCAATGTCGACGAACCCGTGAAGGTCCTGGTCGTGACGTCCTCGACGGCGCAGGAGGGCAAGTCCTCCACGTCGGCGAACCTCGCGCTGGCCTTCGCGGAGGCCGGATCGAGCGTGCTGCTCATCGAGGCCGACCTGCGCCGGCCGAAGGTGTGCGACTACCTCGGCCTGGACCGCTCGGTGGGGCTGTCGAACGTGCTCGCCGGGCAGGCCGACCTCGACGACGCCGTCCAGCCGTTCGGCCGGCACCAGCTGATGGTGCTCTCCAGCGGCTCCATCCCGCCGAACCCCTCCGAGCTGCTCGGCACCCGCAACATGATCGACCTGCTGGCCCGCGCCCGCGAGGAGTGCGACATGGTCATCATCGACACGCCGCCCCTGCTGCCCGTCACCGACGCCGCGGTCGTCGCGGCCCACGCCGACGGCGCGCTGCTGGTGGTCCGGCACGGTGACACCAAGCGGTCGCACGTGCAGCAGTCGCTGCGCTCGCTGGAGGCCGTCGGCGCATCCGTGCTCGGCTGCGTCCTCACCATGACGCCGCGCCCCAAGCGCACGAAGACCGACGGGTACGAGACGTACGACTCCGTGCCGGTGGAGGCCGCGCCGGAGACGACCGACCGCAACGAGTCCTCGCCGGCGCCCCTGCCGCGAGCGCGCAGCCTGCGCGAGGTCCAGGACGAGACGATGGAGATGCCGGTGCCGGCCCGCCGGCTGCCGACCTCCAGGAAGTCCGGCACCACGACGACCACCGAGGAAGAGTCGTGAGCCCGGTCGTCCTGGGTCGCCTCGGGTCGTGAGCGGCGCCGGCCCGTCGCGCACGGTACTGATCGCGCACCCGTCGGCGGACGTCTACGGCGCCGATCTGCAGATGCTGCAGAGCATCTCGGGACTGACCGGTCGCGGCTGGCGGGTCGTGGTGGCCGTGCCGGACGACGGCCCGCTGGTCGAGCGCATCGTCGCGGCCGGCGGTGAGGTCCGCACGGTGGACTTCCCCGTGCTGCGCCGGGCCAGCGCGTCACCGGGCGGTCTCGTCCGGCTGAGCGCGAGCGTCGCCAGGACCCATCGCGTGCTGCGGCGGACGATCCGCGAGACCTCGGCCGACGTCGTGTACGCCAACACCGTCACCGTGCCGTGGTGGCTGCTCGCCGCCCGGACGTCGCGTACCCCGAGCCTGTGCCACGTCCACGAGGCGGAGCGCAGCGACCCGCGGGCCGTCCGCACCGTCCTCACCGCGCCGCTGCTGCTGGCCGACCGGGTCGTCCTCAACAGCCAGACCAGCCTGCGGACCGCAGCCGAGGCGGTCCCGCGCCTGCGGCGTCGCGGGCACGTCGTCCACAACGGGGTGCCCGCCCCGGTCGAGCCGCCGACGGACGGGGTCCCGACGCAGGGCCGGGTCCGGCTCGTGGTGATCTCTCGTCTCTCCCCCCGCAAGAGCTGCGCCGACGCGATCCGCGCGGTCGGGCTGCTGCGCGCGGCAGGCGTACCCGCCGAGCTGGACGTCTACGGCACGGTCTTCCCGGGTTACGAGTGGTACGCCGAGGAGCTGCGCGCGCTGATCGACGAGCTCGGGCTGGTCGACTCGGTCCGGCTGCGGGGGTACGTCAGCCCGGTGTGGGCAGCCCTGGCGGAGGCGCACGTCCTGCTCGCGCCGTCCTCGCGCGAGTCGTTCGGCAACGTCGTGGTCGAGGCGCAGCTCGCTCGCCGCCCGGTCGTGGCGGCCGCAGGCGGCGGCCACCTGGAGACCGTCGAGGACGGACGTACCGGACTGCTGGTCGAGCCGGGCGACCCGGCCGCGCTCGCCGCCGCCGTACGCCGGCTCGTCGACGACCCGGCCCTCGTCGCCTCGCTCGTCGAGACCGCCGAACGCCAGGCGCACGAACGGTTCTCGGTCGAGCAGTACGCCGACCGGCTGGACGAGGTGGTCACGGCGCTCGCGGCGGGCCCCTCAGGGCGGGTCAGGCGGTGAGCCGCAGGACGGCCGTGCTCCGGCTCGCGCGGGACGGCGACTTCCGGCGAGCGACCGCGCGCAAGGTCGCGCAGCGGGGCCGGGCATCGGTGCGGGGGAGTGCCGGCGCGCGGATCGGTGCCGGTGTCCGCCTGACCGGCCCCGGTGAGTACCTGCTGCACCGCGGCTCGCTGATCCACGACGGGGTGCAGGCGTTCGTCGCCGACGGCGCGGTCCTGGAACTCGCACCGCGCTCGGCCATCGGCGCCCGGTCGGTGGTCAACGTCGCGACGCGCGTGAGCATCGGCGCCGGGACGCAGGTGTCCTGGCAGTGCCAGATCCTCGACACCGACTTTCACGAGATCCGCGACGAGGACGGCCGCGCCGGGCCGGTCAGCGCACCGGTGACGATCGGCGAGCACGTCCTGATCGGTACCGGCGCGATCATTCTCAAGGGCGTGACGATCGGCGACCACGCCGTGGTCGGAGCCGGCTCGGTCGTGAGCGGTGACGTCCCCGCGTACTCCGTCGTGGCAGGCAACCCGGCCCGCGTCGTCGGACGCACCTCGGGCTGGTCCTGATCGCGGTCACCCGTGCCCTCGCAGCTCGCCGTCGCGAGCGATGAGTCCGGTGGGCACGGGCAGCAGCTCGGGCTGGACGAGAGGACTGCCGGTGCCCATGACCACGATGCGCTCGTCGCCGGCGACCCACCCGCGGTCGGCCAGCACCCGCGCCGCGTGCACCGCGACCGCTCCCTCGGGCGAGAGCAGCAGGCCGTCACCGCGGGCGCACTCGTCCCGGGTGGCGAGGGCGTCCTCGTCATCCACCGCGACCGCGGTCCCGCCGCCCGCCCGCAGGGCGCGGAGCACCTGCCGGCCGCCGAGCGGGCCGGCGACCGTGATGCCGTACGCGATCGTCTCGGGGTTCGGGAAGGGCTCGACGTCGTCCGCGCCGCGCTCGAACGCGTCGACGACCGGGGCGCAGCCGGAGGACTGGGCGGCCACGAACCGGGTCGTCGGGCCGGTGAGCCAACCGAGCTCGCGCAGCTCCGCGAACGCCTTGGCGATGCCGATGAGGCCGACGCCGCCGCCGGTGGGGTAGACGACGACCTCCGGCGCGCGCCAGCCCAGCTGCTCGGCGATCTCCAACCCCATCGTCTTCTTGCCCTCGACGCGGTAGGGCTCCTTGAGCGTCGACACGTCGAACCAGCCGCGGGCCGCAGCAGCACGACCGACCAGTCGCCCCGCGTCCCCGATGAGGCCGTCGACGACCTGGACGTCGGCCCCGGCCGCGGCCGCCTCGCCACGCGTGACCGAGGGTGCGGCGCCGGGCACGGCGACGGTGACGTCGAGGCCGTGCCGGCGTCCGTACGCAGCCCACGCCGCGCCGGCGTTGCCGTTGGTCGGCAGCGCGACGTGGGTGGCGCCCAGCTCGGCGGCGCGGGCAGCGCCCACGGCCGCGCCCCGAGCCTTGAAGCTGCCGGTCGGGTTGAGGCCCTCGTCCTTGACGACCAGACCCGGCAGTCCCAGCGACGGCAGGTTCAGCAGCGGCGTCTCGCCCTCGCCGAGGGTCAGGCGGCGCGCGTCGTCGCGTACCGGGAGCAGCTCGGCCCATCGCCAGATGCCGCGAGGACGACGCGCGATCTCGTCTGGTGTGACCGTGACGCCTTCCAGGTCGTAGCGCGCGAGCAGCGGTCCGCCGCACTCGCACAGGTTCTGCAGCCGGTCGGCGTCGTGCTCGCGGCCGCAGTCGGAGCACTGGAGGTGGGAGAGGGCGCTTCGCATCCGCCCCAGCATGCCCCAGGCCACCGACGGCGCACGTTCGGGCGACGCGCTGACACCCACACGCCGCCACCAGCTCAGCAGATGGTCAGTGCCCCGGTGGCGGACAACAGGAGCCCTACTCGTTGAGCAGGTCTCGAAGTGCAGTGGCCGCCAGTGAATCGCCGCCGGCGATCGCGAGCCGGTAGTGCAGTGCGGCGTCCTCGAGCTGGCCGTCCGGCTCGAGGAGGACGGCCAGGTTGTGATGAGCATGCGCGTCGCCGAGGTCGGCCGCGGCAGTGAGCACCGCTCGAGCTCGTTCATCGTCGCCGAGCAGATCGCTGTACACGTTCGCGAGGGGCAGCATGCACTCCACCTCACCCACGCTGCTGCCCTGCTCGAGCACCGTGCGCGCCTCGTTGACCCGGCCGGACATCAGCAACAGCGCACCCAGGTCAGCGCGGGCCGAGGGGAGGAGATCGGCGCCTGCCCGTAGCGCGGTTTCCAGGCCAGGATCCCGCGTCCGGCACCACTGCCAGCACGCCACCACGGCCGCGGCGAGCTGGTCACCGGCGTCGGCAGACCGCTGCGCCGCGGTCATCGCCCGGTCCCGGCCACCTTGGTCATGGAGCAGCATCGCCAGACGCAACGCGCCGCTGCGGTCGCCGGTCGCTTCAGCCTGCTCGTACGCACGGGCCGCGCCGACCAGGTCACCCAGCTCCTCCAGGACCAGCCCGAGGTTGGCCCAGGCGTCTGTCTCGCCTCGGGCGAGCGCAAGTTCGAACGCCGGGATCGCGGCCTCGTGCCGCTCCTGCCTGACGAGTGTGTTCCCGAGGTTGAACGCACCCTCGGGCGAGCCCAGGCCGCTCGCGCGCCTGAAGCACGTCTCCGCGTCCTCGATGCGGCCGGCATCGAACAGGTCGCACCCCAGATCGAGCAGCACGCCGACGTCGGTACTGTTTCCGCCCGCCGCCAGCCGCGCGTCCAGCCCCTCCACCATGGCCACATCGTGACGCCGCACATGTGACGACGCACCACGGTTTCACCGCCAGCCCGTCAAACAGAGGCTGTCCGACGGTCGCCAAGGCCTTCACCGCCGCGGCGACTCAGTGTCGATCGTTTCCGGGCCGCGATACGCCGCCCGCAGGTGACGGCTCAGTGACCGGCTCAAAAGTCGGCGGGTTCGCGGCTCAGCTGCCTGATCCTCACATTGCGAGCAGCTCGGCAGCCGACCGTCCATCAAGACACTCGCTCGGCAGAGCTGCGGAAAGGTGAGGCCACGGTGGCATCGGGGCCACCGCTTGGCGATCCGCGTGGCACGATCGCGCTCATGTCAGGCAACGTTCGCGGCTGGTGGTCCGGCTTCTCAAAGGCTCAGCAGGCGGCCATGTGCGTCGCCGCGTTGCTCGTGATGGCCGCGGTCGCGTACTTCGCCTACTTCGCATATTTGCTTCTCACCTGGCCTGACTTCGAGTAGCGCGTGAGCATCGACATGGTGACGCCCATCACGGGCTGTCTCAGGAAGATGGCCGGCCGCGCACTGCTGACCCGATGTCGATCGTTTTCGAGCCACGCCGTCGACCACGTCCAGGCGGCCGTCAGTCCGGCTCAATACCCTTGGCTCAGTAAGCCATGGAGTGAGAGTGGCTCACTATCCGTCATTTTGAGCCGGGGTACGAGAGTGGGGCGTGGCGTCGTGCGGGTACGCACGGGTCTGAACGATCGCGCGCAGGAAGCTTAAGGTGCTGGTCGACGGTCGGCCGGACCAGGGCGACTACGCGGCACCCGCAGGTCCGCCCCGGGGCTAGAAGGGCAGTGCCTCGCTGTCGGTATCCGGGACTGGGTCGCCCGGGTCCAGCAGTGACAGCAAGTCGAGCCGCAGCCGGTAGACGTTGCGCTGCCGAGGCTCACCTTGTGACTGGTACGTGTCTCGCTCGATGTCCAGCAAACCTGCGCTTACGAGTTCCGTAGTGGCCCGCGTCCACGTGTCGTCGGAGAGGCCGTACTGACGTTTCCGGATGCCGTCGACCCACGCCTTCTGGCCAGGGCGGCCATGGGTTAGCTCCTTGAGTACGACGATCAATGTGATAGCCCGCGGAGACAGCGCGACGAACCAGCCCCGCTGCCACAGCGTGATCGGAAGGGTGATCCACGGGTTTCCGAGGCTCACCTCGCCCCAGGGCTTGCCGCTACCGCGCGCGTCGAGGACGTGGGTGATGGGTACTCGGCCGCGGCGGTGCTCTCGGCGGACGAGGTCAAGGTTCTCGAGCTGCTTGAGGGCCGCGTTGACCCGTCGCGCGCCTGCGGTCTCGGGTTGCGGTAGCCCGAGGGCGGCCGCGAGCTCTGTTGCCGGCTTCGTGGTGGTGTGTGGGTCCTTGGTCGAGACCATGGCAACGGTGAGGTACGTCTTCACCAGGAGCCCGTTTCGGCGCAGCAGCATGGCCAGCACCGGGTCGGCGACCTTGCTCTGGCCGTCCCGCGCAAAGGCCTGGGGGAGTTGGACGGTCGACCGCTTGGACTGCTTTGCGATCTTCTCCAGCCGTTCGATGGCCTCCTGGTTGGGCCTGTCCACCATGGTCTCTGCTCCTCGGCGCCGAAGTCGTCGACCAAGTGAGCGGACCAACCAGTAATGCACAGGGGTACGCGGGGTACTCGGGGGTACTTGGCCCTTCTACTTTGTATATTACCGCTCAGGCGGATGGGGTGCGGCTGCTTATCAGGTAGGTGTCAACCCGCAGAAATGCAGGATGTCAACCCGCCGACTGGGAGGCTGTCACGCCGCACTACCGGTAGGTGTCTCGGTAGTGGTGATTTGGCGCTTGATGACCGATGGTGAGCATGAGGGACCGGCGCCAACTGGTGGCGCTTGGACGACGGCATGCCCTCGGCTCGTGAGAGCGTCAGAAAGGAGACGATCCACTGTGCGTGGCTTTCGTCTGTCGGTGCGCTGGGGCGCCGGGCGGCTCAGCATCACGCTTGAGCCCCACTAGGGGAGGGTGAGTCGCTGTGACTGCGAATCCGACGACTCACCCTCATTGAAGCGCGAGGCTGCAATGCCTCGCAACTCGGGGGCGTGGTGATTCATCACTGCGCCCCCGAGTGTCATAACCCGAGGGTGGTGGCGGCGTTGTCGGTCCAGGCGTGGTGGATGCGCACGTAGGTGCCGACGGTGGCCAGGGAGCGGTGGCGTGTCTGGTGGGCGATGGCGCGGTCGTTGGCGCCGCGCAGGTGGGCGTAGGTGACGAAGCCGGCGCGCAGGCTGTGGGCGCTGTAGCCGGTGGGATCCAGGCCCGCGCGGTTGATGGCCTTCTGGACCAGGGTGTTGATGGACTCCGGGTGCAGCGGCCGAGTGGTTGCAGTGTTGGCTTTGGTGACGCCGCGCAGCAGTGGCCCGTCGGTGATGCCCGCCAGCTGTGTCCAGTGCTGCAGGGCGACGACGGGGCAGCGGGCGGGGTTGCCGGAGCGGGGCAGGACGGCGAGCTCGGCGTGCTCGCCGTGCTTATTGCTCTTGGACCGGGGCAAGCTGAGAACCAGGCCGTTGGGGTGGTCGGTGACGTCGGCGGTGGTGAGGGCGGCCAGCTCGCTGCGGCGTAGCGCGGCGACGAATCCGACCAGCAGCAGGGCCCGGTCGCGGGCGCCGCTCAGGTCCGGCTCGTCGGGTCGGTCGGGATCCTTCCAGTGCTTGGTGGTGGGGCATGCGTCCAGTACGTCGAACAGGTCCGGGGGCATGAGCGGTTTGGCCTGCTCGGGGGGTGCGCCGTGGGTGCGGCGGATGCCCTCCCAGACGGCGATCACGCGGGCGTTGGCGGTGGGGTCGGGCAGGTTGCGCAGCTGGTGGGCGAACCGGATCGCGGACAGCCGGCGGGACATGGTGCCGACCTTGGCGCCGGCGGTCGCGAGGTTGGTGAGGTAGCCGGTGATGGTGGCCGGTGCGGCCGGTAGCGGTGCGCCGTCGCCGGTGGGGGAGTGGGTGCACCAGGCGGTGAACTCTGCCCAGTCGGAGCGGTACCCGCGCAGCGTGTTCGCGGCCCGGGCGGCCTCGACGTAGCCGGCCTCGGCGGTAGACAGCGGCACGTCATCCAGCAGTGCGATGGCGTCGGTCTCCGCCGGGCGGCCGGGGGAGTGGTCAACCATCGCTGCTCGCCTCGGGCGTGGCGGGTGCTCGGGTCAGCAGTCGGTTGGACAACTCGACCGCGGACAGGAAGTTCCAGAAGATCCAGTCCAGGAACTCCTCGGCGTAGTCGCCGCGCTCGTTCTGGGCGCGGTGGTGCCTGATGCGGTAGCCGTTCGCGAGCTGGAAGAGCAGGCCCTCGTCCTTCGTCAGCAGCTCATCCCTCAGCAGCGACCGCCGGTGCTCCAGGACGTCGGCGAGGTCCTTGCAGGCGCTGCGCTTGTCCTCGATCGTGACGTCACGACTTCGGAACAAGGCGATCGCATGATCGATCGGCCCCAGGTTGGCGGGCGCGTCTGGGACGTCCTCGCGTACCTGCTTCAGCAGGTCGGCCCGAGGGTCGGCAACCGCGGCCACGACTAGACCAACGTCCTCACCCTCCTCCGCTATCCGGTAGGCCGGCAGGTGACGAGCAAGGAGCTCGTTCACCTTCCACCTGTAGACGGCTTGCCCGGAGTGTTCGTCGAAGTCGGCGTAGTCGTAGTGCTCCTCGTAGTCGTGAGTCCACCGACGCTGGGGTCGAGCGACCAGGTCATGGACCACCTCAACGAGAGTAAGGAAGTCGTCCTGCGGCACGCCGGTCGCCGGATCGCCACCGACGAGCATCGGCGGCCACGCGATGTCCAACGAGGACTCTCGGGTGATCAGTCGCTGCAGCGTCGCGTTGTGCTCCTGGTAACCCTGTCCGTCGACGCACTGGTCTCCGCCGAATCGGTCCAGGTACCCCGTCGCATCAAGTCCTGCCACCATCGCGCCCCATTCCAGCTGTGCCACCACCAACGGATCGTTGGAGATCCGGTGGTAAGGCGAGAAGAGGAGCTCCGGCGCCGGTCCCGCCTGCCGCTCACGGAAATACCGCTTTCGGGCGTACATCGGCAAAGTGTCAAGGTGCTCTAGCACGCAGGTCGCGAGGTTGCGGGCCTCGTTGGAGGTTGGCGAGGCTAGGAAATCCCGGGCAGTTTGATCGGCCGCGTACCGAGCGTCCTCCTGCGGGTGCGGACCGTGGAACGCCTCCTCGAAGAGCAGCTCGAGTCGGTTCCCCAGCTCTGTCTCGTCCGAGCGAGCCAGCAGAGCCTGCAGCTCGGCACGGAACAGCTCGCGGGGCCAGGTCAGCGCGTAGCCGCGGGCGGGCTGGTCGGGGCTGAACATGAGGCCGACCCTACCGACTATCACACGGGATTCCGTGCATTATCCCACCCGATAGCGGCTCAATGACTCGCCGAGCGCGTCATCGTCGCCAGCAGGCAAGCGGGCCCGCTCCACAGGCCAAGGGGGTTGTCGGTGCCTGCAGGTATCCTGTGAATGCTCTGGGAATTACGTCGCTGTGGTTTCATGCCAGGCGGCCGGTCTCAGAGGAAGCGCCGACAGCGAAGCCCCGAAGGTCGGGGTTGCCAACGATCGGGGCCGGATACAAGTTGGTCGCTTGTCCGGGGACCGTACCGCACCGCGTTTCGGCCCGCTCCATCCGGGGCGGACGAGGAGCAATGAAGGTGCGCAGTGTTGGTGGGCGTCTGTCGGCGCGGAAGGCGAACCACATGGCAAAGCCCAGTAACCACGGCAAGGCCTGGTCGGCCGGCGACAACACTCGGCTGACCGATCTCGCCCGTCGTAACACGCCCACCCGGGTCATCGGACTCAAGATGGGACGCACCGAGGACGCCGTACAGTCACACGCCTCAGAGATCGGTGTGAGTCTCAAGCCGACGAACCAGTCGCCCTACGGGACGAAGAAGAAGTGACCGGCCCGGACGGCGGGCACCGGGTCCGCGTGAAGTGGACCTGCGTCCGCGGGCACGAGCACGACTTGTGCGTGCGAATCCGACGCGAGGTTCCACGTGAGCTGCGCTGCGCGGAGGCTCAGGAGGACGGCTACGGATTCGGGGGTGGTGGCGGATGCACGCTTCCGACTGATCTGACCGGCCGAGTCGAGCGAGAGCTGCGCGATCGGTTCCAGGACGCGAAGCGGCGGGGGTTCGTCGCCCTGGCGGCTTAGTTGGGACCGGCTGAGGCACGCGACCGGCGTTGTCGTGCCTCAGCCTGGTCGCCACGGGACACTACATAACTAAATTATCGGCATTTGCGATTACTTCTGTGCGGCAACATGATTCGGCAGCAATGACGAGTCTGGGTGCCGGGACTACAGGGTCGATGGCACGTACTGAACCGTGCAGTCCTCCGGCAGCGGTACAGTCCCGGCCGTGAGACTGACGGGGGTTGTTGGGGTTGGGCTGCTGGTCTGGCTGACGGCGGGATGCCAGACGGATGCGCCGAGGGCTGCTGCGCCCAAGTCCTCGACCACCGTGGCCACGCCGGCGGCCGTGGGCACGTCCGCGACCAGTGGTGTGCCGTCGGCTCCGCGCGGCTCGCGGCTGGCCAGGGCCGTGTCGTCCATGCGCGCGGCGAAGTCAGTCCGTTTCTCGGTCACCTCGGACCTCGCGGTTCCTGGCTTCAGGGTCCGCACCGTCCGCGACGTGCGGGTCGATGTGTCGCGCAACCGACAGCATGTGCGAGTGGTCATGACGCCCAGCGAGGGAAAGGAAGCGGGCAAGAAACTCGAGACCGACGTCGTGGTCACGTCGAAGGCGTACTACCTGACGATGCCTTCCTGGACCGACGCCCGACGAGGCAAGTGGCTGAGGTTTACCGGCTCGGCGATGGTGAACGCCGGCATTCCCGCTCCCGATCGCGCGAACACCACGGCCGTCCCGCTCGGGGTAGCCGAGTTCACCGCTGATCGCGGGGCGGATGGTACGGGCGCGAGCATCACGGGCACGGTCGATGCGGCCAGCGGAATGAACCTGCTCGGCATGCAGACCGCGCTGAGCAAGGACGCCCGGCTTAGTGACACGCTGGCGGGACGGATCCCCGCCGTGCTCACCTTCAAGCCGTCCGGGGCGATCGCATCCCTCACCGTGTCCGGTCGAGGGCACTCGGTGACCGGGTCGTCCACGACGACGCCGATGGACTATCTGCAAGAGATGATCACGGGCGCGACGGCCAAGCTCACTGTTGCTGACGTGGGGGGACCGGTCGACATCATCGTGCCGCCCAGGTCGAAGATCTACCGCGACTGAGCGATCGGATCCGCTTCGGCAACCCGTGTCGGGTATCGATGTCGGCTGTCGGTCGCTGTCGGCAGCACAGTTCGCGCATGAACGATCGATGGGCTGCCACGGCTCCAGAGCGGAATCGTCGTCGAGTCGAGAGGCTTCGGGGGAGGTCGGGCGTGGTGAGGACCGACCTGTCGGGTGGGCTGTGGCGCTACCGACCAGGGCAGGGGTTCGCTAGAGCGTCGGCGTACCACCCGGAGACCAGAGCGGGCAGCCGGTCGGAGGCCCAACGGCGGTGCGGTTCACCGCCGCTCGCGGCGGCGTCCAGCACCGCCCGGGCCAGCGCCGGGACGACGTCCTCGGACGGCGTCACGACGTGACCGTTCAGTCCGGCCAGTACGGGCGGCCCCCCGATGTCGAGGCACACCACCGGGCAACCGGCCGAGCTGGCCTCGCCCACGGCCCAGCCGGCCGAGTCGTGCATCGACGGGAAGAGCATCACCTGGGCGCGCCGGTACGCCTCCAGCACCTCAGCGCGCGGGCGGTGGCCGTGGAAAGTCACGCGATCCGCGACCCCGAGCGATCCGGCGTACGCCCGCAGCGAGGGCTCCAGCGGGCCGGTGCCGTAGATCTCCAGCCGCCAGTCGTGCAGGTCGGGCTCGGCGAGCGTCGCGATCGCCAACCGCGCGCCCTTCCACGGGATCAGCCGCCCGACGAACACCGCCAGTCCCGGCTCGCGCTCGGCCGCGACCCCGCCCGCGTACTCCGTGCCCTCGAACGCGGCGTTCGGCTCGACAACCGTTCGTCGCGCCCGGCGGAACCGGCGTGCGACGTCGCCGTTCTGCGCGACGACCAGCGACGCTCGGCGGGCGACCCGGTCGGTGAACGCGCGCCGGAAGGCCTCGCTCGCCGTCGTCCGGACCACCTCCGTCGCGACCGCGCGCGGCCCCAGCCAGCGAGCCAGCCGCCATGGCGCAGCGGTCGCACCACCGACCGGACCCCAGACCAGCGGTACGTCCTTCAGCGCCGCGACCCCACAGGGCAGCCAGTCGTTGGCGAACGTCACGTGGTGGGCGACGTCGAACCGGTGCATCACGTGCAGCTCGCGGGCCACGGAGGCCAGCTCGCGCTGCCACCAGGAGTAGTACCAGTACAGGTCGAAGCCGCGCTTCTTGTGCCGCAGCACCCGGGCCGGCAGGTCGTGGTAGCGCACGGTCAGGTGCGCCGCCGTCTCCGGGTCGTCGGCGAGCGCGGCTTCCAGCGAGGCCGCGTACACCGGGCGGGTGATCACCCAGACGTCGTGGTCGACGGCGGCAGCGCGTGCGAACGCCCATCCCGCACCCGCCTCAGGACCGTGCCCCGGCGCGCAGTGGTACGCACTGATCAGGACACGTCGTCGCCGGGCGGGAGGTGGCTCGCCCCCGGTCACATCGCCTCGGCGCGGGCGGCGTCGAGGCGGGCGGCGTCGATGCGGCGCAGCTCGGCGTACCACCGGGCCAGGGCGATCGCCAGGAGACCGACGTTGACCACGGCGAGCGCCGCGTAGATCCCGACGAACCCGGCGTGCCAGCCCCAGAGCAGGAAGGTCAGGCACAGCACGCCGTAGTCGTTGGGGATGACCAGCAGCGACCGGAGGACCGACGGCCTTGACAGGTCGGCGGTGACCGGCGGCATCGCCCCGGCGCGACGGCGCAGCTGCTCGGTCAGGATGATCGCGAAGAAGAACACCGCGGCCTCGGCGCAGAACGCGATCGGGACGAGCAGCCACCCGTCGCCGAGGTCGAACCCGCGGTACCAGCCGATCAGCACCGCGAGGTGCAGAGCCGAGATCTTGAGGCAGTCGACGACATGGTCGAGCCACTCGCCCGACATGCTGCCGGTCCCGGTCAGCCGGGCCAGCTGTCCGTCGGCGGCGTCGAGGGCGTAGCCGAGGACGAGCAGCATGGCGACGACCACGCCGGTCGCGAGGGACGGCGGAAGGAGCGCGAGCAGGACGATCCCCGTGAACGTCACCGCTGCGCTCACCAGGGTGACCTGGTCAGGGGTTCGACCGAGCTTGAAAGCCGTTGCGGCCAGACGTCGTCCGAGCGGTCGGTTCACCCATCGGGAGTACGCCGCCGCGCCCCGGTTGCTCTTCTGCGCGCCGGCGAGATGGTCGACGACGTCGCGCCAGGAGTCCTCCCGACCCACGGCCCGCACCCCGGTGCCCCCCATGTACATACCCCTTCGATCAGTTCACGTCCCGGATGACGCCGGTTCACCTATTGTGGCCTGCTGGGAGAGCAGTGCGCGGCCGGACGCCGCCAATCGACAGATCACCGAAGGGGACGGCTGTGCACATCGCACTCATCGGGACGCGAGGTGTGCCAGCCCATTACGGCGGGTTCGAGACGGCGGTCGAGGAGGTCGGTCGCCGCTTGGTGGCACGGGGTCATCGGGTCACCGTGTACTGCCGCGACGACGGCACCGGCGAGCGTCCGCGCACCTACCTGGGGATGGAGCTCGTCCACCTGCCGGCGGTGCGGCAGCGCAGCCTGGAGACGTTGAGCCACACCGCGTTGTCGGTCGTCCACCAGGTGGTCAGGGCACGCGCGGACGTGGCCGTCGTCTTCAACGCCGCCAACTCGATCTTCCTGCCGCTGCTGCGGATCGGGCGTACGCCGGCGGCCACGCACGTCGATGGGCTGGAGTGGCGCCGGGGCAAGTGGGGGCCGACCGGGCAGCGGTACTACCGGATGGCCGAGTCGCTGTCGGTGCGCTGGTCGGACGCGCTGATCGCCGACGCGGCCGGCATCGCGGACTACTACGTCGACGAGTTCGGCGCGATGACGCACCAGATCGCCTACGGCGCACCGATTCTCGACCACAGCGGCGCATCCGGCGTCGAGGGGCTCGGCCTCACGTCGCACGGGTACCACCTGGTCGTCGCCCGGTTCGAGCCGGAGAACCACGTCGACGTCGCCCTGGAGGGCTACCTCGCGAGCGCCGCGCGACTTCCGCTCGTCGTCGTCGGCTCGGCGCCGTACCGCAGCGCGCACGTCGAGCGCCTCGAGCGGCTCGCGGCGTCCGACCCGCGCGTCCGGCTGCTCGGCGGCGTCTGGGACCAGGACCTGCTCGACCAGCTGTACGCGAACGCCGCCACCTACGTGCACGGCCACTCCGTCGGCGGCACCAACCCCTCCTTGCTGCGCGCGATGGGCGCCGCGGCGTACACCGTCGCGTACGACGTGATGTTCAACCGCGAGGTGCTCGGGAGGACCGGGCGGTTCTTCGGCGGTGCCGCGGACCTCGCGGTGCTGCTGGAGGCCTCCGAGCGTCGTCCGGAGGAGATGCGGCGCCTCGGCGAGGACGCGCGTCGCCGGGCGGCCGACCGGTACACCTGGGACGACGTGGCGGCGCGCTACGAGAAGCTGTGCAGCGAGCTGGCCGAGGGCCTCTCCGAGCGGCGGCGCCGCAGCGGCCGGCGGTCGGGCGGGTCCCGGCGGCTGCGGGACGAGCGGCCCGCGGAGGACCTGGTCGCCTCAGGAGGCGAAGCCGTCCAGCGTGGCGCGTAGCAGCGTGCTCGAGGTGTGGATCGTGTACGGCAGGTAGCAGACCTCCACGCCGACACCCGCGAAGTCGCGCTCCAGCCGCTCACCCTTCGGCGTGCCACGCCAGTCGTCGCC
Source organism: Luteipulveratus flavus (assembly GCF_029439465.1). Taxonomy (GTDB): domain Bacteria; phylum Actinomycetota; class Actinomycetes; order Actinomycetales; family Dermatophilaceae; genus Luteipulveratus; species Luteipulveratus flavus. The sequence continues at coordinate 6,355 of NZ_JAROAV010000057.1, read as the reverse complement.
CTTGAAGATCACGTCGAACGGGTGCAGCTGCCACATCTCCAGCTTCGTCGCGGCGGACTCGACCACGGCCTCGTCGACGAAGCGGATGTGCTCCACGATCTCCAGGCGCTCACCGAGCGGCACCACCGGCGCGCGACCCTTGGCCAGGAGCGCCTTCTCGTCCGAGACGACGCCGGCGATCAGGTGGTCGCACCGCTCCCGCGCGCGACGCAGGATGTTGAGGTGGCCGACGTGGAAGAGGTCGTAGACCCCGGGGGCGTAACCCACCCGTCCGACCGAGCCGTGCCGCGTCATCCTGATCCACCCCTGTCCCCTGAACGACCGCACCGGCCGGCCGCCATGCTAGGGCAAGCGCTCGCCCCGGCAGGCGGTATCGCGCAGACCGCCCGAGGGCGCCGCAGGCTCGGCCCGGTACGGATGTCGGAGCGCTCTGGCACCATGGAGACACCCCCTCCGATTCATCGGTGCGGGGTCGTTGTGCTGTCCAAGGAGATCTCGCCGTGACCCTCACGCCCCTGCTCGACGTCCTGGTGGCCGACCCCGCGGTCCGCCGCGTCCTCGACCTCGTCGGTACGGCCTCGGTCGTCGACGTGGCCGCGGCGCCCGGTGCCCGTGGGCCGCTCATCGCCGCTGTCGTCGACCGTGCCGAGCGGCCGGTGCCGGTGCTCGCGGTGACTGCCACCGGCCGGGAGTCGCAGGACCTCGCGGCCGCGCTGCGCTGCTTCCTGCCGCCGGAGTCCATCGCCGAGTTCCCGAGCTGGGAGACGTTGCCCCACGAGCGGCTGAGTCCACGCAGCGACACCGTCGGACGGCGGCTCGCGGTGCTGCGTCGCCTCGCCCACCCGGACGCCCACGACGCCACGCACGGTGAGCTCAAGGTCGTCATCGCCTCGGTGCGCGCGCTCCTGCAGCCGATCGCCAAGGGTCTGGGCGACCTGGAGCCGGTGGCGCTGAAGGTGGGCGACGAGCGTCCGCTGGAGGACATCGTCGAGGCGCTCGCGGCCGCCGCGTACACCCGGACCGACATGGTGGAGCGGCGCGGCGAGTTCGCCGTCCGGGGTGGCATCCTCGACGTCTTCCCGCCGACCGAGGAGCACCCGCTGCGGGTCGAGCTGTGGGGCGACACCGTCGAGGAGATCCGGTGGTTCAAGGTCGCCGACCAGCGCTCGATCGGGGTCGGCGACCGTGCGGGCGCCGGCGAGGACCGGGGTGTCGCCGAGCACGGTCTGTGGGCACCGCCGTGCCGTGAGCTGCTGCTGACCGACCAGGTCCGGCTGCGGGCCGCCGAGCTCGCGGAGCAGCTGCCCGGCGTCGCCGACCTGCTGCACAAGGTGGCCGAGGGCATCGCCGTCGAGGGCATGGAGTCGCTCGGCCCGGCGCTGCTCGACGAGGGCATGGAGACCCTCGTCGACGTGCTGCCCGAGCGCACCCACATCGTCCTGAGCGACCCCGAGCGCGTCCGCACCCGGGCGCACGACCTCGTCGCGACCAGCGCCGAGTTCCTCGAGGCGTCCTGGGCCAACGCAGCGGCCGGCAACGTCGTCCCGATCGACCTGCAGAGCGTGCTCGGTGCGGCGTCGTACTGGACCCTGTCCGACACCCGGGAGCACGCGATCGAGCGCGGCCACCCGTGGTGGTCATTGTCCTCGTTCGCCAGCGACGAGGACCTCGCCGAGTTCGTCGAGGACGAGCTGCCCGGCGAACGGGTGACGGTCGCGACCGAGGAGGTCCCCGCGTACCGCTCCAACACCGAGGCCGCCGTCGGCGACCTGCGCGACTGGGTACACGCGGGCCGGCGCGTCCTCGTCGTCACCGAGGGCCCGGGTCTGGCGCAGCGCGTGACCGAGGTGCTGCACGACAACGACGTGTCCGCACACTCCCTGGACGCCCTCGCGCCCGGCGCGGTCGAGATCACCACCGGCTCGCTCGGTCACGGGTTCGCGCTGCCGTCCAGCGACCTCGTCGTGCTCACCGAGTCCGACCTGACAGGTGCCGCCGCGTCCGCCGGCGGCAGCACCAAGGACATGCGCAAGATGCCGTCGCGGCGGCGCAAGGTCGTCGACCCGCTGCAGCTGCGTCCGGGTGACTTCGTCGTCCACGAGCAGCACGGTGTCGGCAAGTTCGTGGAGATGATGCAGCGCACCGTCGGCGGTGCGACCCGCGAGTACCTCGTGCTCGAGTACGCCCCGTCCAAGCGCGGCCAGCCCGGCGACCGGCTCTTCGTGCCCACCGACCAGCTCGACCAGGTCACCCGGTACGTCGGCGGCGAGATGCCCAACCTCAACAAGATGGGCGGCTCGGACTGGCAGACCACCAAGTCGCGCGCCCGTCGTCACGTCCGCCAGATCGCCGGCGAGCTCATCCAGCTGTACTCCGCGCGGATGGCCACGCCGGGTCACGCGTTCCCGCCGGACACCCCGTGGCAGCGCGAGCTCGAGGACGCCTTCGCCTACATCGAGACCCCCGACCAGCTCTCGTCCATCGACGAGGTCAAGGCCGACATGGAGAAGACCGTCCCGATGGACCGGCTGATCTGCGGTGACGTCGGGTACGGCAAGACCGAGATCGCGGTCCGCGCGGCGTTCAAGGCGGTCCAGGACGGCAAGCAGGTCGCCGTGCTCGTCCCGACGACGCTGCTGGTCAAGCAGCACCAGCAGACGTTCTCCGAGCGGTACGCCGGGTTCCCGGTCGTGGTGAAGTCGCTGTCCCGGTTCCAGAGCGACAGCCAGGCCCGCGAGGTCATCGACGGCCTGGCCGAGGGCAGCGTCGACCTGGTCATCGGCACCCACCGCCTGCTGTCCAAGGAGATCCGGTTCAAGGACCTCGGTCTGGTCGTGGTCGACGAGGAGCAGCGCTTCGGCGTCGAGCACAAGGAGCAGCTCAAGCAGCTGCGGACGGCGGTCGACGTCCTGGCCATGTCGGCGACGCCGATCCCGCGGACCCTGGAGATGGCCGTCACCGGCATCCGGGAGATGTCCACGCTGGCGACGCCTCCGGAGGAGCGGCACCCGGTCCTGACCTTCGTCGGCGGGTACGACGAGAAGCAGATCACCGCCGCGATCCGACGCGAGCTGATGCGCGAGGGTCAGGTCTTCTTCGTCCACAACAAGGTGCAGTCCATCGAGAAGACCGCGGCCCGGCTGCGCGAGCTCGTGCCCGAGGCCCGGATCGCCACGGCGCACGGCAAGATGAGCGAGCACCGGCTGGAGGAGGTCGTCGTCGACTTCTGGGAGCGGCGCTCGGACGTCCTGGTCTGCACGACGATCGTCGAGACCGGCCTGGACATCTCCAACGCCAACACCCTGATCGTCGAGCGTTCCGACGTCCTCGGGCTCTCCCAGCTGCACCAGCTGCGCGGTCGGGTCGGCCGTGGCCGCGACCGGGCGTACGCCTACTTCCTCTTCCCGCCGGACAAGCCGCTCACCGAGACCGCGCACGACCGGCTGGAGACCATCGCCAGCCACACCGACCTCGGCGCCGGCATGCAGGTCGCGATGAAGGACCTGGAGATCCGCGGCGCCGGCAACCTGCTCGGCGGCGAGCAGTCCGGCCACATCGCCGGCGTCGGCTTCGACCTGTACGTCCGGATGGTCGGCGAGGCCGTCGCGGACTTCCGTGGTGAGGGCGGCGACAAGGCGCCTGCGGAGGTCAAGATCGAGCTGCCCGTCGACGCGCACCTGCCGCACGACTACGTGCCGGGGGAGCGGCTGCGGCTGGAGGCGTACAAGAAGCTCGCCACCGTCCAGGACGAGGCAGGTCTGCAGGAGATCGTCGACGAGCTGAACGACCGGTACGGCCAGCCGCCGGAGCCGGTGCAGCACCTGATCGAGGTCGCCCGGCTGCGCACCGTCGCGCGGCAGGGCGGCGTGTCCGACATCGCCGTGCAGGGCAAGTTCGTCCGGTTCGGTCCGGTCGACCTGCGCGAGAGCCAGGCGCTGCGCCTGCAGCGGATCTACAAGGGCACGCTCGTCAAGGACGCGCTGCACCAGATCCTGGTCCCGGTGCCGACGACGGCGCCCGTCGCGGGTCATCCGCTGCGGGACACCGACGTGCTGCAGTGGGCCGCCCAGCTCATCCGAGCGGTGCTGCTGGACGACGTCCCGGCCGCTGCGGCCGCCTCGTCGTGAGCGGCCGGAGTGTGAGTGGCATCATGTCCCCGGCAGACCAAGGGAGAGGACCTCACGTGTTGCGCACCACCCGCCGTTCGCGGCGTACGGCCGGCCTGGCACTGCTCGCCGGGGCGACGCTGGCGGTCTCCGGCTGCGGCGGCCTGATGTCCGACGGCCGCACCGCCGCGACGTACGGCGACACCACCGTCACGACCGCCCAGGTCCAGGACGCGGTCAAGGACGTCTCCCGGGTCGCCCCGCAGACCGGTTTCGACGGCCAGAGCGCGGCGATCTTCCTCGCCCTGCGGCCCAAGCTGAACGAGCTGGCCGCGCGGTACGACCTCGGCGTCTCGCGGGACCAGGCGGAGAAGGCTCTGCAGCCGGTCGCCGACCCGAGCAACGCCGGCATCGACGCCGTGCAGTCCAACCTCACCTTCGGCACGCTGCGGGACAACCCGCGCTCGCAGACCGCGCTGGCCACGCTCGTCCGCAGTGCCGACATCAAGCTGAACCCTCGCTACGGCCGCTGGAGCAAGGGCGGCCCCGTCGAGGCGGGGAAGCTGAACAACTGGCTCAAGCAGTCCAGCGACTCCTGACGACCGCGTGACCCATCGCCTGACGATCCTGGTGACCAGCCCGCGGGTGGCCGCGGGGTTGCTGACCCGTGACGCCTGGCAGGTCCTCGGGTCCGCGACGCAGGTCCTGGCCGCGGACACCGAGGACCCCACGACCCACGCCGTGACCACATCGGGCGTCGAGGTCGTCACGACCGACGAGCAAGGTCTCCTACTGGCCCGACGGCTGGTCGAGCGGACCGGCGCGGGCGACGTCGTCTGGGTGGGTTCCCCCGACGGCGACCCCGGCCTCACCGACGCGCTCGCGGCCGAGCTGTCCCGGCTGGAGGAGCCGCCGGAGGTGGAGGTTCTCGTCGGGTCCTGGGACGTCCCCGGTGCGCGGCTGCTGGACGCCGTCGCCGTCATGGACGCGCTCCGGTCCCCGGGCGGCTGTCCCTGGGATGCGGAGCAGACGCACGCCAGCCTCGCGCCGTACCTGCTGGAGGAGGCCCACGAGACGGTCGAGGCGATCGAGACCGAGGACCTCTCGCACCTGGAGGAGGAGCTCGGCGACGTGCTGCTGCAGGTCCTCTTCCATGCACGGGTGGCACAGGAGCACGAGCAGGAGCCGTTCGACATCGACGACGTCGCCGCCGGGCTCGTCGCCAAGCTGGTGCGCCGCCACCCGCACGTGTTCGGGGACGGTGACGCGTCGACGCCGGCCGAGGTCGAGGCGTCCTGGGAGCGGATCAAGGCTGCGGAGAAGCCCGACCGCGCCCACGACGACCTGCTGGCCGGCATCCCGGCCTCGCTGCCGCTCCCGCTCGTCGTCGACAAGGTGCGGGCCCGGCTCGCGCGGCGAGGCGGGGACCCGGCGCTCGATGCGCGCCTGCTCGAGCTCGCGAGCCGGCTCGACACCCGGGCCGGTGAGGACTGGACCGACCTGCGCCTCCTCCTCGCGCCCCCACCCGACTAGCCCCTCACCCCCTCGGCAAAACCTGGCCGGCAGCACACGCATACCTGTGCCACTCACCACCTTCTGCCGGCCGAGCGGCGCGTCCCGCCCACCGCTGGTCGAGGAGGGCGGACGAAGTCAGGCCCGTACCGAGACCCGGTGCGCTGCCTACGGATCCAGCCCGACGTGCCCCAGGATTGATGCGACCACCTCGTCCAGCGGCGTCCGGGTGTCGATCTCCAGGGTCGCGCCGCGTCGCAGCAACGGCTCGACCGTCTCCTTGTACGCCAGCGCCTCGGCTCGTTCGGTCGCGTCCTTGCCGTAGTCGTTGGTGCTGCGGTGTTCGAGCCGCTCGGCCATCACCTCGACCGGCGCGCTGAGCAGGACGACCGCGTCGAACCGGTCGTAGAAGTCACCCTGGTTGCGCGCCGTGGCGGCGACAGCGAGCAACTCGCCGTCGGCGGTGCGCAGCAGCTCGTCCATCAGCTCGGGCACCAGCATCGGCTCATGCGTCGTCCCTCCGGCGTCCTCGACCGGCACCTCGTGCAGCCACGGACCGAGGTCGGTGTCGACCGTGCGGTGGCCGAGCGCGGCCAGCCGCTCGAGCACGCTGGACTTGCCCACGCCGGACAGTCCGGTGATCAGCACGCGTCGCACGGTCGCACCGTACGCCGCGCCCCGCCCGTCCCGGTCGCCCCGCCCGTCCCGGTCGCCCCGCCCGTCCCGGTCGCCCCGCC
>NZ_JAROAV010000056.1 GCF_029439465.1 Luteipulveratus flavus | reverse complement strand
CGCCCGTCCCGGTCGCCCCGCCCGTCCCGGTCGCCCCGCCCGTCCCGGTCGCCCCGCCCGTCCCGGTCGCCGTGCCCGCCTCGCTACGCTGCGGCGCGTGGTGGACAGTGGCGCTCGAGGGTCGATCCTGGTCGTGTGCACGGGCAACGTGTGCCGCTCCCCGTACATCGAGGTGGTGCTGCGTCATCACCTGGCCGGTACGGGCATCGCGGTGACGAGCGCCGGTTCCCGCGCGTTGGCCGGCTCACCGGCGGACACCGAGACCGAGCGGGCTCTCGCCGAGGACGGTCTCACCGCCGACGGGTTCGTGGCGCGGCAGCTGCACCCCGATCTGGTCGAGGCGGCCGACCTCGTCATCACCGCCACGCGCGAGCACCGGTCGGCCGTGGCGCAGCTGCAGCCGAGGGCGATGCGGCGCGCCTTCGCGCTGACCGATCTCGCCGACCTGCTGAGGGTCGCCGTCGACACCGGCCAGGTCCGGCGCGAGGACCAGGCGGTGGCCGAGGTCGTGGCCGCGGCGACGGCGTGCCGCGCCGACGTCGCACCGCGTCCGGCGGAGTCCGCCGACATCGTCGACCCTTACCGGCGCGGACCGGCGGTGTTCGCCCAGGCCGCCGACCAGGTCCGTTCCGCCCTGCCCCCGGTGGTGACGGCACTGCGTACGGCGGTGGGCTGAGCCGGCGGTGCGGGTCGCTCCGAGAGCGACCCGGGTGTACGGGCTAGGCTCGGCGAGGATGCCCTCGGCGTCCGCCATCGCCCGCTCACGTACGTGCAGGAGACTTCCTTGGCCACTATCGAGGCAATCGGCGCCCGCGAGATCCTGGACTCTCGCGGCAACCCCACCGTGGAGGTCGAGGTCGCGCTGGACGACGGCACGATCTCGCGCGCGGCGGTCCCGAGTGGTGCGTCCACCGGGCAGTTCGAGGCGGTCGAGCGCCGCGACGGTGACCAGAAGCGCTACGGCGGCAAGGGTGTCGAGGACGCCGTCGACGCCGTGATCGAGCAGATCGGCCCGGCCCTGCTGGGCTTCGAGGCGAGCGAGCAGCGGCTCATCGACGCGGAGATGCTCAGCCTGGACGGCACCGACAACAAGGGCTCCATCGGCGCGAACGCGATCCTCGGGGTGAGCCTGGCCGTCGCGAAGGCCGCCGCCGACTCGGCCGAGCTCCCGCTGTTCCGCTACGTCGGCGGCCCGAACGCCCATGTCCTGCCGGTGCCGATGATGAACATCCTCAACGGTGGCGCGCACGCGGACTCCAACGTCGACATCCAGGAGTTCATGATCGCGCCGATCGGCGCCGAGTCGTTCCGCGAGGCGCTGCGCTGGGGTGCCGAGGTCTACCACGCGCTGAAGTCCGTGCTGAAGGACCGCGGCCTGTCGACCGGCCTCGGTGACGAGGGCGGCTTCGCCCCGGACCTGGAGTCCAACCGCGCCGCCCTCGACCTCATCGTCGAGGCGATCACCAAGGCCGGGTACGAGCCCGGCAAGCAGATCGCCCTCGCGCTGGACGTCGCCGCGAGCGAGTTCCACGACAAGGGCAGCTACACCTTCGAGGGCCAGCAGAAGTCCGCGCAGGAGATGTCCGCCTACTACGCCGAGCTGGTCGACGCCTACCCGCTGGTCTCCATCGAGGACCCGCTGGATGAGGAGGACTGGGACGGCTGGGCGCACATCACCGCCGAGCTCGGCGACAAGGTCCAGCTCGTGGGTGACGACCTCTTCGTCACCAACCCGACCCGCCTGCAGAAGGGCATCGACACCAGCACGGCCAACTCGCTGCTGGTCAAGGTCAACCAGATCGGCACCCTGAGCGAGACCCTCGACGCGGTCTCCCTGGCCTCCCGCAGCGGCTACACCAGCATGATGTCGCACCGTTCCGGCGAGACCGAGGACACCACGATCGCCGACCTCGCGGTCGCGACGAACTGCGGCCAGATCAAGACCGGCGCCCCGGCCCGCTCGGACCGGGTGGCCAAGTACAACCAGCTGCTGCGCATCGAGGAGGAGCTGGACGACGCCGCGGTGTACGCCGGGGCGAGCGCCTTCCCGAGGTTCAAGGGCTGACACCGGTGGCGCGCGACTCCCGTACGACCAAGAGCAGCCGTGGACGGGCGACCGCGGGCAGCCGTCCACGCCCCCGTTCGGGCGGCAGCTCTCGTACGGCCGCGCGTCCGGTCCGCGGCTCGTCCCGTCCGACGGTACGAGCCGCGGCCTCCCCGGCCGGCGCACCCGGTGCCCGGCGTCGGCCGAAGTCGATGCGCCGGATGGTCACCCTCGGCCTGATCCTGATGTTCCTCGCGGTGCTGATCATCCCGACCCTGCGCAACTACCTGCACCAGCGGTCGCAGATCGACGCCCTGAACGACAAGGTCGCGACCCAGCGCACCTCGGTGACCGCGCTGCAGCGCGAGCGCGAGCGCTGGGCCAACCCGGCGTACGTGCAGCAGCAGGCGCGGCAGCGGCTCGGGTTCGCCAAGCCGGGGGAGCGGGCGTACATCCTCATCGACGACCAGGGCACCGTCCGCGAGGCGACGAAACCGGACAGCGTGACGGGCTCCGACGTCCGCCCGGGCCGCCCGTGGTACGGCCAGGTGTGGGAGTCGGTCAAGGAGTCCGGCGGGACGGCACCGGCCAAGTGAGCGTCACCGACTCCGGGAACGACCCGTCGATCGACCCTGCCGACCTCGCCTGGGTGCAGCACCAGCTCGGCCGTCCCCCTCGCGGCATCGTGGCCATCGCGGCGCGCTGCCCGTGCGGCTGCCCCACCGTCGTCCGGACGCGCCCGCGGCTGCCGGACGGGACGCCGTTCCCCACCTCCTTCTACGCCACCTGCCCGCGGTTGACCGGTGCCGTCAGCACCTTGGAGTCGTCCGGGATGATGCGCGAGATGTCCGAGCGGATCGAGGCGGATCCCGTTCTCGCGCAGGCGTATGCGGCCGCTCACGAGGACTACCTGCGTCGCCGCGCCGAGCTCGGTGACGTCCCGGAGATCGCCGGTGTGTCGGCCGGCGGGATGCCGACCCGGGTCAAGTGCCTGCACGTGCTCGTCGCTCATTCCCTCGCCGTCGGCCCGGGTGTGAACCCGCTCGGCGACGAGGCGCTGGCCGCGCTGCCGCAGTGGTGGGCCGGCGTCTGCTGCCGTCCGGAGGGCAGCGACTCGTGACCCGCGTGGGAGCGGTCGACTGCGGTACCAACTCCATCCGGCTGCTGGTCGCCGACATCGCCGAGGGCCCCGAGGTCACCGACGGCAACCAGGTCACGCACGGTGGCCGCCTCACCGACGTGCTGCGCCGGACCGAGATCGTGCGGCTGGGTCAGGGTGTCGACGTCACCGGGGCGATCGCGCCTGAGGCGATGCAGCGCACCCTCGCCCAGGCGAGCGAGTACGCCGCCCAGTGCCGCGAGCTCGGCGCGGAACGCGTGCGGTTCGTCGCCACCTCGGCCTCTCGGGACGCCTCGAACGCCGCCGAGTTCGTCAGCGGTGTACGCGCGGCGTTCGACGGGTTCGACGTCGAGCCGGAGGTCGTGAGCGGTGACGAGGAGGCGTCGCTCAGCTTCGCCGGCGCCACCGGCGACCTGCTGTCCGCAGGCGCACCGGCGCCGTACCTCGTCGTCGACCTCGGCGGCGGATCGACCGAGCTCGTCCGGGGCACGACGGCCGTCGAGGCGGCCCGCTCGGTCGACATCGGCTGCGTCCGGCTGACCGAGCGGCACCTGCGCTCGGACCCCCCGACCCGCTCGCAGGTGAGTGCCGCCCTCGCCGACGTGCACGCCGCCCTGGACCTGGCCGAGCGGACCGTCGACCTGCGCGGAGTCGGCACCCTGGTCGGTCTCGCCGGCTCGGTGACCACCATCACCGCGCACGCCCTCGGGCTGACGGCGTACGACTCGGCCACCATCCACGGGACGCGCCTGCCGGTCGGGCAGGTCGTCGACGCCTGCGGCGACCTGCTGCACCGCACCCACGCCCAGCGCGCCGAGCTGGGGTTCATGCACCCGGGTCGGGTCGACGTGATCGGCGCCGGCGCCCTCGTCTGGCGCGCGGTCATCGAGCGCCTGGTCGACCGCAGCGGCATCACCGACGTCGCCACCAGTGAGAAGGACATCCTCGACGGCATCGCGCTGTCGGTGGCCTGACCCCGCGGCTCAGTCGTACTCCCAGCGCAGTCCGGTGACGGCCGGTGCCGCAGGCTCGGTCACCAGGTGCGCCCGGCCGCCGTGGTAGATCGGCACCGGGTTGCATCGTGAGTCGGGGTCCTGCAGCCGCCGGCGGTGGAACTCCTCGATCCGCACGGGGACGGCGTCGGGGTGGAACTGCAGCTCCACGACGTGGGTGCCGCCGGAGTAGAGGTGCATCCGGTAGTGCTCGTACATGGGGATGCGGTTGTCGTCCTTGATCATGTACTGGAAGACGTGGGTCTCCTGCCGACGGATCAACCGGTCGAACAGCAGCTCCGCCACGACCATGCCGGTGGGTGCGTGGCGGCCGAGCCGTCCGATCCGGCAGCCGCTGATCGCGAGGAAGGAGATCCTGGCGGCGTCACAGCCCGGCTCGCCCTGGTAGGCCACGACCTGCCGGTCCACGTCCTCCACCGCGCGCACCACCTGGTGCACGTGCTTGGTCTCCATCGAGCGCTCCCGACCGATGGCGATCCCCTCGCTGACGCTCAGGCAGGCGCTCTGCCCGACGGAGGGGCTGCCCATCTCGCCGATCAGCTCATCGATCGTCCCGCCGAACTCGGTCATGCCGGCCAGCCGGCTGCGGCGAGCCTCCCGTGAGGCGTCCTCGGTCACCAGGGTGGTGAGAGTGCCCGGCGGCAGGGCCAGCACCTGCTCCAGCGCGTGGACCACGGGCAACGAGCGGGTCGTCGGCTGGCGTTCACCGTTCTGCCAGTACGACAGGGTGCTGACCCCGACGTGCTGGCCGCGGGTGGCGAGATGGTCGCGAACCCGGCTGAGCGCCAGTCCGCGGTGGGCGATCGCGGATCGCAGGGCCTCGTCGAACGACGGATGACCGCCTGCACCGCCGCGCCGTGAGGTGGTGTTCATGCTGCCTCGTTCTCCTGCTCCTCACCGCGCCGCGTGGGCCACGGTGAACATTCACCTGTGCCCCCCGGCCGGTCGCGCACCCGTGCGGTCGAGCGTTCTCGGAACGTTCACACGTTCGTCGACCCCTCTGGTGCGCTGAGGGATATCGCACCATCTTTGGCCCTCTCCGAGAGAGGAAATCGCCACGATGTCTCGAAACTCCCCCACCCTGCGTCGCGCCGGCGTCGCTCTGGTGCTGGCGGCGGCCGCCGTCGGTACGGCGGCGCCGGCGCACGCGGCGTCCCGCACCCTCAACATCTACGGCCAGGCCCAGCAGCAGTCGAACTGGTGCTGGGCGGCGACCGGCAACACCATCGCCGGCTGGTTCGGCGCCTCGGTCTCGCAGAACACCTTCTGCGACCTGGCGTTCGGCTACAGCACGGCCTACACCTGCCCCAACAACCAGGCGACGCTCGGCAACGACCAGACGGCGTTCCGCGCGCTCGGCATCAACCCCGGCTACTACGTCTCCTACGCCGTGAACTACACGACGATCTCGACCGACATCGCCGCGGGCCGCCCGCTCAACACGCGCATCCAGTGGAGCTCCGGCGGGGGCCACATGATGGCCATCTACGGCTACGACTCGGCCTACTCCCAGATCAGCTGGTACAACCCGTGGCCCAGCGACAGCCGGTACAACTACGGCTCCTACGGCTACTACCGCAGCAACGGGTCGTTCACCTGGACCCACTCCCTCTACGGGATCGGAGCCTGACATGTCGACTCGCACCCTGCGTCACGGACTGCTCGGTGTCGCCCTCGCCGGCGCTGCCGTCGTCCTCCCGGCCGCCACCGCCACCGCGGCCGGTTCTCCCATCAACCCGGTGGCGCCGGCGTTCAGCAGCAGCGCCGACGCCGCGGCAGCCCGTGCCGTCGCGGGTGGACTCCTGGACCGGTACGCCGCGTCGAAGGCCAAGGCGATGGGCGGCGCCCCCGCCAAGGGCAGCGCCGCATCGCGGATGGCAGCGGCCGTTCCGGTCTACGAGCTCAGCCCGGCCTTCGTGCGGTCCGGAACCGGCCCGGTGGGTCAGGCGCGCTTCGCCGTCACCACCTACTCCATCGGGTCCGAGAAGGCGGCGATCACCACCGCGCCCGCACCCGACGGGACCTGGCAGGCGGTCAACGTCGCCTCCGGGGACACCGAGGCGCGGATGGGTGCGCTCGCGAAGGGCAGCCCGCTGCTGCACGAGCCGCAGGTCGACGCCTGGTACGCCGTGCGCGGCGACCGCGTGGTCGCCCTGGACGGCGATGCCCGTACGGCGATCGGTGGCGGCTCGGTGAGCGTGGCGCAGTACGCCTCGCTCGTCCACGGCAGGTACGCCGACAAGATGCCCGGCAGCGCGTACGACGCTGCCGGTTACGCCGGTGGTTACGCGACGACTCCGCCGAAGGCACGGACCGAGGACTCCGGACAGGTCCTCGCAGCGGCGGGTCTCGCCGCGGTCGGTGTGCTCGGCGTCGCAGGCGTCGCTCGCCGACGGCGACCGACCGGGGACACCGTCTGATCCTCCCGGTCGAGCAGTGCCGGAGTCGCTCCCGCCCCGGGCGACTCCGGCACTGGCTTGTTCAGGCCCAGGTCCAGGACAGCCCGGAGATCCCCGGGACCAGCTGCTCGGTCACCAGGTAGGCACGGTTGCCGTCCTGCAGGTCGACGACGCGACGCCGCACGTCCGGCTCCTCCAGGTTGCGGCGGTAGAACTCCTCGACCCGCACCGGGAGGCGCTCGGGGTGGAACTCGATCTCAGCGACGTGCAGGCCACCGCGCTGGATGTGCAGGCGGTAGTGCTCGGTCGTCGCGATCGTGTTGCGGTCGACGACGGCGTACTGGAAGACGTGCGGCTCGTGCCGGCGCAGGTTGCGGTCGAACAGCATCTCGGTGAGCAGCAGGCCCGACGCGGCGTCGGTGCGCTGCCGGCCGAGGCGGCAGCCGCTGAGCGCGTTCAGCTCGATCAGCCCGACGTCGCAGCCGGGCTCTCCCTGGTAGGTGACGATCTGCCGGTCGACCTCGTCCACGGCGCGGATGACCTGGTGGACCTCCTTGGAGACCATGGCGCCGTTCGCACCGATGGCGAGCCGCTCGATCACGCTCAGGTTGACCGTGTGGCCGGGCCCGGTCGTGCCCATCTCGCGGACCATCCGGTCGACCGCGCCCGCGAATCCTGCTGCGGAGGAGAAGCGGCTCTGCCGCGACGCCCGCTCCATGTCGGTCGGCAACAGTGTCGTCAGGGTGCCCGGGGCGACCTCCAGCACCTCCTCGAGTGCCTGGATCACCGGCAGCGATCGCGTCGTGGGCCTGCGCGCGCCGTTCTGCCAGTACGAGAGCGTGCTGACGCCCACGTGCTGACCGCGCGCGGCCAGGTGGTCGCGCAGCCGGTTCAGGGCGAGTCCACGCCCGAGGATCGAGGCGTGCAGGACCTGGGCGAACTCAGCGCCCGGCCGCTCCGGTCCGGAGGTCTCCGCGAGCGCGGTGCTCGGCTCGCGTGTGTGCTCCATCAGGTGTCGTCTCCCGTCGGTCTTCCCCCTCTTGTGATCAACGCCTTATCGCACCACCTTTGCTCCGGGTATGCCGCAGGTTTGCGATAAACAGGCATCCGCGAAGGATGCTGCGCCCTCCGTTGTGGTACCGATCGGTACGGTGGACCCGCCCTCGTGGCCCAACTGGCAGAGGCAGGCGACTTAAAATCGCTTCCGGTGCGGGTTCGAGTCCCGTCGAGGGCACCCTCGCCCTTCTTCCGTACGGGAACTTCCGCGGCCTCCCAAGGCTTCTACACTCAAGAGGAAGCCGCGCGTAAGTGGACGCGGACCATGACGCCTGGAGGAGCCATGGCCAGCAACCCGGTGTTCAACCGGTTCGAGAAGGATCTGTCCGAGGGTCGGTACGCCGGCTTCGGGCAGCGTGGGCAGCAGTCACCGCAGGACGACCGTCCGGGCATGTCCGCACAGCCGCAGTGGGGGCAGCCCGGCCCGCAGCAGCAGACAGGAACGGCCGGAGCCTGGGGCGCCGGTCAGCAGCAGCTGAGCAACGAGCAGCTGGAGCAGATGTACAGCGCGGGGACCGCAACCCCGCAGCAGACGGGTCGGATGACCCTGGACGACGTCGTCATGAAGACGCTGGGCCTGTTCGCCCTCCTCGTCGTCTTCGCGACCGGTGCCTGGTTCGTCTCGGACCAGTCGCCCTCGACCGGGATGGGCTTGTGGCTCGCGGGCATGCTCGGCGGTCTGGTCCTCGGCCTGGTGATCGCGTTCAAGAAGACGATCTCGGTCCCGTTGATCGTCGGGTACGCGGCGCTCGAGGGGCTCTTCGTCGGAGCGTTCAGCCAGTGGGCCAACCAGCAGTACGGCCACGGGATCGTCGCCCAGGCGGTGCTCGCGACACTCTGCGTGTTCGTCGGCATGTTCGCCGGCTGGAAGTCCGGCTTCATCAGGGTCACGGCTCGTTCCCGCAAGATCTTCGGGATGATGCTGATGGGTTACGTCCTCTTCGCGCTCGTCAACCTCGTGCTCGTGATGACCGGAGTGCTCGACGGATGGGGCGTCGGCAACAACAGCTGGCTCGGCATCCTGATCTCGGTCTTCGCCATCGGTCTCGCGTCCTACTCCCTGGCGGTCGACTTCGACACGATCGATCAGGGCGTGCGCGCCGGTCTCCCGCAGAAGTACTCGTGGCTGATGGCGCACGGCCTGATCGTCACCGTCGTCTGGCTGTACGTCGAGATCCTGCGCCTGCTCGCCCGCCTGCGCGACTGATCGCATGACGCGACGCTCACCGGTGCCCGACGAGGTCGCCGTCGAGCTGCGGCGCGTGGTCCAGCGGTGGCATCAGCTGCCGCTGGACCACGCGCTTTCGCGTGCCGCGGCGTTGGCCGCCCTGGTCCAGGAGCTGGCCGACGCCGCCGCGCACACCCAGGCCCACCCGTCGTGCGCGGTCCCCGATCTCGGCCCGGCGGCGCTCGCCGACCAGCTTGCCGTGGTCACGTACGACGCCTGTCGCGCCGGGCTCGCGACCGACCTCTCGCTCGCCTCGAGGCTCGCTGCCGTACGCCGTTCTCTCGGGTAGGCGTCATGTCGCGAGCAGCCGATCGCTAGGCTGCCCTCTCGTGATCGAGTCCGCAGCCGTGGCAGGCAGATTCGCCGACGAGTTCGCCCCGTGGGCGGTGACGCTCCCCGCTCGCGCCGTGGAGGAGCGCCGCGACGGGTGCCTCTTCGCCCGAGGATGGTCGGTGCGGTGGCGCTGGCACACCGACAGCACCCTGGAGCTGCGCGCCTCCCACCGGATGACCAGCGAGCGCTGGTGGGTGCTGCAGCCGGACGGCACGAAGCACCGCAAGCACGTGCCGGCGGCGATGATGGCCTACATGCCCGGCGACGACGTCGCTGCGCTGCGCGCCGACTACCGGGCCTCCTGGCGCAAGCACGAGGAGGCGGTGCAGGAGGCCGGCATGGCTTTCGCCGACGCACCGCGCGGCTCGAACCCGGACGAGTCGACCATGGTCTGGCGCTGCGACGGCGAGACCTGGCAGACCGACGAGCTGGCGCCGCGACCGCCTGCCTGACCCCGTTCGACGCCGTTCATCCAGGAGCGGCAACGACGAAGGCCGCGACCCGTCCGGGTCGCGGCCTTCGTCATACGGCGTGTCAGCTGAGGCGCTCGTAGATGATGGCCATGCCCTGGCCACCGCCCACGCACATCGCCTCGAGGCCGAACGTGCCGTCGGTCGACTGCAGACCGTTGAGCAGCGTGGTCGTGATGCGCGCGCCGGTCATGCCGAACGGGTGGCCGAGCGCGATCGCGCCGCCGTGGACGTTCAGCTTGTCGAAGTCCATCCCGAGGTCGTCGGCGGACGGCAGCACCTGCGCCGCGAACGCCTCGTTGATCTCGTAGAGGTCCATGTCGGCGATGGTCATGCCGGCGCGGGCCAGTGCCTGCTTGGAGGCGTCGACCGGGCCGAGGCCCATGATCTCGGGCGAGAGCGCCGAGACGCCGGTGGAGACGACCCGTGCCAGCGGCGTGATGCCGAGCTGCTTCGCCTTCGTGTCGCTCATCACGACCAGCGCCGCCGCGCCGTCGTTGAGGGCGCAGCAGTTCGCGGCGGTGACGGTGCCGTTCTCCCGGAACACCGGCTGCATCGTCGAGACCTTCTCCAGCGTGGTGCCGGCGCGCGGGCCGTCGTCCTTGGACACCACGCTGCCGTCGGGCAGCGTCACCGGAGTGATCTCGCGCTCGAAGAAGCCCTCGTTGATCGCCTTCTCGGCGCGGTTCTGCGAGGTGACGCCCCACTCGTCCTGCCGCTCACGAGAGATGCCGCGCGAGGTGGCGACGTTCTCGGCGGTCTGACCCATCTGGATGTAGATGTCCGGGAGCACGCCCTCGGTGCGGGGGTCGGTCCAGGTGGCGTTGTTCTTCGCGATGTCGGCCGTGCGGGCCTGGGCGTCGGCGAAGCGGGGGTTCTTCCACTCCTCGGGGGAGGAGCCGGCGCCGGACATGTCGGCGTACCGGGAGACGCACTCCACGCCGGCGGACAGGAAGACGTCGCCCTCGCCGGCCTTGATCGCGTGGGCGGCCATCCGGGTCGTCTGCACCGAGGAGGAGCAGAACCGGTTGATCGTCGCGCCGGGCAGGTGGTCGAAGCCGGCGAGCACCGCGACCAGACGCGCCATGTTGTTACCCTGCTCCGCCCACGGCTCGGCGCAGCCCAGGTAGAGGTCCTCGATGAGCGTCGGGTCCAGGTCGGGGACCTTCTCCAGCGCGGCCTTGATGGCCAGCACGCTCAGGTCGTCCGGGCGCATGTCCTTCAGGCTGCCCTTGAACGCGCGCCCGATGGGCGTACGCGCTGCGGAGACGATGACGGCTTCAGGCATGTGTCCTCCAGATCGCGGGGCCCAGGACCGGGCCGATCGGCGGGCGGGCCAGAGTGCCGCTCCGCACGGTCAGGCAGTCTACGGCGCCTGAGCGCTTGCTCACCTGGCGGAGGGGCGTGCGGTCATGCGCGGTCCGCCCTCGCCGAGGCGCGACGGTTGTCGAGGTCGCCGTCGTCGACGCCCGGCGCGCTGTCGGGATCGGGCTGGGCCGGTTCGGCCGGCACCGGCTGCCGGCGCCGGCGGCGCAGGACCGCCCACCGGCCCCGGTGGCCGACCTGGGACCCGTGCAGCTCGGTGGCACTGACCTCGGTGCCCGGGTCGCGAACGGCGCGTACCGCGGCCTCGGCGACCGGTCCGACGCTCTCCCCGCGTCGCCGGTCGGGGGCCAGGCCGGTGTCCGGCGTCGGCTGGCCGAGCGCGTCGAGCACGCTCGGCAGCAGGGCCGACGCGGCCCGGGCGTACCCGGCCGGAGAGGGATGGAACCGGTCCTGGCTGAACATCACGGCCGGCCGTTCGGCGAAGTCGGGGCCGATCAGGTCACCGAGGGAGACGGTGCGGCCGCCCTGCTCGACGACGGCGACCGTCTGCGCGGCCGCGAGGTCACGCGAGTAGCGGCGGGCCACGAGCCGCAGGGGCTGGGGCAGCGGTCGGATCGTGCCGAGGTCCGGGCAGGTGCCGACGACCACCTCGGCGCCCGACTCGCGCAGCCGGCGGACCGCCATCGCGAGGTGGCGCACGGAGGTGGACCGGCTGATGCGGTGCGTGACGTCGTTGGCGCCCACCATGATGACGACGACGTCAGGCTGCGGGACAGCGGCCAGGGCCTGGTCGACCTGTCCGTCGAGGTCGGCGGACTGCGCGCCGACCACCGCGACGTTGGTGAGCTGGACCGGCCGGCCGGTGAGGGCCGCGACCGCGGTCGCGATGATGCTGCCGACGGTCTGGGAGCGCTCGTCGGCGCCCATGCCCCGGGCGCTGGAGTCGCCCAGCACGAGCAGGTGGACGGCGTCGCCGAAACCGTGCCCGTACGTCCCGGAGTCCTCCGGCGCCGTGTCGAACGGTGTGCCGACGACGCGGCGTGCGATCCGGGCCTCCGCCCGCAGCAGCCCGTACGCCGCCGCGGCGCTGGCGACCGCGCTCGCGGCGGTCACCCCGCCCCCGTACGCCGCCTTCGACGCGATCCTGCGTGCCCGCCTCGCTCGTCCCATGCGGTGCTCAACCCCTCTCGTCCGCCCTAGTGGGATCGTCTCACCCACCCTTGTGGGTGCCCGAGCCGCGCCGCGCTGTCCAGAACCTGAGACGATGGTCACGTGAAGTACGCGGAGAACATCGCAGACCTCGTCGGCAACACGCCGCTCGTCAAGCTCTCGACCGTGACCGACGGCATCGCCTGCACGGTCCTCGCCAAGGTCGAGTACCTCAATCCCGGCGGTTCGGTGAAGGACCGGATCGCGCTGCGGATGATCGAGGCCGCCGAGGCCTCGGGTGAGCTGCAGCCCGGCGGGACCATCGTCGAGCCCACGTCCGGGAACACCGGCGTCGGCCTCGCCCTGATCGCTCAGCGGAAGGGGTACAAGTGCATCTTCGTCTGCCCTGACAAGGTCAGCGAGGACAAGCGCAACGTGCTGCGGGCGTACGGCGCGGAGGTGGTCGTGACCCCGACCTCCGTCCCGCCGGACCACCCGGACAGCTACTACTCGGTCTCGGACCGCATCGCCGCGGAGACCCCGGGTGGCTGGAAGCCCGACCAGTACTCCAACCCCGAGGGACCGAACAGCCACTACCGCTCGACCGGCCCGGAGATCTGGGACGACACCGACGGCCGGCTCACGTCGTTCGTCACGGGCATCGGGACGGGCGGAACGATCACCGGCACGGGCCGATTCCTGCGCGAGGTGTCTTCCGACCGTGAGGGCGGCCGGGTGCAGATCATCGGCGCGGATCCCGAGGGGTCGGTCTACTCAGGAGGTACGGGTCGCCCGTACCTCGTCGAGGGCGTCGGCGAGGACATGTGGCCCCGCGCGTACGACCCGAAGGTCGTGGACGAGGTCATCGCGGTCAGTGACGCAGAGTCCTTCGCCATGACGAGGCGGCTGGCCCGCGAGGAAGGGCTGCTCGTCGGCGGGTCCTGCGGCATGGCCGTGGTCGCCGCTCTCCGCCACGCGAGGACCCTGCCGGCCGAGGCAACCGTGGTCGTCCTGCTCCCGGACTCCGGCCGCGGCTACATGTCCAAGATCTTCGACGACGACTGGATGAGCTCCTACGGCTTCCTCAAGGAGTCGGGGGAGCGCACCGTGGGCGAGGTCCTCGCCGGCAAGGACGGTGGGATGCCCGCTCTGGTCCACACCCACCCCAAAGAGACCGTCCGCGACGCGATCGAGATCCTGCACGAGTACGGCGTCTCGCAGATGCCGGTGGTCAAGGCCGAGCCGCCGATCATGGCCGGCGAGGTGGCCGGCTCGGTGAGTGAGCGCGAGCTGCTGGACGCGCTGTACACCGGCGCCGCGCACCTGGCCGACCCCGTCGAGAAGCACATGTCCGAGCCGCTGCCGCTGATCGGCGCCGGGGAGTCGGTGAGCGACGTGCGCGCCGACCTGGAGAAGTGCGACGCGGTCATGGTGGTCGAGGACGGCAAGCCCGTGGGCGTCCTCACCCGTGCGGACCTGCTGAACGTCCTGATCGACTGACATCCTCGCCGACGTCCTCGGCCCCGCCCGGTCCTGCCGGGCGGGGCCGAGCCGCGTCCGGAGCAGGCCGCGCCGGTGGTGCGCCGGCGCCCGGACGGCCCGATTTGTACATCGCGGCGGACGTGCCCTAATGTTCTCGATGTCAGCCCGACAGGGCGGACAGGGAAGGCCCGAGAGGGCAGGCCCACCGGGCAGAGCAGCTCACAGAGTCTGCTAGCCTGGAACTCCACTCGGAGCCAAGCGCGCGAGAATCAGCGAGTCGCAGAAGCGAGAACGCGGATTTGACGCCCAAGAGCCGAGTAGGAAACACTGAAGAAGTTCGCCTCACAGGGCAGCGCTTGCAAAAGCGTGAAACTGGGAGAGCGGCTGTTTCTTGAGAACTCAACAGCGTGTCGAGTGATTGATGCCAAATGTTTGTTTGGT
>NZ_JAROAV010000055.1 GCF_029439465.1 Luteipulveratus flavus | reverse complement strand
GGTGCCCGTCGGTCGAGTAGGCGAGCCCCCAGGGCGAGCCGTATCGAGACCTGGTGAGGATGGTCTCGATACGGGCCTCACTTCGTTCGCCTTGCTCGACCGGCGGGGCTGGTCAGGGGGTGAGGGTGGCGAGGTCGCGCTCGGCGTAGAGGCGGTGCTCCCACTCCTCGTTCAGGACGATCAGCAGCGGCTCGCGCACCGGGAACGACACCGGCGGCGGCCAGCCGGGACCCTCGACGGGCTCGGTCTTACGGTCCAGGTCCTCGTCGGTCAGGCCGTCCACGTACGCGCGAACGGTGGCCATCCGGTCCTCCCGCAGCGCGAGCGCCTCGTTCAGCGTCGGCCGTACGGACCGGTCCCGCGGCACGCCGGGCGTGTCGGGCATCTGGTCCCAGGGCAGGTCCAGCGGGTGCCACGGCGACGGGTCGCCGAGCAGCGCCCGACGTACCCACGCGTCCGTCGCGAACGCCAGGTGCCGCAGCGTCTCGATGAACGACCACTCCCCGTCGACGGACTCGTGCAGCAGCGCCGGGTCCAGCGCGCGCGCCGTGTCGACCGTGCCGGTCCACAGCTCCTCGACCGTGTCCCAGGCCGTACGGAACCCGTCGGCGTCGGTCGGCCGCATCAGCACCCGGCCGGGGTGGCGGCGGTCGAGCTCGGCGGTGATGAGCGGGCCCACGTCGACGCCGTTGATCGTGAGCCGCTCGATGTCGGCCTTGATGTCGACGTCGATCAGGTCGACGCCGTGCAGGACCGCGCCGTTGAACGCGACGCCCTCCATCCGGGCGCCGCTGAGGTCGACGTGCTCGAACCGGGCGCCGGTCAGGTCGACCTGCTGGAACGTGCTGCCGCTCAGGTCGTGCTGGGTGAAGTCCGCCATGGCGGGCACGCTAGCCACGGTTCCGGACGCTCCGGTGCCGGAACCGAGGAAGCGGCCGCCCAGCACGGCGAGCTGCGGCCATGGCAGGCTCGTCCCATGACCGTGCCCGAGCCGCCCGCGTCCGCGACCGCGGGGACCGACGACGGCTCGCGCGACCCCCGCCTCGAAGTGCCCTTCGGCGTCCGGGTGGCAGCGTGGTGGTCGGTCTGCTTCGTCGCGATCGTCCTCGGCCTGGTCGTGCTCGTCCGGCTGCTCAACAGCATCAGCCTCGTCACCGTCACGATGGCCGTCGCCGTCATGATCACGGCTCTGCTCGAACCCCTCGTACGACTGCTGGTCCGGGCCGGTGTGCCTCGCGCACTCGCGGGCGTCGGCGTCTTCGTGCTCGGGATCGCCGGGCTCGCGGTCGCCGTCTGGTTCGTCGTGTCGCAGGTGACCGACTCGGCCGGCGACATCCAGACCCAGCTGAACCAGGCGGCCGACGACATCCGCAACTGGCTCATCACCGGCCCGCTGCACCTGAGCGCGCACGACGTCGACGAGTACACGACCGACCTCGGCGACACGATCAGCTCGCACCGCAGCACCATCGTCAACGGCTTCCTGCAGACCGCGACCAGCGCCGTCGGCGTCCTCTCCGGCGCGGTGCTGTGCCTGTTCGCGACGCTCTTCCTGGTGCTGGACGACGGCCGCATCTGGCGGTGGTTCGTCCGCATCTTCCCCGTGCACGCGCGTGCGCACGCGAACGAGGGCGGCGTCGCCGCGTGGCGCACCCTCACCGTCTACATGCGCAGCCTCGTGCTGCTCGCCGCGCTCAACTCCCTGGCGATGGTGCCGGTGATGATGATCGCCGGCATGCCGCTCGTGGTCCCGATGGCGGTGCTGCTGTTCCTCGGTTCGCTCGTACCCCTGATCGGCGTGCTCGTCGCGGGTGTCGTCGTCTGCCTCATCGCGCTGGTCGCCAGCGGCCTGACCACCGCGATCGTCATGGCGGTCGCGCTGATCCTGGTCGTGCAGCTGTTCGGCAACCTGGTGAACCCGATCATCCTGGGCAAGGCCGTCGACATCCACCCGCTCGCGATCCTGGTCTGCGTCACGGGCGGGACGATCCTCGCGGGTATCTTCGGGGCGTTCGTGGCGGTGCCGCTGGTGGCCGTGATCAACAACGTCGTGCACGCCGTACGGCGGCAGCACCGGAGCTCGACCGGCGTCGTCCGCGAGCAGGAGGCCTGAGATGTCCGCACAGCAGCCGGGGACGTTGCGCCGCATCGGGCTGCGCGCCTTCCGGGCGCTCCCGGCGGCGCCGAGCCACGCGATCATCCGGCTCGCCGCGCCCACGTTCAGCATGGGTGCGGTGGCCCTGATCGAGTACCAGGGCCGGGTCCTCGCGCTGCGCCAGACGCACCGCACCGGGTGGAGCCTGCCGGGCGGGCTGGTCGACCGCGGCGAGCTGCCCGAGGACGCCGTCGTACGGGAGGTGCAGGAGGAGACCGGTCTCCGGGTCACGTCCGGCGACGTGTTCGCCTCGGTGGTCGACCCGGGCGTCCGCCACATCGACATGATCTACCGCATCGAGTGCGCCACCGAGCCGTTGGTGCAGGTGGCCAGCGAGGCGCGCGCCGCCGCGTGGTTCGCGGTGCACGAGCTGCCCGACCCGGACACGCCGACGAGACGGATCATCGCGGCGGTCGAGGCCGCCCACACCGTCCCGCGACCCGGCGAGGTCCTGAGCCCCTGACCGGGCACCGTCCAGGTCAGCGCAGCAGTCCGGCCTCGCGCGCGGCGGTCACCGCGGCCGTCCGGGAGTCGACGCCGAGCTTGGCGTAGATGTGCACCAGGTGCGACTTCACCGTCGCCTCGGTGACGAACAGCTGCTTGGCGATCGCCCGGTTGGTCAACCCTGCGGCGAGGAGTCGCAGCACGTCCAGCTCGCGCGGACTCAGCGTGCGGACGGGGGAGCGCAGCCGGCTGACGAGCCGTTGCGCGACGACGGGCGCCAGCACGGTCTCGCCCGCTGCGGCGCGGCGTACGGCGTCGACCAGCTCTTCGGGTGGTGCGTCCTTGAGCAGGTAGCCGGACGCGCCCGCCTCGACCGCGCGCAGGATGTCGGCGTCCGTGTCGTACGTGGTGAGGATGAGCACCCGAGGCGGGTCGGGCAGCGCCAGGACCCGCTCGGTGGCGGCCACCCCGTCCATGCCGGACCCGAGCTGCAGGTCCATCAGGACGACGTCGACGGGTCGGCCGCGCACCGCCTCGACCGCCGCCTCGCCGCGGTCGGCCTCGGCGACGACCTCGACTCCCGACGCCTCCAGCAGCGCCCGCAGACCGGCCCGGACGACCGGGTGGTCGTCCACGAGCAGTACGCGGGTCACGCGGTCGCTCCGGTGCCGAGGGGTACGGACGCGGCCACGGCCGTCCCGTCGCCAGGCGTCGACTCCACGGCCAGCGTGCCGCTCAGCCCGGTCAGTCGCTCGCGCATCGCTCGGAGCCCGAAACCGCTGCCGTTGCTGCGGATCGGCGTGTCAGACGGGTCGAAGCCGCGGCCGTCGTCCACGACGTCCAGCTGGGTGGCGTCGTCCTGGTAGGTGATGGTCAGCGTCACCCGGTCGGCCGCCGCGTGCTGACGGACGTTGGCCAGCGCACCCTGCGCGATGCGCAGCAGCGCGACCTCGACCGCGGTCGGCAGCGCGCGCGGCTCTCCGTCGACCACCAGGTCGGTGCGGATGCCGGTCTGCTCGTGCAGCCGGTCGAGCAGCCGCCCGAGTGCGGCGGGCAGCGGCGCCTCCTCCAGCTCGTCGGGCGTGAGCGCCTGGACGACCGTCCGCGCGTCGGCCAGACCGGTCGCGGCGGTGCGCTCGATCTGCTCGATGAGGCCTCGCAGCCGGACGGCGTCGCCGGCCAGGCCCGCCCGCGACAGCAGCACGATCGAGGAGAACCCCTGGGCGAGGGTGTCGTGGATGTCGCGCGCCAGCCGTGAGCGCTCGGCGAGCACGCCGGCCTGACGCTGGGCGACCGCGAGCTCGTCGTACGTGGAGAGCAGGTCGTCCCGGGCGACGGTGAGCTCGTGGACGAGCCGGCGGCGTTCCTCGCTCTCCTCGCGCAGCCGGCTGTAGACCCAGGCCACCCCGATCGCCACCAGCGCCCCGAAGGACGGACCGATGACCCGCGCGGCGGCGCTGCCCCCGTCGCCGTCGGCCAGCTGGACCGCGATGACGACGACGGTGATCGCCGCGACGACCAGCAGTGCGGGTACCCGCGGCAGCAGGTGCAGCACCAGGAAGAACAGCGCGAACGCCACCCAGCTCAGCTCCGCGCTCAGCAGGACCGCGACGCCCCACAGAGCCACGAGCCCGAGGAGCCAGACCCGCCCGACCAGCGGACGGGCACCGGGGGCGGCCACCAGGCCGGCGGCGTACCAGAGGGCGATGGCGGCGCAGGCCAGGACGACCCAGGGCAGGTGGTCGCCGACCTGGACGGCGCGGACGGTGCCGACCGCCAGCAGCAGCACGAACAGCCCGTGCATCGCCAGCTGCATGCTGCGGATCACCGGGCTGCTGCCGGTGACGCCGGGCCGGTGCGGGGTGCTCATCGATCCCGACGGTAGCCACGAGGCGGCCCCGGCGCCTCCTCGCGACATCCATCGAACGGTTGACCCGTGGTCCCACCGGTCGCGCGATGGCAGATCTTTGCGGACGCGGTGCCATGGAGTGGTCACCAACCACGCTGTCACGCAAAGGGGTCCTGCATGTTCCTCGCGGTCCGCGACCTGCGGTTCGCCAAGGGTCGGTTCGCTCTGATGGGGGCGGTCGTCGGGCTCATCAGCCTGCTCGTCGTCCTCCTGACCGGCCTCACTGCCGGCCTGTCCCGGCAGAGCATCTCCGCCATCACCTCGCTGCCCGGCGACCGCGTCGCGTTCTCGACGCCCGCCGCGGGCGAGAGCGCGTCGTACGCCTCCAGCCGGCTCTCCCCGTCGGCGCGGGACACCGCGGCCCGACAGCCGGGCGTCACCGACGCGGCGTCGCTGACGCTCGCGCCCGGCCGGGTCGAGGCCGGTGGCAGGCAGGCGGCGGTGACCCTCTTCGCCGCGGAGCCGGGCTCGTTCGTGGCCCCGGCCGGACTGTCCGCCGACCGGGTCGCGGTCGGTGAGGACCTCGCGCGCGACCAGCGGCTGGCGACCGGCGACACCGTCCGGATCGGCGGCCGTTCGTACGCCGTCGCCGAGGTCGTGCCGGACGCGTCGTACAACCACACGCCCGTCGTCTGGGCGCCGCCGTCCGCGCTCGCGGGCACCGCCGGGGGAGGGTCGGTCCTGGTGCTGCGGACCGGGTCGGGGTTCGATCGGGACGGGTTCGAGTGGGCCGTCGGCGCGCGCGTCATGACGGTCGGCGACTCGGTCTCGGCGGTCGGCTCCTACACCGCGGAGAACGGTTCGCTGACGCTGATGCGCGTGCTCCTGATGGCGGTCAGCGCCCTGGTCGTCGGCGCGTTCTTCACCGTCTGGACCATCCAGCGCACGCCGGACCTCGCGGTCCTCAAGGCGATCGGCGCGCGGACCGGCTACCTCGTCCGGGACGCCCTCAGCCAGGCGCTCGTCCTCCTGGTCGTCGGCGGCGGGCTGGGGACGATGCTGGCCGCGGCCCTCGGCCGCCTGGCCGCGCGGTCCGTGCCCTTCGTCGTCGACGCCTCGACGACGCTCGTCCCCCTGCTGATGCTGGTGGCCGTCGGCCTCGTCGGGGCCGCCGGAGCGCTGCGACGCATCGCGACCGTCGACCCGATCACCGCCCTGGGAGCCGCCCGATGAGCACCGCCCTGTCCCTCAGCGACGTCACCGTCACCTACCCCGACGGCGACCGCCGCCTCACCGCGCTCGATGCGGTCTCCCTGGACGTCGCCGCCGGCGAGATGGTCGCCGTGGTGGGGCCGTCCGGCTCCGGGAAATCCACCCTGCTCGCGGTCGCCGGGCTCCTGCTGACGCCCGACAGCGGTCGCCTCGAGATCGCCGGGCAGGACGTCACCGGCCTGGGTCGGGGCCGCGCCGCCGACGTGCGGCGTACGTCGCTCGGCCTGGTGTTCCAGCAGTCCAACCTCATCGCCTCGCTCACCGCCCGCGAGCAGCTGGAGATGGTGGCTCGCCTCGCCGGCCGGCACGGCGCGCCGGTACGAGCGCGCGCCGACGAGCTGCTCGACGCGGTCGGGCTGACCGAGGCGGCGGACCGGCGTCCGCACCAGCTGTCGGGCGGGCAGCGCCAACGGGTCGGCATCGCCCGGGCGCTGATGAACGACCCCGCGCTGCTGCTCATCGACGAACCCACCTCCGCGCTGGACCACGAGCGCGGCGCTGCGGTGGTGGACCTGCTCGCCCGCGTCACCCGGGAACGCGCCGTCGGGACCGTGATGGTCACCCATGACCGGACCACCCTCGATGCGACACACCGGGCGATGGAGATGGTCGACGGGCGACTGGCGGCGCTCGTTCCGTAACGTGTCGGCCATGAGCTCGGGGAGAGGGAATGCAACCACGACGCGCCGTACGGCTCTGCTCGGAGCCGCCGGACTGATCGGACTCACCGCCTGCCAGCGGAGCGAGCCGTCCTCGTCGCCCACCAGCGTGGCGCCCGCAGGCGGCGGTGCCGGGCCGGCGGGCACGACGCCCCCGCCGAGCACGACGAGCACCCCGCCGCCGCTCCCGCAGCTGCCCCGCGGCGGCCGCACGATCCTTCCCGCGTACCGGCTCTTCGGCTACTGCGGCTCGCCGGCCTCACCGGCGCTCGGGCGACTCGGCATCGGCGACCTCGACGAGCGGGTGGAGGAGATGCTCACCCGCTCGACGCCGTACGCGTACGGCCGGCCGGTCCTGCCCGTCCTGGAGCTCATCGCAACGCTGGTCCACCCGGTCCCGGGCGCCGACGGGAAGTTCCGCTCCTGGGTCGCCGACTCCGTCGTGGACACCTACCTCGCCGCCGCGCGTCGGCACCGGGCGCTGCTCGTGCTGAACATCCAGCCCGGGCGCGCCCGGTTCATCGACGAGCTGCGGCACTGGGAGCGCTACCTCGTCCAGCCCGACGTGGGCGTCGCACTGGACCCGGAGTGGGCGGTCCAGCCCGGCCAGGTCCCCGGTCGGGTGTTCGGCAGCACCACCGGTCAGGCGCTCGACGCGTGCGCGGCGTACCTCTCCGGGCTCGTCGCCGAGCACCGGCTGCCGGAGAAGCTGATGATCTACCACCAGCTGCACCTGTCCATCGTGCGCAACGAGGCGGCGCTGAAGCAGCACCCCGGCGTCGCCCTGGTGAAGTCGATCGACGGGATCGGCCGGCGGGACTGGAAGATCAAGGCGTACGACAACATTCGCGCGCAGACGCCGGCGTCGGTGCACAGCGGGTTCAAGCTCTTCTACGAGGAGGACGAACGGTACGGCCCGCTGATGACGCCCGCCGAGGTGATGGCGCTGAGCCCGCAGCCGGAGTACGTGCTGTTCGAGTGAGCGCCGCGTCCGGATGACGTCCGCCTGAGGGCGTTGACCGGAGCCGGACCGAGGTTTTGCCGGGACCTGACCTCGGCCTTTCCGGCACCAGGACGGAACGCTCGTACGGTCGTCCGATCAGTCTCTCGATCAGGACGGATCACCACATGTCGAGCACGAGCAAGCGCATGCGTCTGGCGATGGTCGCCACCGCGGGAACGGTCGCGACGTTCGCGGCGGTCGGGTCGGCGTACGCGGTCGATGGCCCCCAGCCGATCGTCGGCGGGGAGATCGCGCACACGGCGGACGCACCCTGGGCCATCCAGATGTCGAACGTGAACTCGCCCGCGTCCAGCGGTGAGTACTGCGGCGGCACGCTCGTGGCGGCGAACAAGGTGGTGACCGCCGCGCACTGCGTCGAGGGCACGTCGACGTCGGAGTGGACGGCCGTGCAGGGGCGCGACGACCTGAACGACTCCAGCACCGGCAAGGAGTCGAAGATCACCGACATCTGGTACGACCCCGCGTACGGCAACGGCGCCCACGACGTCGCGGTCGTCACGCTGGCCACCCCGTTCGACGGCGTCGCGACGCTGCCGCTGAACCAGGACACCTCCGTCGGCGAGAGCGGCTCGACCGCCACGGTCTACGGCTGGGGCGACACCGAGGGCACCGGCCCGGCGGACACCTTCCAGAAGGTCGACGTGCCCCTGATGGGCGACGCGACGTGCGGCTCGGCGTACGGCGGCGAGTATGTCGGTACGGGCGAGATCTGCGCCGGGTACGACGAGGGCGGCAAGGACTCCTGCCAGGGCGACAGCGGCGGTCCGCTCGTCCTCGGCGGCAAGCTGATCGGCGTCGTCTCCTGGGGCAACGGCTGTGCGGACGCCGGCAACCCGGGCGTCTACTCCGAGGTCGCGACGTACTACGACGAGCTGACGGCGCAGATCGGCTGACCAGACCAGCCCGGGGCCGTGGTGGGTCCCGGCCCCGGGCTCACAACGACGGACGGCCTCGCGGACACTTCCCCCTTTCGGTCCAGGGGCCGTTCGCCGTGTCCCAGGTGCTTCGGCGATCGAACTGCGTTTGATGTTCCTGACCCTGTTCGAACTGAGTCAGGAACACCGAACGCAGTTCGATCCGAACGGTGGGCGGTTGCTCAGAGGTACTGGCCGGTGGGGCCGGTCTCGTCCTGACCCGGACCCGGCTGGCCCGGCATACCCGGCACGGTCGGCATGCCGCCGGGGCTGCCCGAGTGACCCATCGGCAGGCCGCGCCGCATCGCCTGCAGCTGTGCCTGGGCGGCCATCTGCTGGGCGACGATCGCGGTCTGGATGCCGTGGAACAGCCCCTCCAACCAGCCGACCAGCTGAGCCTGGGCGATGCGCAGCTCGGCGTCGGACGGGGCCTGCTCCTCGCTGAACGGCAGGGCGATCCGCTCCAGCTCCTCGACCAGGTCGTCGGAGAGCCCGTCCTTCAGCTCGGCGATCGAACGCCGGTGGATGTCGGCTAGCCGCTTGCGGCCCGCGTCGTCCAGCGGCGCGTTGCGGACCTCCTCCAGCAGCTGCTTGATCATCGACCCGATGCGCATCACCTTCGCCGGCTGCTCGACCTGGTCGGCGGGGTTCTGCCGGTCGTCCTCCTCGCCCTCCGCGGGCGGCGGCGCGGCCACCCCCATGCCGTCCGGGGTGACCACCACGATCCGCTGCTGCTCGTCCTGCTTCTGCTCCGGCTGCTGGGACTCGTCGTTCGACATGACCCCATCCTTACCCACGGTCCACGACCTCGACGCGGTGACAGACGCACGCCCAGAGGCCCACCACCGTTCGAGAGGCCCACCGATCACGGGCGGATCGGTAGGCCTCTCGGCGGACGCTGGGCCTCTCGGCGTTCGCCTGCGGGCGGGACGGTCAGTCCAGCCGGCGGCTCAGGACCGGCGGACGGGTGCGTACGGCGGCCGCGGCCAGCAGCGCGGCGAGCGCCGGCACCCCGATCACCACGCCGGCCAGCTCGAGCCACGGGATGACCAGCACCGTGCCCGACCGCATGCCGGCGCCCGTCACCGGGCCGGCGTCCGTCAGCGGGTACGTCGCCGCTACCCCCGGTACGACGCCGACCAGCAGCCCGACCACGCCGCCGACGAGCCCGATCACCGCCGCCTGGCACGCGGCGATGCTGCGACGGGTACGACCGCTCGCACCGACCGAGGCCAGCGTGGTCTGGTCGGCCCGGCTCTCGGCGTACGTCAGGGCCGCGGTGATCAGCGTGACCAGCAGCATGATCAGGCCCATCGCGAGCACCATGAGGCGGATGATCTGGGTGACCGGGTCGTTCGGACCGCGCTCGACCGAGAAGGACGCCGAGTCGGGCGCGCGGTCGGCGATCGCGCTCTCCAAGCCTGCGGAGAGGCCGCCCGGTGCCGAGACCAGCAGCCGGCTGGGTGTCGTGGGCCAGCCGTACCGACGAGCCGTCTCCGGTGTGACGATCAGTCCCCAGCCGCTCTGCAGCAGCGGTGAGCCCATCCGTGGGGTCACATGGATCGCGTCGAGGGCCACCTGCTGGGTCGGCCGGAACGCCTGGGCGGTGCCGTCGCGGTACGTCGCCGTGCCGCTCACCAGCCGAGTCACCGACTCCTGAGGAGAAGCACTCCCCGACACCTTGCCGTACGGCGCGCCGATGTGCAGGACGAGAGCACCACCGCGCTCCAGCCGCGCACGTTGGGAGCCGGACAGACCCGCGTACGCCTGAGCAAGTCCGGCGGGCATGGTGGCGATCGTGTTGGGAAACTCTGTGGAGCTCGGCGCGACGCACGGTTCGATGCCCGTGAGGATCTGCACCGGAGTGCACCCGTGCTGCGACACGACCACCGCCGGTCGGTCGCCGTCGCCACCGGAAGTACGTGCCGGGACGGCGACGGTACCGGTCTGGCCGGCGGCCGGCGTCTCGACCGCGG
Source organism: Luteipulveratus flavus (assembly GCF_029439465.1). GTDB lineage: Bacteria > Actinomycetota > Actinomycetes > Actinomycetales > Dermatophilaceae > Luteipulveratus > Luteipulveratus flavus. The sequence continues at coordinate 57,084 of NZ_JAROAV010000055.1, read as the reverse complement.
GTACTGAGGGCTGCCCGATCGTCGACACCGCCTCCACGGTGACGTTCGGGGCCTGCTTCCGGACGATCGCCGCCATCTCGTTCATGGCCGCGGGCGTGCCAGACGCGTACCCATACCCCAGGGGAGCCCCCGGCACGTAGTCCAGCCGCGCCTGCTTCCCGTCGCTCGTGCCGGAGATGGCCAGCGCCGTGGTCAGGGCGACCACCGCCAGCAGTGCGGTCACCCCGGACACCGACCGTCCGCGCTGGCGGCCGACGTCCCGGGTCGCGATGCGGGCGCTGAGCGGGAGCCAGCGCGCGGCCCGACCCACCGTCGACATGACCCACGGCAGACCCATCACGGCCCCGGCGAACAGGGCGAAGGCGGCGACGGCGACCAGGACCTCGCGGTGGTCGCCACCCGTACCGCGGACGACCTTGATCATCACCACCCCGCCGACGGCCGCCGTGGCGAGACCGAGCAGCGGCCAGCCGACGCGTACCCGCCGCGGCGACACCTGCCCGCGCAGCACCTGGACGAGGCTGGTGCGACTCGCGCGGATCGCCGGGACGAGCGCCGCGACCACCGCCGCGACCGTCCCGACCAGGACCAGGCCGGCCCCGTACGACCAGCGCAGGTCGAGCGGTCCCCACTCGGAGTCGGGGCGCTGCGCCTGGATGACCTTGATGGCCGCGAACCCGAGCGCACCTCCGGCGAGCACAGCGAGTGCGGAGGAGAAGGTGCCCAGGACGAGTGCGCGAGCGAGGACGTACCGGCGCAGCATCGCGCGGGTCGCGCCGTTGCTGCCGACCTGACCGAGCGCGTGCCGGTCCCGCGCGCCGCCCGAGGTGAAGGCGGGCCCCGCCATCAGGGCGGTCAGCAGGACGAGACCGGCGATCAGCAGAGTGATGACGAGCCGGTCCTGCCCGGACGACAGGTCGGTTCCGAGCTCGGCCGGTGTCTGCGCCGTGTCGGGATGGTGAAGGACGTACCGGCTCACCACGATTCCGCCGTACCGGTTGAGCTCCTGCACGTCGGCCCAGGTCACCGGGTCGGGACGGTCGAGGAGGTACTCCCCGGAGGCGTCCGTCGCGCTCGGTAGCCCGACCAGGTCGTCCTGCTGGGCGGTCGCCGTGCCGACGACGTGCAGGACGCGGGTCTTGGCGCCCTCGGAGACGTCGATGTCGCCCGACGTCGGGATGCCCGCGCGTTCGCCGCGCGGCGAGACGAGCACCTCGTCGTCGGCCGTCGGCCAGCGACCCGAGGTGAGGGTCGCCATGCCTCGGTACGCGTGGTCGCGGCCGTCGATGCCGAGAACGGACGCTCGTGGCCGGCGCTCGCCGAGGTCGACCCGTAGCTCGGCGCGTCCGCGGGGGACGACGTGGCCGCCGGTCACCTTCTCGATGGACGCGGCCGACGGGATGTCGGCGCCGGTCCCGTCCGTGGGCTGCGCGCGCTGGCCCGGGAAGAGCGCTGCCTTCGGGTCACCGGGCAGGTTGCCCGCGATGAACCCCGCGCCGTCCTGGATCATGCGCGAGCCCGAGCCGTCGAACCGCAGGAGCGCCTGCGAAGCGCCCATGTCGCGGGTGATGGTCTCGCGCGGCGACGCGTCCTGGGTGAACAGGATGGTCGCGCCGGCCGACACGACGAGGGTGGGCAGACCCACCAGCAGGGCGACCAGGAGTGTCCGGCCCCAGTGGCGGCGGGCGTCGCGGCGGGCGAGCCGGACCATCAGCCGCCAGCTGCTCCACCACGACATCCGACCGGTCGACGTGAGCTCCCCCGAGCTGTCCACGTCAGGCTCCTGCCGTCAGGAGGGACTCGGGCGAGGCCGGGTCACCGGTGGTGTCGACGACCTTGCCGTCGCGCAGGAACACCACCCGGTCGGCCCACGCGGCGTGCCGGGCCTCGTGGGTGACGAGCAGACCGGCGGCGCCGTCGTCGCAGCGCTCGCGCAGCACGCGCAGCACGGCCTCGCCGGTGGTCGAGTCGAGCGCGCCGGTCGGCTCGTCGGCCAGGACCAGGCGACGCTCGCCGACGAGCGCGCGGGCGATCGCCGCACGCTGCTGCTGACCGCCCGACATCTCCTCGGGGAAACGACTGGCAAGATCGCGAATTCCCACGGACTCCAACGCATCTGACGCCTGCCGACGCGCCGTACGAGCGGACACGCCGTCCAGCTCCAGCGGCAGGGCGACGTTCTCCACCGCCGTCAGCGACGGGATGAGGTTGAGGTCCTGGAAGACGAAACCGAGACGTCTGCGCCGCAGTGCCGCGAGCTCGCGCGGTGAGAGGGAGGCGAGGTCCTGACCCTCGACGAGGACCTGGCCCTGGTCCGGCAGGTCGAGCGCTCCGGCGACGTTGAGGAGTGTCGACTTGCCGGACCCGCTCGGTCCCATGACGGCGACGAGCTCGCCCGGTGCGACGCTCAGGCTGACGCCGTCGAGCGCGATCACCCGGGCCTCGCCCTCGCCGTGGACCCGGGTCACGTCGGCGAGCTGCAGCATGGGCGCGGTCATCGCGTGGCCTCCGCATCCGTCGTACGGCGGTGGCCGGCCGTGCTGCTGGCGTCCGGCCGGGTCGGTCGGACCCGTGCCAGGCGGGACTCGATGTGGTCCAGCCAGCGGATCTCGGCCTCGGCCTGGAAGACCAGGCTCTCCAGCACGAGGCTCCAGGCGAGGTCCTCGGTGGCGTCGACCTTCAGCCGGGTGAGGTCGCGCAGGTGCCGCATGGTCGCCGTGCGCTGGGTCTGGACGACGGACGGTACGTCGACGCCCGGCAGCGTGACCGCGAGCGCGAGCTTGATGGCGAGCTCGTCCCGCGGCGTCTGGCCGCGGTCGACTGGGGCCGACCACCAGCGCTGCACCTCCGCGCGCCCGGCGGTGGTGAGGCGGTACTCGATCCGACCCTCCTCGTCCGCCGCACCGGACGCCTCGACGAAGCCGTCGCGCTCCAGCCGGGACAGGGTCGTGTAGACCTGCCCGACGTTGAGCGGCCAGGTGCCGCCGGTGCGTGACTCGAACTCCTGGCGCAGCTGCGCGCCGTACATGGGGCTGCTCGCGAGTAGTGCGAGCAGCGAATGTTTGACAGACATGCGGACCCCCGTGGCCTGCGTGAATACTCGGTATGCCCGGACTGGGCAGGATATGTATACCGAGTATCACCCGGCCCGGTCAAGCACTCGCCCCTCCGGCAAAAGCTGGTCGACTGCACAGGTATGCCTGTGCCGGCGACCAGCTTTCGCCGGAGGATGCAGCGCAGCTCGCCCCCGTTGGCAAAGGGTGGTGGGTTACACACGCATGCGTGTGCTGGTGACCACCTTTTGCCGGGGGGTTGGCCGGGGTCAGAGGGTGAGCAGGACCTTGCCGATGTGGGAGGACCCCTGCAGCAGCCGGTGCGCGTCGGCGGCCTGCGCCAGCGGCATCCGGGCGTGGACGATCGGACGCACCCGCCCCGCCTCGATCAGCGGCCAGACGTGCTCGCGTACGGCGGCCACGATGGTCGCCTTCTCCGGGCGCGGCCGGGCGCGCAGTGACGTGGCGATCACGGCGGCACGCTTGCCGAGCAGGGCGGCGATGTCGAGCTCACCCTTCGTGCCGCCCTGCATGCCGATGATGACGAGCCGGCCGCTGGTGGCGAGGGCGTCGACGTTGCGGCCAAGGTACTTCGCCCCCATCACGTCGAGGATGACGTTCGCGCCGGATCCGTCTGTGGCAGAACGGATCTCGTCGACGAAGTCCTGCTCCTTGTAGTTGATCAGGATGTCGGCGCCGAGCTTCGCGCACGCGTCCAGCTTCTCCTGCGTACCGGCCGTCACCGCGACCCGTGCGCCGACGGCGTGAGCGAGCTGGATCGCCATCGTGCCGATGCCGCTGGAGCCGCCGTGCACGAGGAAGACCTCCTCGGGCTGGAGGTTCGCGGTGAGGAACACGTTGGACCACACGGTCGAGGTGACCTCCGGCAGCGCGGCGGCGTCCACCAGGTCGACGCCCTCGGGCACGGGCAGCAGCTGCCCGACGGGTACGGCGACCTGCTCGGCGTACCCGCCGCCGGCCAGCAGCGCGCACACCCGGTCGCCGACCGACCAGCCCTCGACGCCGTCACCGATCCGGCTGATCGTCCCGCTGACCTCCAGGCCCGGCAGCTCGGACTCGCCCTTCGGGGGCGGGTAGAACCCCTGGCGCTGCATCAGGTCGGCGCGGTTGACGCCGGCGGCGGCGACATCGACGAGCACCTCGCCCTCGCGCAGCTCGGGGGCGGGTACCTCGGCGAGGGTCAGTACGTCCTCGTCGCCGAACGTCGGAAGCGTGATCGCCTGCACCCGACCGACGCTAACGCTCCTCGTCGAGGGCAGCGAGGTCGGCCGGTTCGTCGACGTCGGCGGTGACGGCCGCGGGTAGGGCCAGCTCGGTCACGACGAGCGCGTCCAGCAGCCGGCGCATCGGGGCGTTCGCCGTGGGGCTGGGGAGTGCGACCCGTACGGCGTCGGTGCGGTACGCCGCGAGCAGCGGCTGGCGGCGTCCCGCCGGGTCAGCCGCGGCGACGGCTTCGACGGTCGGATTGCGGTCGAGAGTGGCGACGAGCTCCGAGACGGCCCGACCCGCGTACGGCATGTCCCCGGCGACGAGGGCGAAGGAGGCGGTGCCGATGAGGGGAAGTGCCGCCTCGACCGCGGCGAGAGGCCCTGCGAACAATGGCGATTCGCGTGTCCACGCGGCATCGCGGACCGTACGCCGCTGCTCGCCGACGGCGACCACTGGCCAGTCCGGAGGCAGGTCGGCGAGCAGATGGTCGAGCACGGTCGAACCCCGGAACGGCGCGCGCGTCTTGTCGCTGCCGAACCGACTCGATCGGCCCCCGCACAGCACGACCACGGTGACGTCCATGGGTTCCACGCTAGAGGAGTGGGCGGGCCTCGGCTCGGTGTGTCTTGCCGAGCGCTCCAGTGCTCGGTAAGACACACCGTCTCGCCTCAGCGGTCGCGGCGGTCGTCCACATCCGGGCGGTTCGGGGAGCGTCGTCCACAGGGTCGTTCGGGAGCACGACAGCCGCGCGGGGCGGTGCCACGTTCTACGCCATGACCACACAGCCGGTACCTCACCGCCGAGGACGGGAGACGCGGGCTCAGCGCGAGGTGGTCGTCGCGGGTTGGCGAGCCGCGCAGGGTGGAGTCGTGTCCCGGCGGCAGCTGCGAGAGAGCGGAGTCGACCGGTTCGGTGTCCGCAACGAGGGCGCTGCAGGTCGGTGGCCTCATCGGGCGACACACGGTGGCAGTCGGCGAGGTGACGGCCCGCGGTCGTCTGTGGACCGCCTTGATCGAGACCGGCAGTGCGAGCGTGCTCGACGGCGCCGCTTCGCTGGTCGCGGCCGGCCTCACAGGGTTCTCGCTGCGCACCATCGACGTCTCCGTCCCGCCGGGCCGGCGACCGCCTCGTCCGGTCGGTGTGACCGTCCATCAGCTGCGCGACGTCGGGTCCGTCGTCGACCGCGCGCCGCCCCGGTCATCCGTTGTCGTCGGGCTGGCCGACGGTCGGTCGGCCATCGTCGCCGGCGCCCGAGGACGGGTGCCCGGCACACCGGGTGGCCTGCTCCCGCGGGTGGAGACGGCACGAGCCGCCGTACGGGCAGCCCTGTGGGCGCGGAGCGACCGTGAGGCCGCGCTGGTCCTGGCGATGGTGGTGCAGCAACGACTGGTCGATCCGGCGGCGTTGTCGGCGCAGTGGGCGGTGCTCCGTCGCGGTCGTCGGTCCCGGCTGATCGATGTGGTCGTCCAGGACATCTGCAACGGTGCCCGGGCGCTGAGCGAGCTCGACTTCGCGGCGGAGTGCCGTCGGCGCGGCCTGCCGCGCCCCAGCCGGCAGAGCGTGCGCCGACTGCCGGGTCGGACGGCCTACCTGGACGTGGAGTTCGAGCAGTACGGCTTCGCGGTCGAGATCGACGGCGCGCACCACGGCGGGGCGGAGCGGACGACTTCGGACGCGTTGCGCCAGAACGACGTCGTCATCGCCGGCACCCAGGTGCTGCGCATCCCGGTCCTCGGCTACCGCTTGCGGCGTGATGAATTCATGGACCAGGTGGAGCAATGTCTCGTCGCGCGTGGTTGGCGGCGTTCGGTGTGTCTTACCGAGCGCTCCAGTGCTCGGTAAGCCATGCCGAAGGAGGCCCTGGGGCCGGCCGCCCGGCGCGGGACCTCAGCGGTGGCCGAGGCGGCGCGACAGGTCAGCTGCCGCGCGGCGTACGGCGTCGACGACCTCCTCCCGCTCGGCCGGCGCGACGCGCTCGTACGGGTAGGTCACGGCGATGCCTGCGGCCGGGAGCCCGTTGTGGTCGAGCGCCGCCGCTCCGACGGATGCCAGCCCGGGTGTCACGGAGTCCTGCTCGATCGCGTACCCGCGCGTGCGGACCTGGGACAGCTCCGAGCGCAGCGCCGTGAGCGACGTCGGGCCCCGGCCGTGCCGCTGGACGAAGTCGTCGCGCGAGGCGAAGAGCGCCCGTACCTGCTGCGGGGGTAGCACCGCGAGGATCGCTAGCCCGGACGCGGTGAGCTGCGCAGGCAGGCGTACGCCGACGTCGGTGACCAGCGACGGCCGGCCCTGGGCACGCTCCTCGATCACGTACAGGACATCTCGGCCGTGCAGCACGACGAGGTGGGCGTTGTGAGTGGTCCGGTCGACGAGCCGGGAGAGCACCGGCCGCGAGATCCGTTGCAGCGGAGCCTGCCGGGAGTACGCGGACCCGAGCTCGAACGCCGCGACCCCGAGGCCCCAGCGCTGGTCGTCGCCGAGATGGCTCACGAAGCCGGCGTCCCGCAGGACGTTCAGCAGGTGGTACGTCGAGGAGCGGGCCAGGCCGAGGTCGCGGGCGATCGCGGCCGCCGGCATCGGCTCGGCGTGCCGGGCGAGCAGCTGCAGGACGGCCAGCGCTTGCGCGGCGGCGGGTGCGTTGCTCATCGTGCGTTCTCCGCGGAGTCAGGGTCGAGACGATGGTGCCAGGCCACCACGTCCCATGATGACCTCCGACGGCCGCCGTGTCTCGCATCCGAGACAGGCGGATCGCTCCGGTGGTCGCGAGCGGATGCCGGTCGGCGGTGCAATGGGAGGCATGACCAGCCCCGTACCCGCCGAGGTCGCTGTCGGCACCGGCCCGCTCTCGTTCGAGGACGTCGTCGCCGTCGCCCGCCACGACGCCCCGGTGCGCCTGTCCGACGAGGCGCTGACCGCCGTACGTCGGTCGCGCGCCGTCATCGAGGACCTCGCCTCCGACCCGATCCCGCACTACGGCGTCTCGACCGGGTTCGGTGCGCTCGCGACCAAGCACATCCCGCTGGAGCTGCGCGCCCAGCTGCAGCGCAGCCTGGTCCGCTCACACGCCGCGGGCTCCGGCCCGGAGGTCGAGCGCGAGGTCGTGCGCGCGACCATGCTGCTGCGCCTGTCGACCCTGGCGACCGGCCACACCGGCGTCCGCGAGGAGACCGCCCAGGCGTACGCGCAGCTGCTCAACGCCGGCCTCACGCCGGTGGTGCACGAGTACGGCTCGCTCGGCTGCTCCGGTGACCTCGCCCCGCTGGCCCACTGCGCGCTCGCGGTGATGGGCGAGGGCCAGGTCCGCGACCGCGACGGCAAACTGCGTGATACCGCAGAGGCTTTGCAGGACAACGACATCCAGCCGGTCCAGCTGGCCGAGAAGGAGGGCCTTGCCCTCATCAACGGCACCGACGGGATGCTCGGCCAGCTCGTCCTCGCCATCACCGACCTCCGTCGGCTGCTCAAGACGGCCGACATCACGGCGGCCATGTCGGTCGAGGGCTTGCTCGGTACGGACGACGTCTTCGCGGCCGACCTGCACGAGATCCGTCCGCACCCGGGTCAGGCACTGAGTGCGGCCAACCTACGAAAGGTCATGGCGGACAGCCAGATTCGTGAGTCGCACCGCGACCCCGAGGCGTGCACCCGAGTCCAGGACGCGTACTCGCTGCGCTGCTCGCCGCAGGTGGCCGGCGGCGCGCGCGACACCGTCGAGCACGCCGCGCAGGTCGCCGGCCGTGAGCTGGCCGCCGCGATCGACAACCCGGTCGTGACCCGTGACGGTCGCGTCGAGTCGAACGGCAACTTCCACGGCGCGCCCGTCGCGTACGTGCTCGACTTCCTGGCGATCGTCGCGGCGGACGTGGCGAGCATCAGCGAGCGGCGAACGGACCGGTTCCTCGACGCGGCGCGCAACCACGGGCTGCACCCGTTCCTCGCCGACGACCCGGGCGTCGACTCCGGTCACATGATCGCGCAGTACACCCAGGCGGCCATCGTCTCGGAGATGAAGCGGCTCGCCGCCCCCGCCTCCGTGGACTCCATCCCCTCCAGCGCGATGCAGGAGGACCACGTCTCGATGGGCTGGTCGGCGGCCCGCAAGCTGCGGCGCTCGGTCGACGGCCTGACCCGCGTCCTCGCGGTCGAGCTGCTCACCGCCGCCCGGGCGCTGGACCTGCGCGCACCGCTCACGCCCGCCCCGGCGACGGCCGCCGTCGTCGCGGCGCTGCGGGAGACGACCGAGGGTCCGGGCACCGACCGGTTCCTCGCGCCCGAGATCGAGAACGCCGTGCAGCTCGTGGCCACCGGCGCCGCGCTCGCCGCGGCCGAGACCGTGACGGGTCCGCTGCAATGAGCACGCCGGGCCGGGTCCGCGTCGGCGTGTACGCCGTGTGCGTCCGCGACGACCGGCTGCTGCTGGTCCACCAGGTCTCGCCCGGGCCGGCGCAGGACCGGTGGACCCTGCCCGGCGGCGGGCTGGACTACGGGGAGAGCCCGGCAGACGGCGTACGCCGCGAGGTCCGCGAGGAGACCGGCTGCGAGGTCTCCGTCGGGCGGATCCTCGGTGTGGACGACGCCGTCCAGCCGGGCTGGGACGGCGTCGAGCGGCACGGTATCCGGCTGATGTTCCACGCCACCCTCGAAGGCGAGCCCGTCTCGCCGGACGACGGCGAGATCGACGAGGTCGGTTGGTTCCCGATCGACGCGCTGCCCGAGAACGCCACGGTCTGGGCCGCCCAGGTCCACGACCTTCTCGACACCACGACTGCGACCGCCTTGCGCGGCTGAGCACGGAGGAGACTGACATGGAAGGTGCACGGCCCGTACGGGCGAACCGCGGGACGCAGCTGACGGCACGGTCCTGGACCACCGAGGCCCCGCTGCGGATGCTGCAGAACAACCTCGACCCCGAGGTGGCCGAGCGGCCGGACGACCTGGTCGTGTACGGCGGCACCGGCCGGGCGGCGCGCGACTGGAAGTCGTTCGACGCGATGGTCCGCACGCTCACCACGCTCAAGCCGGACGAGACGATGCTGGTGCAGTCCGGCCGTCCCGTCGGCGTCATGCAGACGCACGAGTGGGCGCCGCGCGTCCTCATCGCGAACTCGAATCTTGTGGGTGACTGGGCGAACTGGCCGGAGTTCCGCCGCCTGGAGCAGCTCGGCCTGACGATGTACGGGCAGATGACCGCCGGCTCGTGGATCTACATCGGCACCCAGGGCATCGTCCAGGGCACGTACGAGACGTTCGCCGCGGTGGCCGAGAAGCGGTTCAACGGAACGCTCGCCGGGACACTGACCCTCACCGGCGGCTGCGGCGGCATGGGCGGTGCGCAGCCGCTGGCCGTCACGCTGAACGGCGGTGCCTGCCTCATCGTGGACGTCGACGAGTCCCGGCTGCGGCGTCGCGTCGAGCACCGCTACCTCGACGAGGTCGCCGACTCGCTCGACGACGCGATCGACAAGGCGGTCGCGGCCAAGAACGAGAAGCGCGGCTGGTCGGTCGGCGTCGTCGGCAACGCGGCCGAGATCTTCCCCGAGCTGCTGCGCCGCGGCGTCCCGATCGACATCGTCACCGACCAGACGTCCGCGCACGACCCGCTGTCGTACCTGCCCGAGGGCATCGAGCTCGGCGACTGGCACGAGTACGCCGACAAGAAGCCCGAGGAGTTCACCGACCGGGCGCGGGCGTCGATGGCCAAGCACGTGCAGGCGATGGTGGAGTTCCAGGACGCCGGCGCCGAGGTGTTCGACTACGGCAACTCGATCCGTGACGAGGCCCGCCAGGGTGGGTACGACCGGGCGTTCGCGTTCCCCGGGTTCGTGCCGGCGTACATCCGGCCGCTGTTCTGCGAGGGCAAGGGCCCGTTCCGCTGGGCGGCGCTCTCGGGCGACCCGAAGGACATCGCCGTCACCGACAAGGCGGTGCTCGACCTGTTCCCGGACAACGAGCGCCTGCACACCTGGATCAAGGGCGCCCAGGAGCGGATCGCGTTCCAGGGCCTGCCGGCGCGCATCTGCTGGCTCGGCCAGGGGGAGCGCGACAAGGCCGGTCTGGCGTTCAACGACCTCGTCCGGTCGGGCGAGATCTCGGCGCCGATCGTGATCGGCCGCGACCACCTGGACACCGGTTCGGTCGCCTCGCCGTACCGCGAGACCGAGGCGATGGCCGACGGCTCGGACGCGATCGCCGACTGGCCGCTGCTGAATGCGCTGGTCAACACCAGCTCCGGCGCGTCGTGGGTGTCGATCCACCACGGCGGCGGCGTCGGCATCGGCCGGTCCATCCACGCGGGCCAGGTGTCGCTGGCCGACGGTACGGACCTCGCCGCGGAGAAGCTCGCTCGCGTGCTGACCAACGACCCCGCGATGGGCGTGATCCGCCACGTCGACGCCGGGTACGACATCGCCGAGCAGACCGCCGAGGCCCAGGACATCCGCATCCCCATGCGCGAGGTCTGAGCCGAACCCTCCCTGGTTGAGCCGCGACTTCGCTGGTTGAGCCGCGACTTCGCTGGTTGAGCCGCGCCCTCGCTGGTTGGGCCGGGCCGGAGCGCTAGCGAAGGGCCGTGTCGAAACCTGGTGCCGTACGGGGAGACTCTCCCTGACGGTCGCGTGGTTTCGACACGAGCTCGGCTGGCGCCTCGCTCGGCTCAACCAGCGGTTGGCCCAGCCGGCGGTTGGCTCAGCCGGCGGGGTCGGTGACGTCGGCGACCCGGGCGTCCAGGACGCGTACGACGTCGTCGGCCTCCGCTGTCACGGCCACCCCGTGCGCGCCCGCGCCCAGCGAGACCGTCCGGCCGCTCATGGTCACGTCGGCGACCACCGGCCACGCGGTCGTCGAGCCGAAGGGCGTGATGGTGCCCCGCTCGTACCCGGTCGCCTCCCGCGCGGTGTCGGCGTCGGGCATCGACAGCCGGTTCACGCCGAGGACCGATCGCAGCTTGGGCCAGGAGATCTGCCGGTCGCCGGGCACGAGCACCAGCACGTACTCACCCTCCGCGCGGCGTACGACCAGCGTCTTGATGATGTCGCGCGGCTCGACGCCACGCGCTGCGGCCGCTTCCTCCAGCGACCCGACCCGCCCGTGCCGGGTGATCGTGTGCTCGATGCCCGACTCGCTCAGCGCGGCCGCGGCCCGTTCCTCGCCGGATGCCGTCATGCCCGTCAGCGTAGACCGGCGCCCCTGTCTCGGATCCGAGACGTCAGGACCGCAGGACGCCGCGATCCGCAGGCCGGATGCGGTGTGATGGACCGGTGAGTGCGCTGACCGAGTTCGACCGGATGTGGGCCGAGATCCTGCCCGTGGGACGTGACGGCGGGACGGGCGGCTACCGACGGTTCGCCTGGACCCGCGACGACCACACCCTGCGCGAGTGGTTCGCCGGCGAGTGCGCGCAGCGCGGTCTGGACCTCACCGAGGACCGCATGGGCAACCAGTGGGCCTGGTGGGGCGACCCCGACGCGGCGCCCGGTGTCGTCATCGGCTCGCACCTGGACTCGGTGCCCGACGGCGGGGCGTACGACGGCCCGCTCGGCGTCGTGAGCGCGCTCGCCGTGATCGACGCGTTGCGGGCCGACGGTTTCGCGCCCACCGTGCCGCTCGGGGTCGTCAACTTCGTCGACGAGGAGGGCGCCCGGTTCGGTGTCGCGTGTGCCGGTTCGCGGGTCATCACCGGCGCCATGACCGCCGACCGGGCGCTGGGTCTGAAGGACGCCGACGGCCGCACCATGGCAGAGGCGCTGGAGACCGCCGGACGACGTACCGACATCGGCCGCGACGACGAGACCCTGCGCCGCATCGGCACGTTCGTCGAGCTGCACGTCGAGCAGGGACGCGCGCTCGCCGACCTGGATCCCGCCACGTCGGCCGTCGCGGTCGGGACGGACATCTGGCCGCACGGGCGGTGGCGGATCGACTTCGCCGGTGAGGCCAACCACGCGGGCACCACTCGCCTCGAGGACCGCCACGACGCCATGCTCGGGTACGCGCAGACCGTCCTGGCCGCGAGAACCGTTGCGCAGCAGCGTGGTTGCGTCGCCACGATGGGCAAGGTCGTCGTCGACCCGAACGGCGTCAACGCGATCCCGTCCCGCGTGACCGGCTGGCTGGACGCGCGTGGTCCGGTCGACAACGACGTACGCCGGGCCGTGGCCGACGTGACCGAGGCGGCGGAGCAGCACGGCGGCACGGTCGCCGAGGAGTCGTGGACGGGCACGACGACCTTCGACCCGGCTCTCGCGCAACGGATGCGGGACCTACTGGGTGGCGGTGCGCCCATGCTCGGCACCGGAGCCGGCCACGACGCCGGCATCCTCGCCAACGCCGGCATCTCGACCGGGATGCTGTACGTCCGCAACCCCACCGGTGTGTCCCACTCGCCCGAGGAGTTCGCCGAGGCAGCCGACTGTCACGCGGGGGTGGAGGCGCTCGCGACCGTCGTCCGAGGGCTCGCGTCATGACGACGTACTGGGCCGAGAACGGCCTGCTGCCAACGGGCATCGCATCGTCGGTCCGTCTCGAGATCGAGGGCGGACGGTTCGCCGCGGTCACTCCGGAGCAGCCGCAGGGCGACGCGCAACGACTGCCCGGCGTCGTCGTCCCCGGCCTAGCCAACTGCCACAGCCACGCGTTCCACCGAGCCCTGCGCGGACGAACCCACCACGGCGGCGGCACGTTCTGGACCTGGCGCGAGGGCATGTACTCCGTTGCCGCACAGCTCGATCCGGACTCCTACCTCGCCCTCGCCCGCGCCACGTACGCCGAGATGGCTCTCGCGGGAGTCACATCGGTGGGGGAGTTCCACTACGTCCACCACCAGCCGGACGGGACGCCGTACGACGACCCCAACGCCATGGGTGAGGCGCTGCGGCAGGCCGCGCGCGAGGCCGGTGTCCGGCTGACGCTCCTCGACACGTGCTACCTCGCCGGCGGGCTCGGCGCCGGCGACCACGACCCCCTGAGCAGCCGGCAGCTCCGCTTCGGGGACGGCGACGCGGACGTCTGGGCGTCACGAGTCTCGGCCCTGACCGCTGACGCGAGCACCGTGATCGGCGCCGCGATCCACTCCGTGCGGGCCGTGCCACGCGATCAGATTCCCACCGTGGTGGAGGCGGCACGGGGCCGCCCGCTGCACGTGCACCTGTCCGAGCAGCCCGCCGAGAACGACGCCTGCCTGGTCACGTACGGCCGTACGCCCACCGCTCTGCTCGGCGCGGCGGGTGCCCTCGGCCCGATGACGACGGCCGTGCACGCGACGCACCTGACCGGTGACGACGTCGCGATGCTCGGCCGCACCGGTACGACCGCGTGCTTCTGCCCGACCACGGAACGGGACCTCGCCGACGGGATCGGTCCAGCCCGGCGCCTGGCCGACGCGGGCGCCCCACTCAGCCTCGGCTCGGACCAGCACGCGGTCATCGACCTCTTCGAGGAGGCGCGGGCACTGGAGATGCACGAGCGGCTCGTCACCCGGCAGCGAGGCAGGTTCACGCCGAACGAGCTGCTGCGGGCGGCGACCGGGCACGGCTCGATCGGGTGGGCGGACACGGGGGTGATCGAGGTCGGTGCACGGGCGGATCTCGTGGCGATCCGGCTGGACTCGGTACGGACGGCCGGATCCGCCGCGGACCAGGTGCTGCTGAGCGCGACCGCCGCCGACGTCGACACGGTCATCCGGGACGGCGAGGTCGTCGTCGAGGGCGGCCAGCACCGGCTCGGTGACGTCGGCCGCCTGCTCACCGACGCGATCGACCCCCTCTGGAGGAACGCATGACCGCCACACTCGTCACCGGGATCGGCGAGCTCGTCACCAACGACCCGGCCCACGACGGACCGCTCGGGCTGGTCCACGACGCCGCGCTCGTCGCCACCGACGGTCGCGTCAGCTGGGTCGGTCGGTCGCAGGACGCACCCGACGCCGACCGCCGCGTCGACCTCGAGGGCCGTGCTGTCGTCCCCGGGTTCGTCGACAGCCACTCGCACCTGGTCTTCGCGGGTGACCGGTCGGCCGAGTTCGCCGCGCGCATGACCGGTGAGCCGTACGACGGCGGCGGCATCGCGGTCTCCGTCGAGGCGACCAGGGCCGCGAGCGACGACGAGCTGCGGGTGCTCCTGGCGAGGCGGGTCGCCGAGATGCGCGCCCAGGGCACCACCACGATCGAGATCAAGAGCGGGTACGGCCTCGACGTCACCCACGAGGAACGCGCACTCCGGCTGGCGCGCGAGCTCACCGACGAGACCACGTTCCTCGGTGCGCACGTGGTGCCGCCGGAGGCCCGGGACGACCGGGCCGCGTACGTCGACCTCGTCGTCGGCGACATGCTCACCGCCTGCGCACCGCACGCCCGGTGGATCGACGTGTTCTGCGAGCCGCACAGCGCCCACGCGTTCACCGAGGAGGAGTCGCGGCGGGTGCTCCGGGCCGGCCTGGACGCGGGCCTGCTCGCCCGAGTCCACGGCAACCAGCTCGGCCCGGGGCCCGGCGTCGGACTCGCCGTCGAGCTCGGTGCCGCGTCCGTCGACCACTGCACGTACCTGTCGGACGACGACGTCGATGCGCTCTGCGGGAGCGACACCGTGGCGACGCTGCTGCCGGGCGTGGAGTTCTCGACGCGCTCGCCGTACCCCGACGCGCGCCGGCTGCTCGACGCCGGCGTCACCGTCGCGCTGGCCAGCGACTGCAACCCCGGCACGTGCTACTCCAGCTCGATCCCGCTCGCGATCGCGCTGGCGGTGCGCGAGATGGGGATGACGCCGGCCGAGGCGCTGCAGGCCGCGACGCTCGGCAGTGCCCGGTCCCTGCGCCGGGACGACGTCGGTCACCTGCGGGTGGGCGCCCGGGCCGACCTGACGGTCCTGGACGCGCCGTCGTACCTGCACATCCCGTACCGCGTCGGCGTCCCCCTCGCCCGCGCCCTGGACCTCTGAGAACCCGGCCGCCCGCCCTGCTCCCGGCAGAAGTTGACGGGTTGCACAGGCATGCGTGTGCCGGCCGCCAGCTTTTGCCGGTGGTGGTGGGGGCGGCGAGGGGACGTCAGACCGTGGGCTGACGCCGGGGCACGCGCCTCTGCCTACGCTGCTGGGGTGAACGTGGACAGCCGGTACGACGTGCTCCGGCGGCGCCCTCGGCTGCTGGACGGGATCATCGTCGGCGGCCTGCTGCTGACGACCTCGCTCGTCCTGGCCGTCTGGTCGTGGTGGCTCACCCTGCTCAGCGCGGCCATCGTCGTCCCGCTGTGGTGGCGCAGGACCCATCCGGTCGCCGCTGCCGGGGCGATGGCCGTCTTCTGCGTCCTTCAGCTCGCGACGCACGAGAGCGTCCTGCCGGCCGACATCGCCCCGCTGCTCGCCATCTACGCGACGGCGGCGTACGGCGTGACGCGACGGCGGCGTCTGATCGGACTGGCGCTCGGCGTCGCAGGCGCCCTGATCGGCGGGCTGCGCTGGGGCCTGCTGGGGTCGGTGGCGACCTGGGAGGACTACGCCCTGCGCGTCGTGATCTGCACGGTCGCCCTGGGCATGAGTGCGGTCGGCGCGTGGATCCTCGGCGACCTCCTGCGGTCCCGGCGGGCGGTGCTCAGCCGGCTCCAGGAGCAGAACGCCGCGCTCGAGCGCGACCAGGAGCAGCGGGCCGCGCTCGCCGCGCAGGACGAACGCTCACGGATCGCCCGCGAGATGCACGACGTCGTCGCGCACTCCCTGTCCGTGGTCGTCGTGCAGGCGGACGGGGGCGCGTACGCCGCACGGTCCGGCTCGCGCGAGGCGACGACCGCGCTGGAGGCCGCCACGACCACGCTGGAGACCATCGCGGCCACGGCGCGTGAGGCGCTCGCCGAGACGCGCCGGCTCGTCGGGGTGCTTCGAGCGCCGGACGCCGGGCTGGAGCTGGCGCCGCAGGCCGGGCTCGACGCGATCGCCGACGTCGTCGAGCGGACGACGGCGGCCGGCGTCCCCACCACGCTCGAGTCGACCGGCGAGCGGGCGCCGGTCCCGCGCGACGCCGAGCTGGCGGCGTACCGCGTGGTGCAGGAGTCGCTGACCAACGTCATGAAGCACGCCGGCCCGGGCGCAACCGCCCACGTGCGGCTCGACCACACCCCGGACGGCCTCATCGTCGCCGTGACCGACGACGGCCTCGGTGCGGCGGTGGCGCACGACGGTGCCGGCCACGGCATCCTGGGCATGCGCGAGCGCGTCACCGTGTACGGCGGCACCCTCCACGCAGGCCCACGCCGCGGGCCCGGGTTCGCTGTCACCGCAACCATTCCCGTGTCGTCGGACGTGCCGGCGCCCACCACCACAGGAGCAGCCTCATGACCGACGGCGACATCGGCGTCTTCCTCGTCGACGACCAGGCGCTCGTCCGCGCGGGCTTCCGGATGGTCCTCGAGGCGGAGCCCGGTACGGCCGTCCTCGGCGAGGCCGCGGACGGGCAGGCCGCGGTCGACAGCCTGACGCTGATGCGAGCCGACGTCGTGCTGATGGACGTCCGGATGCCGCGGCTGGACGGCGTCGAGGCGACCCGGCGGATCTGCGCGCGGCCGGACGCGCCCGCCGTCCTCGTCCTGACCACCTTCGACCTCGATGAGTACGCCTTCGCCGCGCTGAAGGCGGGTGCGGCCGGGTTCCTCCTGAAGGACGCGGGGCCGGCGGACCTGCTCGCGGCGATCCGGACGGTGCACGCGGGCGACGCCGTCGTCGCGCCGTCCACCACTCGGCGGCTGATCGACCAGTTCTCCGAGCACCTACCCGATGGCGAGGACGCTCCCGCCGGCGGCGATCGTCTGGCCGCGCTGACCGAGCGGGAGCGGGAGGTGCTCGTCGCCGTCGGACGCGGCCTGTCCAACTCCGAGATCGCGGCCGACCTGTTCGTCGCCGAGGCCACCGTCAAGACGCACATCGGCCGCATCCTGGCCAAGCTCGGCCTGCGCGACCGGGTGCAGATGGTCGTGCTGGCGTACGAGACCGGCCTGGTGCGCGTCCGCGGCTGAGCGGCGGGCCCGGCCTCGGCGGTGCGGGGCCGCCGAGGCCGGCGCGTTCGATCAGCAGTCCGGCAGCGGCTCGAAGCGGTAGCCCTTGCTGCTGAGTCGACGCAGCACCTGGTCCAGCGCCTGCACGGTCTGGGACCGGTCGCCGCCGCCGTCGTGCATCAGGATGACCGATCCCGGCTTCGTGTGCGAGATCACCTCGGCTGCAATGGCTTTCGCGCCGGGACGCGTCCAGTCGCGGGTGTCGACGTCCCAGAGGGCGACGCTCTCCCCACGGGACGTCACCGCCGTCCGCACGGTCCGGTCGACCGCTCCGAACGGTGGCCGGACACAGCGCGGCGCCTCACCGAGCGCGGCCGCCGTACGGTCGAGCTGGTCGGCCAGCTGGGGCGGCGTCAGGCGGGTGAGATCGCTGTGGTCCCAGCTGTGCCCGCCGATCCGGTGCCCCGCCGCGCGGACCTGACGCACCAGGTCCGGGTGCGCCGCGGCCTGGGTGCCGATCTCGAAGAAGGTCGCGTGCGCGTCGTACCGGGCGAGCAGACCCAGGACCTGCGGCGTCCAGCGCGGGTCCGGTCCGTCGTCGAAGGTGAGGTACGCGATCCGTCCGGGCGTCGTACGCCCTGCTCCACCGGCCGTGGGCGGCAGCGGTCGGACCTGCGGGCGCGTTGGCCGGTCGTCCGCGGCGGCAGCGGGCGACCGCGGCACGGGGTGGGCTGCAGGTCGAGCCGGCGTTGCCGACGCGTACGTCGAACGAGCTCGGCCGGCCGGACCACTCGACGTGGTCGGGCCCTCCGCGCCGTTCGCGGCGACGGCCGTCCAGACGGCCGAGGCGGTGACAAGGGTGGTGGCCGCGGCCAGCACGGCGGCTGCGGTCCTGCGTACGGACATGACTCACTCCCGATCGCGCCGCGTGCCCGGCCGCCCGAGTGGTCGGCCCCCGAGAGCAGCGGTGCGTCACCGCCACAGACGCCGCGGCCCGCAGGCGGGTTGGGTCACGTCTTGTGAGACCTCGCACACGCGCGAAGGGCGCCCTCCCCGTCGGGGAGAGCGCCCTTCGTCCGTGGCCCGCGGATCAGCCGGGCTCGAAGTTGTACTTCACCTTGTCGCCGTCGACGCCGGTGACCACGGCGTCGAACTTCTGCTTCGTGCCGTTGACCTCGATGTCGCAGTCGGCCTTCGCGCCCTTCTCGGCCTTGAGGTCGTCATGGCACTCGACCTTGCCGAACTTGGCGTTCGGGGCGCGTTGCTGCAAGACGGACTTCAGCTGCTTCTCGACCTGGCCGTTGTCGACCTCCTTGGAGCAGCCGGCCAGACCGAAGGTGAGGACCACTCCGGCCGCGGCCGCGGCGAGCGAGCGTCGTGCAGGGGACATGGGCTTCCTCCGTGTCGTCGGCACCTGTCCCGCATCGTACGCAGCGGCCTACAGGTCCGCGAGCATCACCACCGGACGCTCGACCGCGTCGGCGACGAACCGCAGGAATCCACCTGCCGCCCCGCCGTCGCACGCGCGGTGGTCGAAGGTGAGGCCCAGCTGGGTGATGCGGCGCAGCGCGACCTGTCCCTCGTGCGCCCACGGTCGCTCGATGATCCGCCCGACGCCGAGCATCCCCACCTCGGGGTGGTTGATGATCGGGGTGGACCCGTCGACACCGAAGACGCCGTAGTTGTTGAGCGTGAAGGTGCTGCCGGTGAGCTCGCCGGGGCTGAGCTCACCGGCTCGGGCCCGCGCGGTCAGGTCGCGCAACGCCGCGGCCAGCTCGGTGGTGGACAGCGTGTCGGCGTCCTTCACGACGGGGACCACGAGCCCGCGCGGCGACTGCGCCGCGAAGCCCAGGTGCACCGCACGGTGGCGGACGATCTCCTGCGCCTGGCCGTCGATCGTCGCGTTCAGCTCGGGGAAGCGCTGCAGCGCCGCGACCGTGATGCGGGCCATCAGCGGCAGGATGCCGATGCCGGCGTCCGGACGGGCCGCCTTGAGCGCGTCCTTGGCGGCGACGAGCTCGGTGGCGTCGGCGTCCACCCAGGTGGTCGCGTCCGGGATCTCCCGGCGGCTCTGCGAGACGCGGTCCGCGATCGTCCGCCGGATCCCCGTGATCGGGATCCGCTGCGGCGAACGTTCCGACGTCGCGGGCGCCGGGGTCGACGTGATGTCAGGGCGCTCGTCCGGGGTGATCGCCCCGTTGATCGCCTGCTCGACGTCGGCGCGGCGGACCACCTCGCCCTGCCGGGCCACGGGCAGCGCGGCCAGGTCGACGCCGTGCTCGCGAGCGAGCCGGCGCACGATCGGCGAGATGACCCGTACGGCGCCCACGCCACCGCGCGAATCTCGGCTGTCCGGCCCTGCATGGACGGCCGGGTAGTCATTCTTCGCGGGAGGGGTAGACGTGTTGCGGCCGGCGGGTCGGACGACGCGGCGGCGGCGCTTGGACGATCCTGCTCCCGTGCCGTACCCGATCAGGACGGCGCCGGAGCCTTCCTCGGGCGCGGCGTCCCCAGTCGGCAGCTTGGCGCCGGCGCGCTCCTCCTCCCGGTACTGACGAGCACCCGCGAGCACCGTTGCTGCCGAACCGGACTCGCCACCCACGGTCACCAGCGGTGAACCGACGGGGACCGTGTCGCCCACCTCGCCGTGCCGGGTGGTGACCGTCCCGGCGAACGGGCACGGGACGTCCACGGTCGCCTTGGCGGTCTCGACGGTGACGACGTGCTGGTCGACGACCACCTCGTCGCCCTCGGCCACGTGCCACTCGACGATCTCGGCCTCGGTCAGGCCCTCGCCCAGGTCGGGCAGGTTGAAGACGCTCATGCGGTGGCACCCGCGCCCGCGTGGTGCAGGTCCGGCACGTCGTCCCACTGCAGCCGGGCGATCGCGTCCAGGATGCGCTCGACCCCGGGCAGATAGGTGTGCTCGAGCTTCGGTGCGGGGTAAGGGATGTCGAGTCCGCTGACGCGCAGCACCGGAGCCTCGAGCGAGTGGAAGCACCGCTCGGTCACGCGGGCCGCGACCTCGCCGGCGACACCGCCGAAGCCCTGCGCCTCCGAGACGACCACGCAGCGACCGGTGCGACGGACCGACTCCACGACGGTCTCGTCGTCGAAGGGGACGATGGTGCGCAGGTCGATGACCTCGACGTTCCAGCCCTCCTCCTGTGCCGCCTCGGCCGCCTTGAGTGCGGTCGGGACCGACGGGCCGTACGTCACCAGGGTCACGTCGGTTCCGTTGCGGCGCACCGCAGCCCGGCCGAACGGCTCGGTCGTGGCGGGCAGCTCCAGGTCGGCCTTGGACCAGTAGAGGACCTTCGGCTCCATGAAGACGACCGGGTCCGGGTCGGCGATCGCCTCGCGCAGCAGGCTGTACGCGTCCGCCGGCGTCGAGGGGGTCACGACCTTCAGACCGGGCGTGTGGGCGTAGTAGCCCTCGCTGGAGTCGCAGTGGTGCTCGACGCCGCCGATGCCACCGGCGTACGGCACGCGGATGACCATCGGCAGCGTGACCTTGCCGGCGGTGCGGTTGCGCATCTTCGCCACGTGCGAGGCGATCTGCTCGAAGGCGGGGTAGGCGAACGCGTCGAACTGCATCTCCACGACCGGGCGGAACCCGGTGAGGCACATGCCGAGCGCGAACCCGACGATGCCGGCCTCGGCGAGCGGGGTGTCGAAGCAGCGGTCCTCGCCGAAGTCACGGGTCAGGCCGTCGGTGATGCGGAAGACGCCGCCGAGCGTGCCGACGTCCTCGCCGAAGACCAGGACGTTCTCGTCCTCGGCGATGGAGTCGCGCAGCGCCTGGTTCAGCGCATTCGCCATGGTGATGGTGCTCATGCCTGCTCCTCGCTCTCGGCGTGCAGCTCGGCCTGGACCATCGCCCGCTGCTCCTGCTGCTGCGGGGTGGGCTCGGCGAAGACGTGGTCGAACAACGACATCGGGTCGACCTGCGGCTCGGCGTTCATCCGGTCGCGCAGGTCGGCGGCGCGCTCCTCGGCCTCCTGCTCGGCGTCGCGGACGCCCGCGTCGTCGAGGTGACCGCCGGCCGTGAGGTAGGTCTGGAGCCGGCTGAGCGGGTCCTTCGCCAGCCACGCGGAGACCTCGTCCGCGGTGCGGTAGCGCGAGGCGTCGTCGGCGTTGGTGTGCGCGTCCATCCGGTAGGTGTGCGCCTCGATCAGGAACGGGCCGTTCCCGCCGCGCGCGTGCTCCACCGCCGCGTCCATGACCGCGAGCACCGCGGCCGGGTCGTTGCCGTCGATCTGCTCGGAGCGGATGCCGTACCCGATGCCCTTGTACGCCAGGGCCGGCGCCTTGGACTGCTTCGCCAGCGGCACCGAGATGGCGTACTTGTTGTTCTGGACGAAGAAGATCACCGGCGCGCTGAAGACGGCCGCGAAGTTGAGCGCCTCGTGGAAGTCGCCCTCGCTGGTGGCGCCGTCGCCGATGAACGCCAGCGCCACGGCGTCCGAGCCGCGGCGCTTCTCGCCGTGCGCCGCGCCCGCCGCATGGACGAGCTGGGTCGACAGGGGAGTGCACTGGGGCGCGGTCTTGTGCGCGATCGGGTCGTACCCGCAGTGGGCGTCGCCGCGCAGCAGCGTCAGGGCCTCGACCGGGTCGACGCCGCGGGTGAACAGCGCAACGGACTCGCGGTACGTCGGGAACATCCAGTCACGCTCGGTGATGGCCTGCACCGCGCCGACCTGGCAGGCCTCCTGGCCGCGCGAGCCCGGGTAGACCGCGAGCCGGCCCTGCTTGGTGAGCGCCGTGGACTGCACGTCCAGCCGGCGCCCGATCACCATGCCGCGCCACACGTGCAGCAGCCGCTCCGCGGAGGGCAGCTCGTAGTGGTGGGCGTCGGTGGGCTGCTCGGCGAGCGATCCGTCCGGATCGAGCAGCTGGACCGGACGGGGCGACGGCAGCAGATGAGCGGCCACACCCCCCGGTGCGAGTGTGGTCTCCATCACGGCATCGTCCCGCCTCCGGGCCAGTTGGCTCAAACGGATCGGGTAAACGGAGGCATACTGTCTCGTGTGGCCGGACAATCTGACCAGACGTCTCGCGGAGACCGACCGGAGGCAGGCTCGGCTGGACAGTCGGCGCCGACTCCTCGGGCGCCCGCCGAGCTGGGGGTGGCCCGTCCGCTCGACGAGGCCGATCGCCGCATCCTCGCCGAGCTCGTCGGCGACGCCCGGTTGTCGGTCCGGGCGCTCGCCGAGCGTCTGCACATCAGTCGGGCGAACGCGTACGCCCGCCTCGACCGCCTGCTCAGCAGCGGCGTGATCACCGGATTCACTGCACGGTTCGCCCCGGAGCGGGCCGGCCTGGCGACGACGGCGTACGTGTCGGTCAACATCGAGCAGAACACCTGGCGCGCGGTGTCCGCCGAGCTGGCCGAGCTGCCGTACGTCGAGTCGATCGCGCTGCTGGCCTCGGAGTTCGACGTGCTCGTCCTCGTCCACGCGCCGGACAACGCGACGCTGCGGTCCCTCGTGCTCGAACGCATTCAGGCGATTCCCGGCGTGCTGGCCACCCGCACCTGGCTGGCCTTCGAGGAGATCCGCGGCAAGGGCCCCTTCCCGACCTGACGATCGGTCCGACTGGGCCGTACGGGTTAGGAGGGCCTAACATTCCGCCATGACCTCGGACGCCCTCGACCCACGCCTGGTCGAGATCGCCCATGCCTGCTTCGACTTCGCCCGCCAGGGCGACGCCGAGCGGCTCGCTGCGTACATCGACCAGGGCGTGCCCGTAGACCTGACCGACGCCTCCGGCAACACCCTGCTGATGCTCGCGGCCTACCACGGCCAGCCGGCCGCCGTCACCGCCCTGCTGGAGCGCGGCGCCGACGTGAACCGGCTCAACGACCGCGGGCAGTCACCGCTCGCGGGTGCTGTCTTCAAGGGCGAGGACACCATCGTGTTCCTGCTGATGGACGCCGGCGCGGACGTCGACGCCGGCTCTCCCTCGGCGAAGCAGACCGCCGAGATGTTCGGCCGCGGCGACCTCACCAGCCGCTGACCCCCCCCGGCTCTCCCACCCGGCAGAAGGTGGCGCCGGGCACAGCCATGCATGTGCAAACACCCAGCTTTCGCCGGTGGGGCCGGCAGAAGGTGGCGCCGGGCACAGCCATGCGTGTGCAAACGGCCAGCTTTTGCCGGGGAGGGGAGGGGAGGGGAGAGGGGCGCGGTCAGGCGGAGGCGTTCTTGTGGTCGGGCTGCAGCGGGCCGGGCAGGTGGCCGGTGCTCCTCACCCACACCTTGGCGGCCTGCTTGTGCGCGGCGGTGCGGGCGATGCCCATGATCGCGCCGGACACCAGCGCGAACGCGGCGGCTTCCTTCCAGCCCGTGTCCGGGTCGGCGGGGTTCTGCGGCGGCGGGCCGCCGGTGGCCGCCTTCCAGGTGCCGTCGGTCGCGGCCTTCGCCGCTCGCGCGGCGACCAGTCCGGAACCGATCGCGACGATCTTCCACAGCGCATTGCCCATCGGGCGACACCTTCCTCCAGGTCAGCGGGTCGTACGTCCTTGAGTACCCGGTCGCCGGCCCGCGGAACCTCATCGACCGTCCTCGGGTCGAGCCTGCCACGGGGCGGCGTGTAGCGTCGACCTACGAGACGACAGGGGAGCGCGGATGCGCTGAGAGTGCGGCCCCCGCCGCAGACCCTCGAACCTGATCCGGTTAGTACCGGTGGAGGAAGTCGAGCTTCTCCCTCCTCGCCCGAACATGGGGCGCGGAGATCCCCTCCTTGCGAAGGGAGGACGTCCCATGCGTCGTACGACGCACCTCGCGGCCGCCACGGCGGTCGCCATCGCCCTGGCCGGCTGCTCGCTGAGCAGCGGCGAGACCACCCAGCAGAGCACCGCCGCCACCGCCAGCGGTCCGGCGGGCTCCAGCGCGAGACCGGTCAAGCAGGTCGTGCTGGTCACCCACGACTCGTTCGCCGCCCCGAAGGAACTGCTCGCGCAGTTCACCAAGGACACCGGGTACACCGTGAAGGTCACCCCGAGTGGCGACGCCGGCCAGGTCGCCAACAAGCTTGTCCTCACCAAGGGCTCGCCCATCGGGGACGCGGTGTACGGCATCGACAACACCTTCGCCTCCCGCGTCGTGGACGCCGGCGTGCTCGACCCGTACACGCCGAAGGCGCCCGCCCAGGGTTCCCAGGCGTACGCGCTCAAGGCGGGCGGCGACCGGCTGACCCCGGTCGACTACGGCCACACCTGCGTCAACGTCGACACCACCTGGTTCGCGAAGAAGAAGCTCGCGCCGCCGCGGACGTTCGAGGACCTCACCAAGCCGGCGTACAAGAACCTGATGGTCGCCCCCGGCGCACCGACGTCGTCGCCCGGCCTGGCGATGCTGCTGGCCACGATCGGCCGCTACGGCGAGGGCGGCGTGACGGGCGGCTGGTCGGTGTACTGGCACAAGCTGGTCGCCAACGGCCTGAAGATCACCAGCGGCTGGGAGGACGCGTACAACGTCGACTTCACCCAGGGGGAGGGCAAGGGCGACCGCCCGATCGTGTGGTCCTACGACACATCGCCCGCCTTCACGGTCAAGGGCGGGACGTCGACCACCGCGGCCCTGCTCAACACCTGCTTCCGCCAGGTCGAGTACGCCGGCGTCATCAAGGGCGCGAAGAACCCCGAGGGCGCCAAGGCGCTGGTCGACTGGATGCAGGGCCGGGCGTTCCAGCAGGCGCTGCCGCCGAACATGTACGTGTTCCCGGTCGCCCAGGACGCACCGCTGCCGGCCGACTGGCAGAAGTTCGCCAAGCGCCCGACCAAGCCGTACGACGTCGCCCCGGCGACCATCGCGGCGAAGCGGCAGCAGTGGCTCACCCAGTGGCAGGACATCACCTCGAAGTGAGCTCCGCCGGCCCGGCCCCACTCCCCGCGGACGTGACCGACGTCAGGCCCGCGGCCCGTCGTGCCCTGTCGCGACGGGTGAGTGGGGGCTGGGTGCTCGCCGGGCTCGCAGTGGTGCCGCTGGCGTTCCTCGCGATCTTCTTCGTGCTGCCCGTCGGCGGCATGGTGGGCCGCGGCCTGCACCCCGACGGTCACTGGGCGATCGCGGAGTCCCTCGACGTGCTGGGGCGTTCGCGCATCCGCCGCGTCCTGTGGTTCACGGTCTGGATCGCCGCGCTCGCCACCGCGATCACCGTCCTGCTCGGGGTGCCGGCGGCGTACGCCCTGCACCGGTTGCGGTTCCGTGGCCAGCGGCTGCTGCGGGCGCTGGTGGTGATGCCGTTCGTGCTGCCGACCGTGGTCGTCGGCGTCGCGTTCCGGACGCTGCTGTCGCGGTCGGGACCGTTGGGGTTCCTCGGGATCGACGGCTCCTGGGTGGCCATCCTGCTGGCCCTGGTCTTCTTCAACCTCGCCGTCGTCGTTCGTACGGTCGGCGGCCTGTGGGAGAGCCTCGACAGTCGTGCGGAGGAGTCGGCGGCCGCGCTGGGAGCAGGCCCGGTCATGGTGTTCCGTACGGTCACGCTGCCCGCGCTCATGCCGGCGATCGTGTCGGCCGCGACCGTCGTGTTCCTTTTCTGCTCAACGGCTTTCGGCGTCGTGCTCACCCTCGGCGGCTTGCGGTACAGCACTGTCGAGACCGAGATCTACCTGCTCACCACCAACTTCCTCGACCTGCAGGCGGCGGCCGTGCTCAGCCTCCTCCAGCTGGCCGCCGTACTGGTGCTGCTCGTCCTGACCGAGGTGAGCCGCACCCGCCGCGAGCGTGCCGTCGCCCGCAGCGCGGTGCCGCACCCGCGGCGCCCGGCCCGGGGCGACGCCGTACCGCTGGCGCTCACCGCCCTGGTCGTCGCGTTCGTGGTCACCCCGATCGCCACCCTCGTGGTCCGGTCGCTGCGGGTGGACGGCCGCTGGAGCCTCGCGAGCTACCGCCGGCTGGGCGCGCCGAGCAGCACCGACGCGGTCCTCGTACCCGTCACCGAGGCGATCGCGAACTCCTGGCGCACCGCCGTCGACGCGACCCTGCTGGCGATGGTCCTCGGTGTCATCGTCGCCACGGTGGTCTCCCGCCGGCCGGCGACCCGGCGGGGTCGTCGCGGCCTGGCGGTCCTCGACGGTGTCTTCATGCTTCCGCTGGGGATCTCCGCAGTGACCGTCGGCTTCGGGTTCCTCATCACGCTCGACCGGCCGCCGCTGGACCTGCGCTCCTCGCCCGTCCTCGTCCCGATCGCGCAGGCCATGGTCGCGCTGCCCCTCGTGGTCCGTACGCTCGCGCCGGTGCTGCGCTCCATCGACCCCCGGCAGCGCGAGGCGGCGGCCGCGCTCGGCGCCGGTCCGGTCCGCGCCTGGCTCAGCGTCGAGCTGCCCGTGGTGTGGCGGCCGCTGCTGGCCGCGACGGGGTTCGCGATGGCGGTCTCGCTCGGCGAGTTCGGCGCCACCAGCTTCCTCGCCCGGCCGGAGCGCCCGACGCTGCCGGTCGTGATCTACCAGCTGATCGCGCGACCCACGGGCGAGAGCTTCGGGACCGCGCTCGCCGCGTCCGTGGTGCTCGCGGTGCTGACGGTCGTCATCATGGGTCTCGTGGAACGCCTGCGCGTCGGCTCCTGGGGCACGTTCTGATGGCCGCCGAGCCGGTGGCGGCCAGCGGTGGGGGGCTGGACGTCGAGCACGTCAGCGTCGCCTTCGACGGGACACCGGCGGTGGACGACGTGAGCCTGGCCCTGCCCGCCGGCGAGGTGCTCGCCGTCCTCGGACCCTCCGGCTGCGGCAAGTCCACCCTGCTGCGCGTCGTCGCCGGTCTGCAGCGACCCGACGGCGGCACGGTGACGTTCGACGGCCAGGACCTCACCGGCGTACCCACCCACCGGCGCGGGTTCGCGCTGATGTTCCAGGACGGGCAGCTGTTCCAGCACCTCAGCGTCGCGGGCAACGTGGAGTACGCCCTCCGCCGCCGGCGCGTCCCCCGGGCGCAGGCGCGGGACCGGGTCGCCGAGCTGCTCGGCCTGGTCGGGCTGCCGGGCCTGCAGGACCGGCGGCCGGCGACGCTGTCCGGTGGGCAGCAGCAGCGGGTCGCCCTGGCCCGGGCGCTCGCCGGACGCCCCCGGCTGCTCCTGCTCGACGAACCGTTGTCCTCCCTGGACCGGGCCTTGCGCGACCGCCTCGGCGCGGACCTGCGCCGCATCATCACGGCGTCCGGGACGACCGCGCTGCTGGTGACGCACGACCACGAAGAAGCGTTCACCGTCGCCGACCGGATGGCGGTCATGCGGGCCGGCCGGATCGTCCAGCAGGGCGTCACGGCCGACGTGTGGCGCCGCCCCCACGACGCGGAGACCGCCGAGTTCCTCGGCTACACCACGGTGCTCGAGGGGGAGGCCGCGTCGGCCGTCGTCCCCGGGGCGCGTCGGGTGGCGCTGCGCCCGCTCGCCTGGCGCGTCCAGCCCGACGGCGGCCACACCGGGACGGTCACCGCGGCCGCGCAGGGTGCGGACGTCGTACGGCTGCGCGTCGACATCGCCGGGATCGGCACGGTCGACGCGGTCGGCTCACTGCGCGAGTTCCCGGACGCCGGCGACCGGGTCCCGCTCGCGCTGGACCCGGTCGGCGTGGCCGTGCTGGACGGTGACGATCAGCTCGACGACGACGCCTGACGCTGCATGACGGCGTCGAAGAAGATCTTCTTGATGTCCTGCGGGTCCTTGGCCAGGTAGGCCTTGCTGGTCCCGCCGGCGGCCTTCGCGATCTGGCTCATCGCCGCCTGGTCGGTGGACGGTCCGACGCCGATGAGCACGACCGAGATCGGCCGGTGCGGGTCGCGCGAGCGGTTGAGGGTCGCGACCAGCGCCTCGAGGCTGATGCCGCCCTTCGGGTCGTCGTTCGCGCCGTCGGTGACCAGCGTGACGGAGTTGACCCGGTTCGGGTTGTAGGACTCCATCGCCGAGCGGTACGCGGCCAGCACCGTGTCGTACAGGCCGGTGTCGCCGGTGGTCTGGCCGGGGAGAGCCTTGAGCGCCTTGGTGAGCAGGCCGTACTGGTCGGTGGCGCCCACCTTGGCGTCCAGCCTGCGGATCGGCTCCATCTCCTTGTAGTCGTTCGCGCCGTTCTGGTTGGTCGAGAACCGCCACAGGCCGATCTCGGACGTCTTCGGCAGGCCGGCGAGCCCGGTGAGTCCGGCGTCGCGAGCGAGCTTGATCCGGGTGGTGCTGCCGGCGGCGAGGTCCATCGAGCCGGACACGTCGATGACGACGAGCTGACGGCTGTCCTGGGAGGCCTTGTTCCACAGGTCCAGCAGCCGGACGACCTCGGCGTCGGTGGGGTCGGTGGCGGTCTTGGGCAGGGTCGCGGGCTTGCCGGGCACGGACGGACCGGGGTCGGACTCCTCGATGCGGAAGCCGTTGCTGCGCAGCGCCACCTGGGCATCGTCGCCGGTGAGCAGCTTCTTGAGACCGTCGACGCCGGTCTGCGTCGCGCCCGCCGCGCCCTTCACCTGGATGAACGGGTACCGCAGCATCGAGACGCCCTCGGTGGGGACGAGCGCCGAGAGCTTGGACTGCGGGTTGTCCTGGTTGTACGTGGCGATGGCCTGCTCGCTGGACGGGAAGGCCTTGGCGGACGTACGCGGTCCGGACGCCTGGTCCAGCAGCGCGCCGCCGGCGGTGTCGACGTGGCTCATCTGCAGGATCGAGCCGGCGAACGCCGACTGCGCTGCCGGGTCGTTGCTCAGCACGCGACTGGCCGAGGTGACGGACAGCAGGGTCGCCGACGAGGACTGCGGGCGGTCCATCAGGAACGGCACCGTCGACGTGATCTGCTTCCACGGGTGGATACCGGTCGTCGCCGGGCCGGCCAGGCTCGCCGGCACCGCGATCATGCTGGGCGACGTCGCGATCGTCGGGCCGACCTGGAGGTCGGTCAGGCCCTTGTCCTGGGTCCACACCGGGGTGTCCGGGATCCACACCGCCGGGCGCTGCGGGTCCCTGGACCGGATGGCGTGCGCCACCTCCACCGGGCTGTTGACGGTGACGACGTACTGCGCACAGCCGTTCTCACCGATGGTGTCCTTGGTGAGGTCGTTGATGACCGGCGCGAGCTCCGCGGTCGTCGCCACGCGCAGCGGCTCCTGGAGGCAGCCCTCCGCGGACGCGGTCGTCCTCTTCTCCGCGGAGGTGTCGCCGCGGCCCTTCAGGAACCACCAGCCGCCGCCGGCGAGCAGCGCCACGACGGCCAGTGTGAGGATGCTCGCGAAGGCCCGGCTGGTGCGTCCGGAGGAGCTACGGTCGCGCGACGCCGGCGCGGCTGAGTGTCGTCCCACGGGGGGCCACTCTAAACGGCGCCGCGCAGCTCGCTGGACTCGTTCACGTCTTCCGCAGCCATTCTGTGATACGGATCACGCAGCGCGGTCGTTGACGTGGGCCCCTGGACCAGTGTCGGGCCTGCGAGCGTCGCCTGCGCGAGGTCGGGACGGTCGGTGATGATCGCGTCGACCCCGTCCCGGGCCAGCCGGCGCTGGTGGTCCGGGTCGTTGATCGTCCAGGCGCGGACGAGCAGCCCGTGGTCGTGGGCCAGCGCCACCAGCCGGGAGGCCACCCGACGGTCGGCGAGCCACGGCATCCCGCCGAGTCGCCACGGCACGTGCGCGGCGACGGCGCCGGCGCGTAACGGTCGCAACGGACGGGTGCCGAGCCGCGCACCCCCCATGAGCCCCGACAGCGACTTCCAGCCGAGCGCCGACCGGGTGCCCGGGCTGCGGTCGACGACGGCCTGCAGCCAGGAGTCCCACGCGCCGGCGACGCACACCCGAGCGCCTGAACCCGTGCGGCGCAGCGTGGCCGCGAGAGGTTCGACCGCCGCCTCGTCCTTCACGTCGACGAGCAGCTCCGCGTCGGGGAAGGACTCCAGCAGGTCCTCCAGCCGCAGGACGCCCGGCTCCGCCCGCAGCCGGTGCCAGGGCTCGGCGCGGACCGGCCCGGTGCGGCTCGTCGTCCGGTCCAGGGTCGCGTCGTGGAACGCCAGCACCACCCCGTCGGCGGTCACCCGGGCGTCGGTCTCCAGGACCCGCACACCCAGCGCCCAGGACGCCGCGAAGGCGGCGAGGGTGTTCTCGGCGGCGAGGCCGGCGCCGCCCCGGTGGGCGACGACGACCGGGCCGGCGGCGGGCGCGCTGGGCTCGGAGGCGAACACGTCACCCACTGTCCCGGCGCTGCCTCCCGACGGCCAGGGGCGCGGCGTCCTCTGCGCGCAACGTTCACGTCCGCTTCACGGCCGGGGCGCTCTCACCACCGCACGACCTTCGCTGCTTGCTCGGTGTACACAGATATGTTGCCTAGAGTTCACCCATGGCGATCGCGAGTGAACGGCTGCAGGCCCCGGTCGAGCAGCCGTCCGTCCCCTCGGACATCGCCTTCGGCCGCGTCACCTGGACCCTGCTGCGCCGGGCGGCGCTCGTCGTGTTCGCGGCGACCCTCGCGGTCTCCGTCCGGCTCGACGGCATCCCGCTCGACCGCGTCCGGATGACCCTGTGGATCCTCGTCGGTCTGTCGCTGACCGTGATCGGCAAGGGCTGGCGCGACTGGCTGCGCGTGATGGGGGACTGGCTGCCGTTCCAGGGCGTCCTGCTCGCGTACGACTACAGCTACGGCATCGCCGGCCGGTACGACTCCGTCGGCTTCCCTCGTGAGGGGGACACCAACGTCATCGGAGTGCCGCTGCACGTGACGTTCCCGGTGGACGCCGACCGCTTCCTGTTCGGGGGCACGCTGCCGAACCAGTGGGTCCAGGAGCACTTCGTCCCGGCCTCGGGCATCCCCTGGTACGCCGCCGTGGTGACGCTGGTCTACTGCAGCCACTTCATCGTGCCGCTGGTGACCGCCGCCGTCCTGTGGGTCCGCGACCGTGACCTCTTCCGGGCGTGGCGCGGCCTGGTCCTCGGCCTCGCGGTGGCCGGCCTGCTGACCTACTTCCTCTTCCCGATGTCGCCGCCGTGGCTGGCCTCGCAGCAGGCGGAGATCGCCGGAGCACCAGTCGACCGGATCACCGGCCGCGGGTGGAGCCTCCTCGGGCTGCACAGCGCCGGGCAGCTCCTGAACGACGGGCAGGCCCGCTCGAACCCGGTCGGTGCGATGCCCTCGCTGCACATGGCGTACGCCGTGCTGGCCGCGGTCTTCTTCATGATCCTGACGCGGCGCCGCTGGGTGCGCCGGCTGCTGCCGATCTACCCCGCCGCGATGGCCTTCTCGCTGGTGTACTCCGGTGAGCACTACGTCATCGACGAGATCGCCGGACTGGTGTACGCGCTGGTCGTCATCGGCATCTGGCGGCTGTGGGTGCGCCGCCGCCGCGAGGTCGGGTCCTCAGGACGGGAAGTGCCGGACGGTGAGGCTCTGCTCGGCACGGCCGACCGGCCCGAGGACGTCGTTGAGGGTGGTCGACGTCAGGCCGATCCCGCCCTCCCCGAACGACACTGAGGTGTC
This sequence comes from Luteipulveratus flavus, assembly GCF_029439465.1. GTDB lineage: Bacteria > Actinomycetota > Actinomycetes > Actinomycetales > Dermatophilaceae > Luteipulveratus > Luteipulveratus flavus. The sequence continues at coordinate 25,400 of NZ_JAROAV010000055.1, read as the reverse complement.
CAGCCCGATCCAGGCCGGATCGGGCGCGCGCAGCAGGTGGATCGTCAGGTCGACGTTCGGGTACATCATCTGCGTCGGCCGGACCCGGGTCGCGATGCCGTTGGCGAGGTCGACGAGCGTGACGTACGCGGCCGTCGGACCCACGTCGACGCCGCCCACCAGCGCCACCGGCGTCCGCGCCCAGACCTGCCGCCGGCCGTCGCGCCCGCCGGGGGCGGCGCGGTACTCCAGCGTGGTGAGGAAGCGGCCCTGCCACTCGGCGGCGGCGTCGGTCGGCTCGCAGCTCTCGGGGTCGGGCATCCCGGGCAGCTCGAGGCCCGCGACCTCGGCCGTGTCCTGACGCTGCAACCGCCAGGCCCGCGCGCGGATGATGACGCGGCCGCCGATCGTGGCGGTCGCCTCGAGCAGCTCGATGGTGCGACCGGGGCGCACGGTGGCCACCTGGACGTCGGTCTCCTCCAGCGGGATCTGCCCGAGGATCTCGAACGCCACCCGGCTGAGCACCATGTCCGGGCGCGGGTCGTGCCGCTCCAGCTCGTGGGTGATCAGCCCGGCGACGACGGACATGTGCTGCTCGTCCTCTCGCCAGGCGCCCTGCACCAGCGGTGTCGGGGCGTACCGGCCGGGGCCGAGCGGGAGGTAGTAGGCGTCGGTCGGTGCGGTCACCGCGTCAGGCTAGGACGAGCGCTCGGCGGCGCGCGCCCCGGCGTCCACGCCGTACCCGTGCGCGAGCGGCGGCAGCGCCACGCTCACCGGCGCGCTCCACTCGGGAGCCGGCGCCAGCGTGAGGTGGTACGCCGGCGCGGGCCGGTCGGGATCCGGCGGCAGGTCGGTGACGAGCACCGGGGCGTCGTGGGATGCGGTGACCATCCCGGGCACCAGCAGCTGGCCGAGCGGGTCGTCGGGCGGGACGGACGCGGCGAGCAGCCACCACACGCCCGGCGGCACCCCGACGAGTGAGAACGGGCCCGGCTCCATCAGCAGCGCACCGGCCGACGGTGCGCCGCGCGCGGCCGGGCGGTCGAACAGCCCGACGTACACGTGCGGGCGGGTCCCGACGTACGCCACGCCCGAGGCGTCGAGCGACACCGTGCCCTGGACCCGGCCCGTACCGGGTCCGCCCACCGCGATCGCCCGGAATGCGCCGGCGGCGAGCACGTCGGGCATCCGCCGGAAGCCGCTGGGGCTGAGCCCCACGTGCTCCACGAACCGGCGGGTGAACGTGCCGACCGAGCTGAACCCGACCGCCATGCACACGTCGACCACCGGGTCGTCGTCGGCCAGCAGCAGCGCCTTGGCCCGCTGGAAGCGCTGGGCGGCGAGGTACTGGACGGGGGAGATGCCGAGGGTGCGGGTGAACAGGCGCGACAGGTGGAACGGGGAGTAGGCGACGTGGTCGGCCGCGTCCTGGACGGTGATCGGCTCGGTCAGATGGGCGCGCAGGAAGCGCGCCGCCTCGATCGCCGGGTCGTGCACCGGACCAGCGTAGGCAGTGCCCCCGACAGGCGCGGTGCGACGGACACGAAGCCGTGGCGGACCCGTGACATTCGGCCCTGCCGGCCGGCTGCCGACCCTCGCTACGTTGTGGCGACGGTCGGCGTACGGGGCGGCGGCCAGCAACGGGGAGAGAGGCATGACGGACACCATCGAGGTCCAGGGCCTGGTGAAGCGGTACGCGGGGAAGGCCGTCGTCGACGACGTGTCCTTCACCGTCCGCGAGGGCGAGTTCTTCGGACTGCTCGGCCCGAACGGGGCCGGCAAGACCACCACGCTGGAGATGATCGAGGGCCTGCGCCGGCCCGACGCCGGGTCGGTCGTCCTGCTCGGCGAGGCGCCGTGGCCGCGCAACCCGCGGCTGCTGCCGCGCATCGGCGTGCAGCTGCAGGCGACGGCCTTCTTCGACCGGCTGACCGCGCGAGAGCAGCTGAGCACGTTCGGATCGCTGTACGACGCGCCGGCCGGGCGCGTCGACGAGATGTTGGAGCTGGTCGGGCTCGCCGACAAGGCGGGCACCCAGGCCGAGAAGCTGTCCGGCGGGCAGTCGCAGCGGCTGTCCATCGCGTGCGCGCTCGTCCACGACCCGGACGTCGTGTTCCTGGACGAGCCGACCGCGGCGCTGGACCCGCAGGCCCGCCGCAACCTGTGGGACCTGCTGCGCGAGATCAACGGGCGCGGCAAGACGGTCGTGCTCACCACCCACTACATGGACGAGGCCGAGATCCTCTGCGACCGGGTCGCGATCATCGACGAGGGGCGGATCCTGCGGATGGGGCCGCCGGCCGATCTCGTGCGCGGTCTGAGCGCGCCCACGCGCATCTCGGTGGAGCGAGCGGCGCTCGGGCTGGACGATGCTCGCAGCCTGCCGGGTGCCGAGAGCGCCGAGCAGGACGCCACGTCCACCGTCATCACCAGCCGGACGCCGGCACCCGTCCTGGCGGCACTCGCCGAGCGGGATGCGTTGGCCGGCCTGCAGGTTCGAGGTGCCACGCTCGAGGACGTCTTCCTCGAGCTGACCGGAAGGGCGTACCGCGCATGAGCTCCGTCATCGGCTCCGAGACGAGCCCGACCGACACCGGGGACGTACCGGTCACGGCGACGCCCGAGGGACGTCGTCCCCGTTTCAGCAGCAACGCTTTCCGCAGCCTGGCGGTCGCGATGTGGAAGGGCTTCGTCCGCGACCGTGCCGCCGTGTTCTTCACCTTGTTCTTCCCGCTGTTCTTCATCATCATCTTCGGCACCGTCTTCACCGACGGTGGCACCGCGAAGGGCAAGATCGCGCTCGTCGGCGACGTCAGCGTCATCCAGCAGCTCCCGCCCGACGCGAAGGCCGCCATCGACAAGACGCTGGAGCTGAAGACCGGGCTCACCCGGGACGAGGCGCTGCACGAGCTGCGCAAGGACGACCTGGACGGCGTGCTCGAGCAGCACGGCAACCGGCTGGAGCTGAAGGTCTCCAACGGCGACCAGGTGGGCGCCGCGACCGTGCAAGGCGTTCTCGGCTCGGTGGTCGACAGCACCAACATCGCCGTCACCGGGCAGCAGCCCCGCTACACGTTGAGCTCGTCCTCGGTCCAGGACGAGTCGCTCAAGGCGATCCAGTACGTCACCCCGGGCATGATCGGGTACGGCATCGCGGTCGGAGCGACGTTCGGCGCGGCGACCACGCTCGTCGAGTGGCGCAAGCGCAAGGTGCTGCGGCGGCTGCGCCTCGCGCCGGTGCCGACGTCCTCCATCGTCACCTCCCGGGTCGCCGTGTCGCTCGCGATCGCGCTCTTCCAGCTGGCCGTCTTCGTCGGCGTCGGCATGGTGCTCGGGCTGCGGCTCACCGGCTCCTGGTACATGGCAGTCCCACTCACGCTGTGCGGCACCCTCGCGTTCCTGTCGATCGGGCTGTTCTGCGGATCGGTCGCCACGTCGTCCGAGGCAGCGGTCGGGATGGCCAACCTCATCACCCTGCCGATGGGCTTCCTGTCCGGCGCGTTCATCCCGCTCGAGGCAGCGCCGGGCTGGATCCAGGCGATCGCGAAGGTCCTGCCGATGGGCTGGCTGGTCCAGGGTCTGAAGGACACGATGGTGCGCGGGGAGGGACCGGCCGCCGCGATCCTGCCGATGCTGCTGACGCTCGGGTTCGCCGCCGTCGTGACCCTGATCGCCACCCGGTTCTTCTCCTGGGAGGACAGCTGAGCCGGGCCCGCTGAGCCGGACTGGCCGGCCGTCACGCCCGCCGAGGTGTGGCGGCCGGTGGGCCGACTCGGCCCCACGGCGCGGCTCCGGCCGGCGTCGTGGGGCCGACTCATACCTGGTTCACAGGTTCAGCGACGCGAACCACAGGTTCCCGTACGACGCTGGGCGGACCTGGCGGGTGATGGAACCCGCTACCGACGAGAGGTCTCATCCATGTCCCGACGCACGAAGCTGACCGCCGCAGCCGCCGGGCTCGGTGTCGTGGCTGCCGGAGCCGTCGCGGTTCCGGCGCTCGCCGCGAGTGGCTCCGCGACCCCGAGCGTCTCGGCGTCGTCGTCCCCGACCGCCGGCACCGGCTCGTCCGGGTCCGGCTCCGACTCCACCGCCCGCGACCACGGGCCGCGTGGCGGCATGAGTCTGTTCGGCTCGACTGCCGCACAGGTCGCCACGGCTGCAGGCGCGACGGAGACTCAGCTGCGACAGGGTCTGCGCGACGGCACGTCGCTCGCCGAGATCGCGTCGTCCCACGGCGTCGCCAAGAGCACGCTCGTGAGCCGGCTCGGCGCGCTGGTCGACCAGCAGGCGGGCACGATCGTCGACCGCAAGCACGGTGGTCAGCCGGACGCGGGCCGGCAGGACTCCGGTCGCAGCAACCCCCTCGACGACGCGCTCGCCGGCCTGGTCAAGAAGGGCACGATCACCCAGGCGCAGGCCGACGCCATCACCAAGGCCGTGCAGCAGCAGCGGCGCACCGACGGTCCGGCCGGCAAGCAGGACCGTCCCGGCCCGATGAAGGACCACGCGTCCGACCTCGCGAGCCTGCTGAAGCTGTCCGAGGCCCAGCTGCGGACCCAGCTGCAGTCGGGCAAGTCGCTCGCCGACGTGGCCAAGGCCCAGGGCGTCTCTCGCGACACCGTCGTCGCGAAGCTCGCCTCGCTGCTGAAGGCCGATCTCCCGACGATCGTGGACCAGAAGAACGCCTTCGGTCCGCAGATGCCCGGCGGACACGGTGGCCCCGGCGGACCGGGTATGGGCATGGGCCAGCAGCCCGGCTCCGGCTCCGGCTCGGGGTCGAACGGATCCAGCGGCTCGGGCACTGGCGGGGGTACGACCGGCGCGGTCGAGGTCCCGTCGGCCACCTGACCACACGCTGGTTGAGCCGGTCGATCCCCTCAGGGCGAGACCGTGTCGAACCCGGTGCGGCGTGGGGAGACTCTCCCTGCGCGGCACCGGGTTTCGACACGCGCCTCGGCCAGCGCCTCGGCCCGGCTCAACCAGCGGAGGGCCGGCTCGACCGGCGAGGGGCCGGGACTCGAGTGGCAGTGGCGGTGTCGTGTGAGGGTGAACCCATGACCATCACGCCCGCGACCGCGCCGCTCCTGCCCGCCCGCGTCAGGGACACGACCGACGCGGCACTCGCCCGTGTCGACGCAGCGCTCGAGGGTACGGGCGCGCGCCTGGTCGGGCTGTACCTGCACGGATCCCTGTGCTGGGGCGAGTTCTTCGCCGGCAGCGACGTCGACTTCGTCGGAGTGCTCGACCGGCGCGCCGATACGGACGTCATCGAGGCGTTGCGCCATGCGCACGAGGCGATCGCCGCCGAGCCGGCCCGACCCGCGTACGACGGGTTCTACGTGACGGAGGCGGACCTGGCGCGGCCTCCCGCCGACCTCGCCGACCACCCCGGCGTCCTGGCGGGCACGTTCGCCGTGGGGCGGACGGGCGACGCCAACCTCGTCACCTGGCACGAGCTCGCCGAGCGTGGCATCACCGTACGAGGTCGGGACGCGGCCGAGCTCGACGTCTGGACGAGCATGCCCGCGCTGCAGGCGTACTCGCGCGCGAACCTGGAGGCGTACTGGCTGGGGCAGGTGTCCGGGCTGGAGGCGGACAAACCCGTCCTGGCGTCCGACAGCGAGTGGTGCGTGCTCGGCATCGCCCGTCTGCACCATGCGCTGCAGACCGGTGCGATCACGTCGAAGTCAGGCGCGGGCCGGTGGGCGCTGGAGGTGCTCGACGAACGGCACCACCCGGTCGTCCACGAGGCGCTCGCGCACCGCGAGTCGGGCGCGTCCGACGCCGCGTACGACGCGGATCCGGAGGTGCGTCGGCGAGCGGTCGTCGCGGTGATGCGCGAGGTGCTGGGAGAGTATGGGCTGTGATCAAGGTGAGCATCATGTACCCGACCACGCCCGAGGCGCGGTTCGACCACGACTACTACCGCGACCGGCACATGCCGCTGGTGGGTGAGCTGCTCGGTCCGGCGTGCCTGCGCTGGACGATCGACAAGGGCGTGAGCGGCCGCCAGCCGGACATCGACCCGCCGTACGTCGCGATGTGTCACATCTACAGCGAGTCGGTCGAGTCGTTCCAGGAGGGCTTCGGCCCGAACGTCAAGCAGATCATGAACGACGTCGGCAACTACACCGACATCAGCCCGGTCATGCAGATCAGCGAGGTCGTCGTCGACTGAGGGCTCGCGCTCCACTGGCTGTGGACAACCTACGGCCGTCGGTCGGGGATGTGGATGACGAATCTCCTTGCGGGGCAGTGATATTCGGGCCTTTGGGGGCTTGCCCCGATCGTTCGAACGTGCGTACGATCGAGGCATGGAGTCGGTGTCCGCGAGTGCTGTGGAGTCGCTGCTGACCCGGGTGCCGCCCGGGCCGGCAGCGGACGCGGTGCGCGCGCTGGGCCGGGCTGTCGGAGCCCTCGCGGCGCTGCCGGACGCGCTGCACCAGGTCGGCTCCGACGACCTCGGCGCGCTCGTCGGGCTGCTGGGCGAGACCGCTGCGCGGGCACAGGCCTCGATCGTGATGGCCACTGCGGAGGCGCAGACGCGGGGGGTCGTCCGGGAGTCGCGCGCTGCGAGCACGGCGCAGTGGGTCTCCACGGCCGCCGGCGGCCTCGATGCAGGCGACGCCTCGCGGATCGCCGTGGTGTCCACGGCCGTCACCGACCCCGAGAACGCTCTGCTGCGCGAGGCGGTGGCATCGGCGCAGTGCAGCCCGCGGGCGGCGCAGGTGACGCTGCGCGAGCTGGAGCAGGTCATGCCGTCGCTACCCGACTTCACGCGCACCGAGTGCATGGCGTACTTCATGCCGGTGGCCGCGTCGGGCACGGCCAAGGACCTGCGTCACCTGGCGCGGTGGCTGGTGGCGACGTACGCGGACGACCGGCTCGAGCGCGACGACGCCCGGCTCGAAGAGGTCGAGAGCCTGACGTGGTCGGAGCTGCCCGGCGGCCTGCGCCGCTTCGTCCTCGACCTCGCGCCGGCGCACGCGGCTCGACTGGCGTCCGCGGTGCAGGCCGGCGCCGGGCCGCAGCCGGTGGTCGATCCCGAGACCGGCGTGCAGGCGCCCGACCTCCGTTCACCGGCCAAGCGGCGAGCGGATGCGTTGATGGAGCTCGTGGCACTGGTCCAGTCCGCCGACACGAGCGTGTCGCACGGGTCGACGACGAAGCTCGTGCTGACCATGAACCTCGAGCACCTGCGGCGTGACCTTCGCGCGGCGTCCGAACCACGGGACCTGGGGAGCGTCGCTCCGGCGGCGGACCTCGCGCCACGATCTCCGGTACGCACGGGTGGCCTCGCCGTCAGCAGCATCGGTGACACCGTGGACGCCGGCACGGTTCGGCGGCTGGCGTGCGACGCGGACGTCATCCCGCTGGTCCTCGGTTCGCGGTCGGAGCCGCTGGACGTCGGTCGCGAGCAACGCCTGGTGAAGGACGGGTTGCGTACGGCGGTGGTCGCCCGGGACGGGTGCTGCACCTTCCCGGGGTGCGACCGGCCGCCGGGCTTCTGCGAGGTGCACCACGTCGTGGCGTGGTACCGCGGCGGCGACACGTCGCTGCTCAACTCCGCCCTGCTCTGCCGCCGACATCACACGATCGTGCATCGCGACGGGCTGGTCGCCGACGTCACGCCGTACGACGTCCGGTGGGCGGGCGGCCATGCACGCAGCGCGTGACCCGTCGCAGCGCCGGGGGAGCGCAGACGACGGGCCGCACGTGATCAGGCGGAGGTGCGACGACGGGCCGAGCAGTCTCCGATGCGGAGTCCGCTCGGCCCGTGATCGGCCGGTCATCGGCCCGTCAGAGATCGAGTGAACGTGTCTCGTGGTCGACGGTGTAACCGAGCTGGTCGTACAACGCGCGGGCACCCTCGTTGTAGCCGAAAACGTTGAGCCCCAACGCGACCGAGCCGTGCTCCTGGCACCAGCGAGCACCCGCGGTCATGATCGAGCGGCCGTACCCGCGACGACGCTGCAGCGGGTCCACCACGACGTTGTAGACGAACGCCCGGGGCTGGGAGTCGTCGATCCACAGCGAACCGATCGGGGTGCCCTCCGCGTAGGCGGTCCAGAACCGCTGGCCGGGGCTGTCCAGCCCGTCCGGGACGAGCTGGGCGATCTGGGTGCGGGCGACCTCGCGGGCGCGCTCCGGTGTCTCGCCCGCCGTCTGGCGCGACTCGGCGTACGACGCCTCCTCGTCGGACATGAATGCCTCGTGCTGCTCCGGCGTCATCGGTCGCAGCTCGACGCTGCCGTCGTCCTCGACGGGCGGACCGTCGAGCAGCAGGGTCATGTTGGTCGCGCGGACCGTGAGTCCCGGGCGGTCGGCGAGGGCCTCGGACGAGGCATCGCCGGGCCGCACGGTCATCCAGAGCTGTGCTGCGCCCTCCGCGCGGGCGGCGTCGGCGATCAGCTCGCGGACCTGTGCGCCGTGCCCCGGGTCGGCGAGCAGGACGTCGACGAGCTGAGCCTGCGAGCCGTCGGGCGTGCGCCGCCAGAAGACCCAGCCGGCGTGCTCGTGGCCGACGACCGTGATGGTCGAGTCCGGATCGGTCGTCTCGGCGTCGACCCACTGCACGTGCGCCCGCGGGGTGTCCACCCCGTCCGGGAGCATCTTCCGCAGCTCCTCCGCGGCCCGTTCCTGCGCGCGGTCCATCGCCTCGGTCTCCAGCACGAAGTGCACCGCGCCCAGCCGCTCGACCTCCCGGACGAACCAGGCCTCGTAGTCACCGGCCGCGACCGGGTTCAGACGGACGGCCACGGCTCAGGCCTCGGCGGGGGTGTAGCCGATGACGGCCTTGGTCTCCAGGAAGTCGGCGAACGCCGTCTGGCCCCACTCGCGCCCGTTGCCGCTCTGCTTGTACCCGCCGAACGGCGCGTTCAGGTCGACCGCCGCGCCGTTGAGGTTGACCTGGCCGGCGCGCAGCCGGGAGGCGACCTTGCGCACGGTGTCCTGGTCGGAGCCGGAGACGTACGCGGCCAGGCCGTACGGGGTGTCGTTGCCGATCTCGATGGCCTGGTCGACCGACTCGTACGGCAGGATCACCAGGACCGGGCCGAAGATCTCTTCGCGCGCGACGGTCATGTCGTTGCTGACGTTGGCGAAGACGGTCGGCTTGACGTAGTAGCCGGTGTCGAGACCGTCCGGGCGGCCGGTGCCGCCGGCCACCAGGGATGCGCCCTCGTCGACGCCCTGCTGGATCAGGCCCTGGATCTTGTCGTACTGCGCCTTCGAGACGACCGGACCCATCTTGACCTCGCCGGTCGGGTCGCCGACGGTGACCTTCTCCGCGGAGGCCTTGGCGATCGCGGCGGCCTCGTCCATCCGGGCGGCCGGGACGAGCATGCGGGTCGGCGCGTTGCAGGACTGGCCCGAGTTCGCCCAGACGCCCGCGGCGCCGATCTTGACGCCCTTCTCGAACGCGTCGTCGTCGAGGATGATGTTCGGGCTCTTGCCGCCGAGCTCCTGGTGGACCCGCTTGACCGTCGGGGCCGCCGCCTTGGCCACCTCGACGCCGGCGCGGGTGGAGCCGGTGATCGAGATCATGTCGACCTGCGGGTGGGCGGCCAGCGCCGCGCCGACGGTCGGGCCGTCGCCGTTGACGAGGTTGAAGACGCCCGCCGGCACACCGGCGGCGTCCATGATCTCGGCGAGGAGATACGCGGAGAACGGCGCCTCCTCCGACGGCTTGAGCACCATGGTGCAGCCGGTCGCCAGCGCCGGCGCGACCTTGCAGGTGATCTGGTTCAGCGGCCAGTTCCACGGCGTGATGAACGCGCAGACGCCGACCGGCTCCCGGACGATGCGGGTGGTGCCGCGGTCCTCCTCGAACGGGTAGTCCGCCAGGACCTTGGACGCGGTGACGAGGTGGCCGAGACCCATCCCGACCTGCGCGGTCGTCGCGAGCTTGGCCGGTGCGCCCATCTCCTCGGTGACGGCGGCGGCGAGGTCCTCGGCGCGCTTCTTGTACTCCTCGATGACGCGCGACAGCAGCTCGCCGCGGTCGGCGGGACTCGTCTGCGAGAACGTCTCGAACGCGGCGCGAGCCGCCTCGACGGCCCGGTCGACGTCGGAGGTGCCGCCGAGGGCGATGCGCCCGGCGACCTGCTCGGTCGCGGGGTTCACCACGTCGTCCGGCTGCGGCTGAGCCGGGTCGACCCACTGGCCGCCGATGTAGAACTGTCCGTACTCGCGCATGCTCAGGTCGCTCCTCGGTCGTCGTTGACACTCCCGGCCGAGCATAGGCAGGGTCGCCGGCGGCGGCAGCCCGAGGGGCGGGGCGGCTACGCCTGGGGCCAGCCGGCCGGCGAGTCCTCCCAGCCCTCCTGACGGCCGTACGGCAGCAGGTCCAGGACGTTCGCCTCGAACATCACCCGGTCCACACCCCGCTGCGTCGTGGAGTACGTGCGGTAGACGTCGTCGCCGTCGCGCAGGAACGCGCTGAGCAGGAAGCCCTCGCCCGCTCCGCAGTCGGCCGAGAACGTCGTCCCGTGGGACGACGCGTACGGCACCGTCCAGCCGCGCTCCTGCCAGTACGCCGTCATCTGCTCCAGCGGCATGTCGGAGACGGTCCGCCACGCGACGCCGTTCTCGGCGAGGGTGTCGAGCGCGACCACCTGGTCGGTGAAGTTGGTGCAACCGGGGCAGAAGCGGTCGGGGCCGAGGTTCATGAACTGGTAGAGCGCCAGCTGGTGCTTCTCGCCGAACAGCTCCAGCAACGTCACCGGACCCTCCGGCGAGGCGAAGGTGTACTCCTGCTCGACGCGGACCATCGGCATCCGGCGGCGTCGGGCCGCGAGGGCGTCGAGCGCGTGGGTGAGGTCCTTCTCGGCGGTGAGCAGCTCGGCGCGGGCCGACTGCCACTCCTGCTCGGAGACGACGGTCGGAAGGGCGGGAGCAGGCGTACGGCTGGGCATGGGAAGGCACCTCTCGATCGGGAAGGGGTCCGTGCGTGGCTACGTCGGAGCCGGGCCGTCGATCTCGACATCGCCCGTCCGGGCAGGGGCGATCACGCGTACACCGCGTCCCAGAACGCGTCGAACTCGCGCGAGCCGGTCGGTCCGCCCATCGCCCTCGTGCCGAGGTAGACCCCGGCGACGTCGGACGCCGGGTCGGCACCGGCGACGCAGCCGGTGCCTCCCGACCAGCCGAACGTCCCGGCCCGGCCGTGGGCCGGGGTGTCCTCGACGTTGACCGACACCTGCCACCCGTAGCTCGTCCAGGGGTCGATCACCGGGGCCGCGGCGCGACGCTGCTCCTCGCTGATCTGCGGGCTGCGGATGGCCCGTGCCGACTCGGGCCGCAGGATGGTGGGTCGCTCCGAGGCGACCTCCTCCAGCACCCGGAGATAGTCGGCGGGCCGGGTGACCAGGCCGTTGCCGAACGAGCGGAACCCGGGTGCGCCGGCCTGGCCGCGGACGAGGCCGTCCGGGCCGGACTCGTACCAGGTAGCGACCTCGCCGGCGTCCTCGAACGAGAGCAGCCCGAGCCCGAGCGGCTGGACGACGCCCTGCTGCACGAGGTCGTCGTTCGAGGAGCCTGTCAATCGCTCGAGCAGGATGGAGAGGACGTCGCTGGAGGTGTGGTAGCGCCAGACCTCGCCCGGCTGAGCGGCGAGCGGAACCTCCGCGAGGCGTGAGAGGTAGGTCTCCGGCGCGATGGGTGGCGCCGACGCACCCGGCGCGATCCCGCGCTCCGCCAGTGCCTCGGCCTGCCGGTCCTCGCCGCCGTAGAGGACACCCCAGCCGGAGGTCATGGTGAGCAGGTGGCGGATCGTGATCGCGACCCGTGCCGGCTGACCGTCCGGGCCGATCGGGTGCGCGAGCTCGGGCAGCCAGCGGCCGATCGGGTCGTCCAGCGCGAGCCGCCCGGCGTCGACCTGCTGCAGGGTCACGACCGCGCCGACGAGCTTCGACAGGGACGCGATGCGGAACGCGGTCGACGCCGTCACCGGAGCACCGGACTCCAGGTCGACGACACCGCCGCGTCCCTCGTGCAGGACGCCGCGCTCGCGGACCGCGAACGCGTACCCGGGCAGGTGGCCCTGCTGGACGAGGGGATCGAGGGCATCGGTGATGCGCCGGGACCGCTGCATGGGCCCTTTCTAGCAACGGGGTCCGACAGCGAGCCGGTCCTCGCCGAGGAAAACGTCCGCGCGCCGCGGCGGTGCCGGTCGGCATGATGAGTGCGTGCCGACCTACACGTCGTACGACGACGCCGTCCTCGCCTACCGCCAGTGGGGGAGCGGCGAACCCGTTCTCTTCGTCCCGGGAGGACCAGGGCGCGATCCGGAGTACCTCGGCGATCTGGCCGACCTCGCTGCTGCGACCGGTCGGACGATCGTCGTCGGTGACCCGCGCGGGACGGGCGCGCCGGCCGACCCCGCCGCGTACACCGCGGAGCGGCTCGCGGACGACCTGGACGCCCTCCGGGGGCATCTTGGGCTCGCGTCGGTCGACCTGATCGCCCACTCGGCGGGGTGCGCGGTCGCGCTCCTGTACGCCGCTGCCCGGCCCGAGCGGGTGCGCCGCCTGGTGCTCCTCACCCCGGGCACCCGGGTGCTGGGGCTGGAGGACACCGACGAGGAGTACGAGGCGCAGCTGGACCGGCGTCGGCGCGAGCCGTGGTTCGACGAGGCGAGCCGGGCGATGGACCGGATCGAGTCCGAGGGGTTCACCGCCGAGCTGCGTCAGGCGATGTCGCCGTTCCTGTACGGCCCGTGGACCACCGAGGCGCAGGAGCACGCGGCGTCCGATGCACGCCAGCGGAACCTGGACGCGTCGGCCGGCTTCTGGGGCGGGTCGAGCGACCCGAAGGCCACCCGCGCCGCGCTCGCCGACCTGAGCGCCCCCGTACGCATCGTGATCGGCGAGCTGGACCTCGCACCCGGGCCGGTGCTCGCGGGCGAGCTGGCGGCGGTGTTCGAGGACGCGTCGGTGTCCGTGCAGGAGGGTGCCGGACACTTTCCGTGGGTCGACGACCGGGTGGCGTTCACGAGGCTCGTGACCGAGGCGCTCGGCCGCTGACCACACCCGCACCGGGAGCGTGGCCCCGCCCGCACCGGGTGGGGCGGCGAGCCCGAACTAGCCTGACCGCGTGACCCTCCACGACATCCCCCTGAAGACGCTCGACGGCCGCTCCACCTCCCTCGGCGAGTACGCCGGCCGCGCGGTGCTCGTCGTCAACGTCGCCTCCAAGTGCGGGCTCACGCCGCAGTACACGGGCCTCGAGGCGCTGCAGCAGCAGTACGCCGACCGCGGGCTGACCGTCGTCGGCTTCCCGTGCAACCAGTTCGGTGGGCAGGAGCCGGGCAGCGCGCAGGAGATCGAGACGTTCTGCTCCGCTACGTACGGCGTGACCTTCCCGATGATGGAGAAGGTCGAGGTCAACGGCGAGGCGAAGCACCCCGTGTACGCCGAGCTCACCCGGCACGCGGACGCCGAGGGCGAGGCCGGCGACGTCCAGTGGAACTTCGAGAAGTTCCTGATCGCGCCGAGCGGGGAGGTCGTCGCCCGGTTCCGTCCCACGACCGAGCCGCAGGACGCCCGGATCACCGACGCCATCGAGGCCAACCTCCCCCAGGCCTGACCGGCAGATCATGGCGGTCGGCACACGCATGCGTGTGCCGGCGACCAATTTTTGCCGGACGGGAGCATGGCCTGACCGGCGAAAGTTGATGGCTGGCACAGGTACGCGTGTGCCGGCGACCAGCTTCTGCCGGAGGGAGCGGGTCGCTACGGCTGGTCGGGCAGCAGCGCGAAGTCGGCGAAGTCGAAGCCGGGCGCCACGACGCAGCCGACGAGCACCGGCTCGTCGCCCGCGGGGCGTGCCGCCTGCCAGTGGCCGCCGGGTACGAGTGCCTGCGCGACCTCGCCGCCCGGGTAGTCCGACCCGAGCCGCACGGTCCGGACGCCGTCACCGCCCGCGGGGGCATCGCCGTTCCCGCCGAGGTCGAGGGACAGCGGACCGCCGCGGTGGTGCAGCCACAGCTCGTCGGAGGTGACGCGGTGCCACCTCGACTCCTCGCCCGGCAGCAGCAGGAACAGGATGCTCGTCGCGTACGCCCGCGCACCGTCGTACCCCTGCGGCCGGAAGGTCGACGCGTGCCGGTACGTCTCCGCGAACCAGCCGCCCTCGGGGTGCGGCTGCAGCCCGAGCCCGCGGGCCCAGGAGGGGAGCTCGGCCGGGTCGCGCTGGGACGTCGGCGCCGCGCTCATCCGACCGCTCCGCCGACGAGGTTGCCGATCCCGAACGTGATGACCATGGCCAGCGCGCCGCCGATGACGTTGCGTACGACGGCCGGACCCGGTCGAGCGCTGCCGAGCCGCGCGCTCACGTGGCCGGTGATGGCGAGCGCGATGAGCACCGCGACGAAGGTGACGGGCACCCGCCAGGACGGCCCCGGCAGCAGCACCGCGACGAGCGGGAGCAGCGCGCCGACGGTGAACGCGACGAACGACGCGAACGCCGCGTGCCACGGGTTGGTGAGGTCCTCCGGGTCGATGCCGAGCTCGGCGTCGGCGTGGGCGGCGAGCGCGTCCTTCTCGGTGAGAGCGACCGCCACCTGACGTGCGAGGTCGGGCTCCAGACCCTTGCCCTCGTAGATCTGGGTGAGCTCGTCGAGCTCCTCGCGGGGCATCTCGCGCAGCTCGCGCCGCTCCAGCGCGAGCATCGCCTTCTCGCTGTCGAGCTGGGTGCTGACCGACACGTACTCACCGACGGCCATGCTCATCGCACCGGCGGACAGGCCCGCGATGCCGGCGACCAGGATCGCCGTCCGGTCCGTGGACGCGCCGGCGACGCCGACCACGATGCCCGCGGTCGAGACGATGCCGTCGTTGGCGCCGAGGACGCCGGCACGCAGCCAGTTGAGGCGGCCGGACAGGCCCGCGTCATGGGGTTCGTTCTCGTGGCTCACCCTGCCGATCCTGGCAGACCGGGCGACGCGTATCTGTGATCCGCGGGCCTCAGGCGCGCGCGCCGCGGTCGACGGGTCGGCGTGGCGCGAGGTCGGGGGCGTCCAGCCCGAACCGGTCGCTCAGCGCCAGCCGCGCGGCGTACCAGCCGGCCAGGCCGTGCACCGACGGCCCGGGAGTGGTCGCGGAGGAGGCGAGGTAGACGCCCTCCAGCGGGGTGCGCCACGGCCGCGGTGAGAGCACCGGGCGCCGCACCATCTGCCGCATCGTGACCGCCCCGGTCGCGAAGTCGCCGCCCGCGAAGTTCGGGCTCACCGTGTCCAGGCGCGACGCGGGGGTCGCGGTCGAGGCGACGATCAGGTCGCGGAACCCGGGTGCGTACCGCTCCACCGCCGCCGTGATCGCCTCGGTCATGTCCACCGGGCTGCCGTACGGCACGTGCGAGTACGCCCACAGCACGGCGCCGCCCTCGGGCGCACGCGTCGGGTCGATGACGGACGGCTGGGTCACCAGGACGTACGGGTTCGCAGGGAAGCGACCGTGGGCGACGGACCGCTCGGAGGCGGCGATCTGGGCGCGGGTGCCGCCGAGGTGGATCGTCGGCGCCTGGCGCAGCTCGGCGCTGGTCCACGGCACCGGTCCGGACAGGGCGAAGTCGACCTTCGAGGCGCCGTTGCCGTGGCGGAACCCCCGCAGCGCGGTCCGATAACGCTGCGGCAGGCGCTCACCGTAGATGCCGTCGAACGTGCGGACGGACACGTCGAGCAGCACCGTCCCGTAACCGGCCAGATCGTCGGGCGACGTGACCTCCTGGCCCAGGAGGACGCGTCCGTCGTGGGCGGTGAGGTCGTCGACGAGCGCGTCCGTGATGGCCTGCGAGCCGCCGCGCGGGACCGGCCAGCCCTGACCGTGGGCGTTGATGGTCAGCGCGAGCCCGCCACCGGCGATCGACAGCCGTGGGTGGCGCCCGATGACGTGCCCGGCCGTACCGGTGATGAGCGCGGGCGCGACCTCGTCGCGGAAGCGGATGTTCCAGGCCGGCGTGCCCTGCTCGAGCGCTCGGACCCCGTAGAGCAGCGCGGCCCACGGGTGCCGGGGTACGCCGAGCAGCGAGGCGGTCGTGAAGGCGTTGATCGCGTCGAGGTGGCGCAGCAGCGGGGCGAGCAGGCGCCGGTACGCGGGACCGTCGGCTCCTAGTCCGTCGGCCGTACGGTCCAGGTCGCGCCAGCCGAGGCCGACCCGGCCGTCCGGCAGCGGGTGCCCGAAGGACAGCTCGGGGACCAGCAGGTCGATGCGCTCGTCCAGCCGGAACTCCCGGAAGAAGCTCGACGCCAGCGCCATCGGGTGCACGGCCGAGGCGAGGTCGTGGCGGTACCCGGGGACCGTGATCTCGCGGGTGCTGGCCCCGCCGCCGGCCCACGCGTTGCGCTCCAGGACGTCCACCCGCAGACCGGCGCGCGCGAGGGTGACGGCGGCGGCCAGGCCGTTCGGTCCGGCACCGACCACCGCCACGTCCGCGGTGGTGCTGCTGCGCCCGTCGTCCGGCATCGGGGACCTCGTGATCGTCGTCGGCAAGGAGTCCTCGCCAGCCTACGGGCGGCCGGTCGACCGTCCAGACGTGCGCGCCGATCCCGACCGGCCCGGGCCGACCTCGTGAGGCCGGACTCGACATCGCCGGGCCGAGTTGACCTTCGAGTGGCCCGAGGGTCGAGAGTGAGGTCGTGACCGACCCGGAACCGCTGCTCACCATCAGCTCGTTCGCGCGACTGGTCGGGCTGAGCCCGAGTGCCCTGCGCTTCTACGACGACTGCGACCTCCTGCGACCCGTCGAGGTCGACGCGCGCTCGGGGTACCGCTACTACGCCGCGGCGCAGGAGCACCGCGCGGTCCTCATCCGGCGGCTGCGCGAGATCGACGTGCCGCTGCCGCAGGTCAGGCTGGTGCTCGACGGGCAGCGCGAGGAGGCGCACCGCGCGCTCGAGGCGCACGTCGCAGCGACGCAGGGCCGCGCCCGACGAGCCGGCGAGGTCGTCGCCGACCTCGTCGCGGCCCTCACGGTCGAGGGTGACGGCGCGGGCGGGGTCGCCGACGGCGACCGCGGTGCGGCCGGCGGCCCGACCACGGTCAGCGTCGGCGGTCCCGAGCTGGCCAGCGCGATTCGGCAGGTGGCACCGGCCGCCGCGCAGGTCCCCGACGTCCCCGCCCTGACGGGCGTGCTGCTGGACATCACCGGGGCGGAGCTGGTCGTGATCGCGACCGATCGCTACTGGCTGGCCATGCGCACCCTCCCGACGCACGCCGTGGACGGCCCCGACCGTCGCGTGCTGGTGCCCGTCGATGAGCTCTCCGCGCTCGCGGCCTGGGTCGCCCGGTACGACCGAGTGGTCCTGCGCGCCACCTCGGCCGGCCTCACCGTCGCGCCGGCCGACGGCGCCGCCGACGTCCGCGACGTACCGCTGCTCGTCGACGAGTTCCCCTCGTACCGCGTCATCTTCGAGCGGGTCGACACCCCGCGACAACGGGTCATCGTCGACCGCGTGGCCCTGCAACGGACCGTGCTCGCGACCGGCGCGACCGGCGCGACCGGCGCGACCGGCGCGACCGGCGCGGACGGCCCGGTCGTGCTCGCCGCCGACGGTGCCGCCCTGACCGTGCGGGCCGAGGGCGACGACGAGGGCGTGCGGCTCAACGCGGTGTGCACCGGCTCGCCGGAGCCGATCGCGTTCCGCCCGTCCCTGCTCGCCGCCGCCCTGGAGACGAGCGTCGGCCCCGACGTGCTGCTGGAGGTGATCGCGTCCGACCGGCCGGTCGTCGTCCGGTCGGCCGACCAGGGCACGTTCACGACCCTCGTCATGCCCGTACGGGTGACCGCGCCGGCGCCCGGGTAAGGTCACCCTCACCTGTCGAGCGTTGGAGGTCCCGTGGAGTCCGTGCCCGTGCCACAGCAGCCGGACCTCACGGTCAGCCGGCCGTCGTACGAGGTGATCCGCGACGCGTACGGCATCCCGCACCTGCGCGCCGCGTCCGTGCCCGACCTCGCGTTCGCGCAAGGGTACGAGACGGTCCGGGACCGCGCCTGGCAGCTGGAGATCGAGCGGCTCCGCGGCGAGGGCCGGGTGGCTGCGCTGGTCGGTGCGTCCGGTGTCGAGTGGGACGTGTTCGCCCTCCGCAGCCGCCTCGACGAGACCGCCCGCCGCGCGTACGACGCTCTCTCCGAGCAGACCCGGGGCTGGGTCGCGGCGTACGTCGCGGGCGTCGATGCCGCCTACGCCGACGGACTGAGCGCGCCGGAGCTGTGGGAGCGCCGCGCGGCGGTCCGGCCGTGGTCACCCTGGACCCCGCTGTCGATCTTCCTGGTGCAGCACATCCTGTTCGGCTCCTACCCGAGCAAGCTGTGGCGCCGCATGGTCCACGACGCGCTCGGCGACGAGGGGCTGACGCTGCTGCGCACCGAGGCCGGCGCGGACTCGGGCTCGAACGCGTTCGGCGTCGGCGGCGCTCGCACCGTCGGCGGCGCACCGATCGTCGCCGGCGACCCGCACCGCGTCTTCGAGGCCCCGAACGTCTACGCGCAGGTCCACCTGGCCTGCCCGTCGTTCGACGTGGCGGGATACGCCTTCCCCGGCGTCCCGGGGGTGCAGCACTTCGCGCACGCCGGCGAGGTCGCCTGGGCGGTCACGAACGCCTCGGCCGACTACCAGGACCTGTACGACGAACGGCTGGAGCGCCGCGGCGAGGAGGTGTGGGCGAGCGGACCCGACGGCGAGGAGCCCGTGCGGCGCTCGGTCGAGCGGGTGGACGTCCGCGACGGCCAGCCGGTCGACGTCGAGGTGCTGGTCACCGAGCGCGGCCCGGTGATCCTCGGCGGTCCGGACGAGGACACCGCGATCAGCCTGTGCACCCCGACGTTCGTCGACGGCGACCTGGGGTTCGAGGCGCTCCTGCCACTGCTGCACGCCCGCTCCGTCACCGACGTCGAGGCGGCGCTCGAGCACTGGGTCGAGCCGGTCAACAACGTGGTCGTCGCCGACCGAGCCGGCACGCTGGTCCATCGCGTCGCCGGACGGGTGCCCGACCGCTCCGTCGCCAACCGAGTCATGCCCGTACCCGCTGATGAGCCCGAGAACCGCTGGCACGGAACGGTTTCCGATCTGCCACGCTTCACAGCAGCCTCGGACGGCCGGCTGGTCACCGCCAACGACCGCATCGACGACTCCTACGACCGGATCAGCTCCGACTTCGCCGCGCCGTACCGCGCGGACCGGCTCGGCGCGCTCGTCCAGGGCACCGACCGGCTGGACGCGCCCGGTGCCGTGGCCGCGCTGATGGATGTGCAGCAGACGCAGGGCACCCAGCTGCTCACTCTCATCGAGGAGCAGGACGACCTCGACGAGGCGCCCGCGTGGGTCCGCGAGCGGCTGCTGGCGTGGGATCGTCGGATGAGCGGCGACAGCGTGGACGCCGGGCTGTTCGTGGCGGTCCGCCAGCAGGTGGTCGACCGGATCTGCGCCGCTCCCGCCCTCGCGCCGCTGCTGGACCCGCTGCGGTTCGGCGCCCTGTACGCCCCGTGGTGCTCGCTGCCGGCTCGCGTCGCCTCCGCGCTGCCTCGGCTCCTCGCGGCCGAGCGGCCGTTCGGCATCGACGTCGTCGCCGTCGTGCGGGACGCGCTCGCGGCGGTGGCGGCCGACTCGCCGCTGCCCCGCACGTGGGGCGACCGGCACCGGTTCCGGCCGTGGCACGCGCTGGAGACCTTCGGGCTGCCCCACGAGCTCGGCGGGCCGGCCGGCGAGCCGCTCGGGGGCGACTCCGACTGCGTCCGGTGCACCGGCTGGTGGCCCGGGACCGAGACCGCGACCCGAGGCTCCGTCGCCCGCTACGCGTGGGACCTCGCGGACCGGGACGCGAGCCTGTGGGTCGTCCCGCTCGGTGCGCACGGCGACCTCGACCACGCCAACGGCGCGGACCAGTTCGACGCCTGGACCACCGGCGCCGTACCGCTCACGACCGACTGGGCGACCCTGGAACGCGAGCAGCAGCGATGAGCGACCTGACGACCGACCCGACCCTCGAGCTCGCCGTCGCACCGGTCGACCCGGACCGCGACGCGGCGCTCATCCACTCCTGGACCTCGCAGGAGCGCGCGGTGTTCTGGGGTCTGCTCGACAAGGACGTCGACGACATCCGCGACATCTACCGGTGGATCGACGAGCAGCCGCACCTGGCCGCGTACCTCGTGCGGCACGCGGGAGCCCCGGTCGCGCTGTTCCAGACGTACGACCCGTACGTGGACGAGATCGGCGACCACTACGACCGGCAGCCGGGGGACGTGGGCGTCCACCTGATGCTCGCGCCCGGACGACGACCGCGCGGAGTGACTGCCGCGGCCATCGAGGCCGTGGTCGAGCACGTCTGGTCCGACGCCGCGCACCACCGCGTGGTGCTCGAGCCGGACGCGGACAACCACCGGAGCGTCGCCCTGCTGCGCCGCGTCGGGGCCGAGCTCGGTCCGGTGGTGCAGATGCCGCACAAGCGGGCCCAGTTCGCCTTCCTCGACCGCGCCGGCTGGGAGCGGGCGCGGTCCGGCCGGGGCTGAGGTCAGTCGGCCTTCCAGAAGAAGACCGCCGTCATCCGCCGCTGGAACGGGTGCGTCCCGCAGTACGCCGTCGCGCTGTGCACGAGGTTGGCGCGGTAGAGCAGCAGCCGGTTGAACCGGTTGTCCACCCGCACGTCCTCGACGAACGAGCCGGGCGCGACGTACCTGGTGCCGAGGGCGTCCACGAGGTTGTCGTGCGGCTCGACGACGATGTTGCCGCCCTCCTCGCCGCCCGGCAGCTGCTGCCGGTAGAAGCCGGTGCCGCACCCGGCCGGCGCACCGGGGGTGAGGAACAGCACCGCCGCGTACGTGCACAGGCTGCGCGCGTCGGTGTGCGGCTTGACGTGACCCTCGTTCTCCCCGACGAGCTGGACGCAGTTGTGGTTGAGCCGTCCGCCGTTCGGCGTCTCCTGCACCCACAACCGCGACGCGCCGGTGAGTTCGCGGACCCGGCCCTCGACGACCTCGAGCTCGGCCGGCTCCAGACACGGGATCGCCCGCATGCCCGGCCAGACCTGGTCGGTGTACGGCGCGCCGCGCTGCCACGTCTTCTTCGCGACGCACCGCTCCCGGACGGCCATCGGGTGCGGCAGCACGTCGTCCACCACCCAGTAGTTCTCGCCCAGCACGGGCTCGTCGTACGGCAGCGGCCGCATCGCGGCAGCAGTGGGCTGAGTGGTCATCGGCGCTCCCGGTCGCAGGGTGGACGCCGGTGAACGTACGGTCGCTGCGACCGCCGCACCCATGACACCTGTCACGGACGCGCTCATCCGCCGATCACCCGGAGAACCGCGCGCCCGCGCAGGCAACTGCGTCAGACAGATCTGACGCACTCGCAAGCCGGTCGAGCTCCAGTGACGCAGTGGCCTGCAGGGGGCGCTCGGCCGGTGCGGGAGGCGGGAGGGGGCTACTCGTCCGAGAGCGTCATCGTCGAGAGCCGTCGGGCGGCCAGCAGCACGCCCGCGACGAGCGCCACGGGCGCGGCGAGGAGGGCGTACCAGACCGGGACGTCGGGCTTGCCGGCCGACACGGTGGAGACCGACTCCAGCACCGCCGAGCCCCACGACCGGGCGGAGAGCCAGCGCGCCGGACCGAGGAGCGACGCCAGCGTCGACTCCAGCACCAGCCAGTACAGCAACGCGGCGATGACGCTGCGCTGCAGCACGGTCATCAGTGCGGTGAAGATGCCGGTGTACGCCACGCCGGCCACCGCGCCGCCCGCGAGACCGGCGAGCGCGACGTGGTCCGCGGTGCCGACCATGACGTACCCGGCGACGCCCAGCGGCAGGGCGCCACAGGTGAGCACGGCGAGCAGGACGACCACGACCTTGCTGGCCACGATGGACACGCGCGACAGCGGCTTGGTCAGCAGGTACAGGATCGAGCCGTCGTCCAGCTCGGAGTTGATCAGCGTCGTGGTCGCGAGCAGCGCAACCACCGGGACGACGATGCCGAGGCCGTAGATGAACAGCAGCGACTCGGCGCGGTCGGGGCTCTCGTCGCCGCCGAGCGAGCGCACCAGCAGCGCCAGCACGACCAGCAGCACCGGCAGGGCGTAGAGCAGCAGCGCGCGGGTGCGCCCGAACATCGAGTGCATCGCGAGGCGGACGACCGGGGTGCTCATGCGCCCACCAGGTAGGCGAAGACGCTCTCCAGCGAGTCGTCGGTCGGGGTGACCTCCAGGATGCGGATGTCGTGCTCGCGGGCCGCGCGTGGCAGCACGTGTCCGAACCGGCCGAGGTCGTCCGTCTCGACCTCCAGCGCCTGCTGGCCGCGCAGCCGCACGCCACGGACG
Organism: Luteipulveratus flavus; assembly: GCF_029439465.1. GTDB lineage: Bacteria > Actinomycetota > Actinomycetes > Actinomycetales > Dermatophilaceae > Luteipulveratus > Luteipulveratus flavus. The sequence continues at coordinate 3,118 of NZ_JAROAV010000055.1, read as the reverse complement.
GAGGTGTCGGCGAGCAGCAGCGTCGCGAGCCGGCGGTTGTCGGAGGACCGGACGAGGTACTGGTTCGGGCGGTCGGTCATCATCCGGCGGATCTGGGCGAAGTCGCCCGACGCGGCGTGCCGCCCGGAGACGACGACCTCGACCTGGCGGGCGATCTGCTCGACCTCCTCCAGGATGTGCGAGCTGAACACGATGGTGCGGCCCTCGCGGGCGAGGCGGGTGAGCATGTCCATCATCTGCCGGCGGCGGATCGGGTCCATGCCGTTGAACGGCTCGTCCAGCAGCAGCACCTGAGGGTCGTGCACGAGCGCGGAGGCGACCTTGATTCGCTGCCGCATGCCCTTGGAGTACGTGCTGATCCGGCGGTCGGCGGCGTCGATCATCTCGACCAGCGCGACGGCGCGCTCGGTCGCGGCCCGCGGGTCGGGGACGCGCTGCAGGTCGGCGTTGAGCCGGACGAACTGCGTACCCGTGAGGTAGTCGTACAGCTGCTCCTGCACCGGCACGAGCCCGATGTTCCGGTACGCGGAGACGTCGCCGCGGACCGGATGGCCGTCGATGGTGACGGTGCCGGCGGACGGTGGCAGCAGGCCGGCCATCATCGACAGCAGCGTGGACTTGCCGGCGCCGTTCGGGCCGAGCAGCCCGGTGATGCCGGGGCCGATCTGCATCGACACGTCGTTGACGGCGACGACGTTGCCGTACCACCGCGACACCGCCTGCAGCTCCAGGACGCTGCCGACCGGTCGCGGGTCCAGCGCCTGCGGGGGTCGTGGCTCCACCGTGCCCGTGTCGTTCACAGCGACGCCGCCTTCCGGGTCCGGGCGAGCAGGATCAGCGTCGGGACGACCACCCAGGCCAGGCAGACGGCGACGAAGAACAGGTTCCACCCCACGCCCACCGGTCTGGTCATCTCGTCGGACGGCAGCGGTTGATGGAACAGGCCGCTCACCAGACCCGCGACGGCGCTGAACGGGTTCGCCGCGGCGGCGACGTGCCCGACCGCGTCCCGTCCCTGGTCGTGCGCGATGCCCTGGATCGAGGTGACCACCCCGGAGGAGATCATCAGCACGATGATCACGCCGGTGGCCGACAGGCCGGTCCGGGTCGTGAACGTCGACACCATGCCGGTCAGGGCGGACAGCGTGAGGGCCAGCACCAGCGAACCGACCAGCGCGGCGAGGTACGCCTTGGTGTGCTGCCCGCGGGGCAGGTCGGAGCTGATCGCGACGGCGTACCAGATGGTCAGCGGCACGGCGATGATCGCGAACACCGCGGTGGTCAGCGCGGCCAGCCGGACGAGCACGAGCGTCGTCCGCGACAGCGGCCGGGCGTAGTACAGGACGATCGTGCGGTAGCGCAGGTCGCGCGCGAACAGCACCGGTGCCTGGCCGGCGACGAAGATCGTGAGCAGCAGCTGGGTCCAGTACGGGTAGCCGAAGTAGGTGGACAGCGGCCCGAAGAGGTCGGCCTGGCTCTGCAGCGACATCTTCTTGAGCTGGATGATGATGCCGGCCAGCACCAGCGCGGGCACCAGCATCAGCGCCGAGATGAGCCACGGCAGCACCTTGGACTTGCCGGCCCGGCCGAGGCCGAAGCAGTGCCGCAGCGCCGTGCCGTACAGCGACACCGCGGTCTGCGCGGGGGTACGGCGACGTCCGGTGAACGGGCGGTAGCCGAGGTCGTGGATGACGCCGCGGGCCGGAGTAGCGGTCATCGGACGGCCTCCTGGGTGAAGACCTCTTCGAGGGTGTGGCGGACCTCCTGGATGCGGACCAGCCCGAGGTCGAGGTCGACCACCGCGTCGCGGATCGCGTCGAGCTGGGACGGGTCGGTGACCCGGACCGCGACCTTGTCGCCCTGCGGCCAGACCGTCATGCCCTGGTCCAGCAGCGCCTGCCCGAGCCGCTGGTCGGCGCCCGCCGGGCCGAGCACCTCCACGAGCACGTCGCCCGTGACGTCGGTGAGGTCGCTGGTCGCGGACGCGCGCAGCAGGCGTCCGGAGTCGATGACGACGACGTGGTCGGCGATGCGCTCCAGCTCGCCGAGCAGGTGGCTCGTCACGGCCACGGAGATCCCGAACGAGTGGCCGATCGTGTCGACCAGCTCGAGCATCTCGTCGCGGGCGCGCGGGTCGAGGCCGTTCGTCGGCTCGTCCAGCAGCACCAGGCGCGGGTCGTGCACGATCGCCTGCGCGAGCTTGGCCCGCTGCCGCATGCCGGTGGAGTAGCCGCCCATCGGCCGGTGCCGCTCCTCGGCGAGACCGACGTGGCGCAGCACGTCCGAGGTGCGTTCGCGCGCGGCGGCGTGCGGCAGCCCGGACATGACCGCCATGTGCATGACGAACTCCGCGGCGTTGACGTCCGCGGGAAGGCAGTCGTGCTCGGGCATGTAACCGACGAGCTCGCGGATCCGGGGCCCGTCGGTCGCGGGGTTCATGCCGAGCACCTCGACGCTGCCGCTGGTGGGTCGCAGCAGACCGAGCAGCACCTTGATCAGCGTCGACTTACCGGCGCCGTTGACCCCGACGACGCCGGTGACGCCCTCGGGGATGTCGACGGTGAGCGAGTCCAGCGCACGTACGCGCGGGTACTCCACCGTCAGATCCCGTGTACCGACGACCCCCATGGCGGACACCCTAGAGCGATCCTCGGCGCGGCGCCCCGAGGACACCGACATGAGGTCCGGAACGAGGTCGATCGGGGGTCTTCCGGCCCTGCGCGCAGCCGGTCGCAGACCCTTCTCATCACTTTGGGGCTGTCGTACCGTCGACGTATGGGCAGTGTCACCGTCGGTACCGTCGAGACCCCGGCCGACCAGCGGCAGGCCCATCGCCCACGGGCGACCCAGCGCGTGGTCAGCTGGATCACCTCGACCGACCACAAGGTGATCGGCAACCTCTACTTCGTCACGACCTTCGCGTTCTTCCTGCTCGGTGGTGTGCTGGCGCTGCTGATCAGAGCCGAGCTGTTCGACCCCGGTCTGCAGATCGTGGACAGCAAGGAGCAGTTCAACCAGCTGTTCACGATGCACGGCACGATCATGCTGCTGCTGTTCGCGACGCCCCTGTTCTCCGGAGTGGCGAACGCGATCATGCCGCTGCAGATCGGTGCGCCGG
>NZ_JAROAV010000054.1 GCF_029439465.1 Luteipulveratus flavus | reverse complement strand
CCCCCACCCCCACCTCCTCGCCGACCGTGACCAGACGGAGCCACCCATGAGTACGTCGAGCACCGAGCTCGCCGCCGACCAGCCCCCCGGCCTGGGCCCGGTCCGTACGCCGCTGTGGGCGCACGCCGCCAAGTGGCTCGCGATCGTCGCCGCTCTCGCGGTCGCGCTCTACGTCGCCACCCGGCTGGCCGAGGACGGCCACTGGCTCGGCGTCAGCCTCACCGCGATGGTCGCGCTGGCCGTGCTCGCGGTGTACGCGACCGGTCGCGCCGTGCCGATGAAGTACCTGCTGCCGGGCCTTCTGCTGTGCCTGGGCCTGCAGGTGTGGCCGATCGCGTACACGGCGATGACCTCGTTCACCAACTACGGCGACGGTCACCTGGTGAGCAAGGAGCAGGCCACCGCGCAGAACCTCGCCTACTCCGTGCGCGAGGTCCCGGGCGCACCCCGCTACCAGCTCTCGGTGGCGGTGCAGGCCGGCGAGTCCGTGACCGCCGGCGACCCGCACTTCCTGCTCACCGCGCCCGACAAGAAGACGTACGACGGCACCACCGGCGGCCTCGCGCCGCTGGACCAGGACGGCCTTATCCGCGTCGGCACCGGCCGGATCACCCAGGCGCCGGGCTTCACCGTGCTCACGCCGCGGCAGGTGAACGCGCGCCCGGACATCCAGAAGTTCGCGGTGCCGACGAGCGACGGCGGCGGCATCAAGGCGGTCGGTCTGTCGGAGGCGTTCGAGGGCAAGCCGACCCTGGTGTGGGACAAGGGCGCCGGCACCCTCACCGACACCGCGACCAAGCGGGTGTACGTCGCGAAGAACGCCCAGTGGGTGCCGCGCGACGGTCAGGGCGAGGCCCTGCCGGTCGGGTGGAAGGAGAACGTCGGCCTCGGCAACGTCAAGACGGTCGCCACCAACGAGACGATCCGCTCGGGCTTCCTGAAGATCTTCGCCTGGAACGTCGCGTTCGCGCTCATCTCGGTCGCCTCGACGTTCGTGCTCGGCATGCTGCTGGCGCTGCTGTTCAACGACCGGCGGATGCGGGGGCGTGGCGTCTACCGCTCGCTGCTGATCCTGCCGTACGCGATCCCGATGTTCGTGACGGCGCTGGTGTGGGCCTCGATGTTCAACCAGGACTTCGGTCTCATCAACGACCTCACCGGCCTGAACGTGGACTGGCTCGGCAACCCCTGGGCGGCCAAGTCGGCGATCCTGCTGACCAACCTGTGGCTCGGCTTCCCCTACTTCTTCATCGTGTGCACCGGTGCGCTGCAGTCGATCCCGACGGACGTGCTCGAGGCGGCCAAGGTCGACGGCGCGTCGGCGTGGCGTACGGTCCGCTCGATCATCACGCCGCTGCTGATGGTGGCGGTCGGTCCGCTGCTCATCGCGTCGTTCGCCTTCAACTTCAACAACTTCGGGCTCATCTTCCTGATGACCAAGGGTGGCCCGTTCGTCGAGGGTGACGCGTCGATCGGATCGACCGACCTGCTCATCACGTACGCCTTCCGGCTCGCCTTCACCGGGAACCACCCGAACTACGGTCTGGCGTCGACGGTCTCGATCTTCATCTTCATCATCGTCGCGCTGATCAGCATCCCGGCGTTCCGCCGGACCAAGGGTCTGGAGGAGATCAACTGATGGCCATGCTCACGCAGACGACGGCGGTCCCGGTCCCGGACGCGGCCGAGGAGAGCCAGCCGCCGCGCAAGTCCGGCGGCACCTGGTGGCGACACGTCCTCGGCGTGGTCGCGCTGATGTGGGCGCTGTTCCCGGTGGTGTTCCTGCTGTCCGCGGCGCTCAACAAGTCCGGCTCCCTGTCCACGACCGAGCTGCTGCCGAGCTCGTTCTCGCTGGACGCCTTCGACCGGCTGTTCAACGACCCGTCCCGGCCGTTCACGACCTGGTACAAGAACGCCGTCGTCATCGCCGGTGGCGGTGCGCTCGCCACGGTGTTCATCGGCGCGTGCGCGGCGTATGCGTTCTCGCGACTGCGTTTTCGCGGTCGCCGTCCGGGGCTGATGGCCCTCCTGCTCCTGCAGCTGTTCCCGGCCCTGCTCGCGGTGGTCGCGCTGTACCTGACGTTCTCGCACATCGGCGACATCCTGCCGCCGTTCGGGCTGAACACCACGATGGGGCTGATGCTCGCCTACCTCGGTGGCGCGATGGGCTCGAACATCTGGCTACTCAAGGGCTATTTCGACACCGTGCCGCGCGAGCTGGACGAGGCGGCGCTGGTCGACGGCGCCTCGCACGCGCGGATCTTCTTCACCATGACCCTGCGGCTGGTCGCGCCGATCCTCGTCACCGTGTTCATGCTCGCGTTCGTCGGGCTGTTCGGCGAGTTCATGCTGGCCAGCATCTTCCTGCTCGACTCCGACCAGCAGACCCTGGCGGTCGGTCTGTACGGCATGAGCTACGGCAACGAGGCCAACCGGCTGTTCGGGCAGTTCGCCGCCGGCTCGCTGCTGGGCTCGGTGCCGACCGTCCTGCTCTACCTCGCCTTCCAGAAGCAGCTGATCAGCGGCGCGACCTCCGGGTCGGTGAAGTGAACCGACCGCATCTGCTGGACCGACCGCATCACGACGGGTCGGCCCTGTACGTCTCGACGTCCGCTCCCGAGCCCGGCGAGCGGGTCAGGGTTCGCGTCCGGGTGCCTCGTGCGTACGACACGCAGGAGGTGCACGTCCGTCAGGTCACCGACGGCGAGCCGGAGTTCCGTTCGCTGCGCGTGGTGGTCCAGGACGACGTAGAGTCCTGGTGGGAGGGCGAGGTCGTCTGCCACAACCCGGTGACGTCGTACCGCTTCATCCTCAAGGGCGGACCGGGTGGGTACGCCTGGCTGAACGGCACCGGGGTGCACGACCGCGACGTCCCGGACGCGGCGGACTTCCGGCTCACCACCTACGCGCCACCGCCCGAGTGGGCGCTGGACTCCGTGGTGTACCAGGTGTTCCCGGACCGGTTCGCTCGCTCGTCCGGTCGCCCTCCGGTGGCGGACGACGCACCCGACTGGGCGATCCCGGCCCCGTGGGACGAGCCTGTTCTGACCGACCGCGAGTACGACGGGCACCAGCTGTACGGCGGAGACCTCGACGGCGTCCGTGAGCACCTGGACCACCTGGAGCGGCTCGGTGTCACGACCCTGTACCTGACGCCGTTCTTCCCCGGGCGGTCGAACCACCGGTACGACGCCGAGTCGTTCGAACGGGTCGACCCGGTGCTCGGCGGGGACGAGGCGCTGCGCCTGCTGGTCCGTGAGGCGCACGCCCGCGGGCTACGGGTGATGGGCGACCTCACCACCAACCACACCGGCGTCACGCACGAGTGGTTCGTGGCGGCGCAGGCCGACCCGGAGGCGCCCGAGCGCGACTTCTACCTGTACGACGAGTCCGGTGACTACGTCTCCTGGCTCGGGGTGAAGTCGCTCCCGAAGCTGAACCACCAGAGCGGCGGCCTGCGCGAGCGACTGTTCGACGCCGACGACTCCGGCGTCCGCCGCTGGCTCCAGGGCGACGACGCCCTCGACGGCTGGCGTGTCGACGTCGCGAACATGACCGGCCGCTGGGGCGCCCAGGACGTCAACCACCAGGTCGCCCGGCACATGCGCAAGGTCGTCGTGGACACGAGACCCGACGCGCTGCTCGTCGGCGAGCACTGCCACGACCACAGCCAGGACGCCATGGGCGACGGCTGGCACGGCGTCATGAACTACTCGGGCTTCACCCGTCCAGTGTGGACCTGGTTGCGGGACAACGATTTTGCCCCGAAGTTCCTCGGCTCACCGCTCATGGTGCCTCGGCTCGGCGGCGATGCCGTCGCGGCCACGATGGACGAGTTCGGCGCGATCGTCCCGTGGCGGTCGCGCGCACACAGCTTCACCCTCGTCGGTTCGCACGACACCACCCGTGTCCGCACGCTCGTGGGAGAGGACCCGTCGTACGTCGTCGTGGCGGCCGGTTTGCTCCTCACCATGCCAGGCATCCCGATGATCACCTACGGCGACGAGATCGGGATGGAGGGCGCCTTCGGCGAGGACGGTCGGCGACCGATGCCGTGGGACGAGTCCGACTGGGAAACCGACCTTTTCGACGCCTATCGGCAGCTGGTCGCGGCCCGTCGCGAGCTGGTCGCGCTCCGGCGCGGCGGCCTGCGCTGGGTCCACACCGATGAGGACGCCCTCGTCTTCCTGCGAGAGACGCCTGAGCAGACCGTCCTCGTCCTGTGCGCTCGCGGTCCGGTGCGCGTCGGTCTGCCCGTCGACCGTCTCCCGGGCATCGAGCGTTCACGTACCGTTGTCGGAAAGCCGTTGCAGCGCAACGGTGCCGAGGCGACGATCGACGCGCCAGGTCCGCAAGTCTCGGTCTGGGCCTGGGACGAGCAGAGGGGGACTCCGTGAGCGTGCGTCTGTCCGAGGTCGCGCACCACGCCGGGGTGAGCGAGGCGACCGTCAGCCGCGTGCTCAACGACCGGCCGGGCGTCGCGCAGGCGACCAGGGAGGCCGTGCTCACCTCGGTCGACGTGCTCGGCTACGACCGCCCGAGTGCGCTCCGCCAGCAGATGGTCGGCACCGTCGGCCTCATCGTGCCCGAGCTGACGAACCCGATCTTCCCGCTGTTCGCGCAGACCATCCAGATGAGCCTCGCCGCCTCCGGCTACACCGCGGTCCTGTGTACCCAGGCGCCCGGCGGCGTCCACGAGGACGACTACCTGCACATGCTCCTGGACCGCGGCGTCGCCGGCGTGATCTTCGTGAGCGGGCAGCACGCCAACCTCGACGTCGGCGTCGAGCGGTACGTCCAGCTGCGGTCGCGCGGTCTGCCGATCGTGCTGCTGAACGGCCACCGCGACGAGATCGACGCGCCCTCGCTGTCCAACGACGAGGCCGGAGCGGTCGAGCTGGCCGTATCGCACCTGATCTCCCTGGGGCACCAGCGGATCGGGCTCGCCACCGGCCAGCACCGGTACGTGCCGGTCGTCCGCAAGGTCGAGGCGTTCCGGCGGCTCGCGACCGAGCGGCTCGGCGTCGCGGACCCCGGCCAGCTGGTCGCCGAGACGTGGTTCAGCGTGGAGGGCGGTGTGCTCGCCGCGCGGGCCCTGCTCGCGCGGGACGTCACCGCGATCGTGTGCGGCTCGGACCTGATGGCGCTCGGCGTCGTCCGCGCCGCCCGCCAGGCCGGGCTGCGCGTGCCCGACGACCTGTCCGTCGTGGGGTACGACGGCTCGCTCATCTCCGGGTTCACCGATCCGCCGCTGACGACGGTCCGTCAGGACGTCGGCGCGATGTGCGAGGCGGCGGTCCGGGCGCTGGTCGACGAGATCGGCGGTCGTCCGCACCCGCGGGGCGACGCGTTGTACGCGCCCGAGCTGGTGGTCCGGGGCTCGACCGCGCGCGCCCCGCGCTGATCAGCCTCTGCGTCGGTCCAGCACCGCGCGCAGTACCGCGACGGCGGCGTCCGGAGCGGGCACGCGGTAGCGGGCGCAGGTCGGCCCGTCACCGACCTTCACCGTCACGTGGTGGTCCTGCTGCAGGACCGCGAAGGCTTTCTCGTCGGTGACGTCGTCGCCGAGGTAGAGCACGGACTCGGACGCGCTGGACTCTGCGAGCGCCTGCAGGGCCAGGCCTTTGGTGACCGTCAGGACGCTCAGCTCGACGACGTCCTTGCCGCGCATCGCGTGGATGCCGGGGTCGGCGTCCGGGATGCGCAGGGCAGCGGCGGTCGCGGACGCGGCCTGCGCCTCGTCCACCCGCCGGGTGTGCAGGACGACGCCGGCGGGCTTGCGCTCGATCCGGGTGTCCGGGTGGCCGGCGACGATGTCCTCGACGTACGTGGTCGCCGCGCCGAGGCGGGCGCGCGCCGCGGCGTCCATGGTCGTGCCGAGCCCGAGGTCCTGGCTCGCCTCGGCGCCGTGCGACCCGATCAGCACCACCGAGGAGTCGGTCCCGAGGCCGCTCACCAGGCGCAGCGACTGCAGGTCCCGGCCGGACACCACCGCCGTGGTGGTCCCGGGCAGGCCGCTGAGCGCGGTGAGGACGTCGATGGACCCGGGCAGCGGTCGCGAGTCCGTCGGGCGGTCGACCAGGGGGGCGAGCACGCCGTCGAAGTCGGTGGCGGTGAGCACCCGCGCGCGGGCTGCGTACGTGTCGAGCGCGGACAGCAGGGGTGCGGGCACGTCGGTCATCGGGTCTCCTGCGTCAGGGGGCCGGTGGCTTCTCGGGCGCGTGCTCGAGGGCGTCGAGGTACTTGCCGGCCCAGTGCTGGACGTCGTTGCGGGTGACCTGCCGGTGCAGGGCGCGCATCCGCCTGTTGCGCTCCGCGGCAGGGGCCTCAATGGCGGCCATGATCGTGTTCTTCAGGGCCTCGATGTCGTGCGGGTTGCAGCGGAACGCCTGCCGCAGCTCGTTCGCTGCGCCGGTGAACTCGCTCAGCACCAGCGCCCCGGGACCCTCGTGGCAGGTGACGTACTCCTTGGCGACGAGGTTCATCCCGTCCCGCAGCGGCGTCACCAGCATGACGTCGGCGGCTCGGTAGAGCGCGGCCATCTCCTCGCGGGGGAACGACCGGTGCAGGTACGACACGGCGGTGGAGCCGAGAGGGGAGTGCGCGCCGTTGATGTTGCCGACCGTGCGCTCGACCTGGTGGCGCAGCTCGCGGTAGGCGGCGACCCGCTCCCGGCTCGGCGAGGCGACCTGGACCAGCATCGTGTCGTCGGCGCTGAGCCGTCCGTCGTCCAGCAGCTCGCCGAACGCCTTCATCCGGTGCCGGATGCCCTTGGTGTAGTCGAGCCGGTCGACCCCGAGCAGGATCGTGCGCGGGTTGCCCAGCTGCTCCCGGATCTCCTTGGCCCGCTGCCGGACCGGCTCGCTCTCGGCGAGCTCGGCCAGGCCGCCGGCGTCGATGGAGATCGGCACGGCCGCCGCGCGGACCCGACGGTCGGTCTCGGGCACGTCGACGACGTCGCCCTTGGTGCGGGCGCCGAGGAGGCGACGGCACGCGCGCAGGAAGTTCTCCGCGTCGGCCGGCCGCTGGAACCCGAGGAAGTCGGCGCCGAGCAGACCGTTGAGGATGGCGTGCCGCATCGGCAGCTGTGCGAACAGCTCGACGGGCGGGAACGGGATGTGGTTGAACCAGCCGATGCGCACGTCGGGTCGCAGCACGCGCAGCATCCGCGGCACGAGCTGCAGCTGGTAGTCGTGCACCCAGACCGTCGCGCCCGGTGCGGCGACCTCGGCGCACTGCTGCGCGAACCGCCGGTTGACCTTCTCGTACGCGGCCGCCCACCGCCGCTTGAACGTCGCCGGCACGATCACGTCGTGGTAGATCGGCCAGAGGCTGTCGTTGCTCTGGCCCTCGTAGTAGGCCGCGACCTCGTCCGCGCTCAGCGGGACGGGGACGAGCAGCAGGTCGTTGTCCAGGAACGGCTCGGGGGCCTCGTCCGGCTGCCCGGACCAGCCCACCCACGCCGCCTCGCGCCCTCGCATCACCGACTCCATCGCGGTCACGAGGCCGCCGGGACTGGTCTGCCACTCCACGGATCCGTCGTCGTGGACGATCCGATCGACGGGGAGCCGGTTGGCCGCGATCACGAAGTCGTACGTGCGTGCAGAACTCACATCAGCCCCTCAGGGTCATCGGTGCCCTCGACCCTATCCGCACCGGGAGCATGCCTCGTACGCCTCCTCGGGCAGGCGATCCCGGCGTGCGCGTTCGATGACTCCGGCGCGTGCCGGGCGATACATTCAGGCATGCGCATCAGCGATGTCATTCGCCACAAGGGCCGGTCCGTCGTCACGATCCGCAGCGACGCGACGATCAAGGACCTCGTCACGCTCCTGGCCGAGCACCGCATCGGTGCGGTCGTCGTCTCCGACGACCCCGAGGCGGGAGCGGTCGCTGGCATCGTCAGCGAGCGGGACGTCGTCCGGGCGCTGCCGGGGGCGGGCGAGGGGTTCTTCGCTACGCCGATCAGCCGGATCATGACCTCCGACGTGCACACCTGCGCGCCCGAGGACGAGATCGAGTCCGTCGCCCGCGAGGTGACCGACCGGCGCATCCGGCACGTCCCGGTGATGATCGACGGGCGCCTCGCCGGCATCGTCAGCATCGGCGACATCGTCAAGCACCGCATCGACGAGCTGCAGGCCGAGCGGGACCAGCTGACCGACTACATCCAGCGCTGATCGAGCATCCGCCCGCGGTCCCAGGTCCGGATCAGGGTGGGCTCGGCGCGCTCGGAGCCGACACTCAGGTGGGACCGAATACCGTTGTGCCATGACCGCTGACCCGCGCGACCACGGTGACTCCTCGACGGCCGCCCACCGGCTGCCGCGGGGAGGGCTGATGCGCGGTGCGCACGGCGCCATGATCGAGGACGACCCGACCTCCGAGCTGCCGCCGGCGTACGAGACGCTCGGGCCGTACCGGCTCGTCGCCAAGCTCGGCGAGGGCGGCATGGGCGTGGTGCACAAGGGTCTGGACGCGCACGGCACCGAGGTCGCGATCAAGGTGCTGCGGGCCCACATCGCGCACGACGCCGACGCGCGGGACCGGCTGCGCCGCGAGGTGAGCACGCTCGCGCGGGTGCAGCACGAGTCGGTGGCGCCGGTGCTGGACGCCGACGTCGAGGGGGACCGGCCCTACCTCGTCACCCGCTACGTCCCCGGCCCGCCGCTGGACGACGTCGTGGAGGAGCGCGGCCCGCTCGGGCCGCAGCAGCTGGTGATGCTCGGCCGTGGTCTGGCCAACGCCCTGCGGGAGATCCACGCCGCCGGGATCGTGCACCGCGACCTCAAACCGGGCAACGTGCTGATGGTCGGCGACGACCCGGTGCTCATCGACTTCGGCATCGCGCACGTCGCCGACGACGTCCGCCTGACGATGACCGGCCTGGTCATGGGGACGCCGGGGTACCTCTCGCCGGAGGTCGTCGAGGGTGCCCCGGTCACCGAGTCGACCGACTGGTGGGGCTGGGCGGCGACGCTCGCCTTCGCCGCGTCCGGGCAGGCGCCGTTCGGCCGCGGCCCGATGCCGGTGGTCCTGGACCGCGTGACCCGCGGACAGGCCGACCTGTCCGGGGTCGACGAGCGGCTCCGTCCGCTGCTGGAGAGCGCCCTGTCGCCGGTCCCGGAGCAGCGCCCGACCGCCGACCGCGTCCTCGCGCAGATGGAGGAGTACGCCGCGGGCGGCCACACCACCGGCATCCCGCTGATGGCCCCGCCGAGCGAGCGGCCGATCACCGAGCCGATCCCCACCTCGGCCCCGCACCCCAGCACGCAGCAGACGCCGGTCGCGCACGCCACCCAGCCGAACCCGACGCGCAACCCGGACCCGACCGGAGTGATGCCGGCCGCGCGACCGCAGCAGAACCCGTACGCGTCCCCGCCGCGGCCCTACCCCGCCGCCCAGCCGCAGGCTCCCGTCACCGGCGCGAGCCCGACCCACCAGGCCGACCGGTGGCAGGCGGGCCCCGGCCCGGGCCCGGCCTCGGCCGAGCAGTGGCGACCTCCGGGCACCGACCCCCGGATCGGCCAGGCCGCCCGCAGCTGGAGCCTCACCGCGCTGCTCGCAGCGGCCGTAGGCCTGGCGGCGGTGTGGCCGCTGCTCGGGTTCACCCTGATCGTGCTGTGGAGCATCGCGGCCCGGCTCGTCGACCGGTCGATGACCGCGATGGTGATGCGCCGGTACGAGGGCGGCCGGCGTCGCTCGGACGGCGTGATGGCCGTGGTCGCCTCGCCGTGGCACCTGACCCGAGCGGTGCTCGGGACGATCTTCGCCCTGCTCGTCCCCGCGTTCGTGGGCGCGTGCGCCGCGGTGACGACGGCGCTCGCCCTCGCGATGCGCAGCGGCGACGACCCCCGTCTGGACCAGGGGCTGCCACTCGCCGTCGGCGCGATCGTCGTCTGCTGGGTGCTGTGGTGGGGCCCGGGCGGCACCTCGATGAGGCGCGGCTCTCGCAGCATGGTGCGCGGGGCGCTGCCCTCCCAGCCGCCGACGCAGGTGGTCGTCGCGCTCGCCGTCGTCATCGCGGGCGCGTGCGCGGTCTGGTCGTACGGCAACGGCGGCGACATCAGCTGGTGGCCCATGAGCGGCAGCCCGAGCTGGTCGGTGAACGACTGGCTCCCGGACATCCCGCAGCGCTGACCCATGGGTGAGGACAAGCCCCGCTGGAAGCCGCGCGAGCGACTGCTGCGCGGCGAGCCGGTCACCCAGCCACTGCCGATCTCGGACGCCCTGCGGCTGACGCCGTACCGCGACCCGCGGATGAGCACCGAGCCCGAGGCCGAGGCGGAGACCCGCAAGCGGCTCGACCTCGCCGTCCGCGTCGGTGAGCTGCTGCTGCGCTGCGGCGCAGGCACCCGGGACGTCGAGTCCAGCGTGGTCGCCGTGGCCGCGGCCGCGGGAGTACGGCGGGTCGAGGTCGACATCACCAACCAGTCGTTGCTCGTGCAGTGTCCGACGTCGGCAGGTGCGCCCGTGACGCTGCTGCGCGTCGTCCGGTCCTCCTCGCGCGACTTCGCCCGGCTCACCGCCGTGCACCAGCTCGTGGACCGGCTGGTCAGCACCCCGTTCGACCTGGACAGCGCGGTGCACGACCTCAAGCAGATCCAGCGCGAGCCGCGGCTGTACCCGCGCTGGCTGGTGATGCTGGGGTACGGCGGCCTGGCCGGCGGTGTGGCGACGCTGCTCGGCGGTGGGTCGGTGGCGATCGTCGTGGCGGTCCTGTCGTCGCTGGCGATCGACGTGCTCGGCAGGTACCTGAAGGCCCGGGGACTCCCGGCGTTCTACGTGGCGGGTGCCGGTGGCGCCGCCGCGACGGTGCTCGCGTGGGCGGCGTACGTGCTGACCCGGTCGCTGCCGGGGCCGGACATGAGCGAGACGGGCTTCGCGGTGGCGGTGTCCGCGGGCATCGTCGTGCTGCTCCCCAGCCGGACCCTCGTCGCGGCCGTCGAGGACGCGATCACGGGGTATCCCGTGACCGGAGCCGGGCGGATGCTGACGGTGGTCCTCACCGCCGCCGGCATCATCGTCGGGGTCGCCGCGGGGCTGCAGATCACGCTGCGGGTCGACTCCGCCCTGGACCTCGGGCTGAGCACACCGCAGCGGCTGAACCTCTCCGACGTCCAGCCGCAGATCGTCCTGGCGTTCGCCGGTGGCGCCGTCGGTGCGATGTCTGCGGCCCTGACCATGCGGTCGCGCCCCCGGATGCTGCTGCCGACCGCCGGGCTCGGCCTCGGCGCGGTCGCCGTCTCGCAGGGTCTGAGCCGGCTGGTGGACGTCGGCACCACGACGGCGGTCGGCGCGGCGGCCGTCGGGGTCGGGGTGATCGGGCGGCTGCTCGCACTGCGGCTGGGTGCGCCGGCTCTGGTCATGGTCGTCCCGGCCGTGTCGCCGCTCCTCCCCGGCCTGCGAATCTTCCGCGGCATGTACGAGACCATCGCCGGCAGCGCCGTCGGTGCCCATGCGGTGGCGAGTCCGGCGGCGGGCGTCGCGACGCTGGTCGGTGCGGCCGCGGTGGCGCTCGCGATCAGCACCGGCGTCGTCCTCGGGGACGTGCTGTCGGCGCCGTTCGACCGGCCGATCGTGCAGCGCAGACGCGCTCGCCGCCGGTGAGTGAACCCGCTTATACCGCAAAATGCCGGCGTTGTGGGGGATATGACAGACATCGATCATCGACGTCAAAACCCGTAACGTTTGGCCCACAGCGGGCGATATTCCCGCCAGCGCAGCCTTCTGGCCGCCGGACAACTGCATAGATCACTGCTTTGTTGCGCGCGCCCGAACGCCGAACCTCGTCTCAGAGGCGCGATTCCCCGGATGGCCCGGGGCGCATGACGAGGGTGGGGGAACCACTTCCGGCTCACGTCCGCGTGAGCCTTGGGGTGAAGCCGGTCCGCCGGCCGGGCACCTGACAGCCCGAACCCGACAGCTCACCTCACAGGCGTTCGTCAGGAAGGAAGCACTGTGCGCTACTCCCCGAAGCATGCCTCCGAGCAGTCGAGTACCCGTGGCGTCAACGGCCGTCGTGTCGTCGGCGTCGCGGTGGCCTCCGCCGCAGCAACCACCGGCGTCGGCCTCGCGTCCGCCGGTGAGGCGCACGCATCGACGCCCGCCAACGTCTGGGACCGCGTCGCCGCCTGTGAGTCCGGTGGCAACTGGTCGATCAGCACCGGGAACGGCTACTACGGCGGTCTGCAGTTCTCCTCCGGCACCTGGCGCGCGTACGGCGGCACCGCGTACGCCTCGACCGCCAACCGCGCGAGCCGTGACACCCAGATCCGCATCGCCCAGCGGGTACTGGCCAACCAGGGCCCAGGCGCCTGGCCGGTCTGCTCCCGGCGCGCGGG
Organism: Luteipulveratus flavus; assembly: GCF_029439465.1. Classification (GTDB taxonomy): domain Bacteria; phylum Actinomycetota; class Actinomycetes; order Actinomycetales; family Dermatophilaceae; genus Luteipulveratus; species Luteipulveratus flavus. The sequence continues at coordinate 13,521 of NZ_JAROAV010000054.1, read as the reverse complement.
CCTGACCCGCAGCAACGGTCTGGCCGTCCAGGTCGGCGGCGGCGGCACCACCTCGCGCGGCGGCAGCACCTCGACGGTCGGCAAGCTGGCCGTCGACGGCTCCTTCGGCCCGAAGACGACGCGTGCGGTCCAGAAGTGGGTCGGCGTCACCCAGGACGGCTCGTTCGGCCCGATCAGCAAGCGCGCCCTGCAGCGCAAGGTCGGCGTGACCCCGGACGGCAGCATCGGACCGCGTACGGTCGCGGCCCTCCAGTCCCGCATCGGCATCTCCCGGGACGGCGCTTCCTACCTGAACGCCCGTACCGTGGCCGGGCTCCAGCGCTACCTGAACGCGCACGTCCTCTGACCTCACCCTGAACGCCCCCCGCAGGGCCGGCCGGACTCGTTCCGACCGGCCCTGCGGCGTGCCCGCATCGCGTCTCGCCGACCCCGGCCGGCCGGTCGCTCATGACGGTCACCGGTTGTCCACAGGGGCGCCCACTGTGAACGCCTCGTCCGGGCATCATGTGCGGGTGCTTCCTCTCCTCGTCGCCGTCGCGACCGCCGCCGGTGGTGCCGTCGGGCTCGGCGTACGCGCCTGGTTGCGTTCCGGGCGGTGGCGGCTGCCGTACGAGACGGCCGCGTCCCGTACCTCCTTCGGCTGGGTGGTCCTCGTCATCGCGGCGCTGTGGGGTACGGCCGCCTGGGGGCTCGCGCGGGTCGACCTGGAGGCCGCCTGGCCGGCGTACGCGGTGCTCACCGCCGCCGGGGCGGCGCTCGCGGCGGTGGACCTGCAGGTGCACCGCCTCCCGGACGCGCTGACCCTCGGTGGGTCGGCGGTGGTGGGTGGGCTGCTGGTGCTCGCGTCGGCGGTCGAGTCCGACTGGCACCGGATGTCCACGGCGCTCTGGGCCGCGGGGCTGGCGTTCGTGGTGTTCCTGGTGCTCGTGCTGGGCGGCCTCGGGCTGGGGGACCTCAAGCTGGCGGTGCTGCTGGGGCTCGGTCTCGGGTGGCTGAGCCTCCCGACCGCGCTGCTCGGCATCGGGGCCGGGTTCGTGCTCGGTGGGCTGTGGGCGAGCGTGCTGGTCGCGCGCGGGGCGTCACGGACCACCCGGTTCGCGTACGGCCCGTCCATGCTGCTCGGCGCCCTGGTCGCCTTCCTCGCGGTCTGACCGGCACCGTCCGGGGCCAGTTGCCGCGGGATCGTGGGAGGTGGCCCCGGACGGTGCCGGATCGGGGGCCGGTTGCCGCGGGATCGTGCGAGGTAGCCCCGGTGGCTGGCTGTCGGCGACGGCGTCCGCCTCGTCGGGCGGGTAGCATCGTCGCGGCTGTCGCGACCGTCACGGGCGTGCCTGCTCGCCGGTGTAGCTCAGTTGGTAGAGCGCTTCACTTGTAATGAAGATGTCGCGGGTTCGACTCCTGTCACCGGCTCCACGTACGTCACCCCGTGATCGCGGGATCGTCTACCGGTCGTCACCGCTGCCGCCGAGGACCGCTCGGGCCTCTTCTCCCTCGGCGCTGCGGTGCTCAGCGCTGACTGCTGTTCGTCGTTCAGGTCCATGTGGGCTCCCCAGGTCGGTCTTTCGGTCGGCCCGGACGAGCGGCGCGCAGCAGAGCAGTTCGCAGCAAGGGCGGACCCGGGAGCAGAGCGAACCGCCCGGATTGGCATGCCGGTCGGTTCGGCGGGGTGCGGTGGCGCGGATAGGTTCGAGCCATCCGTCCCGGTCGTGCGCACGCGCGGCCGGACCGTTGACCCACAGGAGGCCACCCGTGACCGTCCAGAGTGACGTCGTACGCCGGCGTCGGCGACTGATCCTGCCCCTGGCGGCGCTGGGGTCCCTGGTGCTGGTGCCGTGGACGGTCTACATCGCATTCGCGCTGCCCCATCACTACGCCGCCCGGAGGTGGGAGTGGACCTGGACGGGCTTCGACATCGCCCTGGCGCTGGCTCTCGGCGCGACGGCGTGGCTGGCTTGGAAGCGCAGGCTGATGACCGTGGTCACCGCTACCGCCGCCGGCACCATGATGCTGATCGACGCATGGTTCGACGCCATGACCGCGACGTCCGAGGACCAGGCCGAGTCGCTGCTGACCGCCCTGCTGCTGGAGGTTCCGATGGGTCTGCTGCTCCTCGCCGCCGCCGGCCAGATCACCATGCGCGTGGCCCGGGCGCTCGCAGCGGCAGCGGGTGGCAGTGACGTCCCGACTCCCTGGTGGCGTCTGCCGATCAGCCATCCGACGGCGGCGGACTAGCCCAGCTCGTACGCCCGCACCGGGCCGGGCGGGTCCTCTCCGACCCGGCCGTCGACGGACTCCCGCAGCAGGTCCGCCTGGCCGGCGTGGCGCCCGTACTCCTCGATGAAGTCGACGATCAACCGCCGGAGCGACTCCCGACCCGACGCGAACGTGGCGCCCGGGCCGCCCGCCCTGACCGCCGCCTCGAGCGCGGTGCGCGACCGGGCGACCGCGGCGTCCCACAGCGCGTACAGGGTCTGCGGGCTGTCGGCGTCGGCGGACTCGAACGCCCACTCCGAACGGCCCTCCTCGGGTACGGACGCCCACGGCTCGGGCAGCGGCGCACCGCCGAGCTCGCCGGTGAAGTTGAGGTCCTCCATGTACGCCAGGTGCTTCAGCAGCCGGCCCAGCGTCAGCGTCGACGCCCCGACCCGCGCGGACAGACCGGCGTGGTCGAGGTCGGCACACTTCCACCGGAAGGTCGCGCGCTGCCGCTCCAGCGAGCCGAGCAGGGTCGACGCCTCGTCCCCGACGGCGGGCGGCTCGACGTACCCAGCGGTGGTGTCTCCATCCATGGCTCGGACGGTACGGCCGGTTCCGGACGATCGGCGTCCGGCGTCCGGTGAACGCCAGAGCGCCCGACCGCCGAAGCGGCCGGGCGCGCTGTGAGCGGTGCGCTCGGGTCAGCGGGTCGAGGACGCGCTGGTCGCGTCCCAGATGTACGGAGTGGTGTTGTAGACCACGCGGTAGTCGCCCTTGGCGCTGTTGATGTAGCTGTAGCTGTACGTCCCGGCGCTGTTGGCCGTGGCGTACTTCAGGCCCTTCCAGGTGGAGGTGCCCGCCGCGCGGAACTGGATCGTCCCGGTCGCGCCCGCCCAGGCGATCGGCTTGTGGTACGCCGTGGAGTAGCGGGAGACCCGGGTGTTGATCGTGACCTTGCTGCCCGAGCGCGTGGTGGACAGGGCCGCCCAGGAGCCGACCTTCACCGTCGTGACCGGGTTGTTCTGGGTGTATTGCGCGGTCTGGTCGCCGGTGAACGCAAAGTCGTCCTGCCAGGTGCGCCGGCCCAGCTGGGTGTTGTCGAACACGTCCCACGTGGAGGTGCGGGAGCCGTAGACCTCTCCGGAGTCGCTGAAGTCACCGAAGAAGATGAAGTCGCTGGGGGCGTCGTACGAGCCGACGTACCACGCGGCGATCGGAGTGTCGCTGATCGCGCAGCCGCCGGTGACCCGGACCGGGATCGACTGCCAGTCGTTGACCACGCGGGCGGTGCTCGGCACCACGAGCGAGCAGCTGCCGATGACCGGACCGCCCTCGGGGCCGACGACGTGCGCGACCTTCGAGCGCAGAGTGTTGGCGTGTAGGCGCTTGGAGTCACCGGAGTCGGCGACGGCGTGCGGGGCCACGGCGGCACCGAGGCCGGTGGCGATGACGGCGGAGAGGGCGAGCGCCCGGGCAGAACGAAGCAAGGAAGAAGTCCCCCTGTACATGGCGCACGGGTCTGAGGCATGGTGCCCTTCGCATCGCCGCGCGGCCACGAAACTGTAAGTGGGCGAATCGGCGGATCCGGCCGTCGTTACCGAATCGTTCGCAACGCGTGCCGGATGCCTCGACGTCCGTGCATCGGGGCGGTGTGCCCGTCGCGGTCAACGGGTATGAAGGGGTGATGACCGAGATCGCGATCCCCCGACCGACCCAGGGCGACGTCGTCCAGCTGATCCTGGAGGACCACCGGTTCTTCGAGGCGTTGCTGCGCGACCTGCGCGACGTCACCGCCGACCGGGATGCGGCCCGGGCCGCGCTCTCCGCGGTGCTCATCGCGCACGGCGAGGCGGAGGAGGAGAAGGTCTACCCGCAGCTGCGGAGCAAGGACGCGATCGGTGAGCACGAGGCCGAGCACGGCGAGGAGGAGCACGCCGAGGGCAACCAGGCGCTGCTGCACCTGCTGGAGTGCAAGGGCACCGACACCCAGAAGTTCGACGACGCCGTCGAGGATCTCGCCACCGCGCTGAACCACCACATCGGCGAGGAGGAGCAGACCATCCTCAACCCGGCCCGCACGGAGGTCGGCGAGCAGGTCCGCCAGGACCTCGGCAGCGCGTGGGCGGCCAGGCGCAGCGAGCTGCTCGACCAGGACTGTGGCTCGATCGCGTACGTCGAGAAGGTCGTCGCGCGTGCCGAGAAGGAAGGCAAGCTGCCGGACGACGAGAGCTGAGCCGCGGGTGCAGCTCACCGACAGGCCCACCTACGCGCCGAGAGGCCCACCGATCCGCAGCGGATCAGTGGGCCTCTCGAGGGAAAGGTGGGCCCGTCGGCGGACCGGGCGCCCGTCAGCGCGGCGGCATCCGCAGGGCGCCGTCCAGCCGGATGACCTCGCCGTTGAGCATCGGGTTGTCGACGATGTGCGCCACCAGCGAGGCGTACTCTTCCGGGGCGCCGAGACGCGACGGGTGCGGCACCTGCTTCTCCAGCACCGACTTCACGTCGTTCGGCAGCCCGGCCATCATCGGCGTCTCGAACGTGCCGGGCGCGATCGTCATGACGCGAATCCCCTTGTCCGCCAGGTCGCGTGCGGCGGGGAGGGTGAGGCCGACGACGCCGCCCTTGGACGACGCGTACGCCGCCTGCCCGACCTGGCCGTCGTACGCCGCGACGGAGGCGGTCATGACCACGACACCGCGGTCCCCGTCGATGGGTTCGTTGCCGGCCACCGCCTCGGCGGCGAGGCGGAGCACGTTGAACGTCCCGATCAGGTTGATCTCGACGACCGAGCGGTACTGGTCGAGGTCGTGCACGCCGCGCTTGCCGATGATGCGCCCGGGCGTCGCCACGCCCGCGCAGCTGACGACGACCCGCAGGTCGCCGAGCCCGGTCGCCGCGTCGATCGCGGCCTGGACCTGCTCGCCGTCGCGGACGTCGGTGGCGACGAAGTGGGCGCGCTCGCCGAGGGAGGCCGCGACGTCGGCGCCGCGCGACTGCTCGAGGTCGGCGATGACCACAGCGGCACCGTCGGCGGACAGGCGGCGGGCGGTCGCCTCACCGAGCCCGGAACCTCCGCCGGTGACGAGCGCGACGGTGGAGTCGTTGATCTGCAAGGAACTGGGCCTCTCTACTTCAGCAGCTGGCGGGAGATCACCAGGCGCTGGATCTGGTTGGTGCCTTCGAAGATCTGCGTGACCTTGGCGTCGCGCATCATCCGCTCGACCGGGAAGTCCTGGGTGTATCCGGCGCCGCCGAGCACCTGGACGGCGTCGGTCGTCACCTTCATCGCCGCGTCGGTGGCGGCGAGCTTGGCGACGGCGGCCTCGCGGGTGAACGGCCTTCCGGCGTCACGCAACCGGGCGGCGTACAGGTAGGCGGTGCGACCCGAGGACACCGCGGCCTCCATGTCGGCCAGCAGGAACGCCAGGCCCTGGTTGTCCGCGATGGCCCGCCCGAACTGGCGGCGCTCCTTCGCGTACGCGATCGCGACGTCGAGGGCGGACTGCGCGAGTCCCGTTGCGGCAGCGGCGATTCCGAGGCGACCGGAGTCGAGAGCGGCGAGCGCGATCTTCATGCCCTCGCCCTCCTCGCCGATCAGGCGGCCGGCGTCGACGACCGCGTCGTCGAGGACGACCTCGCGCACGGGGTCGCTGGCCAGGCCCATCTTGCGCTCGGGCGCACCGAACGACAGGCCGTCGGTGTCGGCGGGGATCAGCAGGCAGGAGAGCCCGCGCGTCGGGTCGTCACCGGTGCGCACGAACGTCGTGTAGAAGTCGGCGTACCCGGCGTTGGAGATCCACGCCTTGCGGCCACGGACGGTGTACGACGACCCGTCCTCGCTGCGCCGCGCGCGGGTGGAGATGGCCGAGACGTCGGAGCCGGCGTCGGGCTCCGACAGGCCGTACGCGCCGAGCAGCCGACCGCTGAGCATGTCGGGGAGCAGCTCCTTGCGCTGCGTCTCCGAGCCGACGGTGGCGAGGGCGTAGCAGGACAGCGAGTGCACCGAGGTGCCGACGGCGACCGACATCCAGGCGTGCGCGATCTCCTCGATCACCTGCAGGTACACCTCGTAAGGCTGTCCGCCGCCGCCGTACTCCTCGGGGTAGGGGAGGGACAGCAGGCCCGCCTCGCCGAGGGTCAGGTAGACGTCGCGGGGCATCTCGGCCGCCTTCTCGGCGGCGTCGACACGAGGGGCGAGCTCGCGACGGGCGAGGTCGCGGGTGAGCTCGATGAGGTCAGCCGACTCCGGTGTCGGCATGAGGCGCTGCACGGGCATGGCGACGAGGGTAACGGCCGCGGATGTGGCTTCGGTCACGGGAGCCGTTCCGGTTGCTCAGCGGAGAATCTCCCGTCTACGCTGTCTGCGACCGTAAAAACTCCCGTATGAAGTGGTGGCAGTGGTGAGTGTGTTCCCGAAGGTGCTCGTGGAGCAGTCGCACAGCAGCGCGTGGTCGTTGAGCCGTGAGGTCGCGGCGACGATGAACCCCGCCAACCCGGCCGACGCCAGCCTGGCGCGCGCGGCCGAGGTCCTGACGGCGCGTGGGCTCGAGGTCCGCGCTCACAGCAGCGGCGCGCTCACGCAGGACGCGCTCGCCGAGCACGACGTGCTCGTCATCGCCCACCCCGCCGAGGCCCGCTCCGAGCGCGTGATGGGCGACCTGCCGCCCGCGCTCGACGAGAGCGAGCTGGACGCCGTCGAGGCGTACGTCCGCGACGGCGGCGGCCTGGTGGTCCTCGCCGAGTGCGATCAGGACAGCTACGGCAACAACCTCAACGAGCTGCTCGGCCGGTTCGGCCTGCGCGTGACCAGCACGCTCGTCCACGAGTCCGCCGACGGCGGTCGCCGTCACCTCGGCAACGCCACCTGGGTCCTCGGCCAGCCCGGCGAGGGTCTGGGCCAGGGCCTGCTCGCCGGCGTCGACCAGATGTGCTTCTACCGCGCCGGCGTCGTCGACGTCTCGGCCGCGGCCGACGCGACCGTCCTCGCCCGGACCAGCGCGACCGCGTACCCCGCCGGCCAGCCGCTCGCCGTGGCGACCCGGTACGGCGCGGGCCGCGTCGTCGTCCTCGCGGACTCCGACCTGGTCGGCGACGACTCGATCGACGAGCTGGACAACGCCCGGCTGTGGACCAACGTCGTCACCTGGGCCTCCGGTGCCGGCCGCGCGGGCGGCGCGGCCGCGGCGACCAGCGAGGCCGCGTCCGCGCCCGAGTGGCTCGCGCTCAAGGCCGCCGTCGAGGAGCTGCGGCTCCTGCAGACCAAGGACGGCTCGATCGAGGACGCCGGTCAGCACGCCCGCGCCGGCGAGCTCGTCGCGACGATGAAGACGCAGATCGCGGCACTGGCCCCGCGCTTCCCGCACGACGCGGCGTACCTCGAGGCGCTGCCGGTCGACCTGGACCGCTGGGTCGAGTCCGGGTTCGCCAAGCCGGACTTCCTGGACTCGCTGATGGCCTTCCGCCCGGACCTGTGCCGCGAGGACCAGATCGAGCACCTGGTCGTCTTCCCGATGTACACCCAGAACGGCAACCTCGACCGCGTCTTCGAGGCGCTCCTCATCTCGGTGCAGTGGCCGGACTGGCTGGCCAAGGTCGAGGAGACCTACGACAACCGGATGTTCCTGGCGCTGAACTTCATCGACTTCACCCCGGGCTACGCCACCAACTCCGCCGTGCTGTTCCCGGAGACCGTCGCCGTGCGCGAGGTCCCGAAGTTCAGCTGGGGCGGCATCTTCTGCGACCGCGAGGGCGCGCGCTTCCGCCGCGTCGTCTCCGCCGCCGCGGACCTGCTCAGCCTGCAGCTGCCGCCGGACGCCGAGCGGCTGGTCGGCTCCCAGGAGCTGGCCCAGTCGACCTTCGCGATGTGGGACCTCATCCACGACCGCACGCACAGCCACGGCGACCTGCCGTTCGACCCGTTCATGATCAAGCAGCGGATGCCGTTCTGGATGTACGCGCTCGAGGAGCTGCGCTGCGACCTGAACACCTTCCGGCAGGCGGTCGACCTGGAGGCCCAGGGCCAGGCGTACGCCCGCTCGGTCCAGTACGCGATCCTGTTCGACCGGCTGTTCCGCTTCCCGATCACCGGTGACCGGGTCCGCAACTACGACGGGCTCGGCGGGCAGCTGATGTTCGCCTACCTGCATCGAGGCGACGCGCTGCGCTGGACGGACAACAAGCTGTCCTTCGACTGGCGACGCGTCCCCAAGGTCGTCATCGCCCTGTGCGAGGACGTCGAGCGGCTGTACCGCTCCGGTATCGACCGCTCGCGGGTCGGCCACTGGCTGGCGTCGTACGAGTTCGTGTCCTCGTACGTGGCGCCGCACCCGGCCTCGACCTGGGCCAAGGGCGCCCAGGCGCTCCCGCTGGACGGGCCGCCCAAGGGGCTGACCGACCTGGCGCAGCCGGACGAGTTCCCCCTGAACGTGTTCTACGAGGCGCTGCGTAAGAAGATGGCCGACGTGATCGCGTCGACCAGTGGCATCACCGCGTCGACCCCGGAGCTCACCAAGGAGAACGCATGACCGACGCCAGCACGTCCGGCTCGACCAACGGCCTGGTCGTCGTGGTGACGGGAGCGGCCGGTGCTGCCGGTCCGCCCGTCGTCCGCCGCCTGGTCGCGGGCGGAGCCACCGTCGTCGCGGTGGACGTCGACCCGACCAAGCTGGACGCGGCCGTCGCCGGCATCGAGGGTCCGGGCCGGGTCGAGACTGCCGTCGTCGACCTGCTCGACGAGCCGTCGACCCTCGCGTGGGGCCACGAGCTCGTCCAGGAGCACGGCCAGGTCGACGGCCTGCTGCATCTGGTCGGTGGTTGGCGCGGCGGCAAGGGCATCGTCGAGTCCGACCTCGCCGACTGGGACGCGTTGCACGACAGCCTGATTCGTACGCTGCAGCACGCCTCCCGCGCGCTGCACGACCCGATCAAAGAGTCGCCCCGCGGCCGGCTCGCGATCGTGTCGAGCGTGCAGGTCGACAAGCCGTCGGCGACGAACGCCTCGTACGCCGCCGCCAAGGCAGCCACCGAGGTCTGGACCCGCGCGGTCGCTGACTCGTTCGAGGGCAGCCAGGCCGCGGCCACCGTCGTCCGGATCATGGCGCTGCTGACCCCGGCGATGCAGGAGGCCAAGCCGGAGGCGAAGTTCAAGGGCTTCACGCACGTCGACCAGGTCGCCCAGACGCTGGTCGGGCTGTGGGACAAGCCGGCGAGCGAGATCAACGGCGCGATCCTCGACGGGCGCTAAAAGCCTTGCAGTGCGGGCGATCCCGGGCGAGGTTGATGGCATGACGACCGACCGCAAGCACCCCGACATGTGGGTCGACCCCGAGGACGACCCGCGCGACCAGAGCAGCACCACCGGCGAGCGGCAGACGCTGCTCGGATACCTGGAGTTCTACCGGCTCACGTTGAAGATGAAGTGCGACGGGTTGAACGCCGAGCAGCTGGCACGGCGCTCGGTGCCGCCCTCGACGATGTCGCTGCTCGGGCTCATCCGCCACCTGGCACGGGTCGAGCACCACTGGTTCGTCCGCGTCATGCAGCAGCAGCAGGTCGACCGGATCTACTGGTCGGCCGACGACGGTGACCTCGACTTCAACGGGGTGGTCGCCGACGACGAGGTGGTGAGCCGGGCGTGGGCCGACTGGGAGGCGCAGGTCGCGGCGGCGGAGGCGTACGTCGAGAGCGCCGCGTCGTTCGACGTCTCCGTGCCGCTCGGCGAGGAGACGGTGGAGCTGCGCGACGTGCTGGTGCACATGATCGAGGAGTACGCCCGCCACTGCGGGCACGCCGACCTGCTGCGCGAGTGCATCGACGGCCGCACCGGCCAATGACCCCCTGACGCCACTCGGGCTCGCGCTGGGGCGCTCGCCGGGCTCGCCCGGCGTCCTGGGGGTGGCGCCGCTGGCATCCTGTTCCGACGACCCTGAGAGCATCGAACCTGTGACCGATGAGCTGAACCCCCTGCACGACCCGTCCGACCGCGGCTTCGCCAGCGACAACTACTCGGGCATCCACCCCGAGGTGCTCGCCGCGATCGTCCGCGCGAACGGCGGCCACCAGGTCGCGTACGGCGACGACGTCTACACCGCCGACCTGCAGCGCGTGTTCCGCGAGCACTTCGGGGAGCAGGCCGAGGCGTTCCCGGTCTTCAACGGCACCGGCGCCAACGTCGTCGCGCTCCAGGCGGCCACGGCCCGGTGGGAGGCGGTGGTGTGCACGACCACCGCACACATCCACGTGGACGAGGGTGGTGCGCCGGAGCACGTCGCCGGCCTGAAGCTGCACACCGTCGACACGCCGGACGGCAAGCTCACGCCCGCGCTGCTCGGCACGCTGCCGCAGGAGCGCGACGGCGACGAGCACTTCGCCCAGCCGCGGGTCGTGTCCATCACGCAGACGACCGAGCTGGGCACCGCGTACACCGCCGAGGAGATCCGCGCGATCGCCGAGTACGCCCACGAGCGCGGCTGGGTTCTGCACGTCGACGGCTCCCGGCTGTCCAACGCCGCCGCCTCGCTCGGCCTGCCGTTCCGGGCGTTCACCACCGACGTCGGCGTCGACATCCTGTCCTTCGGCGGCACCAAGAACGGCCTGATGGTCGGCGAGGCCGTCGTCGTGCTCAACCCGGACGCCGTCCGCGGGGTGAAGTTCCTGCGCAAGACCTCGATGCAGCTGGCGTCCAAGATGCGCTTCATCTCCGCCCAGCTGATCGCGCTGCTGACCGACGACCTCTACCTGCGCAACGCCGAGCACGCGAACGCCATGGCGCGGCGTCTCGCGGGGGCGGTCGACGGCGTACCGGGGCTGAGCATCGCCCGCCCAGTGCAGGCGAACTCGGTGTTCCCCGTCCTGCCGGTCGAGGTGTCGAAGCGGCTGATGGAGAAGTTCCGCTTCTACTTCTGGGACGAGTCGACGGGCGAGGTCCGCTGGATGTGCGGCTTCGACACGACCGAGGCCGACGTGGACGCGTTCGCCGCCGCCGTACGCGCCGAGCTCGGCGGCGTCTGAGGGCGAGTTTGCGGCGTCCCGAGCGCAGGCCCGCTCGCGAGGGCAGGATGTCCTCATGGGCGTGGGGTCCGTGCCGGTCGGACTGCTCCACCCCGGCGCGATGGGCGCCGCGGTGGGCGCGTGCCTGGTGCGCGCCGGCGCCGAGGTGCTCTGGGCGTCGCAGGACCGCAGCGACGCGACCGCAGCCCGCGCCCGCGAGGCCGGCCTGACCGATGTGCGCACCGTCGACGCCCTCCTGGAACGGGCCGGGATCGTGCTGTCGATCTGCCCGCCGCACGCGGCGCTCGCGACCGCGGCCCTGGCCCACGACTTCGGCGGTGTGTACGTGGACGCAAACGCCGTGTCGCCCGGCACGGTACGCGAGGTGGCCGGCCTCGTCCCGCGCGCGAGGTTCGTCGACGGCGGCATCGTCGGGTCGCCCCCCACCCACGAGCAGGGGACGCGCCTCTACCTCTCCGGTCCGTCGGCCCCGGGCGTCGCGGAGCTCTTCGCCGGGACGACCGTCGAGTGCCTGGTCCTGTCCGGTGGCGTCGGCGTGGCGTCCGCGCTGAAGATGGCGTACGCGTCGTGGACCAAGGGCAGCGCGGCACTCCTGCTGACCGCTCGGGACCTGGCGCGCGCCGAGGGTGTCGAGGACGAGCTGGCGAACGAGTGGGCCCACTCGTTGCCGCAGCTCGCGGACCGGCTGGCGGCCGCTGAGCGCTCCGCCGCGACCAAGGGCTGGCGCTGGGTCGGCGAGATGGAGGAGATCGCGACGACCATGCGCGAGGCCGGGCTGCCCGACGGCTTCCACCAGGCTGCCGCGGCGACCTACCGGCGGTACCCACGGCCCCGGTCCTGATCCGCGGCCACAGGACGGGCCGACCCGGCGTACCGTGTGCGCGGCGTGGTTCGGACGAGGGAGCGTGCATGGCAGGGGAGACCGGGCGCCTGTCGCGGAGCGGGCGGATGTGCCGCGTGGCCGTGCTGCTGGCGGTCGCCGCTGCGGTGACCGCCGGGACCCTCGGGGAGGACGACCGGTCGTGGCCGTTCGCGCCGATGGTCCAGTTCGCGTTCAAGGTCGACACGAACGGCGAGATCCACTCGCTCGGCATCGAGGCCGTCGACGTCACCGGGCGGCCGCTCGTCGTCCCGCTGGGTGGGGGCGGCATCGGGCTGGAGCGAGCGGAGATCGAGGGGCAGGCCACCCGGATCGAGAACGAGCCCCAGCGCCTGCAGGCGATCGCCGTGATGTGGGCGTCGTACGCCCCGCAGCGGCCTCGCCTGGCCACCGTCCACCTCGTCGACACGGTCAGTACGCTGCGGGACTCCACCGTCGTCGGCAAGCGGCGTACGACCGTGGCGACCTGGTCGGTCGCGCATCCGGCGCAGCCGGGGGAGCGGTGATGGGCTGGTTCTTCCCGCAGGTGCCGATCGCCCGGATCGCCTGGTTGCGGCGCCTGGTCTACGCGGTGGTGCTGCTGGACGTGCTCGTCCTCACGGCGTTCCCGATCGGCCACGGCAACGTGCCGGCGGAGCTGTACAAGCCGCTGCCGTTCCGCGAGCTGCTCCACCTGCCTGCGCCGTCACCGGTGTACGTCCAGGTGCTGCGCGTGGTGATCGTCCTGTCCGCGCTGGTCGCGCTGTCCGGGCGGCTGCCGCGGCTGGCCGGCTGGGTCTGCGCGATCGGCATGCTCGACTGGCTCAGCAACGCCTACTCCTACTCCAAGATCAACCACGACCACTTCGCTCTCGTGGTGGCGCTGTGCGTGCTGCCGCTGGTCGGGCGGGTGGCCGTGAGCGACCGCCGTACGAGCGAGTCGGCCGGCTGGACGCTGCGCATCATCCAGGTGGCGGTGGTCGCCACCTACTTCCTCGCGGCGATCGCCAAGGTGCTCGACGCCGGTTGGGGCTGGGGATCGTCGGCGGTGCTGGTGTGGGCGCTGACCAGGCGCGGGTCGGCGCTGTCGGAGTGGCTGGTCGGGATGCCGTGGCTGACCCAGGTATTCCAGTGGTCGGTGTTCGTCGCCGAGTTCGCGTCACCGGTCATGCTGTGGCTGCGCGGGCGCGCGCTGTACGCGGTCGTGGCGTTCTGGCTGTTCTTCCACCTGTCGACGTTCCTGCTGCTGTCGATCCACTTCCTGCCGACCGTGGTGTGCCTGCTGGCGTTCCTCCCGCTGGAGCGCCTGACCCGCAGCGATCCGCGCGACCCGGGCCTCGAGGACCCGCCCGTCGACGCCCCCACCGGCAGAACCTGGCGTCGAGCACAGGTATAGCCGTGCCGGCGACCACCTTTTGCCGGCCCCTGGCAAAAGCTGGGGCTCGGCACAGGTATGC
>NZ_JAROAV010000053.1 GCF_029439465.1 Luteipulveratus flavus | reverse complement strand
TCCGCTGGTTGAGCCGGTCCGAGGCGTTAGCCGAGGGGCGTGTCGAAACCTGGTGCGGTGCGGGGAGACTGGGGGTTCGCGGTGGGGGTGGTTTCGACTCTGGCTCGCCTAGCGGCTCGCCCGGCTCAACCGGCGGGGGTGGGCTCGCCCGGCTCAACCAGCGGGGGTTGGCTCGCCCGGCGGTGGGGGTCAGACGTCCTCGGCTTCTTGGGTGGCGGGGTCCCACTTGGTGACGCGGGCGGCCTCCCAGCCGCGCTCCTTGATGGCCTCGCGGGACTGCGTCCGGTACGTCGGGGTCAGCCGCTCGACGTACAGCTTGCCGTCGAGGTGGTCGGTCTCGTGCTGCAGCGCGCGGGCCATCAGGCCGGTGCCCTCGACGACCACCTCGTTGCCGTCCAGGTCGGTGCCGGTGACGCGCGCCCAGTCCGCACGCGCGGTGGGGAAGTGCTCACCGGGCACCGACAGGCAGCCCTCGCTGCCGTCCTCCGGGTCCGGAGTACCAGCGGGCACCGGGCCCTTCTCCAGCACCGGGTTGATGACGACGCCGCGACGGTCCGGCTCGTCCTCGTCCTCACCCGGCACGTCGTACACGAAGATGCGCTGCCGGACGCCGACCTGGTTGGCGGCCAGGCCGACGCCGTTGGCAGCGTCCATCGTCTCGAACATGTCCTCGACCAGGTCGCGGATCTCGTCCGTGACCTCGCGGACCTTCTTGGTGGGCTGGTGCAGTGCCTTGTGGCCGATGATGGTGATGGGACGAACGGCCATGGGGCGCTGGACCTCCGGTCAGAAGTGTCGGATCGAGGAAGTGATCGTCAGGCTCGGAGGTAGTCCGGATCGGTGTCCGTGTCGACCCTGTTGAGCTTGGCGTGGTGACGACTGTAGGCGAAGTAGATGATGAACCCGAGCGCCATCCAGACCAGGAACCGCAGCCAGGTCTCGATCGACAGGTTCAGCATCAGGTAGAGGCACACCAGCGACGACAGGATCGGCAGCACCGGCGAGAACGGCACCTTGAACGACCGCTCCAGGTCGGGGCGGCGCTTGCGCAGGATCGGGATGGCCAGCGAGACGAGGGCGAACGCCGACAGGGTGCCGATGTTGACCATCTCCTCGAGCTTGCCGATCGGCGTGAGCGAGCAGATCAGCGCGACCAGGCCGCCGATGATCAGCGTCAGGCGGACCGGCGTACCCGTCCGGTCGTTGGTGTGCGCCAGGCTGCGGGGCAGCAGGTTGTCGCGGGACATCGCGAACAGCACCCGGGTTGCGCCGATCATGAGGGTCATCACGACCGTGGCGAGACCGGCGACGGCGCCCGCGGAGATGATCGTGGCGTACCCGCCCTTGCCCGCGTCCGTGAACGCCGTCGCCAGCGCGGCCTTGGGGTCGATGTCGTTGTACTTCACCATGCCGGTGATGACGAGGGCGACCGCGACGTACAGCACCGTGCAGATGATGAGCGAGGCGATGATGCCGATCGGCAGGTCGCGCTGCGGGTTCTTGGCCTCCTCGGCCGTGGTCGCGACGACGTCGAACCCGATGTAGGCGAAGAACACCAGCGAGGCGGCGGTGAAGATGCCCATCACGCCGAAGGCGGCGGGCTCGAGGCCGAGGATGGTGTCCAGCAGCGGACGCTGCACGCCGGTCTTGGCGGCGGCGTCGGTGGCCTCGGGGATGAACGGCGAGTAGTTGTCGCGGTTGATGAAGCCGATGCCGGCGACGATCACGAAGAGCACGATGAACAGCTTCAGCGCGACGAGGGCCATGTTGACCCGCAGCGACTCCTTGATGCCGAACGCGACGAGGGCGGTCAGCGTCGCGACGAGGACGAACGCCATCAGGTCGAAGTGCGAGCCCGGCGCGACCGCGTCCGGGAGGGCCCACCCGGCGTGGCTGATCAGCTCGGTGAAGTACTGGCTCCAGCCCTGGGCGACGACGGAGGCGCCGAGCATGAGCTCCAGGAAGAGGTCCCAGCCGATGATCCAGGCGATCAGCTCACCCAGCGTGGCGTACGAGAACGTGTACGCCGACCCGCTGACCGGGACGGTGGAGGCGAGCTCGGCGTAGCAGAGTGCGGCGAGGCCGCAGCACAGGGCGCCGACCACGAAGGAGATGACGACGGCGGGGCCGGCGAGCTCCTGGGCCGCACGGCCCGTCGTGGTGAAGATGCCGGCGCCGATGATGACGCCGATGCCGAACAGGGTGAGGTCGAGCGCCGTCAGGCGGCGTTTGAGCTGGAACTCGTGGTCCTCGGTGGTGTCGTCGATCGACTGCTCGATCGACTTCGTCCGCAAGACGCTCACGGATGGCTCCCTTCGCAGGTGGTGACGGTCGCAGCCCTGGGTACGGACCGGCTGCGGCCGCCGGACCATGGTGGTCGGCCGTCCACCGAACCACAAGCACCTACCCTGACCGTGTGCCGCCCGACGCCCAGCCGCCGCCGCGCTGCCGGACCAGCTGGACATGGTCGCCCGGTGCATCAAGGCCGACGTGCCGACGACCGTCTACCTCGTCTCGGTCTCCGGCTTCGACACGCACGCGCGGGAGAAGGACGCCCAGACCGGTCGGCTGACCGACGTCGACAAGGCACTCACCGCGTTCCGCTCGGCACTGCCGGTCACCCGCGGGAGAAGGACGTCGTGGTGACGGCGTACTCGGAGTTCGGCCGCCGGGTGAAGGCCAACGCCTCGGACGGGACGGACCACGGCACGGCCGGCGCGCTGTTCGTGATGGGCGACCGGGTCAAGGGCGGCTTCTACGGCGAGCAGCCCTCGCTGACCGACCTCGACGACGGCGACCTGAAGTCGACGACCGACTTCCGCGGCGTCTACGGGGAGCTGCTGCACGGACTGCTACGCACCGACCCGGCGCGCGTCCTGGACCGGGTGCCGGAACCGCTGGGCTTTCTGGTCTGAGGAGCCTCAGCGTGGCGGCCGGGAGCGCACCGGGTGGTGCGGGGAAGCGTCCTCGCGGCTCACGGCCCAGGACTGGTCGGTGTCGTCGCCCGGCTCCGCGCCGAGCTCCTCATCGGGCTCGTCGTCGGGCTCGTCCTCGGGCTCGTCCTCGGGCGATCCTGAGCGGACCCGACGCACGATCCGGCGCTCGACCCGCGGCTCGCCGAGACGCCACCACGTCCGTCTCGACTTCTCCCTCGGCTCCAGGTAGCGGCCGAGCCGGTGGATGGGGACGTCCGTCATCTCCAGGTCGTCCGGGTCCTCGGTGGGGTCCTGCGGGTCGAGGCTGCGGGGCCGGTCCAGGGGGTTCGCCGTCGGGCCCTCGTCCGGGCCACCGGCTCCGTCGAGGCCACCGGCCGGGCCGTTCGGACCGGCCGGGCCGTCGGGGGGCGGGTCGTCCTCGGCTCCACCGGACTTGGAGCGGCTCGCCGCCGAGGGGCCGTCCTTGGCGGGGTTGAACCCGGCGAAGATCTGGTCGCAGATGAGCCGGTACGTCTCGTCCGGCCGGCGTACGTAGGAGATCTTGGACAGCGCCTGGTCCTGACCGGCGCTCTCCAGCACGAACGTGCCGTACCCGAGGATGCGCCCGAGCGGTGAGCGGGTGTACGACATGTCGGTCACGCGGGCCATCGGCATCATGGCGACCTTGCGCGTGACGATGCCGTACAGCAGGAGCAGTCGCTTGTCGGTGGCGACGAACCAGCTGAACTGCCACTTCAGCACGATCCATGCGGCGCGCAGCACCAGCACGAACCACAGCCACCACGCTGCGTTGGCGAGCACGCCCATCCGCACGGGTGCGACGCTGCCGATCGTGATGACGAGGAAGAAGCCGACGATGGCGGTGGCGATCGGCTCGGCCTTGGAGGCCCAGTGCTCCTGCATGGCGACGACGACCTTCTCCCTGGGGAGCCGGTACTGCGCCAGGCGCTCGACGGCGCGCCCGCTCACGCCGTCCACGGCGGGCTAGCCGTTCAGGATGTTGTCGAAGAACTGAGCGATGTTGCTGACGCCGTCGGAGAGGATCTCCCAGATGTTGCGGACGAGGTCGGCCGACTTGTTGGGTGACGTCACGACGGCGTACACCAGGAACGCGAGCACCACCCAGGGTATGAACTGCTTGACTTTCGCCATCGGTTCCTCCGGGGGATGGGGCACGGGCCGGGACAGATCCTGCCACACATGTGACACGTGTGACGGGTGTGACGCGCGAGTCGCACCACGGGACCTAGGCTCGGACCCGTCATGAGCGACCTGTCCCTACGCCTGCGCGATGCCCTCGACCGGTCGGCCGCCGGCGCGTCAACGGTAGCGCTGACGGCCGCCGTCGAGCGGCTGAGTGACCGATATCGATCCGTCCGACCGGCCGGAGCGCCGATCCTCGCGGGGCCGGCGGAGGTGCTCGCGTACGCCGTGTACCGGATGCCCGCGACGTACGCGGCCGTCCGGCTGGCTCTGCTGCAGGGCGTACGCGCGGGGCTGGGGCCGATCAGTTCGGTCGCCGACCTCGGGGGCGGGACGGGCGCTGCAGTGTGGGCCGCGGCCGAGGCGCTGCCGGACGTGCGCGCGGCGACGGTGCTCGAGCAGGTCGCCGCCGCCCGCGATCTCGGCCGCGCGATCGCCGCCGAGGACCTGGGAGAGACCTCGTGGCGGGACTGGCGCGTCGGTGAACCGGTGCCGTCGGCGGACCTGGTGAGCGCGGCGTACGTCCTCAGCGAGCTCAGCGAGGAGCAGCAGACGCGCCTGGTGGCGGACGCGATGGCGGCCGCCGGTGCCGCAGTCCTGGTCGTCGAGCCGGGTACGCCGGACGGGCACCGCCGGGTGCTCGCCGCGCGGGAGCTGCTGCTGGCGGCGGGGTGGCGGGTGCTCGCGCCCTGCCCGCACGCCCTCGCGTGCCCGCTGGCCGACGCGGACTGGTGCCACTTCGCCGCCCGGGTGAACCGGTCGGCCCTGCACCGCCGGGTCAAGAGCGCCGAGCTCAGCCACGAGGACGAGAAGTTCTCCTACGTCCTCGCCGTCCGACGATCGACCCGGCAGGACCTCGGCGACGGAGCGCGCGATGCCAGGTCGATCGTCCGGGGAGGTCGGGTGGTCCGGCACCCGCTGAAGCGCAAGGGGCTCGTCGAGCTCCAGCTGTGTCGCCCCGACGGGACCGCCGGCCGCGAGGTCGTCAGCAAGCGGCACGGCGCCGCGTACAAGGCCGCCCGTGACGTCGCCTGGGGCGACACCTGGCCGCCCGCCGCCGACTGAGCGCGGCCCCTACCTCGTTCGTCCCCGCCCGGCACCACTCCCTCCATCCATCCCTCCCTCCCTTCTCGGCCGAATGCGCGTGTCCTGCTGCTTTTCGGGCGGAAACCCCGCAGGACACGCGCACTCGGCGAAGCAGGTCGGAAAGGGGGGACCGCCAAACGAGTGCTTGACGGTTGGTGCGAGGCTGCGGCAGACTCCCCAACATGTCTTTGGGAGACGATGAGGACCGGATCGGCGAGCTGAGAGCCGTCGCCCACCCGGTCCGGCTGCAGATGCTGTCGCTGCTGACCGGTGCGGCGATGAGCGCCGCCGAGGTCGCGCGCGAGCTCGACATCACCCAGGCCAACGCGAGCTACCACGTCCGGGTGCTCGCCCGGAACGGGTTGCTGCGCGAGGCGGGTACCGAGAGCGTACGAGGCGGGGTCGCGAAGAAGTACCGGTACGTCGGCGAGGAGCGTCGGTCGGGCCGGCACGTGTCCGAGGAGGACCAGGCGCTACAGGTGGAGGCCTATGCGCAGGAGCTGCGCCGACGGCTGGCGGACCGCCGGACCGGCAGCCGGGGCATGTTCACCGACGCCGAGATGTGGGTGACGCCGGAGGTGTGGAAGAAGGTCGAGGCGCTCGTCCACGAGGCCACCGTGCTGGTCCACGAGGAGGCCCAGCCGCCGCGTACGGACGGGACCGTGAAAGTCAACATGCAGGCGTTCCTGTTCGAGATGAACGACGGGCGCGAGGCGGACCGATGAACACGGCCCGGTCCTGGGAAGCTCTGCAGGACAAACGCTTTCGCGCCTTCTTCATCGCGCGGACCACCTCCATGGTCGGCACCTCGATGGCACCGGTCGCGCTGGCGTTCGCGGTCCTGCACGTCGACGAGAGAGCCGCCGCCCTCGGGCAGGTGATGGCCGCGCGGATGGTCGCGATGGTCGTCTTCCTCATGGTGGGCGGCGTGATCGCGGACCGCATGTCGCGCCGCACGCTGATCCAGGTCTCCCACACGCTGACGGCGCTCACCCAGGGCATCGTCGCCTGGCTGGTGATCAGCGGGCACGCGACCATCCCCCTGATCATCGCGATCGAGGCGGTCAACGGCGCGGTATCGGCGTTCTCGATGCCGGCCATGCAGGGGCTCGTCCCGCAGCTGGTCGAGCCCCGGCTCCTGCAGCAGGCGGACGCGTTGATGTCGTTCGCGCGCAACGGCACCATGATCATCGGACCGGTGCTCGCGGGTGTGGTGGTGGCCGGCCCGGGACCCGGCTGGGCGCTCGCGGTCGACGCGTGCACGTACGTCCTCGCGATTCTCGCGCTGTCCCGGATCGCCCTCCCGGCGGCCGTACGGCGCGGCTCGTCGATGGTCGCCGACCTGCGGGACGGCTGGACGGAGTTCACGCGGCGCGACTGGCTGTGGATCATCGTGGTCGTCTTCGGGTTCCTCAACGCGATCCACATCGGCGCCTGGATGGTGATCGGGCCTTACATCGCCAAGACCGACCCCGACCTCGGCGTCCACGGCTGGAGCCTGGTGCTCAGCGCGGAGGCGGTCGGTGCGGTGCTGATGACGGTGGTCCTGATGCGGCTCGACCTGCGGCGGCCGCTGCGGGCCGGCATGCTCGGCATCGCGCTGCTGTCCCTGCCGATCCTGGTGCTGGGCCTCGACCCACGCACGGTCGTCCTGATGCCGCTCGCGTTCGTCGCCGGCGCCGGAACGCAGGTGTTCAGCACCGGCTGGAGCGTCGCCCTGATGGAGAACGTCCCGGAGCACGCGTTGTCCCGGGTGTCGTCGTACGACATGCTCGGTTCGTACGTCGCCATCCCGATCGGTACGACGGTGTTCGGCTGGCTGGCCGCGGTCGCGGACCCGCGCACGATCCTGGTCGTCACGGCGGTGACGTACGGCGTGGTGTCACTCGCGACGCTCCTCGTCCCCGGCATCCGCCACCTGAGGCGCGCGACAATTGTTGCAGCACAGCAGGATTCGCCGGTCGGATAGCGTCACCACCCATCGGCGAAAGCTGGCGACGTGCACACGTATACGTGTGCACGTCGCCAACTTCTGCCGAGGGACTACTGGGCGACGCCGTAGAGGCGGTCGCCCGCGTCGCCGAGGCCGGGGACGATGTAGCCGTGCTCGTTCAGCCGCTCGTCGACGGCGCCGGTGACGAGCGTGACCGGGACGTGCAGGTCGCCGATCTCCTGCTTCAGCGCCTCGATGCCCTCCGGCGCGCACAGCAGCGTGACGGCCGTGATGTCGTCGGCGCCGCGCTCGACCAGGTACTTGATCGACATGGCGAGCGTGCCGCCGGTCGCGAGCATCGGGTCGATCACATAGCACTGGCGGCCGGACAGGTCGTCGGGGAGCCGGTTCGCGTACGTCACGGCCTCGAGGGTCTCCTCGTTGCGGGCCATGCCGAGGAACCCGACCTCCGCCGACGGCAGCATCCGCACCATGCCCTCGAGCATGCCGAGCCCGGCGCGCAGGATCGGCACGACGAGCGGCTTGGGGTTGGCGAGCTTGATGCCGGTCGTCGGCGCCACCGGCGTCACGATGTCGAACGGCTCGACCCGGACCTCGCGGGTCGCCTCGTACGCGAGCAGCGTCATCAGCTCCTCGGCGAGCCGGCGGAACGTGGGGGAGTCGGTCTCCCGCGCCCGCAGGTACGTGAGCTTGTGGGCGATCAGCGGGTGGTCCGCGACGATGACGCGCATGGGCCAGACTCTAGCTGTGACCGATCTGCGCCCTCCCGCCTCGCATGCGGTGTACGAGCAGTGGATGGGTTCGGCGCTCGCGCTGGCCCGTTCGGCCGTGGCCGACGGTGACGTGCCCGTCGGTGCCGTGGTCGTCGACGCCGACGGTGCCGTCCTCGGCGAGGGCCGCAACCGGCGTACGGCCGAGGGTGATCCGCTCGCGCACGCAGAGGTGCTGGCGCTGCGGGCCGCGGCGCAGGCGCACGGGTCGTGGCGGCTGGACGACTACACGCTCGTGGTGACGCTCGAGCCCTGTCCCATGTGCGCCGGTGCGGCCCTCCAGGCGCGGGTACGCCGGATCGTGCTCGGCGCCTGGGACGCCAAGGCCGGCGCGTGCGGCAGCGTCTGGGACGTCGCGCGCGAGCAGCGGGCACCGCACTGGATCGAGGTCGTGGGCGGCATCCGCGAGCCGGAGTGCGCCGCGCTGCTGACCGACTTCTTCCGCGCCCGGCGCTGACCCCCGGGTCGTCGTCACCCGGGCGTCGCCGGTCCGGTCAGCGCGGGGCGCCAGGAGGCTTGAGCGGGTCGTGACCGACCCGCATCAACCCGTGCCGCCACCCGGTGTCGCCGGCCGTCGGCTCCAGGTCGTCGCGCCGCTGGCTGCGTACGCGGTCGACCACGGTCTGCATGTTGCGGGCGTCCTCGTCGGTCAGGTCGGTGCGCCGCTTGCCGAGGATGTGGACCACCTGACGCCCGAGGTGCGGCTCGTCCTGCTCGGGCACGCCCTCCGACCGCTCCTGCGACGCCTCCACCCGCAGCCAGTCCTCCAGCTCCGCGGACGTCATGTTGACCACCGTGTGGAACTCGCCCCACAGCTCGTCGCTGACCTCAGCCATCCGTCCTGCGCCTTTCGTCGACCCTCCGGAACGATCGCCTACCCGCGGCGCCGGCCCCCGAACCGCAACGGCCGCGGGGTCAGCTCGAGCCGCTGGTCGCGGCCGTCGCAGCAGCGGATGCCGCCACCGCGGCGGTGATGGCGGCCTGGGCGTCGGAGATCGCCTTGCTGACCGCGGCGCCCGCCCAGTCGCCCTCGGCGATCGTCTTCGCCCTCTTCTTCAGCGCCCGGCCGGACATCCCGGTGCCGTCGCCGAACAGCTTCGGTACGGCGCCGACCGCGTGGATCAAGGAGACCAAGGAGGCACTACGGGCCGTCGGCGCGGTGGAGCCGACGAGCACGGCGGTGAGGCCGTCGACGGCCGTACGCCGACCGGCCGTGTCGACGACGGGCCACCGGGTCTGCGGGAAGACGCCGAGCACCCGGCCGCGCTCGCGGTGGACGGCGCCGGCCGCGGCGAGGCTGTCGTGCAGCCGGTCCTGCAGGCCCTTGGCCACCTTGCCGAGCACGTCCTTGGGCTTCTTGCCCTCGCGGTCGGCGAACACGCCGAGCGCGGCGTCGAGGTGGGCGTTGCCGGTCGGCGCGGGGTCAGCCACCCGCAGCCGCCCCTTCCCGTCGACGGTCACCTTCTCCATCAGCGCGAGCTCGCACAGCAGGGCACCGGCCAGTCCCAGGCCGGTCTCGTTGCGGCCGGTGACCAGGCCGCCCCGGTCGTTCGTCAGCAGGAGCAACAGCTCTTCCGCGATCAGCATGGCTCCACGGTAGGGAGAGCCGGCGGCGTGGTCATCCGTCCTGCGGCGGATCCTTCGGTCCACCTCTCGGACGGCTGCCACGGGGGTCACCCGACGGCGCGCGACGCGGGTTACGCTCGCGTAACCAGACGCAGGAGGTGCACGACATGAGCACGATCCAGTACGCCCGCAAGGGCAGCGGTGAGCCGGTGGTGCTGATCCACGGCATCGGCCACCGACGCCAGGCGTGGGGTGAGGTGTTCGACCGCCTGGCCGAGTCGTACGACGTGGTCGCGGTCGACTTGCCGGGGCACGGCGAGTCGCCGCCACCGCGCAAGCCGTACGGGTTCCGACCCCTCAGCGTGGCCGAGCAGCTGGAGGAGCTGTTCGCCGACCTCGGCCTCGACCGCCCGCACGTCGTCGGCAACTCCCTCGGCGGCTACCTCTCGCTCCTGCTCGCCCGGCGCGGCAGCGTCGCGTCCGCCACCGTGCTGTCACCGGGCGGGTTCTACACCGTCCTGGAGGGTGCACTCGGCGGTGGCCAGCTGGTCGCTCTCAAGCTCGCGTCGTACTCGCCGGCTCCGGTGCTGCGGCTGTTCGCGCGCACGCCGGCGCTGCGTCGGCTCAGCCAGGGATCGCTGTACGCGCGTACCGACACGCTCGACCCGGAGCTGGCCTACAGCGACTCGCTCAACCTGCGCCGGGCGCGCGGGTTCGCGCCGTTCTTCCTCCACCTGGTCGGTTCGCGGTTCGAGGGCGACGTGGTGGTGCCGGTGACGGTCGCCTGGGCTGCCAAGGATCGGATCCTCTTCCCGCACCAGGCGGGGCGCGCGCGGACGCGGCTGCCGGCGGCCACCCACACGTCGATCCCGGGCGCCGGGCACATCTCGATGCACGACGCGCCGGAACTGGTCGCGCGAATCGTCGTCGATCAGATCGAGGCGACCAGCCGCCGGCCCGATCCGAGGGCGACCGTCTCGTAGGACGCGACGGTCCGGCGTCAGCGGGGGTCGCCTCGCTGGGCCACCAGCTCGGCCACGGCCTTCGGCAGGGTGTTCTCGAAGTCGATGAGCTTCGCCCACGTCGGGGTCATGGTGATGACGGTCATCTGCTCGTAGAGCCCGCGCACGCCCGCCTCCCACCCCTCCATCTGGTCAGCAGGCACGACCTTGCGCGCCGCCTCGACGTACCCCTGCGGGATGCCGTCGACCAGCGCCAGCTCGACGGTTCCCCGTACGAGCAGGACGTTCGGGGGAAAGCCCTGCGTGTCGATGGTGATCGCGACCTGCGGATTCGCTTGCAGAGCCTTGACTTTCGCCGATGTCGGGACGGTCCACATGACGATGGTGCTCCCGTCGAGGCCGAACCCGATCGGGATGGCACGCGGTGCGCCGTCTAGACCGGTGTACGCGAGTCGCGCCGGGATCTCGGACGCCATCAGCTCGCGGCTGAGCGGCTGGGCGAGGACCTCGGCAACCTGGGCGGCGTCCATGTCAGTGCTCCTTCGTCTTCTGCGACGGTGCGGTCGACCGCCGACACGACCAGGACGGAGCGGGCGCTCCGATCTCGACACTGCCACCTCGATCGACGAACGACCGGTGGGGCGGGTGGTGGGGCTGGACGCGTGCCTGGGGTGGCGATGAGTGACCGGTCGGGCGTGTTGTCGAGCGCGGTCGCCCGCACGGGTGCGCCGTACGCTGGTCGGGTGGACGAACGCAGTCTCGCGAGACCGGAGGGCGCGCACATGGACGACAACCGCTCATCAGCCAGCGCCGAGGTGGAGGAGCTGGGGTGTCGGCTCTACCGGATGGACGCCGGTCTGGGGATGGTCGGTCTGTCGGGAACCTGGGAGGGCCTCACCCCGGGCCAGAGGCATAGCTACCGCGTTCAGGCGCAGGCGATTCGAGCGCGGCGGCAGGCGGGCAAGCCGCTTCCCCAGTGACCGGAAGGATCATGATGGCCGCACCGACTGGCACCCCGGACCAGCCGTGGGACCTGGTCGTCGTGGGTGCCGGGCCGGCCGGAGCGACGGCCGCCATCGCGGCCCGGCACGCTCGTCCCGAAGCGCGCGTCCTGCTGCTGGACCGCTCGGACTTTCCGCGCGACAAGGCGTGCGGCGACGGGATCGCGCCGCACGTGCTGGACGTGCTCGACCGGTTCGGGCTCGGCGACGTGGTCGACGACTGGGCGCCGGTACCCGATCTCGAGCTCGCCCGTGGCGACCTGCTGACGCGCGGCACGATGCGCCGGCCGGCGCGCGTCGTACCCCGAGCGGTGTTCGACGCACGTCTCGTCGACGCGGCGTGCGACGCCGGGGCGCAGCTGCGCCGGCACCGGGTACGCCACGTCGAGCCGCACCAGGACGGCGTCGTGCTCGACGACACGATCCACGCCAAGGTCGTCATCGGCGCGGACGGCGCCTCGTCGGTCGTACGGCGACAGCTCGGCCGGCCGCCCGCGCGGCGCCGGGCGCTCGCGATCCGCGGGTACGCACCCACCCGACGCGACCACGACGGCCTGCAGGTGATCCGGTTCGGCCAGCGCCGACAGCCCTCGTACGCCTGGGCTTTCGACCGTGGCGACGGGTTGAGCAACATCGGGTACGGCGAGCTCGTCCAGCCGGGCGCGGACCTGACCCGCGCGGTCATGCTCGACCGCCTCGACGAGTTGCTGCCCGGCGTCGCCCAGGACGCCGCTGACTGGCGCGGCCACCACCTGCCGCTGTCCGAGGCGCGCTGGCACCAGCCGGACGGGCCCGTGCTGCTCGTCGGCGACGCGGCAGGCCTGATCAACCCGATGACCGGCGAGGGCATCTACTACGCCGTCGCGACGGGCGCGCTCGCCGGGGCCGTCGCCGCAGTCTCGGCGCCTGGCGCGGCCGGCGAACGGCATCGAATCCTGGTGCGCCGTCTGCTCGCTCGCCACCTGCTGAGCACCACCATCGGCAGCCGGCTGGCCGAGCGGCCGGGCGTCCTCGACGGCGGCCTGCGGGCCGCGACCGCCGATCAGCGCGTCTTCGACGACCTCGTCGAGATGGGTCTGGGCCGTGGGGTGCTCACGCCTCGCGTGCTCGCGGGCCTCGCCCGGTCGGTTCGCCCGTTCGCTCGCCGCGGGCCGACCCTCCACGTACCGGCCGGCTGACTCAGCGCGCGCTCCGGTCGACGTCGCGGGCGGCCGGCGGCAGCAGCGCGGGGTCCTCGGCGGGCCAGCCCTGCGGGTCCGTACCCAGGACCATCAGCTGCCGCGTCTCGGCGTCGCTCCACGCCGACACCTCCTGCCTGCCCGAGATGACGGCGTCCACGAAGTCCGACCAGGGGACCCATCGGGCCTCGCCGACCTCCTCGGGGTCCGGGCTGATCTCGTGCGACGGCAGCCAGCCGGCGTACACGGGGCACTGCTCGTGCTCGACCACGCCGTCCATCTCGGCGCGGTAGGAGAAGCGCGGCAGCACCAGCCGCAAGGAGGTGGGCCGGACGCCGAGCTCCTGCCAGGCGCGGCGCCGTACGGCGTCCTCCATCGGCTCGCCCGGCGCGGGATGTCCGCACACGGAGTTGGTCCACACTCCCGCGAAGGTGCGCTTGGTCTCCGCCCGCCGCGTGAGCAGGAAGGCGCCGTCCGGGCCGAACAGGTAGAGCGAGAACGCCAGGTGCAGCGGGGTGCTCGCGTGATGGACGTCGGCCTTGGGCGCCGTGCCCACCGCGTTGCCGTCGTCGTCGAGCAGGACGACCTCCTCGGTCATGACGCTCCCTCCAGCCGGTGCAGCGCGGCGCCGAACAGCCACGGCAGCGTGGCAGCGGCAGGCACGATGCGCTTGCGGATCCAGGCGGGCTCGGTCGCTCGCAGCAGCAGTCCGGTGGCGGCGAAGGGCACGCGGTTCACGGCCCGCCAGGCGGAGGCGTACGACTCCGGCCGGCCCGACACGATCGCGTCCACCGCCGCCCGGCCGTGGGCCAGGCCGAGGGAGATGCCCTCGCCGGTGAGCGCATCGACGTACCCGCTGGCGTCGCCGACCAGCATGACCCGCCCGCGCACCGGCGCGGCTGCCCGCTGCCGGAGCGGCCCGGCACCCCGGACGTCGGTCGCGGGCTCGGCGCCGTCCAGGCGGGCGACCAGCTCGGGGAACTGCCGCAGATGCGTGTCGTACGAGGCTCGCTCGCCGGTGAGCACGGCCACGCCGACGAGGTCCTCGGCGACCGGCGTGACGTACGCCTCCGCGCTCCGGCCCCAGTGCACCTCCACCCGGTCGCTCCACGGTCGTACCCGGAAGTGGCGACGCTGCCCGAAGCGGGGTCGCCGGTCGGCGGGACGGTCCAGACCGAGCCGTCGCCGGGTGGGCGAGTGCAGACCGTCCGCCGCGATCAGGTGGCCGGCGGACAGGGTCGAGCCGTCGCCGCAGCTCACCACGACCCGGTCGGCCTCGGCGGTGATGTCGGAGGCCGCGCACGACCGGAGCTCGACGCCCGACGCGAGCGCCGCCGTACGCAGCGCCCGGTGCAGGACGGTCCGGCGGACGCCGCGTCCGGGCCCGCTTCGGAAGGCCGCGCTCGCCCGGACGCCCGGCGCGAGATAGGTGATGCCGGTCAACGGGTAGCCGGGCGGCTCGATGCCCAGCCCGGCCAGGGCGGCGAGACCGCCGGGCATCAGCCCCTCGCCGCAGGCCTTGTCGACGTCGCCGTCGCGGGGCTCCAGGACCGTGGTGGTGAGCCCGGCGCGAGCGGCGTACACGGCGGTGCCGAGCCCGACGGGGCCTCCGCCGACGACGACCACGTCGGTGCTCATGCCGGCACCGACCGCCGGCCGAGCGCCGCGTCCTCGACCCGGATCCGGACGGTCAGCAGCGCCGCGTTGAGGACGGTGAACAGCACGGCGGTCAGCCAGGCCGTGTGGACCAGTGGCAGCGCCACACCCTCCACCACCACCGCAACGTAGTTGGGGTGCGGGATCAGGCGGTACGGCCCGCGCGTGACCAGATCCGCGCCCGGGACGACGATCACCCGGGTGTTCCAGAAGTGACCGAGCGTGCGGATGCACCACCAGCGCAGCGCCTGGGTGAGCAGCACGACCACGACCATCGTCCAGCCGAGCGCGGGGAGGAACGGCCGGTCCAGCAGCCACACCTCCAGCAGCGCACCGACCAGCAGTGAGGTGTGCAGCACGACCATCACCGGGTAGTGGCCGGCGCCGTACTCGCGGCCGCCGCGCGCGAACGCCCAAGCCGCGTGCCGCTTCGAGACGACCAGCTCCGCGACCCGCTCCAGGCCGACCAGCAGGACGAACGCGGTGAACCAGCCCATCAGTCGGCCCTCAGCAGGACCAGCTCGAGGCAGAACCCCGGACCCATCGCCAGCAGCAGGCCGTTGGTACCCGCGCGGGGCGGGCGGTCCCGCAGCGTGTCGGCGAGGATGTGGAGCACGGACGCGGACGACAGGTTGCCGATCCGGCGCAGGGAGCTCCAGGTGACGCCCAGCGCGTCGCGGGTGACCTCCAACGCGTCGGCCATCGCCTCCAGCACCTTCGGTCCGCCCGGGTGGGCGACCCACCAGCCGATGTCGTCGCGGGTCAGGCCGTGGCCGGCGAGGAAGCGGTCGACGTCCTCGCGCAGGTGCGCCCGCACCAGCTCGGGCACCTCCACGCCGAGCACGATCCGCAGCCCGGTCGAGCCGACGTCCCAGCCCATCGCGCGCTCGGTGTCGGGGTAGAGGCGGCTCCTGCTGTCGACGACCCGCACGCCGGACGCGCCCGGCTCGGCGTCCGCGCCGCGCAGGACCACCGCGCCCGCACCGTCGCCGAACAGGCCGCTGGCGACGAGATTCGCGACCGACGTGTCGTCCCTCTGCACCGTCAGGCTGCACAGCTCGACGGACAGCAGCACGGCCGTCGCCGACGGGTGACCGCGCAGGTAGTCGTGCACGCGAGCGATGCCTGCGGCGCCGGCGACGCAGCCGAGACCGACCAGCGGCGCGCGCTTGACGTCCTCACGCAGGCCGATCTCCATCGCGATCCGGGCGTCCAGCGACGGGACCGCGAACCCGGTGATGGTGGTCGAGACGATGAGGTCGACATCCTCGGGCCGCTGGCCGGCCTCCTCCAGCGCCGCCAGCACCGCGGCCGCCCCGAGCCGTACGCCCTCGCGGATGAAGGCGTCGTTCGCCGCACCGAAGTCGCCGAGATCGGCGTACGAGGACAGCGGCAGCGCGAGGTGACGCCGGTCGACGCCGGCGTTGGCGTGGATGCGTTCGAGCAGCCGTCGGTCAGCGCCGTCCTTGGTCAGCATGTCCGCGAAGGCAGCGGTGACCTCGTCCTGGTCGTGGCGGTGCGCCGGGAGGACACCGGTCGCTGCGGCGAGGTGACTCACCACCTCAACCTAACCGCTGGCGCCTACTGTCAATCGCATGAAGCCCACGCGTCGCGGCGCGCTCCTCGCTGCGTGCCACCCCGCGCCCACCGTGGCGGTCACGGTCTTGACGGCGCTGCTCTCTGTCGCGTACGGGCACTCGCTCCGGACGGCGGTCCCGGTCGTGGTCGCCGTCCTGCTGGGGCAGCTCACCATCGGCTGGTCCAACGACCTGATCGACCTGCCGCGGGACCTCGCCGTCGGCCGGTCCGACAAGCCGATCGCCCGAGGTGACGTCTCGGCCGAGGTCGTCCGCCGGTCCATCGTGATCGCCGGGATCGGTTGTGTCGCAGCATCTTTCGCGTGCGGTGTCCCTTCGGCGCTCGTCCACCTGGGGCTGGGCGTCGCGGCCGGATGGGCGTACAACCTCGGCCTCAAGAGCACGGTCTGGTCGCCGGTGCCGTACGCGGTCGCGTTCGCCGCGCTGCCCGCCGTGGTCACGCTCGCGCGGGCCGAGCGCGGGTGGCCGCCCGCGTGGGCGATGGCCGCAGGCGCGCTCATCGGTGTCGGTCTCCACCTGCTGAACGCGCTCCCCGACCTCGCCGAGGACATCCGGGCCGGCGTCCTCGGCCTGCCGCAGCGTCTCGGCCCTCGGACGGTGCAGGCGGTCGCGCCGCTGGTGCTGCTGGCGGCGTCCGCCGTCGTCGTGCTCGCCCCAGGGCCGCCCGTACCGGTCTGGGCGTGGGCGGCGCTCGTCCTGACCGCCGCCCTCGCCGCGTTCGCCGCCCGGGCGACCGGTCGTACGCCCTTCCTCGCCGCGATCGCGATCGCGGCGGTCGACGTGGGGCTGCTCGTCGGGCGCTGACCGGGTTCGTGACGCGCGGAGTGGGTAGCCGAAGGAGACAGCGTTCACCCACGACACAGGAGAGGCGTCGAGATGGCTGAGGCAGGAACCCCGGAGAAGGTCGCCGAGCTGGTCAAGGACGTGAAGGTCGCGATGCTGACCTTCGTCGACCCGAGCGGTCGGCTGATGAGCAAGCCGATGGCCACCCAGGACGTCGACTTCAGCGGCGACATCTGGTTCATCGGCGAGCGCGACAGCCACAAGTCGCGGGCGATCCAGCAGGACTCCCGCGTCAACGTCGCCTACGCCGGGCGCGGGACCTGGGTCTCGGTCGATGGCCGCGCGGAGGTCGTGGACGACGTCGCCCGGCTGAAGGACCTGTGGAACACCTTCACCGACGCCTGGCTGGAGGGTGGCCCGGAGAACCCGAACAACGTGCTGATCCACGTCGCCGGCGAGAGCGCGGAGTACTGGGACTCACCGGGCGGCAAGGTCGTCCAGGTCGCGAACCTGGTGAAGGCCAAGGCGACCGGCGAGCGGTACGAGGGCGAGAACGAGCAGGTCGAGCTGTAGCGAACCCGGGCCGGTCAGGAGGCGTCGGCCTCGGGAGTGATCGGCTGCTTGGGCAGGCGACGCACCTTCGCCCGGCGGCGACGTCGCTCGGGGATCATCGAGCGCATCTCCTCGAGCTTGCCGAAGCACAGCAGCCGGTCCTGCGACTCCAGCACCAGGCCGTGGCGCGGGTTCGGGATGACGGCCGTGCCGCGGTGCACCGTCAGCACGGTGATGTCGCGCTCCTCCAGGCCGGACTCGCGCAGCGTCTTTCCGACCAGGTCGGCGCTGCCGTGGACGACCAGCTCCGCGACGCCGTACCCCGTGGAGACAGTGAGGCGCTGGCGTACGTCGATCTCCGGGAAGGCGACCTGGTTGGCGATGTAGTCGATGATCGCGCCGGCGACGTCGAGCTTGGTGGCGGTCTCGATGCCCTCCAGCCCGGGGGAGGAGTTGACCTCCATCACCAGCGGCCCGTCGGCGCCCTCCAGCATGTCGACGCCCGCGACGCGCAGGCCCATGATCTGGGCCGAGCGGACCGCGGTCTCCTCGTACTCCTTCGGCAGCTCGACCGGCTCGACCGACCCGCCCCGGTGGACGTTCGAGCGGAACTCGTCGCCGTGCGCCCGCCGACGCATCGCGGCGACCACCCGGTCGCCCACCACGAGCGCACGGATGTCGCGGCCGCGCGACTCCTTGATGAAGCTCTGGATGAGGACGTTCTGCTTGGTGCTGTGCAGCGTCTCGATGATCGCCTCGGCGACCTTGATCTCCGGGGCGAGGATGACGCCGATGCCCTGGGTGCCCTCCAGCAGCTTGATGACGACCGGTGCGCCCCCGACCCGCTCGATCGCCGGGCGGACGTCCGCGCGGTTGCGCACGAACGTCGTCGCGGGCATGCCGATGTTGTGCCGGGACAGGATCTGGGTGGCCCGCAGCTTGTCGCGCGCGTTGCTGATGCCGTTGGCGGTGTTCGGCGTGTAGACGTCCATCTGCTCGAACTGCCGCACGACCGCCGTACCGAAGTAGGTGATCGAGCTGCCGATCCGCGGGACGATCGCGTCGTAGTCCGACAGCGGTCGGCCGCGGAACTGCAGGTCAGGTTCCTCACCGGTGAGGTCGATCGCGAAGCGCAGGGTGTTGAGGACCTTGACCTCGTGACCGCGCTCGATGGCGGCACTGCGCAGTCGTTGGGTGGAGTAGGCGCGAGGCGCGCGGGAGAGGATTGCGAGCTTCATCCGATTACCTGGAAAGATGGGGCGGGTGTCAGAGCCGCCCCATTCAACCATCGTGGGCTGGCGTGAGTGGGTGCGGTTGCCAGGTGCCGGAGTTCCGTGGATCAAGGCCAAGATCGACACCGGCGCGCGCTCGTCCTCTCTGCACGCCTTCGACGTCGAGGAGCTCGACCGCGACGGCGTGCCCTGGGTCCGCTTCTCGGTCCACCCGTGGCAGCACACCGACAGCGACGCGGTCGTGGTGGAGCGCCCGATCCACGACCGACGCCTGGTCCGCAGCTCCTCCGGTCACGCCGAGGACCGCATCGTGGTGCTCCTCGACCTCGTCCTGGTACGCCGCCGGCTGAGCGCCGAGGTGACGCTCACCAACCGCGACGCCATGGGGTTCCGGATGCTGGTGGGTCGCGAGGCGCTGGAGCGCGGGTACGTCGTGGACGCCCGCCGCTCCTGGGTGGGCGGCCGGCCGCGCCTGGCCACCCGCCGCAAGAACGCCGGCCGCTGAGCCGGAACACCTGACCGCCGCGCCCGGTTGCCGCGTACATGGCTGAGACGAAGCAGCAGGTGGTGGCCGTCCTCGGGACGGGGACGATGGGCGCCGGGATGGCGCGGTCGGCGGCGCGCGCCGGCCACGACGTACGGGTGTGGAACCGGACGCGGTCCCGCGCCGAGTCGCTGAGCTCCGACGGGATCGACGTGGCGGGCTCTGTCGCCGACGCGGTGAGGGGAGCGGACGTCGTCGTCACGATGCTCTTCGACACCGACGCCGTGCTGGCCGTGACCGACGAGCTGGTCGGCGCGATCGAGGACGACGCAGTATGGGTGCAGAGCTCGACGGTCGGCCCGGACGGCATGGCCCGCATCGCCGACGCGGCGAGCACCGATCGGCTCCTCGACGCGCCGATGCTCGGGACGAAGCAGCCGGCCGAGCAGGGATCGCTGGTCGCGCTGGTGTCCGGCCCGCACGCGCTGGTCACCGCGGCGACGCCGACCCTCGACGCACTGACCAGCAAGGTCGTCCGCGCAGGCGACGCGCTCGGTCAGGCCAGCGGGCTGAAGCTGGCGTGCAACGCCTGGATCGCCTCCATCACCGCCGCCGCCGCGCAGTCCGTCGCGCTCGCCGAGGGCCTCGGGCTGGACGCGCGTACTTTCCTGGAGGCGCTCGACGGGGGCGCGAGCAGTGCGCCGTACCTGCAGATGAAGGGGAAGGCGATGATCGAGGGCGCGTACGAGCCGTCGTTCGCGCTGGACGGAATGCTGAAGGACACCGGGCTGATCCGCGACGCGTTGGCGAAGGTCGGCCTGCGCACGGACGTCATCGACGGGCAGCGGGCGGTGTTCGAGCAGGCGTCGAAGGACGGCCACGGCGACCAGGATATGGCCGCGGTCCGCCTCGCCTTCTGAGGGAACCCACGACGTGCGAAAGCCCCCGGGAGCAGTGCTCCCGGGGGCTTCGACTGGCGGTGGCGGTGGGATTTGAACCCACGGTGGAGTTGCCCCCACACACGCTTTCGAGGCGTGCTCCTTAGGCCGCTCGGACACGCCACCGCCGACGAGAGTACCCGAGCGCCCGCCGCGGGCGAAATCGACCCTCGGCGCACCTGCGATGTTCACCGCCGCGTCCGCCTCGCCGTCGTCCGGCGTTCATCGGGCGGCGCTGCGATGAGGCGTTCGGCCCCACATCGAAAGGTCCCCCGATGCGTACGCGCACCCCCATCGCTCTGGCCGCTGCCGCCGCGAGCGCCCTCTCCCTCGCTGCTCCGGCGTACTCCGCGGGCAACGGCTCGAACCACGACTACACGCTCGCCGTCATCGGCGACGTGCCGTACGGCGCCGAGCAGATCCAGAAGTTCCCCGCCTGGATCGACGAGATCAACGCCGACCCCGACGTGCGCTACGACGTCCACCTCGGCGACATCAAGAACGGCTCGACCCGCTGCGACACCGAGTACTTCCAGTGGGTGAAGGGCCAGTTCGACCGGTTCCGTGACCCGCTGGTCTACACGCCGGGCGACAACGAGTGGACCGACTGCCACCGTGCCAACAACGGCGCGTACAACCCGCTCGAGCGGCTCCAGGCTGTCCGGGACACCTTCTTCACCCGTCCGAACCTCACCAACGGACGCTCGCAGCACGTGAACACCCAGGCGAGCGAGGGCCTCCCGGAGAACGCGGCGTTCTCGCGCAACGGCGTGGAGTTCGCGGCCGTGCACGTGGTCGGCAGCAACAACGACCTCGCGCCGTGGACCGGCCTCGGCAAGACCGCCGCGACGCCCGAGCAGACCACCGAGCAGGCGAACCGGATGACCGCCTCCATCTCGTGGGTGCGCCAGGCGTTCGAGCGGGCCAAGGGCCAGCACGGCCGCGCGGTCGTCCTGATGATGCAGGCCGACATGTTCGACCCGACCTACGATGTGCCGCGCGCCAACAACTCGGCGTTCGACCCGCTGGTGGCCGAGATCGCCTCGCAGACCAAGGCTTTCGGAAAGCCCGTCTACCTGCTCAACGGCGACAGCCACATCTACGACTCGGACAACCCGCTCGCGCCGGGCTCGAAGTGGCTGAGCTTCTACGGGCTCAAGGAGGGCGTGAACAACTTCCACCGCGTCACCGTCGACGGCTCGGACAACAACAAGGACTGGCTCAAGCTGACCGTGACCGGCGCGTCGAACGCCACGCCGCTCACCTGGGAGCGCGTCCCGTACCAGCACTGAACGGTCGGCGTCCGCTCACCGCGTCGGGCGATCTCGCCCGCGCGGTCGGCTCGCAACCCCGTGTCGAACCCACCGGCAAAAGGTAAGGAGGAGCACATGCATGCGTGTGCTCCTCGCCAAGTTCTGCCGTAGGTGGACGGTGATCGGGGATCCCTGGGTTAGACCGCCGCCACGGCGGGTAACCCCGGGGGCAAGCCCGCATGAGCGGGCAGCGACGTCGGCCGAGGAGAGCGATGCGTCCCACCGCTCCACACGGAGTCGATCTCGTCGGCCGCTCGGTGCTCGACAGCGCCGGTCGGCGGATCGGAGCGGTCCAGGACATCCTCGTCGACGTGCAGTCGAACGCCGCCGAGTGGTTGGTCGTCGGTGAGCAGCCCACGCACATCGGGCACGCGGTCCCGATGGCGTGCGTCATCGTCCAGCGTCGGGGCGGTGGTGTCGTGGTGCCCTTCGACCGCGGGACGGTCGAGTCCTCCCCGGACGTCGAGCTGGACGAGGGCGTGACCGTCGACGAGGAGATGGCGCTGCTGCGGTTCTGGGACTTCGCGCGCGGCCGCCGCTGAGGACGTGTCACCACCACCGTCGACGGGTAAAGCGGAGTCACCGCGTAGTGAAACGGAGGCATCACCATGTCCGAGCAGGACGAGCCCACGTCCGGATTCCCCGCCCAGCAGCAGACCCTGCCAGGTCGTACGGACGCGATGGACCCGCCGCCGGACCACGGTGAGCACAGCTACCGGGGCTGCGGGCGCCTGGAGGGGATCCGCGCGCTGATCACCGGCGGTGACTCCGGGATCGGCCGCGCGGTCGCGATCGCCTTCGCGCGTGAGGGAGCGGACGTCGCACTGTCCTACCTCCCCGAGGAGCAGGGGGACGCCGAGGAGACGGCCAGCTGGGTCCGGGAGACCGGCCGGACGGCCGCCCTCTGCCCGGGTGACCTCACCGAGCAGCACACCTGCGAGGAGGTCGCCGGCAAGGCGGTGCAGGAGCTCGGCGGCCTGGACGTCCTGATCAACAACGCCGGCGTGCAGATGGCGCGCGACGACGGGCTGGAGGACATGAGCGTCGAGCGCATCGACCGGGTCCTGAAGACCAACCTGTACGCCCTGCTCTGGCTGACCCAGGCGGTCCTCCCGCACCTGCACAAGGGCAGCAGCATCATCAACGTCAGCTCGATCCAGGCGTACCAGCCGTCGACGTCGCTGCTGGACTACGCGGCGACCAAGGCCGGCATCAACAACCTGACCGTGAACCTGGCGGCCGAGCTCGGACCCAAGGGCATCCGCGTGAATGCGGTGGCGCCCGGCCCGATCTGGACGCCCCTGCAGCCGGCGACGCAGCGCCCGGAGAAGCTGGAGAGCTTCGGCACGGACACCCCGCTCGGTCGCGCCGGTCAGCCGGCCGAGGTGGCACCGGCCTTCGTCTACCTCGCCTCGCCGCGAGAGGCGGGCTACGTCTCCGGCACCGTGGTCGGTGTCACCGGCGGCAAGCCGGTCTTCTGACGTACGCCGGCCGGACGGCTCGGCCGGCCCGCGTCGACGGCCACGCGGGCGGGCAGGCCGAGCGGGCAGGGCGAGCGCGTCAGCCGACCTGGCGCCGCAGCCGGTCGAGGATGCCGCGCAGCAGGCGGGACACCTGCATCTGGCTGACACCGATGTGCGTGCCGATCTGCCGCTGGGTGAGGTTGTCGACGTACCTCATCCGCACGATGAGACGCTCCCGCGGGGTGAGCCGGTGCAGGACCGGCTGCAGCGACACCATCGCGTCGACGCCGGTGTACGCGTCGTGGGGGTCGGCGACCGAGTCGCCCAGGGTCAGCTCGTTGACGCCGATCATCGGTGCGTCCAGGGAGGCGGACCGGTACTGGTCCTGCAGCAGCTCGGCGTGCTCCACCACCTCGAGCTCGAGCCCGAGGTGCTCGGCGAGCTCCTGCGGCGTGGGCAGACGCTGCAGGAACTGCGTCAGCTGATCGCCCGCCTGGCGTACGTCGTGGTGCGCCTCCTGCAGGGAGCGCGGCGGCCGGACGGCCCAGCCGTGGTCGCGGAAGTGCCGCTTGATCTCGCCGGTCATCGTGGGGACGGCGAACGCGATGAAGCCGTGGCCGACGCCCGGCTTGTAGCGCCGGGCGGCCTGCACCAGGCCGACCATGGCGACCTGCTCCAGGTCGTCGGGGTCGACACCCCGCTCGGTGAACCGCCGGGCGACGCTGCGGGCCAGCCCCCGGTGCCGCAGGACCACCTCGTCGCGCAGCGCGGCCGCTGCGGCGGGATCGGTCTCGGCCGCCGCCTGCTCGAGGAGCTCCTCGGCGGTGCTGTCGTCATCGGGGGCAGGCGGAGGCGTGGGCAGGGGCAGGCTCATCGTGGCTCTCAGACGGTCAAGGACTGTCCAGCCACTTTGCTTGAGCTGGGGCGCTGGCCTTAGCAGAGCACATCTATGTGCCTTGCTCAAGGCGTTCACACCATATGCGTCCGGTCCGACCGACGACGGCCGGGCGGACCGGAGCGGACGGCAGCACCGCCGTTCCGGCTTCTCAGCGGAGGCGAACCGCGATCCGCGGATCGGGCGTTCCGGCGTGATCCGCGTGCATGATCGCGGCGAGCGCCTCGACGCCGTCGGCGAGGCGCGGACCGGGACGGGCGAAGGAGGCGTTCGCGTCCACCGCCCACACCGGCACCCCGGCCGGCAGCGCCGCGTGCGCGAGCAGCTCGCGGGTGAGCTCGGCGGACCGGGCCAGGTCGAACCCGCACGGAGCGCTGACCACGACGTCGGGTGCGCACGCCCGGACCGCGTCCCAGGTGGTGCGCGTCGACGGGGCGCCGACCTCGCCGAGCACGCTCACGCCGCCGGCGGTCTCGACCATCTCGGGCACCCAGTGTCCGGGCGCGAACGGCGGGTCCGTCCACTCCAGGACCAGGCACCGCACGGGCGACGCACCGACCACGGACCGGCGTACGGCGGCGGTCCGCTCCCGCAGGTCCGAGGCCAGCCGCCTCGCCTCGGCGAGCCGGCCGGTGGCACGGCCGATCTGCTCGACCGAGGCCCAGACCGCCTCCAGGGTGGACGGGTCGGTCGTGACGACGTCGGCGGTGCAGCCGAGGAAGTCCAGCGCGTCGTGGACCTCGCTCACGTCCACCGCGCAGACCGCGCAGAGGTCCTGGGTGACGACGACATCGGCGTCGAGCCCGAGCAGCGCCTGGCGGTCCAGCCGGTAGATGTCCTCGCCGGCCCGCATCCGCTCGGCGACGGCGGCGTCGATCTGGGCGGGGGTGAGCCCGTCCGGCAGGGCGGAGGTGGACACGACCCGGGCCGTCGTGCGGGCGGTCTGCGGGAAGTCGCACTCGAACGTCACGCCGACGACGTCGTCACCGGCGCCGATCGCGTGCAGGATCTCGGTGGCGGACGGCAGCAGCGAGACGACGCGCACGGCTCAGCAGGCCGCCGTCGTCGGTGCGGGCTTCGGGGGAGCGGTCGGGATCGAGGGGAAGGCCGAGCCGACGACCACGTCGACGCTGGTGTCGGTCCGCCCGTCCTGCACCAGCTGGGCGCCGGGGGCGAGCGTGTGGATGTACTGGCTCGCGGCACCCTCGCCCGAGGCCCCGAACCGGATCTCGCCGACGCCGGCGATGCGCTTCTTGTACGGGTCGTTGCCGACGACGCCCACGTCGAAGCCTCGCGACTTCATCGCCAGCGCCACGTCGTTCGCTCGGCCCTGCTGGCCGCCGGCGTTGTAGATGTTGAGCCGGAAGGCGGACTGCGGGTCGACGGTCGGAGTGGCCGTCACCGTGCAGGTGGGCGTCGCCGCCTGCTGCCCGGGGAGCTTGTTCTGGACGTACAGCACCGAGTACACGAACGTCGCCACGACCAGGATCCCGACCAGGCTGATGACGGCGACCGCCCGGCGGTGCCGGCGGCGGCGCGCACGGGCGAGACCCGTCTCGTACGGGCGACGGTGGTGCGGGGCAGGCTGGCTCACAGGTCGAGCACCCGTGCGTGCAGGACGGGACGCTGCTGCAGCGCGGCGCGCAGGGCGCGGTGCAGGCCGTCCTCGAGGTAGAGGTCGCCGCGCCACTGCACGACGTGGGCGAACAGGTCGCCGTAGAAGGTGGAGTCCTCGGACAGCACGATCTCCAGGTCGAGGTGCCGCTTGGTGGTGATGAGCTCGTCCAGCCGGACCATCCGCGGCGCGACGGGGCTCCAGTCGCGCGGGGTCTCCAAGCCGTGGTGCGGATAGGGTCGTCCCTCGCCCACTGCCTTGAAGATCACGCACCGCAGTGTAAGTGGGTGGCCTGTACCCGCGGCGGAGCGCCCCGACCGCCCTCGTGTCGCTGCGCCGGACGACGCGTCCGAGCGCCTCTCGCGGGCTAGTGTCGGGCGCGTGACTGACTCGAGCATCGTCGACACGATCAGGTCCGGATACACCTTCGAGGGTGGGGCGCTCGACCTCGGTGCGGCCGTCGTCGACGGCACGGCGCACGCCGACGTCCCCGTCCGCCTCCCGCTGGCCATGATGAACCGGCACGGGCTGGTCGCCGGCGCCACCGGCACCGGCAAGACCAAGACGTTGCAGCTGATGGCCGAGCAGCTCGCCGGCCAGGGCGTGCCCGTCTTCCTCGCCGACATCAAGGGCGACCTGTCCGGTATGGCCTCACCCGGCGAGTCCAACGACAAGATCGCCGCGCGGGCCGGCGAGGTCGGTCAGCAGTGGGCGGCGACCGCCTACACCACCGAGTTCCTGTCGCTGGGCGGCCTGGGCAAGGGCGTCCCGATCCGGGCGACCGTGACCTCGTTCGGCCCGACGCTGCTGTCGAAGGTGCTGGGGCTGAACGACACCCAGGAGTCCAGCCTGGGCCTGGTCTTCCACTACGCCGACCAGCAGGGCCTGGCGCTGCTGGACCTCAAGGACCTGCGGGCGGTCATCCAGCACCTCACGTCGGACGAGGGCAAGGCGGACCTGAAGACGCTCGGCGGTCTCTCCTCCGCGACGGCCGGCGTGATCCTGCGCAACCTCATCTCCTTCAGCGACCAGGGCGCCGATGTGTTCTTCGGGGAGCCGGAGTTCGACACCGCCGACCTGCTGCGCGTCGGCCAGGACGGCACGGGCATCGTGACGTGCCTGGAGCTGCCGGCCGTCCAGGACCGCCCGGCGCTCTTCTCGACGTTCCTGATGTGGCTGCTGGCCGACCTCTTCCACGACCTGCCCGAGGTGGGCGACGCCGAGAAGCCCAAGCTGGTGTTCTTCTTCGACGAGGCGCACCTGCTGTTCGACGACGCCTCGAAGGCCTTCCTGGACTCCATCGAGCAGACCGTCCGGCTCATCCGGTCCAAGGGCGTCGGCGTGTTCTTCGTGACCCAGACGCCGAAGGACGTGCCCTCCGGCGTGCTCGCCCAGCTCGGCAACCGCGTCCAGCACGCCCTGCGCGCCTTCACCCCCGAGGACGCCAAGGCGCTCAAGGCGACCGTGCAGACGTTCCCCCACAGCGGGTACGACCTGGAGGAGCTGCTGACCCAGATCGGCACCGGAGAGGCGGTCGTCACCGTCCTGTCCGAGAAGGGCGCGCCGACGCCCGTCGCGTGGACCCGGATGCGGGCGCCGCAGTCGCTGATGGCCCCTTCACCCGAGGCGACCGTCGACGGCGTCGTGAACGCCTCGCCGCTGAAGCCGAAGTACGCCGAGGCGCTGGACCGGGAGTCGGCGTACGAGAAGCTCAGCGCCCGGCTGCAGAACGCCCCGGCCGCGGACGACCAGGCGCCGGCTCCCGCGGGCGCGCCCTCCCCGCCGCCGGCGCAGGGCGCACCGAAGTCGCCGAAGCAGGCCAAGGAGCAGCCGGGCATGGTCGAGCAGGTGGTGAAGTCGAGGGCGTTCAAGTCGGCGCTGCGCTCGGCCGGCACCGTCATCGGCCGGGAGATCACTCGTAGCCTGTTCGGGACGGCGCGCCGCCGCCGCTGACGATGCCTTCCGTGCACGAGCGGGCACGGAAGGTGAGGTTGATCGTCGGTCAGCAGCCGGGGGGACGGGGCACGGTCGGGGTCGGTGCGGGCGTGGCCTGCGCCGTGGGCACCAGCGCCGTGTAGTGGTTGCCGATGACGACGTCCACGGTGTTGTCCTGGCGACCGTCCTGCTGCAGCTTCGCGCCCTTGAGCTGCAGGGCGACCCGTCGCGCGGCCGGCTCGCCGCGCTCGCCGGAGATGATGTACGCCACGTCGTTCGGCAGGAACCGCCGGCGCGGGTCGTTGTCGTTGGACAGGATCTGGAAGCCGCGCGCTCGCATGGCCGCGGCGACCTGACCGGACAGCCCGGCGCGGTAGGTCGTGTTGTACACGTTGATCTGGACGTCCTTGGCCGGCGTCGGCGGCAGCGGCACCAGGCCGAACGCGTCCCCGATGACGAGGTCGACCGTCGGGTTGCTGCGGTCGTCCTCGGTGAGGACCGGGTTCTTGACCTGCGTCGCGAGCGTGAGCGCGATCTGCAGGCCGCCCTTGCCGTACCGGATCTCCGCGGCCTTGGGGACCGGCCGATCGTCCATCAGGCTCTGCGACTTTGTTTCCAGCACGTGGAAGCCGCGCCAGCCCAGCTGCTTGGACGCGCGCCCCGCGGCGCCGTTCTGGTTGCCCGCGTTGACGATGTTGAGGTAGATCGTCGACGGCGCGATCTTCACCGTCGGCTTCGGGACGGTGGTCGGGCAGCTGGGGGTCGCCTTGGGCTCCTCCCCGCGAGCGCCGCCGCCGCAGCCGGCGACAGCCATGCTCATGACGACGGCAGCACCGGCGAGCGCTACTGCGCCTCGTCGTGTCTCCCCACGCATCCCTACCCCATACCTCGCGTCCTGACGGGTCTTCAGTGTGACGGCTCCACCGTCGCCTGCCGACAGGCGGGCTGTCACGATTCCATGACGTCTCGCCGCAGCTCCGCGTTGTCGTGGTATTGCGACCTGCTCCTACTCTGACGCGGATCGGGTTCGGGTGGGTCGGCACGTCCCACATTACGGACCGCCCGGCTCGGCGGCTCGGTCCGGGCTCGCGGTGACGGCTCCCGGAGGAGCCGATTTCGGGGTGACCGGTCGGACCTGTACTGTGCTCCGCGGAGGATTCGCATAGTGGCCTAGTGCGCACGATTGGAAATCGTGTTGGGGATGAAACCCCTCGCGGGTTCAAATCCCGCATCCTCCGCCACGTCGAAGGGACCGGTCGGTGCGACCGGTCCCTTTCGCGTTGCCCGGCAGGTCGCGTGGCCCTCGGGCGGGCCGGTCGACTGGATTCGCGAGTGCAGGCAGCGCTGGCCTAGAGTGTGG
This sequence comes from Luteipulveratus flavus, assembly GCF_029439465.1. Taxonomy (GTDB): domain Bacteria; phylum Actinomycetota; class Actinomycetes; order Actinomycetales; family Dermatophilaceae; genus Luteipulveratus; species Luteipulveratus flavus. The sequence continues at coordinate 13,228 of NZ_JAROAV010000053.1, read as the reverse complement.
CCTCGGCCCCCCACGTGGCGGTACCTCTCCGAACTCCCCCAGGGCAGGAATGCAGCAAGGGTAGGTGAGCTCTTCCGGGTACGTGGGGGGTCCTTGGGTCTCCCCGCCCGTCACGCTCCGCCCGTCACGCCGGCCCGGGGCGCCGACCGGCCGGAGGGGCGTCGCCCGCCTCGGCCCACACCTCGACCAGCTCGGCGATGCCGTGCTCGTCGGCGGTGACGAACGTCGCGACGTAGTGCGTCTCCTCGGCGTCGAACACCCGCGCTCGTCCGGCGGCGCGCTCGCCCACGCCGACGACGTCCTCCCACACGAAGCGCCAGGACCCGGGGTAGTCGCGGTTGACCGCGACGAACCCGTCCCGGTCGAAGGTCTCGCCGGTGTGGACGTACCGGCCCGAGAACGCGGGGGAGAGCACCCGCGCCAGGTCGTCCCACCGCTGGTCGTCGATCGTCTCGGCAAGGGCTCGGAGCAGGTCCACGGCGTCCATGGGCGGAGTGTTCCGCCGGCCACCGACAGCCCGGAGCCGCCGTCCCCGCTCGGGGATAGGGTCGCCCACGTGACGCTTCCTGCCTCGTCGGCTCTCTACCGCCGATACCGACCCGAGTCGTTCGCCGACGTCATCGGCCAGGAGCACGTGACCGAGCCGCTCATGCAGGCGCTGCGGACCGGCCGGGTCAACCATGCCTACCTGTTCAGCGGGCCGCGCGGGTGCGGCAAGACGACCAGCGCCCGCATCCTGGCGCGCTGCCTCAACTGCGAGCAGGGCCCGACGCCGACGCCGTGCGGCGAGTGCGCCTCCTGCGTCGCACTGGCCCGCGGCGGCTCCGGCTCGGTCGACGTCATCGAGATCGACGCAGCCAGCCACGGCGGTGTCGACGACGCGCGCGACCTGCGCGAGCGGGCGTCGTACGGCCCGGCGCAGAGCCGGTTCAAGATCTACATCATCGACGAGGCGCACATGGTGACGCCGCAGGGCTTCAACGCGCTGCTGAAGATCGTCGAGGAGCCGCCGGAGCACGTGAAGTTCGTCTTCGCGACGACCGAGCCCGAGAAGGTCATCGGCACGATCCGCTCCCGGACCCACCACTACCCGTTCCGGCTTGTCCCGCCGGGGCTGCTCTCCGACTACATGCAGCGGCTCTGCGACGCCGAGGGCGTGCAGGTCGAGCCGGGCGTGCTGTCGTTCGTCACGCGCGCCGGCGGGGGCTCGGTGCGTGACTCGCTGTCCGTCCTCGACCAGCTGATCGCCGGCTCGGGGGACGAGGGACTGACGTACGCCGGTGCCGCGTCGCTGCTCGGGTTCACCGACGGTGAGCTGCTCGACGCCACCGTGGACGCGCTCGCGGTGCGCGACTCGGGGTCGGTGTTCCGCCAGATCGACCGGGTGATCGAGTCCGGCCACGACCCGCGCCGGTTCATCGAGGACCTGCTGGAGCGGTTGCGCGACCTGATCATCGTGGCCGCCGTGCCGGAGGGCGCCGCCCAGGTGCTGCGGACGATCCCGGAGGACCAGCTGGAGCGGATGCGTCAGCAGGCCTCGGCGTTCGGCGACGGTGCGCTGTCGCGGGCCGCCGACATCGCCAACGCCGGTCTCACCGAGATGACCGGCGCGACCGCGCCGCGGCTGCAGCTCGAGCTCATCTGTGCGCGCATCCTGCTGCCGGCCGCGTCCGGCGAGCAGGGGTACGCCGCCCGGCTGGACCGCCTCGAGCGTCGCCTCGACATGGGTCAGCTCCCGCCGACTCCGGCGGGCCAGGCCTCGGCGCCCGCCCGGCCAGCGGGCCCGGTCGCGGCTCCGGCCGCTGCTGCGCCGGACCCGTCGCCGGAGCGCGTCGAGGCACCGGCGACGTCGGTGTCGGTGTCGGCGTCGCCGTCCACGTCGCAGGCGTCCGCCGAGTCCTCGAGCGCGCCGCAGCAGTCCGAGCAGGCCGCGTCCGAGCGGCCCGACGATGCTGCCGCGACGTCGACCCCCACCCCTGCGCCGGAGGTCGTGCCGAGTCCGGCGCCGCCGCCGAAGCCGGGCGCCATCGACACCGACGCCATCCGGCGGGAGTGGCCGACCGTCCTCGACCGCATCGCGCAGACCAAGCGGGTCACCTGGGCGCTGGTCTCCCAGAGTGCGCAGGTCCTGGACTACGACGGTGAGCGGCTGCTGCTCGGGACGACCACCGCCGGGCTGGCCGAGACGTTCCGCCGCGGTCCGCACCCCGACATCGTCCGGCAGGCGCTGAACGCCGCGCTGGGCGTGGACGTGCGAGTGGAGGCGACGCCGCACGACGGGCCGCCTCCGGCCGCAGCCCCGCCGCCGGCCGGTCCGCAGACCGGTTCGGGTGAGCCGAGCGGCGAGGGACCGGGCTTCGTCGACTCCGGTGAGCAGCGCCCCGCGACGTCCGAGGCGACGACTCGTCCTCCCGCTCCCTCGCCGGGCGCGGGTGGCTCGTCGACCGCGGCGGACGCGCAGGCCCTCGGCGCCGCCACGCCGCGAGGCGGCTGGGACGCCGGCCCGGCCGACAGCTGGGGTGCCCCGACCGCTCCGCCGCCACCGTGGGCGTCCGGCGGCGAGTCGCCGTCCGACGCGTCCGCGCCGGATGTCGTGGGCTCGGGTCCGCGGTCCGAGCCGTCGCGCGGCGAGCGGCCGAAGACCGCCGCGCCCGCCGCGGCCAGCGGGGGGACGCGCTCGGGTGAGGGTGCGGCCGGCTCGGCCGGTGGCTTGAACGACGGGCTGACGCCACGGCAGCGGGCGATGCGAGCCGCGCGGGCGAGCTCGGCCCAGGCGTCCGACACCCCGGCCCGAGGCGCTGACGACAGCGTCGCCGACCGCGACGACGAGAACATCGAGGACTCCGGCGCCGTCGGCGTACCGGTCATCCAGAGCGTCCTCGGCGGCACCGTCATCCACGAGGGCGAGTAGTCACCGGCCCGGGCGAGACCCGCGCGAGCCCGCACTAGGGTTGGGCCGTGCTCTACCTCACGTCCCGGATGGTCGTGGCGCCCGCGCTGCGAGCCGTGTTCCGACCGACCGTCGAGGGCGCACACCACGTCCCGCGCTCGGGTGCGGTGATCCTGGCCAGCAACCACCTGTCGTTCGTCGACTCCGTGGTGATCCCGACGGTCGCGCCGCGGCAGGTCCACTTCCTCGCCAAGGCCTCCTACTTCACCGGGTCCGGCCCCAAGGGCGCCGCGATGCGGATGTGGATGACCTCGATGGGCATGATCCCCGTCGAGCGTGACGACAAGAAGGCCGCGAGCAACTCGCTGGAGATCGCGCTCGGGGTGCTGCGCCGGGGCGGTGCGTTCGGCATCTACCCGGAGGGGACGCGCTCGCGGGACGGCCGCCTCTACCGCGGGCGTACGGGCGTCGCGCACCTCGCGCTCGAGACCGGCGCCCCCGTCGTCCCCGTGGGGCTGTCGGGCACCCAGGAGATCCAGCCGATCGGCTCCAACCGTCCGAAGGTCGCGCACGCGACGATCCGGTTCGGTGAGCCGCTGCGCCTCGCCGAGCGGTACGCCGGGGTGCCGGCCGGGAAGGCCCGTCGTCAGGTGACCGACGAGATCATGGCCGCCATCCACGACCTCACCGGGCAGGAGCTCGCGGGCGTCTACAACGAGCACCCGCCTGCGTCCTGACGATCATCGGGCGCATCCGTCGACCCGTCTGCACGGAATGTCGGGCCGGTCGTCGGGGTGGTCGGCGGGCGGTGGGCGTCGTCGGACCGGGGCACTACGCTCGCGAGGGTGTACGAAGGTGTGGTCCAGGACCTGATCGACGAGCTCGGCCGGCTGCCCGGCATCGGGCCCAAGTCGGCGCAGCGCATCGCGTTCCACCTGCTGCAGGCCGACCCCGCCGACGTCCAGCGGCTGACCGAGGTCCTCACGGTCGTCCGGGAGAAGGTGCGGTTCTGCGAGACGTGCTTCAACGTCGCCGAGGCAGAGCAGTGCCGGATCTGCCTCGACCCGCGCCGCGAGGCCACCCAGATCTGTGTGGTGGAGGACCCCAAGGACGTCATCGCACTGGAGCGCACCCGGGAGTTCCGTGGCCGCTACCACGTGCTGGGCGGCGCGATCAGCCCGATCGACGGCGTCGGCCCCGACGACCTGCGCATCACCGAGCTGATGCGCCGGCTCGCTGACGGCGCGGTCGAGGAGATCATCCTCGCGACCAACCCGAACCTGACGGGAGAGGCGACCGCCGCGTACCTCGCCCGACTGCTGAGCACCATGGGCCTGCGGGTCACCCGGCTGGCGTCCGGGCTGCCGGTGGGCGGCGACCTGGAGTACGCCGACGAGGTCACTCTCGGCCGCGCCTTCGAAGGACGGAGACTGCTCGATGCCTGACATCACCACGCCGACCGAGCCCGGGCCGCCGGAGCACGCCGACCTCGCGGGGCTCGCCCAGGACACCGCCCGCGACGTCCGCGACTTCAGCACCGCCGTGCGCGACATCGCTGCCGGAGTGGCGCCGGACGCCGCAATTCCGTTGCTGCTGCTGGTGATCAGCCAGCTGCAGGTCACCGGCGCTCGGCTCGGGGCCATCCAGGACGTCCTGCCGGACGAGCGGTTCGAGCCGGACTCCGGGCCGGAGATCGACCACGACGCCCTGCGTACCTCGCTCGCCAACCTGCTCGAGGGCCTCGACGACTACGCCGACGTCGTGGACCCGCTGACCTCCGTGGAGCTGGGACGCGGCGCGCTCAGCGACGACCTCGCCGGCATCGTGGCCGCGCTCGAGCACGGCCTGGCCCACTACGACCAGGACCGCGTCGTCGAGGCGATGTGGTGGTGGCAGTTCTCCTACCTGTCGGAGTGGGGCGTGCGAGCCTCGGCCGCGCTCCGGGTGGTGCTGACGATCCTCGGCCACCTGCGACTGGACGCCGACGAGGAGACCGTCGCCGACGCGGAGTTCGACGCGCTGCACCCCTAGCCGCGGTCGGCGGTTGCAGCGCGGCCTCCTCGGGGTAGGAGTGGTGGATGGACGCAGCACGCACGGTGTCGCAGGCGCTGGACACCCTGATGGACCGCGCCGTCGTGCCGGGGTACTCCACGATCGGCATTCGCGTACGCCGGCGCCTGCCGACCTGGCCGGACGACCCTCCGCCCGACGCGCTCGCCGGGCGGAACGTCCTGGTCACCGGCGCCTCATCCGGCCTCGGCGCGCAGTGCGTCGCCGATCTCGCCGCACTGGGCGCGCACGTCCACCTGGTCGTCCGTGACGTGCAGAAGGGGCAGCGGGTCGCCGACCGCATCCCCGCACCGGCCGGGACCACGGTGTGGCGCTGCGACCTGTCCGACCTCGACAGCGTTGCCGAGCTCGCCGAGTCGTTGCTCGCCCTCGGGCAACCGCTGACCGGCATCGTCCACAACGCCGGGGTCATGCCGCCGGAGCGCGCCGAGTCGCCGCAGCACCACGAGCTGTCGCTGGCGGTCCACGTCCTCGGCCCGGTCGCGCTGACCGAGCGGCTGCGACCGCTGCTGCGCGGCCAGCACGCCCGCGTCGTCCTGGTCACCTCCGGCGGGATGTACGTGCAGCCGCTCCCGCTGGACGACCTCGAGTACGAGCGCGAGCTGTACCGGCCGGCCACCGCGTACGCTCGCAGCAAGCGGATCCAGGTCGCGCTGCTGCCGACGTTGCAGGAGCGGTGGGGCGCGGACGGCATCCAGGTGTACGGGATGCACCCGGGCTGGGCGGACACACCCGGGGTCACCGAGTCGTTGCCCCGGTTCGCCACCGTCATGGGGCCGGTCCTGCGGCCCACCGGTCAGGGCGCCGACACGACCGGGTGGCTGCTGGCGACGCCGCACCCGCCGCCGGGCGGCGGACTGTGGCACGACCGTCGGGAGCGCCCGACCGACTACTCCTCGCGGACCCGGACCTCTGCGCAGGAGCGCCGTCGGCTGTGGGAGTGGGTCAGCAACGCCGCACGCGTGAATGCCGTCGAGGAGGCGTCCTGATGTCCACCGAGCGCCCGGTCGAGTCGGTCTGGGACTACCCGCGACCGCCGGCCGTCGACGCGTCGGGGGAGACGGTCGAGGTGCACCTCGACGGCCGCTGCATCGCGCGGACGGGCTCGCCGCTGCGGGTCCTGGAGACGAGCCACCCGCCGACGTACTACCTGCCGCGCTCGGCGTTCGAGCGGGGCGTGCTGGTCCCGGTGCCCGGCACGACGTTCTGCGAGTTCAAGGGCGAGGCGGCGTACTTCGACGTCGTGGTCGATGAGGCGCGGGCTCCTCGGGCGGCGTGGTTGTACCCGCACCCCTCGCCGGGGTACGAGCGGCTGGCCGACCACGTCGGCGTGATGCCGGGGGCGATGCAGGGCTGCTACGTCGACGGCGAGCGGGTCACACCGCAGGAGGGGTCGTTCTACGGCGGCTGGATCACCTCGCGGGTGACGGGGCCGTTCAAGGGCGCGCCGGGCACCCTCCACTGGTGAGCCTCAGCGGGCCCCGCCGCTCGGCTCGGTGTCAGGGAGGCTTCGCGTCAGGACGAGCCGCTCGGCCACCTCACGCAGCTTGAGGTTGTAGTTCTGCGAGTAGCGGCGCAGCACCTCGAACGCCTGGTCCTGGTCGAGACGGTGCCGCTCCATCAGGATGCCCTGCGCCTGGCCGATGAGCCCGCGGGCGTCGAGCGCCGTACGGAGCCCGTCCTGGGTGCGGGCCGCGTCCAGGGCCAGCGCCGCATGCCGGGCGAAGATCGTCATGAAGCCGACCTCCTCGGGGGTGAAGGTGCGGGGTCGCCGCCAGAACAGGTTCACCGCGCCCATCCGGCGACCGTTCGCGTCGGACAGCTCGGCACCCATGGCGCTGCCGACGCCCAGGTCGGCAGCCCGCGGCGCCCATCGGGGCCATCGCGGATTGGTCCGCAGGTCGGACGAGACCAGGGTGTCCTGCTCCCACGCGCTGTCGTGGCAGGGGCCCTCGTCGAGCTCGTCCTGCAGCTCGTCCAGCCGACGCACGAGCGGATCGGTCGGCGCGATGGTCTCCAGCTTGCCGCCGCGGCCGATCAGGCTGATGCCGGCGTAGTCGGCGCCCGACTGCTGCTGTGCGAACGCCACCACCTGCTCGGCGGTCTGGGCCGGCGTCTCCGCGGAGTGCAGGTCCTGGGCGAGCTCGGCGATCTCCCGAGCCACCGAATCGTTGTCCATCTCCGGCCTCCTGCTTCCTGGCGCGCCGAACGGTCCGTCCGCGCGGGCGCCACAGTAGATCACCCGCCACCGTCAGCGCGGTTCGAACCTCGCCCGGCGGTGCCCTGTCGCCCCGGTACTACTCGCGGGCGCGGCGGGTCGCCCGGTCGTTGGCGCGTTGGATGGCCTCGACCAGCTCGTCCTTGGTCATCCGGGACCGGCCCTCGACGTCCAGCCGCCGCGCGACCTCCTGCAGGTGCTCCTTCGAGGCGTTGGCGTCGACACCGCCGGCGGTCTCGCCGCCTCGGCGTGCCGCGTCGCCGGTCCTGGCCGCCTGCGCGTCGCTCGGACCCTTCTCGGCCTTGGCCTCCCAGTGGTCGCCCACCTTCTCGAACCCGTGCTTGAGCGCGGCGAACGCCGTCCGGTGGGCGCGCTCACCCTCGCCGTACTGCTCGACCGCCGAGTCGTGCGCGGCCGACCAGGTGTCCCGCGCCTTCTTCGGCGAGCGCTGCAGGGTGCTGGGCAGGTCGTCCTCGTCGGGCATGCGGTACCTCCTCGGTGACGAACCGTCGTGCTCTGGGCGTACCCGGCCCAGGGCGGGACGAATCAGCACGAGGAGCGGCACGGGACGCGCGTACGGCCCCGACCGGCCCGTACGGCAGCCGCTGTTCCGCCTGTGCGCGCCGAGAGCTCGCTGTGTCGTAGAGTTCGGACGAGACGAATCAACGGGTTCAGCAGCCAGCCCCTCGACACCGGTGCGTGACCACGGTCACGCACCGCGATTGTGAGGGTGACAGGTGCCTGACTTGTTCGACGACCGGCTGGCCACGCGCGTGATCGCAATGATGCAGGAGCTGTCGTCGCCGTCCAGTGAGTCCGCGGTGCAGGCCACGGTCGAGACCGCGCGGCTGGTTCCGGGGGCCGAAGAGGCCGGAGTCAGCGTCATCGACCGGGACGGCGGCATCGAGACACAGGCGGTGACCAGCGAGGCCGTACGCATCGCCGACCGCGCCCAGCAGGCCGCTGGCCAGGGGCCGTGGCTGGACGCGATCGGGCACGGGCAGGAGGTGTACGCCGCCCACCTGCCCTCCGACCGGCGCTGGGCCGCGTGGAGCGAGCAGCTGCCCGCCGACATCGGTCTCGGCTCGCTGCTCGCCCTGCCGCTGATCAGCGGCAGCCGCGCGTTCGGGGCACTCACGCTGTACGCACGGCGACCGGACGCGTTCACCACGTCGGCGAGGCTGGCGGCGCGGATCTTCGCGATCCACGCCGCCTCGGTGATCGTGGCGGCGCAGGCCGAGGAGCAGTGGCGCTCGGCGCTGGAGACCCGCACGGTCACCAGCCAGGCGGTCGGGATGGTGATGGAGCGGTTCGCGCTCGGACCCGACGCGGCGTTCGCGGTCCTGCGCCGGCTGTCGATGGACACCAACACCCGGCTGTACGACGTCGCCGAGGACATGGTCAGCACCGGCCGCCTGCCGGGGGACCAGGACGACCTGCCCGACCCGCGGGACGAAGGAGCAGAACCTCTCGTCGAGGGCTGACCGCAGGCGGGAGCACACGGGCCGGACGAACTCCGGTCCGCGATGTGGGCTCCCCGTCTCGCGATCCGGTCGACCTCTAAACTGAGCCTCTCCGTCTGACCTCGATCGTCCGGAGGGCCCTCAGCTGTGAGCCTGGTAGTCCAGAAGTACGGCGGTTCGTCGCTCGCCGATGCCGACAGCATCAAGCGCGTCGCGCGACGCATCGTCGACACCCGCAAGGCCGGCAACCGCGTGTGCGTCGTGGTGTCGGCGATGGGTGACACGACCGACGAGCTGCTCGACCTCGCCGGAGCCGTCAGTCCGAGCCCGCCCGAGCGCGAGATGGACATGCTGCTCACCGCCGGCGAGCGGATGTCGATGGCGCTGGTCAGCATGGCCATCGCCAACCTCGGCGACTCCGCCCGCTCCTACACCGGCTCCCAGGCCGGCGTCATCACCGACGACGTCCACGGCAAGGCGCGCATCATCGACGTCACCCCAGGGCGCATCCAGGAGGCGCTGGACGGTGGCCACATCGTGATCGTCGCGGGCTTCCAGGGCGTCAGCCAGGACACCAAGGAGATCACCACGCTCGGCCGCGGCGGCTCGGACACGACCGCCGTCGCGCTCGCCGCCGCCCTCGAGGCCGACGTCTGCGAGATCTACACCGACGTCGACGGCATCTTCACCGCCGACCCGCGCATCGTGCCGTCCGCCCGCAAGATCGACCGCATCAGCAACGAGGAGATGCAGGAGATGGCGGCCTCCGGCGCGAAGGTGCTGATGCTGCGCTGCGTCGAGTACGCCCGCCGCTTCAACCTGCCGATCCACGTGCGCTCCTCGTTCAGCCACCGCGAGGGCACGTGGGTGTACGAGCCCGACGAAGGAGAGACCGTGGAAGCCCCGATCATCGCCGGCGTGGCGCACGACCGCAGCGAGGCCAAGCTCACCGTGGTGGGCGTCAAGGACAGCCCCGGCAAGGCCGCGCAGATCTTCCAGGCCATCGCCGACGCCGAGATCAACATCGACATGATCGTCCAGAACATCTCGGCCGCGGACACCGGTCGCACGGACGTGTCGTTCACCCTGCCCAAGAGCGACGGGCAGAAGGGCGTGAAGGTCCTGCAGGCGGCCAAGGAGGCCATCGGCTTCGACTCGCTGCAGTACGACGACCAGGTCGGCAAGCTGTCCCTGATCGGTTCGGGGATGCGCAGCCACCCCGGTGTCAGCGCGACCCTGTTCCAGGCGCTCGCCGACGCGGGCATCAACATCGAGATGATCTCCAGCTCGGAGATCCGTGTCTCCGTGGTCACACGGGACGACCAGCTGGACGACGCCGTCCGCGCGGTGCACACCGCGTTCGGGCTGGACACCAGCGAGGGCGAGGCCGTGGTGTACGGGGGGACCGGCCGATGAGCGGGCTGAACGTCGGCGTCGTCGGGGCGACCGGTCAGGTCGGCGCGGTGGTACTCCGGCTGCTCGCCGAGCGGGAGTTCCCGGTGGCGACGCTGCGGCTGTTCGCGTCCGCGCGCTCCGCGGGCAAGGAGATCGAGTGGCAGGGCCGCTCGATCACCGTCGAGAACGCAGAGACGGCCGACCCGAGCGGGCTGGACATCGCGATCTTCTCCGCCGGTGGCGCGACGTCGCGGGCCCTGGCGCCGGCGTTCGCCGCTGCGGGCGTGACCGTCATCGACAACTCCTCCGCCTGGCGGCTGGATCCGCAGGTCCCGCTCGTGGTCTCCGAGGTGAACCCGCAGGACATCGGCAAGGCCGCCAAGAACATCATCGCCAACCCGAACTGCACCACCATGGCGGCGATGCCCGTCCTGAAGCCGCTGACCGACGCGGCGGGGCTCCAGCGGCTCACCGTCGCCACGTACCAGGCGGTCTCGGGGTCGGGACTCGCCGGAGTCGACGAGCTTGCGGGACAGATCCGCAAGGGTGCTGACACCATGGAGCGGCTCACCCACGACGGCTCGGCCGTCGAGCTCGGTGAGCCACACACGTACGTCGCCCCGATCGGTTTCAACGTCCTGCCGATGGCGGGCTCGATCGTCGAGGACGGCCTGGACGAGACCGACGAGGAGCAGAAGCTGCGCAACGAGTCGCGCAAGATCCTCGGCCTGCCGGACCTGAAGGTGGCAGGCACCTGTGTGCGTGTCCCGGTGTTCACCGGCCACTCGCTGTCGGTGCACGCCCAGTTCCAGAAGGCCATCACCCCGGACGAGGCGCGCACGCTGCTCGCCGCCGCCCCGGGTGTCGAGGTCGTCGACGTGCCGACCCCGCTGGGCGCGGCCGGGCAGGACCCCTCGTACGTCGGGCGGATCCGCCAGGACCAGTCGGTGGACGACAACCGCGGACTCGTGCTCTTCATCAGCAACGACAACCTGCGCAAGGGCGCGGCCCTGAACACCGTCCAGATCGCGGAGGTGATCGCAGCCTCGCGCTGATCCGTCATGACCAGACCCTCGATCGCCGTGATCGGCGCCACCGGTGCCGTCGGCGGGACCGCGCTGCAGTTCCTCTCGACCCGTGCCGACATCTGGGGCGACGTGCGGCTCGTCGGCGACGACCGCGAGGTGGGTCAGGCCCGGATGGTGCGAGGTCAGCAGGTCACGATCGAGCCGCTGCGCAAGGAGCTGTTCGCCGAGGTCGACGTGGCGCTGTTCGCGGTGCCCGACACGGTGTCGACCGCGTGGGCGCCGGTGGCCGCCGACCAGGGCTGCGTCGTCGTCGACTGCTCCGGTGCGTTCCGGCAGGACCCCGAGGTGCCGCTCGTCCTGCCCGAGACCAACCCGGCGCAGGTCCGCAAGCGGCCGCGCGGCATCATCACCAGCCCGAACGCCACGACGACCTCGGTCATCACCGCCGTCTCGCCGCTGCACCAGGGCTGGGGGCTCACCGAGCTGGTCGTCACCTCGTTCCAGGCGGTGTCGGGCATCGGTCGCGCCGGTGTGCAGCGGCTGTACGACGAGATCGGCGCCCTGGCGGGCAACCGTCGCGTCGGTCAGGTGCCCGGTGACGTACGGCGGGCCGTGTCGGACCTGCCGGAGACGTCGCCGTTCGCCGGGCCCATCGCGTACAACGTCGTGCCGTTCGCCGGGCGGCTGATGGACGGCGGCTGGACCTCCGAGGAGGTACGGCTCCGGGACGAGTCGCGCAAGATCCTCGGGCTGCCGAGGCTGAAGGTGTCGGCGACGTGCGTCCGGGTGCCGGTCGTGACGGCGCACTCGCTGTCGGTGCACGCGACGTTCGCCAACGAGATCAGCGCCGAGGAAGCGCGTCAGGCTCTGATCGAGGGGCCGAACTACGTTGTGGTGCTCGATGATCCGGGCTCCGGCGAGTTCCCGAACCCCGCGGATGTCGTCGGCTCCGACCCCACCTTCGTGGGTCGCATCCGGCAGTCACCGGACTTCCCGACGTCGCTGGAGATGTTCATCTGCAGCGACAACCTGCGCAAGGGCGCGGCGCTGAACATGGTGCAGGTGGCCGAGCTGGTCGCCGTCGATCTCGGCGCCGTCCTCCCCGTCGACGACTGACCGTTCCGGTGGTCAAGAGGTGAGCCATGGCTCACGGCTGGACCACCACGTGGCGCTGTCCACAGGTGGCGCTGCGTCGATCGCGGCTACCCGTGAGACTGCGGGCCCGTGGACCAACCTCGCCAGGGCGCGCCGCGACGATCATGGCGCGCGTCCGTCACGGCTCCGTTGATCGAGGCGCAGGACGGGGTCGCCTCGCGCAGGCAGCTGCGTTCTGTGGGCGTTACGCGCTGGGACGTCCGCGACGAGGTGGCCGCCGGACGGTGGCGACTCGTCGGCCGCCAGTCGATCGTGCTCGCGCCTGGAGGAGACGAGGCGCGACGGTGGCGAGCGGTGTTCGAGGTGGGTGCCGGAGCCCGGCTGGACGGCGTCAGCGCGCTGATGCACGCCGGCCTGACCGGGTGGCGCCATGACACCATCGACATCTCCGTGCCGCACGGGACGCGCGTGCGCCGCGTCGATGGCGTGACGATCCACGCGCCGCGCCGTCTGGAACCCGCTGTCCTTGCTGGCATCCCACGCGCCCGGCCGGTCGAGGCGGTGCTCCGCGCGGCGTCGTGGGCGCGCTCGGACCGGCAGGCGGCGACGTTGCTCGCGATGGCCGTGCAGCAGCGCCTCGCCCGGCCGGAGCGACTCCTGGCCGCGCTGACCATGACGCGTGGAGCCCGTCGTGGTGCGTTCGTCCGCCGGGTCGTTCACGACGTCTGTGCTGGCGCGGAGTCGCTGGGTGAGCTCGACTTCGCGGTGCTCTGCCGGCGGTACCGCCTACCGACGCCGGAGCGTCAGGTGGTCCGGCACGTCGCTGGTGGGCGGTACTACCTCGACGTCCGGTGGAGGGATTGCGCGCTGGTCGTCGAGATCGACGGCGCGCATCACGGGCTCGGTCTCTCGCCGGTCGACGATGCGCTCCGGCAGAACGCCGTGACGCTCGACGGCGATCTCGTCCTCCGCATCCCGGTGCTCGGGCTCCGGCTGTACGAGCGCCAGTTCATGACCCAGGTCGTGGCGGCGCACGGTCGATCGCACCGGCGTACCGCATGACTGGTGG
>NZ_JAROAV010000052.1 GCF_029439465.1 Luteipulveratus flavus | reverse complement strand
AACGCCGTGCGCCGTGCCGGCCCCCGCCGGTTGAGCCGCCGGAGCGCTAGCGGAGGCGAGTCGAAACCCGGTGCCGTCGGGGGAGACTCGTGCGGACGACTCGGCGGGGCCTGAGCCGGCGCCTCGCCCCGGCTCAACGAGCGACCGCAGCTCAGGCCTGTCTCGTGGCGACCTGACCCGAGTGCTCCGCGCGCCGCGGGTTAACCTCGCCGCCATGTCATCGCCTGTCGTCGGGGTCCTGGCCGTACAGGGCGACGTCCGTGAGCACCTGCGAGCCCTCGAGGAGTCCGGGGCGCACGCGATCGCCGTCCGCCGCCCGGAGGAGGTCGAGCGCGTCGACGGGCTGGTCCTGCCCGGCGGCGAGTCGACGACGATGGACAAGCTGCTGCGGGCGTTCGACCTGCAGCAGCCGTTGCGCGAGCGGATCGCCCGGGGGATGCCCGCCTACGGCTCCTGCGCCGGCATGATCCTGCTCGCGGACAAGGTCCTGGACAGCACGACCGACCAGCAGACGATCGGCGGCCTCGACGTCACCGTGCGTCGCAACGCCTTCGGCCGTCAGGTCGACTCGTTCGAGACCGACCTGACGATGTCCGGCGTGGACGGCGCCCCGATCCGTGCGGTGTTCATCCGGGCTCCCTGGGTCGAGGCCGTCGGGCCGGCCGTCGAGGTGCTGGCCACGGTGCCGGACGGGCCGGCCGCCGGACGGGTCGTCGCCGTCCGCCAGGGTTCGTTGCTGGCGACGTCGTTCCACCCCGAGGTGACGGGCGACCACCGGATCCATCGCTTCTTCGTCACCGAGATTTTGCGCCGCTGACGCCGGGAGGTCGACCCGGCACGGATGACTGGGGCCGCACCCCTTCGTCCCCGTCAAGGAGCATCCCCGTGCCCCAGCTCAGCCGCCGCCACCTCATCGGTCTCACCGGTGCCACCGGCCTGTCCGCCGCCACCGTCCTCACCCGGTCCTCCGCACCGGCCGGTGCCACGCCCTGGTCCGGCACCGACCCGTTCACGCTCGGTGTCGCCAGCGGCGATCCGGCCCCGGACGGCGTCGTCCTGTGGACCCGCCTGGCCCCGAGCCCGCTCGCCGCGGACGGCCGAGCCGGCATGGGGGACAAGCCGGTCCAGGTCCAGTGGCAGGTCGCCACGGACCCGACCTTCAAGAACGACAGCGTCGTACGCGCCGGCTCCGAGCGCGCCGTGCCCGAGCTCGCGCACTCGGTCCACGTCGAGCTGAGCGGCCTCCTCCCGGACCGCGAGTACTGGTACCGCTTCCGCGCCGGCAACGAGCTCAGCCCGGTCGGCCGGACCCGTACCGCCCCCGCGTACGGCGCCGAGCTGAAGGAGCTGCGCTTCGCCTTCACCAGCTGCCAGAACCTGCCCGCCGGCTACTTCACCGCGTACCGGCACATGGCGCAGGACGACCTGGACCTGGTCGTCCACCTCGGCGACTACATCTACGAGGGCGTCGGCAAGAGCACGCTCCCCGGCCGCTCGCACGCCTCGGGCGCGGAGATCTTCACGCTGCCGGACTACCGGCTCCGGTACTCCCAGTACAAGACCGACCCCGACCTGCGCGCCGCACACGCCGCCGCACCCTGGATCGTGACGCCCGACGACCACGAGGTCGAGAATAACTACGCGAACGACATCTCCGAGCCGGACCAAGAGCCCGACCAGGACCGCGCGGTCTTCCTGAAGCGCCGTGCCGCCGCGTACCAGGCGTACTACGAGCACATGCCGCTGCGTCGGCGGTCGATGCCGACCGGCCCGGACATGCAGCTCTACCGCCGGATCCGCTACGGGCGGCTGGCGGAGTTCAACGTGCTGGACACCCGCCAGTACCGCGACGACCAGCTCGAGGGCTGCGCCCAGCCGTGCACCGACCGCTACCAGCCGGGCCGGACCATGCTCGGTGCCGAGCAGGAGAGCTGGCTCACCAGCGGCCTGTCCTCCTCGACCGCCACCTGGAAGGTCCTCGCCAACCAGGTCGTGACGTTCGACGCCGACGGCAAGGCCGGCCCGGCCGAGAGCTACAGCCTCGACACCTGGATGGGGTACGCCAACGCCCGCCAGCGCTGGTACGACGTCCTGCACGAGCGCAAGGTCGAGAACACCGTCGTGATCACCGGCGACGCGCACCGCAGCGCCACCGCCGACCTGAAGCTGGACTACCGCGACCAGGCGTCGCCGACGGTCGGCGTGGAGTTCCTCGGCACGTCCATCTCCTCGGGCGGCAACGGTGCCGACATGGACGCCACCGGGACCACGTGGCTCTCGCAGAACCCGCACCTGAAGTTCGCCAGCTCCCAGCGCGGCTACCAGCGGTGCGTCGTGACGCCCGGCCACTGGCGTACCGACTACCGCGTCGTGAGCGCGGTCACCACCCCGGACGCTCCGATCGCCGACCGCGCCGAGGTGTACGTCGAGGCGGGCCGCCCCGGCGTCGCCGGCGTCGACCGGCACTGAGCACGGCGTACCCGGTCGGCCGCCCCGAGGCTGGGGCGGCCGGCCGCTGCTCGCTAGGATCGTGCGGTGCCCTGGCTGGGGCACGGCTCAGCGACGCAGGGAACGGGAGACATGAGCGGTCACTCCAAATGGGCGACGACGAAGCACAAGAAGGCTGCGATCGACGCCAAGCGGGGCAAGCTCTTCGCCAAGCTCATCAAGAACATCGAGGTCGCCGCACGCCAGGGCGGCGGTGACCCCACGGGCAACCCGACCCTGTTCGACGCGATCCAGAAGGCCAAGAAGTCCTCGGTCCCCAACGACAACATCGACCGTGCGGTCAAGCGCGGATCGGGTGCCGAGGCCGGTGGCGCCGACTACCAGGCGCTGACGTACGAGGGGTACGCACCCGGCGGGGTCGCCCTCCTGATCGAGTGTCTGACCGACAACAAGAACCGCGCTGTCGCCGAGGTCCGTACCGCCCTGCAGAAGAACGGCGGCTCGATGGCCGAGTCCGGCTCGGTCGCCTACCTGTTCGGCCGCAAGGGCGTGGTCATCGTCCCGAAGGCGCAGAAGGACTCCGCCGACGCGACCGAGGACGGGCTCCTGGAGGTCGTCCTGGACTCCGGCGCCGAGGAGGTCAACGACCTCGGCGACTCCTTCGAGATCGTCTCCGAGGCGGGCGACTTCGTGTCGGTCCGCGAGTCGCTGCAGAGCGCGGGCATCGACTACGACTCGGCCGAGGCGTCGTGGCTGCCGAGCGTCGAGGTGCCGCTGGACGAGGCGGGCGCCAAGAAGATGTTCCGCATCATCGAGGCTCTCGAGGACAGCGACGACGTCCAGAACGTCTACGCCAACGGCGACGTGTCCGACGACGTCCTCGCCGCGCTCGACGCCGAGGACTGAGCCGGCGAGCCGGACACGCCGCGCCGCATCTGCACGGATCGTCCGCGCGGGCGCGATAGCGTCGCCCTGACCGAACACCTGTTCGGTGGATCCAGCGTGTGAGGAGGCCCGGTGCGTGTCCTGGGTGTCGATCCGGGTCTGACCCGGTGCGGGCTCGGCGTCGTCGACGGCGGCGTCGGACAGCCGCTGCGGATGGTGGCCGTCGGGGTGATCCGTACGCCCGTGGCCGACGACCCGGCGAGCCGGCTGTACGCCCTGCAGAGCGAGATGGAGCACTGGTTCGAGGCCCACCAGCCGGACGCGGTGGCCGTCGAGCGGGTGTTCGCCAAGGCCAACATCAAGGGGATCATGGGCACCGCACAGGCCTCCGCCGTCCCGATGCTCGGCGCCGCCCGCCGCGGCCTGCCGCTGGCGATGCACACACCCTCGGAGGTGAAGGCCGCCGTGACCGGCAACGGCCGCGCCGACAAGGCGCAGGTGACGAGCATGGTCACCCGCATCCTGCGGCTGGACGTGGCGCCCCGACCGGCGGACGCCGCCGACGCGCTGGCGCTGGCCATCTGCCACGTGTGGCGCGGTGGGGCCGAGGACCGGCTGGCCCAGGCCGTGGCGCGCCGGCGCGCGGGAGTGCGGCGATGATCGCGAGCCTGCGCGGCGCCGTGGCCACGGCCGGGCTCGACCACGTCGTGCTCGAGGTC
Organism: Luteipulveratus flavus; assembly: GCF_029439465.1. GTDB lineage: Bacteria > Actinomycetota > Actinomycetes > Actinomycetales > Dermatophilaceae > Luteipulveratus > Luteipulveratus flavus. The sequence continues at coordinate 116,574 of NZ_JAROAV010000052.1, read as the reverse complement.
GGGGGAGTGGGCATGCTCGTGCACGTCACGCCCGGCACGGCGAGCGGGCTGCGACGCGGCCAGGAGGCGCGGCTCGCGACCTCCCTGGTCGTCCGCGAGGACTCGCTGACGCTGTTCGGGTTCGCCGACGAGGCCGAGCGCGACCTCTTCGAGCAGGTGCAGACGGTGAGCGGCGTAGGTCCGCGGCTCGCGCTGGCCATGCTCGCGGTGCACCCGCCGGACTCCCTGCGGGCCGCGATCTCCGGCGGTGACGTCGTCGCCCTGACCAAGGTGCCCGGTATCGGCAAGAAGGGCGCCGAGCGGATCGTCCTGGAGCTGCGCGACAAGGTCGGCGCGATCCCCGGCGGCGCTGCCACGGTCGTCGCGGCCGGCAACGGCTCGCCCGCACGCGGCCAGGTCGCCGAGGCCCTGGTCGGCCTGGGCTGGTCGGCGAAGCAGGCCGACGACGCCGTCGGCAAGGTGCTCGCCGCCGGTCCGCAGTCCGGCGACGTGTCCTCCCTCCTGCGTCTCGCGCTGCGTGAGCTCGGCCGATGAGCGCTCCCGAGGACGCCGCGTTCGACCCTTCGTCGTACGACGACTCCTTGTACGACGACGCGTCCTACGACGCCACGGCGCGCGTCGTCGACCCGCGCGGTGACGACGACGAACGGCGGGTCGAGGCGGCGCTGCGGCCCAAGCGGCTCTCGGAGTTCCCCGGCCAGCCGCGCGTCAGCGACCAGCTGGCACTGGTCCTGGAGGCGGCGCGCCGGCGCGGCACCCCGCCGGACCACGTGCTGCTCTCTGGCCCTCCCGGTCTGGGGAAGACCTCGCTGGCCATGATCATCGCCGCCGAGCTCGAGCAGCCGATCCGCATCACCAGCGGGCCGGCGATCCAGCACGCCGGCGACCTCGCCGCGATCCTGTCCTCGCTCGCGGAGGGGGAGGTCCTCTTCCTGGACGAGATCCACCGGATGGCCCGCCCGGCCGAGGAGATGCTCTACCTGGCGATGGAGGACTTCCGCGTCGACGTCGTCGTCGGCAAGGGGCCGGGCGCGACCGCCATCCCGCTGGAGCTGCCGCCGTTCACCGTCGTCGGCGCGACCACCCGGGCCGGCCTCCTGCCCGCGCCGCTGCGCGACCGGTTCGGCTTCACCGGTCACCTGGACTACTACACGTCCACTGACCTCGCGACGATCCTCACCCGCAACGCCACGCTGCTCGACGTCGAGGCGACCCGCCAGGGCATCGAGGAGATTGCCGGCCGGTCCCGCGGCACTCCCCGGATCGCCAACCGGCTGCTGCGACGCGTGCGCGACTACGCCCAGGTCCACGGCACCGGCGTCGTGGACCTCCCGGCCTCGCATGCGGCGCTGGAGCTGTTCGACGTGGATGCGCGCGGCCTGGACCGGCTCGACCGCGGCGTGCTGGAGGCCCTGTGCCGCCGGTTCGGCGGGGGTCCTGTCGGCCTGTCCACCCTGGCGGTGGCGGTGGGGGAGGAGCCCGACACCGTCGAGACGGTCGCGGAGCCCTACCTCGTGCGCGAGGGATACATGCTCCGGACGCCCCGCGGCCGTGCTGCCGCGCCCGCCGCCTGGGAGCATCTCGGGCTCACGCCGCCGGTCTCCGCAGGAACCTCCGCGCAGCCCCTGCCGTTCGACGAGGGAGAAGGCCGGTTCAGCCCCTGACCCGCTTGCGCGGCGGAGGAGAATTTCCTCACACCCAGAGTTGGGCGGGTGGTCGGGCTCACCTACACTCTGCCGTTGGCCCGGCAACCAGTGTGCGGTGCCCGCGTACGCCGGTCGCGACCGACCATCCACGGTGAGGAAAGACACTTGATGCCGTCTCTGGCGACAGCCGCTTCGCAAGGTGGCAGCGCTGCAAGCCTGCTGATCCTGCTGCTCCCGGTGCTGCTCATCGCGCTGATGTTCTGGACCCAGCGGCGCCGCAACCGGCAGTTCCAGCAGGCGCAGGCCGAGCTGCGGATCGGCGACGAGGTCGCGACGACGTCCGGCCTGCTGGGTCGGCTCGTCGCGCTGGACGAGCAGGCGGGCAGCATCGAGGCCGCGCCCGGGGTGGTGCTCCGGTTCGACCGTCGCGCCATCGTCCCACCGACCGTCGCGAGCGCTGCGGCCGAGCCGTCCGACGCCCCGGCCGAGGCCGAGACCGAGCGCCCGAGCACTCAAGACGACTCCGACTCGACCGGCGAGGGCTCGACCCCGCGCCAGGGATCCTGAGGACCATCTGTGGCAACTCGTAACCGTCCGAGCCGTACGAACGGCCACCCCAAGGCCGTCCTGCTGACGCTCGTGGCCCTGATCGTCGCGCTGTTCGCCGGCATCGGCGCGACCACCGTGCTGGGGGACGCGAAGGGCCAGTGGACTCCCAAGCTCGGTCTCGACCTCGAGGGTGGCCGTCAGATCACGCTCGAGCCGGTCATCGGCGAGGGCTCGCAGAAGATCAACAGCGGTCAGGTCGAGCGTGCGGTCGACATCATCCGCAAGCGCGTCGACGGCACCGGCGTCTCCGAGGCCGAGGTCACCACGCTCGGCGAGCGCAACATCGTCGTGTCGCTTCCGGGCGAGCCGAGCAAGGAGATCCTCAACTCCCTGTCCCGCTCCTCGGCCCTGTCGTTCCGCGCCGTGATCGCCTCGACGCGCAACGAGCCGCCGACCCGGACGCTCCCGCAGCCGCCCAGCGTCCCGAAGGCGACCGCGTCGCCGTCCGCATCGGGGTCGACCTCCCCGTCCGCCTCGCCGACGGTGAGCAGCGCTCCCTCGTCCTCGTCCACGGGCGCGAACGGTGTCTACCCGCAGGCCTTCCCGGCTGCTGCCACGCCGACGCCGACGCCGAGTATGACCGCCGGAGCGACCCAGAGTCCCACCACGGCGACGGCCAACAAGCCCAAGAACCCGAGCGACCCCGCGTGGGCGCAGCAGCCCGTGAGCGCGGTCTGGGTCAAGGGCGGCGTCGTCGACCAGGGCTCGACGTACCAGGACCTGCTGCAGGAGTACAGCTGCACCGACAACGAGACGCGGCTGATCGCCTCGAACGCCCCGGCGGGCCAGCCGGTGGTGATGTGCGACCAGACCCAGCAGAACAAGTTCCTGCTCGGCCCGGTCGAGGTCAAGGGTGACTCGATCACCGACGCCACCTCTGGTCCGGAGACCAACCAGCAGGGCGTCCAGACCGGTGGGACGCAGATCAACCTGAAGTTCAACGACGCGGGCAAGAAGGCGTTCGGGGCGATGACCACGCGGCTCGCCGCGCTGCAGTCCGACGCCGACCGCAACCGCTCGGCGATCATCGTCGACGGTCAGGTGCTGGAGGCGCTCGGCACCCGGGAGCCCATCACCAACGGCGAGGCGCAGATCACCGGCGGGTTCACCCCCGCCAGCGGAAAGCTGCTCGCCGACGAGCTGAAGTTCGGCGCGCTGCCGTTCTCGTTCACCCAGCTGACCAACGACCAGATCAGCCCGCAGCTGGGCCAGGACCAGCTGCAGAAGGGTCTGCTCGCCGGCGCCGTCGGCATGCTGCTCGTGGTGCTGTACTCGCTGTTCCAGTACCGCGTGCTCGGCCTGGTCACGGTCGCGTCGCTGGTCATCTCGGCCCTCTTCACCTACGGCCTGGTGACCTTCCTCGGCTACGCCAACAACTTCCGCCTCACGATGGCCGGCGTCACGGGTCTGATCGTGGCGATCGGTGTCACCGCAGACAGCTTCATCGTCTACTTCGAACGCGTCCGTGACGAAGTCAGATCCGGCCGACCACTGCGGTCGGCCGTGGAGACTGGCTGGCAGCGCGCGCGGCGGACGATCATCATCTCCGACGTCGTGAACTTCCTGGCATCGGCGGTCCTGTACATCCTGTCCGAGGCCAACGTGAAGGCCTTCGCGTTCACCCTCGGCCTCACCACGCTCATCGACATCGTGGTCGTCATGATGTTCACCCACCCGCTGCTCACGCTGCTGGCGCGCACGAAGTTCTTCGGGAGCGGCCACAAGTGGTCCGGCTTCGACCCGGACCGGCTGGGCGCCAAGGGCGTGACGTACGCCGGTCGCGGCCGGGTGACGATCGCGGACCGCCGTCGCGCGGCCGCAGGAGGACAGATCTGATGGCCAGCTTCGCCCAGTTCGGCAACGACCTCTACACCGGTCGCCGGCAGATCAACTTCATCGGCCGTCGCAAGCTCTGGTACGGCATCACCGCGGTGCTGCTGCTCATCGCCGCGCTCGGCCTGTTCGGCCGCGGCCTCAACCTGAGCCTGGAGTTCAGCGGTGGCGCCGAGCTCAAGGTCCGTGGGGTCACCAACACCCAGAACTTCGACACCCGCGCGCAGGACGCCGTGCACCAGGCGACCGGCACCGAGGACAACCTGATCGTCACCAAGCTGGGTGACCGGGACATCCGTATCCAGACCGAGAAGCTCGGCAACGGCACGGCCGCTGCCACCGAGGAGGTGCGCGGCGCCCTCGCCAAGGAGTTCGGTGTCCCGGCCGCGCAGATCGACTCCCAGTTCATCGGTCCCTCGTGGGGTGAGACCGTCACCCGCAAGGCCGTGCAGGCGCTGCTGTGGTTCCTCGCGCTGCTCAGCGTGGTGCTCGCGCTCTACTTCCGCACCTGGAAGATGGCCCTGGCGGCGATCGTCGCGGTGATCCACGACCTGTTCTTCACGGTCGGCATCTACGCCCTGACCGGCTTCGAGGTGTCGCCGGCGACGATGATCGGCTTCCTGACGATCCTCGGGTACTCGATCTACGACACGGTCGTGGTGTTCGACAAGGTGCGCGAGAACACCCACGAGGCGTTCGTGACCGGTCAACGCAACTACGACCAGGCGGCCAACTATGCGGTCAACCAGACGCTGGTCCGGTCGATCAACACGACCGTCGTCGCGCTGCTGCCGATCGGGGCCATCCTGGTCGTCGGCTTCACGATGCTCGGCCCGGGCACGCTGCTGGACCTGTCCCTGTCGCTGTTCATCGGTATCGCGGTCGGCGCGTACTCCTCGATCTTCATCGCGACCCCGCTGCTGGCGGACCTGCGACGTGGGGAGCCGGCCATCAAGGAGCTCGCGGCCCGCGCGAAGGCGTACCAGACCTCGCAGCGTGCAGCGCTCACCGAGGCCGACACCCCACGCGCGACGCCCGGTGAGTCGGCGTCCGGTGTCGTCGAGCCGGAGCGCGCGGCGGCCGCCGCGGCCGCTCGGGCCACCCGTACCAAGAAGCGCGAGACCCACCCGCTGGCTCGCCTGGACCGGGATCGGGACCGCTGAGCATGGGCACGGCCTCCGAGGAGCTGCTGAAGCACACGCGGGACGTCCCCGACTTCCCGAAGCCGGGGGTGCTGTTCAAGGACCTCACCCCCCTGTTCGGGGCGCCGGACGCGTTCACCGTGGTGATCGACGACATCGCCGCCCAGCACCGCGGGCACGTCGACGCCGTCGCCGGCGTCGAGGCGCGCGGCTTCATCATCGGTGCGCCGATCGCGCTGGCACTCGGCGTGCCGTTCGTCCCGATCCGCAAGGCGGGCAAGCTGCCCGGCGAGACCGTGTCGACGGCGTACGCGCTCGAGTACGGGACGGCCGAGGTCGAGGTGCACGCCGGTGCGTTCGAGGACCACCGCCGGGTGCTCGTCCTGGACGATGTCCTCGCGACCGGCGGTACGGCGGCAGCCGCGTGCGCCCTGGTGGAACGGGCCGGGGGAGAGGTGCACGCCGTCCAGGTGCTCCTCGAGCTAGCGTCCCTGCACGGCCGCACGCACCTCGAGGGCTACGACCTGCGGACCGTGGCGACCGTCTGAGGCCGGGGTCAGACCGCGTCCTCCGCCTGCCGTGCGTACGCCGATCCGGCGACCTCTAGACTTTCGTCATGGCTGAGGAGTTCCGGCACCAGGCACCCAGCACGTCACGCGTGCGGGCCCGGTTGGTGCGCCTCGGCGGCCCCCGTCACAGCAGCTCGAACCGCGTCCTCGAGCCGCTGCTGCGGACCGTGCGGACGACGCACCCCAAGGCCGACACCGCCCTCATCGAGCGGGCGTACGAGGTGGCCGAGCGCTACCACCGCGGCCAGATGCGCAAGAGCGGCGACCCGTACATCACCCACCCGCTCGCGGTGACGACGATCCTCGCCGAGCTCGGCATGACACCGCCCACGCTCGCGGCGGCCCTGCTGCACGACACGGTCGAGGACACCGAGTACTCCCTGGACCAGCTGCGCTCCGACTTCGGCGACGAGATCGCGATGCTGGTCGACGGCGTCACCAAGCTCGACAAGGTCACCTACGGCGACGCCGCGCAGGCCGAGACCGTGCGCAAGATGGTGATCGCCATGGCCCGCGACATCCGAGTGCTGGTGATCAAGCTCGCCGACCGGCTGCACAACGCCCGGACGTGGCGGTACGTCTCGGCCGAGTCCGCGCAGCGCAAGGCCACCGAGACGCTGGAGATCTTCGCCCCGCTGGCGCACCGCCTCGGGATGAACACCATCAAGTGGGAGCTGGAGGACCTCTCCTTCGCCACGCTCTACCCGAAGGTGTACGACGAGATCGTCCGGATGGTCGCCGACCGCGCGCCCGCCCGCGAGGAGTACCTCAAGGGTGTCCGCGACCAGGTGACCGCGGACCTGCGGGCGGCCAAGATCAAGGGCACCGTGACCGGTCGGCCCAAGCACTACTACAGCGTCTACCAGAAGATGATCGTGCGCGGCCGTGACTTCGAGGACATCTACGACCTCGTCGCGCTGCGCGTCCTGGTGGAGTCGGTGCGCGACTGCTACGCCGTCCTCGGCACGATCCATACGCGGTGGAGCCCCCTGCCCGGGCGGTTCAAGGACTACATCGCGATGCCGAAGTTCAACATGTACCAGTCGTTGCACACGACGGTCATCGGTCCGGACGGCAAGCCGATCGAGATCCAGATCCGGACCTACCAGATGCACCGAAGGGCCGAGTACGGCGTCGCCGCGCACTGGAAGTACAAGGAGGACGCGCGCAGCGCCGCGGTCGGTGAGGTCGCACCGGCCGGGGACGCCGGTCCGATCAACGACATGGCCTGGCTGCGCCAGCTGCTGGAGTGGCAGCGGGAGACCTCCGACCCGGGCGAGTTCCTCGAGACGCTGCGGTTCGACGTCGGCAGCCGGGAGGTGTACGTGTTCACCCCGACCGGCGAGATCATCGGGCTCCCAGCGGGATCCACTCCGGTCGACTTCGCCTACGCCGTGCACACCGAGGTCGGGCACCACTGCATCGGCGGGCGGGTCAACGGGCGCCTGGTGCCGCTGGAGAGCCCGCTGGAGAATGGCGACGTCGTCGAGATCCTGACCTCCAAGGCCGACGGCGCCGGCCCGAGCCGTGACTGGCTGACGTTCGTCAAGAGCCCCCGCGCGCGCAACAAGATCCGCCAGTGGTTCTCCAAGGAGCGCCGCGAGGAGGCCATCGAGTCGGGCAAGGAGCAGCTGGCGCGTACGGTCCGCAAGCAGGGTCTCGGTCTGCAGCGGCTGATGTCGCACGACTCGCTCACCAACGTCGCCGAGCAGCTGCGGTACCACGACATCGACGCGCTGTACGCCGCCATCGGGGACAGCCACGTGTCGGCCGAGCACGTCGTGCGTCAGCTGGTCGCCTCACTCGGCGGCGAGGACGGGACGACCGAGGACATCGCCGAGGCCACGACGCCGGCCTCGGTCCGCAAACGGCTCAACGACCCGGGCGTGACAGTGGTGGGCACCGACGACGTCTGGATCAAGCTCGCCCGCTGCTGCATGCCGGTGCCCGGGGACGACATCATCGGGTTCGTCACCACCGGCAAGGGCGTCTCGGTGCACCGTCGCGACTGCACGAACGCCGAGCAGCTGCTCAGCCAGCCGGAACGCCTCATCAACGTCGCCTGGGCGCCCTCGGCCGAGAGCGTGTTCCTGGTCCAGCTGCAGGTCGAGGCGCTGGACCGCAACCGGCTGCTGTCGGACGTCACCCGGGTGCTGTCCGACCAGCACGTCAACATCCTGTCCGCGAGCGTGAGCACCAGCCGGGACCGGGTCGCCATCTCCAAGTTCACCTTCGAGATGGGAGACCCGAGCCACCTGGACCACGTCATGCGCGCCGTGCGCCGGATCGACGGGGTGTTCGACGTCTACCGGATCACCGGAGCGGGGGAGCGACGCCAGGACGCCTCGGCCTGACCGAGTTGTCCTGGCGGCGGAAGCGCCCCGGCGTCAGGCCGGCGACAGGAAGCAGGCGAGCGCGGCCGCGTACATCGCCTGGTCCTCGGCTCCGGTGAGCTCCCGCGTCGAGTGCATCGACAGCGTGGGCGCCCCGAAGTCGACGGTGGACCCACCGGTGAGCGCAGAGGTGATCGGCCCGACGGTCGAGCCGCAGGGCAGGTCGCTGCGCATCACGAAGTCCTGGCACGGCACGCCCGCCTGCTCGCACGCCAGGCGGAACGCCGCACCGCCCATCCCGTCGGTGGCGTACTTCAGCCCCGTGTTGGTCTTCAGTACCGGGCCGCCGTTCATGGCGATGGTGTGCTGGGGCTCGTGCCGGTCGGCGTAGTTCGGGTGCGTGGCGTGGGCCATGTCGCCGGAGGCGATGACTCCGCCGGCGATCGACCGGTGCAGGTCCTCGCGGGACCCGCCCAGGGACGCCGTCATCCGCTCGAGCGTCGTCATCAGCAGGGACGACGCCGCGCCGCGCTCGGAGACGCTGCCGACCTCCTCGTGGTCGAACAGGGCGATCACCTGGATGGTCGGACGCACCGGCTCGACGTCGACGGCCGCGATCAGCGCGCGCGTGGCCGCGTAGCTGGTGGCCAGGTTGTCCTGCCGTGCGCCGGCCACGGTGTCGCGCCGCAGACCGGTACGTCGCGCGGGCGTCAGGTCGTGGGTCATGAAGTCCCAGCCGAGGACGTCCTCGGCGGCGACGTCGAGCTGGTCTGCCACGAACCCGATGAAGTCGCCCGGCTCCTCGCCGAGCCCCCAGTGCGGGGCCATGTGCTGCTGGGCGTTGAGCTTCAGACCTTCGGTCCGTACCGAGCGGTCCAGGTGCGGCGCCAGCTGGGAGACGCGTAGCACCGGGTCGTCGACACGCAGCAGCTGTGCCTGGATGCCGTGGGCACCGCGCACCGCGACCCGGCCGGACAGGCCCAGGTCACGGTCGAGCCAGGAGCTCTCCAGCGCGCCGCCGTACACTTCGACGCCGAGCAGCTGCCAGCCGGCGCGAGCGAGGTCCGGGCGCGGCTTCACCCTCAGGTTGGGGGAGTCGGTGTGGGCACCGATCAGCCGTAGGGGCGAGGCGGCGTCCGCCGCGTGCTCGGTCGACCAGGCGATGAGCGAGCCACCGCGCACGAGGTAGTAGCGCCCGCGACCGGTCGGCCATGCGTCCGTCTCGTCCAGCCGAGTGAAGCCGGCGCCGTCCAGCATGGCCGCGGTGGTCTCACAGGCGTGGAACGGCGACGGGCTGGCATCCAGGTAGATGCACAGGCCGTCGGCGCTGTCGTCGGTGGTGAATCCGGAAGGGGAGTAGGTGAGTGTCGAGGAGTCAGCCACCGAACTCGGCCAATCCGCCGCGGGCCTGGTCGAGCCACACCTGACGGGCCGCGAGCGCGTCCTGGGCGGTCTTGATCTTGCGCGCGTCACCGGTCGCCTCGGCCTTGGCCAGGTCGTCCTTGAGCCCCTGCACCGCTGCTTCCAGCTGGTCGACCATCGACTGGGCTCGCGCAGCGTGCTCGGGGTCGGTCTTCTTCCAGCGGGCGTCCTCGGCGTCGCGCACGGTCTGCTCGACCTTGCGCATGGCCCGTTCGATCCGGTCCATGTCCTTGCGGGGCACCTTGCCGGCGGCGTCCCACCTGTCCTGGATCGTGCGCAGGGACGCCTTGGTGGCGGGGAGGTCCTTCACCGGGAGCAGCGCCTGCGCCTGCGTGAGCAGCTCCTCCTTGACCTTCAGGTTCGCCTCGAACTCGACGTTCTCGGCGGCGACGACCTCGTCCTTGGCGTGGAAGAAGGAGTCCTGGGCGGCCTTGAACCGCTGCCACAGCGCGTCGTCGTCCGAGCGAGCCGCTCGCCCGGCCTGGCGCCACTCGCCCATCAGCCGCTTGAACGCCGACGCGGTCGGCCCCCAGTCCTTGCTGGCCGCGAGCCGCTCGGCCTCGGTGACCAGGCGCTCCTTCTCGCGCTTGGCGTCGGCGTGCTGCTCGTCCAGGCGGGCGAAGTGCGAGCGGCGGGTCTTGTCGAACCCGTTGCGGGCAGTGGAGAAGCGGTGCCAGAGGGTGTTCTCGCGCTCCTTGTCCAGACGAGCCTCGCTGCGCTGCAACGCCTTCCACTCATCCAGCAGCTGGCGCATCCGCGTCGTGCTCTGCTTCCACTGGACCTTCTCGACCGGCTGCGCCGCGATCGTCTCGGCCTCGGCCACGACCGCCTCGCGCTTCTCCAGGGCCGCCTTCTTGGCGGCAGCGCGAGCCTCACCCTCGACCTGCGACTTCGCCTTGAGCGCCGTCGCGATCTGCTCCACCGTGGCGTCGAGCTGGGCGAGGTCGCCGACGACGTGGGCGTCACCGATCTGTGCCCGCAGCGCCTTGAGCGACTCCTGCCCGTCGTGGGTGCTCAGGTCGGTCTGGGTGACGCGCTGCAGCAGCAGGGTCGCGGTGGACGCGAGCTCGTCGTACTTGCGCGCGAAGTAGGACAGCGCCTCCTGGGGGGTCGAGCCGGGATACGAGCCGACCTCGCGCTCACCGTCCGGGGTCGTCACGAACACGGTGCCGTCCTCGGCGACCCGACCGAACGAGGCGGCGTTGCTCGCCGGAGCGTGCACCGGGTCCGGTACGGCAGCGGCCGGGCTGTCAGCGGCCGGCGGGTGCGGCGTCGGGCGGACCGCCGCGGGCGTCGGGATCGATCCTGGCGTCGGGACGGACGGCTTCGGGTCGGTGGGCTCCGGGGCAGGTGCGGCCGACTCCGGCTCGGGCGCAGGAGCGGTGGCCGGTGTTTCGGGCTCGGGTGCAGCAGCCGCGGCCGGCGCCGCGGGCTCGGGCGCTGCAGGCGTGGCCGACTTCTCGGCGTCGGCCTCGGCCTCGGCGGCAGCAGGGGGCTTGTCGGTGTGGTCCTCAGACGGTGGGGTCGCCGTCTCGGACAATGGGTGGGGCTCGCCGGCGACTGGAGTCGCGGTGGTGTCGTCCTGGGACGGGCTCGGCGCGGCCGCGCTCTCCTGGACCGGCGCCTGCGGCGTCGACGCGTCCGTGGACAGCTCGTCGGCCGACGCCGTGGTGACGGTGTCGTCGGTCGGGGTGTCAGACATGGTGCTCAGGCCTTCTTCTCAGTGACAGCAACGGACAAGATGCTGATGGGCTGTGCAGGTGGGCCGTCATAGGGATTGGCGGATGTGCTCTCGACGCCAGCCTTCGCGATCCGCGCCAGGATGTCCATGCCCGAGGTCACCCGGCCAAAGATGCTGTACCCGCCCCCGTCGGTCGGAAGCGCCGTCGTGTCGTACACGAAGAAGAACTGACCGCCATTGGTGTCCGGGAGTTGCCCGCGCGCCATGGCCAGCGTCCCGGCAGGATAATTGCCGTCGACCGGGGCGTTCTCGATGCCGTAGCCGTAACCCGGTCCGCCGGAGCCGGTCCCCGTGGGGTCGCCGCACTGCAGCACATGCAGACCGGCGGTGGTCAGCCGGTGACAGGGGCTGTCCTTCCAGTACGCCTTCTGCGCCAGTTGCACGAACGACGCGACAGTCTGCGGTGCCTTGGCGCCGTCGAGCTCGAGGGTGATGTCACCACAGTTCGTGTGGATGGTCGCCTCGAACGTCTTGCCAGCCGCGGTCGCCTTGTCGGGCGGCGCGGAGAACGACGGCACGGAGCCCGGCAGCTGTGGTGGAGCCGAGCAGGCGCCACCGGAGGGCGAGGCCGCGGACGTCGTGGTGGACGCGGCCGATGGCGTCGCGTCGGCGGTGGGGGAGGACCCCGCACCTCCGGAGGTCTCGGAGCCGCACGCAGCGAGGGCGAGGGCGAGCGCCACGGCGGCGCCCACAGCAACGGAACGGGTCCGGGTTCGGGGCAGCACGCAGCAACTCCTGACATAGCGACGGGTGCGGGACAGTCTACGGATGTCGTTGACAGGCGGAACGCTGGATTCATCACGACCTGGTGACGGTGGATGCCGGCCCCCGCACTCACCCCGTGCCGGGGAGGACGCCGCCGCCCGTAGGCTGCTGGCGTGCTGACCGTCTCCTTCCCCGCCGCAGCGTTCGGCACGAACTGCTACGTCCTCGCCCCCGGTCGAGGGCAGGAGTGCGTCGTCGTCGATCCCGGGATCGGCGTCGAGGAGCAGCTCCGCGAGGTGCTGCGTGAGCTCGACCTCAAGCCCACGGCTGTGCTGCTGACGCACGGGCACGCGGACCACGTCTACTCCGTGACGCCCGTCTGCGGCGGCCGGATCGGCGCGTACATCCACGAGGACGACCGCTACCGACTCAAGGACCCGCTCGGTGGCCTGGGCTCCGGGCTGGTGGCGATGCTCGAGCAGCAGTTCGGGACGAAGGCGTCGTGGACCGAGCCCGAGGACGTCCGTGAGCTCACCGACGCGCAGTCGCTGGAGCTCGCCGGCCTGCGGATCGGCGTCCGCCATGCCCCCGGCCATACCGAGGGCTCGGTGATGTTCTCCCTCGACCAGGTGCCCGACGGGCTGCCGGACGAGGTCGAGGTGTCATCGAGCCTGCTCGCCGGCGACGTGCTGTTCGCCGGGTCCATCGGGCGCACCGACCTGCCCGGCGGTGACGACGAGGCGATGCAGCGGTCGCTGCGCGACGTCGTCCTGCCGCTGCCGGACACCACCCTCGTGCTGCCCGGCCACGGACCCGCGACCACCATCGCCCGCGAGCGTGTGACCAACCCGTACCTGACCAACCTGTAAGGATCACCATGGCCAGCAAGGTCACCCCCATCAGCGGCTTCCAGGAGTGGCTGCCGCGCGAGCGCATCGCCGAGCAGTACGTCCTCGACACGATCCGCGAGGTCTTCGAGCTGCACGGTTTCGCCTCCGTCAGCACCCGGGCCGTCGAGCCCGTGGAGCGCCTCTCCGACCAGGGCGAGGACGCCGACAAGGAGATCTACGCCGTCTCCCGGCTCGCCGGCGGCGACGACGAGGCACGTCTCGGGCTGCACTTCGACCTGACCGTCCCCTTCGCCCGGTACGTCCTGGAGAACTCCGGGAAGCTGACGTTCCCGTTCCGCCGCTACCAGATCCAGCCGGCCTGGCGGGGCGAGCGGCCGCAGCGCGGGCGCTACCGCGAGTTCATCCAGGCGGACGTCGACATCATCGACGCCGCCGAGCTGCCCGGGCACTACGAGGCAGAGCTGCTGCTGGTCATCGCGGACGTCTTCGGCCGGCTGCCGGTCGGCGCCTACCAGGTCCACGTCAACAACCGGAAGATCTGCGAGGGCTTCTACCGCGCGATCGGCATCGAGGACGTCATCGGGACCCTCCGGATCGTCGACAAGCTGGACAAGATCGGCGAGGACGGCGTCGCGTCGCTGCTCCTGGCCGCGGGGTGCTCCCAGGAGCAGGCCGACCGCTGCCTGGCGCTTGCCCGGATCCGGACCTCCGACACCTCGTTCGTGCAGCAGGTCCGCGCCCTCGGCGTGTCGCACCCGGTGCTGGAGGAGGGCCTCACCCACCTGGCGTCGGTGATGGAGACCGCCGCCGAGCACGCGCCCGGTGTGGCGGTGGCCGACCTGCGCATCGCCCGTGGCCTGGACTACTACACCGGCACGGTCTACGAGACGATGCTCGAGCGCGACCCCGGCTACGGCTCGGTCTGCTCCGGCGGCCGGTACGACGCGCTCGCCTCGGACGGCAAGCGCACCTACCCCGGCGTCGGCATCTCGATCGGTGTCTCGCGGCTGCTCGGCCTGCTGATCGGCGAGGAGGGCCTGACGGCCTCCAGGGAGACGCCGGCGGCCGTCCTGGTCGCGGTCAACGACGAGGAGACGCGCTCGGACTCGATCCGCATCGCGGCCGCGCTGCGGTCTCGTGGCGTGCCGACCCTGGTCGCGCCGAAGGCGGCGAAGTTCGGCAAGCAGATCCAGTTCGCCGACCGCCGCGGCATCCCCTACGTCTGGTTCCCGGGCGCGGGGGAGCGCGGCGGTGACGCGGTGAAGGACATCCGCTCCGGTGACCAGGTCGACGCCGACGCCGCGTCCTGGACGCCGCCGGCGGCCGATCTGCACGCGACGCTGGTGACCCCCGGCTCGTCCGACTGAGGTCGAGGGGGGCTAGGTCGCTGGGCTCTGCTCCGCAGTCGCGGTGTCGTGGCGCGAGAGCAGGCCCAGCGACGCCAGGTCGAGACCCACCATGTGCCGGACCACCTCGGTCGCCGACTCCTCGTGCAGCAGGGCGTCCAGCTTCCGTGCCGTCTCCACGCGGCGGGCGTACCGCCAGCGCGCCTGCGCCCAGACCAGGACCACCAGGCAGATCGGCAGTGCGGCGACCAGGATCCCGAGCAGCAGACCCAGCCGGTCGAAGCCGTCCTGGATGTCCCGGCCCGCCTGGGAGATGCTGCTGCCGGCCTGAGACGCCTTGTCGAACGGCGGCTTGAGGTCGTCGCCGACGACCGGCACCTTGCGCAGGCGGTCACCGGCGTCGCTCATGCTCGAGGCGAAGTCACGGCCGCCGTCCTCCATGTGACGCGCGGAGCCGCCGGCGTCGCTGATGTGGGTCGCGATGGAACGCCCCACCGCGACCCAGACCAGCACCCACGTCAGGACCAGGGTGTCGGTCACGAGCTGGCGGGTCCGGCGGCCGCGGAGGTCGGCGTACAGCTGCATGGCGCACACCCTCCCACCGCGAGACCGCCCGGTGAGTCGCAGTTGCCAGAACCCGCGCGCGACGCGCGGGCGAGCAGACACCCGGATGTCGTTGTGCCCTGGCAGAATCCGCTCGTCCGAGGAGGTGAACGGTGCAACGGTCGGTGCGTGGCTGGCTGGACCACCTGCGCGTGGAGCGCGGTGCGTCCGTGCACACCCTGCGCGCGTACGAGCGGGACCTGCGCCGCTACTGCGCGTTCCTGCAGGCGCACGGCGTGGACGACCCCCGGTCGGCGACGGAGGCGCACGTCACGCAGTTCGTGGCGCACCTGAGGGAGGGCGACTCCGACCACCCGCCCCTCGCGGCCAGCTCGACCGCGCGCACCCTGGTCGCCGTCCGCGGTCTGCACCGCTTCCTCGCGCTGGAAGGTGAGACCCCCGGTGACGCGGCCGGGTCCGTGACGCCGCCCCGGGCGCCGCGCCGGCTGCCGAAGGCCATCTCCCTGGACCAGGTCGAGCGGCTGCTGGCCGCCGCGAGCGTGGGCGACACCCCGGTCGCCTTCCGCGACCGGGCGCTGCTGGAGCTGCTGTACGGCATCGGCGCCCGGGTGAGCGAGGCAACCGGCCTGGACGTCGACGACGTCGACCTCGGGCAGCACAGCGTGCGCGTGCTCGGCAAGGGTTCCAAGGAGCGACTCCTGCCATTGGGTAGCTACGCGGAGGACGCGCTCTCGACCTATCTGGTCCGTGGCCGTCCGGCGCTGAGCTCGACCGGCACGCCGGCGCTGTTCCTCAACCAACGGGGCGGTCGGCTGTCGCGGCAGAGCGCCTGGACGATCATCCAGCGCACCGCGGAGCGCGCCGGGCTCGCGCACGTCAGCCCCCACACGTTGCGCCACTCCTTCGCCACGCACCTGCTTGACGGCGGTGCCGATGTGCGCGTCGTTCAGGAACTTCTCGGCCACGCCTCCGTGACGACGACGCAGATCTACACCATGATCTCGGTACAACAGCTACGTGAGGTCTTCGCCCAGGCACACCCCCGGGCGTTGTGACCGTACGTTAGGTTGGGCGCGATCGGCGTGACGCCGAACGCCATCGAACCCGGGAGTGATCTGGTGACATCTCAGGCCGCAACCGAAAACGCGTCGCACGAGCGCCTGCCCGGCACCGAGGGTGCCGAGAAGGGTCAGATCGGCCCGACCGGGCGCCCGCTGCCGGCTTTTCCTGCGCCGCAGCCCCTGGCGCAGCACGGCCCTGCCCGCGTGATCGCGATGTGCAACCAGAAGGGCGGGGTCGGCAAGACCACCAGCACCATCAACCTCGGCGCCGCGCTCGCGGAGTACGGCCGCAAGGTGCTGCTCGTCGACTTCGACCCCCAGGGCGCGCTGTCGGTCGGCCTCGGGGTCCGCGCGCACGAGCTGGACGTCACGATCTACAACCTGCTGGTCGAGCCCGGCCACGACATCAAGGACGTCATCCAGCACACCGCCACCCCGAACCTGGACATCATCCCGGCGAACATCGACCTGTCGGCCGCCGAGGTCCAGCTCGTCGGTGAGGTCGCGCGAGAGATGGTCCTCGGTCGAGCCATCCGCCCGGTGCTCGACGACTACGACGTCGTCCTGATCGACTGCCAGCCATCGCTCGGGCTGCTCACCGTCAACGCCCTCACCGCCTCCCACGGGGTGCTCATCCCGCTGGAGTGCGAGTTCTTCGCGATGCGCGGCGTGGCCCTGCTGGTCGAGACGATCGAGAAGGTCACCGACCGGCTCAACCCGCGGCTGCAGGTCGACGGCATCCTCGCCACGATGTACGACGGCCGCACCCTGCACAGCCGGGACGTCGTCAAGAGCGTGGTCGACCACTTCGGCGAGAAGGTCTTCCACACGGTCATCACCCGCACGGTGAAGTTCCCGGACGCGACCCTGGCCGCCGAGCCCATCACGACGTACGCCTCGACGCACGGGGCCGCCGAGGCCTACCGCCAGCTGGCGCGCGAGCTCATCGCGCGTGGCGAGGCGGCCTGATCCGAATGGTGGTCGAGGAGGTCTCCGAGCACTCGGAGGCCGGCTCCGCAGCGCCCCCGGTCGTCCCGGTGGACGCGGAGGCGACCCCCGGCGGGGTGCTGACCCGTCGCGCTGCCGTAGCACCGTTCCAGGTCAGCCTGGACGTCTTCTCCGGCCCGTTCGAGCTGTTGCTCGGGCTGATCTCCAAGCACAAGCTCGACGTGACCGAGATCGCCCTGTCGAAGGTCACCGACGACTTCATCGCCCACATCCGCGCCGCCCAGGCGGCCGAGGCGGACTGGGACCTCAGCCAGGCGTCGGAGTTCCTGCTCATCGCCGCGACGCTGCTGGACCTCAAGGCGGCGCGCCTGCTGCCACAGTCCGGGCCGGACGACGACGAGGACCTCGCCCTCATCGAGGCACGCGACCTGCTGTTCGCTCGGCTGCTGCAGTACCGCGCGTTCAAGGAGGTCGCCGGCACGTTCGCCCGGCGGATGGAGACGTACGGCCGGATGACCGCCCGGCAAGCAGGGCTGGAGGAGCGGTTCGCCGGCCTGCTGCCCGAGCTGATCATGAACGTCACGCCCGACCAGCTCGCCGTCATCGCAGCACGGGCGATGACGCCGAAGCCGGAGCCGACCGTCGGCCTGGCCCACCTGCACGCCGCCCAGGTGAGCGTGCGCGAGCAGGCGACGCTGGTCGTCGAGCGGCTCCGGGAGCGGCGCACGGCCTCGTTCCGGACGCTCGTCGAGGACGCGGACTCCACGCTGGTGATCGTGGCCCGCTTCCTGGCGCTGCTGGAGCTGTTCAAGGAGGCCGCGGTGGCGTTCGAGCAGGAGGAGGCGCTCGGCGAGCTCGTCGTGCGCTGGACCGGCGACGACGACGGCACGGTCGCGGTCAGCGACGAGTTCGACGAGCACGACACCGACGACGAGGCCGGTGAGAACCCCCGGGCCGGCGCGCCGGCGCCGGACGATCGAGGAGAGGACGCGCGTGAGCGACGACCCGACACCCCCTGACCTGCCCCCGCAGGTCGAGGCCGAGCCGGACGGTGAGCCCGCCGAGCAGGCCGCCGACCAGATCGCGTTCGACATCAACGACTTCCCCGGCGGCGCGCGGACGGCCATCGAGGCCGTGCTCATGGTGGTCGACCAGCCGGTCACCGACGAGGAGCTCGCCGGCGCGCTGGAGATCTCCCCGGACGACGTGCTGGGCCATCTGAAGGACCTGGAGCGGCAGTACGACGACGAGCAGCGCGGCTTCGCCCTGCGCGCCATCAACAACGCGTGGCGCATCTACAGCCGCGCCGACTACGCCCCCGTCATCGAGAAGTTCCTGCTGGACGGCCAGCACGCCCGGCTGACCCAGGCGTCGCTGGAGACGCTGGCGGTCATCGCCTACCGCCAGCCGATCTCGCGGTCGCGGGTGAGTGCCGTCCGCGGCGTCAACGTCGACGGCGTCATCCGGACGTTGCTCACCCGCGGGCTCATCCACGAGCTCGGCCAGGACACCGAGGGCGGTGCGATGCTGTACGGCACGACGCCCTACTTCCTGCAGCGGCTCGGTCTCGGGTCGCTCGAGGAGCTGCCGCCGCTGGCCCCGCACCTCCCGGACGTGGATGTCATCGACGAGCTGGTCGAGCAGGGGCACGGGTGAGCGGCGAAGGAGGGCGCAGCGGAGGCCGACCGAGCGCGACCGAAGTGGTGAGCGGGGTGCCTACGATGAGGACGAACGATCGAGTGCGAGGAGAATCATGAGCCCGGGGAAGCCGCGTCAGAGCGGCTCACGAGGTCAGGCCGGCGGACGGGGCAGCGGCTCCCGCGGCCAGAGTGGTCGCGGCGCCGGCCCGGCGAGGCGCGGCGGGTCGGGTACGACCAAGCGCAGCCAGCCGACGCAGCCACCGCGCGAGCGGACCCCGCGCAAGGAGGCCGTCGACGTCCACGACCCCGACGGCGTGCGCCTGCAGAAGCTGCTCGCGGCGGCCGGCGTCGGCAGCCGACGGACCTGCGAGAACCTCATCCAGGAGGGACGCGTCCAGGTCGACGGCAGCACCGTGACCGAGCTCGGCGTCCGCATCGACCCGCTCAAGCAGGTCGTGCACGTCGACGGCGAGCGCGTCCAGCTCGACGGCTCGCGGATCTACCTCGCGTTCAACAAGCCGTACAACGTCGTGTCGACGATGAGCGACGAGCTCGGCAGGCCCTCGGTCGGCGACTACGTCGATCAGCGCAAGGAGCGGCTCTTCCACGTCGGCCGGCTCGACTACGACACCGAGGGCCTGCTGCTGCTCACCAACGACGGTGAGCTGGCCAACCGCTTGCAGCACCCGTCGTACGGCGTGACCAAGACGTACGTCGCGCTGGTGCCCGGGCCGATCCCGCGCGATCTCGGCAAGCAGCTGCGCGAGGGCGTCGAGCTCGAGGACGGCCCGGTCTCGGTCGACTCGTTCAAGGTCGTCGACTCCCAGCCGGGCAAGGCGATGGTGCAGGTCGTGCTGCACGAGGGGCGCAAGCACGTGGTGCGCCGCATGCTCGAGGCGGTCGGCCACCCGGTCGAGAGCCTCGTGCGCACCGACGTCGGACCGGTCAAGCTCGGCGAGCTGCGCGCGGGCAAGCTGCGCCCCCTGACCCCTCGTGAGGTGGCGGCGCTCTACAAGGCAGCCGGTCTGTGACGGATCACGTCCTGGTCGTCGGCACCGGCCTCCTCGGCACCTCTGTCGGAATCGCGCTGTCGCGCAAGGGCTTTCGCGTGTCGTTGGAGGACGTCTCGCCGACCGCGGTCGCTCTCGCCCGGGACCTCGGCGCGGGGACGATCGGCACGGACGACAGTCCCGACCTGGTGATCGTGGCTGCGCCTCCGGACGTCGCCGGCCAGGTCGTGGCCGACCAGCTGGCCGCGTACCCGCGGGCGCACGTCACCGACGTCGCCTCGGTGAAGGTCGCGGTGGCCGATGCGGTCCGCCGCTCCGCACCCGATCACCTCGACCGTTACGTCGGTTCACATCCGATGGCGGGCCGGGAGCGGTCCGGTGCCGTCGCCGCGCAGGCGGACCTGTTCGAGGGCCGTACGTGGGTCATCTGCCCGCACGCGGCGACCGCGCCGGAGGCGACCGAGCTCGTCCGCCGCGTCGCGGAGGCGGTCGGCGCGGTCCCGGTCACCATGGACGCGGCCGAGCACGACGCCGCGGTGGCGACGGTCTCGCACCTGCCGCAGGTCGCCGCCAGCCTGGTGGCCGCACGGCTGCGGGAGGTCTCCGAGGACGCGGTCGCGCTGGCCGGCCAGGGCGTCCGGGACGTCACGCGCATCGCCGCCTCCGACCCGATGCTGTGGACCCAGATCCTCGCGGGCAACGCGAGTGCGCTCCTGCCGGTCGTGGAGCGGCTGGCCGGCGACGTCGCCGCGGTGCGGGACGCGCTGCGGCGCGTCACCGACGACCCGGACAGCGAGGGTGCCCGGGGTGTGCTCGCGACCGCGATCGCCGACGGCCAGCTCGGCCGGGCCCGCATCCCCGGCAAGCACGGAGCGCCGCCGACGACGTACGCCACGGTGCTGGTGGTCGTCCCGGACCGGCCGGGCAGCCTGGCCCACCTGTTCCACGACGTGGGGGCGGCCTCGGTCAGCATCGAGGACATCCGGATCGAGCACGCGCGCGGCGGACCGGTCGGTCTGGTGGAGCTGTCGGTGCTCCCGGCCGTCCTGGACCGGCTGCGCTCGGCCCTGACCGCCGCCGGGTGGAGTGTCCACGAGTGACGCGTCCGTACGACGCCACGCCGTACCCGCAGTACCCTTGTCGGCCGTGACGACGATCCCCGCCGAACCTCTCGTGATCGCCATCGACGGACCCTCGGGGTCCGGGAAGTCCTCGGTCTCCCGCGCCGTGGCCCGCTCCCTCGGAGTGGGCTACCTCGACACCGGCGCGATGTACCGCGCCCTGACCTGGTGGTGCCTGGAACGTGGCATCGACCTGACCGACCAGGACGCCGTCGCGCGCGCCTCCCGGGAGCTGCCCCTCGAGCTCGGCACCGACCCCGCCTCGCCGGGCGTGACCGTCGACGGCACCGCGATCGACACCGCGATCCGCGAGAGCCGCATCTCCGAGGCGGTCTCGCACGTGGCCACCAACCTGCAGGTGCGGGCCGACATGCAGCACCGCCAGCGGGCGCTGATCGCCCGGATCGCGCTCGCCCAGGGTGGCGTGGTGGCCGAGGGACGGGACATCACCACGGTCGTCGCGCCCGACGCCGAGGTACGCGTCCTGCTGACGGCCTCCGAGGAGGCCCGGCTGGCGCGTCGGTCCAAGGAGCTGCACGGCGATGCCGGCGCGGCCGCGGTCGAGGCGACCCGGGCGCAGGTCGTGCACCGCGACGCCCGCGACTCGACCGTCTCGCAGTTCATCGTCGCGGCGGACGGCGTCACCACCGTCGACACCTCCGACCTGGACTTCGAGCAGTCGGTCGAGGCCGTGCTCGCCGTGGTCGCCGCGCGGGGCGAGCGTGTCTGAGCCGCCCGCGGCGTACGGAGCGGCGGCCGGCCATCACCTCGGCCAGGTGATCGCCCCGATCCTCTACGACGCCCGGCGGCACGGGCTGCACCACGTCCCGCGCAGTGGACCGGTCGTCCTGGTCTCCAACCATGCGGGCTTCCTCGACGGCCCGCTCGTGTACTGCCTCGCGCCCCGCCCGGTGCACTTCCTGGTGAAGCGTTCGTACTTCTCCTCGGCGTGGGGCGCGCTGCTCAAGGGCGTCGGCCAGATCCCGATCGATCAGAACACCGGTGACCGTGCCGCCCTCGCGGCCGCGCGCGGCGTCCTGGCGCGCGGGGGAGCGGTGGGCGTGTTCCCGGAGGGCACCCGCGGTTCCGGCCAGGTGCGCGCCGTCCAGCAGGGAGCCGCCTGGCTGGCCCTGAGCGCCGACGCCCCGGTCGTCCCCGTCGCCTGTCTCGGGACCCGCGGCACCGGCGCCTCGCGCGGGTCCTGGCCGCGCCCGCGGGCCCACCTCGAGGTGATCTTCGGCGAGGCGTTCTCCGTACGGCCGCAGGAGGACGTCCGCGGCCGGGAGCGGCTGCGGATCGCCACCGACACCCTGCGCGACCGGCTGGCCCTGCACGTCGCGGACGCGGTGTCGCGGACGGGCATGGCGCTGCCGGGCGACGAGCCGCCCCGTACCACCTGACGCGGTACGCGACAATGGTGGTCTGCCCGACGGCAGACCACCCTCTACGCAAGGACGATCCCGTGTCTGACCAGCCCTCCCGCGATGCCGTGACCCCCGAGGACACCGCAGAGCACGACGCCTCGGTCGAGCAGGCTCTGCGCGTCGGCCTGGAGGACTTCGACCTCAGCGACGAGGACCGTGCGCTGCTGGAGGCCGAGGGTCCCGGTGAGGGCGACGACGCCGCCGGCGACGCGCGTCCGGTCGTCGCCGTCATCGGTCGTCCGAACGTCGGCAAGTCGACCCTGGTCAACCGCATCATCGGTCGCCGTGAGGCCGTGGTCGAGGACGTCCCCGGCGTGACCCGCGACCGGGTCGCGTACGACGCCGAGTGGTCCGGCCGCCGCTTCACGCTGGTCGACACCGGCGGCTGGGAGGTCGACGCGACCGGCATCCACCTGCGGGTGGCCGAGCAGGCGGAGATCGCCGTCGAGCTCGCGGACGCCGTGATGTTCGTGGTGGACGCGACCGTCGGAGCGACCGACACCGACGAGGCTGTCGTCAAGCTGTTGCGCCGGTCCGGCAAGCCGGTCGTCCTGGTCGCCAACAAGGTCGACGACCAGCGCACCGAGGCCGACGCGGCGATGCTGTGGTCGTTCGGTCTCGGCCAGCCGTACCCCGTGTCGGCGCTGCACGGCCGGGGGAGTGGCGACGCTCTGGACGCTGTGCTGGAGGTCCTGCCGGAGCGGTCGGCCGTCGCCGGCGCGTACGCCCCGGGCGGCCCCCGCCGCGTCGCGCTGCTCGGTCGTCCGAACGTCGGGAAGTCCTCCCTGCTGAACAAGCTTGCCGGCTCCGAGCGGGTCGTCGTCGACCACGTGGCGGGCACGACCCGTGACCCGGTCGACGAGATGATCGAGCTCGGCGGCCAGACCTGGCGCTTCGTCGACACCGCCGGCATCCGGCGCCGCGTCCACCTGACCCGGGGCGCCGACTTCTACGCCTCGCTGCGCACGCAGACGGCGCTGGAGAAGGCCGAGGTGGCGGTCGTGCTGATCGACGCTGAGGACAAGATCGCCGAGCAGGACATCCGGGTCGTGCAGCAGGTGATCGACTCCGGTCGGGCGCTGGTGCTGGCGTTCAACAAGTGGGACCTGCTGGACGAGGAGCGGCGCTACTACCTGGAGCGTGAGATCGAGAAGGAGCTCGTCCAGGTGCCGTGGGCGCCGCGGGTCAACGTCTCGGCGCGCACCGGTCGCCACCTGGAGAAGCTGGTTCCCGCGCTGGAGACGTCCCTGGACTCCTGGGACCAGCGCATCCCGACCGGCCGGCTCAACGCGCTGCTCGGCGAGATCGTCGCCGCGCACCCGCACCCGGTCCGCGGTGGCAAGCAGCCGCGCATCCTGTTCGCCACCCAGGCCTCCACGCGTCCGCCGCGGTTCGTGCTGTTCGCCTCCGGGTTCATCGAGGCGAGCTACCGGCGGTTCCTGGAGCGCAGGCTGCGTGAGGAGTTCGGCTTCGAGGGCAGTCCGATCGAGATCGCCGTGCGCGTCCGCGAGAAGCGCCGCCGCTCCTGATGCGTCACTCGCGGTAGGGGATGTGCGACCGGACGACGGGCACGTCGTAACCGTACGAGGCGAGCAGCTCGCGCGCCGAGTCGGTGGCGGCCCGCCCGTTCGGCGACGGTGAGATCGCCAGGGCGCGGATCGGCAGCGGCGCGGTCGTGGAGACGATCGGCGTGCCCTGTTCGCCAGCACCGGTGAGGACCAGGTACGGCGCCATGCCGTACGCGGTCGCCCGGTGGCGGACCACGCCGGGCGGCAGCGCCGCCTCGTCGAGCCAGTGGTGGATGCCGACGCAGTACCGCGTCTCCCGCTCGTCCACGAAGCCGGGGTGCTTGATCAGCATCAGCGCCGCCTCCAGGTCGTCGCGCAGCTGGCCGAGCGCGTCCATCGCCCCGGCGTCGCGAGGCCTGATGACCCCTCCGTCCGCGGCATCGCTCATCTCCTCGGGCAGCTCGTCGAAGACCGCGTCGACGAGCGCCCGTTGATCGTCCTCGCCGTAGCGCACCGGTCGCCAGGGTCGGTGCTGCACCCTGATGTCGTGCGGGTCTGCCTGCGAGCCGCCGAGCACACTGAGCGGCGCCTGCGGATCGAGCCCGACCGCGTACGACTCGCCACCGCCCCCGTAGAGCCGCCACATCACCAGCAGGTCGCCCTCCTGTGCGGCGCTGAGGATGAAGCACGTCGCCGGCGACGGCCCCTCGCCGGGATCGTCCGGACGGGTCCACTGCGTGTCGTCGAGAAGCGGCAGCAGCGCCTCGTACCGGCTGTCCGTACGGATGCGCCGCTCCAGCTCCTGGTGCAGCGTCCTGGCCCCGAGGGTCACCTCGCCGGCGTCGTTGAGGAACGGCGAGGCGGTGCACCACAGCGTGTGGGACTGCACGATGGCCAGCAGGCCGGGGCCGTCGGTGTAGTGCCAGACGAGACCCGCGGCCGGCTCGGTGAGCTGGTCCATGTACGCGAGCGTACGAGTGTCTGCTCGAACCGCTACGTGCTCGCGGAGCCGATTGGGACCCGGGCGAGTCGCTGCGCTAAGGTTCAGGTCGCTCACCAACCCGTCAGGGCCTGGTGAGCATCGGGCTGTGGCGCAGTTTGGTAGCGCACTTGACTGGGGGTCAAGGGGTCGCAGGTTCAAATCCTGTCAGCCCGACCACATCGGGTCTGACCTGTTCTCAACGGGTCAGACCCGTTTTCGTGCCCGGCCTCGCTCGCTGCCCTTGCGCGACGAGGTCAGGCCTCCATCCGTAGGGCCGCATTCATCGCGAGGGCCAGCATGTTGTCGCGCACCTCGTGCTGGGTGCGCCAGCTGCGGTGGTCCCAGGCGGCCCCGCTCAGGTCGTCTCCGCCGTAGAGCAGCTGCGCGAGCCGCACGTCGCGGAAGCGCGCGACCGCCGCGATGGAGGCCGCCTCCATGTCCACGGTCACGCAGTCCTCGTCGCGGCGGGCGGCGATCTTGGCGGGGGTCTCGCGGAAGAAGGCATCCGTGGTCCACGTCCGTCCGGCGACGTACGGCACCCCGTGCTCGGTCAGCGTCGCCTCGAGGGTCGCGACCGCGGCGGGGTCGGCGTCCACCACGCGCCCCGGTGGCAGGTAGTGGTGCGAGAGGCCTTCGTCGCGCAGCGCGGACGTCACGACGACCAGATGACCCAGGGTGACGTCGGGGCGCAGGGACCCGGCGCCGCCGCACGCGGCGAAGGAGCGGCAGCCGAGGGCGATCAGCTCCTCCACCAGGCTCCCTGCCGCCGCCCCGGAGACGGGCATCGGCACGAGGCCCACGCGTCGCCCTTCCATGTCGACCTCGAAGAGCGGGTGCGGGCCGTCCTCCCAGCGGTTCTCCACGACCTGGCGCCCGTCCAGCCGTCCTACCAGCCGCTCGATGCCGTCGTGGAACCACGACAGGACGCACGCTCGTGGCACGTCGACCGGCTGCCGGACGTCGACCGGCTCGATGAACGCCTGCGGACTCGCGTCGTACTCCAGCAAGGGGATGATCTGCCGCTCGTCTGCTGCCACGGAGGGAGTCAACCAGTCGCCCACTGCGGATCGCATTCCCGCGTAGCATCCGCGCATGGGGAGACCGGGGTGGCGGTTCGGGACAGTGGTCCTCACGGGCGTCCTCGCGCTCGTCGCCGGCGTCGTGATGGCGGTGCGTGAGCGGACGACGTCCTTCGGCTGGTTCGCGTACTCGCCGTCGGACGGCGACGACCTGCCTCGTTTCGTGACCGACCAGCAGCTGGCCGCTGTCGCAGTGGCCGTGACCGGCCTGCTGCTGCTCGCCTGCTGCGTCGGATACCTGCTCGCCCTGCGGGTCGCCGGACCACCTCCCTCCCGGCCGCCCACCTGAGGCGTCGTCCCGGGACGAGCCGGTGCCTCATCGTTCATCGACACTCGATGTATCCGGCGCCACGCTCGCCGCTCCTTGACCCATGTCGCCGGCGAGCCTGTCGAGCGCTGGACCAGCAGGGGGAGTGCGGGGCGAGCCGGGCCGGACGATCACCGGCTCCGGACTGCCGGCGGCACGAAGGAGCGAAACCATGTCTCGTGCTGTCACGACTGTCGTTGCCGCTGCCGGTGCCGCGCTGATCGGGGGAGTCGGCCTGGCGCAGCCCGCGCAGGCTTCCGAACCGAGCTGTGCCGGGCTGAGTCCGGTGAGCACACTGAGCTCGGTCACCTACCTCGACCGCCTGATCCGGGCCTGGGGGGCCGGCAACACCCAGCAGACCGCCTGCTACGCCGACACCACGCTGCGCAATGCGCTGTGGAGCCTGTCCGACACCGGCGGCAGCCACTGGGTCCGGACGAAGGACGAGGGTGCTGCGGGCACCGTCTACGCGACGTACCACGACGCGGCCCGCGGCGGGACGATCACCGTCTCGGTCACCAACGTCCTGCCGCGGTCAGGCGGTGGGTGGCACGCCGCCCGCTACTACTCCATGTCCAACACCGCGAACGAGCACGCCTCACGGGCGGACGCCGCGATCCGCTCCTGGGGGCGCGGCGACCGGGTCGCGACCGGGTACTTCGCCACGGCGACGGTGACCAACACGCTGTTCGCCTACCGCAACCCGGGCGGCAGCTACTGGCACGCGATCTCGGGCGAGGGCGCCGCCGGGCACAGCTACACGACGTACCGGTACGGGACGACGAGCGCGAAGCTCACGCTCGGCGTCGCGAACCCGGGCATCACCGGCACCTGGGCGCACGACGTGGACCAGGTCTACATCGGGCGGTAGGCGTCGCACCGGTCGACATCGCGGGACCCGGTAGGGCTGCCGCGATGTCGGCCGGCGCCCGTACAGTGCGGCCATGCCTCGGTACGTCGCCTTCCTGCGCGGGATCAACGTCGGCGGACACACCGTGAAGATGCCGCAGCTGCGCGCGCTCGTCGCCGACCAGGGGTACGACGACGTCGAGACGTTCATCGCCAGCGGCAACGTCGTGCTCACGTCCCGGCAGCGAGCTGCGACGGTGGAGTCGACTCTCACGAAGGCGTTCGAGAAGGAGCTCGGGTACGCGGTCGCGACGTTCGTCCGGACCCCCGCCCAGCTCGCCGACATCATCGACGCCGACCCGTTCGCGCCGATCGAGGACGGACACAAGGTCCAGGTCGGCTTCCTGGAGTCCGAGCCGACGGCTGCGTGCAGGAAGGGCGTCGAGGCGCTGTCCAACGACTACGACACGCTGCGCTGCCACGGCCGGGCGGTCTACTGGCTGACCCGTGGCGGCATCAGCGGGACGCAGATCAAGCCGGCCACCTTCGACCGGGCCGTCGACGCGTCGACGACGTTTCGGAACCTCACCACCGTGCGGCGACTGGTCGACAAGTGCGCGAAGGCGTAGCCGGGAGGGCGGGCGCACGCGACAATGACTCATGCGATGCGCCCTCACCGGAGCGACCGGGTTCGTCGGCGGCGAGCTGGCCCGTCAGCTGCGTGCCGCCGGTCACGAGGTCCGGGTACTCGCCCGGACACCCGCCAAGGCCGCGGGCCTGGAGTCACGGGGATGCGAGGTCGTCACCGGGGACCTCGACGACGTCGCCGCCCTCGACGCCCTGCTGACCGCCGACGAACCGCTCGACGGGTTCTTCCACGTCGCCGGCTGGTACCGCGTCGGCGAGCGTGATCCCCGTCCGGGCTGGACGGTCAACGTCGACGGCACCCGCAACGCGCTCGACGCCGCTCGCCGAGCCGGCGTACGCCGCATCGTGTACACCAGCACCCTGGCGGTGAACTCCGACACCCGCGGCGTCGTCCTGACCGAGGACGACTCGTTCACCGGCAGACACATCTCCACGTACGACGAGACGAAGGCGCGCGCCCACGCCATCGCCGACGCGTACGCTGCCGGCGGGCTCCCGGTCGTCACGGTCATGCCGGGCGGGATCTACGGGCCAGGGGACACCTCGCAGGTCGGCGAGCTCATCGCCCAGGTCGTCGCCGGGCGGCGGCCCCAGGTGCCCCGCCGCGGGGGCCGGCTGGTGTGGGCGCACGTCGCGGACGTGGCCCGCGGTCACATCCTCGCTCTGGAGCAGGGCGAGCCGGGACGCTCGTACATGCTCGCCGGCGAGCCCGCCACGCTCGCCGAGCTGCTCACGCGGACCGCGCAGATCGCGGGCACGAAAGGCCCCCTGCTCGTCCCCGACCCCCTCGTGCAGGCGTCGGCCCGACTCATGAGGCCGGTGTCGGCCGTGGTGCCGCTGCCCCAGACGTACCACCCGGAGGCGCTGCGGGTCTCTCTCGCGAGCTACCTCGGCACCCGCGAGCGCGCCGAGCGCGAGCTGGGCTGGCGGTGCCGGCCACTGCAGGAGGGACTGGATGAGACGGTCGCCGCGCTCCGGGCCGGCTGAGACGCTCAGCGCACCTGCGCGTCCTCGACGCCCGGCACCGGACGCTCACCGGTGGCGAGGCGGGAGTGCTTGCGCCCGTAGAAGCCGTAGACGACCAGCCCGACCACCAGCCAGGCGAGGAACCGCAGCCAGGTCTCCACGGCCAGGCTCGCCATCAGTCCCACGCAGCACAGGGCCGACACGATCGGCAGCAGCGGCACCTGCGGGGTGCGGAAGGGGCGCTCCATCCGCGGCTTGGTGCGACGCAGCACGGCCACCGCGATGGACACGACGACGAACGCGAACAGGGTGCCGATCGACACCATCTCCGCCAGCGTCTTGAGCTTCACGAACGCCGCGAGCAGACAGACGACGGCCGTCGTGGCGAGCGTGATCCGCAGCGGCGTGTGGAACCTCTCGTGGACCTTGCCGACGGAGGGCGGCAGCAGACCGTCGCGGCACAGCGCGAACCCGATCCGGCCCATGGCCACGATGTCGACCAGGATCACCGAGCTCAGCCCGGCGACCGCCGCGATGCCGATGAGCACGCCGGCCCAGCTCATGCCGACCCGGTCGAAGGCGTTGGAGATCGGCGCGCCCTCGGACAGGTCCGTGTACTTCACCATGCCCGTGATGACCAGGCACACGAGCAGATAGAGCACCGTGCAGATGGCGAGGGTGCCGATGAGGCCGCGCGGCATGTCCTTGGCGGGGTCCTTGGTCTCCTCGCCGAGGTTGGCGACCGCCTCGAACCCGCTGTAGGCGAAGAACACGACGGCGGCGGCGACGAGCACGCCGGCGAATCCGTATGCCGCCGGGTCGACCCCGCTGACGTACTGCCACAACGGCTGGGTGAGGCCGGACGTCTTCTCCTCCGGGGTCTGCGACGGCGGGACGAACGGCTTGTAGTTGGCCGCCTTCACGAAGAAGACGCCGGCAACGATGACGAAGACGCAGATCGAGACCTTGATGACGACCAGCGCGTTGGTGACCAGCTTCGACTCGCGGATGCCGACGGCGGCGACGATGCCGAGCACGAGGGCGATCGCCACGGCCCCGAGGTTGATCGAGGAGGTCTCGCCGAAGACCGACGTCGGGAGGTCGAAGGCGTCCTGCAGGTAGCCGGACCAGCCGCGCGAGACCACCGCGGCTCCGAGGGCGAACTCCAGGATGAGGTCCCAGGCGATGATCCAGGCAAAGACCTCGCCGATGGTGGTGTACGCGTACGTGTACGAGCTGCCGGCGGTGGGCACCGCTGCGGCGAGCTCGGCGTAGCACAGGGCCGCGAGCAGGCTGACGAAGCCCGCGATGGCGAAGGAGATCACCACGGCCGGACCCGCGTGGTTCTTGGCCTCGACGCCGGTCAGCGTGAAGATCCCGGTGCCGATGACGATGCCGATCCCGAAACCCATCAGGTCCCAGGCGGTCAGCCGCTTGCTGAGGCGGGCGTGGTGCCCGCCGTCGCTGCCGTCCTCGTTCTGCTGAATGACGGTGTCGACGTCCTTGGTGCGCACGAGGTCGCGAATGCCGCTCATTTTCGGACCGTAGACCCGTTGTCACCCGAACGGGGGATGCGCGCCGCGCCGGGCGTGACGTCTCAGAAGTCGAGGCAGCCCAGCGCGTCGCACCCGTCGCAGCCGTCGAGTCCGTCGAAGAGGTCTCCGGCGGAGCCGACGAAGTCGCCGACGCCGGACACCAGGCCGTCGACGCCGTTGGTCACGCCGTCCAGGAAGCCGAAGCTGCCCGCGACGGTGTCACCGAGGCCGCCGACGCCGTCGGCGAGCGCTGAGATGTCGAAGGCGGAGCCGGCCAGGTCGGCGAGGCCGTCCACCAGCATCCAGGCGCCCGGGTCGAGCAGGGCACCGCTGGTCGCGTCCATCAGCTCGACCATCCGGTGATGGTTGAGGACCTGGGAGATGACCCTGGCCCACTGGTCGGCCAGACCGAACACCATGGCGTACGGCAGGTAGCGCGCGAACAGCCCGGCCGCCTCCTCGACCCGGATCTGACGTGCCTCGGCGGTCGCGAGGTACTGCCGGAACCCGAGCGTCTGGACCCGCACCGCGGTGCCGTCGGCGGTACGCGGCGTACGACCGCGGCCCCAGAGCGCCATGACCAGGCCCGCGAGGAGTACCCCGCTGGGCAGCGCCCACCAGTACTCCGTCACGTGGCGGCGGGAGTAGGTGTAGAGCCCGAGCGCGATGAAGCCCGCCGCAACCACGACCAGGAGACCGAGGCAGCCGAGCAGCGCGTTCCGCGAGCGCGGGTGCTTGCGGTACCACCCACGGTCGACGACCTCGCGGTAGAGGCCGATCTGCGCCTCCCGCAACGAGATGCCGAGGTCACCCTTGAGCGTGGACATCCGCTGCACGGGACCGGCCCGGAAGAGCGCGGCCAGGATCGCGCGCTCCGTCGGGGTCACTCGCTGGTCCATCGGCGGCTGCGGGCGCCGACGCAGCTCCCAGTCGTCGTCCACCCGTGCGATGTCGAACCAGCCCCGCACCGACAGGTCGACCACGAGCGAGCCGAGGTCGCGCGGGTCGGCCGAGCCGTCCACGAGGACGCCGGCGATCGCGGGGGAGACGCCCTTCGGGGGGTGGAACTGGACCGGGGTCGCACCGGACCACTCCTTGCCGCCACGGACCCGCCTGACCTTCGCCGGAGCGCCCTCGACCGGGGTCAGGCCGGGCGTGATCCCGACGTACACCTCGTCCCGGCGCCGCCGACGCATCCACAGCACCGTGACGATCGCCAGCAGCGGAAGCAGCGCCCCCGCGACGATGTAGGCGATGTCCTCGTTGGTCGCAGCCGTGTGCACCCTGTCTCCCTCCCGATGGCGCGGACATACTGGCAGGCATGCGCAGCGATGAACCGACCGGGCGGGACATTCCCGTGGACGACGACCTGAGTGTCGGGGCACCGACCTCGTACGCAGCGGGCGTCCCGGCGGTCGCTCGGGCCCTGCGGATCTCCGTGGACCAGATGGGTCCGACCCGCGCCACCCGCACCCTGCTGCGGGTGAACCAGCCCGACGGCTTCGACTGCCCGGGCTGCGCCTGGCCGGACCCCGCGCAGACGCGGCGAGCGGAGTTCTGCGAGAACGGCGCGAAGGCGGTGGCCGAGGAGGCGACCACCCGACGGGTCACCCCCGAGCTGTTCGCCCGCCACAGCATCGACGACCTGCACGAGAGCACCGACCACTGGCTCGGCTCGCAGGGACGGCTGACGACGCCGATGTACAAGGCCGCCGGCGCCGATCACTACGAGCCCGTCTCGTGGGACCGCGCGCTCGACGTGCTCGCCACGCACCTGCGCGGTCTCGACGACCCGGACGAGGCCGTCTTCTACACCTCGGGGCGGACGAGCAACGAGGCGGCGTTCGTCTACCAGCTGTTCGCGCGCGCCTTCGGGACGAACAACCTGCCCGACTGCTCGAACATGTGCCACGAGTCGTCCGGCTCGGCCCTGATCGAGACGATCGGCGTGGGCAAGGGCACCGTGTCGATCGAGGACCTCGAGCAGGCCGAGCTCATCGTCATCGCCGGCCAGAACCCCGCCACGAACCACCCGCGCATGCTCAGCACCCTCGCGACGGCCAAGGAGCGCGGTGCGGTCGTCGTCGCGATCAACCCGCTGCCCGAGGTCGGGCTCAAGGCGTTCCGGGACCCGCAGACCGTCCGGGGCGTCGTCGGCGGCGGGGTGCCGATCGCGGACGACTTCCTGCAGGTACGGCTGGGCGGCGACCAGGCGCTGTTCCAGGCGGTCGGCCATCTGCTGCTCCAGCGCCCCGACGTCCTGGACCGTGACTTCGTCGAGCGCCACACCTCCGGGTTCGACGCGTACGTGCAGGCGCGTGCCACGGTCGACTGGCCGCTGACCGAGCGCGCCACCGGGCTGTCGCGCTCGCAGATCGAGCGGCTGGCCGACCGGTTCGCCGCCTCCGGTGCGACGGTCGTCTGCTGGGCGATGGGCCTGACCCAGCACCGGCACAGCGTCCCCACCATCCGCGAGATCGTGAACCTCTTGCTGCTCCAGGGCAACATCGGTCGTCCCGGCGCAGGGGTGTGCCCGGTGCGTGGTCACTCCAACGTCCAGGGCGACCGCACGATGGGCATCTACGAGAAGCCCGCCGAACCCTTCCTCGCCGCTCTCGACGCCGAGTTCGGCATCACCGCACCTCGCGCCCACGGGTACGACGTGGTCGAGTCGATCCGCGCCTTCCGCGACCGGCGGGCCCGGGTGTTCGTCGGTATGGGCGGCAACTTCGTCCGGGCCACACCGGACAGCGCCGTCACCGAGGAGGCGCTGCGGCAGGCCGACCTGACCGTGCAGATCTCGACCAAGCTCAACGGCTCCCACGCGGTGACCGGGCGCGAGGCCCTGATCCTGCCGACGCTCGGGCGGACCGAGCGGGACGAGCAGCTGACCGGGTCGCAGCGGGTGACGGTCGAGGACTCGATGAGCATGGTGCACGCCTCCCAGGGGCGGCTGCGTCCGGCCTCGGCGGACCTGCTGAGCGAGGTCGCCATCGTCTGCGAGCTCGCCCGGCGGGTGCTGCCGGACGTAGCGATCGACTGGGCGGCGATGAGGGCCGACTACCGGACCATCCGGGCGCACGTCGCCCGGGTCGTACCCGGCTTCGAGTCGTACGAGTCCCGGATCGACCGGCCGGGTGGGTTCCGGCTGCCGAGCGGCGCGCGGGACACCCGCACCTTCGCCACGTCGACGCAGCGGGCGCGCTTCACGGTCAACCCGCTACACGTGATCGACTGCCCGCCCGGTCACCTGATCCTGCAGACCGTCCGCAGCCACGACCAGTACAACACCACGATCTACGGCCTGGACGACCACTACCGGGGCGTGCACCAGGGCAGGCGGGTCGTCTTCGTCAGCCCCGAGGACCTCACCGAGCTGGGGTACGCCGACGGCGACCACGTGGACCTGGTGTCGGTCTGGCCGTCGCCGGACGGCGGCACGCAGGAGCGCCGGGCGCCCCGCTTCCGCGTCGTCTCGTACGCGACCGCTCGCGGGTGCGCGGCGGCGTACTTCCCGGAGACCAACGTCCTCGTGCCACTCGACGCCACCGCCGAGACGAGCAACACCCCGACCTCCAAGTCGGTCGTGATCCGCCTGGAGCCCGCGACGGCGGACCGGGCGCCGGTGCGCTGATGGGACGGGTCACGACGCGCCGCCCGGTGCTGCGGATCGACCTGGACGGGGGAGAGCGGCGCCGGCCCGACACGCTGGTCGTGGAGGAGCCGCTGGAGATCCGGGTCGACGGCGAGGTCCTCACCGTCACGATGCGGATGCCCGGCCACGACGTGGAGCTGGTGCACGGGCTGCTGCGCTCCGAGGGCGTCATCGCCAGCAAGGACGACGTCACCAGCGCGCGCTACTGCGTCGGCGCGGTCCAGGACGAGCAGGGCCTGCAGGTCAACACCTACAACGTCATCGAGGTGGCCCTCCTCGGGCAGCGCGGGCTGCCCGTCTCGACGCAGCGTGGCCTGGTGATGCACAGCGGGTGCGGTCTGTGCGGAAAGACGTCCATCGACGCCATCCGGCAGAGCCTGCCGGGCCCGCTGGACCCCGACCGGGCGGGTGGCCTCGCCCCGGCGGTCCTGGTCAGGCTGCCGGACGCCCTGCGCGAGGAGCAGACGGTGTTCTCCCGTACGGGCGGGACGCACGCGGCGGGGCTGTTCACCACCGGCGGCGAGCCGGTCGTGGTCCGGGAGGACGTCGGCCGGCACAACGCCGTCGACAAGGTGCTCGGGTGGGCGGTGCTGGAGGAGATGGACGTGCGCGACCTGGTCCTGGTTGTCTCCTCCCGGGCGTCCTTCGAGATCGTCCAGAAGGCCGCCATGAGCGGGGTCGGCGTGCTGGCGACGATCTCGGCGCCGTCCGAGCTGGCGGTCGCCGCAGCGGACGAGCTCGGTATCACTCTGGCGGGGTTCGTGCGCAGGCGGTCCCTCAACGTCTACTCACACCCGCACCGCCTAGCATCGTCCCCGTGACGGAGACGGGGACCGGGGCCGCGCGCGAGCCGGTGGTGAGCGGGCGCGTGTGGACGGTGCCCAACGCGCTGTCGATGCTCCGGCTCGTGGGCGTTCCGGTCTTCCTGTGGCTCATCCTGACCGAGCACGACACCGCCGCGCTCATCGTGCTCGCGCTCTCCGGCGTCACCGACTACCTGGACGGCAAGATCGCCCGGCGGTACGGCCTGATCTCCCGCCTCGGGCAGCTGCTCGACCCGATCGCGGACCGCCTCTACATCCTCTCGACGCTGCTCGGGCTCGCCTGGCGGGACATCATCCCGTGGTGGCTCGTCGCCGTCCTGCTCTCGCGCGAGCTGTTCGTCCTGGCGCTCGGTCCGTCGTTGCGCCGTCACCAGCTGGCGATCCCGCCCGTCCACTTCGTGGGCAAGGCCGCGACGTTCAACCTGATTTACGCGTTCCCGCTGCTTCTGCTCGCCGAAGGTGGTTCGGTAGTGGCCGACATCGCCCGCCCGATGGGCTGGGCGTTCGCCTGGTGGGGCACCGGCCTCTACTGGTTGGCCGCGGTCATGTACGCCGCCCAGATCCGGGGCATGGTCAAGCACAAGAAGGCGGTCTCTGCATGAACGAGCCATCCGGCTCGAGCTCCCCACGTCGTGTCGGTTCGAGCATGTCGTTGCTCACCGACCTCATGGAGCACCCGCTCGACCCGGGCTACCAGGCCGCCGCCGACCGTCGGGCGGCATCCGGCGGCCCCGCGAGGTCCGGCGGGCTGCGCAGCCCGCTGGTGATCGTCACCTGCGTGCTGATCGGCCTGCTCCTCATCGCTGCGGCCCAGACGCTGCGCCTGCCACAGGACGCCGCCGACCGTCAGCGACAGCAGCTGGTCGACCAGATCCACGGCCAGCAGAAGGCCATCGACGGCAAGACCCGCACCATCTCCGACCTGCAGCACGAGATCAGCGACGCGCAGCGCCGGGTGCTGGACCAGGGGAGTGGGGTCAGCGTCGCCGAGCAGCTCGAGCGCGTCGAGCTCGCCTCCGGCGCGGTGGCGGTGCACGGTCCGGGCGTCAAGCTCACCCTCGACGACGCACCGTCCAACCCGGACGCCGACGAGCAGTCCAACAGCGAGGAGGAGAGCTCCATCACCTCCAGCGACCTGCAGATCCTCACCAACGGGTTCTGGCAGGCCGGCGCCGAGGCGATCTCGATCAACGGCCAGCGCCTCACGTCCACCTCGTCGATCCGCTTCGCCGGGCCGGCCATCACGATCGACTTCCGTCCGATCGCCCGCCCGTACGTCGTGTCGGCCATCGGCGAGCCCGGCGGCATGCGCAAGCGGTTCGAGGAAGGCCCCTCCGGTGACTACCTGAAGGCGCTGCCCTCCCAGATCGACATCCGCGTGAAGATGGACGACGCTGACAGGCTCAGCGTGCCGGCGTCGTCCTCGTCCGTCCTGCAGTACGCCCGCACCGCATCGACGAAGACCGCGACAGGGTCGACGTCCACCCAGAAGGAGACCCCGTGATCCCCGCCGCCGGACTCGTCATCGGACTGGTCGCCGGCCTGTTCCTCCACCCGGAGGTTCCGGTCGGGCTCCAGCCGTACCTGCCCATCGCGGTCATCGCTGCTCTCGACGCCATCTTCGGTGCGCTGCGGGCTGTCCTGGACGGCATCTTCGACGACAAGGTCTTCGTCGTCTCCTTCCTGTCCAACGTGGTCGTCGCCGCGCTCATCGTGTTCCTCGGCGACCAGCTCGGCGTCGGCTCGCAGCTGTCGACCGGTGTGGTCGTCGTGCTCGGCCTGCGCATCTTCAGCAACGTCGCCTCCATCCGTCGTCACCTCTTCAAGGCCTGATCCTCATGCCCAGCCGTAAGAAGCGCCCCCACCTGCGACGCCGTGCTCAGTCGCCGGCCGGGGCGCCGCCGTCAGCCACCGACCGCACCACCCCGCCCGCCGACGAGGCGGCCGCGGTCACCGAGCCGGGAGACGGCGAGAGCGTGCCGCCGACGACCGACGCCTCGTCGGTCGAGCCCGACGAGATGACCACGGCGCCGTCGCCCGGCACCGAGCCGTCGTCCGCCGAGCGGGCGGACGACGCCACCGACGCGGACGCGCCTGCGCAGGCTGCTGGACCGGACGACCACTCCGACCGGACGCCCGCGCCCGAACGAGCCGACGAGCGCCCGGCCGACACCGCTGAGGCGACACCGGCGGCCGAGTCGCCGGTTCCGGACTCCGACGGGGACCTCGCACCAGCGGACCGTCCCGCTGCGAGCGCGGGTCCGAGCGAGCCGGCTGAGCGATCCGGTGTCCCGTCCGAGCGACCGACCGAGTCGGCCGCTGCCGACGAGCCCGGTCCAGCCGTCGACCCCGTCCCTGGTCACGACGGTCCGGACCGGGTCGACCCCCCGGCCGGCGGTGCCGCGGACGACAAGCGAGTCGAGCCCACCTCGTCGGCGCCGAGCGACGAGGCGGTGGCGCCGGCTGTCGAGGAGCCCGCCGACGTACGTCCGGGCGCGCCCGTCACAGCGGAGGCCGAGGACGCTGACAGGACCCAGGAGGCGACGTACCCCCACCCGGCGGCACGGTCGGGGGAGCCGACGCCGGAGCACGAGCCGCAGCAGCCCCCGGACGCCCGGACGCCGGTCCGCGCCGAGCTGCCCGCCCGACCGGGCAATGGTGCGACCGCGGTCCCGTCCGCAGCGACGGCCGCCCAGCCCGCGACAGACGCGCGTGCCGACGACGTACCGCCGTCGAGACCGGAGCCCGCGGAGCCGCCTCGCGTCGAGCCGAGCGACAGAGGGCCGAGCGACACCGTGCCGGCCCGCTCGGTACCGGCCGACGAGAGCGAGCCCTCGGCCTGGGGGCGGCTCGGCCGGATGGCGATGCCCCGGCTGACCAAGGGCAACCTGCTGGCCGCCCTGCTCGCGCTGGCCCTCGGGTTCGCCACGGTGACCCAGGTGCGCCAGACCCGCACCTCGGGCCTGGAGAACCTGCGGCAGTCCGACCTGGTGTCCCTGCTCGCCAACGTCAACAACCAGTCCAGCCGCCTCGACAAGGACGTTCGTGACCTGACCCGTACCCGCGACGGCCTGAAGTCGGGGGACAACGACGGGGCCGCCCTGAGCGCCGCGCGTGACCGGCTCGCCTCGCTGGGCATCCTCGCCGGCACGGTCAAGGCCACCGGGCCGGGCATCAAGATCGTCGTCAACGACCCCGACCGGGCGATGATCGCCGCGAACCTGCTCGACACCGTTCAGGAGCTGCGCGGCGCCGGCGCCGAGGCGATCCAGATCGGGGACGCGCGCGTCGTCGCCGACAGCTGGTTCGGCACCTCGAAGGACGGCACGCTGGTCGTCGACGGCAAGCCCGTGCGGGCGCCGTACACCATCCTCGCGATCGGTGACTCGCACACCATGTCGACGGCGATGGCGATCCCCGGCGGGGTCGTCGAGCAGCTCAAACGGATCGGTGCCCACCCCACGGTTCTCGAGCTGGGCCGCGTCGAGGTGACCGCGTTGCGGGCCGTCTCGGACGCTCGTTACGCTCAGCGCGACGACCAGGGGAAATGACGCGCCTTCTCTGAACAACGAGTACCCCTGACTACCAAGGAGATTGCATGAGCGAGCTCGAGTACCCGGCTGACCTGCGCTACACCAACGATCACGAGTGGGTCGCGGACAAGGGCGACGGTGTCGTCCGCGTGGGGATCACCGCGTACGCCCAGGACGCACTCGGCGACGTCGTGTACGTCAGCCTGCCGGCCGTCGGCGACTCCGTGACCGCCGGCGACAGCTGCGGTGAGGTCGAGTCGACCAAGTCCGTCAGCGACCTGTACTCCCCGCTCGACGGCGAGGTCGTCACGGTCAACGAGGGCCTGGACGGCGCGCCCGAGCAGGTCAACACCGCCCCGTACGCCGAGGGCTGGATGTTCGAGCTGAAGCTCTCCGACCCGGCCGCGGTCGAGGCGCTCATGGACGCCGAGGCCTACCAGGCGACGCTCGGCTGAACCGCCGGCGGTGCAGCGCCCGTCCGTGCGCTCATCGCCCACCCGCATTCCGCTCTGCTGGACCGCGGGGTCCCCTAGAGTGACTCCTTGGACCACGACCGGTCATCGGCTGCTGGCGGATGACCTGCTCGACCGACGAACGACGACAGGTAGGTGGACATGTCCGACCAGGACCCGGGCGCGCAGCGGGACAACATTCCCGGGGGCGAGCGCAGCGGCCAGGTCGATCCCAGCGGCCCGCAGGGCAGCTACGCCGACGACGCGACCACGGCGAGGATCCCCAAGTTCACCGAGCCGACCAGCCCGGAGTTCGTGCCCGACGGGGAGACCCGTCTGTCCAACACCGACCAGGCCACCGTCGAGGCCCTGCGGCCCGGCACGGCGCTGCTGATCGCGCTGCGCGGCCCGAACACCGGCGCGCGCTTCCTGCTGGACGCCGACGAGGTGAGCACCGGTCGGCACCCTGACAGCGACATCTTCCTCGACGACGTCACCGTCTCCCGCCGGCACGCGGTGTTCCGCCGCACCAGTGGAGGCTTCGAGGTCCAGGACGTCGGCTCGCTCAACGGCACGTACGTCAACATGCAGCTCGTCGACTCGGCTCCGCTCCGGACCGGTGACGAGGTCATGGTCGGCAAGTTCCGCCTCGTCTACTACGGCAGCGCGCAGCCCGCGTCGTGACCTCGCCCAGCGGCCGCGGTCTGACGATCGGTGCCGTGCTGGAACGCCTCCGGTCCGACTTCCCGGACCTGACCGTCTCCAAGGTGCGCTTCCTGGACACCGAGGGCCTCGTCTCTCCGCAGCGTCGCGACTCGGGCTACCGCGAGTACTCCGAGCGCGACATCGAACGGCTCCGCTTCGTGCTGACGGCACAGCGGGACCGCTTCTGGCCGCTGCGGGTCATCCGCGACGCCCTCGATGCGTTCGACCGTGGGCTGCCGCCGGAGGAGGGTCCCTCCGGCGGGCTCCCCGCGGTGCCGCCGCCGGTGGGGGACGACGACCTGCCGTCGGCGGACGACCTGTCGACCCCGCTGCGCCGGCTGCGCCTCACCCGCGCCGAGCTCTCCGACGGAAGCGGGCTGGCCCCGTCCCAGGTCACCGAGCTGGAGACCTTCCACCTGATCACCGCCGACGCCGAGGGGTACTTCGGGGAGGCCGACCTGACGGTGGCGCGGGCGGCCGAGGCACTGGCGGCGTACGGCGTGAGCGGCCGCCACCTGCGCGCGTTCCGGCTCGCGGCCGACCGCGAGATCGGCCTCGTCGAGCAGACGGCCGGGTCCGACGGCGCCAAGCGCGCCGACGTCCTCGCGCGCTGCCTGACCCTGCACGTCGCCCTCGTACGCGCGGGCCTGCAGGAGGGCCGAACGTAGTCGCGCCGACCGGGTAGCGTGGGAGGCGTGAAAGAGGTCGACGTGATGGGTGTCCGGGTCGAGATGCCGACCAACAACCCGATCGTGCTGCTGCGCGAGCGCGGCGGTGAGCGGCACGTCCCGATCTGGATCGGTGCCCCCGAGGCCACGGCGATCGCGTACGCCCAGCAGGGCGTGACGCCGCCCCGGCCGTTGACCCACGACCTGCTGGTCGATCTGCTGACCGGGCTGGGGCACCGCCTCACCGAGGTCCGGATCACCAAGATGGAGGAGCAGGTCTTCTACGCCGAGCTCGTGGTCGACGGCAACACGCGGATCAGCTCCCGTTCCTCGGACGCCATCGCGGTCGCCCTGCGCGCTCACGTCCCGATCCTGGTGGACGAGGCGATCCTGGCCGAGGTGGGCGTGGTCGTCCCCGTCGAGGAGGAGGACGAGGTCGAGCGGTTCCGCGAGTTCCTCGACCAGGTCTCGGCCGAGGACTTCGAGGCTCCGCCGGACGAGACGAGCGGTCCGACCGACACGTGACCGGGGTACTGGACCCGACCTCACCGTCAACCTAAACTCAAGACTTGTCACGGGCGGCGCGCGACACGCCGACCGTCGGTGCCGGTGGTCGTTGACCCCGGCCGACCCCCGGAATAGCGTCATCGTGAAGTCACCTGGTCGGCATGTCGTCCTTGAACGCGGACGAGTCATTCGGAGGTTGTCGTGGGCACGACGGGCGAAGTGCGATCTGCGGAGTCGACGACTCCGGCGCCCCGGCAGGAAGCACTGTTCACCGAGGGTGTACCGGAGGCGCTGTCCGACTCGGTCGGCTACCGCGGCCCGGCCGCCTGCCGCGCGGCGGGCGTCACCTACCGCCAGCTCGACTACTGGGCCCGTACGGGCCTGCTCGAGCCGTCGGTGCGCAACCCCTCCGGCTCGGGCCACCAGCGGTTGTACAGCTTCCGCGACATCCTGGTGCTCAAGATCGTCAAGCGGTTGCTCGACACCGGCGTCTCGCTCCAGCAGATCCGTACAGCGGTGTCGGCGCTGCGCGACCGCGGTGTCTCCGACCTCGCCGGCATCACGCTGATGTCCGACGGCGCGACGGTGTACGAGTGCACCTCCGACGACGAGGTCATCGATCTCATGCGCGGCGGCCAGGGCGTGTTCGGCATCGCGGTGGGCTCGGTGTGGCGCGAGGTCGAGGGCAGCCTGGCCGAGCTGCCGAGCGAGCGTCCCGACGCAGAGGCGCCGGCACCGCACCCCGGTGACGAGCTGCGGCTGCGGCGGGAGCAGCGCAGCGCCGGATAGTGCTGGTTCGCCGGTCCCGGTGCTGCGGTGTGGGCTCGCCGTCGCGCGAGCCCACCTG
This sequence comes from Luteipulveratus flavus, assembly GCF_029439465.1. GTDB lineage: Bacteria > Actinomycetota > Actinomycetes > Actinomycetales > Dermatophilaceae > Luteipulveratus > Luteipulveratus flavus. Next base: position 75,544 of record NZ_JAROAV010000052.1, on the reverse strand, counting down.
GTCGCTCACTGGTAGATTGGTGGCGCCGAACACACCGGACGGGAGAGTCCTCATCAGCGACGATGGGGCGCCGAAGGAGCAAACTCCCCGGAACCTCTCAGGCGCCAGGACCGCCCGGATCAGGCATCTCTGAAGCGTTCACGTACGTGACAGAGGGGGAGACGCACCCACCCGGCCAGCAGGTCCGGGTGGCCGCCTCACCACCGGGAGTGTCATGAGCCACGTGCCGCAGCCCCAGCACCCTGACTTCGTCGCCCGTCACATCGGCCCCGCCGATGACGACGTCGCCGCCATGCTCAAGGTCGTCGGCCAGAGCAGCCTGGAGAGCCTGCTCGACCAGGCGATCCCCAGCGTCATCCGCGCGGGCGCCGCGCTCGGCCTGGAGGCAGCCGAGTCCGAGCCCGCGGTCATCCGCGAGCTGCGCGACAAGGCCTCGCGCAACACGGTGCTGACCTCGATGATCGGCCTGGGCTACTACGGCACGCACACCCCGGCGGTCGTGCGGCGCAACATCCTGGAGAACCCCGCCTGGTACACCGCGTACACGCCGTACCAGCCGGAGATTTCTCAGGGCCGTCTCGAGGCCCTGCTCAACTTCCAGACCGTGGTCAGCGACCTGACCGGTCTGGCGACCGCCGGCGCCTCCCTGCTGGACGAGTCGACCGCGGTGGCCGAGGCCATGACGCTGATGCGCCGCGGCAGCAAGGTCGCCAAGGACGCCGTCCTGGTGCTGGACGCCCAGCTGATGCCGCAGTCGATCGCCGTGACCCGCACGCGCGCCGTGCCGCTCGGCATCGAGGTGGTCGTGGCCGACCTGACGACCGTGTCGGACGCCGCCGCGCTGCGCGCGCTGGCCGGCGACCGCGACGTCTTCGGTGTCGTGGTGCAGTACCCGGGCGCCGACGGCTCGATCCGCGACTGGCGAGGCCTCGCGGATGCTGCGCACGAGGGTGGTGCTCTGGTGACCGCCGCTGCGGACCTGCTGGCGCTGACCATGCTCACCCCGCCCGCCGAGTGGGGCGCCGACATCGCCGTCGGCACCACCCAGCGCTTCGGCGTGCCCATGGGCTTCGGCGGCCCGCACGCCGGCTACATGAGCGTGCGCTCCGGCCTGGAGCGCACCATGCCGGGCCGACTGGTGGGCGTCAGCGTCGACGCGGACGGGGCGCCGGCGTACCGCCTGGCGCTGCAGACCCGCGAGCAGCACATCCGGCGGGAGAAGGCGACCTCGAACATCTGCACCGCCCAGGTGCTGCTGGCCGTGATGGCCTCCATGTACGCCGTGTGGCACGGCCCGGACGGCCTGACCCGGATCGCCCGGGCGACGCACGCCAAGGCGGTCGCTCTGGCGGACTCGCTGCACGCTGCCGGTGTCGAGACGACGGCCGACCATTTCTTCGACACCCTGACGGCCGTGGTGCCCGGCCGTGCGGACGCCGTGGTCGAGGCCGCCGTCGCGCACGGGGTCAACATCTTCCGGGTCGATGCCGACCACGTGTCGCTGAGCGTCGACGAGACGACGACCGCCGAGGACCTGCACGCCGTCGCCTCGGCGTTCGGCGTGAACATCCCGACCCTGGGCGACGGTGAGCCGAACTGGCCGACCGTGCTGCGTCGTACGGGGGAGTTCCTCACCCACCCGGTGTTCCACGCCCACCGCAGCGAGACGTCCATGCTGCGCTACCTGCGGGCGCTGTCCGACCGTGACTACGCGCTCGACCGCGGCATGATCCCGCTCGGCTCGTGCACGATGAAGCTCAACGCCACCACCGAGATGGAGTCGATCACCTGGCCGGAGTTCGCGAACCTGCACCCGTTCGCGCCGGCCGACCAGACCGTCGGCATCCGCGAGCTGATCAGCGACCTGGAGGGCTGGCTGTGCAAGATCACCGGCTACGACTCGGTGTCACTGCAGCCGAACGCCGGCTCGCAGGGTGAGTTCGCCGGTCTGCTCGCGATCCACGCCTACCACCAGGCGAACGGCGAGGCACACCGCAACATCTGCCTGATCCCCGCGTCCGCGCACGGCACGAACGCCGCCAGCGCGGTCATGGCCGGTCTGAAGGTCGTCGTCGTCAAGACCGCGCCGACCGGTGAGGTCGACCTGGAGGACCTGAAGCAGAAGCTGAAGGAGCACGGCGAGAGCCTCGCCGCGATCATGGTGACCTACCCCTCGACGCACGGCGTCTTCGAGGACACGATCACCGAGCTCTGCTCGCTCGTGCACGAGGCCGGCGGTCAGGTGTACGTCGACGGTGCGAACCTCAACGCGCTCGTCGGGCTCGCGCAGCCCGGGGAGTTCGGCGGCGACGTCTCCCACCTGAACCTGCACAAGACGTTCTGCATCCCGCACGGCGGTGGCGGCCCGGGGGTCGGTCCGGTCGCGGTGCGGGCTCACCTGGCCCCGTACCTGCCGAACCACCCGCTGTCCGACGAGGCCGGTCCGGCCACCGGTGTCGGCCCGATCTCGGCCGCTCCGTTCGGGTCGGCGTCGATCCTGCCGATCTCCTGGGCGTACGTGCGTCTGATGGGTGGTGCCGGGCTCACCGAGGCGACGCAGACGGCCATCCTGTCGGCGAACTACGTGGCCGCCCGGCTGCGCGAGCACTTCCCGGTGCTCTACGCCGGCGAGAACGGCCTGGTCGCCCACGAGTGCATCCTGGACCTGCGCGGCATCACCAAGGACACCGGCGTGACCGTCGACGACGTCGCCAAGCGGCTCATCGACTACGGGTTCCACGCGCCGACGATGTCGTTCCCGGTGGCGGGCACGCTCATGGTCGAGCCCACCGAGAGCGAGGACTTGCACGAGCTGGACCGCTTCTGCGAGGCGATGATCGCGATCCGCGGTGAGATCCAGGCCGTGGCCGACGGTGCCGTCCCGGTCGCGGACAGCGTCCTGCGGCATGCCCCGCACACCGCGGTGTCGCTGACGCAGGACTGGGACCACCCGTACACCCGCGCGGAGGCCGCCTACCCCGCCGGGGTGGACCCGCTGCGCAAGTACTGGGCGCCGGTGCGCCGGATCGACGGCGCGTTCGGTGATCGCAACCTGATCTGCTCCTGCCCCTCGCCTGAGGCGTTCGAGGACTGAGGCGGTCATGACCTGCTGACCGTGCAGGAGGCCGGAGGCACCCATCGGTGCCTCCGGCCTCCTCGCGTCGGCGCCCGACCAGCGCGTGGACTCAGGTGCGCAGCGTGGCGAGGTGCTCGGCGATCCGGCCGATGGCCTCGGTGAGCATCTCCACGTCCGGGAGGGTCACCAGCCGGAAGTGGTCGGGCTCGGGCCAGTTGAAGCCGGTGCCGTGCGTGACCAGCAACTTCTTGGACCGCAGCAGTCCGAGGACGAACTCCTCGTCGTCCCGGATGCCGTACACCTCGGGGTCCAGCCGGGGGAAGCAGTACAACGCCCCCTGCGGCCGGACGCAGCTCACCCCGGGGATGTCGTTGAGCAGCTTGTACGCGGTCATGCTCTGCTCGTAGAACCGACCACCGGGGACGATGAGGTCGTCGATCGACTGGTAGCCGCCGAGCGCGGTCTGGATGGCGTGCTGAGCCGGCACGTTGGCGCACATCCGCATGTTGGCCAGCAGAGTCAGGCCCTCAAGGAAGTCGGCCGCCAGATGCTTCGGCCCGGAGATCATCAGCCAGCCGGCCCGGTAGCCGCACACGCGGTACGCCTTCGACAGACCGCTGAACGTCAGGCACAGCACGTCGTCACCCGCGAAGGTCGCGGTGTGGTGGTGCTGGAGCTCGTCGAACACGATCTTCTCGTAGATCTCGTCGCTGAAGACGACCAGGTCGTGCCGTCGTGCGAGGTCCACGAGGTCGCGGACCAGCTGCTCGGAGTAGACGGCGCCGGTCGGGTTGTTCGGGTTGATGATCACGATCGCCTGGGTGGCCGCGGTGATCTTGGACTCGATGTCCTCCAGGTCGGGCTGCCAGCCGTTGCTCTCGTCGCACAGGTAGTGCACCGGGGTGCCACCCGACAGCGTCACCGCTCCGGTCCACAGCGGGTAGTCCGGCGCGGGGACGAGGATCTCGTTCCCGTCGTCCACGAACGCCTGCAGCACCATCGTGATGAGCTCGGAGACGCCGTTGCCGATGAACACGTCGTCGACGGCCGTGTCGCGCAGGCCTCGTCCCTGGTAGTACTGCGCGACGGCGGTCCGGGCCGAGTAGATGCCCTGTGAGTCGGAGTACCCCTGGGCGTCCGGCAGGTGATGGACCATGTCGGCGACGATCGCGTCGGGTGCCTCGAAGCCGAACGGAGCGGGGTTGCCGATGTTCAGCTTGAGGACCCGGTGGCCCTCGGCCTCGAGCCGCTGGGCCTCGACGAGGATCGGCCCCCGGACGTCGTACCGGACGTTCTTCAGCTTGTCGGACTGACGGATCTGGCGCACGTGGTCAGCCTGGCACAGCCGTCGTCGCGCGGGTCGCTGCCGTCCGAGGGACGACCGCGGGCGGGCCTCGTGGACCGAGCCGCGGTCACGCGGCCGACTCGCCGCCGACGTGCACCGAGACCGTCGAGCCGGACTCCGTCTTCGACACGGCGATCCGGGCGGGTACGCGCTGGCGCAGCTCGGCGACGTGGCTCACGATCCCGACGCTGCGGCCACCGGCGCGCAGCGTGTCCAGCACCTGCATCACCTGTTCCAGACTCTGCTCGTCCAGGGAGCCGAACCCCTCGTCGACGAACAGCGTCTCCAGCTCGATGCCACCGGACTCCTGGCGGACGGCCTCACCGAGACCGAGAGCCAGGGCGAGCGAGGCGAGGAACGCCTCCCCACCGGACAATGTGGCCGTGTCGCGGGTCCGGCCGGTCCAGGCGTCGTGGACCACGAGGCCGAGGCCGCTGCGCAGGCCGCCCTTGGCGCGGGCGTCGGAGTGCGCGAGCTCGTAGCGCCCGTCGGTCATCGTGCCGAGCCGCTCGTTGGCCAGCCGGGTGACCTCCTCCAGCCGAGCGGCGAGGACGTAGGAGGAGAGCCGCATCCGTCGTACGTTGTCGCCGCCGCCGTTCATGGTGTCGGCGAGCGCGGCGACCGACTCCAGCTCGGTCTCCACCGGCTGACCCGCCCGGATCGCGTCGAGCAGGTCGCGGGCCACGTCGCCCAGGCGTCCGGCCGCTCGCTGGGACGTCGCCATCACCGACCGCGCGGCGCGAGCCCGGGCGACGGCCGTGTCGGTGGCGGCGCCGAGGTCGTCGAGCGCGGGCGGCTCCTGCTGCTCGGCCGTACGGACCTCGGGCTGGTCCAGCACCGCCAGGGCACGCTCACGTCCGGCGTGATGCCGACGCAGCTGCTCCTCCAGGGTGTCCCGGCGGCTCTGGTCCCGCCAGGCCCGATGCGCGTCCTCGACCGTCTCGAAGCCGTGCTCGTCGACCAGAGCGGTCAGGTCCGCGTGCGCCCGGTCCGCTGCGGCCGTCAGGGCATCGGCGGTCGTCCGCGCCGCGCGGGCCCGCTCGACGGCGCGGACGACGGCGGCATGGGCGGCCTCGGCGTCCCGCAGCCCGGTGGTCCACGGCTCCGACTCGTCGTCGGCGGGGTCCGGTGCGTGCCGTACGCAAGGGCACGAGCCACCATGCTCGTCCAGCAGCTCGCGCAGCCGCCGGTCGAGCTCGGACCGGCGAGCCAGGGCGGCATCGTGCTCTGCGCGTCGTACGGCGACCTGCTGGTCGACCTGCTCACGCCGCGCATCGGTCCCGGTCAGCGCGCGCTGCCCGGTAGCGATCCGGTCGATGATCGAGGCGAGCTCCGCGGCCGACCGCTGCGCCGCCCCGACCGCGGACGAGGCCTCCTCGAGCAGCCGCGCGACGTGCGCTGCGGACGGCAGGTCGTCGTCGGCGCCGAGCTCCCGCCAGTCGCGCTCCAGCCGTTCCCGAGCCGCCGTCAGCGCCGACTCCGCACCGGCCTGACGGGCGGTGGCCTCCCGCAAGGCTGCGCCGGCGAGCTCGGACGCCGCCTCCGCCGCGTCGATCGTCTCCGCGGACAGGTCGATCAGGGGCAGCGAGGCGGGCGCGGGGTGCTCCTCGGCACCGCACACCGGGCACGGCTGCCCGCGACGCAGGTCCAGGGCGAGGCTCGCCGCGACGTGCTCCAGCCGGAGCGACCGCATCCGCAGCACGTCCTTCTCGGCGGTCGCGAAACGCCCGCCCGCCACCCGGACGGCCGTACCTGCCTGCTCGGCTGCCGACCCGGCCTGGGTCCACGCCTCGCGCGCCAGGTGCACCCGTTCGACCGCGGACCGACGGTGGCGCGCCGAGTCGACAGTCACTGCCTGCTCCGCCAGGACCTCGTGCTCCCGCTCGAGCCCGGTCAGGATCTCCTGGAGCCTGGCGAGCTCCGTACCGATCTCCGCCCGCTCGGCCTCCAGACGTCGTACCGCGTCGGCCGAGGACGTCGCCAGCCTGCGCGCCTCCTCGACCTCCTGCGCGGCCGGTCGGGCCGCGCGCAAGAGCTCACCGGCCGCGGCCAGCGCCTCCCACTGACCGTCGTCGTCCGAGGACAGGTGAGGAGCCACTGTCCGCAACGACTCCTCCGAGGCCTGCATGGCCACATCCGCACGATCGCGCTCGTCAGCCGCCCGTGCCGCCGTCCGCCGGCTGGGCTCCACCGCCGCGGCGCGCCGCGCACGGGTGAGCTCGTGCTGGTGCTCCTGCGCCCACGCGGCGCGCGCGTCGTGGTCGGCGAGCACCGCCCGCGCACTCAGCGCCTGCGCCTGCAACGCCTGCAGCCGCCGTGCGGCGGACAGCTGCTCGCGGGCGCGCTCGGCGTCGGACTCCGCGCGCTCGGCTGTCGCCATCGCCGCGTCGGCACCGGCGGACGCCCGGCGCAGCTCCTGCTCCAGCGCGGCGGGCAGCGCGTCGGTCGCGAGCTCACTCCACGGTGGGGCGTCCTCGTCGCGGTGCGGCAGGTCGCTCAGCACCGACTCCAGCACACGCAGCTCCTCCCGGACCCGTTGCCGCGCGTCGACCGCAGCGGCGGTCAGCGTGCGGCGGCGTGCGGCCACCCAGTCCTCCAGGTCGGCGAAGCGCTGCACGTCGAACAGCCGGCGCAGCACGGCGCCCCGGTCCTCCGGCTTGGCCTGCAGGAAGGCGGCGAACTGCCCCTGCGGCAGCAGGACGACCTGCGCGAACTGCTCCAGGCCCATGCCGAGGGCCTGCTCGACCGCGTCCCCGACCTCGTCCAGCCGGGTGCTGACCGCCGTCCAGCGGCCGTCGACGCGTTCCTGCAGGACGACCTTGGCCTGGCGACGCGTCATGCCGTCCCCGCGCTTCTTGGGGGCCAGGTGCTCGGGCGTGCGTTCGATGTGCAGGCGCCGTCCGCCGACCGTGACCTCCAGGGAGACCTTGGGTACGGCGCCCGGGGCCGCGTGGTCGCTGCGCAGGCTCTCGCGGTGCCCGCGGCGCAGGCCGGGCACCTGTCCGAACAGCGCGAAGCAGATCGCGTCGAGGATGGTCGACTTGCCGGCACCGGTCGGCCCATGGATGAGGTGCAGGCCGTGGCCGGACAAGGTGTCGAAGTCGATGGACTCGGATCCAGGGAAGGGACCGAACGCCTCGATGCGCAGGTGGTGCAGCCTCACGCCGCGCCGCTCCGTCCCCGACCGACGTCCGCGACGTGACCCTCGTCGTCCTTGCGCCGCCGCGCCCGCCCCGCGGCGGCGAGTCCGTCGCGGACGACGTCCCGCTCGTGGTCGGTGGCGGGGACACCCTCGCGGACGTGCTCGAGGAAGTCGCAGCACAGGTCGAGGTCGGACCGGCCGCGGGTGCGCTCGGCGTAGGTGCGGACGTCCGCCCCCGAGCCCGGGCTGTCGAACAGCAGCTGCAGGGTGTGCGGGAAGCGCGAGCGGACGCGGTCCATGGCCCCCCGCGGACGGACCGCGTCCGTCAGCGTGACCTGGCACCAGGCGTCCTCGGCGTCCCGGTAGGCGTCGGCGCTCAGCAGGTCGTCGAGCTCTCCGCGCAGCCGGCGCAGCGGGCGCTCGACCGGTGCTTCGACGAACTCGTGCGACGCCGTTGCGCCGCTGAGGTCGATCAGCCAGGACCCCTTCACGTGGGCCGTCTCGCTGAACGACATCGCGACCGGTGAGCCGCTGTAGCGCACGTGGTCGCGCGGCTGCTGGGCGCCGTGGAGGTGGCCGAGGGCGACGTGGTCGACGCCGTCGAACACCTCGACCGGGACCGCGCCCATCCCACCGACGCTGATGTCCCGCTCGGAGTCCGACGTGGTCGCCCCGGTGACGAACGCGTGCGCCATCGCCACCGACCGCCCGGGTCGCCGTGCCGCGTCGATCCGGATCCGCTCCATCACGCGCCGCAGCACAGCCGCGTGGGTGGTCTCCTCGCAGCCCAGCTCCTCGGCGACGAGCGACGGCTCGAGGAACGGGATGGGGTAGACGTGCGTGTCCCCGACGGTCACGGGCACGCCGACCGACGCCAGCGTCGTACGGATGTGCACCCCGGACGGCTCCATGACGCGGGCGCCGAACCCCAGCCGGGTGGCGGAGTCGTGGTTACCGCTGGAGACGATCACCTGGACACCCGCGGCCTGCAGGCGGACCAGCGCGTCGTCCAGCAGGGCGACGGTGTCGGGACCGGGCAGGGCCCGGTCGTACACGTCGCCGGCGACGAGCACCGCATCGACCCGCTCGGCCCGGACGAGCTCGACGAGGTGGTCGAGGTAACGCGCCTGTGCACCGAGCAGCCCCGCACCGTGGAAGGACCGTCCCAGATGCCAGTCGGAGGTGTGAACGAAGCGCACGCCGGGCAGGTTATGAGCAACGACCGACAAGGACGGGCACGCCACGCGGCGTGCTCTCGAACGAGTGACACGGCGGCGGCCGTGTGATGGGGTGTGCGCCATGGGCGAGGACGTCAGCAGTACGTCGTACACACGCGAGCAGCGCCAGCGCTACCGCGAGAAGGTCAGGCAGAACCTCGACGTGTTCGAGCGGATGCTGACCACCAGCAGCTTCGAGTTCGACCGGCCCCTCACGGGGATGGAGATCGAGCTCAACCTGGTGGACTCGGCGTACCAACCGACCATGACCAACGCCGACGTGCTGGAGACGATCGCCGATCCGGACTACCAGACCGAGCTCGGGCAGTACAACATCGAGCTGAACGTCAACCCCCGGCCGCTGCCGGGCAAGGCGGCGCTGGAGCTCGAGGACGACCTGCGCAGGAGCCTCAACCGCGCCGAGAGCATGGCCAACCGCACCGGTGCACACATCGTGATGATCGGGATCCTCCCGACGCTGATGCCCGAGCACTTCACGACCGAGTGGATGAGTGCGAACGCCCGGTACGCCGCGCTGAACGAGGCGATCTTCGCCGCGCGTGGCGAGGACCTGTGGATCGACCTCGAGGGGCCCACGGGCGAGGGGCTCGCGACGTACGCCGACTCGATCGCGCCGGAGTCGGCGTGCACCTCGGTGCAGCTGCACCTGCAGGTCCAGCCCCAGGAGTTCGCCGCCCACTGGAACGCCGCGCAGGCGCTCTCCTCGATCCAGCTCGCGGTCGGCGCGAACTCGCCGTACTTCTTCGGCAAGCAGCTGTGGCACGAGAGCCGCGTCGAGATCTTCCAGCAGGCGACCGACACCCGCGCGGAGGAGCTGAAGAACCAGGGCGTCCGCCCCCGGGTCTGGTTCGGCGAGCGCTGGATCACCTCGATCTTCGACCTGTTCGAGGAGAACGTGCGCTACTACCCGGCGCTGCTGCCGGAGACCAGCGACGAGGACCCGGTCGCGCTGCTGGAGGCGGGGGAGGCGCCGCAGCTGGCCGAGCTGCGCCTGCACAACGGCACGGTCTACCGCTGGAACCGCCCGATCTACGACATCGTCGGCGGTCGTCCGCACCTGCGCGTCGAGAACCGCGTGCTGCCGGCCGGGCCGACCATCATCGACTGCCTCGCCAACTCCGCGTTCTACTACGGCGTGGTCCGGATGCTCGCCGAGAGCGACCGCCCGATCTGGACCCGGATGAGCTTCGCGGCCGCTGAGGAGAACTTCCGGCAGGCCGCGCGCCGGGGCATCGAGTCGCGGGTCTACTGGCCCGGGTTCGGCGAGGTGCCGACGGACGAGCTCGTCCTGCGGCACCTGCTCCCGCTGGCGCACGAGGGGCTGGACCGGTGGGGCGTCGCACCCGAGGTCCGCGACCGCTTCCTCGGGGTGCTGGAGGACCGGTGCCGGCAGGGGCGCAACGGCGCGTCCTGGCAGATCGCCTGCGTCGACGCGCTGGAGGAGCGGGGCAAGGACCGGCCCACTGCGCTGCGCGGGATGCTGGAGCGCTACGTCGAGGGCATGCACAGCAACGAGCCGGTGCACACCTGGCCGCTGCCGTAACGCCTCAGGTCACGCGGTTCCAGACGTCGATCGTCGGGACGCCGTGGTGCTCGCCCAGGACGCTGACCGAGCCGGCGTCCAGCGAGATCTTGGCGCCGAAGCGGGGCTGCTCGCGCAACCAGACCGTGGTCAGGATGCGCAGCAGGTGCCCGTGGGCGACCAGGACGACGTCTCCGCGGTGCAGGTCCGGCCACACCCGGTTCAGGACGTGGCTGGCGCGCGCGGCGACGTCCTCGACGGTCTCGCCGGGCGTCTTCCCCGGGGCGACGCCGTACCTGAAGATCTCCCACTGGTAGCCCAGCTGCTCGCGCACCTGCGGTGTGGTGAGCCCCTCGTAGGCGCCGTAGTCCCACTCGCGCAGGTCGTCGTCGATGCGCACGTCACGCAGCCCGGCCAGCTCGGCGGTCCGCCGGGCGCGGGTCATCGGCGAGCAGTACACCGACACGACGTCGTACGCCGTGAGCAGCGCGGCGGTCTGGCGCGCGGCTTCCTCACCGACCGGTGTCAGGGGGACGTCGGTGGTGCCGGTGTGCTGGCCCGACCTACTCCACTCCGTCTCGCCGTGGCGAAGCAGGACGAGGCGGCCCTGGGGGAAGGTCGGTTCGGCGCTCACACTCTCGGAGGCTACTGGCAGGGTGGCCTCATGACGACCCAGAGCTCGCACCGTTCGATCTCCCTGTCCCGCGACTCCGCCGGGCGGTTCACGGCGACGAACACCCGTGGCGGCACCCTGTCCTTCGGCAGCGGCGCGGACGACGACTTCACTCCCGTCGAGCTGCTGCTCACCGCGATCGCCGGGTGCTCCGCGATCGACGTCGACATCCTCACCAGCCGCCGCAGCGAGCCGGACACCTTCCGGGTGACGGCGGAGGGGGAGAAGCTGCGCGACGAGCAGGGCAACCACATGGGCCCGATCACCGTGACCTTCGAGGTGACGTTCCCGCAGGGTGAGGCCGGCGACCAGGCCCGCACCGTGCTGCCCGACGCGGCTCGGCAGTCGCACGAACGCCTGTGCACCGTCTCGCGCACGGTCATGCTGCCGACCGAGCTCACCACCACGGTCGCCACCGGCTGACCCCGTATCCACATCCCGCAGCGGCGAGGGACCCGTTTCCACAACCGGAAACGCGCTCGCGCGCGGTGGTGCGCCTCCCGGCAGACTGTGAGCCGCCTGAGGGAGGAAGGGTGACATGCCTGCTGATGACGTCGTGCTGTCGTACGACCTGCCGGTGCCTGCGCGCCGCGCGTTCTACCTGTACGTGGACCGCATCGGCCGCTGGTGGCCCGGCACCTACACCAACGATCCGGCGGCGTACGACCGCGTGGTCATCGAGCCCCGAGTGGGCGGCCGGGTGCTCGCGCGGTACACCGGCGGACATGCCGAGGACTGGGGCACGGTCCGGCACCTCGATCCGGCGGGCGCGCTCGAGCACAGCTTCAACCTCTCGCACCGCAGCGGGGTGCCCAGTGTCATCCGGGTGGAGTTCTCCGACCACGACTCCGGCTCACGGATGCGCTTCCGGCACACCGGGTGGAACCGCGACAACTCCACCGACCGGCACCGCTTCAACGACTGGCCCTTGGTGCTGTCCGGCTACGTCGATCACGTCCGCCGAGCCGCGGCACATCAGGACTGAGCGGGCGAGCGCACGAAGAGCTGGACCGACCCGACAGGGACGAAGCCGGCGGCGAGGAAGGTTCGCAGGGCACGAGCGTTGCCGGGAGCCACGGCTGCGGCGACGGGGCCGCCGATGCTCGCGACGGCCGCCGTGATCAGAGCTCTGCCGTCTCCGTCGGCCGTCTCGACGCCGATCTCGGGCAGGCCGGCGATCCCGCGGCCGACGGTCACCAGACCGTCGCCCCGCGCCCGGCCGAGCACCCGGACGTCGTGGCGAACCCGTTGCGCGAGCGCGGCTCTGGGATGCTGCGCCCGGTCGGACCGGGCGACCAGCTCGATCTCGGTCGTCGCGCCGCCGGGGTGCAGGAGCAGCGCGTCGAGGCAGTCCACCCAGCCGTCTCCGACCAGACCGGCGAGGACCCGCGGGTCGTGCGCGCCGCCGTACCCGTCCAGCCGCTCCCGCGGCAGCCGGTCCACCAGGTCGTCGCGAACGGCGACGTACGCGTGCCCGGTCAGCGCGACGACCGCCTCCACGTGCGGGTGCCACGGTCGGACCAGGTCCCACCCTCCGTCGACCTGCGGGTAGGTGCCGTCCAGGGTGGCGAGCAGTGCCTGCTGCAGGTCGAGGCTCATGCCCCCAGCGTCGCAGCCGATCTGGTCTCGCACCCGGTCCACCTCTTACGGTGACGCCATGGCCCGCTACTTCGACGTGCATCCCCAGGATCCGCAGCCTCGGCTGATCCGCCAGGCCGCCGACCTGATCCGCGACGGCGGGCTGATCGCCTATCCCACCGACTCCTGCTTCGCCCTCGGCTGTCGGCTCGGCAACGCCGAGGGCAAGGACCGCATCGTGCGCATCCGGCGGCTGAACGCGCGACACCACTTCACCCTGGTCTGCCACGACTTCGCCCAGCTCGGTCAGCTCGTCCAGCTCGACAACTGGATGTACCGGGCGGTCAAGGCGACGACGCCCGGGTCGTACACCTTCATCCTGCCGGCCACCTCCGAGGTGCCCCGCCGTCTGCTGCACCCCAAGAAGCGCACCGTCGGCGTGCGGATCGTCGACCACCCCGTGGCGTGCGCGCTCCTGGAGGAGCTCGGCGAACCGCTCCTGTCCAGCACGCTCCTGCTCCCGGACCACGAGGAACCGCTGACCGACGGGTGGGAGATCAAGGAGACCCTGGAGCACCAGGTCGACGCGGTGATCGACTCCGGCGAGTGCGGCCTCGAGCCGACGACGGTGGTCGACATGTCCGGGGGGGACGCCGAGATCGTCAGGGTCGGCGCGGGGGACCCGGCACCGTTCGAGTGATCGTGCCCTCGCTCACCTAGAGTGAGCCCATGGGGAGCGAGCACACGCAGCAGGGGCACCGGATCCGTCTCGACTGGGGGACCAGCGGGGCCCAGGCCGTGGCCGGTTCGGCCGACATCGCGGTCGTCTGTGACGTCCTCAGCTTCACCACCACCCTGACGGTCGCGGTCGACCTGGGCGCCGAGGTGTACCCCTACGCATGGCGCGACGACGGCGTGGTCGAGTACGCGGCCGCCCGCGATGCGACGTACGCCGTCGGCCGGTTCGAGGCGCGCGACTCCGACTCGCTGGTCGCCGTGAGCCTGTCGCCGGCCAGCCTGCGCGCAGCCACCGGGCTCCGCCGGCTGGTGCTGCCCTCACCCAACGGGTCGACGATCAGCACCCACCTGCGGGACCGAGGCCTGACCGTCGTCGGGGCGGCGCTGCGCAACCGGACGGCCGTGGCGACGTGGCTGGCCACGCGGATGGCGGAGCCGACGACCACCCTCGCGCTCGTCGCCGCGGGGGAGCGGTGGCCCGACCGGTCGTTGCGCCCGAGCGTCGAGGATCTCTGGGGCTGCGGCGCCGTCCTGTCGGCCCTGCTCGGGCTCCTGCCGCACCTGCGCGCCGAGCTCAGCCCCGAGGCGCAGGTCGCGGTGCACGCGTACACCGCGATCAAGCGGGACCTCACCCCGGCGCTGCTGGACTGCGCCAGCGGGCAGGAGCTCCTCGCGATGGGCTTCCGCGACGACGTCCTCGCCGCCGCCGACGTCGACAGCAGCAGTGCGGTACCCCTCCTGGCCGGTGAGCGGTTCGTGGACGCGGCTCGGCCCGCCGGCTCGCTCGCGTCGTGACCGAAGGGTCGGACGACAGCTCCGACCAGAGCTCGTTCTCCGACGGTGTCGACCCGTGGCTGCGGCGGCTCGGCAATGTGCGCAACGTCGTCCGCCAGGAGATGGTCGCGCGTCAGCTGGCCTCCCACCTCGAGCAGCGAGCACGCGTCCTGGACGTGGGGGCGGGCCAGGGGACCCAGGCGATCCGGCTCGCCCGGCTCGGGCACGAGGTGACCTGCGTCGAGCCCGATCCCGCGATGCGCGACGCCTTCAGCGACTCGGTCGCACCGCTCGCTGGGTCGGTCCGGGCTCGCCTGACCCTCCACGACGCCGCCCTCGGCACGCTCGACCAGGTCCTTGCAGGCCGCACGTTCGAGGCCGTGCTCTGCCACGGCGTGCTCATGTACCTGCCGGCCTCCGAGCCTGCCGTACGCGAGCTCGCGTCCCTCGTGACGCGGGGCGGCCTGCTGTCGCTCGTCACCCGCAACGCCGAGGCCATCCCGTGGCGGCCGGCCCTGAGGGCTCAGTGGGAGGGCAGCCTCGCCGGGTTCGACGAGCTGGACGCGGCCGAGCACGACGGACGGGACGCGACCTACGTGAACGAGCTCGGGGTCCGAGCACGTGCCGACCGCCTCGCCGATCTGGTGAGCAGCATCGAGCGCCACGGCCTGCAGTTGGAGGAGTGGTACGGCGTCCGCGTCGCCAGCGACCGGTTCCCGGTCGACGAACCCCTGCCGCCGCAGGTCGAGCTGGCCGCGCTGCTCGACGTCGAGGAACGGCTCGGGAGACGGGACCCCTACCGCGGCCTCGGCACCCTCATGCACCTCATCGGCCGGCGTCCGACGTTCGACGGTGCATGAGACCGAGGTCACATCGAGCACGGGTACTTCCGAGTAATAGCTCCTGACCTCGCTGAATAGCCCTCGAAACTATCGGCGAAACCGTTTGGCCACCTCCCGTTGGTTGGACACGTTCGCAGTGGACGAATACCTTGATGCTCGTCCAAGGGGGACAAATCTTTGAAGATCCGATCGTTTCGGATTGGACATTCCTCGCCGATTCTTCGGCAACCTCGCCATGCCATTCGAAGGAAGCACACCATGAAGAAGCTTCACACCGTCCTGGCCGCCGCTGCGATCGCCGCCGCGCCTGCCGTCGTCGCGCCCACCACCGCGCACGCCGACGTCGTTCCCACCTACGTCCGCCTCAACCTCCAGGTGACCGACGCCGCTGGTCACTCGACCTACGGCTCGCTGCGCTGCAACCCCGCGGGTGGCTTCCACAAGGACCCGGCGGCCGCCTGCTCCGAGCTCATCAAGGTCAACGGTGAGCCGCAGCACCTGTTCGTCCACCCGGAGGTCATGTGCACGAGGGACTACCGCCCCGTCACCGCTCGGATGACCGGCTACTGGGGCGACCGGATGGTCAGCTACACCAAGACGTTCGGCAACGCCTGCAACATGTGGGCCGCGACCGGTCCCGTCTTCGCGATCTGACGCCGACACCTCGACCTGGTGGTCGCCGCGTCCCACACGAGGTGACCGGCTTCGACCACCCTCTCCCGCCGCGCGTCCACCGGCGCCCCGGCGGCCCCTTCGCAGATCCGACCCGACCTGAAGGAAACCACCTCACATGTCCAAGCTCATGAACCTCTTCGCCGCTCTCGCGCTCGCCGTCACCGGCCTCATCGCGGCCCCCGGCGCCGCGTCGGCGTCCACCACCTCGACGCCCGACTACGTCCGGCTGAACCTGCAGGTGACCGACTCCACCGGTCACGCCACGTACGGCTCGCTGCGCTGCAACCCGGCGGGTGGCAGCCACGCAGACCCGACCACTGCCTGCCGCCAGCTCGCCACCGTGAACGGCGACCCGGGCGCCCTTCACAACCTCATCATCCCCTTCTACCCCTGCGACCGCCTGCCGATCGAGCCGGTCACCGTCCGGATGACGGGTTACTGGGGAAGCACCCTGGTGGACTTCAAGCGCACGTTCATGAACTCGTGCGACGTGATGCAGGAGACCGGTTCGGTCTTCGCCGTCTGAGCAAGATCCTCCGGGGCGCGCCGATCATTTCTCGATGACCGGCGCGCCCCTCTCGGGAATTCATCGGCCATTGGCAAATTCCACATTGAACACCCTTTTCCGCTCGCACTTTCAATCACCCGAAAGAGATCACGACATGTCGAAGATCCACCGTCTCGCGGCCACGGCGGCCGTCCTCGCCACTGCAGGAGTGTCCGCGTTCGCCGGCTCGGCCGGCGCCTCGACGACGTCCACCCCGGACTACGTCCGGCTGCACATCCAGATCATCGGCTCTGATGGGCACTCGACCTACGGTTCGCTGCGGTGCGACCCGCCCGCCGGCCGCCACCACCGCCCTGCGGAGGCGTGTGCCGAGCTCGCCGCGGTCGACGGCAACCCGGCGGCGCTGAACGTGTCCGTCCCGTGGATCCGGTGCAACCCGCAGGCGCAGGAGCCGACGACGGTCCGGATGACGGGTTACTGGGGGAGCACGGTCGTCGACTACCGCCGCACCTTCGCCAACCCGTGCATGGTCATGACCACCACCGGGTCCGTCTTCAGCATCTGAGATGCCACGGGTTCGACTCGAGCAGAGGGAGTGGCCCGTCGTCCCCGTGGCAGCGGGCCCTCTCTCGTCGTCGTGGTGGCACGTCCCGTCCTGGTGGACCGCGCCGGCGGGCTCAGACCTGCTCGGCGCGAGCGTCGGGACCGGCACCCTCCTGGCGGAGGCCGAGAACGCGCGCGATCGAGGCGCCGGCGGAGACGAACGCCTCACCGGGCAGGACGGTGCGGTGCCCGGCGGCCGGCGACGACACCACCGCCGTGGGCCGACCCGCGGCCGTACGCCGCGCCGCGATCTGCGGCGCCCACTGGTCGGCGGGCCACACCCGGTCGTCCCCGCCGGTGACCAGGACGGTCTCGGCGTCGATGTCCTCGACCGGGATCGTGGCCGCCGCGACGACCTCCGCCGGAGCCGCGGCGAGACTCTCGGCGTACGTACGCCGGAACGCCGGGGGATCACCGGCCGGCCTGGACGGCGTCACGAACGGTACGTAGGGGAGGGGCTCACCCCGCCAGGTCCAGTGCGACGTCTCGCTGCCGTCCTCTCGGATGCCGGCCCAGGCGACCGGGCTGGGCGCGAACGCCACCACGGCCGAGAGCCTCGGGTCGCGGACGGCGGTCAGCAACGTCGCCTCGGCGCCGAAAGAAGTGCCGATCATCGCCAGGCGGTCGCACCGGCCCGCGAGCACGTCCAGCGTCTCGGTGAAGGTCTCCAGCGGCACGTCGTACGGACCCGGGGACTGGCCGGCCCCGCCGAACCACCGGATCGAGACAGCCGTCGCCCCGTGGGCTGCGAGCAGCCGGGCTCGCCCCTCGTCCACCCGGCCACTGGAGCCGGCGAGGACCAGAACCCCCGTGCCGCAGGGCCGTTCGGGCTCGATCAGGACGCCCTCCGGATGCGTGAGCACCTGATCCACGATGGGCCGCCTCCTCCTGTCGCGTGCGGCGCCGGATGCCGCTCGCCCAGTCTGCCGCTCAGTCCTGCAGCAACGGCACCGGGTCGCCCTGGTCGTGCCCGAGCAGGACGGCACGCGTGACGATCGCCGTACCGAACCGGTCGCGCAGCTGGTCGATGGTCGCGTCCAACGAGCCCCGCTCCTCGCGTTCGAACGGCAGCGTCAGCTGCAGCGGGTCGTCGTCCAGCAGGTTCGTCAGCGTCAGGCCGACCAGCGTGCACCCGCGCTCGTCGATGAGCGGCATGGCGTCGGCCAGCAGCTCGCGTGCAGCGCCCAGGATCGTCTCGGTCAGCATCGTCGGGGCGTCCAGCGTGTGCGACCGGGTCACGCGGGCGAAGTCGTCGAACCGCAGCCGCAGCACGACCGTCCTGGACAACCGGCTCGCGGCGCGCAGACGCTTACCAAGACGGTCGGCGATGCCCACCAGGATGCGCTCCAGGTCGGCGTGGGTCTTCGCTCCGCGGCCCATGGCCCGCTGGGAGCCGATGGACCGCCGGCGCCGGCCGGTCTCCACCGGCCGCGGGTCCCGCGCCAGCGCCAGCGCGTGCAGGTGCCGCCCCGACGCCAGGCCCACGGTGTCGGTGAGGTCGCCTTCGGTGAGCGCGGCGATCTGACCGACCGTGGCGATGCCGCGCTGGTGCAGGGCCTCGGCCGTCACCGGCCCGACGCCCCAGAGCCGCTCCACCGGCAGCGGGTGCAGGAACTCCAGCTCGCGCCCCGCGGGGACGACGAGCAGACCGTCCGGCTTCGCCACTGCGCTCGCGACCTTCGCAAGGAACTTGGTGGTCGCGACGCCGACGGTGATGGGCAGGCCGACCTCGTCGCGGATCCGCGCGCGCAGCCTGCGACCGATGGCCTCGGGCGAGCCCCCGAGGCGTCGCAGGCCGCCGACGTCGAGGAAGGCCTCGTCGATCGACAGCCCCTCGACCACCGGCGTGGTGTCACGGAAGAGTGCAAAGACCGCCTTGCTGGCCTCGGAGTAGGCCTCCATCCGCGGGCGCACCGTCACGGCGTCCGGGCACAGCAGGCGCGCGCGCCGCTCGCTCATGGGCGTCCGTACGCCTCGGGCCTTCGCCTCGTAGCTCGCGGCGGTCACGATGCCACCGCCCACCAGCACCGGCCGACCGCGCAGCGACGGGTCGTCCCGCTGCTCCACCGAGGCGTAGAAGGAGTCCAGGTCCGCATGCAGGATGGACGCCTCGGAGCGGGCCTTGATGGACACGAACACATGTTCGCATCGTCCGCCGACATGCAACAGGGCCCCGGATCGGCGGGCCGTGGCCCGGTGAGCGACCGAGGCATCGACGGGGGAGCGGCACCGTGCTAGCGTCGATGCCGAATCACGTTGTGCTGCAACATAATTCGCCGTTAATCGACATTATGAAGTTTGCCGTTCGAGCAGCGTGACGACCTCGTGGTGGGCCGTCTGCGGGAACATGTCGAACAGGCGGGCGCGCCGGACGACGTACGACGGCATCGCCGCCAGGTCGCGGGCCAGGCTCGTGGCGTTGCAGCTGGAGTAGAGCAGGTGCTGGATGCCCGAGCCCTCCAGGACGGGTGCCAGCGGTCCGATGCCGCGGCGGGGCGGGTTCACCACCAGCAGGTCGGGCCGGCCATCAAGCCCGTACGCGGTCGCGTCGCCCGCGGCGAACGTGACCCTGCCGATCCGCCGGTTGCCGGCCAGCTCGGCGGCGCTTCGCCAGGCGCTCTCGACGGCATCGGCCGAGACCTCGACGCCGTGCACGGTCCGACCCGGCGCAGCCAGGTGCAGCCCGAACCCGCCGACCCCGCAGTACAGGTCGACCACGGATGCCGGCGCGACCGACTCGGCCCACTGCGCCGCCTGCCGGTAGAGCCCGGCCGCGACCGCGGTGTTGGTCTGGAAGAAGCTGCGTGGCCGCAGATGGAGGGTGACGTCGTTGACCCGCATGGGCAGCGTGTCGTGCTCGGTCAGCACCCGCTCCTCCTCGCCCTCCACGACCGCCTTGTGCTCGGGCAGCAGGTTGGCGGTGACGACGCGAGCCTGGGGGAGTGCGGCGCGGATCTCGGGCACAGCCCGTTCCAGACGGGGCAGCTGACCGGGCGACCGGAGCACGAACCGGATCATCAGCTCGCCGTCGGGTGAGTGCGTGATCAGGACGTTCTTCAGCTCGCCGGTACGGCGAGGCACGTCGTACGGCGTGAGGCCGATGCGAGCGACGAGGTCGGCGAGAACTGGGATCGACTCGGCCAGCCCGGGCTCGTGCAGTCCGCAGTACCGCAGGTCGACTCCCGCTCCCGCCGCGTCCAGGATGCCGAGCGTCGGCTCGCCCCGACGGCCGCCGACCACGAGCTTGGCCTTGTTACGGAATGCCGACTCCGGGCCGTGGAACGCCTCGTCCCAGGCCTGCGCGGGGATGTCGCCGGCCAGCAGCGCTGCGACGGTGGCCTGCTTCTGCGCGAGCTGCTCGGCGTAGGGAACGCCCATCAGCGCGCAGGAGCGGCACCGGCCGGCATCGAAGTAGTCGCACTGCACCGATCAAGAGTAGGAGCAGGAACCCCGCGACTTAGGCGCACGTCCGGGCCGCTGCCACCCACCGGTCGGTGCGCAGCAGCGGCGCGGTGCCAGCATGGTCGGCGTGAGTCTCCTGCCCGTCCATCGCCTCCGCGTCGCCGACCTCGCCGACCTCCCCGTGCTGCTGGACCTGTGGGGGTCGCTGTTCGAGGACGAGACCGGGGAGGAACCGTGGAGAGTGAGCGCACGGGCGTGGTTCGCCAGCACCGTCGATGACGGCGCCACCGCGCGGCTTCCTGTGGTCGAGGTCGGCGGCGTAGTCGTCGCGACGGCGATCGGCACCCTCGAGCTCGGCGTACCGAACCCGTACTGTCCGCGCGGCCGGACGGTACGGCTCGCGAACGTCGTGACACGGCCAGGTCATCGGGGGCACGGGTACGGGACGCTGCTGGTGGACGACGTGATCGCGTGGGCTCGCCGCATCGAGGCCGACCGGGTGGACCTGAGCGCCACTCCGGAGGGCAGGCGGCTGTACGAGAAGGCGGGATTTGCGCTGACGAGAGCCCCGCGGATGAAGCTCAGCCTCTGATCTGTGCGATGACTGTCCACAGCAGACCCAGCGCCCCCGAACCTCGATGTTCGCTGGATGACTGCATCAGCCGACGAGCAGGCAGAAGGGGTGGCCCGCAGGGTCGGCGAGGACGTACAGGGGCTCGCCCTCCTCGTCGGTGCGGTCCAGCAGCACGTGAGCACCGAGCGACTCCGCCCGTCGGCGGTGGTTCTCCAGCGCATCGCGGTCGGGCACCCGGTAGTCGACGTGCAGCTGCATTGGCACCTCGGGCGAGGGCCAGGTCGATCGGGAAAGGCTGTCGACCTCCTGGAACGCGAGCTTCCGGTTGCCGTCACCGTCGATGAGTACGAGCCAGTCCGCGTCGTCGTCGGGTTCGCCATCGGCCCGAGGTTCATCGCCCGGTCGGTACTGCAGACCGAGCAGCTCCCGGTAGAACTCGGCCAGGGTGCGGGCATCCGTCGTGTCCAGCGCGGTGTGCATCATCTGCGGGTAGCTCGACATGGTGACCTCCATCGCACGTGCCGCTGGTGATCCTCCCACCGCGCGCCGCAGAGGGATCGGTGATCCGGCATCATGCGCTCATGGTCACGAAGGACTCCGGTGCCGAGGGCGCCGGCGCGGTAGGAAGCGATTCGAGCCGGCCGTGGCAGACGCTCTCAGCCGGCTTCGAGCAGGCACGCGCCCGCGAGGACTCGCTGGACCGACTCGTCGAGTGGCCGGCGCAGCGCGCCCTCCTCGGTGACGTCACGGGACTCGCCGTCCTGGACGCCGGCTGCGGCAACGGGGCCAAGATCGCTCAGCTGGCCGGCGAAGGAGCCGCCGCCTCGGTCGGCGTGGACATCAGCGCGAACTTCGTCGCGCCGCCGCCCGGCGTGGAGCTCATCCAGGGCGACCTGTCCGATCTGGCATCGGTCGCGGGGCTCGCCGGCCGGCCGTTCGACCGGATCCTCTTCCTGCAGTCGTTCGGGTACGCCGCAGATCCGGTCCAGGCGCTGCGGACCGCACGCGACCTGCTGACCGACGACGGCTTCATCCTGCTCACCCGGACCCAGCCCATCCGGTACGCGGTCGAACGATCGGAGCAGAACGGGACGTCGCTGGGGGAGGAGTACTTCGCCACGGAGTCGTTCGTCTACCGGCACCGCAACTGGGACGAGCAGGTGACGCTCACCAAGCGGCCGTACACGATGTCGGACCTGCTGAACACGTTCAGCGCAGCCGGGCTGTGGATCGAGACGACGGTCGAGCCGCAGATGTCTGCCGAAGCCGCCGAGCGCTATCCGCACAAGCAGGCCGTGATGAACGCCTACCTCGGCATCCTGATGTTCGTCCTGCGACCCCTGAGCGGACAACCGGGACGATGACAGACAGCGGCGTGCTGCCGGCGGCCGGGGAGGGCCCAGCGCACGCCCTGGCTTCGCTAAGTTGACATAATGTCGATTATCGGCTCTTTCTGATCGTGGGCTGGCACCCGCAATGAGGCGGTGATCCACCGGCCCGACCAGATGCGCCGTCCGCAGGTCGCACGCGCTCCACTGGACGCTGACCCGGTCCGTGCGATCTGTGTCCCGCTCGGACACCGTGCGCCGGCGTCAACGCTGTCGCGCCACGAGATGTGACCGGTGGGACGGCGCGTCGTCGACCCGCCATTGGCCACAGGACGCCTCCTCATCGACCGGCCGGCCAGGTTGACATAATCTGCGGCCGGTACCGCTCGAATCACAGCTCGCGCACCCACTCGTGCTCGCGTTCTAGGCTCGATCCGACCTCGTCCGGCCGGCGAAAGGCGAAGCAGGTGAGGCACGGTCACTACTGGCTGTCCGAACGGCGTCGTTCCCTGCTGGCCGCCGGTGTCGGTGTCGCCGTAGCAGCGCCGCTGAGGTTGCTACGACCGCACACGCTGTCGGCTGTCGACGGAGCCGTGCTGGTGCTGCTCGCCTACCTGATGACCTACCTGGTCGTCACGGCCGTGGCGTTCGCCTCGACCTCGCCGGCGCGCATCCGGAGCTGGGCCGAGCGCGAGAGCCGTGGCACCGTGCTGCAGCGGTACGTGCTCGGTACGGCACCCGGACCGGGAGTCTCGATCTTCATCGCGGCGGTGGCCTTCGCGGTCTCTTTGGTCTGGTTGCCGGGCCACGGCACGGACCTGGCGGGACCGGCGCGAGCGATGATCGGCGTCGCCCTCATTGCGGTGGCCTGGATCAGCGTGGTCGTCTCGTACGCGGTCACCTTCCACGCCGACAACCTGCTGGAGAACGAGAAAGGGCTCGACTTCCCGGGCGACAGCCGCCCGGAGTGGTCCGACTACGTCTACTTCGCGGTGTCGGTCATGGCCACGTTCGGCACCACCGACGTCAACGTGACCTCCCGCGAGATGCGTCGCACGGTGAGCATCAACGCGGTGATCGCCTTCGTCTTCAACACCGTCACGATCGCGGCGTCCGTCTCGGCGCTCACCACCCTCTGAGTCAGCCTTCGAGCAACCCGCGCAGCATCGCGTTCCGGAAGACACCTCGCGGGTCGAACCGCGCCGCGAGAGAACCGAACTCCTCGAGCCGCGGGTACATGCCGGGTACGAGCCGGTCCCGGTCGACGTACACCTTGCCCCAGTGAGGTCGGGCGCCCAGCGGGAAGAGCTCACCCTCGATCGCCGGCAGTACCGCCGCGACCGCTGCCTGGTCCGGCCGCCAGGTCAGATGGAAGCCGACGACGTCCGTGCCGTACGCCGAGGACAGCCACAGCTCGTCCGCGGCGACCGTACGGATCTCACCCACCTGCAGGACTCCGGCCAGCCGCGGCCCGAGGTCGCGCATCGCCAGGATCGCCTCGCGTGCGTGCGCTCGTGGGACGAGGTACTCGGACTGGATCTCCGCGCCGCTGGAGGGAGTGAACTCAGGGCGGAAGTGCGGCAGCCGCTCGTGCCACGGACCCGCCACGCCGAGCTGCACTGTGGTGTGCCGAGGGTCCTGGTCGGCGAGCATGTGGCGCTGCTCGGTCAGCGGCGCCGCGCCGAAGAACGATTCGCCGAACGCCCCGTCGGCGACCTCCTTGAGCCAGGCCAGACCGATGGTGTCCTCGTGCCAGGTGGTGAACAGCGACACGCTGTACGCGGACGCCGAGACCTCGTCGAACCGCTCGACCACCACGTCCCAGGGCACGTGCCCGAACAGCCGCTGGTGCACGTCGAACGTCGGCACGACGTCAAGCGTCATCTCGGTCACCACGCCAAGCGCTCCGAGCGACACGACGGCGCCGTCGAAACCCTCCTCGCCGCGCCGGAGCTCGACCTCCTCCCCCGCTGCCGTCATGATCCGCAGCCCGCTCACCGCCGTGGCCAGTGAGCCGTTGCGGTCCCCGGAGCCGTGGGTCCCGGTCGCAACGGCACCGGCGACCGAGATGTGGGGCAGGGACGCGAGGTTGGGCAGCGCCCAGCCCGCCCGGTGCAGCTGGTCGGCGACCGCGCCGTAGCGCATCCCACCGCCCACGGTCACCGTCCGGGCATCGGGGTCGACACGGACGAGCTCGGGCAGGGCGACGGTGCTGAGTAGCAGGTCGTCGGTGTCGGCGAGCGCGTTGAAGGAGTGACGACTCCCGAGCGGGCGGACCGCGGACGCGCCGACGACGAGCGCGCGCAGCTCGTCGACCGTCCGCGGCCGGGCGACCCGCTGCGCCCGGTAGACGTGGTTACCGGCCCAGTTCGTCTCCGCCACCGTCATGCTCACTCACCGAGACCTCTCAGCTCACGTACTCCGCCAGGTGCTTGCCGGTCAGGGTCGAGCCGTCCGCGACGAGGTCGGCCGGCGTGCCCTCGAACACGACTGTGCCACCGTCGTGGCCGGCACCGGGCCCGAGGTCGATGATCCAGTCCGCGTGGGCCATCACCGCCTGGTGATGCTCGATGACGATGACCGACTTGCCGGAGTCGACCAGCCGGTCCAGCAGCCCGAGCAGCTGCTCGACGTCGGCGAGGTGCAGGCCGGTGGTCGGCTCGTCCAGCACGTAGATGCCACCCTTCTCCCCCATGTGCGTGGCGAGCTTCAGGCGCTGGCGCTCGCCTCCGGAGAGCGTGGTGAGCGGCTGCCCGAGCGCGAGATAGCCGAGCCCGACGTCGACGAGCCGTTCCAGGATCTTGTGCGCGGCCGGGATGCGCGTCTCTCCGTCGCCGAAGAATGTCGCGGCCTCCCCCATCGACATGGCTAGGACCTCGGCGATGTTCTTGCCGCCCAGCTCGTACTCCAGCACCGCGGCCTGGAAACGTCGGCCCTCGCAGTCCTCGCACGGCGACTCCACGGTCGCCATCACGCCGAGCTCGGTGAAGATCACGCCGGCGCCGTTGCAGGTCGGGCAGGCACCCTCGGAGTTGGAGCTGAACAGTGCCGGCTTCACGCCGTTGGCCTTGGCGAACGCCTTGCGGATCGGCTCCAGCAGCCCGGTGTACGTCGCGGGATTGCTCCGGCGCGACCCCTTGATCGCGCCCTGGTCGATCACGACGACCCCGTCGCGTCCGTCGAGGGAACCGTGGATCAGGGAGCTCTTGCCGGAGCCTGCGACCCCGGTGACCGCCACGAGGACGCCGAGCGGGACGTCGACGTCGACGTCCCGCAGGTTGTGGCTGCTCGCGCCGCGGATCTCCAGGGCGTCGGTGGACGCGCGGACCTCGTCCTTGAGCGAGGCGCGGTCGTCCAGGTGGCGTCCGGTCAGCGTCGCGCTGCCCCGCAGCGCCTGGACGCTGCCCTCGAACACGATCTCGCCCCCGCCAGAGCCGGCGCCCGGCCCGAGGTCGACGACGTGGTCGGCGATCGCGATCGTCTCCGGCTTGTGCTCGACCACCAGGACGGTGTTGCCCTTGTCGCGCAGCCGCACGAGCAGGTCGTTCATCCGCTGGATGTCATGCGGGTGCAGCCCGATCGTCGGTTCGTCGAACACGTACGTGACGTCCGTGAGCGAGGACCCGAGGTGCCGGATCATCTTGGTGCGCTGGGCTTCTCCACCGGACAGCGTGCCGGCCGGACGGTCGAGCGAGAGGTAGCCCAGGCCGATCTCGGTGAAGGAGTCGAGCAGGTGCTGCAGACCCTTGCGCAGCGGCGCGACGGACGGTTCCTTGAGCTCGCGAACCCAGTCGGCCAGGTCGCTGATCTGCATGGCGCACAGGTCCGCGATGCTCTTGCCGTCGATCTTCGACGAGCGGGCCTCCGGGGTGAGCCGCGTCCCGTCGCACTCAGGGCACGTCTGGAAGGTCACGGCGCGCTCGACGAACCGGCGGACGTGCGGCTGCATCGCCTCGGGGTCCTTGGACAGCATCGACTTCTGGATCTTGGGGATGATGCCCTCGAAGGTCAGGTTGACGCCCTCGACCTTGATCTTGGTCGGATCGGCGTACAGCATCGTGTCGAGCTGCTTCTTGGTGAACATTGCTATCGGCTTGTCCATCGGCAGCCCCATGCCCTCGAACAACCGGCCGTACCAGCCGTCCATCGAGTAGCCGGGCACCGTCAGCGCGCCGTCGCGCAAGGACTTGGAGTCGTCGTACAGCGCGGTCAGGTCGATGTCGCTCACGTGGCCCATGCCCTCGCAACGCGGGCACATCCCGCCCAGGTAGACGGCGTCCTTGACCGCCTTCTTCTCGACGTGGCTGCCCTTGTCGGTCGACATGACACCGCTGGCCCGGCGGGTCGGCACGTTGAACGAGTACGCGGTCGGCGGTCCGACGTGCGGGTCGCCGAGCCGGCTGAACAGGATGCGCAGCATCGCGTTGGCGTCCGTCGTGGTGCCGACGGTCGAGCGCGGGTTCGCGCCCATCCGCTCCTGGTCGACGATGATCGCGGTGGTGAGGCCCTCCAGGTGGTCGACCTCGGGCCGGGCCAGCGTCGGCATGAACCCCTGGACGAACGCGCTGTACGTCTCGTTGATCATCCGCTGCGACTCCGCGGCGATGGTGGCGAACACCAGCGAGCTCTTGCCCGAGCCCGAGACCCCGGTGAAGACCGTCAGCCGACGCTTCGGCAGCTCGAGGCTGACGTCCTTGAGGTTGTTCTCTCGAGCGCCCTGCACCCGGATCAGGTCGTGGCTGTCCGCGGTGTGCTCACCGGCCGGCGTGGTCTGCACCGAGGCCTTGGTCATCGTCTCTCCGTTGCTTCAGATGGTGTTCGGTGCGCCGGCCATCTCAGCGCACCTCCTGGATCCGGACCATGTTGCCGGCGGGGTCGCGGACGGCACAGTCACGCGTGCCCCAGTCCTGCTCGATGGGCTCCTGGACGATGTCGACGTCGCGCGCCTGCAGCTGCTCGAACGTCGCGTCGAGGTCCTGGGTGGCCAGCATGATGCTGGCGTACGTGCCCTTGGCCATCATCTCGGTGATGGTGCGCCGTTCGTCCTCGGTCACGCCGGGGTCGGCTGCCGGCGGGTGCAGGACGATGTTGACGGCCGGCTGCTGCGGCGGACCGACGGTCAGCCAGCGCATGCCGTTGTGGCCGACGTCGTTGCGCAGCTCGAAGCCGAGCGTGTCGCGGTAGAAGGCGAGCGCCGCGTCGGGGTCGTCCTGAGGGAGGAAGGTCGTGTGGATGCTGATGTCCATGGCGATCACGCTAGGTGCGGGCACCCGAGGGTGCTTCTCGATTCCTGATCGGCCGGGTGACCTTCTTGGACTCGCACGACGGCATCCCGTCCATCTCGCCCACGGCCTGCCGGCGGTAGGAGCTCGGCGAGACGCCGACGAGCTCGGTGAACCGGGTGCTGAAGGTCCCGAGTGAGGAGCAGCCCACCTCGAAGCACACGTCCGTGACGCTGAGGTCGCCGCGCCGCAGCAGGGCCATCGCCCGCTCGATGCGTCGCGTCATGAGGTACGCGTACGGCGACTCGCCGTACGCCTTGCGGAACTCGCGGCTCAGGTGGCCGGCGGACACGTGGACGCCCCGGGCGAGCGCCTCGACGTCGAGGGGCTGGGCGTACTCGCGGTCCATCCGGTCGCGGACGCGGCGCAGCATCCGCAGGTCGCGCAGACGCTGCTGCTCGGCGGGTGTAGCGGTCACGACGTGATCGTTCCACGTCGCGGCGACACCCGCTCCCGGACGCGGCCACGCCTCCCGGACCTCTCACGCACGGACGACCTCCAGGCCCAGCAGGTCGGCGAGGCCCGTGATCTCACGGTCCACCGCGCTTGTCATCGCGGCGGTGAACGGGACGTCCTCGTGCAGCGCGTTGATCCGAAGGACGCCGGCGCGGTGGTCGGCTGCTGCGTCCAGCTTGCCGACGAGCCGGTCGCCGTGCAGCACCGGCAGCGCGAAGTAGCCCCAGCGACGCTTCGCCGCCGGCTTGTACATCTCCAGGTAGTACTCGTACTCGAAGAGCTCGGTGAGCCGGCCGCGGTCGACGACCAGCCGGTCCAACGGGGACAGCAGCGCGGTCCGCCCGCGGAACGGTTGCCCCAGCTGCTCCGGCGCGACCCGCCACTCCCCCTCGACGCCCGCGACGACGGCCCGCTCCCCCACGTCGCCGACACCCCACTGCTCACCGGGCACCTCGGGGCGCTTCACCCGCGCGATGCCGAGCGCGCTCAGCCGCCGCTCCCGCAAGGCGCGCTCGGCGTCCTCGTACGGCACGACCTCGATGTGGCGCGGGTGGACGCGTTCGGCGAGGTCCCAGACGCGTTCACGGCGCTCGCGGGAGACGACCGCGACCTCGCCCCGGCGCTCCATCATCTCCAGCATCCGGACGACGTTCTTGTTGTTCGACCAGCCCGAGGAGCGCCACGGCACGAGGCAGGTGTCGTCGATCTCGCGTGCTGGCAGTGGGCCCTCCTCCCTCAGCCGATCGATGATGTCGAGGCGGCACAGATCGTTGGCGTCCATCCACTCGCGCAGCTCGATCTGCCACTCCCGCAACGGTTCCGGACCGGGCCACTGCCGCATCTCGGCGCCGAGCAGGGCGATGTCGTCCGCAGGCCGGAGCAAGCCGTCGAGGTCCAGGAGGCGGTGACTCGCCAGCAGGTCGTCGACCTCGGTCGGGTCGTACGCGCGTCCGAGGCGGCTCCAGCAGACGAGGTCGACGTTCGGGGCGACCGCCGGCGTGAGGTCAACCTGGACGATGCCGAGGCGACGGACCACCTCGAGGACGTCGGTCGGACGCGGCGCGGCCAGCAGCTGGGCACGGACGGCGATCCGTCGCGCGTCCCGCCTGCCCAGTCGATGAATTTGGTTGCTGCTCATGTGTTCTCGGTCGCGAACCGGTCCGCGGCTCGTTGGACGCGGTCGACGTAGGAGGCCCAGAAGCTCGCGTCGCCCACGTCGTCGTGGTCGGTGCCACCGCGACCGTCGACCGACTCCCGCAGGACGTCGGCGTGACCCGCGTGCTGGGCGGTCTCGGCGACCACGCGGACGAGCAGGTGCCCGAACGTGGTCCGGCGCCGGTCGGGCGACCACCAGGACACCTCGGCCGGGGCATCGAGCGGGAGCCGGACGATCGAGGTGTTGGTGTGTGACCAGACCGAGCGGTACAGACCGGTGATCTCCTCGCGGGACTCGGTCTCGGTGACCCACATGTCCGCGCCGTCCCAGATCGATCCGTCCGCCACCCAGGGCAGCGTCACCGACCACGGCCGTCCGACACAGTCGCCGAGGTAGGACGCCTCGATCCCGACGAGGTGCTTCACCAGCCCGAGCAGGTTGGTCCCGCTCGGGGTGAGCGGACGCCGTACGTCGTACTCGCTCGCGCCGTCCAGCGAGCGCAGCAGCGCGTCACGTGACTGCTGGAGGTAGTGCTGCAGGTCGCGGGAGACCGGGTCCACCCCCCCGACGCTATCGCCGTCGCCGGCTCCCCGACTCGGATCGCCGGGACCGGGTGCGTCAGCCGGCGTCGTAGGTGGTCATCGGCTCCTGCAGCAGGCTCTTGGTCCCCTCGCGGATGGACAGCTCCTGCGGCGTCAGGTCGTACGTCACGCCGTCGTTGGTGACGGTCCATCCGTCTGCGGTGCGCTCGGGGAAGTCGATCTCGATGCCGTTGCCGTTCCTGACCGAGTAGCCGCGGTAGTAGTAGTCACCGACGGCTGTCTCGCAGATCGCGATCCGCGTGCTCGCCGACGCGGCGACCAGCACCGCAGGATCGGTCGCGTTGCACCTCGCCTCGGTGGGCGTCGTCCAGCCCTGGTAGTCGTACCCCGGACCGGACAGCCCCAGCCCGGTGCGGACCGAGGTCGGGCTCGACGCGGTCGAGATGGTGGTGCTCGCGGGCGCCGACGAGCCGGTCGAGGACGTCGCCGGACTCGTTGACGGCGGCGACGTGGCGCTGCTCGGGGACGGCGTCGAGGCCGCGGCGGACGACCGGCCGCCGGTCGCGCTCTGCGGATCGTCCTGCAGGGCCGAGCGGACCATGAGTCCCACCAGGACGACCACCACCAGCACCAGGACGCTCAGCAGGACGGGGATGACACGTCCGCTCTGGTCCGGCCGTGAGGTCCGCGGCGCTGCGGACTCCGGCGCGTGTCCGTGCGGCATCGGGTCGGTCCGTGCTCCTGGCGGCCGGCCGCCATGACCCGCGACCTGAGCGGCCGGACCGGCTGCGGGCGGCGGCGGCGTGGAGGCCCGGGACGTGGTCCCGCGGAGCGCGTCCCGGGCCGCGCGGGCGAGCTCGCCCGCACTCGAGGGTCGCTGGGCGGGGTCCTTGGCCAACGCGCGCTGGAGGACGCCGTCGAGCGCTGCGGGCGTGTGGGGCACGGCGCTGGACAGGTCCGGCGGACGCTGGTGCAGGTGGGCGCTGATCTGGGCACTCACCGTGCGGGCCGGGAACGGCGGTCGGCCGGTGAGGCACTCGTACAGCAGGCACCCCAGTGAGTAGACGTCCGCCCGAGGGGTGACCGGCGCGTCCTCGAACCGCTCCGGTGCCATGTAGGCGAAGGAGCCGATCGCGCTGCCGTGCGCGGTGAGCTTGCTCTCGTCGGCGCGGCTGGCGATGCCGAAGTCGGCCAGGTAGGCGAAGTCGTCCGCGGTGAGCAGGACGTTCTCGGGCTTGACGTCCCGATGGACGAGCCCGTCCGCGTGTGCGGCGTCCAGCGCCGCGGCCACCTGGCCGATGATGCTCACCGCGCGCTCGGGAGCGAGGGCTCCCTCCTCGCGCAGCACCGAGCGCAGGTCGCGACCCTGCACCAGCCGCATGTCGATGTAGAGGACTCCGTCGATGGCGCCGAAGTCGTGGATCGGGATGACGTGCGGCTCCTGGAGGCGGGCCGCCGTGCGCGCCTCCCGACGGAAGCGCTCCTGGTACGAGGGATCGGCAGCGAGCTCGGTGGGCAGCAGCTTCACCGCGACCGTGCGGTCCTTGACGGTGTCGTACGCGGTGTAGACCTCACCCATGCCGCCGCGTCCGAGCAGAGCACGCAGCTCGTACGGCCCGAACCGGCTCCCCACCCTGGCACCGCTCTCGTCGCTCACGAACCGCCTCCCCCGCACAGCCGAGCACCCGTGGCGCGTCGCCACGGGTGCTCACGATAGTGCTGGTCAGGTGTCGGAGGCGGTGTCCTCCTCGGCGAGGATGCGATAGACCGCTCGTCGGGTGTCGGCGAGCAGCGAGCGCGTCGCCGCGATCTGCTTCTCGTCGCCCGCGACGACGACCTGCTGCACCGCCATGGCGAGCCGGCCGATCTCCTCGCGGGCGTCCAGGAACGACGCGTGCGGGCTCGTCACCCGTTCGAAGGGGTCCGCGAGCTCGTCGGTGTGGGACGCGACGTACTCCCGTCCCGCGTCGGTCAGGGCGAACGTCTTGCGGCTGCCCTCGGCGGACTCCTGCTGGATCAGACCCTCGTCCTCCAGCAGGCCGAGCGCGGGGTACACCGACCCCGGGCCCGGCTTCCACAGGTCGCCCGTGCGCTCGGCGACGGTCTTGATGATCTGGTAGCCGTTCATCGGCTCCTGGCTCAGGAGGGCGAGGACGACGTTGCGTACGTCGCCGCGGCGCCCCCGACCGGGGCCTCGGCTGCCGCGTGGCATCCGCATGGCCGGCATGAGGTCGTCCCGCTCGTCACGACGACGGCCGCGGTGCGGACCTCGCCGGTGGCTGTCGCCTCGGCGTGGTCGTCCGCGCCCACCGGTGTCTCGGGGGCCTCGTCCGGGGTTCTCGTGATGGTGGTGATGCATGGGTCTCTCCGTTCGATGAGCGGGACGACCTCCGGGCCGGCGCCCTCCCCGGCGCCGACGGGTCCAGTCCCGCGGTGTGACCGGCTGCGACCGATGGGTCCAGCCGTATGGACGAGATGTCGTCGATATACCGAAAGCGTGCCACATCGATATATCGACGTCAAGGGCCGGTCAGGTGGACCGGGTCCCCAGCCACTCGCGCGAGGCGGCCACGAGGTCGTCACCGAGCGGCGACGGGTTGTGGGCCACCTCCCACCGGAAGCCGTCCGGGTCGACGAAGTAGCCGGTGTAACCGCCCCACTCCCGTCGCTGCGCCGGGTGCACCTCCGACGCACCCGCTGCCCGCGCGTCGGCGAGGACGCGGTCCACCTCGGCATCGTCAGTGACGTTGTGCGCCAACGTGATCGGCGCGAGTCCGGCCGCCGGCTCCCCGACCTCCGCGACGAAGCTCGACCTCTCCCACAACGACAGGAGGACGCCCTGGGCGATCGGCAGCATGATGACGTCCTGCTCGTCGAGGACGCTGCGCCACCCTAGGCCCGCGACGTAGAAGGCGCGGGTGCGGTCCAGGTCCGCCACGGCCAGGGTCACGAAGTTGATCCGCTGCTCCATGGACCGAACCTAGGCGACTCGCCCGGCCCCCGGCCCGTGCCAACGCGGCGGCCGTCCCAGACGTCTCAACGTCATGAGCACGATCACGCGCAGAGCGTTCCTGGGGGGAACGGCCGCGGCGGGAGCAACCGCCGCGCTGGCCACGACACGACCGGCACACGCCTCACCCGGCGTCCTGCTGAGCGCCGCACCGACGAGGGACGACTGGATCGCCTTCGCCCGGACCATGGACGGCGCAGTGCTGCTGCCCGGGTCCACGCAGTACGCCTCGGCCAAGCTGCTCTTCGACACCCGGTACGACGGCGCCTCACCGGCCGCCGTCGTCCAGGTCCGCAGCCAGGCCGACGTCCAGCGCTCGATGGTCTTCGCGGGCCGTTACGGCCTCAAGGTCGCCCCGCGCAGCGGTGGGCACTCCTACATCGGCGCCTCGGCCGCCAACGGCACGATGGTGCTGGACACCCGCCAGTACGCCTCGGTGTCCTACAACGCCTCCGACGGGACCGCGCTCGTCTTCTCCGGCGCCGGCCTGTACACGGTCCACAGCACGCTCGCGGCCCGCGGGCGCACGATCCCGACCGGCACCTGCCCGACCGTGGGTGCCGCCGGCCTCACCCTCGGCGGCGGCCTCGGCGTCGAGTCCCGGCAGTGGGGAGTGACCTCCGACCGCCTCTCGCGCGTCTCCCTCGTCCTTCCCGACGGGCGGGCCCTGAGCGCGTCCGCGACGTCCAACGCCGACCTCTTCTGGGCCGTCCGGGGCGGCGGCGGGGGCAACGTGGCGTTCGTGACGGCGATGACGTTCCGCACCCACACCGCCGGCAGCAAGGGCATCTTCTCGTTGACGTTCCCGTCGTCGGCCGGCACCAAGGTGCTGACCGGATGGGCCCGGTGGAGCCTCAGCGCCTACTACAGCCGCTGGGCGAACGTGCACGTCGATGCTCTCGGCAACGGGTCGATCTCCGTGCGCATCACCGGCGTCACCAACGCCGGTGACGAGCGCGCGGCGGCGAGCAGCCTCATCAGCAGCATCGGCGTGACGCCCTCGGCCGCGAGCTACCGGCAGCTGGGCTACCTGGACGCGGTGAAGTACCTCGGCGGTGGGACGACCTCCGCCCGGCAGGGCTTCGCCGCGGGCTCGGACATCCTGTGGACCATGCCGTCGGAGACCGCGGGCCAGGTGCTGGGCGCGGTCGCGGCCCGCTCACGTGCCGGTGGGCGCGGATCGGCGATCCTCGACCCGCTGACCGGAGCGCTCAACATCCCGGCGGCGTCGTCGACCGCCTTCCCCTGGCGGGACCACCTGGCGTCCGTGCAGTGGTACGTCGGGGTCGGCAGCTCCAGCGGGTACACCTCGGCGTACTCCTGGATCAACCAGGCCCACCAGATGCTGGCGGGCCGGTCGGCGGGTGGGTACGTCAACTACCTGGAGTCCGGTCAGCCGGCGAGCCGCTACTACGCCGGCAACTTCTCCCGGCTCACCTCGCTGCGTCAGACGTACGACCCGTCGCGACGGCTCTACTCCGGCCTCAGCTTCTGAGCGGTTCACGCCACCCGATCACGCGATCGGGTGGCGTGTGCCACAGTTCCGTCCGTGACTGAGGCCGACACGGCGTACGCGCAGGACCTGGAACCCGCGTCCCGGGAGTACCTGCAGCGTCGCTGGTACTGGTACGACTGGGCGAACTCCGCGTACGCCACCACGATCGCGGCGGTCCTGATCGCCCCGTACCTGACCGCGGTGGCCAAAGAGGCCGCCTGTCCGGGCATCGCCGACGGCGAGACCTGCCGGACGAACCTGGACGTCCTCGGGATCGGCATCGCGCCCGGCTCGCTGGCGCCGTTCACCATCACGGTGTCGACGCTGCTGTCGGCCCTCGTGCTGATCTTCGTGGGTGGCATCGCCGACCGGTCCGAGCGGCCGACGCGCCTGCTCGGCGCCTTCGCGTGGACCGGCGCCGCCTCCGCCTGCCTGGTGTACTTCATCGCGGGCACCAGCTGGCAGCTGGGCGTCGTGCTGATCATCGTGTCGAACCTGTGCTTCGGGGCGTCGATGGTGGTGTACGACGCGCTCCTGGTCCGGATCGCGCCACCCGACGACCGGGACCGGGTCTCCAGCCGGGGCTGGGCGTTCGGGTACTTCGGCGGCGGCGTCCTGCTCGCCCTCAACCTGTTCGTCCTCAGCGCGCACGACGCGCTCGGGATGTCCGAGGGCACGGCCGTGCGCATCAGCCTGCTGAGCGCAGGCCTGTGGTGGGCCGGCTTCACGATCATCCCCGTGCGCGGGCTGCGCTCCCTGACCGGCACCGTCGCCACGCCGGCGGCCCGGTCGGCCGGCGTCGTGCGCGGCAGCCTGGTCCAGCTGCGGAGCACCTTCGGTGAGCTGCGGCGCTACCCGCAGACGCTGCAGTTCCTGGTCGCCTACCTCTTCTTCAACGACGGCATCCAGACCGTCATCAGCAGCGCCAGCCTGTACGGCAAGGAGGAGCTGGGATTCTCGGCCAACCAGCTCGTGATCACCATCCTGCTCGTGCAGTTCGTCGCGTTCGGCGGCGCGCTGCTGTTCGGACGGCTCGCGCGCACGTACGGCGCGACGCGGCTCATCCTCTGGGGACTGGGCCTGTGGGTGCTGGTCGTGGTCGCGGCGTTCTTCCTGCCGGCCGGGCGGTTCGGCCCCTGGCTGGCCCTCGGGGTCGGTATCGGCATCGTGCTGGGCGGCACCCAGGCTCTCTCCCGCTCGCTGTACAGCCAGCTCATCCCGCGCGGTCGCGAGTCGGAGTTCTTCAGCCTCTACCAGGCCATGGAACGGGGAACGAGCTGGTTCGGGACCCTGCTGTTCGGGCTGGTGTACCAGCTGGCGCACTCCTACCGGCTGTCGATCATCGCCCTCATTGTCTTCTTCGTCCTGGGCGGGACGCTGCTCGCCCGCTGTGACGTCCGAGCCGGCATCCGGGCGGCGGGAAACACACCCTCCAGGGTGGTCTGAGGCCGTCGCCCGCGTCGCCGGTGTGAGAGACATCACACCGGCCAACTTGACGTGCGCCTACGGCGTCTATCACATTGTCAGGCTGAAGATGCACGTTTCAAAGATTTCAATCCGGACAACCTACGTGCACCTGCTGGAACACCGGCCGGGTCTTGTCCGTTGCACCGCATAGGAAGCCGCAGCACCTGGTGATGGGGGCGGCCCGGTAGACGTTGGGAGAGATGATCATGGCAGAGCGTTCACTTCGAGGCACGAACCTCAGCACGCTGTCGCTGGAGTCCGACGAGGGTGTGTCGTTCAGCGATCGCCAGATCGTCCGTTACTCCTGCCCGGAGGGTCACATCAGTGAGCTCCCCTTCTCGGTCGAGGCCGACGTGCCCGGCCTGTGGGAGTGCCGCTGCGGCCTGGAGGCGAAGCTGGTCGACGGCCCCGAGCCCGAGCGCAAGCCCACCAAGCACCAGCGCACCCACTGGGACATGCTGCTGGAGCGTCGCTCCATCCCCGAGCTGGAGGAGCTGCTCGAGGAGCGACTCGCCCTGCTGCGGGCCTCGCGCGGTGAGAAGCCGCGCCGCAAGCGCAGCGCCTGATCATCCGACGACAGAGCCCCTGCCGACTCACGGTCGGCAGGGGCTCTGTCGTGTCGCTCACTTGTCGACGATCCGGCCCTCGATGACCGGCGGGTCCTCCGGTCCGTCCGGACGTCCCGACGGCGGCCGCGTCGGCTCGTCGCGCTCGACCTGGCCCGGGACGACGTCGCCGAACGGGCTGCGCCCGGCTCCCCCGTAGACCCGGACGCCGGACACCCGCAGCGCGCCCCGCGAGGCCAGGAAGCGGGCGAGGGAGCGGACCGGGCCGTGGCTGGCCGGCACCAGCAGGATCAGCCCGAGCAGCGCCGTGAAGTACCCGGGGAGGGCCAGCAGCCCGCCCCCGACGAGGTTGATGACGGCGTCCCCGGCGCGACGCTCGGGGGCTCGCCCGGTGCGACGCATCTCGCGCAGCTCACGCCAGGACCGCCGGCTCGTCCGCGACACCACGGCGACGCCGGCGACGGACAGCGCCAGGAGCAGCAGGAGGGTCCACCAGCCGATGAGCCTGGACGAGACGATGACCAGCACCACCTCGACGAGCAGGATCAGCAAGGGGGCCGCTCGCAGCAGCCGGACCCAGACAGGCCGGTGCGGTGCGCCCGTGCTGCTGTACGCCATGTCGTCTCCTCCGGCCACACTCAGCGACGCCGACCGGCGCGCTCGCGCAGCTGCTGCCAACGGTACTCAGCGCCCCAGCCGGTGATCCGCCGGAGGGACTCGCTGACGACGTTCTGGTCCATCTTGGAGTCGCCGATCTCGCGCTCGACGAACCGGATGGGGACCTCGACCACCCGGAGACCGGCCCGCACGGCCCGCCAGGTCAGGTCGGTCTGGAAGCAGTAGCCCGCGGACACCACGTCGTCCAGGCCGATGCGGCGCAGCGCGGAGGCGCGGTAGACCCGGTACCCCGCCGTCGCGTCCTTGACCGGCATGCCCAGCAGTACGCGGATGTAGAGGTTGCCGCCGCGGCTGAGCGCCTCGCGGTGCCACGGCCAGTTGACGACGCTGCCGCCGGGCACCCAGCGCGACCCGATCACCAGGTCGGCGCTCGCCGCGGCTGCGAGCAGCGCCGGCAAGGTCTCGGCGGGGTGGGAGCCGTCGGCGTCCATCTCGACGAGAGCGTCGTAGCCGCGCTGCAGCCCCTCGGCGAACCCGGCGAGGTACGCGGCGCCCAGGCCCTCCTTGCCGGCCCGGTGCATGACGCTCACCTGCGGGTCGGCGGCGGCGAGCCGGTCGGCGACCTCGCCCGTCCCGTCGGGCGAGCTGTCGTCCAGCACGAGGATGTCGACCTCCGGGGCGGACGCCCGGACCCGCTCCACGATCCGCGGCAGGTTCTCGCGCTCGTTGTACGTCGGCAGCAGGACGAGGACGCGGTCCAAGGGCTGGTGGTCCGGACCGGGCGCGGAGGGCTCGGAGCGTTCCTCAGAGGCGGTCATGCACGTCCTTCTCGTGAGCCGACGGGGTGACGGGCCGATCGGGTGTGATCTCGGCACGATCCCGCACCTTATCGCCGCGACGGGCGCGAATGCCCTGAAGGAGGAGCAGTCCCGCGATGACCGACACGACCGCCTCCGGCACCCGGCCGGCACGGTCTGCCCAGGTCGTCGCGGTGCGCAACGGCAGCTGCCCGACCAACGCCTTGCGGGTGAAGAGGGACGAACCCTCGTGCGTACGTCCGTCCGGGGTGATGAGCGCGCTCACGCCGACCGTCGAGATGTGGACCACCGACCGGCCGTGCTCGATCGCGCGGAGCCGCGAGATCGCCAGCTGCTGCTCCGACTCCGCCGTTCGGCCGAACGTCGCGTTGTTGGTCTGGACGGCCAGCAGCTGGGCGCCCCGTCGGACCGGCTCGCGGGTGAGGTCGTCGTAGGCGACCTCGAAGCAGATGACCGGCCCCACCTTCACCGTGCCCGACGGGGTCGGCGCGGCGAACACTGACGGCTTCGACCCGGCGGCGAAGTCCTTGGTCACCAGGTCGACCTTGTCGCTGAAGGTGCGGAAGAACGAGCGGTACGGGATGTACTCCGCGAACGGCACCGGATGCTGCTTCACGTAGCGGTCGGCGATGCCCCGACCGGGGACGTACAGCAGGGTGGCGTTCGAGACGCGCGGCGACGGCTCCTGCAGGACCGCGCCGACCATGGTCGGGACGCCGACGTCCGCCACCGCGGCGGTGATCTCGGTGGCCGCGTCGGGGTTGCGCAGCGGGTCGATGTCGGAGGAGTTCTCCGGCCAGATCACCAGGTCGGGGCGAGGCAGCCGGCCCGCCCGG
The DNA here is from genome assembly GCF_029439465.1 of Luteipulveratus flavus. GTDB lineage: Bacteria > Actinomycetota > Actinomycetes > Actinomycetales > Dermatophilaceae > Luteipulveratus > Luteipulveratus flavus. The sequence continues at coordinate 37,280 of NZ_JAROAV010000052.1, read as the reverse complement.
ACGTCGGAGGCGACCGAGCGGGTCAGCCGCACGTGGTTGTCGAGCACGGCGCGCCGCTGCGCGTTGAAGTCCAGACCCGACTGCGGGACGTTGCCCTGGATGCCCGCGACGGTGACGGCGCGACCGCCCGAGGCGACCGGCCACGCCCACGCGATCAGCAGCGCCGCGGCGACCGCGACGACCTGGCGCAGCGGCAGCCGGACCCGCCGGGACCGCACGCGCGCCGCGGCGACGGCCAGCCAGCCGCCGACGAGCGCGACCGCGAACGTGATACCAGGAGCCCCGGCGACGGAGGCGAGGTGGACCAGGGGCGAGTCCGCCTGGGAGAAGGCCAGCCGCGCCCAAGGGAAGCCGCCGAACGGCACGCTCCCCCGGATGAGCTCCTGCGCGACCCACAGGCAGGCGATGGCCCACGGCCGGACCCGCCGGCGCTGCACGAGCGCGCACGCTGCTCCGAGCAGCGCGATGTAGACCGCCTCGGTGATGCCCAGGGCGAACCACGGGACGATGCCGACATAGACGCCGCTCCAGCTGAGAGCGGGGATGAAGGTGCCGAGGCCGGTGAGCAGACCGAGGCCGAGACCGGCGCGGACCGAGACACCCACGGTCGCCAGCGACATCCCTGCGACGCCGACGAAGGCCAGCGGCCAGATGTCGGCCGTCGGGAGTGCGAGAAAGAGGCACAGACCGGAGGCCACGGCGAGAACGGAGCGACGCAGCACCACGACAGGTTAGGCGACGGGGCTGGACGCCCCGCGCCCGGACACACAGATGGGCCCACTCGCCGTTGGGGCCAGGTGCGCGTTGCGCGACGTACACCAGTTTTCTACTAGGCGAGGGGCCCATCCGTAGTCGCGGGAGATCCACCTCGAGAGGTGGACCTGGGAATGGAACATACCCCGCACCGCGACGATGTCAACCGGCGCGTGACCTGGACGTTTGCGCATCGTCGCAGGTCAGGGACGGGTCAGTGAATTCAGTTTCGTACCAATCTTTTCCTCAACCTCGGCGTGTCGCACCCGGAACCGCGATAGGCGGACACGTTCACAGCCGGTCGAGCACCGCCGTACCCCGCAGGACCGTGCGCATGGCGACCGGCGCGGCGACGCCGTCCCGGAGCGACGGCAGGCCGCCTCGCTGGTCCCAGACCACGTACGAGGCGGCGGCGCCGGGCACGAGCCGGCCGGCCCGATCGTCCCTCGCGGCTGCGTGGCCGCCACGCGTGTGCAGGCGCAGGGCGGTCGCGACGTCGAGGCGCTGGTCCTTCTGGTGATGCAGGACGCAGGCGCGCATCGCCTCCCACGGCGCGAACGGCGTGACCGGGCTGTCCGAGCCGAGCGCGAGCTGTACGCCGGCCCCCACCAGGTCGGCGAACGGGTTGGTGCGAGAGGATCTTTCGGCCCCCAGGCGGGCGGCGTACATCCCCTCGGAACCTCCCCAGTACGCGTCGAACGCCGGCTGGACGCTCGCGACGACGCCCAGGTCGGCCAGCGCCGTGAGGTGCTCCGGGTGGCACATCTCGGCGTGCTCGAGACGGTGCCGTGCTCCTGCGAGCGCGCCGGCGCCGACGTCCGCCGCGGCTCGTTGCAGGCCCTCGATCGCGCAGTCCATCCCCGCGTCGCCGATCACATGGAAACCTGCCTGCAGGCCTGCCCTGGTGCACGCCGCCGCATGGACCGCCACCTCCTCCGGCGAGAGGTAGGCGAAGCCGTCCATCCCGATCGCGTCGGCGTACGGCTCGCGCAGCGCCGCCGTACGCGACCCGATCGACCCGTCGACGTTCAGGTCACCCGCGAGACCCTGCACGCCGAGCCGGGCAGCGAGTGCGGACGCCTCGTCGGCGCTGGTGACGAGCTGGCCCCAGTACCCCACCACCTCAGGGGTGTTCGGCCGTCGTCCAGCGGCGAGCACGGCGAGCAGGTCTTCCTCACTCGTGAGTACCGGCGCGCCCATCTCGTGCAGCACGCCGATCCCTGCCTCCAGCGACGCGCGCATCGCGGTGTCGATGAAGTGGCCCCGGTCCTGCGCCGTCACGCCGCCGCGATGCGCCTCGCGCACCAGGTGGTGCGCGTCGCGTGCGATCAGCCCCGTGCCGTCGGAACCGGGCGCGTGCCAGGCCTGCGCCCGGTCCATCAGCGTCGACGACGCGCACGCGGAGTGCATGTCGATCCGGGTCGCGTAGACGTCGGCGCCGCTCGTCGCGCGGTCCAGCTCGGCGCTGGTGAACGGGCGCTGCTCGGCCCAGTCCGTCTCGTCCCAGCTGTACGCGTAGACCGGCCGTCCCGGGCGCTGCGCCGCGGCGAGGGCCACGAGGTCGAGCGCCTGGGACACCGACCGCGCCCCGGACAGGTCGACCCCAGCGAGCGCCTGGCCGGTGTCACTGGTGTGGACGTGGGCGTCGACGAGAACCGGTGTGACCAGACGGTTCTCGAGACGGACGATCTCGTCGACACTCTCGGTAGGGGCGTCCTGAGCGTGGCCCGTCCAGCGGATCAGCCCGCCACTGACGATCATGGCGGAGAACGTCGCCTCGCCGTCGGTGAAGGCGCCGTCCGTCAGCAGGGCGACCGGTGCGCGACGACCGGCTCTCTCGGTCGCGGTCATGACGGGGTGGGTCGTGCGGACGAACGATGCTGCGGCGTCACGGGACTCGGTCCGTCGAAGTCACATCGGCTGCCGTCGGAGCGAGCTCGGCGGTCTCCTCGGGCGCGCTGCTCAGCGGCGACCGGTCCTCCCACGGGGTGCTGAGCACGACCGTGGTCCGCGTGGTGACGTTGGCGGCGGCGCGTACCGCGGCGAGCAGGTCCTCGAGCTCGCCCGGACCGGAGACGCGCACCTTGAGGACGTAGCTCTCCTCCCCCGCCACCGAGAAGCAGGAGTCGATCGCGGGGATGTGCCGCAGCCGGTCGGGGACGTCGTCGGGCGCGGCCGGGTCGAACGGCGTGATGGAGATGAGGGCGGTGACCGGGATGCGCGCCTCCTCGTAGTCGACGACCGCGCGGTACCCGCGGATGACACCGCGCTCCTCCAACCGCCGGACGCGCTGGTGGACGGCGGACGTCGACAGGCCGGTGCTGCGGCCGAGGTCGGTGTAGCTCATCCGCCCGTCCCCGGCGAGCAGCTGCACGATGCGGCGATCCAGAGCCTCCATGCGGGCACTGTAAGCCTCGGCGGATCGAGGCGTCGCAGGCCACCGCGGGTCGGTCGGCCGCGCGCCGTCGCGCCGCACGCGTCGCCGGCGGGTGACAGCATGGGCCCATGCCTCGCAGCCTGATGCTCCTGGACTCCGCGTCGTTGTACTTCCGCGCCTTCTACGGTGTCCCGGACCGGCGCCCGTCGGCGGAGGCGCCGCCGAACAACGCGATCCGCGGGTTCGCGGACATGATCGCGACCCTCGTCACGACCTACCGGCCCACCGACCTGGTCGCCTGCTGGGACAACGACTGGCGGCCGGCGTTCCGGGTGGAGGCGATCCCGTCGTACAAGGCGCACCGGGCCGTCGAGGGCACGGAGTTCGAGGAGGAGTCACCCGAGGAGCTCACGCCCCAGGTCCCCGTCATCCGCGACATGCTGGCCGCGCTCGGCATCACCCGACTCGGCGTGGACGGGTACGAGGCCGACGACGTCATCGGCACGCTCACCCACCGCGCGCACGGCTCCTCGACCGTCGACGTTGTGACGGGCGACCGCGACCTGTTCCAGCTGGTCGATGACCAGCAGAGCGTGCGCATCCTCTACACGGCGCGCGGTGGGGTGCGTGAGCCCGACCTGGTGGACGAGTCCTGGCTGCACGCGAAGTACGGCATCGCGGGCGGTCGCGCGTACGCCGACATGGCCGTCCTGCGCGGAGACTCCAGCGACGGCCTTCCCGGCGTCGCCGGGGTCGGTGAGAAGACCGCGGTCACGCTGATCAACCGGTACGGCAGCCTCGCCGCGCTGCGCGAGGCGATCGACGGGGGCGACCCGATGATCAAGGGCGCCCAGCGCAAGCGGCTCGAGGAGGCGGCCGCGTACCTGGACGTCGCTCCCGCCGTCGTCGACGTCGCCCTCGACGTTCCGGTGCCGGCCGACCTGAGCACCGCTCTCCCGGCGTCGCCGACCGACGAGGACGCCCTCGATCACATCGCCGAGGTGTACGACGCGCACACGCCGCTGCAGCGCGTCCGTGACGCGCTGGCGAAGCAGGCCTGACTCAGCGGTACGGGCTCGTCGGCGGCACCGGACCGCGCGGCGGCTCCCCGGGCGGGAACTCGCCGTCGTCCGAGCCGTCGTCGTGCTGGAACAGCAGCTCGTTCATCCGCACGTGGACCTGCTCGACCCGGGGCACGTCGTAGAGCTTCACGCCCGCCTTCTCCGTCGCGTCCGACACGACGAGCGTGCCGCAGCCCAGGAGGCGGTCCAGCAGGTCCTTCTCGTACGTCACGTCATTGATCCGGTAGAGCGGGATGTCCCGACCGGTACGGGTGATGATGCCCTCGCGGGTGATCAGTCGCCGGTTGGTGATGACGTAGATGCTGGTGCGCCACTTCAGGATCGGCACGACCACCCAGGCCAGGACCGCCAGCAGCGCGAGGCCGAGGACGACGTACACGATCCAGTTCGGCCAGTCGTTGGAGCGGACCCACCACGCCAGCAGCAGCGCCGCGACGATGGTCAGGACGAGCACGACGAGCGGCGCGACGATCTTCTTGACGTGCGTGCGCAGCTCCATGACCACGCTCTCGCCCTGGGCGAGCAGCTTCGGTGAGAACCCCATGGCGGTCATCGTGCCAGAGCAGCGGTGCGACCGGCGGCAGGCTTCGACAAGCCGGTCAGCGCGCGGCCAGAACCTGCTCGCGCAGGATGTCGGCGTGCCCGTTGTGCTGGGCGAGCTCGCGCAGCATGTGCAGGTAGACCCACCGCAACGTCAGCGGGCCGCGCCGGTTGCCGTGCACCACGTCGTCCTCGCCCAGGCCCGCGACGGCGGCCCGGGAGTCTGCGCACGCGCCCCGGTACGCCTCGACCACACCGGCGACCGTGTCGGCGTCGGTCAGCCGGAACGACTCCTCCGGGGTGGCGGAGATGCCGATCTCGGCGCGCGACCGGCGGGTGACCGCCTCGTCGAACCACACCCGCTCCACGAACGTGGCGTGCTTGACCAGCCCGAGGAGGGTGGTGCTGGACGGGACGAGCCGCCGGCGCGCCTCCTCCTCGGTCAGCCCCTCCAGGCAGTCGAGCATCATCTGGCGATGGTCGTCCAGGAAGCGCTCCAGCTGCAGCACGAGCGGGGCGTCGAAGGTATCGGGGTCCAAGGCGGTGGGCACCGGCACACGTTATGGCACCGACGCCGCCCTCATCGGCCGAGTCAGTCCAGACGGTCCGCCGCGACCACCCCGCGCACGACACCGTCGATCGCCTTGCGTGCGGTACGCCTGACCGTCTCGTCGGGGGCGGCCTCACCGATCTGGCCCAGCAGGTCGGCGAGCTGCTTGCACCGTCGGACGAAGTCACCGGCGGACAGGTCGCTGTCGCGCAGCACCAGCTCCAGGCGCGCGCCCGAGACCCACCGGTGCACCATCCAGGCGATGCCGGCGTCCGGCTCCCCGGTCGGGACCAGGCGGTGCGCCCGCTGCCGGTCGTCCAGCTCGGACCAGCGTCGGACCAGCGCGTCGTAGGCGTCGCGCACCTCGTCGTTCGGGACGCGCGGCGCGAGGTCGGACTGCTCGCGCCGGGGTTCGTGGACCAGCGTGCTGACGATCGCCGCGAGGGACGCGGGGTCCAGCTGCTCCCACGCTCCGTCACGCAGGCACTCGGCGACCAGGACGTCCTTCTCGGCGTAGATCCGCTGGAGCACCGTCCCCTGCTCGGTGACCTGCTGACCGTCCTCGCTCAGGTAGCCCAGCTCGCTGAGCAGGTCGCAGATCCGGTCGAAGGTGCGCGAGACCGTGTGCGTACGGCCCGAGACCTTGCGCTCCAGGCCGTCGGTCTCCCGGCGCAGCCGCCACCAGCGCTCGGCCCACCGTGCGTGGTCCTCCCGGTAGGGGCAGTCGTGGCACGGGTGCTCGCGCAGCTGTCGGCGCAGCGCGTCGATGCGGCCACTCGCCTGCTCGGCGGTCTCGGCGGCCTCCTCGTCCGCGTGGTCCGCCGAGGGAGGGTCGTGCGGCACCTTCGCGCGCAGCGTCGCCGCGAGGTCCCGCCGGTGCTTCGGGCTGCGGGCGCTGAACGACGACGGGATCTTCAGCCGGGTGAGCGTGACGACCGGCCCGTCGACGTCGGTGTGCGTCAGGCGGCGCACCTGCGCCTCCGCCGTGAGGAGCGTCGGCTCCGGGCCACTGCGCCGGCCGCCGCGGTTGCCCTGGATGACGATCGCCAGGCCGGCTCGTCGTCCGCTGGGCACCCGGATCACGTCGCCGGGCTGCAGCTCCTCCAGCGATCGTTCGGCTGCCGCGCGCCTGCTGCTCGCCTGGGCGCGCCGGATCTGCTTCTCCAGGTCGCTGATCTCACGACGCAGGGAGGCGTACTCGGCGAAGTCGCCCTGGTGGCAGCGCATCGCGTCGGCGTACCCCTCCAGCGCCTCCTCGTTGCGCTTGATCGCCCGGGAGACCCCGACGACGCCGCGGTCGGCCTGGAACTGCGCGAACGAGGACTCCAGCACCTCGCGTGCCGGGGCACGGCCCACCTGCGCGACCAGGTTGACCGCCATGTTGGACGTGGGGACGAAGCTGGACCGCAGCGGGTACGTCCGCGTGGAGGCCAGGCCCGCGACGGCGTGCGGGTCGATCCCGCGATGGTGCAGCACGACGGCGTGGCCCTCGAAGTCGATGCCCCGCCGTCCCGCTCGTCCGGTCAGCTGGGTGAACTCCGCGGGGGTGATGTCGGCGTGGGTCTCGCCGTTGAACTTGACCAGCCGCTCGAGGACGACCGTGCGCGCCGGCATGTTGATGCCGAGAGCGAGCGTCTCGGTCGCGAAGACCGCCCGGATGCGGCCCTGGGTGAACAGCTCCTCGACGATCTCGCGGAACGTCGGCAGCATGCCGGCGTGGTGGGCCGCGAACCCGCGGCTGAGGCCCTCGACGAAGTCCCAGTAGCCGAGGACGCCCAGATCCTCGTCCGGCAGGGCGGTGACGCGCTCCTCCACCAGCCGGCGGATGCGCTCGCCCTCCTCGTCGGAGATGAGCTGGGTGCCCCAGGCGAGCAGCTGGCTCACCGCGCCGTCGCAGCCGACGCGGCTGAAGATGAACGTGATCGCCGGCAGCAGGCCGTCCCGGTCGAGCCGGTCGATCACCTCGGCCCGGCTCGGCCCGCCGCCCGGACGGCCGGGCCGGCCACCACGCACCGGACCCTCTGGGCGGCGGCCACGCACCTGCCGTCCGTGCCGCCCGCGGGGCGCGCCGGCGTCCTCGCGGCGGCCGTGCCGGTCGGTGCGGTCCTCGAAGCGGGTGATGGCGCGCAGCAGCTCGGGACTGACCCGCAGCGAACCTTCGGTACCGGCGTGAGCCGGGCCGCCGGACTCCTCGACGAACAGGTCCAGCAGGTCGCGACCGACCATCATGTGCTGCCACAGCGGCACGGGCCGGTGCTCCTCGACGATGACCTCGGTGTCGCCACGCACCTCGCGCAACCAGTCGCCGAACTCCTCGGCGTTGCTCACCGTCGCCGACAGGGAGATGACCTGCACCGACTCGGGCAGGTGGATGATGACCTCCTCCCACACGGCGCCGCGGAACCGGTCGGCGAGGTAGTGCACCTCGTCCATCACCACGAAGCCGAGGCCGCGCAACGTCGTGGAGCCGGCGTACAGCATGTTGCGCAGCACCTCGGTCGTCATGACGACGATCGGGGCCTCCCCGTTGACGGAGGAGTCGCCGGTCAGCAGGCCGACGTTGTCGCTGCCGTGCTGGGTGACCAGGTCGTTGTACTTCTGGTTCGACAACGCCTTGATGGGCGTGGTGTAGAAGGTCTTGCGCCCGGTGTGCAGCGCCAGGTAGCAGGCGAACTCCCCGACCACGGTCTTGCCGGAACCGGTCGGTGCGGCGACGAGCACGCCGCGGCCGTCCTGGACCGCCGCGCACCCGCGGACCTGGAAGTCGTCCAGCGGGAAGGAGTACTGCTCGGCGAACCGGCCGACGTGGCTGCTGTCGAAGCGGCGCCGCTCGCGCGCGGCCGCATGACGCTCGGCGGGAGTGGGCATGCCCTGAGACTAGGCGGTCCGCCTGGTCACGAGCAGCAGGCTCGGCCCGGTCAGAGGGCCGAGGCCTGGTCGTCCGGTACGTCCATCCAGTCGGGCCGGTCACGCTTGGCGCGACGCTTGTCCATCACGATCGAGAACCCGCACGCGAGGTAGTAGAGCCCCACCATCGGCAGCGCGAGAGCCAGCATCGTCCACGCGTCCGGCGTCGGCGTCATCATCGCCGCGAACACGAAGATGAGGATGATCGCGATCCGCCAGCCCTTGAGCATGATCCGGCCGGGCAGGATGCGCGCGGTGTTCAGCCCCACCAGGAAGACCGGCAGCAGGAACGCGATGCCGAACGCCAGGATGAACCGGGTGCAGAAGGTGAAGTACTCCCCCGCGTTCGGCAGGTTCGCCGCGTCGTCCGGGGTGAAGCCGAGCAGGACCTCCACGGCCTTCGGCAGCGCCCACGTGGCCGCGTAGCAGCCCGCCAGGAACAACGGGACCGCGGCGGCGACGAACAGCCGGGCGACCTTCTTCTCCTTCTTGGTCAGACCGGGGACCAAGAAGGCCCAGATCTGCCAGAGCCAGACCGGACTGGCGAGGATGACGCCGAGCCACATGGCGATCTTCAGGTGCAGCGTGAACGCCGAGGTGATGCCGGCGTAGTTGAGCTTGACGAACTCGCTGTTGCGCTCCTTCGACAGCTCGACCAGGGGCCTGGTGAGGAACGTGACCAGGTGCTCGTAGACCATCCAGCCCACGGCCGACCCGATCGCGATCGCGAGAGCCGCGACGAGCGCGCGGTTGCGGAACTCGCGGAAGTGGTCCCCCAAGGACATCCTGGCCTCAGGGTTGGCGTTCTTACGCCCGAGCAGCGCCATCTAGGTCGTCCGAAGCAGTGTGAGTCGCGCGGGCACCTCTCAGGAGGCCTGACCGCCGGTGCCCTGACCGCCCTGCGGCGGGTGGTACTGAGGCTGCTGCGGGGCCTGGCCCTGCTGGGGCGCCTGGTCCTGGGGCTGCTGGTACTGACCCTGAGCAGGAGCCTGCTGCTGACGCGGCGCCTCACCGGGGAGCGGCTGCTCGCCCGCGGGATGCGCGCCCGCAGTGTCCGCCGTCTCCCCCTTGACCGTCTGGCCCGAGGCCTTGCTGTCGGTGCTCATCTCGCCCATCTCGCTCTTGAGGATGCGAGCGGACCGGCCGAGGCTGCGGGCGGCGTCAGGAAGTCGCTTCCACCCGAACACGACGACGACCACCAGGACCAGGATGACCAGGTGCCATCCCTCGAAAAGACCTCGGATACCCATGCTTCTGCTCTCCCTCGGAGCTCGTGGACGCGTGCCCGCGGGCTCACGCTTCGTCGCAACAGCCCCAGTCTACGTGGGCGGAGCACTCCGCGAGACCGGTGGAGCAACGCGATGACCGCGCCGAGGTGAACTGTTGGTCACGGCCGGCTGTCGGCCCCGTACGCGGACAGCGCCTCCGCCGCTCCGGCCTCGACGTCCCGGGCCAGTGACTCCGGCTCCACGACGCGGGCGTGGCCGCCGAGCCGCCACACCAGCGACCGGACCCAGCCGGAGTCCGTCGCTCGCAGCGTGATGCGGCACCGGCCCTCGCCGACGTCGACCACGTCGTCGACCGGGTAGTACTCCGCCACCCAGGCCGCAGCCGGGTCGACGTCCAGGACGACGCGCAGGTCCTGCGGCGCGGGGGTGAAGATGCCCTCGTCCAGGTCCCGCGGACGTGCGTGCGCCGGCGGCGTGCCGTCCACGTCGAGGACCTCCGACCGCTCGACACGGTCCATCCGGAACAGCCGGACCTCCTGCGCCCGGTGGCACCAGCCCTCGAGGTACCAGTGGCTGTCCATGTTGACCAGCCGCATCGGGTCGACGTCCCGCTCGGTCGACTCGTCGCGCGAGGCCACGAGGTAGCGCAGGTGCAGCCGGCGCCGGTCGGCGAGGGCCCGCCGGGCGGCGGCCAGCGCGTCCTGGGTCGTCGCGTCGTCGAGAGTGACCTGCACCCGGGCCGACGCCTCGCCGGACTCCCCCGTGGCGTCGATGAGCTTGGCCAGCGCTCGGTCGATGGCGTCCCGCTGCGCCAGGCCGGGCACCTCGCCCAGCGTGCGCAGGCCCACGATCAGCGACAGCGCCTCGTCCCTGCTGAGCCGCAGCGGCCGGGAGATCGTGTCGGCGTTGCGCAAGTAGACACGGCCCTCCTCCCACTCGGCCTCGATGAGGTCGTCGGGCATGTGACCGGGCGTCCCGCACAGGAAGAGCAGCTGCAGGTCCGCCTCGATCTGCGTCGGGCTGACGCCGAGCTCGCGACCGGCCTCCTGGATGTCGACGCCCTGCCGGTTGACCAGCCAGGGCACCATCGTGAGCAGACGCGCCAGGCGGGCCGTGGCGTTCTCCGGTGCCGCCATCAGCCCGCCCCCTCGTGCAGGGCTCGGACGGCGGTGAGCCGGCGCACGACACCGTCCACGAGGCTCGCCGGCTCCAGCACGACCACCGCCGGGCCGAACCCCGCGATCTCGTTGGCCAACGCGTCGTCGTCGCGGAACTCCACCTCCAGGTCGCTCCAGCCGCCCTCGTCGCCGATGTCCCGAGCGCGGCGGCGCAGCGTGTTGCCGGCGCCCTGCAGGACCCGCAGCCGGGCGACCTGCACGGCGCGGTCGTCCTCGGTGCCGGCGATCATCTCGACGGGGTCGTGGCCGGCCGGGACGTCGTACGGGTCGGCGCGTCGCTCGACCGTGACCGCGCCCTCGATCCGGCTGAGCCGGAACACCCGGGGCGCGCCCCGACCCAGGTCCTGGCCGGTGAGGTACCACCGGCCGTGCCAGCTCGTGATCGCCCACGGCTGGACCCGCCGCTGCTCCACCTGCGACCCGCGCTTGCGGTACCCGAACCGGATCGTGCGTCGCTGCACCACGGCGTCCTTCACCGGCTCGAAGGCCGGCTCGTTGGTCCGGACCCGCGGCTCCAGACCCAGCACCGAGCTGGTGTCGCGCTCGACGTCCTCGGCCTGCAGCTTGCGCATGGCCTGGGCGGCCGGCCCGCCGAGGCTGGCCTGCTGCCACGTGCGGCTGGCCAGGCCCAGCACGGCCAGCTCGTCCGCCTCGAACGCGATCTCCGGAAGGGCGTACTCGCGCTGGTCGATGCGGTAGCCGGTCTCGTCGTCGAAGAAGGCGTCCACCGGCTCGGTCTTCAGCGGGATGCCGAGCTCGCGCAGCTCGTCCTTGTCGCGCTCGAACATGCGGTCGAAGGCCTCGTCCGAGGCGGCCTCGCCGTACTGCGGGACGGCGGTGCGGATCCGCGCCTTGGACAGCGGCTGGCGGGTGTAGAGCAGGCAGATCACCAGGTTGAGCAGGCGTTCGGTCTTGGCGGCCGGCGTCGTGGCGGCGGGCATGCCCCGAACGCTACCCGACCCTTCGCACTAGTGTGCGACGTGTGATCCGGTGGCGCGCAGGAGTCGTGGAGTCCGAACGCAACCGCTGGAACGGCGCGGTCGAGTACGCCGTGCGCCTGGCCGAGCAGGACCGGACGGTCCGGGCGCTCGCCTACACCGACGTGGTGGGTGAGCCCGTCGCGGGCGACCGGGTCCTGCTCAACGTCAGCGCCCTGGAGCGCGGCCTCGGGACGGGCGGCCTGGCGCTCGTCGTGGCGATCCCCGACCGGCTGCCGCAGGACCCCGCCGACGGTCCCGGACACGTCGTCAAGGCCCGCTACACCCCCGTCCAGACGATGGTGCTGGGCGCCGACGAGCAGGAGTCGCCACATCACGACCTGCTGCGCGAGGCCGACTCGGTCCACGGCATGCCCGTCGTCGTGGCCGATCTGCACTCCGCGGTGCCCGCGGTCATCGCGGGGCTGCGCGCCGACGCCGCCGCTGCACCGCGCGTCGCGTACGTCATGAGTGACGGCGGCGCCCTGCCGATCGCGTTCTCGCGCACGGTGGCACAGCTGCGGGAGGCGGGCTGGATCGTCGGCGCTGTCACGGTCGGGCAGGCGTACGGCGGCGACTTGGAGGCCGTCAACGTCCACACCGGCCTGCTGGCCGCCCGGCTCGTCCTGGAGGCGGACGTCGTCGTCCTCAGCCAGGGCCCCGGCAACCTCGGGACCGGCACCCGGTGGGGGTTCTCCGGCGTCGCCGCCGGCGAGGCGCTCAACGCCGCCCACGTCCTCGGCGGCCGCCCGGTCGCGTCGCTGCGGGTCTCCGAGGCGGACGCCCGCGAACGCCACCGCGGGATCTCCCACCACAGCCGGACGGCGTACGGGCGGGTCGCGCTGGTCCCGGCCGACCTGCCGGTCCCCCTGCTCGACGGCTCGCTCGGCGCACTGGTCGACCGGCAGGCGTCCGAGCTCGTCGACGCCACGGGCGGCCGCCTGCGACGCCACGACGTCGAGCTCACCGGGCTGCGCGAGGCGCTGCAGCTCAGTCCGGTCCCGTTGCGCACCATGGGCCGCGATCTGGACGCCGATGCCGCGTCGTTCCTCGCGGCTGCCGCCGCCGGGCGATACACGGCCGGGACCCTCGGATGAGGTTGGACGCCGACGAGGCGCGAGCACGCCTCGGCGCGCACGTCCATGGCGTCCTGTGCACGCTGCACCCGCAGCGAGGGCCCGACCCGGTTCCCGTCGTGTACGCCGTCACCGACGACGGGCATGTCGGTGTCCCGGTCGACCGGGTCAAGCCCAAGGCGTCCTCGCGGCTGCAGCGCGAGACGAACCTGGATCAGGACCCCCGCGCCGCGCTGCTGGTCGAGGGCTGGGACGCCGAGGACTGGTCGCGGCTGTGGTGGGTACGGGCGCAGCTGGAGCACGTACCCGACCCGCCGGCGCCGCTAGTAGACGACCTCGTGGCGCGGCTGGCACGCACGGTGCCGCAGGATGCCGACCGGCCCTTCGACCACCTGCTGGTGTGTCGCGTCGTCTCTCTGACCGGCTGGGCCGCGCGGGACGCCTGAGGCTCCGCGACCTGCGCTCGCCGCTCCGCCGAGAGGCTCAGATCAACGGGAGAGGCTCACTCGTTCGTGCAGAACGAGTGAGCCTCTCGGCGATCAGTGAGCCGGTCGACGTCAGCGCAGACCGAACGCGCTGCCCGCACCGGGCTTGTTGGTGCTGACCAGGTCGACGACGAAGATCAGCGTCTCGCCGCCCTTGATCGCGCCACCGGCGCCCTGGTCGCCGTACCCCAGGTGCGGCGGGATGATCAGCTTGCGGCGACCGCCGACCTTCATCCCGAGGATGCCCTGGTCCCAGCCCTGGATGACCTGGCCGACGCCGACCTGGAAGTCCAGGGGCGCGCCACGGTTCCAGGAGGCGTCGAACTCCTCGCCGGTCGACCAGGCGACGCCGACGTAGTGCGCCTTGATCTGGTCACCCGCCTGGGCCTCGGGCCCGTCACCGACGGTGACGTCCTCGATCACCAGCTCGCTGGGCGGGGTGTCGCCCGGGAAGTCGATCTCGGGCTTGGTCGTGCTCGGGTCGAACGGCATCGGTACTCCTCGTACGTCAGTGGGTCGGTCGGGTCACATCGCGCCGAGGATGTCGACCACGAACACCAGCGTGTCGGTGCCCTTGATCCCACCCTGCGGATTGCCCTGCTTGCCGTAGCCGTCAGCGGGCGGGATGGACAGCAGCAGGCGGCTGCCCACGGTCTGACCGACCAGCGTCTTGTCCCAACCCGGGATGACCTTGCCGGCGCCGATCTGGAACGCGGCCGGCTGGCCCTGCTTGGCCGCGGCGTCGAAGACCTTGCCGCCCCAGATCTGACCGGTGTAGTTCACCAGCAGCTGCTGGCCGGCGAGAACCTTCGGTCCGTCACCCTTGATGAGGGTCTGCGACTTCAGCGTGGTCGGCGGCTTCGAGCCCTTGTCGAAGGTGATGGTCGCCTGCTTGACCGGTCCAGCGGGCACCGAGACCTTCGGCAGACCGGACTCGGAGGCGGCCTGGGTGCCCTTGACCTCGGTCAGGAGCGGGTACCGGTCGTTGACCTTCATGTAGAAGACCATCGTGTCGTTGGCGCCGATGCCCAGCTGCTTGGCGCCCTGAGCGCCGAAGCCGTCGGCCGGCGGCACGGCGACCGTCATCTCGGTGCCGACCTTCTGGCCCTTCAGCGCCTTGAGCAGGCCCGGGAAGGTCTGCTTGTCGGCGAGGTTGAAGGAGGCGTTCGGCTTGCCGAACGTCGACTCGATCGTCTTGCCGGTGGTGCCGTTCACGGCGACGTACGAGACGTACGCGATGTCCTTGTCACCGACTGCGGCGCCAGTGCCGGCCTTGTTGATCTTCGTGGTGGTCTTGGCGGCGCGGAACGGCGGCTTCGCGACCGTGACGGTCGGCGCGTTCGGCTTGGCCGTCGACACGGAGACGTTGCTGATCGGCGACGCCTGGTCCGGCGCGACCGTCTGCGGGCTGGCGGGACTGGACGACGAGGAGGCCGACTTGTCCGCCTTGCTGCTGTCGTCGCCGCATGCGGTGAGCAGGGCGAGCGGGAGGAGGCCGGCTACGAGAAGCCGGGCACGGGTGGAGCGCACAGGTAACCCTCGATGTCGGGGATGGACGGACGTCACACCATAACCCGCCCGCCCTTGGCGTTCGCTGGGCGCGGGTCGGCCCAGCGCGCCGACGGGCTACATGCCGTCGATCAGGCGCTGCACCCGCTGGTCGTGGGAGGAGAACGGGTCCTTGCACAGCACCGTCCGCTGCGCCTGGTCGTTCAGCTTCAGGTGCACCCAGTCGACCGTGAAGTCGCGGCGCTTGGCCTGGGCCGCCCGGATGAAGTCACCTCGCAGCTTCGCGCGGGTGGTCTGCGGCGGGAACGTCTTCGCCTCGAAGATCTCCACGTCCGTCGTCACCCGCGCCGCCTTCCCGTGGCGCTGCAGCAGGTAGAAGAGGCCACGACGGCGGTTGATGTCGTGGTAGGCGAGGTCGATCTGCAGCATCCGCGGATCGTCCAGCCCCAGCCCGTGCTTGGCGGAGTACTGGTCCAGCAGCCGGTGCTTGATCACCCAGTCGATCTCGGTGTCGACCAGCGACAGGTCGTCGGTCTCGATGGCGGTCAGCGTGCGCTGCCACAGGTCCATCGTGCGCTTGGTCAGCGGGTCGGCCAGCCCGTGCTCGTCGACGTACGCCTTCGCCTTCTCGTAGAACTCCGTCTGCAGCTGCAAGGCCGACATCTCCCGGCCGTTGGCCAGCCGGACCGGCTTGCGGCCGGTGAGGTCGTGGCTGATCTCCCGGATGGCGCGGATCGGGTTCTCCAGCGACAGGTCGCGCATCGGCACGCCGTCCTCGATCATCCGCAGCACCAGGTCGGCGGAACCGACCTTGAGCAGGGTCGTCGTCTCGCTCATGTTCGAGTCGCCGACGATGACGTGCAGGCGGCGGTAGCGCTCGGCGTCCGCGTGCGGCTCGTCCCGGGTGTTGATGATCGGTCGGCTACGCGTCGTGGCGCTGGAGACGCCCTCCCAGATGTGGTCGGCGCGCTGGCTGACGCAGTACGTCGGGGTGTGGCCGAGCATCGTGATCTTGCCGGCGCCGCAGGTGATCTGCCGGCTGACCAAGAACGGGATCAGGATGTCGCTGATCTTCTGGAACTCCCCCTGCCGGCTGATCAGGAAGTTCTCGTGGCAGCCGTAGGAGTTGCCCGCGGAGTCGGTGTTGTTCTTGAAGACGTAGATCTGGCCCTCGATGCCCTCGTCGCGCAGCCGCGCCTGGGCGTCCTCCACCAAGCCCTCGATGATGCGCTCGCCCGCCTTGTCGTGCACGACCAGCTGGTGGACGTCGTCGCACTCCGCCGTGGCGTACTCGGGGTGGCTGCCGACGTCCAGGTAGAGGCGGGCGCCGTTGCCGAGGAAGACGTTGCTGGAGCGCCCCCAGCTCACGACCTTGCGGAACAGGTAGCGGGCCACCTCGTCCGGGGTGAGCCGGCGCTGGCCGTCGAACGTACACGTGACGCCGTACTCGTTCTCGATACCGAAGATGCGCCTCTCCATGACACGACCTTAGTCGCGTGACCCGTGGGCGTCGGCGAGCCGCGGTCGGCAGGTCGCCTCGTGGACGGCGCCGGCTCTGCTGTGGGCGAAGCACGTAGCAGCAGGGGCACCGATGTGGTCGGCTGTGCCCATGCGAATCCTGGTGCTCGGCGGTACGGGCTGGCTCGGCTCCCTCCTCGCGTCCGAGGCGGTGACCCGCGGCCACGAGGTGGTGTGTCTGGCCCGCGGCGAGTCGGGCCACGTCCCGGACGGCGCCACGCTGGTCCACGGCGACCGCAGCACGGTCGAGGGGTACGGGGGGCTGGACGGCGACTTCGACGCCCTGGTGGACGTGACGCGCTTCCCGCTGCACACGCGGACGGCCCTCGAGGCACTCGGCTCCCGCGTCCCGCACTGGGTGTTCGTCTCCTCGTGCTCCGTCTACGCCGACCACGGCACGCCCGGCGCCGACGAGTCCGCCGACCTGCTGCCCGCGCTGGAGGGCGACGAGTGGTCGATGGAGGTGTACGGGGAGGGCAAGGTGGCCTGCGAGCAGGCGCTGGTGGAGGCCCTCGGCGCCGACCGGGTGCTGCTCGCCCGGGCCGGCCTCATCGCCGGGCCCGGCGACATCACCGACCGCACCGGCTACTGGCCGTTGCGGTTCGCCCACCCGGCGTCGGACGACGGAGCAGTCCTCGTCCCGAACGCCCCGGACCTCGGCACCCAGCTGATCGACGCCCGGGACCTCGCCGCCTGGCTGGTCACCTGCGCCGAGCAGCGGAGAGCGGGCACGTTCAACGCCTCGGGCCCCGTGCAGCTGTTCCCCGAGTACGTCGAGACGGTGCGGCAGACCGTCGGTCACATCGGCCCGACCGTGCTGGTGGACCAGAGCTGGCTGGAGGAGCAGGAGGTGCTGCCCTGGTCCGGGGACCGCTCCCTCCCCCTGTGGCTGCCGCTGCCGGAGTACGCCGGGTTCATGACCCGGTCGAGCGCTGCTGCCGAGGCGCACGGTCTGCGGACCCGGCCACTGGCGGAGACCGTCCGGGACGGGCTGGAGTGGGAGCTGCGTACCGGACCGGGGCGGGCCCGCAAGGCCGGCCTGACGCCGACCGACGAGGTCGAGCTGCTCGGACGCGCCCGCCCGTGACGATGGACCTGACCTCTCGTCGACCCTCCTCGGCGGGATGCCAGGTCGGTCGTCAGACGAGGGAGGACACCCAGGCCTCGTGCAGGGCGGCGTAGCGGCCACCGTCGGTGCGCTTCAGCTGCGCCGGTGAGCCGTCCTCCAGGATCTGGCCGTGCTCCAGCACCAGGACCCGGTCGGCGACCTCGACCGTGGAGAGCCGGTGGGCGATGATCAGCGCCGTACGGTCGGCCAGCACGGTCTCCAGGGCGCGCTGGACCAGCCGCTCGCTCGGGATGTCCAGGCTGGAGGTCGCCTCGTCCAGGATGAGCACCGCCGGGTCGGCCAGGAACGCGCGGGCGAACGCGACCAGCTGCCGCTGACCGGCCGAGAGCCGGCCACCGCGCTTGGCGACGTCGGTGTCGTACCCCTGGGGCAGCGCCTCGATGAACGTGTGCGCCCCGACCGCCTCGGCCGCGGCCCGCACCTGCTCGTCCGTCGCGTCGGGACGGCCGAACCTGATGTTCTCGGCGACGGTGCCCTCGAACATGACGTTCTCCTGGGTCACCATCACGACGTGGTGGCGCAGGTCGCTCTGGCTCAGGTCACGCAGGTCGAGCCCGTCGAGGGTGACCCGGCCCGCGGTCGGGTCGTAGAAGCGCGCCAGGAGCTTGGCGATGGTCGTCTTGCCCGCACCCGTCGTCCCGACCAGGGCGACGGTCTGACCGGCCGGGACGTTTAGGTCGAGGTCCGGCAGCACCGGGCGCCCCTGCACGTAGGAGAAGCCGACGTGATCGAAGCGCACCGCCCCGCGCACGGCGCCGACCGGCCGCGGCTGCTCGGGGTCGGCGACCGCCGGCTCCTGCGCCAGCACGCCCGCGATCTTCTCCAGCGCCGAGGTCGCCGACTGGAACGTGTTGTAGAACTGGCTGACCTCCTGCATCGGCTCGAAGAACATCCGCAGGTAGAGCAGGAAGGCCGTCAGCACCCCGATGGTCATCTCGCCGTGGAACACCCGCCAGCCGCCGTACAGGATGACGACGCCGGTCGTGACGTTGCCGACCAGCTTGATCGAGGGCATGAAGATCGCGAAGAGCCGGAAGCCCTTCTCGTTGGAGTGCTGGTAGCGGGTGGCGACGTCCTCGAAGATGTCCTGGTTGCGCGACTCCCGGCGGTAGGCCTGCACCGCTTTGATGCCGGTCATCGTCTCGACGAAGTGGACGATGACCAGCGCGGCGTTCTCCCGCACCGTGCGGAACGTGGTGGCCGACGCGCGGCTGAACCAGCGGACCACCAGCGCCAGCACCGGGAACCCGACCAGGCACGCGAGGCCGAGCCGCCAGTCGAGGGTGAGCAGCAGGATCGCGGTGCCGACCATGGTGAGCACCGCGGTGATGAGGCCGTCGAAGCCGCTGTCGGTCATCTCCTGGATGGCCTCGACGTCGCTGGTGGACCGGCTCACCACCCGCCCGGAGGTGTAACGGTCGTGGAAGCCGACGTCCAGGCGCTGGAAGTGCTTGAACAGGCGGCGCCGCACCTCCAGCAGCACGTGCTGGCCGATCCGACCGGACTGGCGCAGGAACACCACCCGGCTCGCGGCCTGCAGCACGACGGCGACCACCAGCGCCACCACGACGAGGGTGAGGTTGTGCCCGTCGGAGCGGTCCCGCAGTGGCGGGACACCGTGGTCGATGCCGAGCTGCACCAGGCGCGGAACCGCCAGGCGCGACAGGTTCTCGACCAGGACGACGCCCAGGAGCGCGAGCAGCATCCGCCGGTAGGGCCGCAGGAGGTCCAGCAGCAGGCGCTTGGCCTCGGCCCGCATGGGGCCGGTCTCCTCGATCGGGTTGTCGTCCTGGACCTCGACCAGGCGCCCGCGCCACTCGTCCTCGGTGGTCGGCTCGACGGCCTCGTCCGACCGCTCGGTCGTCTGGGTCATCGGTTCAGCTCCTCGAGGTCGGCGTCGGCACCGGAACACGCGTCGTGCTCGTCCTCGCGGCAGGTGTCACGAACGGCGTCGTGGACGACGCGGTGCTCGTCGCCGTCCTGCTCGTGCCAGCCCGCAGGACTCGCGGACTCCGACGGTGGGGCGTCGGCGGCCAGGAGGTACCGGTAGGTGGGGACGGTCGCGAGCAGCTCGGCGTGCGTCCCGACGTGGGTGATCGTGCCGTGCTCGATCAGGGCCACCTTGTCCGCGAGCAGCACCGTGGAGGCGCGGTGGGCGACCACGATGCCGGTGACGTCGTGCAGCACGTTGCGCAGCGCCTCCTCGACCAGTGCCTCGGTGTGCACGTCCAGGGCGGAGAGCGTGTCGTCCAGGACGAGGATCCGGGGCTCGGCGAGCACGGCGCGCGCGAGGGACAGCCGCTGCCGCTGACCGCCGGACAGGCTCATGCCCTGCTCCCCGATCCGGGTGTCGAGGCCGTACGGAAGGTCGTGGGCGAACTGGGCCTGGGCCACCTCGATCGCACGGTCGATCTCGGCGCGGGTCGCGTCCGGCCGGCCGAGCGTGAGGTTCTCCAGCACGGACATGGAGAACAGCGTCGGCTCCTCGAACGCCGTCGCGACGATGCTGCGCAGGGACGGCAGGGTGAGGTCGCGGATGTCGACGCCGTCGATGGTGATCCGGCCCTCGCTGACGTCGTACAGCCGCGGGACGAGGGAGGTGAGCACCGACTTGCCCGAGCCCGTCGCGCCGACCAGGGCCAGCGTCTCACCGGGCTGGAGCTCCAGGTCCACGTGCCGCAGCGTCCACGGCTCGTCCTCGGTCGTGTCCGGGAAGCGGAAGCCGACGTCCTCCAGGCGCAGGTGACCGCGCGGGCGGACCAGCTCGGTGTCGCCGTCGTCGACCAGCCGGGGCTCGTCGAAGACCTGCACGATGCGGTCGGCGGCGGTCATCGACTCCTGGGTCATCGACAGCAGGAACCCCAGGGAGGAGATCGGCCAGACCAGCGACAGCATCATGGTGATGAAGGCGACGAGGGTGCCGATCGTGACGCTGCCCTGGCCGACCGCGACGGCGCCGAACCCCAGCACGACGATCAGCGTGACGTTGGGGATGACCTCGAGCAGCGTCCAGAACCGTGAGGTCAGCCGGACCTTGGCCAGCTGGGTGTCGAGCAGGTCGGTGGCGCGGTCGTCGAACTTGTCGTAGGCGTACTCCTCGCGCCCGAACGCCTTGATCACCCGGACGCCGAGCGCGCTCTCCTCGACGACCGAGGCGACGTCGCCGGTCTGGTCCTGGGCGAGCCGGGACAACCGGGTGTACTCCTGCTCGTTGCGCATCACGGTGAGGACGATCGGCACCACCGACAGCAGCACCACCAGGCCGAGCGGCCAGTACATCGCCAGCAGCAGGCCGGTCACGATGACGACCTGCAGCATGTTGAGGATCAGGAAGACCAAACCGAAGCCCAGGAAGCGACGGATGACGCTCAGGTCGTTCATGATCCGCGAGAGCAGCTGACCCGACTGCCACTGCCCGTGGAAGCGCATGGGCAGCACCTGCATCTGGGCGTACAGGTCCTTGCGCAGGTCGGCCTCGACGCCGAGCGTCGCCCGGGCGACCACCCAGCGGCGGATGAACCAGAAGAGCGCCTCCACGACGCCGAGCAGCAGCGCCACACTGCCGAGCAGCAGCAGCCCACGCTCGTCGCGGTGCGCGATCGGTCCGTCGATGACCGCGCGGGTCACCAGCGGGATGACGATGCTGGTCGCGACCACGAGCACCGAGAAGACCAGCATGGTCACCCAGCGGGCGGCGTACGGCTTGAGGTAGCGCGGCAGCCGCATCAGCGACACCGCGCGATGGCTCCCCCCGCTCGGTGGGCGCAGCGGCGGCTGCGGTCTCAACCGCGGGACGGTGACGTGGCTCCGGGTATCGCCCTCCCGCGGCTGTGCAGTCATCTGGTGCGCGTCCCCTCCTGGCTCGATCGGCTCCGCCAGTATCGCGCGGACCACTGACACCGTCACATCGTTATTCGATGGTTCTCGGTGCCCAGAGGGGCCAACTCGGGACGCTCGCGCGGCATTCCTCAGCGGTCGTCGGAATCCTCCGCCGAGCTCGCGTCCGACACCGTGCCCGACTGCTGCGTCTGCGGATTGCTGGTCTCCGGGCGTGCCGGACCGGCCGCCTCACCCGTCTCCCCCGTCAGCACCTCGTGCGTCCCGGGGGTCGGGTCGTCGGTGCTGGGGACGTCACTGGTCGGGTCGCCCTGGTCCAGCAGGGCCTCCAGCAGCGGACCACCGAGCCGTCGGAACGTCCGCCGCGGACGGTTGCGGTCCAGGACCGCGATCTCCAGCTGCTGCGGGCCGAGCTCGCGCGGCTGGCCCCCGGACTCGGCACCGGTCTGCGCCAGCAGGTCCACCGCGAGGCGTAGCACGGTGCCGAGGTCGGACCCTGCGCTCCAGCGCTCCTGCAGCCCCTGGGTGAGCTGCTCCCCCGCGCCACCCATCGCGACGAAGCCGGACTCGAAGGCCACGGACCCGTCGTAGGTCAGCCGGTAGATCTGGTCCTCCTCGACTGAGTCACCCACCTGGGCCACGACGATCTCGACCTCGTACGGCTTCTGCTCCTGGGTGAAGACCGCACCGAGCGTCTGGGCGTACGCGTTGGCGAGACCACGCGCGGTCACGTCACTGCGGTCGTAGGAGTACCCGCGCAGGTCGGCGTACCGGACGCCGGCGACGCGAAGGTTCTCGTACTCGTTGTACTTTCCCACCGCGGCGAAGGCGATGCGGTCGTAGATCTCCGACACCTTGTGCAGCGCGCGCGAAGTGTTCTCCGCGACGAAGGCGATACCGCCGTCGTAGGCCAGGACGACCACGGACCGCCCGCGCGCGATGCCCTTGCGCGCGTAGTCCGCCCGGTCCTTCATCAGCTGCTCGGGCGAGACGTAGAACGGCATGGTCATCGCGCACCTCCGGGGTTGTCACGGCGGTCCTCGACAACGGCGACCACGACCTGCTCCAGGTCGGCCTCGTCACGGAACCGGACGCCCTCCTCGTCGAGGACGGCCACGGTCGGCCAGATGCGCCGGCCGAGGTCCGGGCCACCGGTGGCCGAGTCGTCGTCGGCCGCGTCGTACAGCGCCTCGATGACGGCGCG
The DNA here is from genome assembly GCF_029439465.1 of Luteipulveratus flavus. Lineage (GTDB taxonomy): Bacteria > Actinomycetota > Actinomycetes > Actinomycetales > Dermatophilaceae > Luteipulveratus > Luteipulveratus flavus. The sequence continues at coordinate 14,929 of NZ_JAROAV010000052.1, read as the reverse complement.
GACGGCCGCCGCCTCGTCGAGACCGGGTCGCCACAGCTTCTTCAGGGCGCCGCGGGCGAAGAGCGAGCCGGAGCCGACGCTGTGGTGGTGGTGCTCCTCGTAGCAGCCGCCGGTCACGTCGTAGGAGAAGATCCGGCCGCTGCGCGCGGTGAGGTCGTAGCCGGCGAACAGCGGCACGACCGACAGGCCCTGCATCGCCATGCCGAGGTTGCCGCGGATCATGCTGGCGAGGCGGTTGGCCTTGCCCTCCAGGGACAGCAGCGCGCCCTCGATCTTCTCGTAGTGCTCCAGCTCGACCTGGAAGAGCTTCACGACCTCGATCGCGATGCCTGCGGTGCCGGCGATGCCGACCGCGGAGTACTCGTCCGCGGCGAACACCTTCTGCATGTCGCGGTTGGCGATCAGGTTGCCCATGGTCGCCCGGCGGTCACCGGCCAGCAGCACGCCGCCGTCGTAGGTGACGGCGATGATGGTCGTGCCGTGCGGCGCCTCGAGCGTCATGCCGGCCGGGAGCGTGCGAGCGGAGGGGATCAGGTGGGGCGCGTGACCGGTGAGGAACTCGGTGAACGAGGAGCTGCCGGAGCGCAGGAACGCGCCCGGCAGCCGACCGGACTCACGGCCGTCCGGGCCTGCGCTCACTGGCCACCCTTCTGGACGAAGCCGCGGACGAACTCCTCGGCGTTGGACTCCAGCACCGAGTCGATCTCGTCGAGCACGCTGTCGGTGTCCTCGTCCAGACCCTCCTTGGTGGCAGCCGCCGCGGGCGCCGCCTCCGGAGTCTCGTCCGGGTCGTCGTCCCGTCGCTGCGGGCTCTTGTGGTCCTGGGTCGCCATCTGCTGCCGCCTTCCTGTCGCGCTCTTCCTCAAACCCTAACCACCAGCGGTGTCGGTCACGTCCTGCGACAGGCGGCGCAGCAGATCTGCCGCGTCCGTGCTCTCGTCCAGGAGCGCGCCGACGCCCGCGCGGGTGCCGCGCTCGGGCTCCAGCATCGGGACGCGCTGCAGGCTCTGCTGACCGGCCACGTCGAAGATGATGGAGTCCCAGGACGCGGCCGCGACCTCCTGCGGGAACCGCGCCAGGCAGGTGCCGCGGAAGTAGGCACGGGTGTCCTCCGGCGGCGCGACGACAGCCGCCCGGACGTCGTCCTCGTCGACGAGCCGCTCCACGGCGCCCTTGGCGAGCAGCCGGTTGAACAGACCCTTGTCCTCGCGCACGTCCGACCACTGGATGTCGATCGCGCGCAGCCGCGGGTCGGACCAGTCGAGGCCGTCGCGCTCGGCGTAGCTGCGCAGCAGCCGCAGCTTGGCCACCCAGTCCAGCTCGCGGTGCAGGCTCATCGGGTCGGTCTCGAGCCCGGTGAGCACCTGCTCCCAGCGCTGCATCACCTCGGCGGTGTCGTCGTCGGGCATCCCACCGTGGGTCGAGTCCAGCCACTTGCCGGCCAGCTCGTAGTAGCGCCAGAGCAGGTCGACCGGCGTCATCTGCCGCCCGTCCAGCAGCCGGACCGGTGTCCGCAGCGACGGGTCGTGGGACAGGTCGCGCAGCGTGGTGACCGGCTGGGCGAGGGTGAGGTCGTCCGGGATCGCGCCCGCCTCGATCATGCCGAGCACCAGGCTCGTGGTGCCCATCTTCAGCAGGTTCGCGACGTCGCAGTGGTTGGCGTCGCCGATGATCACGTGCAGCCGGCGGTAGCGGTCGGCCACCGCGTGCGGCTCGTCCCGGGTGTTGACGATCGGGCGCTTGAGCGTGGTCTCCAGGCCGACTTCGACCTCGAAGAAGTCCGACCGCTGGGCGATCTGGAACCCCGGCCGGGTCGACTCCGTACCGATCCCCACCCGACCGGAGCCGCACATCACCTGGCGCACGGTGAAGAACGGCACCAGGTGCCGCACGATCTCGCTGAACGGCGTCTCGCGGCTCATCAGGTAGTTCTCGTGCGTGCCGTACGAGCTGCCCTTGCCGTCGGTGTTGTTCTTGTAGAGGTTGACCCCCGGCGCGCCGGGCTCGGACAGCAGCCGGACCGCCTCGCGCATGACCAGCTCGCCGGCGCGGTCCCAGGTCACGGCGGCCCGCGGCGTGGTCACCTCGGGCGAGCTGTACTCCGGGTGCGCGTGGTCGACGTACAGACGCGCCCCGTTGGTGAGGACGACGTTGGCGAGGGTCGGGTCCTCCTCGTCGGTCAGCTGGCTCTGGTCGGCCTGGGCGCGCGACATCTCGAAACCGCGGGCGTCGTGCAGCGGGGTCTCGTCCTCGTAGTCCCAGCCGGCCCGCGCCGCGCGCATGCCGACCTGGGTGGCGTACGCCGTCACCACCCGACCGCTGAGCACCATCGGGTTGGCGTCGGGGTTGCCCGGCACCGAGATGCCGTACTCGGTCTCGACACCCATCACGCGACGAACTGTCATGCTCGCAACCCTAGGTGCACCCTCTTTCGTCGCTACGGTCTGACCACCCCTCGTCCGCTCTCCCAGGAGTCCCCTCGTGGCCCTCAGACCGTTGTGCACCACGCTCGCCCTCGCTGCTGTCGCCGCCGTGCCCGTCGCCGTCCCCGCGGCGCCCGCCATGGCGTCCCCGCCCGGCACCAAGGACGTCACGGCGGTGCTGTTCGAGTGGTCGTACGACTCCGTGGCCAGGGAGTGCGGGCAGCGCCTCGGCCCGGCCGGCTACGGGTACGTGCAGGTCTCGCCTCCCGCGGAGCACATCCAGGGCTCGCAGTGGTGGACGTCCTACCAGCCGGTCAGCTACAAGATCGCCGGCCGGCTCGGGGACGCCAACGCCTTCGGCCGGATGGTGAGTGCCTGCCACGCGGCCGGCGTGAAGGTGGTGGTGGACGCCGTCATCAACCACATGTCGGCCGGCAGCGGCACGGGCACCGGCGGGTCGACGTACACGAAGTACGCCTATCCCGGGCTGTACTCGGCGCCCGACTTCGACGACTGCACGGCCGAGGTCAGCAACTACCAGGACCGCTGGAACGTGCAGCACTGCGAGCTCGTCGGTCTGGCCGACCTCGACACCGGCGAGGAGTACGTCCGCTCGGCGATCGCCGGCTACCTCGACGGGCTGCTCGCCCGCGGGGTCGACGGGTTCCGCATCGACGCCGCCAAGCACATCCCGGCGGCCGACCTCGCGAACATCAAGTCCCGACTGAGCAAGCCGTCGGTGTACTGGAAGCAGGAGCCGATCTACTCCGGCGGCGAGCCCGTCCAGCCGACCGAGTACACCGGCACCGGCGACGTCCAGGAGTTCCGGTACGCCTACGACCTGAAGCGGGTCTTCACCTCGGAGAAGCTCGCGTACCTGAACAACTTCGGTGAGGGCTGGGGCTACATCGGCAGCGGGACCGCGGGCGTGTTCGTCGACAACCACGACACCGAGCGCAACGGCTCCACTCTCAACTACAAGAGCGGGGCGAGCTACACCCTCGCGAACGTCTTCATGCTCGCCTGGCCGTACGGCTCCCCCGACGTCAACTCCGGCTACGAGTGGTCCAGCAGCGACGCCGGCCCGCCGCTGGGCGGCACGGTGAACGCCTGCTGGCAGGACGGCTGGAAGTGCCAGCACGCATGGCCGGAGATCCAGTCGATGGTGGCGTTCCGCAACACCACGCGCGGCGAGGCCGTCACGCGGTGGTGGGACAACGGCAACAACGCGATCGGCTTCGGCCGGGGCACCAAGGGGTACGTCGCCGTCAACCACGAGGCGAGCTCCCTGACCCGCACGTTCCAGACCGCACTGCCGTCCGGCACCTACTGCGACGTGCAGAGCAACCGGACGGTGACGGTGGACGCGAACGGCGGGCTGACCGCCACGCTCGCCCCGAACACCGCGCTTGCGGTGCACGTCGGACGACGCGCCTGCTGATCGGCCAGGATGGGCCCATGGCCGCGACGTCCCTCCCCCAGCCCCGTACCCCCGACCCGATGGATGCTCCGCCGCTGCGGTGGGGCGTGCTCGGCCCCGGCTGGATCGCCTCGGAGTTCGTCGCGGCGCTCCAGCACGGCACGCGTCAGCGGGTGGTCGCCGCCGGGTCGCGCGACCTTGGCCGGGCGCAGCAGTTCGCCGACCGGTTCGGGGGGTTCGCGGCGTACGGGTCGTACGAGGAGCTGGTCGCGGCGCCGGAGGTCGACGTCGTCTACGTCGCCTCGCCTCACTCGGAGCACCACGAGCACGCCCGGCTCGCGCTCGAGGCGGGCAAGCACGTCCTGGTGGAGAAGGCGTTCACCCGCAACAGGGCCGAGGCCCGCGAGGTCATCAACCTGGCGCGCCTGCGCGGGCTGTTCTGCATGGAGGCCATGTGGGCCCGCTTCCTCCCCCACTACGACATCGTCCGGCGAGCGGTCGAGGACGGTGTGCTCGGACGCCTGCAGACGGTGGTCGCGGACCACGGTCAGCGGCTGTACCCCGACGGGCCGGAACGCCTCACGTCACCCGACCTCGCCGGCGGCGCACTGCTGGACCTCAACGTCTACCCGATCTCGTTCGCCGCGATGGTCATCCCGCAGATCGCGTCCGTCCACGCGTCGGGGACCCTGACGGATGAGGGCGTCGATGCGCAGGAGGTCGTCGCCCTCATCGGCGAGTCCGGAGAGACGGCTGCCTGCATCTCCACGATGACGGCGCAGACGGCGAACACCGCTGTGGTGGCCGGAGACTCGGCCCGCATCGAGATCGACGGCTGGTTCTACCAGCCGAACACCGTCCGCCTCGTCGCCACCGGCGGCGAGGAGCTGGACCGGTGGGAGCCCGCTCCCGACGACCGTGACCACGGGCTGCGGCACGAGGCGGCCGAGGTCGCCCGCTGCATCAGCGAGGGTCGGCACGAGTCTGCGCTGATGCCGTGGGAGGAGACGCTGCGGGTGATGGGCGTGATGGACGAGGTACGCCGCCAGCTCGGCGTCGTCTTCCCCGGCGAGCAGGCGTGAGAAGGGCCGTCGCCGTGTCGATGAAGTCCCGCATGCCCTGGCGTACGCGGCTGTTCGCCGCGATCTACGACCGGACGCTCGCCGGCGAGGTCGGCACCATGACGACCGAGCAGATCGTTGCCGACCGCCGACGCACCCTTCCGGCCCGCCCGCCGGTCAGCTGGGTGACCGGCGCCGCACGCAGGCACGTGACCGTCACCGCGGTCACGTGCCGGGCACGTGACCGTCACGAGATACCCGTCCAGGTGCTGCGTCCGGGTGGGGCCGGGACCGACGCGCCGGTTGTCGTCTACTACCACGGTGGCGGCTGGACCCTCAGCAACCCGGGCAACTACCTGGCGCTCACGAGCTGGCTGGCCGACGAGCTCGCAGCCGTCGTCGTCGCACCGGACTACCGCAAGGCTCCCCAGCACCCCGCGCCCGTCGCGGCGCAGGACGCGTACGACGTCCTGCGGTGGGTGCACGACGAGCCGGACGCGATCGGCGGCCACGGCGGCCGGGTCGCGGTGGCGGGCGACAGCGCGGGAGGCAACCTCAGCGCCGTGGTCAGCATCCTGGCTCGGGACGAGGGCGGGCCGACGCCGGTCGGTCAGGCGCTCATCTACCCGGCGACCGACCTCACCCGCAGCCACCCGTCCTCCCGGTGGCGGGACGAGGCGATCCTCACCGGACCGCGGATGGACGCCTTCGTCAGCCACTACCTGAGTGGCGGGGTCAGCCCACGCGACCCGGTCGTGTCACCGCAGTTCGCCGCCAGCCACCGTGACTTGCCGCCGGCCCTGGTGCAGACGGCCGAGTGCGACCCGTTGCGCGACGAGGGTGACCACTACGCCGACCTCCTCCGGGCGGCCGGCAACGACGTACGCCACACCTGCTACGTCGGCATGCCGCACGGGTTCATGAGCTTTCCCGGCGTGACGCCCGTCGGCAGGCAGGCCCGCGCCGAGCTGCTTCAGTCGTTGAGCGCCTGGCTGGAGGCGCCGGCGACGACGGCCTGATCGCGGGTGCCGGTCAGGTCCAGGTCCACCACCGCCGACGCGCTCCCGACGACCACCGCGCGGCTGACCGAGCACTCGTGCACGGGATCGATGGCCGTCAGGACGTAGCGGCCGCTCGGCGGCAGATCGGTGCAGAACCTGCCCTCGGCGTCGGTCGTGACGCTGTCGTGGAACTCTCCGGACTGCTTGACCAGCGCGACGGGGGCGTCGGGTACCGGCTCACCGTCCCGCCGGACGGTCCCACGGACGGACAGCCGGTCCAGCATGTCCAGGGCCTGGATCGTGCCGCCCTGGACGTCCCAGAAGAGGGAGCGGGAGGCGTACCCGTCGGCGGAGACGACCAGGACGTGGCGTCCCGGCTCCCCGATCGCCAGTCGGTAGGTGCCCTCCTCGTCGGTGCGCCCCCAGTCGACGTGCGTGCCGTCGGGAAGGATCGCCGTCACGACCGCCCGCGCCAGCGCGGCGCCCTCGGCGTCCACGACCCGACCGGTCACGACGTGCTCGGCGTGGTCACCGGCGGGCAGCCGGTCGTGCTCCGCGGCGGCGCCGACGGCGGGCGCGGCGGCCATGGTGCGCGGCAGGGCGAGGGCCACACCCGCTGCGGCCAGGGCGGCCACGGCCGCGAGCCAGAAGCTGTGCCTGAACGCGTCGAGGGTAGGCACGGCGACCGGGCCGAGCTGCACGGTCGTCGCCGAGAGGAGCGCCGCCAGCGCCGCGGACGACGTGGTGGTCCCGACCGCCCGGAGCAGGGTGTTCAAGCCGTTCGCGGACGCGGTCTCGGTGATCGGCACCGCGCGCATGATGAGGGTCGGCATGGCCGCGTACCCGACCGCCGTACCGATCGAGATCACGCTCGCGCCGATGATCACCTGCAGGATCGAGTCCGTCATGAACACCCGGCCGACGTAGCCGACGACCATGATGAGCGCGCCGACCACGAGGGTCGTCCGGGCACCGAACCGCCGGGTGATCGCGGCCGAGATCGGCGAGAAGACCACCATCGACAGACCGCCGGGGAGCATGCACAGGCCGGCGGCCGTCACGCTGAGCCCGAAGCCGTAGCCCGTCGCCTTCGGCATCTGCATCTGCTGGGTGGTGCTGAGCATGTTCCCGAACATCGCGAAGCCCAGCAGGATCGAGGCGATGTTGGTGAGCAGGACCGGCCGGCGTGCCGAGGTGCGCAGGTCCACCAGCGGCTGCCCGGCCCGCAGCTGGGTCGGCGCCCAGATCGCGGCCACCACGACGGCGAGCAGGAAGCAGCCGAGCGTCGCCTCGCTGGTCCAGCCCCACGTACCGCCCTTGGAGATGCCCAGCATCAGGGCCGCCAGCGCGACCGACAGCAGCACCGCCCCGCCCACGTCGAACCGGCCGCCCGTACGCACCTGCGACTCGGGGACGACCGCGAGGACGACGACGAACATGACCACCCCGAAGACGACCGACACCCAGAACAGCGCGTGCCAGGACAGGTGCTCGTAGATCACGCCGGCCAGCGGCATCCCGATCGCGCCGCCGATGCCGAGGGTCGCGCTCATCAGGGCGACCGCACCGCCGACCTTCTCACCGGGCAGCTCGTCGCGCATGATGCTGATGCCGACCGGGATCAGCGAGGCGCCGACACCCTGCAGACCGCGGCCCACCAGCACCGCGGGAAGGCTCGCCAGCAGAGCCGGGATCAGCGACCCGATGACGACCGAGCCGAGGGCGACCAGCATCATCCGGCGCTTGCCGAACATGTCCGCGAGGCGCGACACGATCGGCGTCGCCACCGCACTCACCAGCAGGGTGACGGTGACGAGCCAGGACGCGTTGTCGGCGGTCGTGTGCAGGATCGCCGGGAAGTCGGGCAGCAGCGGCACCACGAGCGTCTGCTGCAGCGACACCACCGTCCCGCAGATGCTCAGGACGGCGATGACGAGTCCGGTTGCGGGGCGGCGACGTTCGGACGCGGGCGAGCTGGACAACGTACTCCTCGAAGGACACAGGACATCGCGCCGACCATGGCGTGCCGGCGGGTCTGAAAGGGGGTGCGGGTCGAGCGACCGCAGGGCGAAGTCAACCATCGTTGGGCTATGCGTCGCCAGTCGCGGCCGTCGCGCTCGTCAGACGCGCGGCTAGGTTGGCCGCCATGAGCCGCCGCGTCGTCACCGCCCTCGTCCTCGATGTCGTCCTGGTCCTGCTGTTCGCGGCGATCGGTCGCGCGAGCCACGACGAGGGCAACGTCGTGCTCGGCGTCCTGGGGACCGCCTGGCCCTTCCTGGTGGGTACGGCGGTGGGCTGGGCCGTGGTCACCCTCGCTGGTCGACGGCCTCCGCTGGACGTCAGAAGCGGCATCCCGGTGTGGGTGTGCGCGGTCGCCGTCGGGATGCTGCTGCGCCGCCTGGTCGGGGACGGCACCGCGCTGTCGTTCGTGATCGTCGCGACGATCGTGCTGGGGGTCTTCCTCCTCGGCTGGCGTGCGCTCGACACGCTCCGGCATAGCCGCCAGGACCGGGCGACGGCGTCCTAGCCCGGCGCGGGCATCGGTCCGCGCAGCACGACGCCGCCCCGAGCGGGTGCTCGGGGCGGCGTCGGTGCGAGACCGCTCAGAGGTACTGGCCGGTGTTCGCGATCTGGTCGATGGACCGGCCCGGCTCGGCACCGTCCTTGCCGTTGATGAGCGTGCGGATGTAGACGATCCGCTCACCCTTCTTGCCGGAGATGCGCGCCCAGTCGTCCGGGTTGGTGGTGTTGGGCAGGTCCTCGTTCTCCTTGAACTCATCGACGCACGAGCGCAGCAGGTGGTCGATCCGGATGCCGTGCGAGCCGGTGGTGATCTGCTCCTTGATCGCCATCTTCTTGGCCCGGTCGACGATGTTCTGGATCATCGCGCCGGAGTTGAAGTCCTTGAAGTACAGGATCTCCTTGTCGCCACCGGCGTAGGTGACCTCCAGGAAGCGGTTCTCCTCGATCTCGGCGTACATCCGCTCGACGGTCGCCTGGATCATCGCCTCCACGGTGGCGTCCACGGAGCCGCCGTGCTCGGCCAGGTCATCCGCATGCAGCGGCAGGGTGGTCGTGACGTACTTGGTGAAGATGTCCCGGGCGCTCTCGATGTCCGGGCGCTCGATCTTGATCTTCACGTCCAGCCGGCCGGGTCGCAGGATCGCGGGGTCGATCATGTCCTCGCGGTTCGAGGCGCCGATGACGATGACGTTCTCCAGCCGCTCGACGCCGTCGATCTCGGCGAGCAGCTGCGGCACGATCGTCGTCTCGACGTCGGAGGAGACGCCCGACCCGCGGGTGCGGAACAGGCTCTCCATCTCATCGAAGAAGACCACCACGGGAGTGCCGTCGGACGACTTCTCCCGGGCCCGCTGGAAGATCAGCCGGATGTGCCGCTCGGTCTCACCGACGTACTTGTTGAGCAGCTCGGGGCCTTTGATGTTGAGGAAGTAGGACTTCGTCTCACCACGGCCGGTCTTCTCGGCGACCTTGCGCGCCAGCGACGCCGCGACCGCCTTGGCGATCAGCGTCTTGCCGCACCCGGGCGGGCCGTACAGCAGCACGCCCTTGGGCGGCCGCAGCTGGTGCTCGCGGAAGAGGTCGGCGTGCAGGTACGGCAACTCGACCGCGTCGCGGATCGCCTCGATCTGGCCGGCGAGCCCACCGATGTCCTCGTACCGGATGTCGGGGACCTCCTCCAGCACCAGGTCGGCGACCTCGGCCTTCGGGATGCGCTCGAAGACGAACCCGCTGCGGCTGTCCAGCAGCAGCGAGTCCCCCACCCGGATGTCGTCCGCGGAGACGCTGTCGGCGATCCGACAGACCCGCTCCTCGTCGGCGTGCGAGACGACCAGGACCCGCGCGGCGTCCAGGATCTCCTTGGTCGTGACGAGCTCGCCGACCTGCTCGAAGCCGACCGCGGCCACGACGTTCAGCGCCTCGTTGAGCATCACCTCACGGCCGGGCGCCATCAGCTGCGGCTCGACCGACGGGCTCACCGCGACCCGCATCTTGCGGCCGCTGTTGAGCACGTCGGCGGTGCCGTCGTCGTTGACGGCCACGACGATGCCGTACGACGCCGGCGGCTGGGCGAGCCGGTCGACCTCCCCCTTGAGCGTGACGATCTGCTCGCGCGCCTCCTTCAGGGTGCGTACGAGCCGCTCGTTCTGCGCCGAGAGCGTGCCCATCGACGACTGCAGCTGCAGGATCTGCTGCTCCATCTGGCGCTGCCGGACCGGTCCGTGCGAGGCCGAGTCACGGATGGCGTCGACCTCGTCTCGCAGGCGGTCGCGCGGGCTCTCGGAACGGGGGTCGTGAGTCGAGTCGCTCATCGTGGCCTCCTTCGCCGGGCGCCCCGACGGGGCGCGTCCACGTCATGTTCACGTGCGTAACGACCCTAACCCGCGGACCTGGTCACGACTCGGATTGGTCACTCAACGAGCGAGCGAGCCGCCGCACCTTCTTGTCGGAGACGGGACGCTCGCCGAAGTCCTCCGGCGTGAGCTCCTCCCCGGTGGTCACGTCGGTGTAGCCCTTGCCCGGACGGCGCTTGCGCAGCGGCGGCGTCACGCCGGGAGCGAGGCGCCGGGTGGTGATCAGGAAGCCGGTGTGCCCGTGCATCCGGTGCTGGGGGCGGACCGCCAGGCCCTCCAGGTGCCAGCCGCGCACCAGCGACTCCCAGGCCTCCGGCTCGGTGAAGCCGCCGTGCTCGCGGGTCGCCTCGGCCACCCGGGACAGCTGGGTCGCGGTGGCGACGTAGCTGATCAGCACCCCGCCGGGGACCAGGGCGTCGGCGACGACGTCCAGGCACTCCCAGGGCGCGAGCATGTCGAGCACGACGCGGTCGACCGACCCCGGCTCGACCGTCTGCGGGAGCGCCTCGACGAGGTCACCGATCGTCACGCTCCAGGCCGGGTGGTCGGTGCCGAAGAACTCCCGGGCGTTCGCCTGAGCGATCCGGGCGAAGTCCTCCCGCCGTTCGAACGACAGCACCCGGCCGCTGTCGCCCACGGCGCGCAGGAGCGACATGCTGAGCGCGCCGGAGCCGACGCCGGCCTCCACGACCGTCGCACCGGGGAAGACGTCCGCGAACGCCACGATCTGGCCCGCGTCCTTGGGGTACACGACAGCCGCACCGCGGGGCATGGACATCACGTAGTCGGACAGCAGCGGGCGTAGCGCGAGGTACTGGACGCCGGCGGTGTTGGTCACGGTCGAGCCGTCGGGCGAGCCGATCAGGTCGTCGTGCTGCAGGTGGCCGCGATGGGTGTGGAACTGCTTGCCCGCCCCGAGGGTGATGGTGTGCAGCCGGCCCTTGGGATCGGTCAGCTGGACCCGCTCACCCTCGACGAACGGCCCCCGGCGCCCTGTGGCTCCGGTCGGGATCGCGGGGTCGGGCACGGCTGGGTCGGTGGTCATGAGGGGTCAGTCTAGGTACGCCGCTCGCGGGCTCACGCCGTGCCGCCGGCGCGTTCCAGCGCGGCCGCGAGATCGCGCACCGTGACCAGGCCCGCCGACGGCGGGCGCTCCTGCGTGATGACCGCCAGCTCCTCGGCCCCGGACGCGTGCACCGCCTGGATCACAGGGGTGACGTCAGCGTCCAGGCTCGGCACCTGGACGACCCACCCGACCGGCTGGGCGCGCGCGACCGAGCCGGCCGTCGTACGGGCTCGGGCGGTCGCGGGGACCAGCTCGAGCGCGGCCGGGTCGACCAGCCCCCAGACGCCGTTCTCGGGGTTGTGCACCGCCACCGAACCGCCCCGCGGATCCAGCTGGGTGAGCGGCGTGCTGTCCGCGACCACGTGCAGCGGCCTCACCACCGAGCGCAGCGGGACCCGGTCGACGAGGCGGCGAGCGGTGCCGGCCCGCACCGAGGAGCTCGCGCCGACCCACAGGAAGGTCCCCAGGAAGGCCGCCCAGGCGACCGTCAGCAGCGACGGCGACTCACCGCGCAGCAGCGGCAGCAGCAGGGCCCAGGCGAGGACCAGGACGGTCACGACCCGGCCGCACCAGCCGGCCACGACCATGCCGGTGGACCGCGAGCCGGTGATCTTCCAGACCAGCGCGTCGACGAGGTAGCCGCCGTCCAGGGGCAACCCCGGCAGCAGGTTGAAGCCGGCGACGAAGGCGTTGCTGACCGCGACGGCCGCGACCAGCAGGTGCGGGACGTCGTACGGCATCACGGGCAGCAGCAGCCAGGCGCCGAGGGCGATCACGCCGTTGCTGATCGGACCCACGACCGCGACCAGCGCCGTGGAGGCCGGCGAGGTGTCGGCGTGCTCGTACGCGGTGTGACCGCCCCACAGGTCCGCGACGATGCGCGAGACGCGGTAGCCCCGCGCCTGGCCCATGATCGCGTGCGACGCCTCGTGCACGAGGACGGACATGAGCAGCAGGACGGCGTAGAGGGCCGCGACGAGGTACGCGGCGGCACCCAGGTCGGGCAGGGCGCGCTGCAGCGGGGGCCCGAACGCGGCGACGATGACCACGAAGATGATCGGCCAGCTGCGCCCGAGGTAGACCGGCACGCCGCGCAGGGTCGCGATCCTCCAGCCCGGCGCCGCGCCGGACGCGTCGGCTCCAGACATGCGACGAGCCTAGCTGTGGACGCCGGCGCGACGATGTCGGTCCTCCCGCCTACAGTGCCGTGCATGGTCGCCGCCCTGTCCCCGAGCCGCGCTGCCGACTTCATGCAGTGCCCGCTCCTCTACCGCTTCCGGGTCGTCGACCGGCTGCCCGAGGCGCCCAGTGCAGCGGCCGCTCGCGGCACCCTCGTGCACGCCGTGCTGGAGCGCCTCTTCGACGCTCCCGCCACCGAGCGCACCGTCGACGCCGCCCGCGCGCTGATCGAGCCGCAGTGGGCCGCACTGGTCGAGGCCGAGCCCGCGTTGGCCGAGCTGGTCGGTGACGACGCCGCCGCCCACGCGGCGTGGCTCACCGAGGCGGCGCGGCTGGTCGAGCGCTGGTTCCTGCTGGAGGACCCGACGCGGCTGGAGCCGGCCGAGCGCGAGCTCTACGTCGAGGTCGACCTGGACGGCCTGCTCCTGCGGGGGTACGTCGACCGCCTCGACGTCGCACCGACCGGCGAGATCCGGGTCGTCGACTACAAGACGGGACGCGCGCCGTCGGAGCTGTTCGAGGCCAAGGCGCTGTTCCAGATGAAGTTCTACGCGCTCGTGCTGTGGCGCACCCGCGGGGTCGTCCCCCGCATGCTGCAGCTGGTCTACCTCGGCAACAGCGAGCTGGTCCGGTACGCACCGGAGGAGGCGGACCTGCTGGCGACCGAGCGCAAGATCAAGGCGCTCTGGGCCGCGATCGAGCGGGCCGCGCAGACCGGCGACTGGCGGCCGCGTGCATCCCGGCTGTGCGACTGGTGCGACCACCGGGCACTCTGCCCCGAGTGGGGCGGCACTCCCCCGCCGCTGCCGGAGGACTCCAGCCAACGTGCCCTCGACCCACGGCGCACCGGCGAGGTCGAGGTCGCCGTTGACTGACACCGGCGGTCCGCGCCCCATGCGTCCGTACGTGCTGGTCCGCTACAACGACGTGGTCCGTGAGCGCCATCCGCGGGCCGACGAGGACGTCCACTTCGCCGAGTCGGTCGTGGAGGCGGTGCTGGAGGACCTGACCGCGCCCGGTGACCGGGTGCTCGACCCGTTCGCCGGCTTCGGGACGACGTTGCGGGTCGCCGAGCAGATGGGTCGCCACGCCGTCGGCGTCGAGATGCTGCCCGCCCGGTGCGACATCATCCGGTCGAGCACGCAGCAGCCGGTGGTGCAGGGCGACGCTCGCGAGCTGGCGACGCTCCTCGAGGGCCCGTTCGACCTGGTGCTCAGCTCACCGCCGTACATGACCGAGTACGACCACCCGGAGGATCCGCTGGCGGCGTACGGCAGCGACGGGCCCGGGTATGCGACCTACCTGACTCAGCTGACCGACGTGATGGAGCAGGCGGTCTCGTTGCTGCGACCGCAGGGATACCTCGTCCTCAACGTCGCGAACATCGCCTCGCCCGGGCACTTCACCCCGTTGGCGTGGGACGTCGCCCGGTCGGTGGCCGGCGTGGCCCGGCTCGTCCAGGACGTCATGGTCTGCTGGGACCACCCGCTGGGCGACCTCGCCGGCGACTACCTGTTGGTCTTCCGAGCGCCCTGACCGCTCTGCCGGGCGCCGACGCCCCAGCAGGCGTTGCCATCACTTGACCGTTTCTTTACACGTTCATGGCGATCGCGAAAAGAGCGCTCCGGCTGCGATCCGCGGCGACATACTCAACCCACCGGCATGCCGTCACGGGGGACGCAGCCGGTCGATGTCGTCCTGGACCGCAGGAGCGGTCCGTTGACCACAAGGGGAGACCATGACCTCCGCACGTAACCGCAACCTGTTCGTCGCCGTGGGAATCACGGCCAGTCTCGGCGTCGGCGCCGTCGCAGCGACCAGCGCCATGGCTGATCCGCCCGGCAACAACGGGACGGTGAAGGTCCACGAGCTCGGCACCCCCGCGGGCACGGAGAGCAACGACCCGAAGCTGTGTGTGTTCAACTTCGAGGCCTTCGGTCTCGACGCCAACCAGACCGGCAACATCACCATCCTGCCGCAGGGCGGCGACACCGACACGACCGACAGCCTCACCCTGACGCTGACGACCGACGCCAACGGTGACGGCGCGACGGCATACGTCAACGACGGCGGTGCGCTGACGCTGGACGACGGCCACTACAAGGCCACCCTGGACAACAAGTTCGGCACCGACCCGGGCGACAAGGCGAAGACGAAGGTCTTCAAGATCAACTGCGAGACGTCGACGACGACCACGAGCACCACCACGACCTCGTCCACGAGCAGCACGACCCCGCCGGAGACCACCAGCACCACGCCGCCGGAGACCACGACCTCCACCACGCCGCCGGAGACCACGACCTCCACCACGCCGCCGGAGACCACGACCTCCACCACGCCGCCGGAGACCACGACCTCCACCACGCCGCCGGAGACCACGACCTCCACCACGCCGCCGGAGAC
>NZ_JAROAV010000051.1 GCF_029439465.1 Luteipulveratus flavus | reverse complement strand
CCTTGTCCAACGACCCGTCATGATTCCCCGACATCTCCGCGATGATGTACGGCTCGTGCTCCGGACCGATCCAACGACCGGCGATCTGGATGTTCATCTGGCTGCCTCCCGCTGGTGGGGCACGCGCCTCGCGCCCCGCTGACCCGAGCGTGCGCCCGCCGAGCGCGCCGCGTCCAAGAGGAAGTCCCGATAGCCTCCATAGCGGAGACGAATCGCTGCAGGTCAGGAGGCACGTGAACGTCGACGCCGGACTGCTGCGCAGCTTCCTCGTCGTCGCCGACGAGGGCACGGTGACGGGCGCCGCCGAGCGCCTGTTCATCTCCCAGCCCGCGCTCTCGGGCCAGGTCAGGCGGCTCGAGCGCATCGTCGGCCTGACGCTGTTCGAGCGGCACCCCGGCGGGGTCCGACTCACGCCCGCCGGCGCCACGTTCCTGCCGTACGCCGAGCAGGTGCTGGCCACGCTGGAGCGCGGTGTCGCCGACGCGGCGGCGGCCGCCGGTCAGGGGACGCTGAGGCTCGACGTCCTGGACGCCTCCCTCGCGGTCCCGCAGCGCGTGATCGACCGGCTGCGGCAGCGTTTGCCGTCGGTCGTCCTGGAGATCACCGACCGCGGGTCCGGCGAGCAGGCCGTACGGCTGCGTGGCGGCACGCTGGATCTCGCGCTCACCGCGGCGGGTCGGACGCCGACGGGCATGACCGACACACCGCTCGTGGCCGAACCGCTCGGTGTCGCCGTCGCCGGGACGCACCGGCTCGCCACCGCCGGCGACGTCCGCATCGCGCAGCTGGCGGACGAGGTCCACTACCTGCCGCGGGAGGAGTTCGCGCCGGAGTGGGTCACGCTCGTGACGGCTGCGTGCGAGCAGGCGGGGTTCACGCCCCGCCTGCTGCCGCTGCGGTCGGAGTCGACCGACGCCCCGATGCACCGGGTCGCGGCGGGCGAGTGCGTCGCGGTGAGCCTGCTGAGCACGACGGTGCCACCGGGCGTCGTGATGTGCCCGCTCGCCGACGCTCCGGCGTACCGCTGGGTGGCGCGAACGTCCGAGCGGCACGGCGCCCTCGTCGGCAGCGCGACGGAGGCCCTGCGCGGCATGGTGTGAGCCGTGCGGTTTCATGGTCCGCATGACGGCCGATCCGTACCGCGTCTGCGTGGTCTGCAGCGGCAACATCTGCCGGTCGCCGATGGGCGAGATCGTCCTGCGCGACCTGCTCGCCGACGCCGGGCTCGGCGATCGGGTCGTCGTCGACTCCGCCGGCACCGGCGACTGGCACGTCGGCGACCCGGCCGACCGGCGTACGGTCCGCGCCCTGCACGAGGCCGGGTACGACGGAGCGGCGCACCGCGCCCAGCACCTCACCCCGCCGGTGCTCGCCGAGCGCGACCTGGTGCTGGTCGCCGACCGCGGGCACCTGCGCGAGGTCGAGCGCATGGCCCGGCACACCGACACCGACGCCGAGATCCGCCTGCTGCGCGAGTTCGACCCGGCTGCTGTCGCCGCCGACCAGCTCGAGGTCGACGACCCCTACTTCGGTGACGAGGCCGACTTCCGGCGGTGCCTGGAAGAGGTGGCCGCGGCCTGCGCCGGGGTCGTCGACCACCTGCGCGCCGAGGTCTGACCCGTGCGACCGGTGCGGGCCCAGGTGGTGTGCTCCGGCAACACCTGTCGCTCACCGATGGCGCAGGCCGTGCTGCGCGACCTCCTGGACCGCTCGCCGGTGGGCGACCGCACCGAGATCACCTCGGCCGGCCTGCTCGTCCTGGACCCCGGGGCGCCCGCCGACCCCCGCGCTCTCGCGGCGCTGGCGAGGGCGGGGCTGGACGGATCGGCCCACCGAACCACGCAGTTCGAGCTCGACGACGTCGAGGAGTACGACCTGGTGCTGTTCGTCGAGGAACGCCACATCGACCTGTTCGGGGCCGCCCGAGCGACGGCGGGGGCGCGCGAGCGGGTCCGGCTGCTGCGCGCCTTCGACCCGGTGGCCGTCGCGCTCGGCACCCTCGACCTCCCCGACCCGGTCGAGCACGGGCCGGCCGCGTACCACCGGTGCCTCAAGGACATCCGTTCCGCGGCGCCGCGCATCGTCACCGAGCTCGAGCGGCTCGCGGACGAGCGCGGTCAGGCCGGGGCGGGCGGTGAGGTCAGGGGCGTGTGATGCATCGGTGGCTGAGCCACCGGACCGTGCCCGTTGTCCCTGACCGCCGGCAGCTCACCGCGCGCGATCTGGGTGACCCAGTGCACGATCGCCAGGTCGTCGAGGTGACCGAGCCGGTGATGGTCCGGCACCGCGTCCTCCTCCAGGACCAGGTAGAGCAGCGCCGCGAGGATGAGCCGCAGCCGCGCGCTGGCGGTCGGCTCCAGCTCGGCGAGCGGCGCCGCATCCCCCTCGTCCAGCTCCTCCAGCCGCGCCTCGACCACCGAGCAGGCGATGTCGACGTCCACCCGTCCGTGCCGGTCGTCCAACGGCTCGGCCGCCCCGAACGTCACGCCGTCCACCTGATCCATCAGGCGGCGCAGCCCCTCTCGATCGTCCGCCAGCCGGCCAGCAGCCGCCCTGCAGCGGGTGAACGACGGTGACGTGAGCAGCCGCGCCACCCCCTCGTTCTCGCGCCCCATGCGGTCGAGGGTACGTTCCGCGCGCCCGCAACGGGCCCGGACGGCCGACTCCCATGACGAACCTCATGGGTCGATGATTGGGTGGGTCCGACATGCAGAGCGCGCCACACCCGGCGCCAGGACGAAGGAGTCACCCTCGATGGCCACCCGCGACACTCCCTGGCCCGCCGGCACGCCCTGCTGGATCGACTGCGGGTTCGAGGACCTCGACCGCGCTCGCCGGTTCTACGGCCACCTGTTCGGCTGGGACACCGACGAGGGCGAGGGCCCGAACCACTACACGACCTGCCTCAAGAACCACCGCGTCGTCGCCGGGATGTCCGAGAGCCAGGACGAGCACGCGCCGACCGTCTGGACGACGTACTTCGCGACGGAGGACGTCGAGGCCACCACCGAGGCGGTCCGGCGCGCCGGCGGCGAGGTCGTCCTGGACGCCACCGACATCGACGCGCAGGGCCGGCTCGCGATCTACCGGGACCCGACGGGCGCGACGTTCAGCGTCTGGCAGGGCGGCGACCTCACCGGTGTGCAGGTCTTCGGCGAGCCCGGCTCGATGGCCTGGAACGACCTGATCACCCGCGACCTGGAGGCCGCGAAAACGTTCTACGCGGCCGTGTTCGGCTACACGTACGAAGACATGGGCGGCGGGTACGTCACGTTCCGGCCGCCGGGCTTCGAGGGCATGGCCGGGGGGATGCACCAGGCGGCCGAGCTCGCCGACGACGCCGACCCGCACTGGCTGGTCCACTTCGCCGTCGCCGACCGCGACGCCACGGTCGCGCTGGCCGAGATGGAGGACGACGTCGACGTGCTGATGACGATGAGCACGCCGTTCGGGCCGGAGGCCACGCTGCGCGGCGCCGAGGGCGAGGTCTTCAACATCATCGCCCTGAACGACGGCAGCTGATCCGCCCGGCGGTGGAGGCGGACCGGCAGCCGGTTCGCCTCCGCCCGCCCTGGCCGGGACAATGAGCGCATGCGTTCTCTTGCCGACGTCACCCCGTCGATCGCCCTCGGCGCCCTGGACGGGCGCTACCGCAGCGCCGTCGCGCCCCTGGTCGACCACCTGTCCGAGGCGGCGCTCAACCGTCAGCGCGTGCACGTGGAGGTCGAGTGGCTGATCCACCTGACCGACCAGGGCGTGGTCCCGGGCGTCCGGGCGCTGAGCGAGGACGAGAAGCGGGCGCTGCGCCAGGTGGTCGAGGACTTCGGTGCGGACGAGATCGCCGAGCTGGGTGAGATCGAGCGCGAGACCGTCCACGACGTGAAGGCCGTCGAGTATTTCCTCAAGCGCCGCCTCGAGAAGATCGCGGTCTCCGACGCCGCCGGCCTGGCCGAGCTGATCCACTTCGGCTGCACCAGCGAGGACGTCAACAACACCTCGTACGCCCTCATGGTGCAGGGCGCCGTGCAGCAGGTGTGGCTGCCGCGGGCGACCGCACTGAACGAGCAGGTCGCCGACCTGGCGCGCGAGCTGCGGGAGGTCCCGCTCCTCGCCCACACGCACGGGCAGCCGGCGACCCCCACCACCATGGGCAAGGAGCTCGCCGTGCTGGCCTTCCGGCTGCAGCGGCAGCTGCGCCGGATCGACGCGCAGGAGTACCTCGGCAAGATGAACGGCGCGACGGGCACGTACGGCGCCCACACCGCTGCCCTGCCGGACGTCGACTGGCAGGCGGTGTCGGAAGGGTTCGTGGAGGGGGCGCTCGGCCTGACCTGGAACCCGCTGACCACGCAGATCGAGAGTCACGACTGGCAGGCCGAGCTGTACGCCGACGTGGCCCGCTTCAACCGGATCCTGCACAACCTGTGCACCGACGTGTGGTCCTACATCTCGATGGGCTACTTCGCCCAGGTGCGAGGCCAGGGCACGGTCGGGTCGTCGACCATGCCGCACAAGGTCAACCCCATCCGGTTCGAGAACGCCGAGGCCAACCTCGAGGTGTCGAACGCCCTGCTGGACGTGCTCGCCTCGACGCTGGTCACCAGCCGCCTGCAGCGCGACCTCACCGACTCCTCGATGCAGCGCAACATCGGTACGGCGTTCGGCCACTCGCTGCTCGCCCTGGACAACGCCTCCCGCGGGCTGGCCGGTCTGGACGCCGTCCCGTCGGCGATGGCCGCCGACCTCGACGCCAACTGGGAGGTGCTCGGCGAGCCGATCCAGTCGGCGATGCGGGCGCTCGGGGCGCAGGGCGTCCCGGGGATGGACCAGCCGTACGAGCGGCTCAAGGAGCTCACCCGCGGGCGGCGCATCACCGGGGACGACCTGCGTGAGTTCGTCCGTGGCCTGGGCCTGCCGGCCGAGGTCGAGGAGCGGTTCGTCGCGATGACGCCGCAGTCGTACGTCGGCCTGGCCCCGCGCCTGGTCGACCACCTCGACCGCGACTGACGGACGAGGAGGGGAGCCGGTCAGCGCGACCGGCTCCCCTCCTCTCCCGCTCGGCTCAGCCGACCGGTACCTCCGCCTGGCCCGGCACAGCCACCGTCCGCGTCGCTCCGCCGGCGCTGACCGTCACATCGACGGCCGGAACCCGTGGCAACGGCTCGCCCGAGGCGGCGGACACGCCGACCGCCGGGACCGTCGCCGCGAACAGGCCGGTCCGCTCACGCTGCACCTCCGGCGTGACCGCCCGTCCGGCGACCTTCGCGGTGACGCCGAAGCCGTCGGGCGCGATGCCCGCGACCGGGACGAGCCCGACGACCAGGCGACCGAGCCCGGCGCCGGACGCGGGGACCGCGGTCACGGGAGGGGTCACCGCCGTCGCGACCTGGTGCGCGACGGTGTTCAGCTGCAGCGTGCGGGTGTCGGTGCTGAGCAGCGCGCTCCCCTTGCCGTCGGGGCGTGGGACCACGAGCAACCGGGGCGCGTCCGCCGTACGGCGCGTGGGGAGCGTCGCCGCCTGTTCACCGGTCACGGTGCGCCACAGCACGCCGACCGCCGGGGTCGCGGCGCGCTTCGCCGCCGCCTGGTCGGGCCAGATCACGGTGTAGGTGCCCACCCGGACCTGCTGCGCGGGGACGGTGGGTCGTCCCGGGCCGCTGACCACCGCGGCCCGGGTGTCCACGCCGGGGGTGCCGGAGACGAGGTAGAACGTCTGGTCGCCGAACCGGCCGACCGTGACGCCGCCGTCCTTCTGCGACGGCGTGACCGTCGTCGTCTGCTTCGCGCCGGCGCCTTGCGCGGTCGGTGTCAGGCTGAGCGACAGCTGCGGCGGGTAGCTCTCGGCCACGGTGTCCAGCGCCAGCCGGGCGGTCCCGCCGTCGGCCGTCCGTACGGTCGCACCCTGCATGTTCATCCCGTCCACGATCGGCGTCCTGGAGCCGCCCGGTGTCGACGGCGCGGCGATGCCGGGCTGGGTCCCGGCGCGCGACGGCGGCGTGTCCGAGCGGATCGAGCTCACCACCGGGACCGCGACAGCGACCGCAGCGGCGGTGCCGACCGCGATGCCGGCCTGGCGGAGGCGACGACCCCGACGCCGGACGGACTCGCCCTCCCGCACCACCTCGGCGGTGTCGACGGTCAGCTCCAGCGGCGGGCGCTCCTCGTGCAGCGCCGTACGCAGCGTCTCCTCGAACCGGGTGCTCATGCCTGCCTCCTACGGTCGTTCAGGTCGGTCACGGATGCGGGTTCGCCCAGCTCGGCTCGTAGCCGGGCCAGTCCGCGGGAGGCCGCCGACTTCACCGACCCGGTCGAGATCCCGA
Organism: Luteipulveratus flavus; assembly: GCF_029439465.1. Taxonomy (GTDB): domain Bacteria; phylum Actinomycetota; class Actinomycetes; order Actinomycetales; family Dermatophilaceae; genus Luteipulveratus; species Luteipulveratus flavus. The sequence continues at coordinate 9,706 of NZ_JAROAV010000051.1, read as the reverse complement.
GCAGGTCGGCGACGGCCGCCTCGGAGAGGTCGGCGTAGTAGCGCAGCACCACCACGGTGCGCTGCTGCTTGGGCAGCAGGGCCAGCAGCCGGACGATCTCGCGCCGCTCCTCCACGGTCTCCAGCGCCCGGTCCGGTCCCGGCGACTCGGGCATGTCCTCCAGGCGGGTCTCCCGGCGACGCCGCCGCCAGGTGTCCGTGTGGTGGTTCACCAGGACGCGCCGGGCGTACGCCAGGGCCTCGCCGGGTCGGACCCGGGACCACGCGACGTACGTCTTGACGAGCGCTGCCTGCACGAGCTCGCGGGACGCGTCCACCTGACCGGTGAGCAACCACGCGGTGTGCAGCAGCGACGGACTGGCGTGCTCCACGAACTCCTCGAAGTCCGTGCGATCACTGCTGTGGACCAGCTTGGGCAAGGCTCCTCCTTCGCCGATGAGCTCTCACACCATGAACTACGGCGTGGGCGCCGGAAAGGTTGTCACGCAACCGGATCGACCGGTGTCGGTTCGGAGCAGCAGACCGATTGCTGACGAAGTCCTGACCCACGCGACACCCGTCCGACGTGGCGATCCGGCACGGTCGATGACATGACCACGATGACCAGCCGGCTCGGCCGGCTCGCCTCCGTCACGGCCCTGTCCGCCGGCCTCGTCATGGCCGGCGCCGCGCAGGCGCAGGCCGCCCTGCCGGACTGCAGCCTCTCCTCGCTGCCGCCCGAGGCCACCACCACCGCGATCCTCATCAGGTCCGGCGGCCCCTTCCCGTACGAACAGGACGGAGTGGTCTTCCAGAACCGCGAGGCCATCCTGCCGGCGCAGACCACCGGGTACTACCACGAGTACACCGTGAAGACCCCCGGCTCCGACACCCGCGGAGCCCGCCGCATCGTGACCGGCGGTACGCCGCTGACCAGTCCGCCGAACTGGTACTACACCGGGGACCACTACGCCTCGTTCTGCAAGATCACCGGCGTCTGACCGCGTCGGGTGATGGTTCTTGCCGGCCCTGGGACCGGGTGCGTACGCCTGTGCGCCGGCGCTAGGGTTCGGGCCCATGAGCGAGCCCCAGGACCAGGTCGAGCGCGTCCGCGCCGGCTACAACGCCCTCTCGCGGTCCTACCGGGGCGACATCGCCGACGGCCCGACGCAGAGCAGGTACGCGACGTGGCTGTCCCGGCTGCGCGACCACGTCCCGGCGGGCGGCCACGTCCTCGACCTGGGCTGCGGCAACGGCATCCCCGCGGCGCAGTGGCTGGTCGACAACGGCTACCGGGTGACCGGTGTCGACGTCTCCGACGAGATGGTCAGCAGGGCGCGCACGCTGGTGCCGCAGGCGGAGTTCGTCCGGGCGGACCTCTCCGACCCCGAGGCGCTGGACTTCCCCGCCGGCGAGGCCGCTGCGGTGGTGGCGCTGTACTCCCTCATCCACATCCCGCTGCGCCAGCAGGAGCCGCTGATGCGCCGGATCGCCGGCTGGCTGCGACCGGGAGGGCTGCTGGTCGCGACCGTCGGTCACAACGCCTGGCAGGGCCGGGAGCAGGGCTGGCTCGGCAGTGCCGTCGAGATGTGGTGGAGCCACCCGGACGCCTCGACCTACCGGTCCTGGATCGAGGACGCCGGCTTGGCCGTGGTTCACGAGGAGCTCGTCCCCGAGGGCAGCTCCGGCCACCAGCTGATCGTCGCTCGCCGCGGCTAAGCCTGCAAACCCGGGGCGTCAGACGGTGACGGTGCCGTTCGGCGTCGAGAACGTCACGGACAGCAGACCCGGCGTGCCGTGCGGGGCCATGAAGTCGAACACGACCTCCGGCTCCCACTCGTCGCGGTCCACACCCGGCTCACCGGTCAGACCGAGCCACTCGCGGACGCGGTCCGGGGAGCCGGCGATCTGCAGCTTCTCCAGCGCGACACCGCCGGCGGCGTCGTGCGAGGGGTGCTGGGCGTCGTCGTCCCAGTGGATGAAGAAGGGGACCTGAGGGTCGGACATCAGACCCTTGACGCCCAGCTGCTTCCAGGTGATCTCGACACCGTCCGGGCGGTGCCGGTTGCCCGGGACGGCCTGCCGGCCGACGAGCCGCTCGGCGCCGGCGATGTCCTTGACCTCGACGACCCAGCCGAGCCAGCCGCCGCCGTTCTCCGTACGGGCCTTGACCGCCTGACCGAACGGGGCCTTGTCGGACGCAGGGTGGTCCAACGGCTCGACGATCTCCAGGAAGCGGTGGTTGGCCAGGGGGATCAGTGCGTTGCGCGTCCCGAACCGGGGGTGGATGCCGCCGTCCACCACGTCGGCGGCGAGCTTCTCGCCGAGGCGCTTGGACGTGGCGACGAGCCCGTCCGGCTCAGCCGCGTACACGACATGGTCTATGCGCATACCGGTCATGGTGCCACGCACCTGTCAAGAACCTGAAAACGGGTCGCCGTGTCGCGCTCGCGTGGTACGCGGGGTCAGGCCCGGCCGCGCTGGCGAACGGCCTCGTACAGCAGGATCGCGGCGGACGTGGCGACGTTCAGGGAGTTCACGACGCCGGCCATCGGGATACGGACGCGCTGGGCGGCGGCGTCCAGGACGGTGTCGGTGAGCCCGTACTTCTCGGTGCCCACCGCGATGGCGACCGGCCCGGTGAGGTCGACGTCGGTGTGCAGCACCTCCGTGTCGGGCGTGGCGGCCATCAGCGGGATGCCCTGCTCGGCGAGCCAGATCAGCGTGTCGGCCGTGGACGCGCTCGCGACCGGCACCGAGAAGACCGTGCCCTTGCTGCCGCGTACGACGTTGGGGTTGCCCCAGTCGGTCACCGGGTCGGCCGCGACGACCGCGTCCGCTCCGGCGGCGTCCGCGGTCCGCAGCATCGCCCCGAGGTTGCCGGGCTTCTCGACACCCTCGGCGACCAGCAGCAGCGGCGAGCCGGGCAGGGTGAGGTCCTGGGGCCGCTGGTCGATCGCCGGGACGACAGCCAGGAAACCGTCCGGACCCTCGCGGTAGGCGACCTTCTCGAAGGCCGCGCGGGACAGCCGTACGGTCTCGGCGCCGAGGTCGGCGATCCGGCGGACGACGTCCTCCTGCGCGGCGGCGTCCAGCATCAGCTCCGGACAGCTGAACAGGGTCCGCGGCACGACGCCGGCGTCCAGCGCGAGGGCGAGCTCGTCGTACCCCTCCAGCAGCGTGAGCCCCTGCTGCTCACGGGCACGACGCCGACGCAGGGCGACGAGGTTCTTCAGGCGCGGGTTGGACGGGGAGGTGATCACGAGCTCTGCCATGGCGGTCACAGCATCCCGTACGGGCGCGCGGGCGACAATCGGGCCTGATCAGGCGAGCAGCGAGTCGAGGACGGTGGCCAGGCCGTCCTCCTCGACGGTGCCGGTCACCTCGTCCGCGACGTCCTGGACCTCGGCGGGAGCCTGGCCCATCGCCACACCGCGCGCGGCCCAGCGCAGCATCTCGATGTCGTTGCGCTGGTCACCGACCGCGACGGTGTCGGCCGGCTCCACGCCGAGCCGGCGGCGCACCTGCTCCAGCGCCGACCCCTTCGAGACGCCCTCGGGGTTGATGTCGAGCCACGCGGTGAAGCCGACGGCGTAGTTGACGCCGTGCAGACCGATCCGCTCGGTGAGCTCCAGGAAGTCCTCCGCGCTGCCGGTCGGCGAACGGAACGTCACGCGGGTCGCCGGGTGCCTGGTGAGCTCGTCCCAGGGCACGATGCGCTGGACGCCGAGCAGCTCGCCGTCCGGGAACGGCGCACTCACCTTGAATCCGACGCCGACCTCCTCGACCGCCACGACCGCGTCCGGCCACGACCCGCGCAGCAGGGTGAGCGCCGGCTCGGGGTCGAAGGTCACGGTCTCGACGACGTCGTACCCCTCGGGCCGGCCGGGGTTGATGCCCAACGTGATCGCGCCGTTCGAGCAGACCGCGAATCCCGTTGCCAGGTCGAGCTTCTCGGCGATCGGCATCGTCCCGATGACCGCACGACCGGTGGCGAGGACGACGTGGTGACCGGCGTTCGCGACCGCCTGCACGCGATCGCGTACGGCATCGGTCAGGTGGCCGTCGTGGTGCACGGTGGTGCCGTCGATGTCGAGAGCGATCAGCAGGGCCACGCCGTCAGCCTATGCGCCCGGGAACGAGAAGGTCCTGACAGGTGCGGTCGAGCTGCACCTGCCAGGACCTTCGAGGTCGTCGCCGACCTCAGTCGCGCTTGAGCACCGCGGTGGCGGAGACCACGACCATGACGATGCCGGCGAGGATCACCAGCCACAGACCCCAGCCGGCGCCCACCGACGCGCTGATGCCCGCATTGTCGCCCGAGGACATCTGCTCCTTGATCTTGTCGCCGGCGTCGCCCACATCGATGAAGTTCTTGACCCCGAGCGCCAGGGCAACCAGGCCCGCGACGAGGGGAACCGCGGTCAGCGCCCTGCCGCCCTTGCCGAGCCCGCGCACGGCGGCCGCGGCGGCGGCCACCAGGGCCAGGGCAGCCGTCAGCCATCCGTCGCGTGTGGCGCCCTTGTCGTCCTGGAGAACCCCGAAGCTCGCGTCGTCCTCGGAGCTGCCGCTGCTGCTCTCGTTCATGGACTTCTCCATCTCGGCGTTGCTCGAGCTGAGCTTGCCGATGCCGGACATGGAGGCAGTCACCGTGCCGAGCGGGCCGGCGTTGATGTCGTACTTGGCCCAGGTACCGAACGAACCAATGAGCGCCAGGACGGCGACCGCTGCGAGCACCCAGCCGAGGATCTTGCCGATGCCGGACGCCTTGGTGGCCACGGAGGACGCGGCGCCCGAGCCGTACGCGGGCTGGCCGTACCCCTGCTGCTGGCCGTAGCCCGGCTGGCCGTACTGCTGCCCTGCCTGCTGGCCGTAGCCGCCCTGGCCCGGCTGGCCGTAGCCGCTCTGACCCTGCTGGCCGTAGCCCGACTGCTGGCCGTAGCCCGACTGCTGACCCTGGCCCGGCTGGCCGTAGCCCGACTGCTGACCCTGGCCCGGCTGGCCGTACCCCGGCTGCTGGCCCTGGCCGTACGACGGCTGCCCCTGACCCGGCTGCTGCTGCCCCTGACCGGGCTGCTGGCCCGGCTGCTCGCCGTACGACGGAACGGCCGGCTGGGCGCGCGTCGGCTCCTCGTGCGGTGAGGCGGGACGGCCCGCCTGACCACCCGGCTGCCCGGGCAGGCGTCGTCCTGGACCGTTGGGCGGCTGACCGCCCGGCGTGCTGCTCATGCTTGCCTCCGCGATGTGTGTGGACTCCCCGCGGCAACGTACACGCCCTGACCGTCGGATGTGCAGCCCCGCAGAGCCGTCGGAGCGCCGCCGCGCCCCCTCCGGACGCTCGCCGCCCTCAGCCCCGGAGCCGGAGCGCCTGACGCAGCGTCAGCCGGCCCTGGGTCTGCATCAACGACCGGCGGTACGCGGTCTCGGCCAGCACCACGATCGCGTACGTCGCCGCGGCCATGATCGCCAGCGACACGAGGGGCTCCCACCAGGCCGCCGTTCCTGCGACGACGCGCGTCGGCATGGCCACGATCGACAGCATCGGCACGTAGGACGCGACGACCTGCACGGTCCCGCTCGCGAAGATGCCGCCGAACATCACGATGATCAGCAGCATCGACAATGGGGTCGAGGTCGACTGCAGGTCCTCGTTGCGCGTCGCGAGCGACCCGGCGACCGCCCAGAGCGCGGCGAGCGCCAGGAAGCCGACGACGAAGAAGACGACGAACCAGCCGGCGGCGCCCGCGACCGCGCCGAGGTCGGCGCCCCGACCCATCGCGGTCATGCCGAGCAGTCCCGCGCCGACGAACAGCGCGAGCTGGGCGAACGCCAGCGCCGTGCTGCCCAGCACCTTCCCGGTCAGCAGGTGCCGCAACGGGATCGCGCTGGCCAGGATCTCCACGATGCGGTTCTGCTTCTCCTCGACGACGCTCTGCGCGATCGCCATCCCGAACAGGATCGAGGACAGGTAGAAGAGGAACGCGAAGACGAAACCGACGATCTTGACGGTGGCCTCGTCGTTGCCGCTGTCGTCGAGCAGCCGGTAGGTCACCGTGCTGCCGCGCTGCAGGTCGGCGACGGTCGTCCCGGCGTCCGCAGCGTTGCGCTCGACCGCGAGCTGGGCGGCGGCCGTCCCGACGTACCGGGAGAGGTCGGTGTCCTCGTCGGTGTCGCCGATCAGCTGCCAGCCCTGAGCCGACCGCACGAGTCCGGCGTCGACGGTGCCGTCCGCGACCTGCTGCTCCACCGCCGCCGCGTCCGGCACCGCGCTGGCGTGGAACGTGACGTCGTCGTCCTGGGCGTCCGCGACGCGTTGGGCCGTCTGGACGACCTGGGTGGCTCCCTGGCCGGTGACGGCGAGGTCGGTCGTGGAGCCGCGGCTGCTCAGGAACCCGCTGATCATCATCGAGCCGATGATCGCGGCCAGGGTGATGCCGGTCGAGATCAGGAAGTTGCGGTCGCGCAGCCGTACGGCGACCTCTCGGGCCGCCACGATGCGCCAGGCGTTCGCGACCGGTTCGCGTCCCGGGCGCTCCGTCCGACTCTCCGTCTCGGGTCGTACGGGCGCGGTCATGACGTCACCTTCCGGTAGATGTCGGCGATGGACGGGCGTACCTCGACCAGCTCGCGCACGCTGCCGCGGCGCATGGCCTCGGCGAGGAGCTCGTCGGTGCTCGCCGCCGTCAGCTCGAGCAGCGCACTGGCCCCGTCGACGTCGACGACCGTGACGCCGGGCAGCACCCTGACCCACCCGGCGTCACCGCCGAGGACGAGGCGGTGACGCGTCGCGCCCGACCGGCGGAGCTCGTCCGGGCTGCCGTGCGCGACGACGCGGCCGCGGTGCAGCACCACCAGACCGTCGGACAGCCGCTCGACGAGGTCCAGCTGGTGGGAGGAGAAGATCACCGGCACGCCGCGGGAGGTGTACTCCCGCAGCAGGTCGACCATCGAGTCGACCGCGGCCGGGTCCAGCCCGGAGAACGGCTCGTCCAGCACGAGCAGGTCCGGGTCGCCGATCACCGCGGCGGCGATCTGGACCCGCTGCTGGTTGCCGAGCGAGAGCGACTCGAGCTTGTCGCGCCGGCGCGAGGCGAGGTCGAAGCGGTCGAGCAGGTCCGTCGCCGCCGACTGCGCCGCGGCCGCCGTCCGCCCTTGCAGGCGCGCGAGGTACACCAGCTGGTCGTGGACCGGCTGCTTCGGGTAGAGACCGCGCTCCTCGGGCATGTACCCGAATGCGCGCCGATCCGCCGCCGTCACCTCGTGGCCCTGCCACCGGATCTCGCCGCCGTCGGTGGCGAGCACCCCCATGATCATGCGCATCGTCGTGGTCTTGCCCGCCCCGTTGCCCCCGACGAAGCCGGTCAGGCCACCGGCCGCCACCTCGAACGACACGTCGTCGACGGCGACGGCCTCACCGAACCGCCTGGTCAGATGGTCGATCTCCAGCACTGCCCACCACTCCCTCTCGTCTCCCTCGACGACACTAGGTGCGCGCCTGCGGACCGCGGATCGGTCGTACGACGGGGTCAGCGGCCGCCCTCACTCCCCCGGGAGGATGAGACCCGTCTCGTAGGCGAGGACCACGGCCTGGACACGGTCGCGCAGGTGCAGCTTGGACAGGCAGGCGGAGACGTGCGACTTCACCGTCGCCTCGCCCAGGTACAGCTCGCTCGCGATCTCGGCGTTGGACAGCCCGCGGGCGACGAGGCCGAGCACCTCGCGTTCGCGTGCAGTCAGTCGATCCAGCCGCGAATCGTGTTGCGGCGTCTGTGATCTCGCGGGAACGGTGTCGAGCTGGGAGATGACCCGCCGGGTCACCTCCGGGGCGAGGAGCGCGTGCCCGTGACCCACCGCGCGTACGGCGTCGGCGAGGTCGTCCGGGTCGGTGTTCTTGAGCAGGTAGCCGCTCGCGCCGGCGCGCAGCCCGTCGAAGAGGTAGTCGTCGCGGTCGAACGTCGTGAGGATGATGACCTTCCCGAGGTCCTCGCGCACGATGGTCGCGGTCGCCTCGATGCCGTCCATGACCGGCATCTGCACGTCCATCAGGACGACGTCCGGACGCAGCCGCCGGCTCAGGATGATCGCCTCGGCGCCGTCCGCGGCCTCGCCGACCACCTCCAGGTCGTCCTCGACGCCGAGCATCATCGCGAACCCGCTGCGCACCAGCCGCTGGTCGTCGACGATCAGCACGGTGAGCCGCGGGTCCGCCGTCATCGAGCCACCGCCAGGGGGAAGCGCACCCGGACGCGGTACCCACCGGTCTCACGGGGCCCGATGTCGCCGAGGCCGCCGTGCGCGGTGATCCGCTCCCGCATCCCGACCAGCCCGAGCCCGGACCCGCCCGTACCGCCGCGAGGTCGTCCGTCGTCCAGCACCTCGACCTCCGCGAACCGGCCGTCCGCCTCCTCCAGCGCCCGCACCACGACGCTCGCCGACGCTGCCGTGGAGTGGCGGCGGATGTTGGTGAGCGCCTCTTGCGCCGTCCGGTAGAGCGAGAGCCCGACGACCTGGGGTACGTCCGCGAGCAGACCGGGCCGCGCCTCGACCTCGTCGTAGGAGACGCGCAATCCGTCGGCGCGGACCTGGTCGACCAGTGCCCTGATGTCGGCCACGCCCGGCTGAGGCGTGCGGTCGTCCCCGTCGGTACGCAGCGTGCCGAGCAGCGCGCGCATCTCGCCGACCGCCTCGCGCGCCGACGCCTCGATGTGCTGCAGAGCGTCGGCCGTGCCCTCCGGACGGCGGGTCAGCGTCTTGCGCGCCGCGCCGGCCTGGACGCCGATCACCGCCACGTGGTGGGCCACGACGTCGTGCAGCTCACGCGCGATGCGCATCCGCTCGTCCAGCGTCGCCTGCCGCTGCAGCTCGGTGGACTGCTCCTCGATGGTGCGCGCCTGGCGCTCCAGCACGTCGCGCTGGCGGGCCGTCCGCCACGCGACCTGGCCGACCGACAGGGCGCTGCCGAAGTAGACCGCGTTGATCAGGAACACGTACACGGCGCCGGCGACACCCGGCGACATCAGCCCGGTCGGCGCGGCGCCGACCGCATCGCTCGGTGAGTCGCCCCAGCGCAGCTGCCAGACGATCCAGCCGAACATGAACAGCATCGTCACCGCGATCACGACCAGGACCCGCCGGCGAGGAGCACCCCAGGCGACCGCCGAGAAGAAGCCGAGCAGGTACAGCAGCTGGGGGATGAACTGGGCCATCAGCTCGGGCATCAGCACGCCGGTCACGAACATCGCCGCGGCGACCAGCACCACGGCCGTCAGCGGGTACCGGCGCCGCCAGACGACGACCAGCGCGGTGACCGCGAGGACGAGGTACTGCTCCCACAGAGGGCGGGACGGGGTCAGGACGCCGAGGCTGCGCGCGGCCTCGAGCCCGACCGCCGCGAGCGCGAGGAAGGCCAGCGCCGACAGCACGTCCTGGCGCAACCACGCTCGGGGCAGGGGTCGACGCCAGGTGTCATCGAGCGCGAGGAACCGCGTCCATCTCTGCCGCACGGCGACCAGCGTAGGTCGGTCCGCCGCTCCCCACCTCCGCCGCGCGACGGATCCGACCGACGGGACTACCGCCGGTCGAGGAGGGCCGAACGCAGTGATGGCCCGTATCGAAACCCCCGCAACCGCGCGCACCTGGTCTCGACACGCCTCCGCAAGCTCCGGCTACTCGACCGGCGAACACCCACGCCGGTCGAGTAGGGCCGAACGCAGTGATGGCCCGTATCG
>NZ_JAROAV010000050.1 GCF_029439465.1 Luteipulveratus flavus | reverse complement strand
GAGACACAACCCGAAGTGTCCGGAAACACCGGGGCGGTTCAGGGTCGGACTAGGCCAAGCCAGCTCACTCACATCCTCGTCAGCCGGGCGCTTCATGTACGTCGGAAGGTCAGATCTGGCGGCGATGAGGTGCCACGGCCCGAACACCAGCCCACACGTCGCTGAGCCGCGTGTCGCCGCACTTTCGAGCCGGCTACTGAGCCGTCACCCGCGGACGGCGATCGAGCCGTCATAAGGTTTCGTCGTGAGCGTCATCCGTAACCGTTCATCGCAGTCGTAGCTGCGAGCGGTGGCCAACACCCAACACGGGTCCAGTTACAAAGACGCGTGCCTCGGCCTGCTGCGGTTGACCGAGGGTCAACGCGTCGTCGACCTGGGGTGCGGTCCTGGCGTCGACCTCGCCGCACTTCGCGCCGGAGTGGGCACTTCCGGCGAGGTGATCGGTGTCGATCTGGACCTCGAGGCGCTGGACTCGGCCAGCCAAGCCCATCCTTGGGCGCGGCTGCTGCACGGCGACATCGCGCACGTTGGAGACCTCCCTGACTCCTCGGTCGATCGGGTCAAGACCGACCGGGTACTCCAACACGTGGATGACCCCTCCCAGGTGGTCGCCGAGATCGCTCGTCTTCTCGCTCCCGGCGGTCGAGCCGTGTTGTGCGAGCCAGACTGGGACACCCTGATCCTGGATGTCGAGCCCTCGATCAGCCAGCGCTACCGCGACTTCGTCACCGGCACCGTCATTCGCAATTTTGCCGTTGGCCGTCAGATGGCTCGGTTGTGTCGGTCGTCCGGGATGGTGGTCGAGACGGTCGTCGCGCATACCGCAGTCATCACAGACCCGCGGGAGGCTGCGACCGTTTTAGGTCTGCGGCGTGTGTCTGAGCGCGCTGCTCAGGTGGGGGCCCTGACACCGCAGGAGGCTGAGGTCATCGCGGACATCGAGAACGCGCAGGAATGCTGCGCCGCGGTCAGCGTGATACTGACGGTCGCCGTTCGGCCCTAAGAACCCAAGGTGTACTGAGCCGCGTGTCGCCCCACTTTCGAGTCGTCACTGAGCGGCCTCCCGGCCGCGCGAGACGGGTGCCCCGACCGTCGCCGATTGCGTCGTTGATCGCGACGATGTGGCTCGTGCGGTCCCGTTTCTAGTGACCTGCTCGCGACAGTCCTCGTACCGCATGCCAACGTGCTTCCAACCCGAGGCGAACAGGCTCGGCGTCGTCTGTCTGGCTTAGCCGTCGCCGCGTTCGTCAACGGAGTCTTCCTCGCTGGACAACTCCCATCTCACCCAGGAGCCATCGCTGCCGCGGTCCCGACGGGGGGCCAAGTAGTCACCGTCTGTCCATAACATTTCGTCATGCACCAGACAGCCAGCATAACGATGCGTTTATGATGCATACGAGGTGCGTTTAGGAAATCTTCGCTGCATCTCGACATCGGGCTAGAAGCTTTGGGCCATGTTGGTGAAGCGGCTGTAGTGGCCCTGGAACGCGAGCACGATCGTGTCGGTCGGGCCGTTACGGTGCTTGGCCACGATCAGGTCGGCCTCACCCGCGCGCTCGGACTCCTTGTTGAACGAGTCTTCGCGGTGCAGCAGGATCACCATGTCGGCGTCCTGCTCGATGCTGTTGTGAGCGGCGACGCCGTTGGCGATGAAGTTGTGGCAGTTCAGCACCGTCGCATCGAAGACCTCCTCGACCCCGTCGGGCTCGACCGACAGGACGGCGTCCCAGAGGACGTCGTTGACCGCGTCCAGGTCGAGGTCGGCGTCGGCCAGCAGCGTTGCTACCTGACCGAGCGAGTTGTCCTCGGCCGCCGCTCCTTGCAGGCCGTCCCACACGCCTGCATCGACGGTGGCCGCCTCCCGAGCGGCCGTCCGCGCGCGCACCCGGTCCAGCAGGGCCTGCTCGTCGACTGACCGGGGCGCCAGGGTGTGGATCTCCTGCAGGAAACGTCGCTGGTCGTCAACTCCCTCGATCAGCAGCTCGAAACCGTTGCCAGCCATGACGATCCGCGTCGAGATGCCATAGCGCAGCAGCATCGTCCCGACATCGTGCAGCAGCCGTCGAGACGCCGCCCGGAGCGCGACGACACCCTCGCCGTCCGCATCGAGCTCGACTCGCCCGTCGAGTCGCCACATCGTGTCCACGAACAGTGCGATCTGCCGCTTCGACATGTGGAACATGCTCGGGATCAGCCGTCGCTCCGAGTGCGGGACGATTTCAACACCAAGAAGGGACCCCTGCGAGCGGAGCAGACCATCGCCCTCGCGGTACTCCGTCCGGGAGGACCACAGCGTGGCCATCGCCCGCAGCTGTCCGTCGTCCTCGAACGGCTCGTGGCGCTCGGGGGCCGGGACGTGGCGGGGCACGGCCACACGCTCGCCGGTCCGGATGTCACCCAGGTCGCGCCAGCCGTCGTACGTCAGGAAGCGGTGGTTCTCGGTCGCTCGGACGGTCTTGCCCGACGCGAGGGTCAGCCGGAACACCGGTCGCGTGCCCGTCGAGAACGCGTGCGTGAGCGGGCGGACGACGTACCGCAGCGAGTCGTCCAGGGCCCACACCGGCACATCCCTCTCACCGGAATCGGCCAGCTCACCGATCGAGACCTCTGCGCCGGTGTCCGCACGCAGAAGTCGCGTTTCCGCTGTGAGACAACCGGATTCGCGAAGGTCGGACATCTGGGGGCGCTTGTCGGTCCGCTGCTCCGGACCACGGTTCAGCTGCGAGATCGCGATGACCGGGACCTCGATCTCCTTGGCCAGCAGCTTCAGCGCACGCGAGAACTCCGAGACCTCCTGCTGACGCGACTCGACCTTCTTGCCGGATGTCATCAGCTGCAGGTAGTCGATGATCACGAGCTTCAGGTTGTGCGTCTGCTTCAGCCGCCGGCACTTGGCGCGGATCTCCATGAGCGACATGTTCGGTGAGTCGTCGATGTAGAGCGGCGAGTCTGACACCTTGCCCATGGTGGCGGCGAGCTTGGTCCAGTCCTCGTCGCGCATCGTGCCCTTGCGCATGTGCTGCAGCTGGATGCCGGCCTCCGCCGACAGCAGGCGCATGGTGATCTCGGTCTTGCTCATCTCTAGGCTGAAGATCACCGAAGCCTGGTTGTGCTTGATCGACGCCGCCCGCGCGATGTCCAGCCCGAGCGTCGAGTTGTGCGTCGGGATCATCGCCCGCGACGCCAGGTACAGGTGTGCCTCGTTGTCCACCTCGACGCACCGCACCGGCACCGACGACACCGGGCGGACACCGATCACCTTCCACGACTCAGCCGCGAGCGGCGACCCGGCCACCGGCGTACGGTCGATCGTCACCGTGCCGGCGCACGCGGCCACGGCAGTCGTCGTCCGCACGACCGGATCTGCACCGTCTAGCGATACAAACCACTGGTGCTGCTCGTCGGCCACGATCACCGTGCCGTCGGAGAACTCGACCTCGTAGCAGGGCCGACCGTCCATCACCTCGGTCGCCGCCACGACGCGGGTCGGGCGACCGTCAGCACCGATCAGCTCGTCGCCGACCGCGACCGAACCCATCGTCGTCCAGCCCTTCGGTGTCGGCAGTGGGGTGTCCAGCGCGAGCGCCTTGCCGACGGCGGGCCTCGCTGCGACCACGATCATCTGGCCGGGGTGGAGGCCGTTCGTCAGCGTGTCCAGATCGGTGAAACCCGTTGGCACGCCGACCATCTCGCCGGTCGTGGACGACGCGGCCTCGATCTCGTCGGCCGTCGCCTCGATGACCTCACCGAGCCGCACGTAGTCCTCGGCGCCGCGCTTGTCCGCGACGGCGTACACCTCGGCCTGCGCGGCGTTCACGATGTCCTCGACGTCGCCGCCGCCCTGCGCGTACCCCATCTGCACGATGCGGGTGCCCGCGTCGACCAGCCGGCGCAGCACCGCCCGCTCGGCGACGATCTGCGCGTAGTACCCGGCGTTGGCGGCGGTCGGGACGCCCTGGATCAGCTGGTGCAGGTACGCCTGCCCGCCCGCCCGCGACAGGTCGCCGCGCTTGGTCAGCTCGTCGGCGACGGTGATGGCGTCGGCCGGCTCGCCCCGGCCGTACAGGTCGATGACCGCGTCCCAGATGAGCTCATGGGCGGGCCGGTAGAAGTCCGTGCCCTTGACGGCCTCGACACAGTCGGCGATGGCGTCCTTCGAGAGCAGCATGCCGCCGAGGACGGACTGCTCGGCGTGCACGTCCTGGGGCGGGAGCCGGTCCTCGGCCCCTTCCGGAGGCGGCCCGTACGACCCTTCGAGCTCGGCGATCGACACCGTTGACCTCCCCGTCCCAACCGACACTCGAATCACAGCAGCAACCACCGACAAGCCCCGACGGGTGGTGATCAGCAGACGCTACGAGGCCCCACCGGCCTCGGGCAAGGCAGGGTGGAACGCCCCTGTGGACATCGTGTGGAGAACGTGTGCAGAACCGCCCCCAACCGTGGACGCCGCTGTGGACGAACCTGTGGACAGTGGGGACAACCGTCGTGGACAACGCTCTGACCTGCACGAACGCCGTCCCCATGCTGTGCACAACAAGAGGTTCGGCACCGGGAGGTGACCCGTCCGTACCGCGAACGCGCCACTCCGGATGCGTCGGCGCGCTGTTCTGGCTACGATCTCGAGAACCGCTTCTTGTCGAGACTTTGTGGAGGGTGGGGTGGGGGACGGCTACTCGATCGGCGAGGTCGCCGCCATGACGGGCGTGAAGTCGGGGACGTTGCGCGCCTGGGAAGATCGCTACGGCCTCGTGATGCCCATCCGTTCCGGCTCCGCGTACCGCGAGTACGGAGCCGAGGACGTCGAGACCGTGCGACGCATGCGCGTCCTGGTCGAGTCCGGCGTACCCGCGCGCCGCGCCGCCGCTCTCAGCCGCGCGGCCCACGGTCAGGCCGCGCCCACGCCGGTCCCGGCGCCGCGGCCGACGGTGACCGTCGAACCCGTCGGCGGGCGTATCCGGTTGCGCGGCCTGGACGACACGACGGCGATCTCCCGCGTCGGCGGCGTGTTCGACGGCCCCGGCCTGCGGCGGCTGCTCGACGAGGCGTTCGCCTTCGCCGACGTCGAGACCGTCGTCGACAGCTGGCTGATGCCGAGCATGACCGACGTCGGCGCCGCGTGGGAGCGCGGCGATCTGGACGTCGCTGCCGAGCACTTCATCAGCTCGGCCGTGATGCGCAAGCTCGCCGCCCTGTTCGACGCGACCCCGGCGATCGGCCCGAAGGTCGTCGTCGGTCTGCCCGAGGACGCACGCCACGAGCTGCCCGCCCTCGCCTTCGCGCTGCTGCTCCAGCGCGCCGGGGCACAGGTGCTGTACGTCGGGGCGGACGTCCCGCACGACAGCTGGCGCCGCATCGTCGAGCTCTGGTCGCCGCTGGCCGCCGTCGTCGCCGCGACGAACGACGACGAGATCCGAGTCGCCACCAGGGCAGCGCGCAGCCTGCGCGACAGCGGCGTCGAGCTGGTGTACGCGGGCGGGTCGAGGGCCGAGCAGGTCGAGGACGCGATCCTGGTGCCGGAGATGTTGTCGGTCGCCGCGCAAGCCGTCGCATCCGCCGTGCTCTACCGGTTCGGCAGCACGAGCCCCCGGGTCCGCCAGCTGGAATGACGAGGGCCGCGCCGCCGGCGTGACGCCAGCAGCACGGCCCTTCCGCGAGGGTGCCCCCGCTCTCCCGCCCCGAGAGACGGGGGCGTGCACATCACAGGCTTTCCCGTAGCCGAGCCAACCTCGTCGCAATGCGCTGTCGCTCCGAATCGGACGAGCCGGGCTCGGGTCGACCTGTCCACCGTACTGGGTGATCCGTGATTCCGCTCCCGGTCGGCACCGACAGCCGGGCACGACCGCCCAGATCCCTTCTACTGCAAGCGCCCTCGGACCAGACTGTCACCGGAGTGTGCCGGCTTGTCGTCGAACTGCTCGTGCGACACGTCGACCGTCGTGTAACCGGCGTCGATCACGGCCTGCGTCACGGGGAACTCCACCGAGCCACGTCCGCGCAGCACCCCGAGCGAGATCATCCGGGTGCCGTCGGTGTTGATCAGCCACACCTCGAGGTAGCCCTGGCCCGGCTGCGGCTCGTTCGCGTCGACCCGCAGGGACACCGCACCGCCGGAGCGCACCAGCTGTGCGGTGCCTCCTTGTGCGTCGGCCTGCAGCTGGCCGAGGGTCGCCGAGGCGAGCACCGTGCCACCGTTGTCCTGGGACCGCGACCACGCCCCCCAGCCGACGACCGCGCCGACCAGCACGACCGCGGCCAGTCCGATCGCAGCCCATCGGCGCGAGAACGTCGGACGGGCGGACGGCGCTCTCGTCGCCGCAGGCTCATCTGCGGCGGTGGCGCCAGGACCGCCGGCCGGGGCCGGCTCGGAGTCGTCGGCAGAAGCGGAAGCGGCAGGAGCGGCGTCGATCGCCTGCTCGATGTCCGGCCACAGGTCGCGCGGCGGGTCCAGCCACACCGTGCCGAGGCCCTCCTCGCTGATCCGGCTCCGGACCTGGCGCAGCTCCTCGACCGACTCCTGGCAGCGGGCGCAGGTCCGCAGGTGCGCGGCGACCTGCGGGTCCGTCGGCCCGAAGCCGAGCGCCACGTCGACCAGCTCGTCATCGGTGGGATGAGTCATCGCACACCTCCTTCCATGCGCCCCGAAGGCTCAGCACGCTACGACGCACGTGGCGACGAACCACGTCGACCGGGAGGTCGAGCCGGCGTGCGATCAGATCATCCGGCATCCCCTCGACGAGGGCGAGCCGGACCGCGGTGGCCGCGGGCTCGTCCAGCCGAGCAACCTCGTACGCGAGCAGCAGCCGGTCCGGAGCGGCCCCGTCGGCGTGGCTGCCGAGCAGGTCCTGACCCGTACGCTCCTCGAGGCCCTCGCGGGTGAGTGCGACCAGCCGGGCCGGGACGGCGTACGGCTCGTCGGTGAGGGAGGCGCGCTGCTCCCACAGCCGGACGAACACCTGCCGGGTGACCTCGGCCGCGGCGTCGGGGGAGCGCAGCGCACGAACCGCGATGGTGTGGACCAGCAGCCCCCACCGCTCGTACGCCTGGGCGAGAGCGTCGGAAGAGCCGTCCCGCAACCGCCGGGACACGGACGCGCGCGCAGGGTCGTGATCTCCCACCCACGCCTCCTCTCGCCGCTCATGGTCGGTCCGCGGCCGCGACCGCAACCACATTCTGCTCGTAGTGACCGGTGCTGCGGTCGAACTCGCCACCGCATGTCACCAGGTGCAGCCGCGGTGGACCGGACCGGGAGAACAAGAGACCGGTGTCGAGCGACGTCTTGTCGATGTGCACGACACGCTCGACGCGGTAACCGTACGACCGCCCGTCGCTCGTGCGCACCGTGATCCGGTCACCGCGGTGCAGCCGCCCGATCCGCGACAGCGGACCGACCCCGTCCTCGCTGCTGTCCACGTGCGAGGACACGACCACGGCTCCGGCCGTGTCGCCGGGCGCCGGTCCGAACCGGTACCACGCGCCCACGTGCGAGGACGAGGGCAGGGCCATCCGTCCCGCGCGGTCGACGCCGAGCGCGACCAGCGGCAGGTCGGCACCGATCCGGTCGACGACGACCCGGGTTGGGACGGGTCGTCGGCCGGCCGGATCGGCAGTCGGCACCGACGTCGGCGTCGGCGTCGGGTCGGCGGACCGGGCGCCGGAGGTGCTCGTCGGCACCGCCAGCGCCCGGCTGCTCTGGGCCGTCGGTTCACGCGTCGCCCACGCCGCAGCGCCGCCCGCGGTGACGGCGACCGCGAGGGCCGTCGTCGCCGCGAGCCGTCGCGAGCGGGCGAGCGCCATCTCAGCCCTCGTTGCGGCGGCGCCGCATCGGCACGTAGACGAGCGCTCCGGCGACCACCGCGACCGTCAGGACCGTGGCGACCCGCTGGCGCTGGGCGTCGGACGCGACCTGGCCACCGGTACCCGACGGCACCCCGCCGGGAGCCGAGTGCAGGCCGCTGATCGTCTGCGTCGCGAGCTTCAGGTTCTTGTCCGAAGCGCTGCCCCACGCGTAGACGATCGTGTTCGTGCCCTCCTTCAGGTCCAGGTCGGCCGGGCCGATCGCGACCGTGTCCGTGCCGGCGAGGGTGACGTCCGCCGAGATCATCCCGGCGGGCAGGTCGGCCTTGGCCTCCTTGGGGTTGACCAGGTTCTGGAAGGCCGCCTTGCCGTTGGCGCGGACATCGACCGCGGGTGCGGCGGCCGTGTGCCGAACGGTCAGCCGCGCCTGGCCGGCCGCCACCTTCGAGGTGTCGTTGACGAACGGCGTCAGCTCGGGCTTGCCGTCCGCGCTGAGGTGAGCCACGACCGTCGCGTTCGCGCCGGCCGGGACCTTCACCCCGTTCGCCTCGATGAGGGCCTTGCCGCCCGCACCGGCGCCGGCGGCCGTGACCTTGAGGTCGTACGTGCCGGCCGGCAGCTGCTGCGGGTCGGTGAGCGTGCCGGGCTTGAAGTTGGTCAGCAACGGCTTGCCGTTGGCCCAGACGTCGACCGTGACGCCGGGGACGCCGTGCAGCACCGACACGGTCGCGGTGTCCGCGGCGTGTGCCGGGCTCGGCGTGATCGCCAGGCCGAGGCCTGCGGTCGCCGCGAACGCAGCACCGGCGGCGAGGGTACGAGTGGTGTTCATGACTGCTCCTTCTCGAACTTCCTGGTGGGGTGTCGTGCGGGTGTTGCGGATCAGAGGTCGGCAGGGCGCAGGACGAAGACGATCCCGTGCGCGATCTGCCGGTTGCCCTTGTTGATGTCGAGGGCGAACGGGTTGACGATCGGGTTGACGTCGTTCGGGTCCTTGTCGCGCAGCACGATCAGCGGCAGCTGCCGGCTGAGGACGCGCACCCCGATGGTCGGGCCGAGCGCGGTGGTGAGCTGGGCGCCGTCGGCGTTCGCGGCGGCCTGCTTGTCGATCGTGGCGCCGGGCACGACGTGGTAGAGCAGGACGGACTCGATGGCGTCGATGCCGACCGTCTGCGCCAGCGTCGTGAACGTCTGCTGCTCCGAGCCCGGCCAGCGCTTGGTGAGGTCGAACGCCAGCACCTGGAAGGCGCGGTCGTTCGGCAGGAACGCCGTCAGCGGGACGGTGCCGTCGGCCAGGACGGCGACCTTGCTGGTCGGCTTCGCCGCGAGGACGGCGCCGACCGCCTGGGCGAGGATGTCGTAGTCGTACCAGTTGCGGTCGAAGGTGTCGCCGTCAGCGGCGAGGACCGACGCGAGACTTCGCGTGCCGAGGCTGGGCGCTGCGGGAGCCGCGGAAGCGGCGGGGGCCGCGAGTCCGACGGCGGTCGCGGCGCTGACCGCGCCGACCAGCCAGTGACGTAGGGACATGAGACGTCCTCTCGGTGGGGTTCGCCGACGTGGGGTGTCAACGAGATGCCCTTGCTTCCGGACGAGAGCCGTCCACGGATGCAGTGAGAGGGAAAAGTTTCGAGAAGTGCGAACCGGGCGGTCAGGCGGCGCGCTGCTCCGGTGCGGGAGCGACAGTCGGCGCGGCGGAGTCGGTCTCTGCGGTCGACCCCTCCGAAGACCCCAGAAGACTTTGCTCGACTCTGGCCATCACGAACGGCAGCGCCATCATGACCGTCAGGTGGAAGAAGATGAGGGCTATGCCCCTGCCCAGGCCCACGTCGCCACACTCTCACTCGCAGCGGCTCTTGTCACCACTTGTGAACAGTCAAATGTGTAACAAGGGGTCCTTTTTCTTCCCAAGTTCACCTGCGCGAGACCCGCGCGGCCCTCTACGCTGTTCGCTTTTGTCGCAGGGGGATCCGCGACAAGCACCGTGGCGCCGCCCGCCGCGCTCCCACCGGCCTGCCGTCGCGGCGCCTAGGTTCGAGGGGTCAGGCAGTGCACCTCGTCCGCCAGGAGCAGTCATGAGCGCCGACCACGACAGCGCCGAACGACCCGACCGGCCGCCCGTCCATCCGCGGCCCGACGGCGTCGACGACGCGACGGTCGAAGCGCTGGGCACCCTGTCCGAGGCGCTGGAGGTCATCGAGCACGCGCGCGGTCTGCTGTACGGCTTCCACCGGCTCAGCGGCACGGCGGACCTGACCCTCCAGCGAGCGGTGCAGCAGCTGCGCGAGGCGGGGCACACCGGGCTCGCGGCGCAGCTGGACGACGTCCTCGTCGGCCGCGACGTCGTCCGGGACATGTGGACGTTCGAGATCGTCGAGGCCTACGACGAGGGCTACTGGCAGGTGTTCCGCGACCTGGAGCGCACGGCGCGCGAGCAGCTCGGCGTCCACGAGCCGCACGTGCTCGAGTCGGAGATGAAGCACCGCGAGCAGGGCGGTCGGTGACGTGGCGACCGTGACCGTGTCCGTCGAGGGCTCCGCAGCGCCGGCGCAAGTGTGGGAGCGCTACGCCGACATCGGGCGTTGGACCTCGTGGGCTCCGCACATCCGGGCTGTCGAGCCCTCGGCACCACGGCTCGCGCCGGGGGTGCGCGGAGTCGTCCGCAGCGTCCCTCCGGTGTCGGCGCGGTTCGTGGTCGACACCGTGCAGGAGCCTGAGCGGCGGTGGACGTGGACCGTCCGGGCGTACGGCGCCACGCTCCACCTGGAGCACCGCGTCGAGGAGGTGCCCGCCGGGACGCGCGCGACGGTGGTCGTCCGCGCACCCGCCGTCCTGGCCTACCCGTACCGGCCGGTGATGGCCTACGCGCTCGGCCGGCTCGTGGCGGCGAACGGCTGAGCCGACGGTCGACGTGCGGGTCGGGGAGCCCTAATGTCGAAGAATGAGCCAGCACGCCGCCCAGGAGAACCACCGTCCGCGGGTCGTCGTTCTCGGCGGCGGCTTCGGTGGGATGGCCGCCGTCAAGCATCTGCGCAACGCCGACGTCGACGTCCTGCTGATCGACCGCCGTTCGTACACGACGTTCCAGCCGCTGCTCTACCAGGTCGCGACCGGCGGCCTGAACCCCGGCGACGTGACGTTCGCGCTGCGGGCGTTCACCAGCCGGTACGACAACGCCGACTTCCTCCGGGCGACCGTGACCGGGGTCGACACCACCGAGCAGCAGGTTGAGCTGGAGGGCCTGGACCCTGTGCCGTACGACTTCCTGGTCGTGTCGGTGGGTGTCACCGCCAACTTCTTCGGCATCGAGGGCGCCCAGGAGAACGCGCGCCCGATCTACACCCGCCAGGACGCGATCACCGTCCGCGACCGCATCTTCACCTCGATCGAGAACGCCGCCCAGGCGCGCTCCGGCAAGCGTGAGACGTCCGTGGTCGTCGTCGGCGGCGGGCCCACGGGTGTGGAGATGGCGGGTGCGCTCGCCGAGCTGCGCAACGGCGCCGTCCCGGTCGCGTTCCGCACCCTCGGCATCGACCAGGTGCACATCGTGCTCGTCGAGATGCTGGACCACGTGCTGTCGCCGTTCGCCCCCAACCTGCAGGAGTACGCCGCCCGCGAGCTGCGTGAACGCGGCGTCGACGTACGGCTCGGCACCTCGGTGCAGCAGGTGACGCCGGACGCCGTCGTGGTGAAGCGCCCGGACGGGGAGCAGGAGACCATCCCGAGCGTCATGACGGTGTGGGCGACCGGCATCACGGCCGGCCCGGTGGTGGGGTCGTGGGGGCTGCCGACCGGTAAGGGCGGGGCCATCGAGGTCCAGCCGGACCTGAGCGTGAAGGGTCTGCCGAACGTGTTCGCGGCGGGCGACGTCGCGGGCGCGGGCCTGCCGCAGGTGGCGCAGCCGGCGATCCAGGGCGGCAAGCACGCGGCGCAGCAGATCAAGCACCTGCTCGCCGGTGAGCCGACCACGAAGTTCTCCTACTTCGACAAGGGCACGATGGCGACGATCGGCCGCAGTGACGCGGTGGTCCAGCTGCCGGTCGGGGTCAAGCTGCGCGGCAGCATCGGCTGGCTGTCGTGGCTGGGCCTGCACCTGATCGAGCTGATGGGCGGCCGCAACCGCGTGGCGGCGATGGTCAACCTGGCGACGCGCTACTACAGCTGGCCGCGCAGCGTGAACGTCGTCGTCGGCGACCCCGCGGAGTGACCTCGTCGCTCGCTCAGCAGCGCCGGGCGATGAGGTAGCCCTGCGGCTGCAGCTCGTCGGGGTCGGCGGGCTTGGTCGCGGTGAGCACGACCCGGAAGCCGGCGTCGGTGACGCGCCGGGCCATCTCCGCCTCGGAGAGCCAGTAGATGTCGAACTCGACGTCGAGGCTGCGACCGCCGCGGCGGAGGGTGTCGTCGCCCTGCTTGTACGCGATCGCGACGTGGCCGCCGGGGCGCACGACCCGGGCGAGCTCGGCGAACGCCCGCGGTCGCTGGTCCGGCGCGAGGTACATCAGCGAGTACCAGCCGAGCGCCCCGGCGAGGGAGGCGTCCGCGAACGGCAACGACCGCACGTCGGCAACTTCGAAGGGGTGGCCGGGGTAGTCGCGCCGTGCCAGCCGGATCATCTCCGGGGACAGGTCGACCCCGGAGGGCGTCAGCCCCAGCCCGGCGAGGTAGGGCGCGAGTCTGCCGGTGCCACAACCGATGTCGCCGACGTCGGTGCCCAGCCCGCTCTCCAGCACGAGGTCCCGGAAGACGCCGAGGACGCCACGCTCGACGGGCATCGTGTCGATGATGTGGGCCAGCCGCTCGGCGTACACGGCGGAGATGACGTCGTGCGCCTCGCGCAGCTCCCGGGTCTTCGCGTCCATGCCCGAGACCGTAAGGACGGCCACCGACATCAGCCGGGCAGGTGACCCATCACCCGCGTCACCCGGACCGCGATCACAACCCGCAGCGGGTTCTCGCGCGGCACGCGGAACCGCTGCGCGTACCGCTGCTCGGCGAGCCGGACGTCGGCCGGGTCGTCCAGCACGGTGGCGACGCCCTCGACGGTGACCCAGCGGCGGCCGTCCACCTGGCACAGCGCGACGGGCACGCCGCCGTCGCCACCGGCGAGCACGTTCCGGGCCTTGCGCGAGGTGCGCGAGGTGATGACCCGGACCAGCGGCTCGTCCGGGTCGAGGGTCGCGGCGACGGGGACGACGTGCGGCGTGGCATCCGGGCGCGGTGTCGTCAGGGTCTGCAGGTGGCGCTCACGCCAGAACTCGGTCAGGGCGGGGTCGCGCAGGTCCAGGGCGGCCTTCCGGGTGCTCATCGGCCCATCGTCGCCGACGATCCGCGGGGCGCGGACGGCAGGACGGCCCGTCCGACGACGAACGGGACGACGACGCCGGGGGCGACCCGGACGTCGTACGTCTCGGTCTCGACGTGCTCCCACGCCAGCGTCTCGATGACGCTGAGGGTGTCGCGGGTCGGGCGGCAGCCGTGGTCGAACCGGCGGCTGAACGGCGTGGCCATCCGCTGGAGCCGTCGGGACCAGGAGCCGTGCGGCGCCCCGACGTGCTCGGCGAACGCGAAGGCCCCGCCCGGCCGTACGACGCGACGGATCTCGGCCAGCGCCGTCGGCTGGTCGTCCACCGAGCACAGGGTGAAGCTGGTCAGCGCGGCGTCCACCGACCCGTCGGGCAGCGGGATGTGCTCCGCCCGGCCGAGCAGCAGCCGGTCCTCGCCGGCGACGGTCGGGACGAGCCGGTGGTGACGAGACTCGTCGGGTTCCAGGCCGACCCACCGCGAGCCCGGTGCGAGGTGGGCGCGGCGGCGCGGCGTACCCGCCCCGATGTCGAGCACCGTGCCGTGCAGGCTCGCGATGAGGGCGTCACGCGCGGCCTCGACCGTGACGCGAGTGGCTGTGGTCATCGGTGCCCTCCAGGTCGCGACGGCTGGTCTCAGCCCGACGTCTGCATGGCCCGGGGGGCGACCGCTCGCGCTCGTGCGTCCGCGGAGCCGGCTCGTCCCCGACCCATCATGTTGAGGACCGCTTCGGTCCGGGCCCGCGCGCCCAGCGCGCGGAGGACGGCCGCGACCTCGCGCTCGACGCTGCGGGTGGAGATGTCGAGCCGGCGGCCGATCGCCTCGTCGGTCAGGCCCAGACACATCGCCCTGGCGACGCGGACCTGGCGGGGAGTGAGCGGCGGCTTCTCACCGGGAGCCAGTGCCGGGGTCGACGCCGCCACCAGCGAGGTCAGGTAGCCCGAGGCGAGCTCGAAGAGCTCGGTTCCGCGCTCGCACCGCCACGCGGTCGACTCGCCGTACCGGGTGGGGGGTCCCTCGACGATGGCCAGTCGGTCGTCGACGAGGATCGTCCTCAGGCTCGCAGGCCCGATCAGCACGTTCGGGCTGGTGCACACGATCATCGGATTGGTGGCGAGCGCCAACGGCGTCGTCGTGAGATGCAGCGAGATCCCGCGCGCTCGGGACCGCTCGTTCAGCTCGAAGCCCGGGTCCTCCGGGTCGAAGCTCACCATCGGCAGCGAGGTCACCGCCGACACCCGAGCCGACCGCTCCAGGTCGTCCAGCGCTCGCATGATCTGGACCGGTCCGCACGCCAGCAGCGTCACTCCGCTCACCGTCGCGCGACCGGTCGCGATCCGCGCGAGGCGGCCGCTCACCTCGTGGGTGGTCGTCATCAAGTCGTGCAGGTCCACCATCGCCATCAGCCCCCTGTTTCCGCGCCCCCGCGCGTTCCGCCCCGCACATGCGTAGCACGGCTCGTCCCGAACCGCCCAGCCCTGATCGCCGTGTGGCGGCCATCCGCCACGAGCGTTGTCCGTCGACGCGGCGACCTGGCGTACTGGGGCTCCCGTCACACCGACAAAGAACGAGGACCCATGAAGACTCTGAAGTTCCGCACCATGTCCGTGCCCGCCGCTGCGGCGATGGCGCTCGTCGCGTCCGGAGGCGTGATGGCGGTCGGCTCCGTCGAGTCGGCGCACGCCGCCACGTACCAGTGCACGTCGAGCACGAACTTCTGGCACAACGACTCCAGCGTGGACAAGTACATCACCCTGCCGACCTACCGTGGGAACTCCAGCTGCGAGCTGCGGCATGGCGCCGCGAACAGCGGGGTCACCGTCCTGCAGCGGGCGATGACCGCGTGCTACGCGCTGGGCGTCAAGGCGGACGGCAGCTTCGGCCCGGCGACGGAGACCGCCCTGAAGACCCTGCAGAGCCGGCTCAAGATCGAGCCCGACGGCGTCTACGGCCCCATCACCCGCAGCGCGATGGTGTGGGACGCCAGGACGAGGGCCGGTGCAGGCGCCGGTTGCTGGAAGGCCGTCAACTACATCTGAGTCCGGGCGCCCGCCCATGCCCGCCGCTGGTGTCTCGAAGCCCGAGCCGCCGGCGGCGGGCGTCGTCATGCACCGGTGCCGGACCACGGAATTGGTCCGTAGGCCTTGCGCGGTCCTACGTTGGAGGGACCTCACGACACGACGCCGTGACTGTCTCAATGAGGAGCAGGCCATGACCGGTAACAGAGTTGTTGTCTACAAGGGCGCGGGCGAGGTGGCGGTCGAGTCGATCGACTACCCGACCCTGGAGCTGCCGAAGGACGTGTCCTCCGGCATGAAGATCAAGAAGAAGGCGCCGCACGCAGCGATCCTGAAGCTGGTCACCACCAACATCTGCGGCAGCGACCAGCACATGGTGCGCGGCCGGACCACAGCCCCCGTCGGGCAGACGCTCGGCCACGAGATCACCGGCGAGGTGGTCGAGACCGGGGACGACGTCCTCTTCGTGAACAAGGGCGACATCTGCTCCGTACCCTTCAACATCGCCTGTGGCCGCTGCCGGATGTGCAACGAGGGCAAGACGGGAATCTGCTTGAACGTCAACCCTGCTCGCGCGGGGGCGGCGTACGGGTACGTCGACATGGGCGGATGGATCGGCGGCCAGGCGGAGTACGTCATGGTGCCGTACGCCGACTTCAACCTGCTGCGCTTCCCCGACCGGGACCAGGCCATGGAGAAGATCCTGGACCTGACGATGCTGTCCGACATCTTCCCGACCGGGTACCACGGGGCTTACACGGCGGGCGTGACCACCGGTTCGACCGTGTACGTCGCGGGCGCCGGGCCGGTCGGCCTCGCCGCCGCGCACGCCGCCCAGCTGCTCGGCGCGTCCGTGGTCGTCGTCGGCGACATGAACGCCGAGCGGCTCAAGCAGGCCAAGAGCTTCGGCTGCGAGACGGTCGACCTCAGCTCGGGCGACAAGATCCAGGACCTCATCGAGGGCGTGCTCGGCGAGCCCGAGGTGGACGCCGCGGTCGACGCGGTCGGCTTCGAGGCCCGCGGTCACGGCGCGGACGCCGAGGAGGCGCCCGCCACCGTCCTGAACGACGTCATGGGCATCGCCCGGGCCGGAGCCTCGCTCGGCATCCCCGGCCTGTACGTCACCGGCGACCCGGGCGCCATCGACGAGAACGCCAAGCAGGGCCGGCTCGGGATCGACCTCGGGCTCGGCTGGGCGAAGTCGCACTCGTTCACGACCGGCCAGTGCCCGGTGAAGCGGTACAACCGCCAGCTGATGAACCTGATCCTCAGCGGTAAGGCGGAGATCGCCAAGGCCGTCAACGCGACCAAGATCAGCCTGGACGATGCCCCGCAGGGCTACTCCGACTTCGACAAGGGCGCCGCGAAGAAGTACGTCATCGACCCGCACGGCATGGTCGCATGACCCGCGGACGTCGTCGCCGTCACGGCTCGTACGTGACGACGGCGTCGTCGCCGAGCTCGCGCTGGAGGTCGCGCGCCAGTCGTCGTCCGTCCCGCTGCCACTCGTTGTGGCTGTCCTTCTCGCGGATCCGGAAGTCTTTGCCCATCAACTCCTCCCAGCGCGCCGCCCAGGTGCGCAGGTCGGTCCGGAGGCGCGAGGAGATCGGCAGGTCGTCCAGGTCGACCATGCCGCGCTCGGCCCACACCGGGTCGGCGCCGTAGTCGGGGAACAGCCGGTAGCTGGGTGTCATGCCTCATTGTGGTCCGGCCGTCGTGGGCGACGGAAGCGTACCTGGACAGTTACGTAACTGTATGGGTACGCTTCTGCGATGGACGCTGTCTTCCACGCGCTGGCCGACGGGAGCCGACGGTCGATCATCGACACACTCGCCGCCGGACCCGTCACCGCGGGTGCGCTCGCCGAGAGCCTGCCGATCGCACGGCCCGGCGTCTCGCGGCACCTGCGGGTGCTGCTGGAGGCGGGCCTGGTCGAGGTCGAGCAGCGGGGCCGGGAGCGCGTCTACTCGTTGCGCCCTGACGCGTTCGCCGACGCCGACGCGTGGCTCGCCCACCACCGCGACCTGTGGGGTCAGCGCCTCGACGCCCTGCACACCGAGGTCGCCCGCGGACGGCGTACGGCACGCAGGTCCGGCACCACCGAGAAGACCGGGAGGTCAGCATGAGCACTCAGACCCGCACGCTCGCGACGATGCACCTGTGGGCGGGGGTGCCCGGGGTACGCCTCGAGGACACCTACGCCACCGACATCGACGACCTCTGGGAGGCCGTCACCGATCCGGAGCGGCTCGCCCGCTGGGTCGCCCACGTCACGGGCGACCTGCGTCCGGGCGGGCGGTTCGAGATCCGCTTCACCAGCGGCGCCGAGGGGCCGGGTCGGATCGAGGCGTGCGAGCCGCCGCACCGGCTGTTCGTCACGATGATGCCGGGCGAGGACGACGCCACGACGCTGGAGGCCACCCTCGCCGAGGTCGACGGAGGGACCCGGCTGGTCGTCGAGGAGCGGGGCCTGCCCCGCGAGATGCTGCCCGCGTACGGCGGCGGCTGGCAGGTGCACCTGGAGGACCTGCACGCCTACCTCGAGGGTCGCCCGACCGCCGACTGGGGCGCTCGCGCGAACGAGCTGAAGCCGACCTACCAGGCGATGTCGGTCGAGGAGTCATGACCGAGCGCGCGGACCTCGCCCACTTCCTCGACGCCCAGCGCCGCTCGATCGTCGCTATCGTCGACGGCCTCGACGCCGCGGCGATGACCCGGTCCGTCGTGCCGAGTGGCTGGAGCCCGCAGAGCCTGCTCGAGCACCTCGCCGGCGCTGAGCGGTACTGGTTCGGCGCGGTCATGCGCGGGGAGCCCATGGCGCGCCCGGACTCCGGCGACGTGCTCGCGGACTACCTGGCGCAGACCCGGCTGTGCGACGAGGCCGTACGCGACGTGTCGCTGGACTCCGCGCCCGCCGGTCCGGTGCTGCCCGAGCTCGCCGACGAGGTGACCGACCTGCGGGGCGTCATCCTGCACATGATCGAGGAGACCGCTCGGCACGCCGGCCACCTCGACATCGCCCGCGAGCTGCTCGACGGCCGCACCGGCCTCGGCCCCCGCTGACCTCCGCCCCCTCCGCTGGTTGAGCCGGCCCCTCCGCTGGTTGAGCCGCTCTCTCCGCTGGTTGAGCCGCTCTCTCCGCTGGTTGAGCCGGTCTCTCCGCTGGTTGAGCCGGTCTCTCCGCTGGTTGAGCCGGTCGAGGCGCCAGCCGAGACCGAGTCGAAACCCGGTGACCGCGAACGGACGAGTCTCCCCGTACGGCACCGGGTTTCGACTCGGACCTCCGCTTCGCTCCGGCCCGGCTCAACCAGCGAGTGTCGGCCCGGCTCAACCAGCGAGGGGCCCTCAGTCGATCTCGGCGGCGACGCGGTCGCGGGAGCGCAACGCCCAGGGGCTCGTCGTCACCAGCGCCAGGACGAGGATGCCGGCGCCGCACGCCAGCATGAGCGCCCACCCGGCGTGGCTCGACGCGGCGAGCCCGGTGCGTACGGGACCGTCGAGCCGACCGAGCGTCACTGCGCCGAACACCGCTACCCCGAGCGCCGTCCCGACCTGGCGGCTCGTCGAGGCGATGGCCGCGGCGACGCCCGCCTGGGCCCGCGGCATCCCGGACACAGCGGTGTTGGTGATCGGCGCGTTCAGCGACCCGAACCCAACGCCGAACGCCAGGTACGCGACCGCCAGCACGACGTACGAGGTGTCAGACCGCAGCGTCAGTAGGATCAGGGCGCTCACCGAGATGCCGGCACCCGCGACGACCATCGGCAGGCGGGGACCGCGGACGCCGACGACGCGACCGGAGAACGGCGAGCACAGCGCGGTCATCCCTGCCATCGGCAGCGTCATCAGCCCGGCGGCGAAGGGTGAGAGGCCGCGTACGTCCTGCAGGTAGAGCGTGTTGAGGAACAGGAACCCGCCCATCGCCGCGAACCCGAGCACGGCCGTCACGACCGCACCCGAGAACGGCACGCTCCGGAAGAACCGCGGGTCCAGCAGCGGCTCGCGGCGGCGACGCTCGTACGCGACCAGCAGCCCGAGCGCGAGGGTGGCGGCGACGAAGCAGCCGACCACCGCGGCGGAGGTCCAGCCGAGGCTGCGGCCCTCGATGATCGCGTACGTCAGCGAGGCGAGCAGCACCATCACGCACAGCTGGCCGACCGGGTCGAACCGGCGGGGCCGCCCGGCGCGCGACTCCGGCACGAACCGGGTGGTCAGGACGAGCGCGGCGACGGCGATCGGGAGGTTCAGCCAGAAGATCGACCGCCAGCCGATCGCGTCGACGAGTGCGCCGCCGACGACCGGCCCGAGCGCCAGCGACAGACCGACGGTGCCGCCCCACATGCCGATGGCGCGGGCCCGCTCCCGAGGGTCGTGGATCGTGTTGGTGATGATCGACATCGCGACCGGGTTGAGCATGGAGCCACCGACCGCCTGCACCATCCGCGCCGCGATCAGCACGCCGATCGACGGCGCGACCGAGCAGAGCAGCGAACCCACGCCGAACAGCGTGAGCCCCAGCCGGAACACGCGGCGGCGTCCGAACCGGTCGGCCATCGACCCGGACAGCATCAGCAGACCGGCGATGACCAGCGTGTACGCGTCGACGACCCACTGCAGCTGCGAGTACGACGTCGACAGGTCGTCCTGGATCGAGGGCAGCGCCAGGTTGAGGCCGCTGGTGTCGATGCCGACGATGAACAGGCTCATGCAGCAGATCGCGACGACGATCCAGCGGTGCCGCCGGTCGAGCTCGTGCGCCTGGACGGACGGGACGTCCCGGGTCGTCGTCATCAGCTCGCCCCGACCTGGCTGGCCTGGAGCTTGTCGAGCAGACGCGCGAGCTCGCGCCGTTCGTCGCCGGTCAGCACGTCCATCAGCGGCGGCGCCCCGTCGGGCAGCGACCGGACGTCGTCAAGCCAGGCGAGGCCGGCCGGCGTGGCGGTGACGAGCTTGACCCGGCGGTCGTCCGGGTGCGCCTCGCGCGTGGCGAGGCCGTGCCTGACCAGGTCGTTGACGATCACCGTCATCGCCGGGGCGTCCACCCCCATCGCGTCGGCGAGCTCGCGCTGGCTGCGCGGCTGCTGCTCGACCCGACGCAGGGCGCGGTACCGGCTGTACGGGACCGGCAGCTTCTTCTCGAACCGCTCGGCGAAGTACCACTTGTGGTCCATGACGATCCCCATCATCGACAGCCAGAGGCCGACCGGCGTGGTTTTGGTTGTTGTCATGCAACCATTGTGATCACACAACTACCTCCCTGTCGAGGGATGTCCCCAGCGCGTGGTCACCCACCGCCCCTTTCCGGCCGAGTGCGCGTGTCCTGCTGCGTTCACAGCGGAAATCCCGCACGACGCGCGCACTCGACCCGACAGGGGCGCGCGGTGGACTGGACGCACGACGCGCGCACTCGACCGGAGGGGGCGGCGGCCGGCGAGGATCAGGCTGGTTCGCCGAATCGGCCGCGACCCTCGATCGGGTCAGGCGTCGAACCGGCCGCGGCCCTTCTTGACCTCGCCGCGTCGTTTCTTGGCGGCGATGCGGCGCTCGTGCGAGCCGCGGGTCGGCTTGGTCGCCCGGCGCCTGGCCGGCGGGGGAGCGGCGGCCTCGCGCAGCAGCTGAGCCAGCCGCTCCCGTGCGGCCCGACGGTTGGCCAGCTGGCTGCGGTACTCGCTCGCCGCGATCGTCAGCTCGCCGCCGACCAGCCGGTGCGCGAGCCGGGCCATGATGCGGTCGCGCAGGGGTTCGGGGATCGACGGCGATGCGGCCACGTCGAGGGTGAGCTCCACCCGGGAGTCGGCCGTGTTGACGCCCTGACCTCCAGGACCGGAGCTGCGGGAGAAGCGTTCGCGCAGCTCGCCGGCGGGTATCACCAGCCGGTCGCTGACGACCACGTCCTCGGGCATCTGGCCAGTATCGCGTGCGTTCTGAGCCTCGTACGAGGCGTTATTGCCGTCGTGGGTGAGCCGGGCCGGTGCGGAGCCCGACAGGGGAGACTCGTTCGTTCGCGGTCACCTGGTTTCGACTCGGTCTCGCCCCAGCGGCTCGACCGGCTCAACCAGCGAGTGCTGCCGGCTGGTTCGGATACGAGTCATCACTGCGTTCGCGTCTGCTCGACCGGGCGGGTGGGGTCAGCGGGGCTGGTCGGTGCGGGGTCCGACGGGGCCGGTGGCTGCCGACACGCGGCGGGTGCCCGCGAGCGTCCGGAAGCTGCGGGTGTACGTCGGCAGCACGCCCGGGTTCACCCGCGGGTCCGGGGCGGCGGACGTCGGGACGGGCGTGTGGTGGAAGTCCGCCTGCACGCGCTCGGGCGTCACGTCGATGACCGTGAACCCGTGGCCGACGCCGTCGAGGTACTTCACCCACGGGTTCAGCTGCTGGACCGCGCCGGTGATCTGCCGGGTGGCGCCGACCGCGGTCTCGGGCGCCGGGTTGCCGAGGAAGGAGCGGACGATCTCGTAGAAGCCGTCGCTGGTCACCGACGGCGTCACGAACTCCACACCGGCAGGCGTACCGCCCGCCTGCAGGTCGGCCGCCCAGGATGAGTGGATGTCGCCGGTGAGGACGACGACGTCGCCCGCCGCAGCCGGCTGGGCGCCGAGGTGACCGAGCAGCGAGGCCTGGTCAGCGGCGTACCCGTCCCACTGGTCGGCGTTCACGAACAGCACGTTCCCGGCGCCGAGCGCGGACCCGGGGTAGCGGACCGGCGTGATCATCACCTGGTTGCCGAACAGGTGCCAGCGGCGGCCGGTCGTGCTGACGCCGTCCTTGATCCAGGTCAGCTGCTCCGGCTCGGGCAGGTGACGCTGCGGCGAGGCGAGCGCGCCGTCGATGGCCGGGCTGACCCCGATCGGGACGAACCCGTCGAGCGGGCTCTGCGGGTAGCTGACCTGCTTGCTGCGGTTCTGCCGGGTCTCGAGCACCGACAGGTCACCGAGCGCGCCGAACGAGAACCGCTTGAAGAAGCGTGTCCCACGGTGGGACACCGACTGGTCGGGCAGGCGGAACGGCATCCACTCCAGGTACGCCTTGAGCGCCGCGTTGCGTCGGGCCAGGTACGACCCCTCGTTCGCCTGGTGGTTCTCGGCGCCGTCGGCCCAGGCGTTGTTGGCGACCTCGTGGTCGTCGAAGATCGTGATCCACGGGTGCGCCTGGTGGGCGGCCCGGGCGTCGGGGTCGGCCTTGTGCAGCGCGTGCCGCAGCCGGTAGTCCTCCAGGCCCAGGATCTCGGTGGCCGGCTGGGCGTCGCGGACGCCGACGAGCTCCTTCGGGCCGTAGCGGTCCGCGCCGTTGCCGTACTCGTAGATGTAGTCGCCGACGTGCAGCACGAAGTCGAGGTCGTCGCGCTCGGCGATCGCGCGGTACGCGGTGAAGTAGCCGCCGGTGTAGTTGCTGCAGCTGACCAGCGCCATCCGCAGCGCGTGCACCTCGCCGGGGATGTCCGCGGCGGTACGGGTGCGGCCGACCGGGCTGTACTCGCCGAGGCTGTGGAACCGGTAGTAGTACTGCGTGTACGGGTCCAGACCCGTGACGTCGACCTTGACCGTGTGGTCGGAGTCCGCCGAGGTGTGGACCGTCCCGTGGGCGACCTTGCGGGTGAACCGCTCGTCACGCGCGACCTGCCACTGCACGGGGATCGACCGGCCGCAGCCGCTGCCGGGAGCGGCGATCCGCTCGCCCGGACGCGCGGGCGGCGTCGCGCGCGTCCAGATGATCACGGAGGTCCCGGTCGGGTCTCCGCTCGCGACGCCGTACCCGAAGACGCCCTTGCCCGCGGGCGCAGCGGCGGCAGCGGCGTCGAACACGCGGGGTGCGGCGAGGGCGGCGGTGGCCGCGGCGACGCCCTTGAGGACGGTGCGGCGCTGGATCTGGGGCAGGCTCATGGCCGCATCGTCCACCGCGGAACGTCCCGATGTGAACCGAATCACAGGAATTGGCGGCGGGGTCAAGAACTGTTCACGACCACGACGCCACGACCAGCCCGAGCCCGACGCCGAAGCAGACCGTCCCGGCGCCCAGGACCGCGGCGTACCACTGGCGTCGCCGCGCGAGCACCCATCCGGCGAGCGCCAGCAGCATCCCCACGCCGGCGATCCGTACGCCGCGGGACGCCACGGACTCGACGAGGAACGGACCCGGGTCGACGCCGGCCCGACCCGCCTCGGCGGCGTACACCTTGTACGGGATCCCGTCGTACGGCTGGTGGCGGACGGCGGCGGCGCCCTCGTCCGCGACCTGCTGGACAACAGTGGCGCGCATCCGGTCGGTGGTCAGCGGGGCGGGCGCGACGACGCCGTGCGCCGCGAGGAGCAGCGCGACCAGGCCACCGAGCATGCTCCCGGAGATGGCCACCGGGATCAGCCGGCGCCACGCCGCGGGCGCCGCGAGCAGGGCCACCGCCAGCGCGGTCTCGGGCAGCAGGGGCCAGCTCAGCGCCTCGGCGAACGACAGCCCGCCGACCACCAGCACGCCGCGACGGCCGGCCGTACGAACCGCGACCCGCTGCCGCAGCCGGCTGTCCCGCTCGCGGGGCCGGCTGACCAGGGCGTCGACCGACGCGCGCGCCTGCTCCGTGGTCGCGGCGACGTCCGTGGCCTCGAGCGGCGCCCCGATGCGCACCGACACCGGGCTGCGGTGGAACCGCCCGTGCGCCGGCAGCAGCGCCCGGGTCCCCTGGATCCCGACGGGGACGACCGGCACGCCGGCCTGCGCGGCCAGTCGGGCGGCGCCGGAGTGGAAGTCGCCCAGCTCGCCGTCACGGGTCCGGGTGCCCTCGGGGAAGATCACGACGGCGTGGCCGGTACGCAGCAGCTCGGCTGCCGCGGTGAGGTCGGCGCTCCCGCCGCCACCTCGGCGTACGGCGAAACCTGCTGCGAGAGAACGGCATACGGACGCCTTGAACCCGCCGCGGAACCAGTAGTCCGCCGCCGCCGCGACCCGCGGGCGGTGGCCGGCGTCGAGAGCGGCGAGCAGGGCCGCGGTGTCGGCGTGCGAGGAGTGGTTCGCCACGACGACGCAGCCGCCGCGGGGCAGCCGGCCGGTCACCCGGACGCCGCCGGTGAGGACGAACGCGATGCGCCACAGCAGGCGGCGCAGGAAGGCGGCGATCATCACGCACCGCCCACCAGGACGAGCGCCACGGGCAGCGCGACGAGCAGCGAGTCGACCCGGTCCAGCAGCCCGCCGAAGCCAGGCAGCCAGGTGCCGGCGTCCTTGCGGCCGCAGCCGCGCTTCACCAGCGACTCCAGCAGGTCGCCGAGGACGCTGCCGACGGTGGCCGCGACCAGGAGCGGCCAGGACGGCTCGCCCAGCACGGTCAGGACGAGCGCCGCGCCGGCCAGGGAGCCGAGGACGCCCGCCCAGGTCTTGCTGGGCGAGTGCGGTGACAGCGGCCGGGAGAGGGGACCGCGGCGACCGAGCGCGCGGCCGGCGCACCACGCGCCGACGTCCGCGGTGGCGACGGCCAGGCACAGCGACACCACGACGACCGGGTCGAGCAGCACCAGCGGTAGGAGGCCCGCGACGAGCCAGAGCGCCCCGAGGGCCAGGGCGCTCACCCGCCGGAACCCGCCGGCCGCATCTCCACCGAGCAGGGCCGGCAGAGCGATCGCCAGAGGGGTCAGCGCGAGCCAGCGGGCGTCGTACGACCCGACGTCGAGACGGGCCAGGACGGGTGCGGCGACGACCGCTGCGACGAGGAGGCCGCCGTCGGAGGGCCGCAGCCCGGTGAGCCGGCCGTACTCGGCGGCGGCGACGACGCCGAGACCGGCGGCCAGCAGGACCGGACCCCACGAGCCGAGCAGGAGCATCGGGACGAGCACGACCGGTGCGGCGACCAGCCAGGTACGCCAGCGCTCGCGCAGCACCGGGTTGCCGCTGAGGTGGGTGGCCACGCCGCCGACGGTGAGGACGGTGGCGGTGAGGGTCAGCTGTTCCATCACAGGCTCCGCAGCGCGATCGCCCGGCGGACCGCGGTGACTGCCGAACCGGCCGCGACGACGGCGAGCAGGGGCACGGCCGCCCCCGGCACGGCGGCGACGCCGACCAGGGCCAGGCAGCGCTCGGTCTTGCCGACCGGGCCGCCGTTCAGCCGGTCGTGACCGGCGGCGGCGCCGGCGAGCGCGACCCAGGAGGGGAGCGTGGCGGCCAGCATCGCGGCCAGGACGAGCCACGCGGGCGCGAGCCAGAAGCACCCGACCAGTGCGGCGAGCTCGGCCGCCCGGTCACCGAGCTCGTTGACGACCGAGCCCCAGCGGGACCGGCGGCCGGTGACCCGGGCGAGGTTGCCGTCGAGGTTCGCGGCGGCCAGGCGCAGCGCCAGCAAGGGGGCGACGGCCAGGGCGGCCGCTCCGGTCGGCAGGGTCGCGAGCGCGACCCCGGCGCCGGCACCCATGACGACGCCGGCAGCGCTCACCCGGTTCGGGTGAACGTGCCGGCGTACGAGAAGGGCCAGGACGGAGGTGAGGCGAGCGGCGTACCAGGGCTTGAGGGCGTAGAGGCCCTGGCGCGGGGCGTACGGGGCGTGATGTGCGGACATCGGGGCTCCTCGGACGGGGAACAGGACTGGTCACCAGCCTGCTGAGCCGCGCCGTTCCGGGGATCCGCCGTCGTACCCGGGTCGCCTGAGTAGAACCCCCTGCCTAGTCGGCCGGCTCCCAGGGAACGAGGGGCAGGCGCGCCTCGTACGCCTCGCCGACGGCCCGGAGGAACCCGGCGCGGTCGACCGAGCGGCGGACGCCGCCCGCCACGTCGGTCACCTGCACCTGCTCGGCCGACACCTCCGCCTCGCCCACGACCGCGAGCAGGCAGTCGCGGCGCCGGCGAGCGGCCTGGATGCGGCGACCGAGCGACCCGTCGAACTCGACCCGAGGACGCAGCCCGGCGGCCAGCAGGTCGTCGTGCAGGCGGCGCGCGGCCTCGTCCTGGTCCGGGCCGACCGGCAGGACGCACACCTGCACCGGCGCGAGCCAGAGCGGGACGCGCCCCTGGTACCGCTCCAGCAGCGCCGCGACGACGCGTTCCATGGAGCCGACGGTGCCGCGGTGGATCATCACCACCCGCTGCCGGGACCCGTCCGCCGCGTCGTACGCCAGGTCGAACCGCTCGGGCTGGTTGAAGTCGAGCTGGACGGTCGCGATGGTCTCGTCGTGGCCGCGCCCGTCGTGGACCTGCAGGTCCAGCTTCGGCCCGTAGAACGCGGCCTCACCCTCGGCCTCGACCACGCCCCGTACGCCGACGGCGGCTGCCGCCTCGCGCAGGGCCTGCTCGGCCGCCTCCCACTGCTCCGGGGCGCCCAGGTACGCGGGGCCCGCGTCACGGCGGGACAGTCGCACCTCGTCGACCGGCAGGCCGAGCACCTGCTGGGCGTGCAGTGCGGACCGCAGCGCCCGGGCCGCCTCCTGCGCGACCTGGTCCGGCCGGCAGAACACGTGGGTGTCGTCCAGGGCGATCTGCCGGACCCGGCTCAAGCCGGACAGCACACCCGAGCGCTCGGCGCGGAACATCGGCGCGAGCTCGTGCAGGCGTACGGGCAGCTCTCGGTAGGAGTGCGGCTGCGCGGCGTAGGTGAGCGCGTGGTGCGGGCAGTTCGCCGGGCGCAGGACCAGGTCCTCGTCGGCCACGCCGCCACCGTTCAGGGACATGGGCGGGAACATGTCGTCGGCGAACTTCGCCCAGTGGCCCGATCGTTCGAACAGCGCGCGCTTGCCGAGCACGGGCGAGTACACCTCCTGGCAGCCGTCGGCGCGCGCGATCTCACGCGCGAGCCGCTCCAGCTCGGCGCGCAGCACAGCGCCGGCGGGAAGCCACAGCGGCAGCCCTGAGCCCACCATCGGGTCGGTGGCGAAGATGCCCATGGCGAGGTTCAGCTCGCGGTGATCGAGCGGCGAGTCGTCCTGTGCAGCAACGGAATTCATGTCGTCCTCCTGTCGGTCGAGCCGAGGAGCACGTGCCGAGGGATGAGAAAGCCCCGGAGCCGTGCTCCGGGGCGGGGATGCGGTGAGTGCAGCCTGTCAGCGCCGGAGTGGGTCCGGCGTCGTCGTCTGCTGGCTGCGGTGCATGCCGACCAGAGTACGCCCGCGGGAGGGTCGGGCGAGCGGGCTGATGTGCACTGCCCCACCGACAGGGGGACTCGGTGGGGCAGTGCACGGCGCCGGTGCCGTCACGCGGGGGAGGGCGTGCTGGCTCCCGGACGTCCCTTCGTCCGGCCTCCCTCCTCCTGGTCGCGCCGACGACGGGTACGGTCCGCCGGCCCGCGCCGCAGCGCGGCCCGCGCGACCTTCGCGACCACGCGCGGCGTCATCAGGGTGCTGGGC
This sequence comes from Luteipulveratus flavus, assembly GCF_029439465.1. Taxonomy (GTDB): domain Bacteria; phylum Actinomycetota; class Actinomycetes; order Actinomycetales; family Dermatophilaceae; genus Luteipulveratus; species Luteipulveratus flavus. Next base: position 34,208 of record NZ_JAROAV010000050.1, on the reverse strand, counting down.
GGCGCCGCCAGGTGGCTGACCCGCAGGAAGACGGTGGCCAGCTCGGCGTCGTCGCACGCGGCGCGCAGCAACGCCCCGACGTACCGGTTCATCATCCGCGTCGCCCACGGAGCGGGGTCGGTGGAGCCGGGCAGCTCGCGGTCGCGGCCGACGACGAGCGTCCACGGTGTGTCCACGTGCCGAGCGGCGCGGGCGAAGAACCGGCGAGCCAGGTCGTCGGTGCCGTCCGCCAGGCAGCCGCGCAGCTCCAGTGCCTCCAGCGCCGCCACCGACATGCCCTGCCCGTACGCCGGGTCGAACGCGCACAGCGCGTCCCCGGTGACGAGCAGGCCGGCGGGGAAGCGGCGCACCTTCTCGTACCGGCGCCGCACGTTCGCGGCGAACCGGTACGTCGCGCCGTCGTCCAGCGGCTCGAGGGTGGGAAGCATCCGGCCCACCGGACCCGGGTGCGTCGCCGCGTAGGCGATGAACTCCTCCAGGTCGGTCGGGGGCCGCACCCCGTGGTAGCCGGTCAGGCCGACGATCCAGCGGTCGCCCTCCTGCGCCAGCATGATGGCGCTGCGGGGCAGCTCGGGGCTGCTCGGCTGCAGCACCGCCACCAGGCCGTCGGCGTGCGTCGCCGAGCGGCGGAACTGGCGGGTCGCGTACGCCACGTCGATCCGGACCCTCTCCTCGGCCGGTGCCGGGAAACCGCGCCGCTCCAGCCACTCCGGCGTGCGCGCCGTGCGGCCGGACGCGTCGACGACGAGGTCGGCGGGCACCGTCTCGACGCCGCTCGGTGCCTTCTCCGGACCGGCGACCCCGTCCAGCGGCGCGACCGCCACTCCGACCACGCGCGCCGCCGGCCCTGACTCGTCGTCGAGCACGAGGTCGAGCACGGTCGTGCGCTCGCGGATCGTGACGTTCGGGAGGGCCGCGACGCGCGTACGGACCCGGTGCTCCAGCAGTGGCCGGCTCACCGCCAGGGCGAGCAGGCCGCTCGTACCCCCGGCGAGCGTCCGGTCGCCGACGTAGAACTGCGTGCGTTCCTGGAAGTCGCCCAGCTCACCGCCCAGCGCGCACAGCTCGTCGGTGAGCCCGGGAAGCAGCTCCTCCATCGCCTCCCGGCCGCTGGCGAGCAGGCCGTGGACGTGCTGGCTCTGCGGTACCCCGGACCGGGCCAGCGGCTCGTCCGGCAGCCGGTCCCGGTCGAGGACGACGACCTCGTCCGCGTGGTCGGCCAGGGCGCTCGCGCTGAGCAGCCCGGCGAGGCTGCCCCCGATGACGACCGCCCTGCTCATCCGCTGTGTCATGGCCCCTGCTCCTCTCAGCCCGCCGGAGCGAGGATCGCGCCGGTGACGCCGCCCACCCGGTTCAGCGGGACGGTGCGGAACGACGGGTAGCGGGTGGTGAGGTCGGCGACCCGGGCCATGCCGGTCTCCGGGCTGGGGCAGAAGACGCGCTCGACGTCCTTCTGCCTGACCGTCACGGCAGGAACGCCGTTGACGTTGAACCGGACCAGGAACTGGAAGCCCAGCCGCTGCTCCTTCGGCACCCGGACGATGTCGCAGCTGAACGGCGCCTTGCCCCCGATGTCGACGCGCGGCACCGCGCGGTGCAGCCGTCGCTCGAGCTTCAGCGAGCCGTCGGCGTTCTTCTGGAAGGGGGCGAAGACCATGGTGTCGAAGCCCTCCTGGCCGAGGAACGCGTCGCTGCCGTCGCCGGGCGCCCAGATGTTGATGTCGTTGCCGCGGTCGCCGACGATCACGTCGCTGTTGGGTGCGGCGAAGTTCTCCGGGCCGCCGATCTCGATGTCGTCCCCGGTGCCGCCGAGGAGCGTGTCGCCGCCGAGGTTCCCGATCAGCAGGTCGTCGTTGCCGCGGCCGAGCAGCACGTCGGTGCTGTCCATGTGCTGCTTGGCCGTGACGCCGGGCGGCTGGACGAAGGTGTTCGCCGCGTTGTCGTTGTCGAGGCCGATGTGCACGTCCTTGGCGGGCGTGCCGGGCTCGGCGACGGCGAGGACCGCGGGTGCGGTGAGGCCGACGATCGCCATGGCGGCGACCACGGCGGTCACGGTCGTGCGTCGTCGGGGTCTGGTCGTGAGTCGCATCGCTGGTGTCCTTTCGTGACGGGTTCGAGCGATGCAGCGACGCTAGGAACGCCACCGGACCCCGCACATCGGTCGCCTACCTCAGATGTGGCCCCGGACGCCTTAGCCGGGCCATGCTGGGGCCATGGCCGAGGTGGCGTCGACCGGCCTCGTCGGGCGGACGGACGTCCTCGACGAGCTGGGCGCCCTGCTGCGGCTCGCCGGGGACGGTGCGCCGTGCCTGGTGCTCCTCACGGGTGAGACGGGGGTCGGCAAGACGCGCCTGCTGCGCGAGGTCGTCGCCCGGTACGAGCCCACCCTGCTCGCCGGGGCCTGCGTCCCGATGGCCGGCGAGCCACTGCCGTACGCGCCCTTGCGGCAAGGGCTGCGGCGGCTGCGCGGGCACGGCGTCGTACGCCAGGAGCTCACGCGGTCCGCGGCGCTCGCGCGGCTCGTGACGGGTGTCGCCGACGCCGAGGAGGCGGAGCGGGCGAGCCAGGCTGCGCTGTTCCAGGCCGTGCTGTCCCTCATCGACCGGCTGGGGGCGAGCGCACCGGTGCTGCACCTCGTCGAGGACCTGCACTGGGCCGACCGGTCGACGCTGGACCTGCTGCGCTACCTCGCGGTGAACATGAGCACCGAGCGGGTGCTCGTGGTCGGGACGTACCGGGACGACGCCGTCACCCCCGGCTCGGCGCTCGCAGGCTGGGCGGCCGAGGTCGGGCGGCTGGACATCACCCGGCGCATCGGGCTGGACCGCCTGGACGCCGAGGAGACCGCGCGGCTGGTGGCCTCGCTGACCGGCGGTCACCCCGATCCGACCCTGCTCGACTCGACCCTCTCCCGGTCCGCGGGCAACCCGCTGTTCATCGAGCAGCTCGTGCTGCGCGGCGCCGGCGAGGACCTCGCCCTGCCCGTCACGCTGCAGGAGCTGCTCGCCGCCCGGGTCGACGCCCTGCCCGAGGGGTCGCGGTCACTGCTGAGCGCGCTCGCGGTGCACGGTCGGTCGGTGCCGCTGGAACGACTCGCGGACACGCTCCACGTCGGTGTCGAGGACGCCGAGCAGGCGCTGCGCCCCGCCCTGGAGCAGCACGTGCTGGAGCTGCGCGACGAGCAGCGGGTCGGTTTCCGGCACCCGGCGTTCGAGGAGGTCGTGTACGGCGGCCTGCTGCCGACCGAGCGGACGCGTCTGCACCTCGCTGCGGCGTCGGCGCTGGAGAGGTCGCGCGCCGGCGTTGCCTCGCCGGAGCCCGCGGACGTCCGCGCGGCGGAGCTCGCCCGGCACTGGCTGCGCTCCGGCGAGGAGGAGCGGGCGCTGGACGCGGCCGTGGAGGCCGGTCGGACGGCCGAGTGCGTGTACGCGTTCGCGGACGCCCAGGTGTGGTTCGGGCGCGCTGCCGAGCTGGCGCAACGGTGGCCGTCCGACCACGACCCGATGCGGCTGCTGAGCCGCGCGGCCGAGGCGGCGGCACTCACCGGCGACACCCGCGAGGCGGAGCGGCTGGGGGAGGCCGCTCTGGCCCTCGCCGCCGAACCGGCTCAGCAGGCCGAGCTCTGCGAGCGGCTCGGGACGTACGCCTACCTGGCGGGGAGCGGTCCGCGGGCGGAGCACTGGTTCCGGCAGGCGCGCGCGGCCCTGCCCGAGGGCGAGGTGAGCGTGCTCGCGGCCCGGGTCCACGCCGGGCTGGCGCTGCTCGCGGGCGCCTGGTCACGGCTCGAGGAGGCGCAGGAGTGGGGTGAGGACGGTCTGCGCCTCGCCCGCGCCACCGGTGCCCGTCGTGAGGAGGGCCGGCTGCAGAGCGCGCTCGGGCTGGCCGCGGCCGCCCGCGGACGCACCGACGACGGCGTGGCCCACCAGCGCGAGGCTCTCGCCATCGCCGAGGAGGTCGGCGAGCCGCACGACATCGGTACGGCGTACGTCAACCTCAGCCACGTCCTCGGCCTCGCCGGCCGGTGGGACGAGGTCGTGGACGTCGGTCGCGCCGGGATGGCCGCGGTCGCCCGCGTCGGGCTGTCGGCCCAGCGGGGCAACCTGCTGCGCGCCAACACCGGCGAGGCGCTCATCACCCTCGGTCGGCTGGACGAGGCTCAGGCGCTGCTGGACGACCCGCAGGCACGGCGCGTCCGGGGGATCATGGCCGCGCCGGGGCTCATGCAGTCCGCCCGCATCGCCGTCCTGCGCGGTGACCTGCGGGCGGCGTGGGACCAGTGCGGGCGGGCGCGCGCCGTCGTCGAGGCCGAGGGTGCGCCGGACGCCTGGCTGCGGGACGTCCACGAGCTGACGGCCCTCATCGAGCTCTGGGCGGGGCGCCCGGCAGCCGCGTACGACGCGGTGATCGACGGACTCGACCTGATCGCCGGCGGTGACGAGGAGGGTTTCGGCGACGAGCTGGCCGCCCTGGGCATGCGCGCGCTCGCCGACCAGGCGGAGGCGCACCGCGACCGAGGCTCGCAGCGAGCGCTGGACCGTCGCGTCGCGCCCCTCCTGGACGCGATGGACCGCATCGGCGCGCGACCCGAAAGTGCGGCGTACGCGGCGTGGTTCGCGGCCGAGCACGCCCGGTTCTCCCATCGCTCCGACCCCGCGCTGTGGGACACCGCGGTCGCCGCCTGGGACGCGGTGGGCCAGCCGTTGCGGGCGCTGTACGCGCGGTGGCGGGCGGCCGAGGCGCGGCTGGACACGGGCGTCGACGGCGCGGCGATCGCGGCCCTGCGCGCGGCGTACGACGGGGCGGTGCGGCTGGGGATGGTCCGCGTCAGCGAGGAGCTGGTCCGCCTGGCGGCGTGGCACCGGATCGATCTGCCGGCAGCGGACGAGGCGCCCGCCGTGGGCGGGACCCCGTCCACGGGGGTGGCCGCTCCCGACGCGGACGGGACACCGGCCGGTCTGCGGCGGTACGGCCTGACCGAGCGCGAGCTGGAGGTGCTGGCCGGTCTCGCCGAGGGGCGGACCAACCGGGAGATCGGCGAGGAGCTGTTCATCAGCACCAAGACCGCCAGCGTCCACGTGTCCAACATCCTGCGCAAGCTCGACGTCTCGGGCCGCCAGGAGGCGGCGCGCGTCGCGTACCGGCTCGGCGTGCGCGGGGTCGAGGCCGCGCGCGAGTCACCGCCCGGTGACCGGTGACGCCCGGGCTGGCTAGGGTCGGGGCATGAGTGCGCGGGTTGCTGTGTACATCGACTTCGACAACATGGTCATCTCCCGCTACGACGCCGTCCACGGCAGCGGCCGGTGGCGGCGCGACGAGGCCCGGCGGCACGCACCGGGCGACGGCTCGGACGGCGACGTCTCCCGCCGGCTCGCCGATGCGGAGGTCGACCTGGGCGCGATCATCGACTACGCCTCCTCGTTCGGGACGGTCGCGCTGACGCGGGCGTACGCCGACTGGTCGGTGCCAGCGAATGCCGCCTACCAGCGGCAGCTGACCGACCGGGCCGTGGACCTGGTGCAGCTGTTCGCCACGTCGGGCACCAAGAACGGCGCCGACATCCGGTTGTCGATCGACGCCATCGACGACCTGTTCCAGCACGCGGACATCACCCACGTCGTCGTGGTCGGCGGCGACTCCGACTACATCGCCCTCGCGCAGCGCTGCAAGCGGATGGGCCGGTACGTCGTCGGGATCGGGGTCGCCGGCTCGACCAGTCGTGCGCTGGTCGCGGCGTGCGACGACTTCAGCTCCTACGGCGACCTGCCCGGGGTGACCGAGGCCGCAGAGGTCGCGGACGAGGCCGCGCCCGAGGAGCCCGCGCCGGCGTCGGACGCGAGGTCCACGACGAAGGCGCCCGCCAAGAAGGCCGCGAAGGTCAAGACCGCCCCGGCGCGCAAGTCGTCCACCAGCAAGGCCGCCCAGGCGACCGCACTCCTGCGCCGGGCGGTCGCGGTCGGCGCGGAGAAGAGCGACGACGGCTGGCAGCACTCCTCCAGCGTGAAGAGCCAGATGCAGCGGCTGGACTCCACGTTCAAGGAGAAGTCGCTGGGCTTCAGCTCGTTCCGGGCGTTCGTCGAGGACCACGACGACCTCCTCGAGACCAAGCTCCTCGACAACGGCCAGCTCGCGGTCCGACTGCGCTGATCGGTCGGGTGGACCGGTGCTGAAAGGTGCGCTCCTGCGCACCTTCGGTCACAGGTCCAGAGCCCAGGTCCCGTACACGATCCGGCGGCCCAGGGGGCAGACTGGAGGGGACCCCGGGAGGCTCCATGTCACTCGACCACGACGAGCGTGAGCGCACGCGCCGCGAGCTGCGGGCCAACCTCGAGCTCAGCGGGCTCGACCGGCAGGCGGTCGCGAGCGCGCTCGACCTCACCACCGACCGTCTCGACGCCACCCTCGACGTCACCCCGACCTCCCGGCCGGCGGACGTCTGGTTGCTGCGCGACTTCCTCGACCGCGCGATCCGGGACCAGGGCGGCGAGCCGCACCCGTGGAGCGTGCTCACCGACGACGGCCGCCGGCGCGCGGCCCGATGGTTCCGGTTGCGGGAAGCGCCACCTGCGCGCTGACGTCCTGCGCCAGGGTGTGGCCATGACGTCCTTCATCTCGCACACCACGATCGACAGCCGTGACGCGTACGAGCTCTCCGAGTGGTGGAAGCGGCTGCTCGGCTACCGGGACCTGCCCGACGACCCGAACGCGCCCGGTCACGAGGAGTGCATGATCGAGCACCCCGAGACCGGCCACCGGCTGCTCTTCATCGAGGTACCTGACACCAAGCAGGTCAAGAACCGCATCCACCTCGACCTGCGACCGACCGAGGGAACCCGCGACGAGGAGGTCGAGCGGGTGCTCGCGGCCGGGGCGACCCAGGTGGCCGACCTGCGCGGCACCGACGGGCCGGGCACCGGCTGGGTGGTCCTCGCCGACCCGGAGGGCAACGAGTTCTGCATCCTGCGGTCCGAGGCCGAGCTGGCGAACCCCGCGACCTGACGCGGGGCGTCCGGTCAGGCGGGCGGGGCGTACGGCGGCAGGCGCAGCACCTTGTCGTTGCTGCCGTTGGACGTGGTCACGTACAGCGCACCGCCGGGGCCGCTCTGCACCGTACGGATCCGGCCGTAGGTGTTGTCGAGGGCGGGCAGCTGCTCCTGGCGGGTGACCTGGCCGGAGGAGTTCAGCGTCAGCACCCGGACGCCCTGGCCCTTGAGCTCGGCGACCGCCAGTGCGCCGTTCCAGCGGCCCCACCCGGACCCACGCAGGAACGTGATGCCGGACGTCGCGACCGTCGAGGAGCCGGAGGACCAGCGTGCCCGGATCGCGTTCGGGAACTTGGTCGTGTCGGTCATCGGGACCGACTCGTTGTAACCCGGGACCGGGTCGTAGCCGTAGTTGCCGCCGGAGACGATGGCGTTCGTCTCGTCGTCACGCGTGGTGCCCTGCTCCTGGCTCCACAGCTGGGACGTGCCCGGCCGCACGTCCAGGCCCTGCACGTTGCGGTGGCCGTAGCTGCTGACCCACCGGCGGCTCGTCGTCGCGCCCGCGTACGGGTTGTCGCTCGGGACGGGGCCGCGCGGGTCCATCCGCAGCGTCTTGCCGCCCAGGTTGTCGAGGTTCTGCGGGTTCACGCCCGTTGCCGCGTCACCGGTGCCGGCGTTCAGGCGGTAGCCGGGGGTGAACCGCAGCCGGCAGCCGGAGTGCCGTCCGGACGTGAGCGGCAGCCCGGAGACCACGACCCGTTGCCGCGCGGCGGACGTGCCGTCGGCGGACAGCTTCCACTGGATGATGCGGACGTCGACCGGATTGCCGCCCGACTTGTAGGTCTGGCACGTGTAGAAGTAGCTGTGGACCGTGGTCGGGTCGACCACCAGGCCCATCAGGCCGCCCTCGCTCGCGACGTACAGGTCGGACATCGGGGCCTTGATGGTCCGGTTGCCCGCCGCCGTGCGCAGCACGATCCGGCCACCGCGCTCGGTGAAGAGCATGTCGCCGTTCCGGAAGAAGCTGACGTCCCACGGGATGTTCAGCGAGCTCACGACCGTCTGGACGGACGCGGCAGCCGCGAGGTCCGGGGACGAGGCGGAGGCATGAGGCGCGGATCCGGCCAACGTGACGGCCATCATGGCCGCACCCGCCGAGGCGAGCAGTCGTCGGGACCGGGGACGCGTCGCGTCGCTCATACTCTTCACCGTAACCCGCATCCGTCGGCAACGGCAGAGCCCGAGGGTCGGATCTGTCGTCGGTGCGGATGCGGGGGAGCCGTGGCTCAGAACGGGCAGGTGGAGCGGTACTCCTCGACGGTCGAGCTCGGCGCGGGGCCGGGGCACAGGTAGGAGTCGTAGCTCGTGTCGCCGTTGACGAAGTGCTTCAGCCACGAGACGGACTGGACGGACGTCGCCGGGTTGTCGCTGTTGGTGGCGCTGTGGCTCGCGTTGTTGAGCTCGAGGTAGGCGTGCTCCGCGTTCGCGGGAAGGCTGGTGTAGAACGGCTCGGCGTGGTCGGCCACCGGCGCGATGGTGTCGTTCTCCGCGCCGACGATCAGGGTCGGGGTGGTGACCTCCGGCCAGGTCTTGTCGGTGTGCCACGGCGCCAGCGGGATCGCCGCCTTGAGTGAGGGGCGCGACTTCGCCGCGGCGAGCGTGCCGCCGCCACCCATCGAGTGGCCCATGACCGCCAGGCGGGAGGGGTCGACCTTCGACTTCACCGCGCTGGTGCCGGTCAGGTAGTCGAGAGCGGCGAGCAGCTGGGCGCCCCGCGAGTCGGGGTTGTCGAGGCCGGAGTTGGTGTTGAACGTGATGACGACGAAGCCGTGCGAGGCCAGTCGCGGCCCCAACCAGCTGATCGCCGACTGGCTCTCGGTGAAGCCGGGCGAGATCGCGACGCCACCGACCGTGCCGGTGGTCGATGTCGGGTAGTAGATCGTCGCCGCACCGAAGCCGGGGGTCGCGGCGTCGCTGACCGTCGTGCTCGTGTACGCGTACGGACCGTTCCGCGCCGGGTTGTTGGCAGCGAGGGTCTGCGGGCGCTCGACGACGGACGCGGACGCGGGTCCGGCGGGGGCGGCGACGCCGACGACTGCTGCGGAGAGGGCGACCGCGGCGGCGGCACTACGGGGTGTCCAGGACTTCACAGGATCTCCTTGGGGGATGCCCGGCCGGGGGAACCGGGATCCCGATGCTACCGACGCGTAGCCCTGCGATGTGACGTGCATCACGTCGAATTCCCTGGGCTCGGCGGACGAGGCGCATATCGAGCACCGCACCCGTTCGACGACGAAATCGGTGGAGAGTTACCGTCATCACATGCGCATTGGTGTACCCACCGAGGTCAAGAACAACGAGTTCCGCGTCGGCATCACCGCCGTCGGCGTGCACGAGCTCGTCTCCCACGGACACGAGGTCCTGGTCCAGAAGGGCGCCGGCACCGGCTCGTCCATCAGCGACGAGGAGTACGTCGCCCAGGGCGCCCGGATCGTCGACACCGCCGACGACGTCTGGGGCGAGGCGGAGATGGTGATGAAGGTCAAGGAGCCGGTCGAGGAGGAGTACCACCGGCTGCGTGACGACCTCATCCTCTTCACCTACCTGCACCTGGCCGCCGATCGCCCGCTCACCGAGAAGCTCGTCGAGACCGGCACGACCGCGATCGCGTACGAGACCGTGCAGCTGCCGTCCGGTCTGCTGCCGCTGCTGTACCCGATGTCCGAGGTCGCCGGCTGCCTCGCCCCGCAGGTCGGCGCGCACTCGCTGATGAAGGCCCAGGGCGGCCGCGGTGTGCTGATGGGTGGCGTCGGCGGCGTGGCCAACGCCAAGATCGTCGTCCTCGGCGGCGGCGTCGCCGGCCAGAACGCCGCGAACATCGCGCTCGGCATGGGCGCGGACGTCACGATCCTCGACACCGACCTGGACAAGCTGCGGATGAGCTTCTGGCGGTACAACAACCGCGTCCACGGGCTCGCGTCGTCGCGGCTCGCGGTCGAGCAGGAGGTCATGGCGGCGGACATGGTCATCGGTGCCGTCTTGATCCCGGGGGCCAAGGCGCCCAAGCTGGTCAGCAACGAGCTGGTCTCGCGGATGAAGCCCGGCTCGGTGCTGGTCGACATCGCCGTCGACCAGGGTGGCTGCTTCGAGGACACCCGCCCGACCACGCACGCCGACCCGACGTTCCGGGTGCACGAGTCGACGTTCTACTGCGTCGCCAACATGCCCGGCGCCGTCCCGAACACCTCGACGTGGGCGCTGACCAACGCGACCCTGCCGTACGCGGTGCGCCTGGCAAACCAGGGTTGGCGGGACGCGATGCGGGCGGACGCGGCGCTGGCCCTCGGTCTGAACACGCACGCGGGCAGCATCACCTGCCCGCCGGTCGGCGAGGCGTTCGACCTGGCCGCCATCACCCCCGCCGAAGCCATCGCCTGACCCGCCAAGCCGCGCGCTTCGCTGGTTGAGCCTGCCCTCGCCCGGCTCAACCAGCGGTGGGGGTGGCCAGGGTCTCGCGGGTGATGTCGGCGACGGACCGGACGCCGGCGAGGCCCATCGTCAGGTCGAGCTCGGCCAGCACGTGCTCCAGCACCGCCTGGGCGCCGTGCGCGCCGGCGAGCGCGAGGCCGTACACCCAGGGCCGGCCGAGCAGCACCGCGTCCGCGCCCAGGGCGAGCGCGATGAACGCGTCGGCTCCGCTGCGGACGCCGCTGTCGAACAGCACCGGGACGCGCCCGTCCACCGCGTCGACGATGCCGGGCAGGGCGTCGAGCGAGGCGATCGCGCCGTCGACCTGACGGCCGCCGTGGTTGGACACGACGATGCCGTCGACGCCGTGCTCCAGCGCGAGCCGGGCGTCGTCGGCGTGCTGGAGTCCCTTGAGCACGATGGGCAGCGACGTCCACTCGCGCAGCCGCGCCAGGTCGTCCCAGGTGAGTGACGACCGGGAGAAGGTGTCGAGGAACGTCTCGACCGCCGCCCGCGGCAGCCCCGAGCGCAGGTTGGTGCGCACGTCGCCGGGGAAGCGCCGGGCCTGCGACAGAACCGACCGGACCGCTGCCGGCGTCGGGCGCGGATCACGTTCGGTACGAGGCTGATTCGCGCGTTCACGAGTCATCCGCTGGAACACCGGGTCGCTGGTGTACTGCGCGAGGCCCTGCCCCTGGGCGAACGGCAGGTACGCGAGGTCGAGGTCTCGTGTACGCCATCCGAGCAGATGGGTGTCGAGCGTGACGACGAGCGCCTGCGCCCCGGCGGCCTCGGCGCGGCGCACGAACGACTCCGCGAGCTCGTCGTCGCGCGACCAGTACAGCTGGTACCACATCGGACTCGCGCCCAGGTCGGCCGCGACGTCCTCCATCGGCACCGACGCCTGCGTCGACACGATCATCGGGAGGCCGAGCGCCCGCGCGGCCGATGCGACGGCGTGCTCGGCCTCGCGGTGCGCCATCTCCAGGACGCCGATCGGCGCGAGCAGCAGCGGCGCCGGCAGCGTCCGTCCGAACAGCTCGGTGGTGAGGTCGCGCTCCTCCACGTCGACCAGCATCCGCGGGACGATCTGGTGCCGGCCGAACGCGGCCGTGTTGGCGGCGGCCGTCCGCTGCTGTCCGGCGCTGCCCGCGACGTAGGACCAGGAGCGCGGGCTCATCGCCTTGCGAGCGGCGGCCTCCAGCGCGGCCGGCTCGACGGGCACCGTCGGGCGGTGGCCGAAGACGCCGGCCCGGTAGATCGCTGACTGGACAGCACGACCGACGCTCGGCACCGCAACTCCTCCCGCTGGACGAACCCGTGCCCGCGACCGTACCGCCGCTACAGCGTCACCCACTGGCGACCGTCGATCAGCTCGCGCGTCGCGTCGAGGTGACCGGCGTGGACGGCGGTCTCGGTGATGACGTGCAGGACGACGGAGCGCACGTCCGGGAAGCCCATGCCCCACGTCTCCCACGCGGGGTCGGTGTACGCGGGCGGCGCGTCGAGGGTCGTGGCGGCGAGGACGGTGTCCGCGCGGGCGCCGTGCTCGCGGTAGAGCGCGACCAGGTCGGCGAGCGTGCTGTCGTCGCCGACCCGCCAGTCGGCGCCGTCCGCGCACAGCGACCCGTCCACCGGTTCGCCGCCCACGACGCAGGCGAACCAGTAGTGCTCGTCGGAGTGGGCCAGGTGCTTGAGCAGCCCCAGACAGCTCCAGCCGGACGGCAGCACCGGTCGGCGCGCCTGCTCGTCGTCCAGGCCGTCGACCATGGTGACGACGTGCTCGCGCTGGCTGCGCAGCGCGCCGAGGAGCAGGGTGGTCTCGCGGTCGGTCATGGTCGACTCCTTCGTGTCCTGGCGGGCCGGACGTGGCCCCCTCACCCGGATGTCGGAGCCGGGCAGCCGGACCCGACATCGGGGTGCACGGCGCCGGAGTGCACGGCTAGGGTAGAAAGGTACCCGGAACAGGTAGAGTGCTACCCATGGGACTGAACATCAAGAACGAGCGCGTGCACGCGCTGGCGCAGGAGGCCGCTCGGCGCACCGGTCAGACGCAGACGGGCGTCATCGAGACGGCGCTCGAGCGGCTGCTTGCCGGTCTCGGCCCCGAGGGGGTGGGCGGCGGCGCTCGGATCGACGTGCTCCTTTCCGAGGTGCAGCGACGAGTGGCCGTCGAAGGCCCGCTGGTGAGCGAGGGGTTGTACGACGACGCGGGCCTGCCGCGGTGATCGTCGACACCTCTGCAGTGGTCGCCATCCTTAACGCCGAGCCGGGCTGGCAGGTGCTGGAGGAAGCTCTCCGGTCGGCTCCGTCCCCGAAGATGTCAGCCGCCACCTACGTCGAGCTCGGCGCCGTCGTCGACTCTCGCCGCGACCCGTCCCTGTCCCGCCGCGTCGACCAGCTGCTCGATGCGTGGGGCGTCACCGTCGTGGCGGTGACACCGGCGGACGCCGACGTGGCCCGTGCGGCGTACCGCGACTTCGGACGCGGGAGCGGCCACTCGGCTCGGCTGAACTACGGCGACTGCTTCGCGTACGCCCTCGCCCGGTCGAGCCGCGAGCCGCTCCTGTTCGTCGGCGACGACTTCGGGCACACCGATGTCGAGGTGGTGGCTCTGGACGCCTGAGCCGGGCCCGGTCGCCGAGCGCCGCCGATGTCGGAGTCGGCTGGCACGATTCCGCAGCGTGACCACCGAGAGACCGATGCCACCCCTCGACGCCGACGAGATCGCCACGCTGGAGGGCTGGCTCGACTTCCATCGCAGCACCCTCGAGGCCAAGTGCGCCGGGCTGGACGACGCCCAGGCCGCGACCGCGTCCGTACCACCGTCGCCGCTGACGCTCGTGGGCCTGGTGCAGCACCTGTCCGAGGTGGAGCGGACGTGGTTCCGGGTGCTCGTGGCGGGGGAGAGCCTCGAACCCCTCTACGGCCCGAAGGCCGACCCGTCCGACCACGAGGGCGGCTTCGAGGTCGCCGACGGCGCGACGCTCACGGGCGCGCTGGGCACCTGGCGGACGGAGGTGGCCGCGTCGCGGGCGGCGTGCTCGGGCCGTGCTGCCTCGCAGACGGTGCCGTTCATGGGGGCGCGGGTGACACTGCGCTGGGTGTACGTACACCTGATCGAGGAGTACGCGCGCCACAACGGGCACGCGGATCTGCTCCGCGAGCGCATCGACGGTGCCACCGGAGTCTGACGTGGCGATGCTCCGCGCTCCGCGCTCGCTCGACGATCCCGGCCGCTCGGGCTTGACCTCAAGGCGAGTGGAGGTCGCACGATGACGGGCATGACCGACGACCGATGGCACCTCGACGAGCTCGACCTGCCCGCCTACCTCGCGCGCACCGGACTGGCGGCGCGCCGGCCGAGCATCGAGGCCCTGGACGAGCTGCACACCGCGCACGTGCGCACCTTCCCGTTCGAGAACATCGACGTGCTGCTGCGCCAGCATCCGGGTGTCCAGCTCGGCGCGGTCGCGGAGAAGTTCGTCGAGCGGGGGCGGGGCGGCTACTGCTTCGAGCACGGCACCCTGTTCGCCGCGGTCCTGGAGCGCCTGGGGTACGACGTCGAGCGCCACCTCGGCCGTGTCGGCGACCCCGGGACGGCCGGCCGGACGCACATGACGGTCGTCGTGACCATCGAGGGCCGGCGCTACCTGTGCGACCCCGGGTTCGGGATGAGCCTGCTACGTCCGATCCTTCTCGAGCACGGCGCGCAGGACGACCGGGACGGGTGGGCGTACCGGGTGCAGCGGATCGACGAGGGCGGGGCCGGCGCGGCGTGGCGGCTGGAACGCTTTCGGGACGAGGAGTGGCAGCGCATGCACACCACCGACGAGGTCCCGGTCCGGCCGGTCGACCTGGTGATGGGCCACCACTTCACCAGCACGTTCCCGGGCTCGCACTTCACCCAGCGGCTGATCCTGGCTCGCCACGGCGACAACCGGCACACCACCGTCTCCCCGGAGGGCCTGACCACGCGGGTCCCAGGGCGGCCCACCACGCGTACGGATGTGGCGGCCGAGGACCTGCCGGCGCTGCTGCGCGAGCACGGGGTGACGTTGTCGGAGGAGGAGGTCCAGCGGCTCGTGGCGTTGTGGCCGGGGATGCTCGACGCCGCCTGAGCGGGCGGACCCGCAGGGATGCCGGCGCCCCCCGCGGGTCAGGCCGGGTCGCCCGGCAGCGCGAGCCCGGTCAGCAGCAGCCGTCGGGCGAGGTCGAGCCCGAGGTCGGCCACCCCGGCGCTGCCGTGGTCCAGCAGTCGTCGGACCCCGGGCACATCGTCAGCGGCCAGGCGCAGGTCGCCGGCCCGGCTGCGGACCAGCGCGCTGCCGTCCGGCGCCTCCTCGATGCGGGCCACCAGGTGCTCCCGGAGCCGCAGAGTCGCGTCCCCGGAGAGCGCTGCCGCGGCCTCGGTCTGCGCGACCGGCGACACCGGCTCCGGCCGCTGGGCGTCTCGCACGCGGCGGCCCAGTGCGGCGGCCACGTCGTCGGCGTCCAGGGACTCCAGCGCCCGGATCAGCGCAGCGCGCGCGAGGTCGACGTCGTCGCGCAGCTCGCCGCCGCGGGTGACGTCGGCGTACGCCGGGAGCGAGACCCGCAGCGCCGGGTCCCGGCTCGCGCGGGTGAGCGCGAGGGTCGCGAGCTCGTCGGCGAGGTGCCGGCGGGTCCAGACGTGGACGCCGATGGTCAGGTGGGTGCTGACACCGCCGAGCGCGGTCGCGGAGTGCAGGTACCCCCGCGGCAGGTAGAGGCAGTCGCCCGGCTGCAGGGTGAGCTCGAGCATCGGTGGCTCGGCGGCCGCGGTGCGAACGGCGTCACGATGCGCCGTCCACGGCTCGTCGCGCAGCGGCCAGCGGTGCACCGGAGGTCTGATGCGCCAGCGCTTCTCGCCCGCCACCTGGACGACGAACACGTCGTGCACGTCGTAGTGGTCGTCGAACCCGGTGTTCTGCGACGGCGTGATGTACGCGTTCGTCTGCACCGGGTGCCCCAGCTCGCCGGAGAGGCGCTGGGTGAAGTCGATCAGGGCCGGCCAGGTGCGGTGGAGGCCCTGCAGCACGAGGGTCGCGCCATCCGCGAACAGACGCAGCAGCTTGTCGTCGCTGACCTGGTCGGCGATCGCCGCGCCCACCCCGCCGCCGGCCGTGAACTCGCGGTCGCCGTACGTCCGCCCGTCCTTGGCGACGCGCAGGAACGGCGCGCGCAGGCCGCGCCGGGAGACGAGCTCGTCCACGGCGGCGACGTCGAACAGATTGCCGAGCTCGCCGGGGAGGTCGGCGCTGCGGGAGATCAGTGGTTCCAGACCCCAGTACGTGCCGGCGAAGACGTCGTCGGGCACGGCCACCAGGGCAGGCAGAGCCGGGCGCCCGCGTGATGTCGCGGACGCCCGGCTCGTGATGCTGTCGGTCATGCGGTCGGTGACTCAGAGCTGGTCGCCGGCACCACCGTCGGCGCCGCCGTCGTGGGTGCCGGGGTCGGCTCCGCCGTCCGCGGGGCCTTCCGAGCCGTCGCCACTGCCGCCGCCGAAGCCGCCGCTGTCGCCGCCGGCGCCACCACCGGCACCACCGTCGGCGCCGCCGTCGTGGGTGCCCGGGTCGGCTCCGCCGTCAGCGGGGCCCTCCTGGCCGCTGGCCAGGCCGCCCTCGGAGTCACCGGCAAGGCCGCCACCGCCACCTGCTGCGCCGCCGGCACCGGCACCGCCGGCTGCACCGGTGTCGTCACCGAAGCCGCCACCGCCACCGCCACCGCCACCGCCGGCACCACCGTCGGCGCCGCCGTCGTGGGTGGCCGGGTCGGCTCCGCCGTCAGCGGGGCCCTCGGCGCCGCCGCCGAAGCCGCCGCTGTCGCCGCCGGCGCCACCATCGGCGCCGCCGTCGTGGGTGCCCGGGTCGGCTCCGCCGTCGGCCGGGCCTTCGGAGCCGCCGCCGAAGCCGCCGCTGTCGCCGCCGCCGGTGGTCGGGTTGTCAGAGTTCTCAGGGTCGAAGGTGTCGCTCATGGATGTGCCTCCTTGAGGAGATCGACACGGCACCGCACGGTGTCGCTCCGTCGTTCATACCCTGATTTCTGCGCCACCACACCCCTTCCGAGCAGGTCCTTGGCCGCCGTCGGTGTACCCGGTCAGGATGGGCGCATGACGCGCTGGGTGCTGCACGTCGACATGGACCAGTTCCTCGCCGCCGTCGAGCTGCTGCGCCGACCCGAGCTCGTCGGTCTGCCGGTCGTGGTCGGCGGGCGCGGCGACCCCACCGAGCGGGCCGTGGTGTCCACGGCGTCGTACGAGGCGCGGGAGTTCGGCATCCGCTCCGGCATGCCGCTCAAGGCCGCCGTCCGCAGGTGCCCCGACGCCGTCTTCCTCCCCGTGGACTTCCCGGTGTACGAGGCGGCCTCGGCCCAGGTGATGCAGACCTTGCGCGACTTCCCGGGGGCGACCGTCCAGCTGCTCGGCTGGGACGAGGCCTTCGTCGGCATCGACAGCGACGACGTCGAGGCGACCGCGCGGGCGATCCAGGCGGCCGTGCTGGCTGCCACCGACCTGCACTGCTCGGTCGGCATCGGCGACACGACGGTCCGCGCCAAGAACGCCACCGACTTCGGCAAGCCGCGCGGCATCTTCCGGCTCACCCGGGACAACTGGCTGGAGGTGATGGGGCACCGGCCGACCACGGCGCTGTGGGGCGTCGGCAAGCGCATCGCCGAGCGGCTGGCGGCGCTCGGGATCCGTACGGTCGCCGAGCTCGCGGCCGCTCCGGACGAGCCGCTGGTGGCGGAGTTCGGACCCAACACCGGGCCGCACATCGGCCGTCTCGGCCGGGGCCTGGGTGCGACGACGGTCGACGACACGCCCTGGGTCGCTCGCGCCCACGGCCACGAGACGACGTACCAGCAGAATCTCGTGACGCCCGAGGAGATCGCGGCGGCCGTCCGGGTGCTGGCCGAGCAGGTGGTCGAGGCCATCCGCGCGGAGGACCGGCCGTGCATCCGCGTCCACCTCAAGGTCCGGTTCGCGCCGTTCTTCACGGTGACGCGCGTCCGGAAGCTGGCCGAGCCGACGTACGACCCCGCGGTCATCGCGGACACCGCCCTCGCCCTGCTGCTGAAGATGGAGGACGACCGCCCGATCCGGCTGCTCGGCGTACGGGCCGAGATGGTGCCGCCCGAGGGTGGGTACGACCCGCCTCGCTCGCACGGCCGCCGCGGCGCCCCCTGAGCGCCTTTCCCCCGCCGAGAGGCCCACCTTTCGCCGACCGGCCCACCGTTCCGCGCTGGATCGACGGTCCGCTCGCTGAGAGGTGGGCCTCTCGGTGACACAGCACCGCCGGGAACTCGTCGCGTCGTGGTCACCCGCAGTTGGCCGGACGCTCCTAGCGTCGGAAGGACCACCGTCTCGAGGAGGAGATCACCGTGCGACGTACCCTCACCGCACTCGCCGCGGCCGGAGCCACCGCGCTGCTCGCCGCGACCACCGCCACCGCCTCTGCGGCACCGGCCGACGCACGCTCGTACGGGCCGCCGACGAAGAACCACTTCGACCTGCAGGCCCACCGCGGCGGCATCGGCATGACGACCGAGGAGACCCCGCAGGGCTTCGCCAAGGCGCTGGAGCTGGGCGTGACGACGCTCGAGCTCGACACCCAGGTCACCAAGGACCGCAAGGTCGTCGTCACCCACGACCGCCAGGTCTCGGGCACCAAGTGCCAGGACACGGCCCCGGTCACGCCGGGGGACCCGCAGTTCCCGTACGTCGGGAAGTACGTCAAGGACCTCACGCTCGCCCAGATCAAGACGATGAACTGCGGCTTCCAGCAGCTGCCGGGCTTCCCCGAGCAGGAGGTCGTGCCCGGCGTGCGGATGGCCGAGCTGAAGGACGTGTTCGCCGTCGTGAAGCGGCACCGGGCGTACGGCGTCACCCTCAACATCGAGACCAAGGTCGAGGCGGGTGCCCCCGAGCAGACCGCGCCGCGCGACGTCTTCGTCACCCGCGTGTACGACGAGATCGCGCGCTCCGGTCTGCAGAAGCAGGTGACCATCCAGTCGTTCGACTGGGGCTCGCTGATGCTGATGCACCGGCTCGCACCGCGAATCCCGTTGGTAGCACTGACGAACTACGACTTCCTGCAGGTCGGCAAGCCCGGGGCGTCACCCTGGCTCGGCGGCATCGACGCTGACGACTTCGGCGGTGACTTCGTCGCGGCGGCCGACTCCATCGAGGGCGTGACCACGCTGTCGCCGAACTACGGCTTCCCGCAGGACGGGAAGATCGGCCAGCCCGGCTTCCGGTTCTACTCCGACCGGTCGATGATCCAGCGGGCGCACGCGCGCGGCCTGAAGGTCGTGCCGTGGACGTGCGACGACCTGCCGACGATCGCGCAGCTGATGGACTGGGGCGTCGACGGCATCATCACGAACTACCCGAACAAGGTCCGCGACCTGATGGCCTCGCGCGGCATGAAGCTCCCGAAGGCCTACCACGAGCACCCCCGCCCCTGACCCGATCGCCGGACGAGCCGGCCCACACCGCCGGTCGAGCCGGCCCACACCGCCGGACGAGCCGGCCCACACCGCCGGTTGAGCCGGCCCCCACCGCCGGTTGAGCCGGGACGAGGCGCCAGCCGAGGCCCGAGTCGAAACCCGGTGCCGCACAGGGAGACTCTCCCCGTACGGCACCGGGTTTCGACACGGTCTCGCCTAGCGGCTCGACCGGCCCAACCAGCGTGATGGCGCGGGCTCAACCAGCGTGATGGCGCGGGCTCAACCAGCGTGATGGCGCGCACTCAGCTCGTGGGTGGGACGCGGTCGAGGAAACCGAGCACGGTCTCGATGCGGCCCTGGTCGTTGGTCACGACCACGTCGAACCCGACCACGACCGGCTCAGCGCCCTCCGGGCCGAGGCCCCACTGGAACCGCGTCTGCCGGTGGTGGCCGTCGGCGTCACCGACCGGCGTGAACACGAAGCCCGGGAACTGCTCGTGCACCGCGCCGATGGTGGCCGAGATCGCGTCGCGGCCGGCCGCCTCCGCCAGCGGGTCGGTGTACGAGGCGTTGTCGGCCCAGTGGTCTGCGAGCATCTTCGCGCGGGCGTCGACGTCCTGCTCGTTCCAGGTGGAGAGGTACGAGGTGACGAGGTCGTTCATCGTGGATCCCCTTTCAGGAGAGTCGCTCTCGGCTGATGACGAGAACTCTCCCCGGAGGGAGCTCACGCGGTCGATGACCTCCGAGGTCATGCCGGGCAGCACCCGGCCGAGGACGTCACTGGCCGAGCTCCTCCATCAGCCGTAGCCAGACCTCGCTCATCGTCGGGTACGCGGGGACGGCGTGCCGCAGCGCCGACAGCGGCACCTCCGCGGCCACCACGATGGTCGCGGCCTGCAGCATCTCGGCGACGTCCTGGCCGACGAACGTCGCACCGATCACGGTCTGCGCGTCCTCGTCGACGACGAGCGCGACCTTGCCCGTGTAGCCGTCCGCCTGCACGGCCGCACCCGCGACCGAGCCCAGGTCGTACTCGACCATCCGGCAGGAGCGCCCGGCGTCCTTGGCCTCCTGCAAGGTCAGCCCGACGGCGGCCACCTCGGGGTCGGTGAAGACGACCTGCGGCACCGCGCGGTGATCGGCGACGGCGGTGTAGGGCACCTCCTCTCCGCGGGCGCGCGCCACGATGGCGTCCGAGGCGATCCGGGCCTGGTACTTGCCCTGGTGCGTGAGCAGCGCCCGCCCGTTGACGTCGCCGACCGCGTACAGCCAGGGCGTCCCGGGCGTGCGCAGGGTGTCGTCGACCTCGACGTAGTCGCCGTCCTTCAGCCCGACGACGTCCAGGCCGAGGTCGTCGGTGCGCGGCTTGCGGCCGGTGGCGATGACGAGCTCGTCGCAGGTGAGCGTGCTGCCGTCGTCGAGTGTCAGCGTGCGCGGCCCGTCGCCGTCGCGGGTCACCGACGTGGACTCGCGCCCGAGCAGGACGGTGATGCCGTCGTTGCGCAGCGCCGCCAGGACGGCCTCGCCGACGAACGGCTCGTTGCGCTCCAGCACCGCCTGGCCGCGGACGACGAGGGTCACTTCGCTGCCCAGCCACGACCACGCCTGCGCCATCTCGACGGCGACGACGCCACCGCCGACGATGACCAGGCGCCGGGGCGCGGCCTTGGCGTTGGTGATCTCCCGGCTGGTCCATGGTGCGACGTCGTCCAGGCCGTCCAGCGGCGGGAGGTTCGCGCGCGACCCGGTCGCCAGCGCGACCGCCTGCCGCGCAGTGAGGACGCGTTCGCCGGACCCGTCGCGGTCACGCACCGCCACCGTGCGCTCGCCGACCAGCCGGCCGACGCCGCGCACGAGGGTGATCCCGGCGTCCTCGACCCACTCCACCTGGCTGCTGTCGTCGAGGTCGTGGATGAACTCGTCCCGACGCCTCAGCACCTTCTCGACATCGAGCGGCCCACGGACCGCCTCGGCCGAGCCGGCGACGCGTTCGGCGGCGCGCAGGGCATGGCCGCTGCGCAGCAGTGTCTTACTGGGCATGCACGCCCAGTACGAGCACTCGCCGCCGACCAGCTCGGACTCGACGATCACCGTACGCAGCCCGGCGGCGGCCGTACGACCGGCGAGGTTCTCGCCGACCGGTCCGGCGCCGACGACGATCACGTCGTAGGCGTCCTCGGTGTCGCTCTGGTCAGGGGAGTCGGTGCTGGTCATGGTCGTCCTTTCCCGTGGGCGTGCCCACCACCGTACGGACGCGACGGCGCACACCGCGAGGGTCTGGTGGGTGTCGGGGCGCAGGTCTAGCCTCCGAGAGAAGCCGCCGACCGACCCGAAGGAGCTCGCCCATGACCAGCCGACTCAACCCGTACATCTCCTTCGACGGGCAGGCCAAGGAGGCGATGGACTTCTACCAGGCCGTCCTCGGCGGCGAGCTGCACAGCAACACCTTCGGCGAGTACGGCGCGGCGGACGGGCCGGACGCCGCCAAGATCATGCACGCCCAGCTCGAGACGCCTGACGGCTTCACGCTGATGGCGTCCGACACGCCGCAGGGGATGGAGCACAAGCCGGGCGACAACATCAGCATCAGCCTCAGCGGCGACGACGCCGACAACCTGCGCGGCTGGTTCCAGAAGCTCGCCGACGGTGGCCGGGTCACGGTGCCGCTGGAGAAGCAGATGTGGGGCGATGAGTTCGGCATGCTGGTGGACCGGTTCGGCATCGCCTGGCTGGTCAACATCGCCGGCGAGGAGAACCGCCGGTCCTGACCTCGGGCGCTGCGCGCGCAGGCGCCGACCGTCGAGAGCGAAGGTAAAGATCTGGTCTGGTCCGGTCCTCGTGGCGGCCCGGCGTGCTCTGCTTCGCGCACTGCAGTTCCCTTCTCATCTACGGAGCTCTCATGCGAGTCCCCCCGCTCCTGGCCGGCGCCGCCCTGTGCGCGCTCGCCCTCCCCGCCGTGTCCGCCACGACCGCGACCGGTCTTGCCACGGCACCCGCCGGTGCGGCGAGCGTCCGCTCCGCCGCCTCCGCCGTACCGTCCGACCTCACCCAGGTCCGGGTCCGGCAGTCCCTGCTCGGCAGCCACACCTGGTACCAGCAGACCCACGGCGGCATCCCGGTTCTCGGCGGCTACTACGCGGTCCACACCAGCCGCGGCGCCTCGACCGTGCAGGACGGCCGCCTCGCGGTGACCGGGCTGGTCATGCCGCGCACCCGCATCACGCCCGCCGCCGCGCAGCAGGCCGCCGCCCCCCACGGCTCCGCGCGCAGCACCCGCCTCGTCATCGTTCCCGGCGCCACCGCGCGCCTGGCGTACGACGTCCGGACCAGCGCCGACAAGCAGGTCCTGGTCGGCGCCTCCGACGGGAAGGTGCTGAAGGTCGTCGACGAGCGCCGGCTGGCGGATGCGACTGGCAAGGTCTTCGACCCGAACCCGGTGGTGTCCCTGCAGAACGAGGGGCTCAAGGACAGCAACAACGCCGCCTCGGCGGTGCCCGCGGCGGCGTACCGGACAGCCACGCTGCAGCACCTGGACACCAGCGGCTACCTGCACGGCACGTACGCCACCGTCGTGAACAAGGCCAAGGGCAAGGTGCCCGGCGTGAAGGCGACCAACGGCACGTTCGACTTCGACCGCAGCCAGACCGGCTTCGAGCAGGTCAACGCCTACTACGCCGTCGACACCGTGCAGAGCTACTTCCAGTCGCTCGGCTTCACCGACGTCAACAACGAGGCGCAGGACCTCAGCGTCGACACCGTCACCGACGACAACTCCTGGTACTCCCCGAGCACCGACACGATCACCTTCGGCACCGGTGGCGTGGACGACGCCGAGGACCAGGAGGTCGTGTGGCACGAGTACGGCCACTCGGTGCAGGACGACCAGGTGCCCGGGTTCGGCAGCACCGAGGAGGGCGGCGCGATCGGTGAGGGCTTCGGCGACTACCTCGCGATGACGATGACCCAGGCGAACAGCCCCGACACCGCCACCACCCCGTGGGCGTGCGTCATGGACTGGGACAGCACGTCGTACACCTCCACGACCCCGCACTGCATCCGCCGCCTCGACACCGGCAAGACCGTTGCGAACAAGACCGGTGAGGTCCACGACGACGGCGAGATCTGGTCGCAGGCGCTGTTCGACATCAACAAGGGCCTGGGCCGCGAGAAGGCGAACAAGGTGATCCTGGAGGGGCAGTTCAGCTACGCCCCGAACACCGACTTCGCCGGCGCCGCGCAGAAGACCGTCGACGCGGCCACGGCGCTGTACGGGTCGACGGACGCCTCGACCGTCCGCGCGGCGTTCCACGCCCGCGGCATTCTCTGACGAGTCCGCCGGCCGGTCACCGGCCGGCCGGCGGCTCGCCCCTCACCCACCCCAGCCCACACCGGCAAAAGGTGGCGACCAGCACACGCATACCTGTGCCGCTCGCCACCTTCTGCCGGAGGGTGGGCGCGCCGCGCGGCGCGCGGCACGAACGGTCGCTGACGTCACGATCCGGTCCCGACGTCGGCGTGCTGCGGACGACGACCGCTCGCTGGGAGTAAGACCCGTACATGAAGCCGTGGCGCGTGCTGGTCCTTGTGCTCCTGACCATGACGTTCTCGCTCACCTCGCTCGCGCCCGCTCACGCGTGCAGCTGCGCTCTCGCGGGAGTGGCCGAGGTGGCGCCCCGTGCGGACACCGTGCTGCGCGGAACGGTGACCCGCGCGGAGTACGGCGGGTCCGACAGCTTCGGCGGCATCCTCACGCGCTACACGGTGACCGTGTCCGAGGTGTTCAAGGGAACCGCCGGCCGTACGACGTACGTGAGCAGCGAGAGGGACCAGGCGTCGTGCGGCGCGACCCTCGCCACCGGGCACGACGTGCTCGTCCTCGGCCGCCGTGTCCGGGGCGAGATCTCCACGAGCCTGTGCCAGTACAGCGGCGACACGACGGCGCGGACCCGTGCGGACCTCGTCCGGCTGCTCGGTCCACCGAAACCGCCGAGCGCGCGCGCCGATCCCTCGCCGCCACCCGCGCCATGGGCCGCCCCCCGCCCGGAAGCAGGCGGAACGGGGCCTCAGGTCAGCTGGGGTGTCGACGAGGAGATGGCGCGCTGGGGCGCCGGCGCAGTGCTGCTCGTGCTCGCGGCCGGGGTGGCGGCGGTCGTCGTCCGCCGACGCCGCCCCGCGGCGACCTCACCGGTCAGGGGACGATGACGACCTTGCCGCGGACGTGGCCCTCCTGGCTGGCGGTGAACGCCTCGGCCACCTGGTCCAGCCCGTAGGTCTTCGACACCTCGACGGTGAGCTTGCCCGCGTCGGCGAGCTCGCTGAGTCGTGCGGTCTCGCGCCCGTCCGGGCGGACCCAGATCAGTCGGCCGCCGTGCTTGAGCACGTCCCCGTCGACCACGGACGTGTGCCGGCCGCCGTCCCGCAGCACCGCCAGCGTCGTCTCGAGCTGGCCGCCGACGAAGTCCGCGACCGCGTCCACCCCGTCTGGAGTGAGCGAGCGCACGCGGTCGGCCAGGCCGTCGCCGTAGGTGACCGGCTCGGCGCCGAGGCCGCGCAGGTAGTCGTGGTTGCGCTCGGACGCGGTGCCGATGACCCGGGCGCCGCGGGCGCGGGCGATCTGGACGGCGAGGCTTCCGACGCCGCCGGCCGCGGCGTGGACGAGGACGGTCTGGCCGTCGGCGACCTCGAGCGCGTCCAGCGAGCGCAGCGCCGTGCCACCGGCGAGGGGGAGCCCGCCCGCCTGCTCCCAGCTGAGGGCGCTCGACTTACGGGCGACGGCGTACGCCGGGACCGCGACCTGCTCGGCGAAGGTGCCGGCGTGCACGGTGTCCTTGCGCGCGTACGCGATGACCTCGTCGCCGACCTCGTACTCGGGGGTGTCCAGGCCGACCGCCGACACGACGCCGGCCACGTCCCAGCCCGGGATGACAGGGAAGACCGCCTCCATCATGCCGTCCAGCCCACCGGCCATGACCTTCCAGTCGACCGGGTTCACGCTCGCCGCGCGCACGTCGATGAGGACGGACCCGGCGCCGAGCTTGGGGGTCGGCAGGTCCTTCACCTCCAGCGTGCTGACGTCGGTGCTGTACTCCGGGTAGGTCACGGCCCGCATGATCGGATCCTTTCGTGGGGGACGGGGTCCGTTCGGTGCAGCGGTGTCGCCCGTGCCGGTATTCCGGTGGATCTCGTCACCACGATGGCGGCCCGGTCGTCTGGGATGGTGGGTCGGGTGCGGGTTCTCACGCTCAACGTCGCCGATCCGCCCGCCGACCGGGCGAAGTCACTGCTGGAGTGGCTGTGGCACCAGCCGGACGAGGTGCTGGTCCTGACCGAGGTGGGTAGCCGCCGTGGGTCCTCGCTGATCGCGCAGGTGTGTCGAGCGGCCGGGTACGACGTGGTCGCGTCGGGTGCGGACGCGCTGGGCGTCCTCGTCGTCGGCCGTGAGGTCGCGCTGGAGCCGCTGGAGGCCGACCTCGGCGAGCTCGCGGGACGGGTGAGCGTCGTGTCCGTGGACGGCGTCACGCTCATCGGGGTGTACGGCGCCGCCAGCGACCCGGTCCGGTACAGCAGCAAGGCGCAACGGCAGCGCAAGCGCGAGTGGCTCGCCTCTTACGACCGGTGGTTGGCCGACTGGCTGCCCGGAGCCGGGCCGACCCTCATGGTGGGCGACCTGAACATCGTTGACCCGCAGCATGATTCGCGACTTCCGTACGTGCTGCCCGAGGAGGCCGCTCTGTACGACGCGCTCGTACGACGGCACGGGCTGACCGACGCCTACCGGCTGCACCACCCGGACGGTGACGCCATCACCTGGGTGGACCACTCCGGCGCGGGCTGCCGGTACGACCACGCGTTCGTGACCGCCGAGCCGGCCGGCGCCGTACGCGGCTGCGACCTCTTGCACGCGCCGCGCGAGGCCGGGTTCACCGACCACTCGGCGCTGCGGGTGCAGCTGGACGGGTCGCTCGCGGGCTGAACCGGTGCGAGCGGGTCGTCAGTCGACGACGCCGCCCTCGACGTCGACGTCCGCCGGCGTCCGCGACCACATGACGTCCCGCAGCGTCGAGCAGATCAGCGACGCCGCGTGCTCGGCGAAGTGGTGCGGAAGGTAGGGGCGCGGGGGCAGCGGCGAGTGCGGCAGGTACATCGTGAAGACGACGACGCCCTCGTTGACCGGGTGCGGCCAGCCGAGGTCGTACAGGCCCTCGACCTGGTCGTCGGTCCAGGCGTACTCACCGCCGAGCGACGCCGGGCCGGTGAGGTCGAGGAGGAGGCTGTTGCCGTCCCGCATGGCCTGGATGACCGGCGCGTCGAACAGCTGGCGCTGCCGCAGCCGGAGTCGGTGGGACAGGGGTCTCCTGCTGGGCGCCGGCGCCACCGGGAAGGTGCCGGCGCGCGGGATCACGACGAGGTTCTCGTGCGGCTGGTGCCCGAGGAGCTGGTCGACGAGGTCGGCCTCCCAGGAGTCCCACGACGACGTGTCGAGGTCGCGGCGCTGGTACACGCCCTGCATGCTGTCATGCCGTACCCGGTACAACTGACTCCGTGCCCAACCTCTTCGTTCTCGACCTCACCTACCCCGCCGGCCCGGACGCAGTCGCGCCTCATCTGGAGGCGCACCGGAAGTGGCTGCGCGAGCAGTACGCGCAGGGGCGGCTGCTCGCCTCCGGCCGGAAGGAGCCGCGCACGGGCGGTGTGATCATCGCTCGCGGTACGGACCGCGCAGAGGTGGAAGCGCTGGTCGAGACGGACCCGTTCCTCGCGGAGGGGGTGGCCGCGTACACCGTGACCGAGTTCGCGCCGACGATGACGGCGCCCGAGCTGGAGCACCTGCGCGTCACCTGCTGACGTCAGCCGGGCAGCTGTTCGCACTCGCCGATCCTCCCGGCGTCCGCACCGCGCGATCACCGGCGATCCGCCGGCCCCAGGATTCGGTGCCTGGCCGGCCGGGTAGTCCGTTCACTCCGACGCCCGGAGGGAGACGCCATGAAGCTGGGGTTCAAGCTCATCGCCGAGGGTTACGGCCCGACCGAGATCGTCCGGCAGGCCCAGGAGGCCGAGCGCGCCGGCTTCGACTTCGTCGAGGTCAGCGACCACTACCACCCGTGGCTCTACAGCCAGCAGCACTCCGGGCACGTCTGGTCGATGCTCGGCGCGATGGCGCAGGCGACCGAGCGGATCGAGCTCGCCACCGGCGTGACCTGCCCGATCATCCGGCAGCACCCGGCGATCGTCGCCCAGGCCGCGGCCACCGTCGGTGTGCTCAGCGGCGGCCGGTTCACACTCGGCCTCGGCGCCGGCGAGCGGCTGAACGAGCACGTCACCGGAGTCGGCTGGCCCTCGGTCACCGTCCGGCACGAGATGCTGCGCGAGGCGATCCAGATCATCCGTCAGCTGTGGGAGGGCGGCTACCAGTCGTACGAGGGCAAGTACCTGACCATTGACGACGCCCGGGTCTTCGACCTGCCGGAGGAGTCACCGCGGATGGTCATCGCGTCCGGTGGTGCCAAGGCCTCCTCGCTGGCCGCCCAGCTCGGCGACGGGCTGTTCGTCACCGAGCCGAAGCCGGAGCTGGTCGACGCCTACCGGGACGCCGGCGGCGACGGACCCACCTACGCCGAGGTCCCCCTCAGCTACGCCGGCAGCGAGGACGAGGCGGCCGAGTCCGCCCACCGGCTGTTCCGGTTCGGGCAGCTCGGCTGGAAGGTGATGTCGGAGCTGCCGAACCCGATCAACTTCGAGGCCGCCGCCTCCTGGGTGACGGTCGACGCCGTCCGCGAGGCGATGGGCTGCGGGCCCGACATCGAGCGGCACGTCGAGGTCACGCAGCAGTTCATCGACGCCGGCTGCGACCACCTGGCGCTCATCAACGCCGGCCCCGACATGGACGCCTTCTTCGCCTTCTTCGCCGACGATCTCGGCCCTCGCCTGCGCGAGCTGGAGGCCTAGACCGCCCGCTCAGTCGGCGATCGGCACGGCCGTACCGGTCACGGTGATCCCGTCGGTCGGCGGCACGTCCACGCGCAGCACGCTCGGGCGTCCGACGTGGTGGCCCTGCCGGATCGTCAGCGTCACCGGCGGACGCACCGCGCCCAGGCTGCGCAGGTACGCACCGGTCGCGGCGGCTGCGGCGCCGGTCGCGTAGTCCTCGGTGATCTCGCCGACGGGGAAGACGTTGCGCGCCTCGTACGTCAGCGGGTCCTGCTGCCACAGCACGGTCATGGTCACCCAGTCCTGCTCGTCGAGCAGGTCGCGGGCCTCCCGCGAGATGAACGTCAGCCCGTCGAACGTCTCCCGCGAGCCGAGGACGAGGACCGGGTGGCGGGCGCCCGCGTACGCCACCCGCGGCGGCAGGTCGGTACGCACGTCGTCCGCCGTGAGGTGCAGGACGCTGAGCAGCCGGTCGAGCGCGGCCGGCTCGAGCTCGCGGACGTGCGGCTCGACGCTGGTGAACGAGGCGGTGATGCCGTTCCCGTCGTCGCTGGTCACGATCTCCACCGGACCGGCGGGGGTGTGGAAGAGCAGCGGGCCGGTGCCGACCTGCTCGGCCATCGCGACGGCGGTCGCGATCGTCGCGTGCCCGCAGAACGGCACCTCGGAATGCGGTGAGAAGTAACGGATCTCGACGTGCCGGTCGCTGGTGGGCTGCCCCGTCACGAAGGCCGTCTCGGCGAAGCCGAGGTCGGCCGCCACCTGCTGCATCCGCTCGTCGGTCCAGTCGCGCGCATCCAGCACCACGCCCGCGGGGTTGCCGCCGCCGGGCTCGGCGGAGAACGCGGCCAGCCGGAGCACTTCGTCGCTCGTCATGGGCACAGGCTAGGCGTGGGCGGTCGCGCGGCGTCGGGCGTCCCAGCCCGGGTGCGAGGGGAACAGCGCGTGCACGAACCGCGACCCGTCGTACGGCTGCCCGGCCAGGGTGATCGGCGCTCCGGCGTCGGCGGCGTAGCGGTCCGCGGCGAGCTCGCGCGGCCACAGCCGGGTTCGCAGCATCGCGTGCAGGTGGCCGAGGAGGGCGAGGGGGACGGCGAGGGCGAGCACGGGCAGCGCGACCGCGACGAGCAGGAGCCCGGCGGTCAGTGCGAGCGCCTCGGCCGCGTACGCCACCGCGCCGCGTCGGGCGAGCGCGGTGGCGGTGTGACCCAGCGCGAGGTGACCGATCTCGTGGGCGACGGTGAACCGCAGCCGGCCCGGATGGCGCAGGGTGCCGCGGCCCAGGACGATCTCGTGCCGCCCGTCCCGGGTGTACGCAGCACCGTCGTCGCCGTCGACCCAGGTGACCGCGACCGCCGGCAGGCCTGCGGCGGCCGCCAGCTCACCGACGTACGCCTCCGCGTCGGCCCGGCTGACCTCGACGGTCGTGCTCACGGGCACCTCCTCGAGGGGACGGTTCCCCTCGAGACTACGGCGGCGGCGACGGGCGCCCCAGCCTCAGCGGCGGATCAGCCTGGCGACCGCACCCAGCGCCCGGACGACGACGTCGCCCAGCGGCCGCGGCCCCGGCACGACGAGCCGGAACTCGTCCCGGTGCCTCGCCGCGTGGGCGGCGAACCCGAGGGCGTCCGGCCGGGCCTTGCCCAGCGCGCTCGCGTCCCGGGCGAGCCGGTCGAGGCCGCGGAACCACTCCTCGCTGCGCAGCGCCGGCCGGGTCTCCCAGCGGGCGGTGGTGGTGACGGTGCCGCCGTTCCACATCCGGTGCACCGTCCCGGCCGGGATGGTGAACGACTCGCCCGCCGCGTGGTCGGTGGTCGTGCCGTCCGTCTCGACCCGGAGCATGCCGGTGAGCACCTCGAACCGCTCCTCCTGCTGCGGGTGGAAGTGCGCGGGCGGCTTGCCCTCGCCCGGCTCGTACGTCGCGAGGACGGCCAGACAGTCCGCGTCGCTGGAGGTGATCTCGAGGTGGCCGTGGTCGCTCAGGCGGATCTCGTCGGTCATGCCCTGAGCATGGCGGCTGGGTGGCTGCCCGGCCCGCAGAACGGCGCGGTTGCTTCGGCACCGTCGACGCCAGCACCGGCCGACCGGGGAGCGACGCCGTCGGGCGCCCTCAGGGCAGGGTGCGCCAGTGCGTCACGACCCGGCCGTCGTCGCCGACCAGGTGCACCGCGAACGTCGGCGCCAGCCCGGGCGTGATCGCCGGCAGCGCCTCGGCGTCCAGGGTCACCGTGGACGCGATCCCCCCTCCGATGAGCAGCGGCGCTCCGGCGAACGTCGTCGCGCACGCCGTGTGCGCGTGCCCGACCAGCGTGGCGACGAGGTTCTCGTGCCGCCCGATCACTGCGGCGAGCTCATCCGCGTTCTGCAGGCGGATCGGGTCCATCAGCGCGACGTGGAGGTCGACCGGCGGGTGGTGCAGGCCCAAATAGGTGGGCCGCCCGTCGGCGAGTGCCCCGTCGAGCAGCCGCAGCGACTCCGGGGCCAGGACGCCGTGGTCGATCCGCTCGCCGGGCGGCGCCGGGACGAGGGAGTCCAGCAGCACGAACCGCACGCCCGCGACGTCGTGGACCAGGTCGAGCGGACCCTCGGCCGCAGCCTCCCGCAGGTGGCGGGCGAACGCCGGGCGCACGTCGTGGTTGCCGGGACAGGTCAGCAGCGGAGCAGGCCCCGGCCAGCGGGCGAGGGCCGCTGCGGCGTCGACGTACTCGTCGTCGTGGCCGTGGTCGGCGATGTCCCCGGTCACGAGCACCACGTCGGGACCCGGCCGCATCGCGGCGAGGTGCTCGACGGCGCGGACGGTCCGGTCGCCGACGCCCTCGTACGCACCGAAGTGGGTGTCGCTCAGGTGGGCGATGGTCAGCATGAGCGGATCCTGGCACGGGCCGCTGACGGGCCGCCTTTGTCAGTCCTTGTCGCATTGACGGGTTCGACGGTAAGAAACTACCTTCTGCGTGTGACCGAGGACACAGTGGGCAAGATCGGGTCCGTACGCCGCGGCAGGATGCTGGCGGTCGCGGCGGCGGGAGCACTCGTACTGAGCGCGTGCGCGCCGAGCGACTCCGGCGACGACGCGGGCAACGGCGGCACCGGTGGTACCGGCGCCAGTGCGGGAGCGGCCGGCAACGCCACGCTCACCGTGTGGTCGTGGCGGGTGGAGGACAAGGCCGCGTACGAGAAGATCTTCGCCGCGTACGAGAAGAAGCACCCGGGCGTGAAGGTCGACTTCAAGGCCTTCAAGGCCACCGAGTACAACAAGATCCTCGCCACCGGGCTGGCGGGCTCGGGCGGGCCCGACGTCCCGCAGGTCCGCTCCTACGGTCAGCTCCAGACGACCGTGGCGTCCGGCTCGCTGGTGCCGCTGGACGGCAAGGTCGATGTCAGCAGCTGGGACGCGAACTCCGTCGCCAGCGCCAAGGGCAAGAGCGACGGCAGGCTGTACGCGGTGCCGTTCGCCCGGCAGACCGTCCAGATGTTCTACAACAAGAGGCTGTTCGAGAAGAACGGCCTGCAGCCGCCGGCCACCTGGGCTGACTTCATGAAGGCCAACATCACGCTCAGGAAGACCGACGTCACGCCGATCGCCGTCGGGGCCAAGGACGACTGGACGCTGCCGATCGTGCACGAGGTGCTCGCCGCGCCGCGGTTCGGCGGCAAGGCGTTCGCGGACGCGGCCCGCACCGGAAAGACGTCGTTCACCGACCCCGCCTGGGTCGACTCGGTCAAGGTCGTCGGGGACCTGAAGCAGTACATGCCCAAGAACGTCACCGGCGTGGCCCAGACCGACGCGCAGACGCTGTTCAGCTCCGGTCAGGCGGCGATGATCCCGGGCGGCTCGTTCGACCTGTCGGTGCTGCAGAAGCCGGACCCGACGCTGCAGATCGGCGTCTTCCAGGTCCCGCCGCCGCCCGGCTCGCCGGCCGGCTCGAGCGCCACCACCCCGGGCTGGGCCGACGGCAACTTCGCGGTGTCGAAGAAGTCGAAGCACCAGGCGCAGGCGATGGAGCTGGTGCAGTGGATGAGCACGCCGGAGTTCGGCCAGATGGTCGCCGACGAGATCAAGCAGATCTCCGCCGTGCCCGGCGTCACCTACTCCGACCCGCTTCTGAAGCAGATGAACGACGCGTACACCAAGAACGGCTCGCCGTACCTGCTGCTCACCGACTTCCGGTACGGCGCCCCGAGCGGCACCGACCTGATGGGCAAGGGCGTCCAGCAGCTGCTCCTCGGCCAGAAGGACGCGGCCGGCGTCAGCAAGGACCTCGACACCGGCATCAAGACGTGGTTCAAGCCGAGCGGGTCGTGACGGGTCCTTCGTCGCCCGCCCCGGCGTACGGTCGCTGACGTGCGCCGCCGGACCTCGCTGCTGTTCGTCGCTCCCGCGCTGCTGCTGTTCGGGGTGTTCGTCCTCTACCCGATGGTGACCGCGTTCTCGTACGCCTTCTTCGACTGGCGGGGGACGACCCGCTCGGACTTCGCCGGCCTCGCCAACTTCGACGCCCTCTTCTCGCGGGCGCCGTTCACCACGGACCTGCCCCGGGCGCTCGGGCACAACCTGCTGTTCTTCCTCGGCACGATGCTGGCCCAGAACACGATCGGCCTCGGGATCGCCTACCTGCTCTACCGCCGCGACCGCACCCGCCGGGTCCTGCAGACGTTGTACGCGATGCCGTACCTGCTCAGCCCGATCGTCATCGGGTACCTGTGGACGCTGCTGCTGTCCCCGACGTTCGGGCCGGTCAACACCCTGCTCACCAAGGTCGGGCTGGAGTCGTGGGCCGTCCCGTGGCTGGGCCGGCCGAGCACCGCGCTCTGGGTCGTGGTGCTGGTCAGCGTCTGGCAGTGGATCGGGTTCCCCGTGCTGCTGTACGGCGCGGCGCTGGGCGGCGTCCCGGACGACCTGACCGAGGCGGCCCGCGTCGACGGGGCCTCCCCACGCCAGACCTTCTTCCGGATCGTGCTGCCCCTGCTCGTGCCGGCCATCGGCACCGTCACCGTCCTGACGTTCATCTTCGCGATGGAGGCGTTCGCGCTGCCGTACGCCGTCGGCGGCTCCACCGGCAACCCCGCCGGCGCCACGGACTTCGTCTCCCTGCTCTTCTACCGGACGGCGTTCGACTCCGGCGCCACGGACGCCATCGGCACGTCCTCGGCGCTCGCGACGCTGCTGTTCCTCCTGATCTTCGGGGGAGCCCTGCTCGCCACCTGGGTGCTGCGCCGCCAGGAACGGAGGATCACCGGATGAGCAGCGCGGCCCGGAACCGGACCACCGACAGCACCGACACCAACGGCGCCACTGCCGCCCCTCCTTCGTCCGCGAGATCTGACTTCCCGGCATCGCATGGAAAGCCGGGCCGTCGAGATTCGCAGGGTGGCGCTCCGCAGGCCCGCCGCAGGGGACGGGCACGACCCGTCGGCGGCGCCCTCGGCTCGGTCGCCCTGTGGGTGTACGCGATCGGCGCGCTCGTCCCGCTGCTGCTCATGGTGTCCAGCTCGCTGCGCCCGAACGCCGACCTGGTCCGGGACCCGCTCGGCGCGCCCTGGCCGCCCACGCTCGACTCGTACCGGACGGCGTGGACCGACGGCTCGTTCGCGACGTACTTCCTCAACTCGCTGCTGGTCACCTGCGGCGCCGTGCTGCTCTCGACCGCGGTCGCGACCATGGCGGCGTACGGCCTCGCGCGCTCCCGCTCGCGGCTCGTCGGCGCGGTGGAGTCACTCTTCCTGTCCGGGCTGATGCTGCCGGTACACCTGGCGATCCTGCCGATCTTCTACCTGTTCGACGGCGTCGGGCTGATCGACTCCCGGCTCGGGCTGACGCTGATGTACGCCGCGTCCGGTGTGCCGTTCTCGGTGTTCGTGCTGACGACGTTCTTCCGCCAGCTGCCGGTCGAGCTGGAGGAGGCGGCGCAGCTGGACGGCGCCTCGGCGTGGCAGACGTTCGTGCGGATCATGGTGCCGATGGTGAAGCCGGCGGTGGCGACGGTGGCGATCTTCCGGTTCGTGCCGATCTGGAACGACTTCCTCTTCCCGCTGGTGCTGCTGCGCGACGACGCGAAGTACACCCTGCCGGTCGGGCTGACGACCTTCTTCGGCGAGAACGAGGCGAACTACTCCGCGATCTTCGCCGGCCTGGTCATCACGACCGTGCCGCTGATCGTGCTGTTCCTGCTGGCCACCAAGCAGATCGTCGCCGGCCTCACCGCCGGCATGTCCAAGTAGCCGACCACCCCTCTCGGCAAGAGCTGGCGGCGGGCACAGGTATGCGTGTGCAACCGGCCAGCTTCTGCCGGGAGTTGGTGGGACGGCGGTGGGCTGACAGGACGCTCCTATGGGTCGTCAAGCCGTGATGGGGCCGTGTTCAAG
>NZ_JAROAV010000005.1 GCF_029439465.1 Luteipulveratus flavus | reverse complement strand
GCACCGGGTTCGACTCGTGCACCGGGTTCGACTCGTGCACCGGGTTCGACTCGTGCACCGGGTTCGAGCGCACCGGCGACCTGGCCAGGACGTGGTCCAGGCCCAGGCCCTTGAACGGGTCGAGGCCGTGCTTGGCGCGCGCATGCTGCAGCAGGGTCCAGCCGTCGGGCGGCTGAGCGGCGACGCCGTCCTTCACGCTGATCGACAACGTCGATACCCCGAGTGGAACGGACCGGGACTGTGAGCGCGCCTGTCCGTCCGAGTCGGGAGCGTTTGCCGATCCGGGATCCAACTCGATCTCCCAACCGAGGTCGTCCGCGACCTCGGTCAGCTTCGTGACGATGCCGTCCGAGTCGTCTGCCAACGTCGAGAGCATCAGGCGTGGGCCGACGTACGCGGTGGAACGTGGATTCACTCCCGCCACGGAGAGCGCGCTACGCGGGTCGAGGATGCGTCCGTCGGCACCTCCCATGACCTTGCGCGACGGAAGATCCGGGTCATGGTCTGGCCGTCGCGGTGCCTTGAAAGTCGGCGTGGAGGGACTGGACTCGGTCACGATGCTGCTCCCCTGTCGATGTGCCATCAGCGTCTGGTAGACGCGTCCTGGTGGTGCGGTCAGAGCTCGAAAGCCGGTGTGGCGAAGAGGTTCTGGTCGTCCTCGGCGGCAGCAAGGTCGGTGATCACAGCCCGCGTGAGTCCGACCGGCACCCGGTCGATCTCGAACCGGCCCTTTGAATCGGACTCGGCGACGTGCTCGCCGTCCTCCTGCTTCATGGTCACCCGCACCCGCCGCGGCGGTGACACCCAGCCGTCGACCCGGCGGACCCCCTCCTCCAGCGGACTCACCCGCATCATCAGCGAGCAGGTGCTGCCGGAGAACACCACCGTCAGCGTCTCGTCGTTGTCGCGCCGGGTGCCCACGAGCTCCCGGCTGCGCTCCACCAGGTGCATCAGCTCGTACTCGGCGTCCAGGTCCTCCATGGCGACGGAGACCAGGACCTTGTCCACCAGTCCCGTCGGCATCGGGTCACGCGCCTCCCACAGTCGGGCGAGGTCGTCGTACGTCACGTCGTTCGTCATCGGGGGCCCCTGTCGTTCTGGTCGGCGAGGAGGGTCCTCAGCTTGTCGAGGCACCGGCCGCGGGTCGGGCCGATACTGCCCACCGGCATGCCCAGCTCGAGGGCGAGGCCGGAGTAGTCGGGTCGGTCGGAGAAGGCGATGACGCGCAGCAGTCGCTGACAACGGTCGGACAGCTGCGACACCCCCGCCCACAGGCGTTCCCCCTCGTCGTGCGCGATCGCCTCCGCCTCGGCCGAGCGTCGTTCGGGCACCTTGAGCTCGATGACCTCGTCGGACACCGGCTCGGCGCGTCCCTCCAACCGGGACACGCGCCACGCCTCGCGGCGCGCGGTGGTCGTCAGCCAGGAGCCGACGGCCTGAGCGTCGTTGATCGAGTCGCGTCGGCGGACGAGTGCGAGCCAGGTGCTCTGCACGACGTCCTCCGCACGGTCCCGGTCGAGACCGTACGCGCGGACGACCTGCCACAGCACCGGGCTGAGCGCCCGCACCATGTCGTCGAGCGCCTGCGCATCCCCACTGCTCCACCGGCGGAAACAGTCTGCCGCCTGGGTCCACACACTCTCCCCCGTCGGAGCGGTGGACGTCTGATCGATGGACATGCTGACCTCCTCCCGGCGCTCGACGACGAGACCCCACGCAGGGCCTCTCACCGCCTCAGGAGATCGCCGTCGCGCCGCTGATACATGCGATCCTGACGAAATTACGCCGGGCCGGGGGACCCGTCGCCCTCTTTTCGCAGGCCGTCCCATCGCGGGGGCAATTCGCCGTCCCGGCGCAGCGGGCCGGCGGCGGTCGGCGCTGTACGCCTCCGGTCCGCTCGGTCGTACCGGACCGCCTCGGGGCGCAGGGTACCGAGCGGTCGTGCGGCCGTCCATGGCCGTCAGTCGCGGTGC
The DNA here is from genome assembly GCF_029439465.1 of Luteipulveratus flavus. Taxonomy (GTDB): domain Bacteria; phylum Actinomycetota; class Actinomycetes; order Actinomycetales; family Dermatophilaceae; genus Luteipulveratus; species Luteipulveratus flavus. Next base: position 2,084 of record NZ_JAROAV010000005.1, on the reverse strand, counting down.
TTGAGCAGGTGCGCGACGAGCCCCGAGCGGGTGCTCAGCCAGAGGCCGACGCGCTGGTCGAACAGCTCGAGGCTGTCCCACATCGGGAAGAGGCCGTCGTTGACCCGCACCGTCGCCCGCTGCAGCGCCCAGCTGTCGTCGCGGCCCGTCGGGGCGAACCGGATGTACGCGGGGAGCGCGTCGATCTGCTCCACCTGCAGCTGCGGGCTGCGCGGGTCGTTGCGTCCGGCGTTGTTGGTGTTGCCGCCGTCGCCGAGCACGTACTCGCGCGACGAGCCCGACTCGAAGTCGTCGGCGTCGGTGTCGAGGTAGAACTCCCGCCCGCAGAAGCCGAGGTACACGTCACCGTCGGTGCCCGCCCCGCTCGCGCGTCTCGTCTGGATGCTCACGTTGATGCTGCTGATGTCGACCATGGCCGGCCCCTCTGTCCGAAGGGCCGTCGCGGTGCCAGGGGTGACGTCGCGGCTGCGACCCTGTGCGGTGGAAGAGGGCGCGGGCAGGGGACTGATACGCGCGCCCGGTCGCCGGCGTACGGGCGTACGGCGAATCCGGTTCGGCTCACCAACGCGCTAGTTGAAGATTTGAGGTTCGAGGTGCGCCGAGCCGTGCCAACGGTTACTGTTCGTCGTCGATCGGCCGCGGGCACCCCGCGTATGCCGTTCGTACTGGGGGAAATCCAACACATCTCAGCCCATCTCGCCATGCCGTCATGCCGTCATGTCGAGGCGGGCGCATCGATCGGGCGCGTGCCCGACGGGAGGGCAGTCATGACGACGACACCTACGGACGGCTTCGACCAGCAAGCGGCCCCGACCGAGGGCAGCGCGCCCGTCGCCTCGGCAGCACCCGGCTCCACGTGGAACGCGCAGCCCGGCGGGGCTCCGCAGCCGTACGGTCAGCCCGGGTACGGCGCGTACGCTCCGCAGCCGCCCAAGAAGAAGCACACCGTGCGTAACGTCATCCTGATCGTGATCGGCGTCTGCATCCTCGGCATCGGTGGATGCTCGGTGCTCGTCATTGGCGGCGCGGCGAAGGTCGCGAACGACATCGAGAAGTCGGACAACGCGCCCGGCGGCCCCAAGAACCCGCTGGCGATCACGCAGGGCAAGGCGTTCGAGGTGCAGGGCTTCAGCTATGCCGCCGGGTGGTCGGTCGGCAACGACGAGATCCTGGGCACCACGGTCAAGGACCTGAAGGTCACCAACAACCGCAAGGACCGCGACGGCGCGATCGTCGAGGTCAAGTTCATGAAGGGCACCGAGGTGCTCGGCACCGTCGACTGCACCACCGAGCAGATCCAGGTGGGCCAGACGGTCACCCTGAACTGCCTCGGCACGACGAAGCCGGTCACAGGCTGGGACAAGATCACCATCAACGACACGTTCTGACCCGGCGCCCGGCGCCGTTCGTTGGACGGCTGTGCGCTGCCCTACGTGGTGGGGCAGTGCACAGTCGCGGCCATAGGGTTTCGATCGGCGCATCTTGTCGTCTCTACGTTTCCTGTTAGAGCAGGCTAGAGATCGTGATCGAGGACTCGACGCCTGAGCGGGCGGGCGCGTCAGGCGGCTCAGGGTTCGACGACGATCTCGACCTCGAACCCCTCCGAGCTCTCCAGGTAGAGGGCTGTGTGCTCGTCGCCGCCCGCGTGCGGGTAGTGGTCCGCGAACAGCTCGCGCCAGCCGTGGCCCGAGGACTCGGCGCGCATCCGGTCCAGCAGGTCGCGGCTCTCGACCGTGAACGCCACATGGTTCACGCCGGCACGCATCCGGTCGTGCTCGCCCGTCTGGTCGGCGGACGACTCCATGAACAGGTACGTGCCGTCCGGGTGCGCCCAGGACCGGCCGGACTCCCAGGACAGGTCGGCCTCCCAGTCCAGGTGGCCGAGGAGCCAGGCCCACTCGTCCCCGGCGGTGGCGTAGTCGTCGACCCAGAGGTCGAGGTGGTGGATCGCGCGCGCTGCCATGCGCCTATTCAACCGGTGGTGGCGTCCAGTTCTGGTTGAGCCGGGCGAGGCTGTGGGTCCGCTGGTTGAGCCGGGCGAGGCGCCAGCCGAGCCCGTGTCGAAACCTCGTGACGCGCAGGGA
>NZ_JAROAV010000049.1 GCF_029439465.1 Luteipulveratus flavus | reverse complement strand
GCCGGGACGCCCTGCGCGCTGGACAGGTCGCCAAGGACCGCGCGATCACCGAGCAGTGGTGGCGGCTCGCTGGGCACGTCGCGGACGAGTGGACGGCCGAGGCGGTCGCGACCTGCCGGGACGCCCTGCGCGCTGGACAGGTCGCCAAGGACCGCGCGATCACCGAGCAGTGGTGGCTGCTCGCTGGGCACGTCGCGGACGACGACGTCGTGTCCGGGGAGCAGGACAAGCGGAAGCGCACGACGGAGTCGATCCTTGCCCGGCTGGCCGAGGCGGGCGACGACGGCCTGTCGTGGTCGAGCCTGCGGGTCGCGCACCGCCGAGCCCGCGAGACGTTCGACGCCCTGCTGGGCACGGTCGAGCGTCCCGGCCCGCTGGTGGAGAGCGGACAGGTGCGGCTGGACGAGACGACCGGTCGCGGCGCGGGCGGCGTGCGCGTCTACGCCGGTGAAGCCCAGGACGTCCTAGGCGTCCTGGCGTTCGAGGGTGGGGACCAGGAGGGACGGGCGGGGCTGGCCGGGGAGTGTCAAGCAGTGTCAGATAGCGCGAACTAGCGGCCCGAGAGCTCGAGGCCGGCCACGAGTTCCCGTGTCTCCCATCGAAACTGAGCGGCTTCCTCAACCCCGTTGTGCCCCAACGGGGTTGAGGTTCGGCCCCCGTCGGGGCACGACCGGCGACCAGCAGCGAGGTCGTGCGGCTGGCTGTCGACGTCGACCTTCCGCCTTGTCGGAAGCCTGACGGTTCTCCCCGTGCGCGCGCGGCCCGCGTGATCTTCGAATGAACCCGCTTTGCCGGTTCGACGCGCCAACTGGCGCGAGAAGAGCCCGCTTCCGCGTGGAAGCGGGACAGAACGGAGAGGAACCGTCATGACACACCCACCCACCAACAAGGGCGCAACGTTCGCCCCGACCGTGCTGACCCCCGTGCAAGTCAGCGCGGTCCTCGCCGCCTGCAGCACGCGCTCCAGCAGCGGCGTCCGGCTGCGCGGCCTGATCGCGGCGATGTACGGCGCTGGCCTACGCGTGCAGGAGGCGCTGGACCTGCGCCCCGCTGACCTGGACGTGACCGGCTGTCAGGTGACGGTGCGAGCAGGCAAGGGCGGCCGACGCCGCGTTGTCAGCATCGACCCGCAGTCGTGCGCGCTGCTGAGCACGTGGCTGGAGCGACGCCGCGCTCTGGGGTTGACCGGCCGATACCCGGTCTTCGCCGCCTACTCGGCTGGCGTTGTGGGCACGCCCCTGGATCAGCGCTACGTGCGTCGTGCTCTCGCCAAGGCAGCAGTGCGGGCAGGCATCGAGCAGCGCGTCCACCCTCACGCGCTGCGACACAGCCACGCAGCGCGCCCCGCCAAGGGCGGGCGAATCGACTTGGTTAGCAAGCAACTTGGGCGCGCGCGCCTGGACACGACGCAGACGTACCTGAGCTAGATCAGCGCCCACGACCTCGTCAACTACGTTGACTCGCTTGGGGATTGGCTGGTGGCGTCGTGACCTCCATAGACGTCAGCGACCCCCTTCGCCCTGGCGCACGCGCTGGACGCGCTGCCTGAGGGCACGTCGCTGCGCGTCGTGGTCGCAGGGGAGATGTTCTCCGTCATGACGTGCCCTGGTGGCGTGTACCTGCCTGGCGACCTGGCGGTCAGCACGCTCGACCTCGTGGAGGGAGGCGTGACCAGCGTGGAGGTCAGCTAGGCCGACTGCGCCTAAACGTCGAACAGACACAACGCCCCTCGCAGCTCGAAGCGCGAGGGGCGTTGTCGTACAACGAGGTTCAGGGTTGGTACTTGTCTGCAAGAGGGACGACCCCTTCGATGCGCTCGGGAGGCGGGTCCCACCCATTCCTGTCCGTCACCGTTCTGATGATGTCCCGAGCCTCCTTATGCAGTGCGGCGAGGGTGTCCTCGCGATGTCCCGTTTGGCGGACGAGCCTGACGTTCTTGGTCAGAGCGAACACCCACTTGTGGAAGTTCCGGTCGATCTCGATCGTTTCGTCAGCCGTCAACGGACGACCGAGTTGATGCTGCTTCTTCTTCCCGTTCTCAGCAGCCTCTCGCATGAGCAGCAGCCCGGCCGCGTGGTCCGCGACGAGCCACCTATCGAATCCCTGCCACTGCAGCCGGTCGACCAGAAGCGTCGCGCGAATCCGCAACTGTGTGAGGAGAGCGCCGACATCGGTCGTCGGGTCAGTTGGATCAACGCTCTGCAGGGACGCGACCGCCACGATGTACTCGTCCCACGCCAGGGACGTTGCTGCGTCCCTGGCGTCTTTCACCGCCTGTGCCGCTATGTCGTTCGCGTCCCTCGCGTGCGCGTTCGCTTCGCGTGCAAGGCTGTTTGCCTGATCGGCCTTGCCGTTCGCTACTTCCGCGTGGCTGTTCGCCTTGTCGGCTCTGGCGTTCGCGGCGTGCGCGGCTGCTGCTGCCCAGATCGCCACCACGACGGCAGCGAACGTGAACACCAGCATCAGGACGTCCTGCGTCTCCATGACGTTCTAGGCCCCGCTCTTCGCTGCCTTCTTCGCTGCCCGCGCTTTCCTACGCTGATCCAGCCGGTAGGGCGATTGGTAGACCTCGTCAAGAACCTCCGACATCAGCGCAATGATCTCCTCCGCCTCTTCCTTGTCGACGGGGTCAACGAAGTCGCCGTGCGCCATGTCGTTGCCGAAGTGTCGGATCTCGTGGGCCTGATCCCTGGTGTGCTCGCGAATGTGCTTCGCGGTCTCTAGGGCGTCGATCTTCTTCTCCAACGTGCCCGACGTCTGGCCCTTGGCTTTCGCCGTCGCCTCGATCACAGCACGAGCCAGCGCTCCGACAGCGCGATACGCGCCGACGGATAAGCACAGCGTCGCTTCTTGTGCTGCTGTAGCAATGTGCTCTGGCACCCCATCCCGGTACTCCGTCTCGTCCGTGTAGCGCGGAACCCACGATGGTTCGTCCCAGGCGGCGTTCTCGGCGTTGGTCGGGTCACGCTGAACTGTTACCGCTCGGATGCCGTCGTTGGGTTCGGAGGCGATGTTGAGTCGCCCGCAGTTGGGGCACTTGTAGGCCGCCTCCTGCAGGTAGCCGAAGTCGCTTGGGTGCTTCACGAGATGCAGTCCCGAGGCTGCTGGCATGTAGGCCAATCGGCCACATCGACCACACGTTGTCTGCGCCATGACGGGGAGCGTACGACGTACGACCGATACCCGTCACGAGTTCGGCGCCGGTCCACTGGGCTCGCTCGGACTCCAGCCGAGCGCGCCTGCCTGCGCTGATCGACAATGCCCCTCGCGCTTCGAGCTGCGAGGGGCGTTGTGCTGCATCAGGGCTGGTCGTCGTCCACGATCTCCGCGTCGACCACCTCGTCACCGCCGGTCTGCTGACCCTTGCCTGGCAGCAACTCCTTGGGTGGGTGCGCCTCGCAGATCTCCACGACCGTGTTCTGCACCATCTCGATGTGCGTGTCTGTGGCGTCTCCTTGCGAGATTCCAAGCGTCTCCCGGACGTCGGAGGTGATCGCGGCAACCGAGCCGGTCGCGCAGGCCGTCACCGCCAGCACGGTCACAAGCCCGGCTCCGATCGCCTTGATCCGCGCGAGGCCACTGGTTGCCGACAGCGTCAGGATCTTGCCCGTGGCCTTCTCGGTGGCAGCCACCGCGTGCTCCACGCCGAAGGTGTCCACCTTGCCCAGGAGCCACAACACGTGCTTGAGATCAGCAGCGATCTGGTCGCGCACGGTCGTCGGGAGGGTGTCGTCTTGCTGGACGTGATGCAGCATCGTTTCGACGGCAGTGTGCAAGACCTCTGCGCGGCGTGCCCGTGGCGCTGCGTCGGGGCCACGGCGCTCTTCGAGGTAGTCCGCCAGGCTGGCGAGCATGTCCAAGGGCTCCGGCGCCACGAAGGCCGAGGCCGATGCGGCCCAGTCATTCCGGGGTCGCGCGAGCGCGTCCCACCATGTCGGGAGGTACTTCGCATATCGCTCCTGCGTGCCCCTGGGAAGGGGGAGCAGGCTCGCCTCGACCTCGCCGAACAGCGTGAGCACTTCTGCGTGGTAGACGGCGAACTCACGCGAAGGCACTTCGCATCCCGCGACCTTCTGCCAGGCGTGATACGGCGTCTCGCTGGTGGTCGAGACGCGCTGACTGATCTGCGCCATGATGTCGTGCAGCGCGCGTGCGGCAGAAGCCGGTGGTGTCATGGAGAGCCCCCTCAAACGTGATCTTGCGCTGAGGGTACGACGCCCAGCAGACACATATAACGGGCCAGGGTCTAGCCCGCCCCGTGGTCGAACCACTCGCCGGTCCGGGGCTGCCACTCAACCTCGATGCGCTCCAACAGTTGTTCGCGGGTGCGCCGCCCCGGTCGCCCCTTCCGCACCCGGACGCGACGGATCAGCCCGTCGAGCACGACGCGCCGCCCCGCGTCGTCTACCGCCCGGTCCCACGCCTCTCTGAACGTGCTGTCGCCTTCCTGCTGCACGTACGTGACCGTGGGGGCCTGCCGCCGCTTCTCGTCGCGGAGGTCGAGCAGGCGGCTTTGCTGCTGCGACGAGGGCGTCGGCGCGAGCGGGGGAGCGCGGTCGTGGAGTTCATCGTGCTC
>NZ_JAROAV010000048.1 GCF_029439465.1 Luteipulveratus flavus | reverse complement strand
CAGCGCCGATGGTACTGCACTGGGAACGGTGTGGGAGAGTAGGACACCGCCGGACATACATTCAGAAAAGGCCAGCACACATGTGCTGGCCTTTTCTGTTTCCCACGATCCGGGACTGCGCAGGGCCGGCCGGCTTTGTCGAACGAAACTCACCCGGCGTACAGATGGTTCGTCCATCATGGCTCTCACTGCGCGACGAACGCCTGTCAGGAGTTGTGACGATGATGCAGGCCCTGAAGGGCTCGTTCCGCCCGTACGGCGGGGGATCCGCCGACCGGACCAGGGCGCCTCGCGACCCACGGGAGCGGGTGGCCATCTGGCTCGGCCGGGTGCTGCTGCTGGCCGCCGTCTGGGCTCTGATCAGCCTGCTGTTCAAGCACCGCGGCATCCCGACGGTGATCGTGGACGTCTTCGAGATGCTCAACGTGCCGGCCGAGCCGAGCCTGTTCGTCGTCGCGCTGCTGCTGGCGCTGTCCGGGGCGGTGCGTCGCCGGTTCCGGGTCGCGCACGTGGTCACGGTCGTCGTGATGGCGCTGTCGATCGCCGAGCAGATCCGCTGGATCGCCAAGGTCGCGCACCATCCCGGCTTCCCGGGCAATCCGTACCACGGCTTCGCCCGGGTCTGGTGGGACTGGCGCAACGAGCTGCCCCTGAACATCCTCGCTCTCGCCGCCGGCCTGGTCGTCCTCGGACTGGTGGTCTGGTCCTACCCGGCGTTCACGGCGCGGCTCGCGCCCGGCGCGCGTCGCGCCGCGATCGCCGTCCTGGCCGCGGGGCTCGTCCTGAGTGCCGCTGTCACCACGGCCCTGACCTTCCTGCTCCCACGGACGCTGAACGGACCGGTCGAGAAGGTCGCCTGGTCGGTGCGGTCGACGTTCGGCATCAGCACCCCGCCCGACGAGCCCGGATTCCACGGGCACCTCGGGCACCACTGGATCTACCAGGTGGCGGGTGTGATCTCGGCCGGCGCGCTGGTCCTGGCGATCCTGGTCTTCTGGCGCGCCGGCCGAGCAGCCCAGCACCAGGACGCCGACGAGGAGCTGGCCGTGCGACGGCTTCTCCTCGAGCACGGCGAGGGCGACTCGCTCGGATACTTCGCGACGCGGCGTGACAAGAGCGTCGTCTTCTCGCCCGACCAGCGGGCCGCGGTCACCTACCGCGTCGAAGGCAGCGTCAGTGTCGCCAGTGCGGATCCGATCGGCCGGCGCAGCTCCTGGGACGCGGCGATCCAGGTCTGGCTGGCGGAGTGCCGGCTGCACGGCTGGTACGCGGCGGTGCTGTCCTCGAGCGAGGAGGGCACCAGGGAGTACGTCGCGGCGGGACTGCGCGCCTTCGCTCTCGGCGACGAGGCGATCATCGAGATCGACCGGTTCCGGCTGCGTGGGCGGTCGATGCGTCCTGTCCGGCAGGCCGTCACGCGCATTTCCCGCGCCGGCTACACCACCCGGATCAGGCATCACGCCGATCTGTCGCCGGCCGAGCTGGCCGAGATCGGTGAGCTCGCCGAGCAGTGGCGCGGCGAGGAGATCGAGCGCGGCTTCTCCATGGCGCTCAACCGGCTCGGTGACCCGGCCGACGGGCGGTGCGTGCTGATCACCGCGCACGACCGCGACGGGCAGATCAGGGGCTTCCTGTCCTTCGTGCCGTGGGGTTCCCGCGGACTGTCGCTGGACCTCATGCGCCGTGACCGGGCGGCCGAGAACGGCCTGAACGAGTACCTCGTCAGCCAGCTCGTCGACGGCGCCGGAGCGATCGGCGTACGACGCATCTCGCTCAACTTCGCCGTCTTCCGCAACGTGTTCAGCAGCGCCGACCAGGTCGGCGCCGGCCCCGTCACGAAGGCGACCGACGCCTTCCTGTCATTCGTGTCCCGCTTCTACCAGCTGGAGACGCTGTACCGCTCCAACGACAAGTACCAGCCGCAGTGGGTGCCCCGGCTGCTCTGCTACGACCCCGCCCTGACCGTCGCGCGGGCCGGGATCGCGATGGGTGTTGCTGAGGGCTTCCTGCCGCTGGTCGGGCCTCGCTTCCTGGTCGGCCCACGGGTCTCGGACACCCAGCCACCTCGGCCGGAGCCGGACTTCGTCGACCGCGTCCGGGCGCAGGAGGCACAGCTGCTCTCGCCGGCCGCGCCGATCGCGACGCTCACGGAGCAGCAGCGCGTCCGCCGGGACAAGCTGACGCGCTGGGAGAAGGACGGTGAGGACGGCTACCCGGTGGGCGTGCCCCGCACGCACCGGGTAGCCGAGATCAGGTGCGCTCACGCCGGGCTCGGGACCGACGTCCGGACCGAGAACGTGGTGTCCGTGGCGGGACGAGTGCGGGCGCTGCGTGACCTGGGCGGCGTGACCTTCGCCGTGCTGGAGGACGAGGGCGAGCGGATCCAGGTGATGGCGACCTCCGCGGAGACGCCGGCGCGTCCGCGCGAGCAGTGGCGCCGGATGGTGGACCTCGGTGACATCGTCAGCGTCACCGGGTCGGTGGCGACCTCACGTACCGGCGAGCTGTCGGTGCTGCTGCAGGACTGGGACCTCGCCGGCAAGTGCCTGAGCCCCGTCCCGGACCTGCGCGCGACCCTCGCCGACGACGTCCGGGTGCGGCAGCGCGCTCTCGACCTCATCGTCACGCCCGACTCGGTGGACATGCTCCGGCGCCGGTCCGCAGGCGTCCGGGCCATGCGCGAGGCGTTCGGCAGCAGGGACTTCACCGAGGTGGAGACGCCGATCCTGCAGGCTGTGCACGGCGGGGCCGCCGCGCGGCCTTTCCGGACGCACATCAACGCCTACGACATGGACCTCTACCTGCGCATCGCGCCGGAGCTCTACCTGAAGCGGCTGTGCATCGGCGGGATGCAGCGGGTCTTCGAGCTCGGCCGCAACTTCCGCAACGAGGGCGTCGATGCCACGCACAACCCGGAGTTCACCTCGCTCGAGGCGTACCAGGCGTATGCGGACTACGACGTCATGCGCGAGCTCACCCGCGACGTCCTGCTGGAGGTCGCGACGGCCGTCAACGGCCGGCCGGTCGCGCGCCGCCCGGACGGTGACGTCGACCTGTCGCCCGACTGGCCGGTGATCACGGTGCACGACGCGGTCGGCCGGGCCACCGGCGTACCGCTGACCTCGTCCTCATCACGGGAGGAGGTCGCCGAGGTGTGCCGGGCCCACGACGTGAGCGTCGCGCCCGCTGCTTCCGCCGGGCAGCTGGTGGTGGAGCTGTACGAGGCGCTGGTGGAGAAGCAGACGACGTTCCCGACGTTCTACACCGACTTCCCGCTCGACACCTCGCCACTGACCCGACGCCACCGGGACGACCCGAACCTCGCCGAGCGGTGGGACCTGGTCGCCTTCGGGGCCGAGATCGGGACGGCGTACAGCGAGCTGACCGACCCCGTCGACCAGCGTCGCCGGCTCACGGCGCAGTCGATGGCGGCCGCCGCCGGTGACCCCGAGGCGATGCAGCTGGACGAGTCGTTCCTCGCGGCGCTGGAGTACGCGATGCCGCCGACCGGTGGGCTCGGTCTGGGCGTCGACCGTGCCGTGATGATGCTGACGGGTGCGAGCATCCGCGCCACGCTGGCGTTCCCGTTCGTGCGACCCAACAGCTGACGGCGCTCGGCGCTCGGCGCTCGGCGGTCGGAGCTCGGCGAAGGTCGACTGTCCGGCACTCCATGGGGTGTCGGACAGTCGATCTTCGCGAGGGTGGGGGTCGCCGAGGGCCGGCCGAAATCAGATCGACGGCGGAGGGCGCTGCAGATGGGATGCCCGCATGAGCGAACAGGACCGATGGCTGGACAAGCCCACGCTGCAGGGCCCGCGAGTGCTCCTCCGGCCGTTCGTCGAGGAGGACCTGCCGGTCGTCGCGCGCATCCTCGCCGACCCGGAGATCGGGCGCCTCACCGGCAGCGTCACGACGACGGCGGAGGCCATGGCGGCGACGCCGGAGATCGACGACCGGACTCGTGAGTGGTACCTCACGCGGGCGCAGGCGCCGGACCGACTGGACCTGGCCGTTGTCGACCGTGAGCGGGACCTCGTCGTGGGCGAGGTCGTCCTGAACGAGCTGGACCGCGACAACCGCTCCTGCAACTTCCGCACCCTCATCGGGCCCGGCGGGCGAGACCGCGGGCTGGGGACGGAGGCGTGCCGGATGATCGTCGACCACGGGTTCAGCCGTCTCGGGATGCACCGGATGAGCCTCAGCGTGTTCGACTTCAACCCGCGCGCACGGCGGGTCTACGAGAAGGTGGGGTTCGTCCTCGAGGGCACCCGCCGCGAGTCGTTCCGCTTCGACGACGACTGGATCGACGACCACGACATGGCGATCCTCGAGCAGGAGTGGCGCGCTCGGTCATGAGTACGGCAACGCCCCGCCACCCGGCGAAGGGGGCGGGGCATCGGGGTCGTCGTCAGGCGGCGTTCTCGGTGCCGCGGGCCGGTCGCTGACCCAGCTCCTCGTCCAGGCGCAGCAGGCCGGGGCCGTCGTCGCCGATCAGCTCGATCCGCCCGACGATCTCGCTCACCGTGGACTCCTCCTCGATCTGCTCGCTGAGGAACCAGTTCAGCAGCGGGCGGGAGTCCAGATCACCGGCGGCGTCGGTGCGGCGGTACAGCTCGCGGATCGACTCCGACACCCGGCGCTCGTGCTCGAGCGCGACCCGGAAGACGTCCAGGACGGACGACACAGCGACCTCGGGCCCGGGGACGGCGCCGATCACCGGACGGTTGTCGCGGTCGGTGACGTGGTCGATGAACTTGTTGGCGTGCACGATCTCCTCGTCGGCCTGGTGGCGCAGCCAGGCGGCCATGCCCGGCAGGTCGCGGATCTCCACCTCGATGGCCAGCTGGCGGTAGACGATGGACGCCTCGAGCTCCAGCGTGATCTGCTCGTTGAAGGCCTTCTCCAGCTCGGTCGTCAGCTTCATGCGACGACCCTAACGAGGGGTGTTCGCTCGCCGTGCAGGGCGCTCACCCGGCGGTCGTCGCGGCGAGGTCGAGCACCGCCGAGGCGGCCTCGCGGGCGGGCGCGACGTCGGCGTCGACCATCGACACGCGCGTACGACGCTCGACCAGGTCCGCCGTGTCCAAGGCGGCCTCGTGCAGGACCCCGAAGAGCAGCTCGGCGCCGATCGTGGGGGAACCGTCGGCCACGGGCCGGGCGAGCTCGGGGTGACGCCGGGCGAGGGCATCGACCGCAGGAGCCTCTGTGCCGTAGCGGCGTACGAGACGTGTCGGTGCCGCAACCCGTTGCAAGGCAACGCGATCCGCAGAACCCACCAGCCCGAGATCGGCCGTGACGCACGGGCGCTCGGACCCAAGCCGTCGCCCGACCGCGTCGACGGTGTCCTGAGCCATCCGGCGGTACGTGGTGAGCTTGCCGCCCACGATGGTCACCGGTCCGTCCGGCTCGTCGAGCAGCAGATGGCGCCGGGAGATGTCGGCGGTGACGCGGTCGCCGCCGCCGACCAGCGGCCGCAGCCCGGCGAACCGGCCCACGACGTCCGCTGCAGTCAGGGGCGTCGCCAGGAGCCGGTTCAGCGTGCTCAGCAGGAACGTCTCGTCGGACGGAGGTACGGGTGGCGCCTCCGGGTCGGCGTCGGGCGCCGGCTCGTCGGTCAGTCCGATGTAGGTGAGGCCGTCCGGCTGCGGGATCGCGATGACGAACCGGCCGAACTCGCCCGGCACGGGAGCGCTGAGCGTCGCCGTCGGGTGCCCGAGTGCGCTCGAGCGGACCACCAGGTGCGAGCCACGGCTCGGTGTGAGGGCGAGCCGCGGGTCCAGGTCGGCGGCCCACGCGCCCGTGGCGTTGACGACGACGCGTGCGCGGACGTCCGTCCGCTCGCCGGTCAGCTCGTCGGTCACGACCGCCGTGGTGCCGGTGAGGTCGCGCGCGCCGGCCCGCGTGATCACGTCGGCGCCGTGCGCCGCCGCAGTCCGGGCGACCGCGACGACCAGCCGAGCGTCGTCCTCGAGCTGACCGTCGCTGTACACGACTCCGCCCCGGAGGCCGGGCTCGGCGAGGGCGGGCGTCAGTGAGCAGGCCTCGTGAGCCGTGACCCGGTACGGCCCGGGGAGGACCCGCGCCGGGGTCCGCGCCGCGAGACGCAACCCGTCGGCGACCCGGATGCCCGCGGCCAGCGCGAGGTCGGACCGGCGTGGGGCGTCGGCGGTGAACGGGACGAGGGTGCGGGCCGGTCGGACCAGGTGCGGCGCGATCGCGGTCAGGAGGTGGTGCCGCTCGACGGCCGACTCCCGGGCGATGCCGAGCTGCAGACGGCTCAGGTAACGCAGGCCGCCGTGGACGAGCTTGGAGCTCCACCGGCTCGTGCCGCAGGCGAGGTCGTGCCGCTCGACGAGAACCGTCCGCCAGCCACGGGTCGCGGCGTCCAGCGCGATGCCGGCACCGGTCACGCCGCCGCCGACGACGAGGACGTCGATCTCCTCCTCCGCGAGGCGCCGCAGCGCGCGGGCCCGCTGCGGCGCGTTGAGCGACGCGCTCACGACGTCGCCGCCGGTGCGAGGTAGGAGTCGACCAGGACGCTCACCTCGCGCAGCACGGCCTGCGGGTCGGTGACCTGCCGGATGATGCCGGCCGAGATGACGAAGTTCTGCAGGGCCATCAGCAGGACGTGACCGGCGAGGTCGGGGTCGACCTCGCGCACCGAGCCGTCCTCCTGGCCGAGCCGGATCGCCTCGACGAGGACCGCCAGGACGGTCTGCTGGCTGTGCCCGAGCCGGTCGACGAGGTAGGGCACGACCAGCTCGGGGTCGTGCCGGTGCAGGGCCGTGATGAGCGGAGAGGCGTTGAGCGTCGCGATGGTGCTCGCGACGCCCGCGCTCAGTCGGGCCCGTACCGGCTCGCCGGACTCCGGGCCGGCCACGGCGTGCACCGTCTGGTCGAACTCCCGTGAGATCGCATCCAGCAGGAGCTGCTGGAGGCCGCCGCGGCGGTGCACGGTCATCCGGGACACCCCGGCGCGCTGGGCGACCGACGTGGCGGTCGCGCGACGGACGCCGTACGCCATCACCTCGGCGACGACGGCGTCCAGGAGGGGGTCACTCGCACTGCGCTGCACGCGTAACAGTGTTACACATGTTGTCACGGTGTAACAGGACTGCCATGATGCCGCCATGTCCGACATCACGACCGCGTCCGTCCGTCGCTCCATCTGGCACGGGTGGGGTGACCCGGCCGCCCGGCACGCGCTGCCGCCGTCCGGGCTGAGCCGTCTCGCCCAGGAGATCGGGGCGCTGCCCGACGCGCCGTCCGGCGGCCCGGTGGCGGAGCAGGACGTCCGCCTGCCCGAGCCCGCGCTGCCGGGGGAGGTGCTGGAGGCGCTGCGTGCCGTCGTCGGCGCGAACGGTGTCCTGCAGGACCGGCGCAGCCGCCTGGAGCACGCGGGCGGGAAGTCCTACCCCGACCTGTACCGCCTGCGGACCGGCGACGGCAGCCGGGCGCCGGACGCGGTCGTCGTGCCCGCCGACGCCGAGCAGGTCGGCGGGGTCATCCGGTGCTGCGCGGAGCGCGGTGTCGCGGTGATCCCGTTCGGCGGAGGAACCAGCGTGGTCGGTGGCGTGACGCCGTCCGCCAAGCGCGGTCCGACCGTCAGCCTCGACCTGCGTCGCCTCGACCGGCTGGTCCGGGTCGACCCGATCAGCCACACCGCCACCCTGCAGGCCGGCGTCCGCGGGCCTGACATCGAGCGGCTGCTCGCAGCGCACGGCCTCTCGCTCGGTCACCTGCCGCAGAGCCACCAGCAGGCGACCTTCGGCGGGTACGTGGCGACGCGGTCGGCGGGACAGGCGTCGACCGGGTACGGCCGCATCGACGACAACGTCCTCGCCGCGACCGTCGTCACACCGGTGGGCGAGCTGGTCCTCGACCACCGCGCCCCGGCCAGCGCGGCCGGGCCGGGTCTGCTCGACCTGGTCGTCGGCAGTGAGGGGTCGCTCGGAGTCATCACCGAGGCCACCGTCAAGGTGCATGCCAAGCCTACTGAGTTCACCTGTGCTGCCTATGCTTTCGCGTCCATGGACGAGGCCGCCGAGACGCTCCGGGTGATGATCCAGTCACTGGGCAAGGCGACGATGCCGCAGGTGTGCCGCATCTCGGACCCGGACGAGACGGACGTGTCACTCGCTCTCGCGGGACCGGCGGGAGAGGCGCTGGCCCGATACCTGCGGCTGCGCCGGATGGCGACGCCCTGCCTGGCCGTCCTCGTCTGGGAGGGCACGAACGCGACGGTCGTCCGGGCGCGACGCCGCGCGTGCACCAACGTGCTCACCGCCTCGCGCGCCGTGCGGCTGCCAGGCCGAATCGCGCAGGCGTGGCGGCAGGGCCGGTTCTCGGGGCCGTACCTGCGCGACGAGCTGATGGACCGCCAGGTGTTCGTCGAGACGCTCGAGACGGCCACGTCGTGGTCGAACGTCCCGCACCTGTACGACGCGGTGGGTGCCGCGATCCGGTCGGCGCTCGCGGAGCTGGGTACCCCCGGCCTGGTGCAGTGCCACGTCTCCCACGTCTACGAGACCGGCTGCTCGCTCTACTTCACGTTCGTGGCACGGGAGGCCGCCGACCCGCTCGGGCAGTGGTCGCGGGTGAAGGCCGCGGCGAGCGAGGTGATCGTCGCGGCCGGGGGGACCATCACGCACCACCACGCAGTGGGTAAGGACCACCGCCCCTACCTGGAGGCGGAGACCGGCGTGCTCGGCACCCGGCTGCTGCGAGCGGTGAAGCAGACGCTCGACCCGCAGGGCGTGATGAACCCGGGCACGCTCGTCGCGGACGACTGAGTCGGCCGGGGCTGCTCAGCTCAGGCTGCGCCCGCCCGACTGGTGGCCTTGAGGACGTCCAGCGAGGCCTCCAGCAGGACGCTGCGCAGCACCTGGTCCGGTGCGTCGGAGACCGTGAGCGTGGAGGACAGGACCCCGCCCACCACCTCGGTCGCCGCCACCGCGCGGATCCGGTCCTCGACCGTCGGGTCGGGGCCGGCCAGCCAGTGGTGGAGCCGGCCGGTGAGAGCGAAGATCTCGCCGAGGACGTCCTCGAACGAGGCGAGGGCCCCGATGTCCCGTGCGAGCCACACCCCCACGTCGCGGTGCCGGATGACCGCGTCGATGAAGTCGGACAGCACCACGCGGACGGCCGCCGGCGACCAGGGCCGCTGGTCCAGGCCGGCGAGCGCGTTGCGCATGTCGTCCACGAGCGGCATGAGGAGCGCGCTGACGAGGTCCTGCTTGGACGCGTAGTGGTAGTAGAGCGACGCCTTGGTGATGCCGACGGCCTCGGCGATCTCGCGCAGACTTGCGCCCTCGACACCCTTCGCTGCGATCACGTCCATCGCGGCCCTGCAGATGTCGGACTTGGTGTCTCTGGCCATGGTCCGCACACCCTCCCATGAAGCCGATTGCGAAACGTCTTTGCCTAGCCTACCGGTCGGCAGGTAAACTATCTACCGTGCGGCAGGTCAGCGCTGGTTCGACGGGGCAGCGCCGGGGAGCGGTCACGGGCCATCTCCGACGGGGGTCGCTGCTGTCACGTATCAGGCGCCTGCCGGGGTCCTTCCTGGGGACAGGGCCCGTGAGCTCAGGGGCCCGCCGGGGTGGTGTCGGGGTTGCACCCGATGGCACGCCGGGGGAGCAGGACGGATGGTGATCGTGTGACAACCAGGCATCTCGAGAGACCCGCTGCGCGGACCGGCGCCGGGCAGGCGGCCATCGGATGGGTACGGCGCAGGCCTGGACTGATCGAGCTGGGCCTCATCGCCCTGCTGTACGTCGCGTACAGCGGCTCGCGGCTGCTCGCCAGCGACGACCTCACCGATGCCCAGGCGCGCGCCCAGCGAATTCTGCACTGGGAGAAGGCCGTCGGCCTGGACGGCGAGTCCGGGCTCGGCCACTGGTTCGCCGCCCACGACGTCGTCGGGGTGCTGGCCAGCTACTACTACGCGTCAGCGCACTACGTCATCACGGCGGTGGTCCTGCTCGTGCTCTACCGCCGGGGAGGCGCCCACTACGTACGGGCCCGGCGCGCGCTGGTCATCGCGACCGTGCTCGGCCTGGTCATGTACCTGCTGCTGCCGACCGCGCCTCCGCGGCTCACCGGTATGGGATACGTCGACGTCCTGGCTCAGCACGCCTCCGCGGGCTGGTGGGGTGCGGACGCCTCCGCTCCCAAGGGTCTCGGTGGCATGACGAACGAGCTTGCGGCGATGCCGTCACTGCACGCCGGCTGGGCGCTGTGGGTCGCGATCGTGGCGTTCGCGTGCACGCGCAGCGTGTGGTTGAGAGTGGTCGGCAGCGCGCACGCCGTGATCACCGCACTCGTGGTGGTCGGCACCGGGAACCACTGGGTCAGCGACGTCCTCGTGGGTTGGTACGTCGTGGTCATCGCCGCCCTCATCGCGTGGCCGCGCCGAACCACCGCCGACACGGCTCCAGCCCGCTGACCTCTACCCCGGTGCCCCGGCCGGACGCGCGCCACTGCTCGGCGGTCATCCGCAGGTGCTGCAGCACGGCGCGTCCGCTGCCGGACGCGTTGAGGCTGACCCCGTTGTCGGTGTAGCCCACCCGCCGCGAGACGCCGAGCGAGGCGTGGTTGTCCTCGCGCGCAGACGTCACGGCGGCGACCGCGCCGAGGTGGTCGAAGGCCAGTCCCAGCACCGCACTGCGCATGGCCACACCAACACCGCGGCCGCGGACCTCGCGGACCAGCCAGGACGCCGTGTCGACCGTCGCGACCCCGGGGAAGTCGTCCGCCTCCAGGGTCTGGACGCCGACGCGGCGGCCGTCGCGGAGGACGACCAGGTGCAGTACCCACGAGTCCGAGGACCAGGTGCCTCGCGCGCGCCACACGTTTTGGAGCAGCAGCCGGCGCCGGTTGCCGGCGAGGTCCAGCCAGGGAAGCAGCGCGGCGCGCGGGTCGTGCTCGAAGTCGTCCGGCAGCAGCCGGGCGAGCTCGCCGAGGTCGTCGTCCGCGACCGGCCTCAGCTCGACGACGTCGTAGCGCAGGCGCAGGTGGGCGAGGGGCCAGTCGTCGGGGTCCACGGCGGCCAGCCTGCCACCGGCGTCCCTAGGCTGGCCGGATGACGCGACTGCTGGTCATCCACCACTCGCCGACGAGGGCGCTCCGGGCGCTCACCGACGCCGTCGTCGCAGGCGCTCGCGACCCCGAGATCACGGGCGTGGAGGTGGAGGTCCGCGAGGCGCTGGACTGGGCCCGCGGCGACGCGGACCACACCACCCTCATCGAGGCGGACGGCTACCTCGTCGGCACGACCGCGAACTTCGGGTACATGTCGGGCGCGCTCAAGCACGTCTTCGACTCCACGTTCCTGCAGGTCGGCGGGGCTCTCGCGCCGGACGGCTCGGGCGATGCGACCGAGGGCGCGACGTCCGGGCGGCCGTACGGGCTGTACGTCCACGGCCGCTACGACCTGACCGGGGCCGTCCGGTCCGTGCAGTCGATCATCGGGGCGCTGAACTGGCAGCAGGCGTACGACGTGCTCGAGGTGATGGGGGATCTGGAGGAGAAGGCCACCGAGGCCGCGTACGAGCTCGGTGCGACGGTGGCCGCGAACCTTGCTGACTGAGCGATCAGGCGTAACCGGCGACCTCGGCGGCGTCAGATCGACAGAACGGTCTCAAAGGTGTCGAGCCACGACGACGGGTTCTCCAGGTGCAGGTCGTGACCGGCTTCGACGCGGTGCAACGTGACGCCTGAGCGCTGAAGCATCCGCGCGACCTGGGCGTCCGGGATCGCGCTCCGGGTCCCACGCACGAGCGCGGTCGGGCAGCGGACGGCGTCCCACTCGTCCCAGTGCTCGCGGTGTCCGATGCCGGTGAGCACGGCTTCGAGGACGGAGAGGTCCCAGCGCGGGCGCCGGCCGTTCGGTGCGGACGCCAGGCCGTCCCACCAGGTGGCGGCGACGTCCGCTGTCGAGCCGAGGAGGTCCGCGAGTTCGTCAGCCGAGGCGATCGACGCCGGCCAGGACCGGAACCACTCGATCGTCGCCTGGTGGCCCGTGAGGTCGCCACCACCGACGGCAGCCTCGACCAGGACCAGCCGTTCGACACGGTCCGGGTACGTAGCGGCGGTGACCAGTGCCGTATGGCCTCCGGCCGACTGCCCGACGAGGGTCGCGCGTGCGACCCCGAGCGCGTCCAGCACGGCGACGACGTCGGCCGCGTGGGCCCCCCGGCTCGTTTCGACCGGCCGCGTCGTGCTC
The DNA here is from genome assembly GCF_029439465.1 of Luteipulveratus flavus. Taxonomy (GTDB): domain Bacteria; phylum Actinomycetota; class Actinomycetes; order Actinomycetales; family Dermatophilaceae; genus Luteipulveratus; species Luteipulveratus flavus. Next base: position 11,626 of record NZ_JAROAV010000048.1, on the reverse strand, counting down.
AGACCGTGACCGCGCTGGTCGAACGCGACGACCTGTCGGCGGGGCGCCAGGGCTGCCGCGGTGCGCGTCCACTCGCCGTACCAGCCGCCGAGTCCGTGCAGCAGGACAACCGCCGGCCCGCCGTGGTCCCCGCACGTCTGCGCGTGCAGGTCCACGTCGCCGCGACGCACCCGCACCTCCCTGTCGAACGCCGCGGTCATCGGGGGAAGAGGTCGTCGAACGCCCGGACGTGGGTCTCGACGGCGCCGGTGGCGGATCGCATGTCCGGACCGTACCGCGAGCGACGGCCGCGGATGCTTCGGCGAAATCGAGATGACACGACCCGCGACGTCAGCCAGACTGGACGGCTGCGGCGGCTCGGCGCGCCGCCGGCCAGCAGGACGGATCGAGGAGCGAGCGGATGCACGGCGTCATCGCAGGAAGCGGGGCGGCCATGACGGCCTGCTCGGCGGCCGCGACGGCTCCCGTTCCCTGAGTCACGTCGGCGGCACCTCGCGGCGACGTGACGTCCTCCGGACGGCCGCTGCTCGGCATCTCCCACCGGCCCGCTCGGGCGGTGTGGCCTGCTGCCGCGCCGCAGCGGTCGCCGCGCGACCGAAAGCGCTGATTCATGAACCCCTTGAGTGACAAGCAGATTCGTATGTCCTTCACCAACGCCTCCCGCCGCGAGGCGAACCAGGCGATCCTCCCGGACCTCGACGCCGTCGACTGGGAGAACCTCGACTACCTGGGCTGGCGCGATGCCAAGCGCCCGCAGCTCGCGTACGTCGTCCTGGAGCGCGACGGCGAGCCGGCGGGTGTGCTGCTGCGCAGCGTTCCGCGACCGGAGCGGCGCCGCGCCATGGTGTGCGTCTGGTGCGAGGACGTCGTCGTGACCGACGACGTCAGCATGTACATCGCGCGGCGCGCGGGTGCGTCCGGGCGTCGCGGCAACACCATCGGCACCCTGATCTGCACCGAGCTGATCTGCTCCCAGAACGTCCGCCGGAAGCCGACCGTCTCGGAGGTCGGCAGCGACGACGACGCCGACCGGCAGCGCCTGGTCGAGCGTCGCATCGAGGGCCTGCGGAAGCGATCCGCGCGGTTCATCGACCAGGTGTCGAACGGCTAGAACGACCGTTCAGCCGACGACCAGGCGGGAGGACGGCCCCGTCGAGAGTGCGGGACGCGTCGCGGAGCAGGCGGACGGCGTCGGCGAGCCGTGGGGACGACGGCACGCCGACGTCCGGTCCGCGCCCTGCGCGGGTCGACGTCACGACGACCGGGGAGCCGTCCGAGCCGTCGCGGGCGGCGGTCGACCAGGTGGGGGTCAGCGCGACGCGTCCCTCGACGCGAAGCAGCCTCATCCGGAACAGCCGGACCACGAGCGCGATGTCGACGACGGTCGCGCGCGAACCGGTGCTACTGCTCGGCGTCCGCGGCATGGCTCGCACGCCGGTCGTCGTCCTGGGCCCGGCTCGACCCGTTCGCGTACGCGTCCAGCCGGGTGGACACCGCCCGGGCCGCCGCGGCGATCTGGTCGTACCTCTGCCGTCCGGCCTTCGTCCCCAGGACGTAGCCGGCGCCGAACACGACCAGGCTCAGCTTTCTCACTGCGAGTCTTTTCGATGGCGGTACGCGGACACGACGGCGCTCCCGACCGTCAGCGCCACCGTCGTCCCGACGGCGGTGAGGCCCGACCGAGCACCGGATCCCTTCGGTGCGGCTGAGGCGATCGGGTCGGTCACCCGCTCCCACGCGCTCTTGCGGTGAAACAGTCCCATGGCAGACCTCCTGGTCCGATCAGTGCTTGCGGGCGGACTTCTTCAGCTCCTTGACCAGGTCCTCCTTGGACATCGTGGTGCGACCGGAGATGTCCTGCGCCGCGGCGATCTCGAGCAGCTCGGCCTTCGTGGCGGAGTCGAAGTCGACCGGTAGGCCGTTGCTGCTCAGGTCGCGCGTGACGTCCGAGGCCGTCCCGCCGGTGTCCGAGCGGACCTTCTCGGCCTGGGCCACCAGCTTCTCGGCCTCCTGGGCGTCGCCCTGAGCACGGGCGGCGAGCTGGTCGGCCTGCGCACGTGCCTCCTCGGCCGCGTCCCGAGCCGCCTGGGCCGCCTCGTCCGCGAGCTTGCGCGCGTCCTTGAGTGCTGAGGTGGCGTCGTCCAGGCGGGACTGCGCCTCGGCCTGGGCGTCGTCGGCCTCCGACCTCGCCCGCTCCAGCCGCGCCCGCGCCCGGTCCTCCTCGTCCCGCAGGACACGGTCGGCGTCGGCCTCGGCGGCCGCGCGCTCCTGCGCGACCTGCTCGTCAGCGGCAGCGCGCGCCTCGGCGACCCGCTTCTTGACGTCCTCCGCCTGGGACCGCTTGATCTCGCGCAGCCGCGCCTTGTCGTTCTCCGCCACCTGCGTCGCGTCGTCGGCGCGCGCCTTGGCCTCCTGGGCGGCCCGGACGGCCTTCTCCTCCGCCTCGTGGGCGCGTTCCGAGGCGGCGCGAGCACGCTGGAGGCGGGTGCCCACCGCGTCGCCCGTGCCCGGCACGGCGTCGATGACCCCGGCGCCCGCACGGCGAGCGCGGTCGACGACCGCATCACCGGCGTCGCTCGCGGCGTCCTTGGTGGCGGTCGCGGGGCGCGCGGCCTGCGAGAGGACCCAGGCGGCGTTCCGCGGTAGCTCCTTGACGCCTCGCAGCAGGGCGCCTCGTACGGTGGGTCTGCTCTGTCCTGGCATCAGACTGCCTCCCTCGGCGGTTCTGCGCGGCGGACGACGACCGACTGCCGGCGACCACCGGATCCGGGTGATTACCCACCGGTTGCCGTGCCAAACAAAGTCGGCGGCCACGACGCGGATCTGGGGCATCGGGCGCGGGCTACGGTGAGTGAGCGATGTCCTGGTGGAGGAACCTGCCGACGACATGGCGGCTGCGCCTGATCGCCCACGCGCTCGCCGTGGGGGCGTTCGTGCTCGCCATCGTGGCGGCCGCGGCGTGGGGACGGGACGGCGCGCTGGTCATCGCCGTCCTGATGGTGGTGGCATGCGGGGCCCTCGTCTGGGCGGTGGTGCTGCAGCTGCGTCACGGGTTTCAGCGGCCGTACGGCGACGGCTGAGCCTCCCGGTCACCGGCTCGACGGGACGCCGGCCATCGGCGCGTCGACGTCGCGGGCGTTGAACGTGTCCGGCTGCGCGCGGATCGCGGCGGCGCCTCAGCCCCGTGGCGGCTGGACGGACTGCTGGCTGGGTAGCTGGTCCTGCTTCACCAGACCCACCGGGCAGGTCATGCCGTTCGGGCCGTGGTTGCAGTAGCCGCCGGGGTTCTTGTGCAGGTACTGCTGGTGGTACCCCTCGGCGTAGTAGAACTCACCGGCCTCCGACGCCGGACGCATCTCGGTCGAGATCTCGCCGAAGCCGTTGTCCTGCAGCACCTGCTGGAACGCCGCGCGGGTCGCCTCGGCCGCCTGCTGCTGCTCAGGCGTCGTCCAGTAGATCGCCGAGCGGTACTGGGCCCCGATGTCGTTGCCCTGACGGTTGGCGGTCGTCGGGTCGTGGTTCTCCCAGAACTGCTTCAGCAACAGCTCGGGCGTCGTCGCGGCGGGGTCGTACGCCACCAGGACGGCCTCGGTGTGACCGGTACGCCCGGTGCAGGTCTCCTCGTACGTGGGGTTCGGCGTGTAGCCGCCCATGTAACCGACCGCCGTCGTGACGACGCCCGGCTGCTGCCAGAAGATGCGCTCGGCGCCCCAGAAGCAGCCCATCGCGACATACATCACCTGAGTGCCCTCGGGCCACGGGCCGTGCATGGACGTGCCCAGGACCTCGTGGGTGTCGGGGACGCCGGGCAGCGTCTCCTGCCGGCCGGGCAGCGCGTCCTGCTCCGTCACCATCGTCGTCCGTCGACCGTTTCCGAAGATCATGTCCTCAAGTCTCACACTGTGCTCAACGCACGTCAGCCCCTCCGCCATCCCGGCGGAGGGGCTGACGATCACGGGTGGCTCAGCAGTACTTCCTGCCGGAGCTGTTCTTGTAGTAGGTGCATACGTCCAGACGGGTACCGCCGGGCGTCGACAGGTACGCCGTGTCGCCGGTGTTGTTCCAGACGTAGTAGCCCTGCTTCCAGTACACGTCGGTCGAGGTGTTGGTCCCCCGACCCGTGTGGACGCGCACGGACGAACCGGCCCGGATGGTGTAGCCGGACGGGAAGACGTAGGTGTGGTTCGCCTTGTCCCTGATGCGGTACCCGCCCACCTTCACCGAACGGGTGGAGGTGTTCTTGACGGTGATGTACTCGCGGTTGAGCTTGTACTGCGACAGCGGCAGGTCGGCGCCGGGCTGGTCGGCGACGAACGTACGGAACTGCAGCGACGACGTGGCGGCGTCGGCCTGCGGCGTCAGCGTGACGGCAGCAGCGGCGACGACGGATGCTGCAGCAAGCAGGCGGATCGAACGGTGCAACGAAACTCCTTGTGTCAGAACGAGATAAGCCCGCTGACTTTACGGTCTCTTGGCTTGCGCTGTACCGATACCTGACCAAACACGCCGGCAGAAGTTGGCGACCGGCATAGGTATGCGTGTGCGCGTGGCCAGCTTTTGCCGGAGGGCGGCACATCGTGGCGACCGGCACACGCACGCATGTGCGCGCGGCCAGCTTTTGCCGGAGGGGGCGGGAGAGCAGGCGGGGTACGGGAGTGGGGAAGGTGGTCGCGACGGGCGGGGCGGGGCTGGCAGAGTCGGCGGCGTGGATCTGCGACGCGTGCACCCCCTCTCCGACGAGCCCGACGACCGGAAGCTGTTCGAGGAGTGGCTGCGGGTGCAGGAGGCCGCGCGACGGGCGATCTTCGGCGAGGAGCACAGCGCCTGGAGCGCGCAGGAGATCCGGGGCCGCCGCCGCGGGATCACCCACCGGTTCACCGACCTGGCCGCGGTCGAGAACGACCGGGTGGTCGGGATGCTGAGCCTGGCAGAGCCGCTGCACGACAACCCCGAGCTCGCGCTGGTGATGCTGGCCGTGCACCCCGACGCCCGCCGGCGCGGCGCCGGGTCGGCAATGCTCGCGGAGGCCGAACGGGCCGTCCGTGAGCACGGCCGCCGGGTCGTCCAGGTCGACACCGAGTGGCCTAGCGGCCAGCAGGACGACAGCGGCGAGGGCTTCGCCGCCGGGCACGGCTACTCCGCCGGCCAGACCACGATCCGCAGCCGGATGGCGCTCCCGGCCGACCGGCACCAGCTCCAGACCCTCGCCACCAGCACCGACGTCGAGGACGCCGCCGCGTTCGAGATCGAGGCGAGCTGGGACGGCGTACCGGAGGCCTGGCTGGACGACCTCGCCGTCCTGGAGCAGCGGATGAGCACGGACGCACCCCAGGGTGACCTGCAGCTGGAGGAGGAGGACTGGGACGCCGAACGCGTCCGCGCCGACCTGCAGTGGGCGCTGGACGCCGGGCGCCGCCTGGCGGTCGTGGTCGCCCGGGACCTGTCCGTCGACCGGCTGGTGGGTTTCACGCAGGTGCAGGTGTCGGCCGAGTCGCCCACCCTCGCCTACCAGCAGGACACCCTCGTGCTGCGCGAGGCACGCGGCAACCGGCTGGGGCTGCGGCTGAAGGCTCGCGCCGCGCTGGAGCTGATGGACGAGCTGCCGGACGTGCGCGGCGTCCGGACCTGGAACGCCGACGACAACACACACATGCTCGCCGTGAACGCCGAGCTCGGGTACGTGCAGGAGGGGCACCTGCGGGTCTGGGAGAAGCGGCTCACCTGAGCCCGGCAGCCCACGACGGAGATCGGACGAGGAGAGGAGCGGCAGATGGGCGCCACGGCCCGGTTGATCGTTCTCAACGGACCGCCCGCCGTCGGCAAGTCCACGCTGGCGCAGCGCTTCGTCGACGACCACCCCATGTCGCTGAACCTCGACCTGGACCGGCTCCGGCTCCTGCTCGGCGCCGCCACCGCACGGACGGACGAGGGACGACTCGCAGCGCGCCGCCTCGCCCTGGCGCTGGCAACGTCCCACCTGGGTGCCGGTAACGACGTCGTCGTCCCGCAGTACCTCGGCCGGCCGCCCTTTCTGGAGGCCCTGGAACAGACGGCCGAGGACTGCGGCGCGCAGTTCCACGAGATCGTGCTGATGGACAGCGAGCAGCGGCTGGCGGACCGGTTCGCCGGACGTACGCTCGCCGCCACAGCGCCGGAGCACACACTGGCCGCTGACGGCGTGGGCGACGCCGGGCGCGAGTCGCTGTCGGAGATGCGACACCGGCTCATCGAGCTGGTGCCGTCGCGGCCGGCCGCGGTGGTGGTCGAGTGCCCGGAGGGCCAGGAGGACATCACCTACCGCGCACTGCTGGACGCCCTGGGGGAGCGGCGGTCCTGACGACGCCCGGCCGCCGTCGCCCTGTGCCGCGGCCGACAGCGCTCCACGAGGCGGAGCGCTCCCCGAGATACCGGTCGGGAACGGCGCCGCCTCGCCGGTAGCCTTGGCGGGTGCTGACCGTGCAAGACGCCCTCATCCGCCTGCAGAAGTTCTGGACCGACCGTGGTTGCATGGTCGTCCAGCCGTTCAACACCGAGGTCGGCGCGGGAACCATGAACCCCGCCACGGTGATGCGGGTGCTCGGGCCGGAGCCGTGGCGGGTGGCGTACGCCGAGCCGTCGGTGCGACCCGACGACAGCCGGTACGGCGAGAACCCCAACCGCCTGCAGACGCACACCCAGTTCCAGGTCATCCTCAAGCCCGAGCCGGGCAACCCGCAGGAGCTCTACCTGGAGTCGCTGCGCGAGGCGTTCGAGATCGACCTGGAGGCCCACGACGTCCGGTTCGTCGAGGACAACTGGGCGCAGCCGGCGATCGGTGCCTGGGGTCTGGGCTGGGAGGTGTGGCTGGACGGCATGGAGGTCACCCAGTTCACCTACATGCAGCAGGTCAGCGGCCTGAACCTCGAGCCGGTGAGTGTCGAGCTCACGTACGGCATCGAGCGGATCATGATGGCCCAGCAGGGCGTCACCCACTTCAAGGACATGCAGTACGCACCCGGCATCACCTACGGCGAGGTGTTCGGGCAGGTTGAGTACGAGATGTCGCGCTACTACCTGGACGACGCGGACGTCGGCGCGAACCAGGACCTGTTCGAGCACTACACGACCGAGGCGCAGCGCCTGATCGACGCGCGGCTGCCGGTGCCGGCGTGGACGTACGTGCTCAAGAGCTCGCACGCGTTCAACGTCCTGGACTCCCGCGGAGCGATCTCCACGACCGAGCGCGCGAAGTCGTTCTCGCTGATGCGCCGGCTCGCGCGCGACGTGGGCCGGCTGTGGGTCGAGCGGCGTGCGGAGCTGGACTTCCCGCTGATGAAGTCCGAGCCCGCCAAGATCCAGGTCGGCTCGGCCGTGCTGCCGCCGCGGCCCGACGAGGCGGACGACGACCACGCCGCGCTGCCGACCGACGCCCAGGACCTGGCCCTCGAGGTCGGTGTCGAGGAGCTGCCGCCGCACGTCGTCGTCCAGGCGATCGAGCAGGTCCGCACCGCGCTGGTCGACGGCCTCGCCGGCGCCCGGCTGACCCACGGCGACATCGAGGTCGTCGGTACCCCGCGGCGCATCGTCGCGACCGTCCGCGACCTCAGCGCGCACGAGCCGGACGCGCAGACGCTGCGCAAGGGTCCGAAGGTCGAGGCCGCGTTCGACGCCGACGGCAACCCGACCAAGGCCTGCCAGGGCTTCGCGCGCGGTCAGAAGGTCGACCCCGCCGACCTCGTCCGGGCGCAGTTCGACGGTGCCGAGCACGTCGCCGTGCGGGTGACCCAGGAGGGTCGCGGCGTGCTCGAGGTCGCGTCCGAGCTGATCTCGGGCGTCGTCACCGGGCTGCGGGCCGACAAGAACATGCGCTGGAGCGACCCGAAGCTCACCTACAGCCGGCCGATCCGCTGGCTCGTGGCGCTGTGGGGCGAGATCGTCGTCCCCGTCGAGGTGTCGTCGCTGCGCGCGGGCCGGACGACGTACGTCCACCGCACGGCGGCGGCGCCGCTGGTGGGGGTGGCCGCCGCGCGCGACATGCGCAACACCCTGGAGACGCACGGCCTGGTGCTCGACCCGGCGGTCCGGCGCGAACAGGTCGTCGAGCAGGCGACCGCCCTGGCGGCCACCGTCGACGGGTCCGTCGACGTCGAGGGCGAGTCCGCACTGGTGGACGAGATCACCAACCTGGTCGAGCAGCCGCACGGCATCCTCGGATCGTTCGGCCCGAAGTACCTCGAGCTGCCCGAGCAGATCCTCACCACCGTGATGCGCAAGCACCAGCGCTACCTGCCGGTGCGGGACGCCTCCGGCGCGCTCATGCCGTACTTCGTGACGATGGCCAACGGCGACTGCGACGACGACCTGGTCCGGGCCGGCAACGAGTCGGTCCTGCGGGCGCGGTACGAGGACGCGGCGTTCTTCTACGACGCCGACCTGAAGGTGCCGCTCGCCGACCTGCGGGCCGGTATCAGCCGGCTGACCTTCGAGGACCGCCTCGGCTCGATGGCCGACCGCGCCGACCGCATCCGCGACGTCGCCACGACGCTGGCGGGCGACCTCGGCCTGGACGGCGACGAGAAGGCGACGCTGGCGCGGGCCGGTGAGCTGGCCAAGTTCGACCTGTCCTCCCAGATGGTCGTCGAGCTCTCGTCCCTGGCCGGCACGATGGCCCGCGAGTACGCCGCCCGCGCGGGCGAGCCGAAGCCGGTCGCCCAAGCGCTGTGGGAGATGGAGCTGCCCCGGCAGGCCGGCGACGCCGTACCCGAGTCACGGCCGGGCGCCCTGCTCGCGCTCGCCGACCGGTTCGACCTGCTGATGGCGATGTTCGCACTCGGGGCCAAGCCGACCGGCTCCTCCGACCCGTTCGCCCTGCGGCGTGCGGCCCTCGGCGTCGTGAGCATCCTGCGCGCGCAGCCGACGCTCGCCTCGCTCACCGTCGACCGCGGCCTGGAGGCGGCGGCCGACCGGCTGCGCCAGCAGGGCGTCGAGGTCAAGGACGACGCCGTCGAGTCCGCCACCGAGTTCGTGACCGGCCGCTTCGGCCAGGCGCTGCGCGACGAGGGTGTCGCCGTCGGTCTGGTGTCCGCGGTGCAGTCGCTCGCGACCGCGCCCGGCCAGGCGGAGCAGGCGCTCGCGGACATCGACACCGTGCGCCGCCGGGACGACTTCGCCCCGACCGTCGAGGCAGTGCAGCGGATCACCCGCATCGTGCCCGCCGGCACACCCGGCTCGTACGACGCGGGACGGCTCACCGAGCCCGCCGAGGTCGCCCTGCACGAGAAGGTCGCGGTGCTGCCGGACCACGCGGCCGACGGGATCCCCGCCTGGGTGGGCGACGCGTCGCAGCTGGTCGCGCCGCTGACGGTGTTCTTCGACGACGTGCTGGTCATGGCGGAGGACACCGACGTCCGGGCAGCCCGGCTCGGGCTGCTGCAGACGATCGTCGACCGCGCGCCGGCCGGGATCGACTGGAAGGCGCTCGACTCCGCCCTCGCGGTCTGAGGAGTGGCACGTGTCCCGTGACCTGCCCGCCGGGTGGTCGACCGACCTGGCGATCCTGGCGCTGAAGGGTGCGGTCGTCGACGACCGGGGCGATCACCTGGTGGTGACCACGCCGGGCAACCCGCGCTTCCACTGGGGCAACTTCGTCCTCGTGACCGAGCCCGCCGCCGCCGACGACGCAGCGCGCTGGATGAGCGTCTTCGAGGACGCCTTCCCGCACGCGGGCTGGCGGGCGATCGGGCTGACCCGCGAGCCCGGCGACCGTACGGCGTGGACCGGCCTCGGCCTTGACCTGGAGCAGGACGAGGTGCTGACCGCCTCCACCCTCCCGCGGATGACGCCGCTCGCCGACGGGTACCTCGCCCGTGCGCTGGTCAGTGACGACGACTGGTCCCAGCGCCTGCGTCGGGACGTCGAGGAGAACGACATCTCAGGGGTGCACGACCCGGACGACTTCCTGAGGTTCTCCCAGGACCAGGTCCGCACGCAGCGGGCCATGTCCGAGGACGGGACGGGTGCCTGGTTCGGCGCCTTCGACACCGACGGCGTGCTGGTGGCGGACCTGGGAATCGTGAGCTGCGGTCGCCGCGCGCGGTACCAGAGCGTCGGGACCCAGGAGGCGCACCGGCGGCGCGGGCTCGCGGCCCACCTGCTGGGCGTCGCGGCCCGATGGGCGGCCGAGCGTGGGTGCGAGGAGTGGGTGATCGTCACCGGTTCGGAGAATCCCGCCGGCCGGGTCTACCGCTCCGTCGGTTTCGCGCCGGCGGCAGCCAGCACCAGCGCCTACCGGCCGCCTCCGCGATGACCGGGTGCGCTCTGCTCAGCCGCTCCGCCGCCGCCTAATCTGGTCGCCATGACAGAGCAGTCGCAGACCGGATTCTCCACCCGCGCCATCCATGCGGGGTCGGAGCCGGATCCCCGTACCGGCGCGGTGGTCCCCGCGATCTACCAGACCTCGACGTACAAGCAGGACGGCGTCGGCGGCTTCCGCGAGGGGTACGAGTACTCCCGCTCGGCCAACCCCACCCGTACGGCGCTGGAGACCTGCATCGCCGCGCTCGAGGGCGGCGCGCGCGGGTTCGCGTTCGCGTCCGGGCTCGCCGGTGAGGACACGGTGATGCGGGCGCTGCTGCGGCCCGGCCAGCACATGGTCGTGCCGACCGATGCGTACGGCGGGACGTATCGGCTGATCAACGCCGTCCAGAAGGCCTGGGGCATCGACCACAGCCTCGCCAAGGTCGGGCTGGCCGACGCCGTCCGCGGCGAGATCCGCCCGGGCGTGACCAAGATGGTGTGGGTCGAGACGCCGACCAACCCGATGCTCGGTGTCGCCGACATCGCCGCCCTGGCCGACATCGCCCACGAGGCCGGTGCCCTGCTCGTCGTCGACAACACCTTCGCCTCGCCCTACCTGCAGCAGCCGATCTCCCTCGGCGCCGACGTGGTGGTCCACTCCACGACCAAGTACTGCGGTGGTCACTCCGACGTCGTCGGTGGTGCGGTCGTGGTCGCGAAGGACGTCGCGGTGCCCGAGCTCGCCGACGCCGCCGAGCGGATCGCGTTCCACCAGAACTCCATGGGCGCGGTGGCCGGGCCGATGGACTCCTGGCTCACCCTGCGCGGCCTGAAGACGCTCGCCGTCCGGATGGAGCGGCACAGCGACAACGCCGAGAAGGTCGTGGAGTTCCTGCAGTCGCGCAAGGACGTCACGCACATCCACTACCCGGGTCTGGACTCCCACCCCGGCCACGACATCGCGGCGAAGCAGATGAAGCGCTTCGGCGGCATGGTCAGCTTCCAGATCGAGGGCGGCGTGGACCGGGCTCTCGACGTCGTGGGGCGTACGAAGGTGTGGACGCTCGGTGAGTCGCTCGGCGGTGTCGAGTCGCTGATCGAGCACCCGGGTCGGATGACGCACGCGAGTGTGGCCGGCACCGAGCTGGAGGTGCCCGCCGACCTGATCCGCCTGTCGACCGGCATCGAGGACGTCGACGACCTGATCGCCGACCTCGACCAGGCCCTCGCCACCGGCTGACCTCGCAGATACGCCGGTTGAGCCGGGCGAGCGCCCAGCGCGAGCCCGAGTCGAAACCCGGTGTCGCGCCCGCTCGAGTCTCCCTGCGCGTCACCGGGTTTCGACTCGGCC
>NZ_JAROAV010000047.1 GCF_029439465.1 Luteipulveratus flavus | reverse complement strand
GATCGAGGGCACCGGTGCGGTCGACGGCTCCACTGCCGTCGTCCGGCTCCGGGGCAACGTCCGCCCGCCGCTGCTCGGAGGCCTCCTGTCCTTCATGGACCCCGAGATCTCGATCACCGTCGAGTCCCGGGCCCGCGCCGACGTCGGCACGCCCTAGCTGCGCTGCCGTCCTTCACATCCGATCCCTGACCGCACACCGACGAAAGTGATGCCTTGACTCTCGCGACAACGACTCGACTCGCTTCCACCGCGCTGGCGCTCGCGATTCTCACGACCGCCTGCGGCGCGAAGGAGGAAGCCGGCTCGCCCGACGCCTCCACGCCTCGAAGGCCGACAACGTCGGTCGCGAATGAGCTGACGCTGGCTCAGGCCCGCGCGGTCATGTCCGCCTACGACAAGCGCAACACGGCTGCCATCCGGCGGGCCGGAGCACCCGCCTATGACGATGCGGCATGGACGGCGGTGGACACCGAGACGGTGCTGGCTGCTGATGTCTACGCGACGAGGGTGCAGAAGGCGAAGAAGGCCGGCAAGGACGCATCGGACTCGCCGTTCACGCACGGCGTCGCAGCCGTCTCCGGCGGAAGCGCACGCTCCGCCGACGGACAGGGCCGGTAGGCCCTGCTGGACCTGGGCACCCGCACCGCTGAAGGCGAGACCTACCGGACGGTCGCCTCCATCGTGCCGTCGAAGCAGCCCGGCTCGTGGTTGCTGGCGGCCTCCATGACCGGCCCTGCGAAAGTGCCGGTGCCGAAGACAACGCCCGGCGGAGTGCTGAGCGCCGCGCAGCGTCAGCAGTTGGCCAACATGGTGCCCGCGGTGACGAGGGCTCTGTCCGTCGGCAACTACGAGGAGGTCGAGCAGAACGGGTTGCTCACCCAGCTGCGCCGGCGCACATCCGCCGAGCCGACGCCCGGCGACAAGGCGTCTCAAGGTTGGCTCGGAACGCTGAACTGCAGTCCGTGGGGTGCGCGGTCCGATGTGGACATGTACAAAGCCGTGGTCGTCGGGACTCCCTCTCTCCGCGTGCTTCGTGGCGAGGGAACAACGCTGAGCGTACTGAGCCTGGACTGCGCCCTGACGGTCCAGGACGCCCACGGTGAGCGGAAGATCCAGCTGGAGAAGCCGTACGCCATCGCACAGGGCGACGACGGGACGTTCAAGGAGAGGCTGCAACGACGGTTCGTGGTCAGCCTGCTGGTCAGCACACCGGACCACGGCAAGCCGGCCGTTCTGGCCGGCTCTGACAGCTACGCGGTCCCGGCGGGTCGGTAGGCCCGCATCCCACATCCACCGAGAGGCTCACGGTTGCCGAGAGGCATGTGAGCCTCTCGACGTGGGCGCCGAGAGCGGCCGACGCGTCCTGTGTCAGACGTCGTCCGGGGTGATGACGACCTTGCCGGTGAGCTTGCCGGCGGCGGCCTCGGAGTGGACGCGGGCCAGATCCTTGAGGCCCGCTCGTTGGCCCACCTCGATCCGCAGCTCGCCGCGGTCGACCAGATCCACCAGGTGAGCGAGCTGGGCGGCGTCGCTGCGGACGTACAGGTCGATGCCCTCGACGCCACGCGACGGGTCGCTCGGTGCGGGCATCCAGACGGTGGTGTTGACCACGACCCCACCGTCGCGCACCCGGGAGGCCAGCGCGCCGAAGTCATCGGGATTGATGGGCGCGAGGTTGAGCAGGACGTCGACCGGCTCCTCAACGGCTGCGGCGACGTCGGTGGCGGTCCAGTCGATGAGCTCGTCCGCGCCGGCGGCCTGCACCGCCTCCAGCGCCTGAGGGCCTGCCGTGGCGATCACGTGAGCCCCGGCACTCTTGGCCAGCTGCACGGCATAGCCGCCGACCGCGCCACTCGCACCGTTGATCAGGATGCGCTGGCCCGACGTCAGATTCGCGTGCTCGTGGAGCGCTTGCCAGGCGGTGAGACCCACCAGCGGCAGAGCGGCCGCGTCAGCCAAGGGGACGCTCGAGGGCGCTGGGGCGAGTCCGTCCGCGGCCGCAACCACGTACTCGGCAGCGGCCCCGTCGGCCGTGAACGGCAGGAAGCCCACGACGCGATCACCGACCTGCGGGTTCTCGACTCCTTCACCCACCTCCTCGACAGTGCCCGCGACGTCGAGGCCGGGGATGTGCGGCAGGTCGAGAGGCATGGGCTCCTGCATCAGCCCCGCTCGGATGTTGGCGTCGACCCCGTTGAACGTGGTGGCCGCGACGCGCACAAGCACGTCACCCGCTCCGGGCGTGGGCTGGTTCACCTCTTCGTACACGAGCGCGTCGGGATCTCCGTACTGGTGGAACCGCACTGCCTTCATGGCTGTCCTGCCTTCGTCGTCTCGTGGATGCCTTGTCTTCACGCTACACCTAAGCGGACGAATTCGTCCGCTTCTTTGCGCGCTGTCGGCTCCGTCAGCGCGGAGCGCGGTTGAATGTGCCCATGAGTGAGAGCGCGACCGAGGATCGCCGGCTGCGCAGCGACGCCGAGCGGAACCGCGAGCGCGTCGTCGCTGCGGCTGTCGTCGCCCTGCACCGTGACGGCGCTGGCGTCCCCATCGCGACGATCGCCGACGACGCTGGTGTCGGGGTCGGCACGGTCTACCGGCACTTCCGCAACCGCGAGGTGCTGGTCGAGGAGCTCACCCACAGGTCCTTCACGCTGATGGTCGGTCGGCTGCAGCACGCCCAAGGGCTCGGAGGGACGGCGGTGGAAGCGTTCCGGGACTTCCTCCTCGGCGTCATCCAGGACCGCAACGACATGGTCCTGCGGTCGACCGGTGGCCCGGCCGTCGAGAGCGAGCGCGTCGGGGCCGTCCAGGCCGAGCTGCACCGAGGAATCAGGGAGCTCATCGCGCGCGGCCTCGCCGATGGCACGATCAGGCGGGAGATCGATGTCGCCGACATCGCCTGGCTCGGCGCCACGCTTGCCCAGCCCGGACGCGAGGGCAGGGCCTGGGAGCGGATCTGCGAGCGCCTGCTGGACACCTACCTGGCCGGGCTCGGCGCGCCGTAGGACCGACGCGGACGGACACAACCGCCCCCCGGGTGTGTGGTGTCGGCACATTGAGCGGTACTCCGGGCGGTCGGAGCATGGCGGTCATGCGACCGATCTCCCGAGCCCTCGGCACGGCTGCGGCCCTCGCCCTCGGTGCCGCTCTGATGACGCCGACCGTGGCGAGCGCACGAAGAACCCTTCCGGCGTGCCGGGCATCCAGGTCGACGGCTACTTCCCGGACACCTCGACGTCCAACACCAACAACGGCTGGAACCACGACAGCCAGTTCGTCATCCGCATCCCCGACCACTGGAACGGCAAGCTCGTCATCAGCGGTGCGCCCGGCGTCCGGGCGCAGTACGCGAACGACTTCATCATCAGCGACTGGGCGCTCAGCAAGGGCTACGTGTTCGCCTCCACCGCCAAGGGCAACGTCGGCGCGTCGTTCTACGCCGACGGGTCGAAGCCGGGCGGCTCGATCGCCGTGTGGCACCAGCGCGTCACCCAGCAGGCGGCAGCGGGACCTGGACCTCGACGGCCCGCCCGCGCCGGACCAGGACTCCCCGCCCGGGCACCCGACGCCGTACGTCGGGCAGTCGGCAGCCGAAC
>NZ_JAROAV010000046.1 GCF_029439465.1 Luteipulveratus flavus | reverse complement strand
GCGGAGGCTGGGGCGCTCGCTCGGCTCAACCAGCGGAGGCTGGGGCGCTCGCTCGGCTCAACCAGCGGAGGCTGGGGCGCTCGCTCGGCTCAACCAGCGGAGGCTGGGGCGCTCGCTCGGCTCAACCAGCGGAGGCTGGGGTGCTCGCTCGGGTCGTGGTCAGCCGCCGAGCAGCTTCTCCATCGACGACAGCTGCTCGCTGAAGGTGTCACGGCGCTGGTGCTCACCGCACGCCCCGAGCAGCCGCGCGAAGCCGGCTGCCGCCTTGTCGACGCGCTGTCCCAGCGCCGCCTGGCCGGTCGCGCCGAAGTCCTCGGTCGCCGCGTACACCGCGGTCGGGGCGACGAGCGCGTGCAGGTAGGAGAACATCGGCCGCAGCGCATGGTCGAGGACGAGCGAATGACGCTCGGTGCCGCCGGTCGCGCCGATGAGCACCGGCATGCCGGACAGCGTCTCCTCGGGCAGCACGTCGAAGAAGGACTTGAACAGTCCGGCGAACGACGCGTTGAACGCGGGTGTCACGGCGATCACGCCGTCGGCGTTCGCGACCGTCTCGAACGCCGACTCCAGTGCAGCGGAGGGGAATCCGGTCAGCATGGCGTCCATGATCGGGTGCGCGAGCGGGCGCAGCTCGACGACCTCGGAGGTCGCCTGGTCGCCGCGAACCCCGAGCTCGGCGCGTACCGCGGCGTCCAGGCGGTCGGCGAGCTGACGGGTGGAGGACGGCTCCCGTAGCCCCGCACTGATGACGGCGAGTTTCGTCATGACGTCACCGGGTTTCGACTCGAGCTCGCGCTGGGGCGCTCGCTCGGCTCAACCGGCGAGGTCGGCTCGGCCGGCGAGGTCGGCTTGATGAGCGAGGCGTGCGTCGGGGCGTCGGGGACGTCGGCCGGGCGGCCCTCGGCGAAGCCCTTGCGCAGGTCCGGCAGGATCTCGCCGAGCAGGTCCAGCTGCTCGAGCACGGTCTTCAGCGGCAGGCCCGCGTGGTCGAGCAGGAACAGCTGGCGCTGGTAGTCGCCGGCGTACTCGCGGAAGCCGAGCGTCTTCTCGAGGACCTCCTGCGGCGAGCCGACGGTGAGCGGCGTCGCGGAGGTGAACTCCTCCATCGACGGGCCGTGGCCGTACACCGGCGCGTTGTCGAAGTACGGGCGGAACTCGCGGACGGCGTCCTGGCTGTTCCTGCGCATGAAGAACTGACCGCCGAGGCCGACGATCGCCTGCGCGGCGGTGCCGTGGCCGTAGTGCTCGAACCGCTGCCGGTACAGCTGGACCATCTGCCGGGTGTGCGACGCGGGCCAGAAGATGTGGTTGGAGAAGAAGCCGTCGCCGTAGTACGCGGCCAGCTCGGCGATCTCGGGCGTGCGGATCGAGCCGTGCCAGACGAACGGGGGTATGCCGTCCAGCGGGCGCGGGGTCGAGGTGAAGTCCGTCAGCGGCGTGCGGAACTTGCCCTCCCAGTCGACGCTCTCCTCGCGCCACAGGCGACGCAGCAGGCCGTACTTCTCGACGGTCAGCGGCACGCCCTGGCGGATGTCCTCGCCGAACCACGGGTAGACGGGGCCGGTGTTGCCGCGGCCGAGCATGAGGTCCGTGCGTCCGTCGGACAGGTGCTGCAGGTAGGCGTAGTCCTCCGCCAGCCGCACCGGGTCGTTGGTGGTGATCAGCGTGGTGGACGTCGTGAGCAGAAGGCGCTCGGTCTGTGCCGCGATGTGGGCCAGCAGGACCGGCGGACCGGCCGGCGCGACGAACGGCGGGTTGTGGTGCTCGCCGGTCGCGAACACGTCCAGCCCGACGTCCTCGGCCTTCTTGGCGATCTCGACGGTGGCCTTGATGCGCTCGTGCTCGGTCGGCGTACGACCGGTGGTCGGGTCGGTGGTGACGTCACCGACCGTGAAGATCCCGAACTGCATCCCGCTCATCTGGCTGCCTCTCTCATCGGCTCCCAAGTAGTTGCATTTTCAACAACATATCGCCTCGCCGTCCCATTCCCCTCTCCGCCATACCGCCGGTCGAGCAGGGCGAACGCAGTGATGCCCGTATCGAGACCCCGCGACCGCGTGCGGCTGGTCTCGATACGCCTCCGCAAGCTCCGGCTACTCGACCGGCGGGTGCGAGCGTTCCGGCGACTCGACCGGCGGTGGGGGACATGTCAGCCGCGCAGCTTGAGGCGGACGGTGGGCATCGGGGGTGCGGGGATCGTCTCCTCCCACTCGGTCGGGAGCGCGCCGTACCGGACGGTCCCGCCCTGCCCGCCCCTGCGCTCGCGCTCCCACTCCTCGCGGTAGGCGGCGACCTCCTCCTGGCCGCGGCCGACGAAGTTCCACCACATCAGGATCTGCTCGCCGAACGGCTCGCCGCCCAGCACGAGCACCCGGGTCGCCTCGTCGTCCGAACCGCGTAGGCGCAGCGTCGAGCCGCCCGTCGGCTGGTAGACCAGCTCGCTGCGCTTGGCGTCGATCCCGCCGACGGTCGCCGATCCGGTGTCGACCAGGACGCCGTGCTCGTACGCCGGGTCGACCGGGACGTCGAGCGTCTGCCCGGGTCGCAGGGTGATCTCGGCACCGACCAGCGGCGTGAACATGGTCACCGGCGAGGTCGAGCCCAGCAGCGACCCGAGGAAGACCACGACCCGCGCGCCGTCGACGTCCACGGCCGGCGGCTCGTAGTGCTCGAACGCCGGGGCGGTGTCGCGGGACCTCTCCGGGAGCGCGACCCACAGCTGGACGCCGTGCAGGGTGGTCGTGCTCGCCGTCGAGTACTCCGAGTGCGCGATGCCGTGACCCGCGGTCATGAGGTTCATCTGCCCCGGCCGGACGAAGGCGTGCGAGCCGATGCTGTCGCGGTGCTCGATCTCGCCGCTGAACAGCCAGGACACCGTCTGCAGGCCGGTGTGCGGATGCCCGGCGACGTTCATGCCGCCGGTGACCGACACGTCGTCCGGGCCGTAGTGGTCGGCGAAGCACCAGGCGCCGATCAGCGAGCGGGACCGCTGGGGGAGCGTCCGGCGGACGGACATCGCGCGGACGCCGCCCAGCGGAACGTCGCGCGCCGTCAGCAGCTCGGCCGCTGGAGCGGACTCGGAGGCGCAGACCTCCACCTGCGGTGAGTTCTCAGGGTTGCTCATGGCGCGTCCTCTCCATGACCCATCGTACGAAGTCGCGCAGATCAGCGAGCGGCTCCGCGCAGGGTGGTCAGCGTCGTGCGGCCGCTCGGCTCCCCGACCAGGCACGTCACGTCGTGATCCCCGAGCGCCCAGGACCGACGCGTCGGGTGGAAGTACTGGACGGCCAGGTCACTGTCGGCCATGTCGGTGCCGACGAATGCGGTGAACCGGTCCGTGCAGGCGCGCTCGGCCGCCGCGGTGACTTCCGTGTCGCCCGGATAGCCCGTGTAGGTGAGCGCTGACTCTGCGTACGCCTCCAGGTCGTGCGGCTCGGTGCAGGGCACGGCCTGGACCGAGCTGATCTGGACCGACTCGGTGCCCTTCGGCGGATCGGGCTGGTTGATGCAGTCACCGACGCGAATGTCGTCGGCCGTCAGGTCGCCGCGGTGGACGACGGAGCCGTTGCTGTCGCGATCCGCCTCGGTCACGATCGCCCACACGCCGACGCCGGCCACGGCCACGGTCCACGCGATGCTGAGGCAGAGGCCGGCGATGGCGAGGCCGCGCCCCCGGCCGCCGCGCTTCTTGATCTGGACCAGGCCGATGATCGAGAAGATCAGCCCGAGCAGGCAGCCGCCGATGAGGCCCAGCACGAACCCGGCGATCGCGAAGCCGTTCGTCCCTTGCGGCGCCTGCGGGGCGTACGGACCGTACGGCGCGTAGGCACCGCCGTACGTCGGTGCCGCAGGTGGCCGACCGTACGGTCCCGACTGCGGCGCGGGTCCGTTGGCGGGCGGGCCAGACGGCGTGCTGTACGGGTCGGTCGGGTGCTGCGGTCCGGGCGGCGGGCCCCAGGACGGTGGCTGCGTCAACGTGCGCTCCTGCTCGAGTCGCCGAGCGCCCCTGACGTCGCGCGGTCGACGCCGGAGCGTATCGGGACACGCGGCGCGGGTCCCGGGGGTTTCGCCAGGATGGCCGCCGCCGTACGTTCGGGGCATGGCCGACGACAACGTGAGCATCGCGCGCAGCGCCACCGGCGACCACTACGTCATCAGCGTGGACGGCGCCGAGGCGGGAGTGGCGCGCTACGTCAACCACGGCAAGCAGCGGGTCTTCTTCCACACCGAGGTCGACCAGGCGTACTCCGGCCAGGGGCTCGCGAGCCGGCTGGTGACGTACGCGCTCGACGACACCCGCGGCGACGGGCTGCGCGTCGTACCGGTCTGCCCGTACGTGAAGTCCTTCGTCGAGAAGCACGGCGAGTACGCCGACCTGGTCGACCCCGTCACCCCCGCCGCCCTCGAAGCCATCCCGGGCTAGCCGCAGCACCCCCCGCCGGTTGAGCCGCAGCACCCCCCCCCGCCGGTTGAGCCGGGTCGAGGCGCCAGCCGAGAGCCGTGTCGAAACCCGGTGAGACGCGGGGAGACTCTCCCGGCGGCGCACGGGGTTTCGACTCGGGCTCGCGCCTGGGCGCTCGCCCGGCTCAACCAGCGGGTGGGTCCAGCGCGTCTCGGCGGAGGGTGAGGAAGGCGATCTGCGCGGGGTTGGACGCGAGCTCGATGGCCCGGTCGTACGCGGCCCGCGCCTCGTTCGCGCGCCCGAGTCGCCGCAGCAGGTCGGCGCGCGTCGCGTGGAACGGGTGGTAGCCGTCGAGGACGAGCCCGTCGACGATGGCCAGCCCCGCTTCGGCGCCCTCCAGCTCCGCCACGACGACCGCGCGGTTGAGGGCGACGACCGGCGTGGGCGTGGCCGCGTACATCTGGTCGTACAGCGCGAGGACCTGCCCCCAGTCGGTGTCCGACACCGAATCCGCATCGGTATGAACGGCATTCACCGCCGCCATCAGCTGGTACGGGCCGGGCCGGTTGCGGCGCAGGCACCACCGGACGAGGTCGTGCCCCTCGTCGATCAGCGCGCGGTCCCACAGCGTCCGGTCCTGCTCGTCCAGGGGTACGAGCACGCCGTCGCCGCCGACGCGAGCCGGACGCCGCGCCTCGGTCAGCACCATCAGCGCGAGCAGGCCGGTCACCTCGGGCTCGTCCGGCATCAGACCGCGCAGCACGCGCCCGAGCCGGATCGCCTCGTGGCACAGGTCCGTCCGGATCGCGTGCTCACCCGACTGCGGGAGGTACCCCTCGTTGAAGACCAGGAAGATCGTGCCGAGCACGCCGCGCAGCCGGTCGGGCAGATCGGCGTCCCGGGGCACCCGGAAGGGGATGTTCGCGGCCTTGATCTTCCGCTTCGCGCGCGTGATGCGTTGTGCCATCGTCCTTTCCGGCACCAGGAACGCGTCGGCGACCTCCGGCACGGTGAGCCCGCCGAGCAGCCGCAGGGTGAGCGCGACCTGCGCGTCCGCCGCGAGCGCAGGGTGGCAGCAGGTGAAGAGCAGCCGGAGCCGCTCGTCGGTCACGGACGTCACGGGCGCGCTCGGCACGCTCTCCTCCTCCCCGTACAGGTGGTACGCAGCCTGCTGCTTGGCGTCGCGGTGCGACTCCCGCCGCAGCCGGTCGATGCCGCGGTTGCGGGCGGTCGTGGTGAGCCAGGCGCCGGGGTTCGGGGGTACGCCGTCGCGCGGCCACCGCTGCATCGCCTCGACGAACGCCTCCTGCGCCATCTCCTCCGCCAAATCGATGTCTCCGAACCGCTTGACCAGCGTGGCGACGACCCGGCCGAACTCCTCCCGGAAGACCGTCTCGACCTCGGGAGCCCCCGCGGGCCGCGGGCGCGAGGCGCGCCCACGGTCCGCGGCAGGAGTCGTACGGCTCACGCTCGGGCGTCCGCCTCGCGGACCATGTCCTCGATGTCGGCCTCGTCGTGGAACGGCCGCACTTCGACCTTGCCGCCGCACGCCTTGGAGCCCTCGGCGGCGAGCCTGAGCGCCGCGTCCAGGTCGGTGGCCTCGATCACCCAGAAGCCGCCGATGTACTCCTTGGACTCACTGAACGGTCCGTCCGTCGTGACGACGTCCGTGCCGGTGCCGTCGACGACGGTCGCGGTGCTCGGCTCGTGCATGCCGCCGGCGAAGACCCAGTGGCCGTTCTTGCGCAGCTTCTCGTTGAAGGTCTCGACGTCGCGGAACGACCGCTGCATCTCCGCGCCGCTGGGCTGCGGCTCGCCCTCGGTCGCCATCACCGAGATCATGTACTGCGTCATGGTGTGCTCCTTCGTCGGTGGGACGTGCCGTTCTGCTCGTCCTCATCATGTCCACGAATGAGCCCTGGCGGGTGCGACGTCGCCCGGGACGCAACTTTCGACGGTCGGCCGCGACCGCGTACGTCAGGACGTCGGCGTCTCCGGGGTCAACGGGTTGCCGGCGGGGATGCGGCCGCAGTCCGAGGGTGCGGCCTTCGTCGTGAACCGGTCGTCCAGGTAGCGGATCGCACCGGGCGCCCAGAGTGCAGCGGTCGGGATGTGGCTGGTCAGGTCGAACTGGGTGTACTTGATGCGGCTGTTGCCCGAGGCGCAGTACTGCCGGGCGAGCGTACGGACGTCCCCGGCGATCATCACCCCGTCGCCGCGGCCGATGCCCGGCTTGGTGCCCGAGGTGCCCTCCAGCTCACCGGCCGCACCCTGCCCGATGTAGCCGGGGATGGTCGGGGTCGGCGCCGAGCCGAGGTTGATCTTGTTGACCGCCTTCACGTACTCGGGGACGGACCTGGGGTAGGCGTACTGGGGCTTGACCATCTTCTGCCAGGTCAGGTCGGGGTACTGGTACAGGACGTTGACGATGGACGCCTTCTGCAGCTTGGCGGACAGCGAGCGTCCGTAGTCGCTGAGGTACGGCGTGAAGTCGATGTCGTAGGAGCGGCCGACCCCGACGATGGCCATGCCGGCGATCCCGGCCCAGCCGACGCTCCTGGACACGTAGTTGAGGTTGTGTGCCGGGGCGACGAGGAGCCCGCCCTCGGCGAAGCCGACGAGGTTCTTGTTCACGTCCGGCGCGTACGAGGGCGCCAGCGCGGCCGCCCAGTTGGTGGCGATCGCGCCGCCGGAGTAGCCGAACAACCCGGTGCGGGTGCGTTCGTCCAGCCCGGTCGCGGAGGAGTGGGTGACGGCCCGCAGCGAGTCCAGGGTGTTGTAGCCGTACTCGGGTCCTGCGGCGAAGTCGGCCTGCTGGCCCTGCGTGTCGGGGACGACGACGGTGTAGCCCTTGAGCAGCAGAGGGGCGATGAAGATCGACTCGATGTTGTTGATGACCCCACCGAGGGTGACGTCGCCGGCGATGGACCGGGACGGGCTGTCGGCAGGGTCGAGGGAGTCGTAGAACGACTGGTACGAGATGGCCTTGGTCGGGTCCTGTCGGGCCGGCTTGAGCACCGAGGTCACGTTGGCCGCAGGACGACCCTGGGCGTCGGTGCTGCGGTAGAGCAGCTGCACCGCGGTGACCGGCGTCGGGATGCCGGCGACGTGATAGGTCGAGGTGCGGGTGTCCAGCACCTCACCCGGGGCGTAGGACGAGAGCGGCCGGTCGCCGTCGTAGGTGTAGAAGGGATCGTCCTCGGCGGCCTGCGCCCCCGTCGGGACCACCGCGCCGGCCGTGGCGAGCAGCAGCGCACCGACCGCGACGCGTGCTGAGAACGTGCGAGTACTTCCCTGCATGGCAACCTCCGGAGCCCGATCGCGGACCGGCTTTCGGTCCTGAGGCCGAGGTTACTTACGCGTAAGTAAGTTTGTGACCTGGATCACCTCCCATCTCGCGGGCTGATACGGGGTCCGGGGGCCCGGTGAGCCGGTGCTGTCTCCTCACCCACCTCGGTCAGGCAGCGGCGCGCAGCTCGCGGATGTCGGTGCTGCTGCGCAGGAACGCCAGCGACCCGACCGTCATCACCAGCGCGAGCGCGAGAGTGGTGCCGACCAGCGTCGCCGAGGGGCTCCAGGGAATCGGGACGTCGACGGTGAGTCGGGGGAGCGACCCGTTCGGCTGGACAGGCCCGTTCACCTCAACGGTGGATCCGTACACGCCGCGCGCGCCGAGCACACCCGTTACCGCGGCGACCAGGACAGTCGGTACGAGCGGCAGGACCGTCTCGAGCACGATGGCGGTGGCGAGGGTGCGACGCGGCACGCCGGTCGCCGTCATCGCCGCGAGCGTGCGACGTCGGGTCACCACTCCCTCGGCCGCCACGACCAGCAGTCCGGCCGCAGCGATCGCCAGGCCGATGAGCACCGCGATGTTCACGACCTCGAACGAGCGCGTGAAGAAGAGCTCGGTCTCGAGCGGATCACGGTACGGGCCCGTCTCGCCGCTTGCGAGGGCGAAGTTCTCCCGGAGGCCGCAGGCGCCACACCCGAGCAGCACGGCCAGCACGACTGCGGTCGACACCCGACTCGCGGTAAAGGGGGCGTCCGTCATCCGACGCGCCGCGATCAGCAGCGCCGGTCGCCGGGTGCGCGGCGCGAGGAGTCGCCCCAGGGCGTACGCACCCGAGGCGGCCCCGAGCATCAGGCCGACCGCCGTGATGAGGACCAGGACCGGAACGGTCAGGACGAACCACGGTCGCTCGACGAGCGAATCGGGCAGTGCGCGGCCGAGCGCCGACCAGAAGACGAGGGCCAGGCCGCCGCCGACGAACAGCAGCGCGGGGACGAGCGTGGGCGGCCGGCGCCGTGCCCGACGCACCACCGCGAAAGGCGTGATCGCGGTGCGCCGCAGGGCGAGCCGGGCCCCGAGCGCCGCGCCGAGTGGTACGCCGATCAAGCAGACGACCAGCAGCCACCAGTGGGGGACGACGTCGGTCGGGAACAGTAGTCCTGTGCTGGAGGACCCGAAGTCGACGACGCGGCGGCCGTCCGGGGCAGTCACGCCCGGCACGTCGGAGAACCAGACGTGCGCGACGACGTACGCGGCAGCGCCGAGGATGGCCCCGACACCGGCCGCGAGCCCGGTCTCCCAGGCGACCACCCGGCGCACCTCCGACGGCGTGGCGCCCGCCATCCGCAACGCGGCGAGCCGCCGGTCGCGTGCCGGGGCGCCGATCCGGGAGCACTGCCCCGCGAAGGTGAGCACCGGGATGCACATCAGGAGCAGCGCGGCGATGACGCCGGGGCGCAGCCCGGCGTCGGCGACCAGGTTGAGCCGGTACGGCCCGTCGCCCGGACCGATCGACGCGACCGCTGCGGCCAGCAGCAGCGCGAAGGTCGCGGCGGCCGACCCGACGGCGGTGAGAGCGATCCGGAGGCGATCCGCCCGGCCGCCGACGGCTGCGACCCGCAGCAGCGTCGTGGTCCGTGGGGTTCCGGTGCTCATGACACGCCCGCGTCGAGGAGGTCGGCTGGGTGCGGGTCGAGCTCGCCGTCGCGCAGGTGGATCTCGCGGTCGCCGTACGCCGACACCCGCGCGTCGTGAGTGACCAGGACGACCGTCGTACCGGCCTCGCGAACGACGCGGACGAGCTGGTTCATGACGAGCTCGCCGGACAGTGAGTCGAGGGCGCCGGTCGGCTCGTCGGCGAGGACGACCTCGGGCTCGGTCACCATGGCCCGCGCGATCGCGACGCGCTGCGACTGACCGCCCGACATGCCCGGTGGCCGCGCGTCCGCGAGGCCGCCGACCTCGAACCGCTCGAGCCAGGTCCGCGCTGCCGTCTCGGCGGCAGAGCGGCGTGCGCCGCCGAGCAGGAGCGGCAGGGCGACGTTCTCCAGTGCGGTGAGCTCCGGGACGAGCTGCCCGAACTGGAAGACCACCCCGACCTGCGAGCGCCGCAGCCGCGAGCGCTCGCTCTCCGACTCGGCGCTGATGATCCGGTCACCGAGGCGGACCTCGCCGGCGTCCGGGGCGAGCACCCCGGCCAGGCAGAGCAGGAGGGTCGACTTCCCCGACCCGGAGGCGCCCGTGATGGACAGGATCTCGCCGCGGGCCACCTCCAGGCTGACGCCCTTCACTGCCGGTGCGGCGCCGTACGAGTAGACGAGCGACCGCGCTGACAGCGCGACGGCCTTCTCCCCAGAGGCTGTACTCATGACGTGATCTCCTTGGTGAGGGCACCGACCCGTTGCAGGGCGGTGTCGATCCAGCGCAGGTCCGCGTCCAGGTGGGCCAGCGCGTAGTCGGCGGCGAGCACCTGCGGCAATGAGGAGCTGGGCTCGGTCTTGGTCCGCGTGTAGTCGCGCATCCGGTCGAGGTGAGCAGCCCGCTGCCGGCGCAGGTACGTGTGCGCCTCCTGCTCGCCCGCCGCCAGGATGGTGAGCGTCACCTTCACGGCCAGCGGGTTGCTGACGTACGGCGACGGCGGCTCCGGCGAGTCCAGCCAGTCCGCCAGCTCGGTCCGCCCGGCGTCGGTGAGCGCGTAGACCGTCCGGTCCGGACCGTCCACGCGCTCCACCGTCACCGGCTCGACCAGTCCCTGCTTCTCCAGGCGCTGGAGTGTGGCGTACACCTGCCCGTACGCCAGCGGCCTGGCCGCGGGGAACTGCTCGTCGTGCGCACGCTTGAGGTCGTAACCGTGCTGCTGCCCCCGTGACAGCAGCCCCAGCATGACGTGTGCGTTCGACATGCCCGCATCTATTCACACAATGAATAGCCCGGTCAAGAGTCGAGACCAGGTGCGCGCGGTCACTTGGTCTCGATACGGGCCCTCCTCGACCGGCGGGTGGGTCTCCCGATGTCGCTTGTTGAGCCGGGCCGAGGCGCTGGCCGAGGGCCGTGTCGAAACCACGGTGCGGTGCGGGGAGAGTCTCCCTGTGTGGCACCGGGTTTCGACTCGGGCTCGCGCTGGGGCGCTCGCCCGGCTCAACCAGCGAGAAGGGCGGCGTTCGCCCGGCTCAACGGGCGGTGGGGGCGGACTCGTCGGTCGAGTGGCCGGAGCGTTAGCGGAGGCGTATCGAGACCGGGTGCGCGCGGTCACCTGGTCTCGATACGGGCCCTCCCGTCGTTCGGCCTTACTCGACCGGCGGGGGTGTTCGGCCCTCCTCGACCGGCGGGTGGGCTCGCTCGACGAGGGACGTCGGCGGGGTGAATCGGTCGCCGTACGCCTCGGCGAGCTCGCGGGCGCGGGCCACGAAGCCGGCCACGCCGCCGTCGTACTGCTCGACGTACTGCGCAACGCCGCCCGTCCAGGCGGGAAAGCCGATGCCCATGATCGAGCCGATGTTGGCGTCCTCGACGGAACGCAGCACGCCCTCGTCGAAGCACTTCACCGTCTCGATCGCCTCGGCGAACAGCATCCGCTCCTGCATGTCCCGGAACGGGATCTCGTTCGTGCCGCCGAAGTTTTCGACCAGCCCGGGCCACAGACCGGTCCGCGTGCCGTCGGCGTACTCGTAGAAGCCCGCGCCGCCGAGCCTGCCCTGGCGCCCGTCGGCGATGAGCTTGTCGAGGACGTCGTAGGCGGGGTGGTGGCGGTAGGTGTCGCCCTTGCCGTCCGCCTCGAGCCCGGCCTTGGTCTCCTTCTGGATCTTGCTCATCAGCGTCAGGTTGAGCTCGTCCGCGAGCTGCAGCGGGGGCGCCGGGTAACCCGCCTGGAGCCCGGCCTGCTCGACGGACGCCGGGTGCACGCCCTCGCCGACCATCGCGATCGCCTCGTTGAGGAACGTCCCGATGACGCGGCTGGTGAAGAAGCCGCGGCTGTCGTCGACGACGATCGGGGTCTTCTTGATCTGCTGCGCGATGTCGAACGCCTTGGCCAGCGTCGCGTCCGAGGTCCGCTCGCCGGCGATGATCTCCAGCAGCGGCATCTTGTCCACCGGCGAGAAGAAGTGCAGGCCGATGAAGTTCTCCTGCCGGCGGACGCCCTCGGCGAGACCGGTGATCGGCAGCGTCGAGGTGTTGGACCCGAACACCGCGTCCGCATCGACGACGTCCTCGATCTCCTGGAACACCCGGTGCTTCAGCTCGGCGCTCTCGAACACCGCCTCGATGACCAGGTCGCAGCCGGCGAGGTCGGCCGGGTCCGCGGTCGGGGTGATCTTCGCGAGCAGCGCGTCAGCCTGTTCCTGGGTGGACTTCCCGCGTGAGACCGCTTTGTCCACAATGCCTTTCGAGTACGCCTTGCCACGCTCGGCGTTGTCCTGGGACACGTCCTTGAGGACGACGTCCATGCCGCCGCGCGCACAGACGTACGCGATCCCGGCGCCCATCATCCCGGCGCCGAGGACGCCGACCTTCTTCGCGACGTACCGCTCGTACCCTGTCGGTCGGCTGCCGCCGGCGTTGATGTGGTTGAGGTCGAAGAAGAACGCCTGGGTCATGTTCTTGGCGACCTGACCGGTGGCCAGCTCCACGAAGTAGCGCGACTCGATGAGGTGGGCGGTGTCGACGTCGACCTGCGAGCCCTCGACCGCGGCGGCCAGGATCGCCCGCGGCGCCGGGTAGTTCGCGCCCTTGAGCTGCTTGCGCAGGTTGGCGGGGAACGCCGGCAGGTTGGCCGCGAACGACGGGTTGCTCGGCGTACCGCCCGGGATCTTGTAACCCTCGACGTCCCAGGGCTGTACGGCCTCCGGGTTCGCCGCGATCCATGCCTTGGCTGCGGGCAGCAGGTCCTCGACCGAGCCGACGACCTCGTCGACGATGCCGATCTCCTTCGCCTGCTGCGGCTTGTACCGCTTGCCCTCCAGCAGCACCTTCAGCAGCGCGTCGGCCACACCGAGCATGCGGACGGTCCGTACGACACCACCGCCACCGGGCAGCAGGCCGAGCGTGACCTCGGGGACGCCGAGCTGGACGCCCTTGACGTCCGCGACGATCCGGTGGTGGCAGGCGAGCGCGATCTCCAGGCCGCCACCGAGCGCTGCCCCGTTGACGGCCGCGACGACGGGCCTGCCCAGCGTCTCGAGCGTGCGCAGCTGGGCCTTCAGCTCCAGGACGCCGTCGTAGAACTCCTGCGCCCGGTCCGGGGTGACCGCGATCAGGTCGTTCAGGTCGCCACCGGCGAAGAACGTCTTCTTGGCCGATGTGATGACGACGCCGGTGATCGCGTCCTTCTCGGCGACCAGGCGGTCGACCGTCGCGCGCATCGAGGCGACGTACGCCGCGTTCATCGTGTTGGCGGACTGGTTCGGGTCGTCCAGGGTGAGGACGACGACCCCGTCCGAATCCTTCTCGTACCGAATGGTGCTGTCGCTCATGGCGTGAGTTCCTTTGATTCAGAGATCGTTTCGATCTTCGCTGGTTGAGCCGGGCGGAGCGCAACGGAGCCCGAGTCGAAACCAGGTGACGGACGGGGAGGCTTGGCGTCCGCGGCTACGGAGGTTTCGACACGGTCTCGCCTAGCGGCTCAACCAGCGGCTCGACCGGCTCAACCAGCGGCTCGACCGGCTCAACCAGCGGATGCACGGCTCGACCAGCGGGGTGGCGGGATGGTCAGATGCGCTCGACGAGGGTGGCGACGCCCATGCCGCCGCCGATGCAGAGCGTGACGACGGCGCGTCGGGCGTCGCGACGCTCCAGCTCGTCCACGACGGTGCCCACGAGCATCGCGCCGGTCGCGCCGAGCGGGTGACCCATCGCGATCGCGCCGCCGTTGACGTTGAGCTTCTCGTCCGGGATGCCGGTGTCGCGCTGGTACTTCAGCACCACCGACGCGAACGCCTCGTTGATCTCGAAAAGGTCGACGTCGTCGGCGGTGATGCCGGCCGTCGTGAACAGCTTCCGCGTCGCCGGCGTGGGACCCGTCAGCATGATCGTCGAGTCGGCGCCGCTGGTCGCGGTGGCCACGATCCGAGCCCGGGGCGTGAGGCCGAGGTCCGTACCGACCTGCTCCGAACCCACCAGCACCAGCGAGGCGCCGTCCACGATGCCGGACGAGTTCCCTGCGTGGTGAACGTGATTGATGCGTTCGACCGCGTGATACTTCTGCAGCGCCACGGCGTCGAAGCCGCCGACGTCGCCGATGGTCGCGAACGACGGTTTCAGGGCCGACAGCGACTCGACGCTCGACTCGGGCCGCATGTGCTCGTCGTGGTCCAGGATCGTCAGGCCGCTCCGGTCGCGGACCGGGACGACCGACTTCTCGAAGTGGCCGTTCGCCCACGCCTTTGCGGCCGCCTGCTGGGACCGTACGGCGTACGCGTCGACGGCCTCGCGGCTGAACCCCTCGATGGTGGCGATCAGGTCGGCGCCGATGCCCTGGGGGACGAAGGAGGTGTCGTAGTTGGTGGCCGGGTCCATCGCCCAGGCGCCGCCGTCGGAGCCGATCGGCACCCGGGACATCGACTCGACGCCGCCGGCGATGATGAGCTGGTCCCAGCCGGAGCGGACCTTCTGCGCCGCGGTGTTGACCGCCTCCAGCCCCGAGGCGCAGAAGCGGTTGAGCTGCACGCCCGCGACGGTGTCCGGCAGGCCGGCCGCCAGGGCCGCGCTGCGCGAGATGACCGAGCCCTGGTCGCCGACGGGGGACACCACGCCGAGGACGACGTCGTCGATCAGGTCGGTGTCGAGGGTGGGGTTGCGCCGACGCATCTCCTCGATCAGGCCGACGACCAGGTCGATGGGCTTCACGCCGTGCAGCGACCCCTTCTTGCCGCGCCCGCGGGGGGTGCGGATCGCGTCGTACACGAAGGCTTCCGTGCTCATCACGGTCCTCTCGGGTGGTCTTACCCACGAGTATCCAAGTGCTATTGACAGGGTGTCAACAGGGCTCCGATGATGTGTTCGACCACCGGACGAAGGGCGAGGGCATGGACGACGGACGCGGTGCACGGCTCGCCGAGCCGGACCCAACCGCGCCCCTGGCCGCCGTCGGGCAGACCTCGGCGCGGGTGCGGCTGGAGCCGGACGTACGCCGCCAGCAGATCCTGCGGTGCGCGCTGCAGATCTTCGGTGAGCGGCCCTACGCGGAGGTGTCGACCCAGGACCTGGCGTCGGCCGCGGGCGTCACGCGCGGACTGATCCACCACTACTTCGGCACCAAGCGCGGCCTCTACCTGGAGGTCGTCCGCGCCATCGCCCTCATCCCCGAGGACGACGTCGCCGACGCGCCCAGCGGGCCGATGCGCGCACGGGTCGAGGCCGGCGTCGACTGGTTCCTCGACATCGTCGCGCGTCACCCGCGGACCTGGGTGGCGGCGACCGGGGCCGAGGGCGTCGCGGGCGATCCCGAGGTCGAGCGCATCCTCGCCGAGGCCGACGACCGCGCCGCCCGGCGGGTGCTGCAGGTGCTGGGCCGCCCCGCCGACGACCCGCGCGAACGTTCCCTGCTGCGCGCGTACGTCCAGCTGGGCAAGGGGGCCGCCCGCGAGTGGGTGCGCGACGGCGACCTCGGCCGGACCCAGGTCCGGCTGCTGCTGGTCGAGTCACTGATGGCGATCGTGCGGGACGTGCTTCCCGTGCTGGACGACGCGGGCCCGCACCGGGCCGCCGGCGAGGACGAGGAGAAGAACCCCTGATGCCCGACGACGTACGCTCCACCGGCCCGCTCGCCGGCACCCGGGTGGTCAGCCTGGCGATCAACCTGCCCGGCCCGGCGGCCGCTGCACGGCTGGGTGCGCTGGGCGCCGACGTCACCAAGGTCGAGCCGCCGAGCGGTGACCCGCTGGCGGCAGCGTCGCCCGCCTACTACGAGCAGCTCGTCGCCGGCCAGGAGGTCGTCACGCTCGACCTGAAGGACCCGAGCGAGCGCGACGTGCTCTGGGGGCTGCTCTCCGACGCGGACCTGCTGCTGACCTCTTCCCGCCCGTCGGCGCTGGCGCGGCTGGGGCTCGATCCGGAGACGCTGCACGCGCGGCTGCCAGGGCTGTGCCAGGTGGCGATCGTCGGCCATCCGGGCGCGGGTGCCGAGGTCGCCGGCCACGACCTGACGTACCAGGCCGCGGTCGGGACGCTCCAGCCTCCGCACCTGCCCACCGTGCTCGTCGCCGACCTGGCCGGCGCCGAGCGGGCGGTCGCGGACGGCCTGGCCGCGCTGCTCGAGCGCGCTCGTACCGGGGTCGGCGTCCACCGCGAGGTCGCCCTGAGCGATGTCGCGCAGGCCATGGCGCAGCCGGCGGTGCACGGTCTGACCGGCTCCGACGGCTTCCTCGGGGGAGCGCTCGCGGCGTACGGGATCTACGCCGCCGCAACCGGATTCGTCGCGGTGGCCGCCCTGGAGGGTCACTTCTGGACGGCGCTCACCGAGCAGCTCGGCGTCGAGGGCAGCCGCGGTGACCTGGAGGCCGCGTTCAGCACGCGTACGGCGCAGGAGTGGGAGGCGTGGGGTCGTGAGCACGGCCTGCCCGTCGCCGCCGTACGCACACCCGTCCCTGTACCCGCACGGAGTGAGGACTGACCCATGCAGCTGACCAGCACCTACCGCTCGCCGTGGATGACCGAGGAGCTCGACGAGGTCCGCACGCTCGCGCGCACCTTCTTCCAGAAGGAGTCGGTCCCGAACCAGGAGCGGTGGGCCGAGCAGCACCACGTCGACCGCGAGTACTGGAACGCGGCCGGCGCGGCCGGGCTGCTGTGCATCGCGATCCCGGAGGAGTACGGCGGAGGCGGCGGCACCTTCGCCCACGAGGCCGTGGTGATGGAGGAGCAGTCCGCGGCCGGCGACGACGCGTTCGGCTACAGCGTGCACTCCACCATCGTGGCGCCGTACATCGCCCGGTACGGGACAAAGGAGCAGAAGCAGCGCTGGCTGCCGCGCCTGGCGACCGGTGAGCTCGTCGGCGCCATCGCGATGACCGAGCCCGGTGCCGGCTCGGACCTGCAGAGCCTGCGGACCTCCGGCCGGCTCGACGGTGACGCCTACGTCGTCAACGGGTCCAAGACGTTCATCACCAACGGCACCCACGCCGAGCTGGTCATCATCGTCACCCGCACCGGCGAGGAGGAGGGGGGCAAGGGCTTGTCTCTGCTGGTCGCCGAGACCGACGGGCTGGACGGCTTCGAGCGTGGGCGGGTCCTGAAGAAGATCGGCATGCCCGGGCAGGACACCCGCGAGCTGTTCTTCTCCGACATGCGGATCCCGCGGGAGAACCTGCTCGGCGGCGTCGAGGGTCAGGCGTTCACGCAGCTGATGGAGCAGCTGCCGCAGGAGCGGCTCATCATCGCCGTCGGGGCCGTCCGCACCGCCGAGCTGGCCGTCGAGCAGACGGTCGCGTACGCCAAGGAGCGGCAGGCGTTCGGGCGGGACCTGATGACGTTCCAGAACACCCGGTTCGTGCTGGCCGAGTGCGCGACCGAGGTACGGGTGCTCCGGGCCTTCGTCGACCAGTGCGTCGAGGCGCACGTCCGCGGTGAGCTCGACGCGCAGAACGCCTCGATGGCCAAGTGGTACGCCACCGAGAAGCAGTGCGAGGTCGTCGACCGGTGCCTGCAGGTGTTCGGCGGGTACGGCTACATGCTGGAGTACCCGATCGCCCGCGCGTACGCGGCCGCGCGCGTGCAGAAGATCTACGGCGGGACGAACGAGATCATGAAGGAGCTCATCGCCCGCACGCTCTGAGCCGAGCCCGCCTCAGCGGCGGTCGCCTGATCCTCCGAGGACGGCGCGACGCTGCCGGTCGGCGAGCTTGGCGACGTTGCGCTGGGCGACGTCGTCGAGCGAGAGGTCGAGGTAGTTCGCGAGGACGGCGGTGTACCAGAGCACGTCGCCGAGCTCGGCAGCCATGTCGTCGCGGTCCAGCCGGGCCAGGTCGCTGTTCTGGTCGCGGACCAGCTTCTTGACCTTCTCGGCGATCTCACCCGCCTCGCCCACCAGGCCGAGGACCAGATGCATGAACTCGTCCGGGGCGTCCTTGTCGCGGGCCGTGCGCAGCGCTGCGCGCTGGTAGTCGTCGCAGTCCATGGCGCGATGCTAGGGCGGCGCCGGCGGTCCGGGACGGGGTGTCCGGTTCGTGACGCCGTACGCCGCGGCCGGCATCGTCGTACGGTCGACCCATGGCGCACCCTCGGCGGTACCGCGACGACGACCCGTACCTCGCTCGGCTGCGCGGTCTCGCGCTGGCGCTGCCCGGCGCCCAGGAGAAGGAGTCGCACGGGCACCCGAACTTCTTCACCACGAAGGTGTTCGCGGTCTTCGGCGGGATGCTCAAGGGCGACCACCACTCCGACACGTACGCGCAGTCGGTGCTGGTGCTGCCCGACGAGGACGAGCGGGCGGCGCTGCTGGAGGACGAGCGATGCTTCCTGCCCGCGTACTACGGCCCGTCCGGCTGGGTCGGCCTGAACTTCCGCGCGACCGAGCCCGACTGGGACGAGGTCGCCGACCTGCTGGACATGTCGTACCGCAACACCGCCCCGAAGCGGCTCGTCACCGAGCTCGACGGTCGGTCCGGCTGACGGCGAGCCAGCTGGCCAGCAGGGCTCCGCCGACCGGGATCTCCATCAGGAACACGAACCCGCGGTAGAGCAGGATCGCCGCCGCGGCACCCGCTGCCGGAGCGCCCATCGCCACCAGCACGCCCGCCATGCCGACCTCGACGAACCCGGCTGCTCCTGGCGTGAGCACGAGCAGCGTGAGGACGTTCTGCACCGCGTACGCCGCGAACACGATCGCCGGGTGGACGGACAGGCCGACCACCTCCAGGCACGTCCACAGCAGGACCGCCTGCATCGCGGCGTACGCGAGCTTGCCGACGGTCAGTCGGAACCAGCCGGTGGCGACCAACCCGGCGGTGTCGCGACGCATCTCCACCGCGCCGGCACCCCAGTCGCTCGGTTCGACCGGGCGGCGCAGACGCCGAGCCGCGCGTCCCGCCGTACGGCCGAGGCCGCGGGCGAGCCGGTCGCTGCGGAAGAGGGCGACCACCAGGGCGGCCGTCAGCGCCAGTCCGAGCGCGCTGACCAGGGCGACGGCCCGGAGCGTGTCGCTGCCGTGCGCCGCCGCGGCCAACCACCCGACGGCGACGGCTGGGAGAGCGAGCTTCACGAGCGTGTCCCACACATTGGTGACCAGCGCCCAGCGCGCGAACTCCACCCGCCCGAAGCCCCATCTCCGGGCCATCGAGTAGTTCGCCACCGTGCCGGCCGCGCCACCGAGCGGCAGCAGGTTGGAGACGAAGCTGCCGGTGATGTTGAGCAGGAACGAGCGCCGGTGCGACAGGCCGGGCAGCGCGGCGGAGAGCGCGAGGGTATGGACCGCCAGCCCGAGGAGCCACAGGGCAGCCAGGACGCCGAGCTGCCACGGGCGTACGGCGGCGACGGTGCTGCCGATCTCCGACCAGGACGCGCCCACCGCCCGGGGGAGCGCCCACGCCAGCAGCGCCGCGGTGAGCCCGACGCCCAGGCCGGCCTTCAGCGCGACAGGCCACCACCGCCTGGCCCGTCCCGGCTTTCCCGGCCCTTCCGGACCTCCCGGCCGAGTGCGCGTGTCCTGCTGGTTCGGGGTGTCCGAACCTCGCACGACGCGCGCACTCGGCCGGGAAGGGGGTGGGGTCGGGAAGCCGGTCGGCCGGGGGGCTGGCGAGGTGGACGGAGCGGGCAGGCGAGTGACGGCGGGAGCGGTCATGGTGTGGATGCTCGCCGCGCGCGGCCCGTGGCGTCGTCACCCCGATGGGTCGCTCTCGACGGCGGCATCACTCCTGAGGGCTACCCCTGTTGACATGGGAACCTGAACTATCCAATAGTTAGATAGTTCAAGTTCCTAGATCGAGGTGGCGACGATGATGCTCTCCGACGAGTCCCGGGTGCTGGCCGGCATCCTGCTGCTGTCGCTGGTGACGGTCGAGACCGGCGGGCTGTACCTGCTGCGCATCGTCCGCGGTGGCGAACGGGTGACGGCGTTCCAGGAGAAGTTCGCCCGCGCGGGCCACGCGCACGCCGGCGTCCTTCTGCTGCTGGCCCTGATCTGCCAACTGCTCGCCGACTCCACGACGCAGACCGGTTTCTTCGACTGGCTCTCCCGCGCGGGCGTCGCGGTCGCCGCGCTGCTGATGCCCGGCGGGTTCTTCTTCTCCTCGATCGGCGCGGGCCGGGAGAAGCCGAACCGTCTCATCGCGATGGTCTTCGCCGGTGGCGCGCTGCTGGCGGCGAGCCTGATCAGTCTCGGCGTCGGACTGCTCACGGCCTGACCGGTCTGCACCGGGCCCTGCGCACAGGCCACCCGCGTGCCCGGGGGCGTCCAGACAACTGAGTCGCTCGAATCTGACGCACTAGCAAGCCAGTCGCACTCGAATGTCTCAGTTGCCCAGGCGGCGGTGGACGCGTCCGGCGACGGACCCGTACGGCGGGTGGGGTCAGTCGACGGCGTACGCGGGCGTGGGCAGGACGTACGGCGGGTGCGTGACGTGCGTCGGCGCGGGCTCGACGTCCGCGGAGGCGGGCACGGGGCGGGCGCTGACGGCGCGGTGCCGGCCGCGGACCAGCCACCACACCAGCGCGGAGCCGCCGACCGGGATCTCCAGCGCGAAGGTGAAGCCGCGGTAGACCAGGATCCCGGCGGCGGCCGCGGGGGCGGGGACGCCGAGAGCGACGAGCACGCCCGCCATGCCGACCTCGACCACCCCGGCGGCGCCCGGCGTCAGCGAGGCGAGGCTGAGCACCTGCTGCGCGGCGTACGCGGCGAACACGACGGCCGGGTCCACGGACGCCCCCACCGCGAGCAGGCAGCCCCCGAGCAGCGCGGTCTGCAGGACGACGTACAGCACGTTGCCGGCGGTGAGCCGGGGCCAGGCGCGGGCGACGAGCCCGGCGGTGTCCCAGCGCATCTCCCCGGCCCGGCGGGCCCAGGCGGCGGGGTCGACCTCGCGGCCGGCACGTACGGCGAGGCGGCCGGCGCGGTGCCCGGCGGCGTGGGCCAGGCGGTCACTGCGCAGCAGCACCCCGGCTCCGGCCACCACGGCGGCCAGCAGGAGCAGGCTCCACATCGCGGTCCAGAACAGGGCGTTCTCACCCGGCGAGGTCGCTCCGAGCCAGGTGACGGCGAGGACAGGCAGGCCGAGCTTGAACAGCGTGTCCCACAGGTTGGTGACCATGGCGTAGCGAGCGAAGTCGACGCCGGTGAACCCCCAGCGCCGGACCATCGAGAAGTTCACGGCGGTGCCGGCCGCTCCGCCGAGGGGCAGCGTGTTGGCGACGGCGGCACCGGTCTGGCTCATCAGCAGCGACTGGCGGTGCCGGAGACCGGGCATCGCGGCGGCCAGCATGATCGTGTGGCTGCAGATGCCGATCGCCCACAGCAGTGCCAGCGCGACCAGCCCCCAGGTCGGGATGCCGGCGATCGTGGCGCCGATCTGGGACCAGGACGCGCCGACCGCTCGGGGCAGGCCCCACACGAGTGCGGCGGCGGTCAGGGTGAGGCCGAGCAGGGCCTTGACGGTGGCGGCGACACGGCAGCGGACACGGCTCGGCGGGGCGCACGAGGGCACGGTCGGCTCGGGGGAGGAGCTGATCGGCATGCTGAGCACGGTGCCACGCCAACCCTGTGGCTCCGCACAGACAACGCGTGAACGTCCGGCGACGACCTCGCGGGCGGGGTCTGCCGGCGCGGTCGTCGCTCGGGCGGGACGCCTGTCATCCCGGGACGATCTGGCCCCCCGGCCCGCTGCGACCGGCGGACGAGAGGAGGCCGGCCGGAGCGATGACCATTCACAGAGACGGACGTCCACATGGTGGACACCCCTGGTTCGCGCGGCCCGAGCGCCGCTGGTGCGTCCCGCGACATCGCGGGACAACCTGGCCGTCACCTCGCGTTCGCGCCGTCGTGCCGTTGTTACAGTCCTCCGGTGCTTCTTGACCACGCGGCCGTGACCGAGGCTCTCGGTGTCGCCATCCCCGAGTCGGTGACCTCGGTCAGCGCCGTCACCCACGACTCCCGCGACGTCGTGCCCGGCGGCGCGTTCGTCGCCATCCCCGGCTTCCTCGCCGACGGCGTCGACTTCGTGCCGCAGGCCATGGAGCGCGGCGCTGCCCTCGTGATCGCCGAGCGCGACGTGCCCGGTGCACCGGTCGCGGTCGTCCCGGACGCCCGCCGCGCGCTCGCCCGCCTCGCGGTCGAGGTGACCGGCCGTCCGTCCGAGAAGCTCACCGTCTACGGCATCACCGGTACGAACGGCAAGACGACCAGCTCGTACGTCCTGCACGCGATCCTCTCGGCCGCGTACGGCGCCGAGCACACCGGCCTGATGACCACCGCCGAGATCGTCGTCGGGGCAGAGCGCGAGGCCGCGGTCCGGACGACCGGTGAGGCGCCGCTGGTCCAGGGCACCCTGTCCCGGATGGTCGAGGCGGGCGTGCAGCACGTCGTCCTCGAGACGTCCTCGCACGGCATCCACCTGGACCGGGTTCTCGGAACCCGTTACGCCGCAGCGCTTTTCACCAACCTCACGCGTGACCACATCGACCTGCACGGGACGATGGAGGACTACTACCTCACCAAGCGCAAGCTGTTCGAATGGTGCAAGGGTCCGCGGCTCAGCAACGTCGACGACGGGTACGGCCGCCGCCTCGCCGAGGAGATCCCCGGCACCCTGACGTTCGGCCTGGCCGAGGGTGCGGACTACCGCATCGTCAACGAGCGGGTCGAGGGCGCGGGCACGACGTTCGAGCTGCACACGCCGTCCGGCGCGCTGGACCTGCGGACCCCGCTGCTCGGCGACTACAACGTGCACAACGTTGCCGGCGCCTCCGCGATCGCCCTGGAGATGGGGATGGACACCGACGTGCTCGTCCGTGCCGTCGAGGCGATGGGACAGGTGCCGGGCCGGTTCGAGCGGGTCCCGGCGGCGCTGGAGCGCGGTCTCGAGGTCGTCGTCGACTACGCCCACACCGACATCGGGCTGGAGGCCGTGCTCGACGTCGCCCGCGAGGTCGCCGGCTCCCGCAGCGCGAACGCCCGTGTCATCTGCGTGTACGGCGCGGCCGGCGACCGGGACAAGGCCAAGCGGCCGCTGATGGGTCAGGTCGCCTCGCGCCTGGCCGACATCGGCATCATCACCACCGACGACGCCTACTCCGAGGACCCGCAGGCGATCGCCGACGAGGTCGCCACCGGCGCCGACCTGTCGCGGACGGCCATCGTGCTGGATCGTCGCAAGGCCATCGAGCACGCGCTCGCGCAGGCAGGGCCGGGTGACGTGGTCGTGGTCGCGGGCAAGGGCCACGAGCGCGTCCAGCACCTGCCCGACGGGGACGTGGAGTTCCACGACGCCACCGTCGTGACCGAGATCCTGGTCGCCCGCGGCTGACCGGCGGGGTCGTACGGCGCGATGTCGCGGCAGGTGGCCCCGGAGCGGGACGCAGGGGGGCACGTACGGCGCGATGTCGCGGCCAGTGGCCCTCGTCGCTCGCGCGGCTCCGAGACGCCCCCGGCAAAAGCTGGTGATGAGCACATGCATGCGTGTGCTGACGGCCCACTTTTGCCGGGAGGATGCGCGGGCTTCCTGCGGCCGGCGCGTGCGGCAGTGGGCGCGGGCGGGCCGGGTCAGGGGAGGGGCTTGACCAGCAGCTCGAACTCGAGGTCGTCGCGCTGCGGGATCCCGAACCGTTCGTCGCCGTACGGGAAGGGTGACATCTCGCCGGTACGCCGGTAGCCGCGCCGCTCGTACCAGCGGATCAGGTCCTCGCGCTGCCGGATGACGGTCATGTGCAGGTCGGCGGCACCCCAGTCGGTGCGCGCACGCCGCTCGGCCTCGGCGATGACCGCTCGTCCGACACCGCCGCCCTGCAGCGTGGGGCGTACGGCGAACATCCCGAAGTAGGCGTGATCGCCACGGTGCTCCAGCTGGCAGCAGGCAACGAGGACGCCGTCCCGCTCGGCGAGCAGCAGCCGGCTGCGGTCACGGGCGATGACGTCTGCGACGCCGTCCGGGTCGGTGCGCCGGCCCTCGAGCAGGTCGGCCTCGGTGGTCCACCCGGCCCGGCTGGCCTCGCCGCGGTAGGCGGACTCGACGAGCGCCACGACGTCGGGCACGTCGTCGGCGGTCGCGTCGCGATAGG
Source organism: Luteipulveratus flavus (assembly GCF_029439465.1). Classification (GTDB taxonomy): domain Bacteria; phylum Actinomycetota; class Actinomycetes; order Actinomycetales; family Dermatophilaceae; genus Luteipulveratus; species Luteipulveratus flavus. Next base: position 24,527 of record NZ_JAROAV010000046.1, on the reverse strand, counting down.
TCAGTACGGCCTGCGTCATGCCGGCAGTCTCCCCGACGGCCGCCTCGCCGGTTGAGCCGGGACGATCCCGCCGGTCGAGCCGGGACGATCCACCGGTCGAGCCGGGCGAGCGCCCTGGCGCGAGCCCGTGTCGAGATCCGGTACGGCGCGGGGAGAGTCTCCCCGGGCGTCGGGTGGTTTCGACACGGCCCTCGGCTGGCGCCTCGGACCGGCTCAACCGGCGGGGGTGGCTCAACCGGCGGGGGTGTGGCGCCCGGTCAGCCGGTGGCGACGGTGTCGCGCTCGATCCAGCTCGCGTCGGGTGTGCGGTCGCCGGCCGGCTCCATCGTGCCGAGCTCCGCGACCACCTCGTCCGGCAGCTGCAGGGTGGTGGCGCCGATGTTCTCCTCCAGGTACGTCCGGCGCTTGGTGCCCGGGATGGGTACGACGTCCTCACCCTGCGCGAGCAACCACGCGAGTGCGACCTGGCCGGGCGTGGCGTCCAGGTCGGCGGCGATCTGGCGGATCCGGTCGACCAGGGCGATGTTCTTCGCCAGGTTGTCGCCCTGCCAGCGCGGCAGCGTCGAACGGAAGTCGTCCGAGCCGGGCTTCGTCGCAGCGGCCGAACCCGTCAGCAGCCCACGGCCGAGCGGCGAGTACGGCACCAGCGCCGTGCCGAGTGCCCGCGCCTCCGGGACCACCGCGCGTTCGATGTCCCGGCTGAAGATCGACCACTCCGTCTGGACGGCCGCGATCGGGAACACCTCGCTCGCGCGGCGCAGCGTGTCCGCGGACGCCTCGGACAGGCCGATCTGGCGGATCTTGCCCGCGTCGACCAGCTGCGCCATCGCGCCGACGGACTCCTCGATCGGCACCTGCGGGTCGGGCCGGTGCAGGTAGTACAGGTCGATGCGGTCCACCCCGAGGCGGGACAGCGAGGCGTCGACCGCCTTCGCCGCGTGCCCGGCCGAGCCGTCGACCTGACCGGTGGGCATCGACGTGTCGGGATCGGTGATCAGGCCGAACTTGGTGGCCAGCACGACCTCGTCGCGCCGCGTCCGCAGCACCTCGGCGAGCAGCTCCTCGTTGTGCCCGTTGCCGTACGCGTCCGCGGTGTCGAGGAAGTTCACACCGAGGTCGAGTGCGCGGTTCAGGGTGGCGAGCGCCTCGGTGCGGTCGGGCGTGCCGTACGCGAACGACATGCCCATGCAGCCGAGGCCGAGCGCGGACACCTCCAGGTCGGCGATGCGGCGGCGGGGGATCTGGGTTCTCATCGGCGTACTCCTTCGGGGGAAGTCATGGGGTGCAGGCGCCGCCGTACGTCGCGATCTTGTGGTCGGTCACGGCCAGCGAGACCTGCAGCTCGGCGATCTGCCGGGCGATCTGCGCCCGGTGCGCCTGCATCAGCGCGAGGCGTTCGGGGACGGTCGACTCGCCCTGGTCGACGAGCTCGACGTACCTCGTCAGGTCGCGGATGGACATCCCGGACAGCCGCATCCGGGTGAGGAAGGTGATGCGCCGGACCGAGTCGGCGTCGTACATCCGGTGGCCGGACGCGGCGCGCGGCACCGACACGAGGCCGATGCGCTCGTAGTAGCGCAGGGTGTGCGGGCTGAGGTCGAGCAGCGCGGCGACCTGGGCAACGGTCAGCGGGTCGGTGATCTCGTCGTCGGTGAGGAGGGCGTTGACCTGGTCGATGCTGATGGGCTCGTCACCGTGCCGTGCGGCGAGCGCCCGGTCGATGATCGTCGAGGTGGTCATACCTTCGACCGTAGAAGTTGGACCACGCTCGAAGGCAAGCCCTCAGCGGAAGAACTTCTGCACGATGCTCGGTGAGACGTCGTCCAGGGAGGTGTGCTGCCAGGTCGGCTTGCGGTCCTTGTCGACCAGCTGGGCCCGGACGCCCTCGGCGAAGTCGCCGTCCGCGACCAGGTTGCCGGCGACGACGAGGTCCTGGTCCAGCACCTCGCGGACCGTCCGCATCGTCGCGGCACGGCGCAGCGCCTCCAGGGTCACCGCGACCGACAGCGGCGAGCGCCCGGCGAGGATGTCGCCCGCGTGCTGGGCGGCGGGGTCGTCGTGCTCCCGCAGCCGGCGCAGGATCGTCGCGGCGTCGTTGCCGGCGTAGCACTCGTCGATCCAGGACCGCGCGGCGAGCAGGTCCGCGGACGGCGTCCGGTCGCCGAGGTCGGTGGGGACGGGGGCGCCGTGAGCGAGGCGCGCCAGCAGGTCGGGCCACCGCTCGGCCGGGATCAGCGCGTCCGCCAGCCCAGCGGCGATCGCGCCGGGGCCGTCCACGGGCGTACCGGTCAGCGCGAGGTGGGTGCCGATCTCGCCGGGGGTACGGGCGAGGAGGTAGAGCGCGCCCACGTCCGGGAAGAGCCCGATGCCCGTCTCCGGCATCGCCACGGTCGAGCGCTCGGTGACCAGCCGCAGCCGCGTGTACGCCGACACGCCGACGCCGCCGCCCATCACGACACCGTCCTGGAACGCCACGACCGGCTTCGGGTAGGTCGCGAGCAGGGCGTTCATGGCGTACTCGGCGCGGAAGAACGCCGTACGGTCGCCACCCGCGAGCCACGTCCGGCGTACGGCGACGACGTCACCTCCCGCGCACAGGCCGCGCTCGCCGGCGCCCTCGATGGACACGGTGACCACGCTGGGGTCGTCGGCCCAGGCGCGCAGGGCGCCGGCGACGGCAGTGACCATCGGCTGGGTCAGGGCGTTGATGGCGCGGGGGCGGTCGAGCACGATCCGGCCGAGGGCGCCGTCGCGGCTGACCCGGACCTCGTCGGTGGAAGCGGTGGCAGACACGGCCGACCACTGTAAACGGCGCCACGCCTACAGTGACGGCGTGGGGCGGACACTGACCGGACGCGCGCCGCTCGTCGTCGCCCACCGCGGGGCCAGCGCGGCCGAGCCCGAGCACACCCTGCGGGCGTACGAGCGCGCCATCCACGACGGCGCCGACGCGGTCGAGTGCGACGTCCGGCTGACCGCCGACGACGAGCTCGTGTGCGTCCACGACCGCCGCGTGGACCGGACGTCCGACGGCCGCGGGGTGGTCTCGGACATGCGGCTCGCGGACCTGCTGGAGCTGGACTTCGGCGGTCCGGGTGGTCCGGGCTCGACGATCCTGCTGCTGCGCGACCTGCTCGACCTGCTGGACCGGGCGCCACGACGGGTCGACCTCGCGGTCGAGACCAAGCACCCGGCCAAGTACGGCGGACGGCTGGAGTCGCGCCTCGCCCGGCTGCTGCACGAGACCGGGTACGCCACGCCGACCCCGGACCGGCCGAACGTGCGGATGATGTCGTTCTCGGTGCTGGCGGTTCGCAGGTTCGGGCGGCTCTGCCCCCAGCTGCCGCGAGTGCTCCTGGCCGAGCTCGGCATCGTCCCGTCCGTCCGTGCCGGTCGCCTCCCGTACGACGTGGGCGCCATCGGGATCGGCGCGAGCCTGCTGCGGCGTGACCCCGAGATCGTCGACCGGCACCACGCCCGCGGGCACGAGGTGTACGTCTACACCGTCGACCACGATGCGGACCTGCAGCGGTGCCTCCGTTCCGGAGTGGACGCCATCATCACCAACCGCCCCGCATGGGTGATCTCGGTGCTCGGCACGCGGTGAGCGGGTGGGGGCGATTGCCCCGCTTGCTTGAGTTTGCAATGATCGCCGCTGGCCCCATCGTCGAGTGTGCAAGGTTTCTGGGATGGCGACACAGACCAACAAGAAGCAGATGGACGCCAGGGTGCGCACCGTCCGGCTCGCGTGGAGCCTGGAGTCGGTGCCCGAGATCCGTCGGGTCCTGGTCGAGGACCTCTCCGACGGCACCGTCCCCGAGGAGATCATCCACGAGGCCGAGACCGTGGTGTGCGAGCTGGTCGCCAACGCCGTACGGCACGCGAAGCCTCTCCCGGACGGGAGCGTCCGGGTGCACTGGAAGGTACGAGCGCCGCGCGTCGAGCTCGAGGTGACCGACGGTGGTGGCGGCAAGATCCCCACGCCGAAGCCGCCGACCACCTGGGCGCCCGCCGGCCGTGGCCTGCGAATCGTGCGCAGCATGGCCCACGAGTGGGGCGTGAGCGAGGAGCGGCAGGGCCGCACCGTGTGGGCCGCCCTCGGTGGCCCCTCCCGCCGCCGCGCCTGACCCGGACGCCGCCACCGCTGGTTGAGCCGGTGAGCCGCTAGGCGAGCCGTGTCGAAACCCGGTGACTCGTGGGGAGAGTCTCCCCCGGCCGCACCGGGTTTCGACTCGGTCCTCGGCTGGCGCCTCGGACCGGCTCAACCAGCGGTGGCTCGGACCGGCTCAACCAGCGGTGGCTCGGACCGGCTCGACCGGCGTGCCCGGGCCGCCGATAGGCTGCCCGACCATGGGCAAGGCTTCCAGGCGCAAGGGCAAGGACCCGAAGGCGCCGCGCGATCCGAGCACGCTACCGGCACCGTTCGTCGGGCGGCCGTTCGAAGGGCTCCCCGCGGAGACCGAGTGGGTCGCGATGCGCGAGATCGTCCCCGCCGCCACCGCGACGATCCGCTACACCGTCGACGGGTCGAGCGCGCAGGCGACCGTGGCGACGGTGCTGCCGATGGCGTGGCCCGCGCTGCACCGCGACACCGGTGAGGTGCTCATCGCCCTCCAGGCCGGTGGCGGCAGCGGTGACGCCAGCCGGGACCTCGCGCAGGCGCTGCTCGCTGCCGCAGACCTCGCCGAGGGCGAGCCGCTGACCACCGCGCCGCGCGCGACCGCCGGCTCCCCTCGGCTGCAGGACCTGCTGGACGCCGACCAGCCGTTCGAGGCCGACCTGCACGAGGGTTTCGACTTCTGGGTGGCCGGCGCCGATCTGGACGCCGAGGGCCAGGCGTCCCTGGAGCGCGCCAACGAGGCCGCCGCGCCGACCCGCCGCCTCGCCGGGGCGACCTCCGCGTACTGGTGCCGCATCGGTGACCGGACGTACGTGCGCTGGGTGCTCCCGCACGACGAGGACAAGGCCACGGACGCGCTGGCCCGGTTGCACGCGGCCGACCACAGCCGCCTCGGGGACGGCCGGCTGCTCGGGGCGTTCCGCGCGTCCGGGCTGCTGGTGCCCGTCTGGGAGGTCGACGCCGGTACCGACCCCGCCGCCCTCGATGAGCCGATGACCGCGCTGGCGGCCGCGTTCGGCGAGGCGTTGGAGTCGTCGGCGCCCCTCACCCCTGACGAGCGTCGCGCCCGCAACGGGATCGTGAGCCGTCAGGTGACCCTGCGCTGACATGCAGCCGTTCGTCGCCGTGATCCCGGCCAAGGACGAGGCCGAGCGGATCGCGGCGACCGTCCAGGCGGTGCGATCCATCCCGGATGTCGCCGCGGTGGTCGTCGTCGACGACGGATCCAGCGACGCCACAGGCGATCTCGCGCGTACAGCCGGGGCCGACGTGGTCCGCCACCCGCGCAACCGTGGCAAGGCGGCCGCGCTGACCACGGGCGCCGCGTACGCCATGGAGCGAGGCCACGGCGACCTGCCGCTGCTCTTCGTGGACGCCGACCTCGAGGCGTCGGCCGCGCGGCTCGGGGTGCTCGTCCCCCCGGTCGCCGACGGTCGGGCCGACCTGACGATCGCCACGCTGCCCCCGCAGAAGACCGCCGGCGGCGGACGAGGTTTCGTGGTTCGGTTGGCGCGCAACGGGATTCAGCGCCTCACCGGGTTCGAGGCACAGCAGCCGCTCTCGGGGATGCGCTGCCTGGATCGTGCCGCGTACGACGCCGCACAGCCCCTCGCCCGCGGCTGGGGCGTCGAGACCGCGATGACGATCGACGTCCTGCGCGCCGGGCTGACCGTGCTGGAGGTGCCGTGCGAGCTGCACCACCGGGTGACCGGCTCGGACTGGCGCGGCCAGGTCCACCGCGCCAAGCAGTACCGGGACGTCTGGCTCGCCCTGGCCCGACGGCGGCTGCGACGATGAGCCAGGTGGTCGAACGGCTCCGAGTTCCGTTGCTGCTGCTGGCTTTCGGGCTTCTGTTCCTGGTCGCGGGGTCCGAGCCGTCTGCCGCGAAACCGCCGCTAGGCAGCCCGGGCTGGGCGCCCGGTGACCTCGGCCTCCACTTCGGCTCCAAGGCGGCCACGACCGTCCTGTTCATCGCGTACATCAGCGGCGCGCTCGCCGTGCTGATCGGCCTGTGGCGGCCGCGGCTCGGACACCGCTGGATCGTGTGGGTCGTGGTGCTGGCGGGCCTGGCCTTGCTGACCGCCCCGATCGGCAGCGGCGACCACACCAACTACGCCGCGTACGGGCGGATCGCGATGCAGGGTGGTGACCCGTACGTCGCCTCACCGCACGACTGGCGCGGCGGGCTCGACCCGATCACCGCCTCGGTGCAGCCGCCGTGGCAGGACACGCCGAGCATCTACGGGCCGTTCGCGACCTCGCTGATGGCCGTCTCGTCCTGGATCGGCGGCGACAACCTCCGGCAGACGGTCTGGATCTGGCAGCTGATCGTCGTGGTCGCGTGGCTGGCGATGCGGGTCGTGCTGCTGCGCCTCGCGCAGGGCGACCGGGCCCGGGGGCGTGTGGACGTGCTCTGGACGTTCAACCCGCTGGTGTTCGGCGTGCTCGTCCTCGGCGCCCACGTGGACGTGATCGCCGGTCTGTTCGCCTGCGCCGCGCTGCTGCTCGCGCGCCGGGACCCGTTCGTCGCCGGCCTGTTCGTCGGAGCGGCGTTCAGCACGAAGGTCACGTACGGCGTGGTCGCAGCCGGGATCCTGTGGGCGTGGCGGGCGGCCGTCCTGCGTCGTCCGGCGTGGGACGGGTTCGCCCCGGCCCGCGGCCTGGCCGGACGCTGGCGGTGGCTGTCCCGACCGCTGGTCGCCGAGACCGGGGCGCGCCGTGAGGTCGTCCGCCTGCTGCTCGGCGCGCTGGTGATCGTCGTGCCCTGCTACGTGGTCGGCGGCCCGCACGTCCTCAAGCAGCTGGGCGCGGCCGGCGGGTCGTTCTCGTACGCGACACCCGCCGCACCCCTGTGGCGCGGCCTGCGTCACGTGCTGCCCGAGTGGGCGGTGACCGTCGTCGTACTCACGCTCGCGGTCGTCGCGATGATCGGGCTCGCGTGGCTGCTGATCCGGGTCGCGACGCTGCGGGGTCTGGGCCGCCGCATCCCCGACGCCACGACGCGCCAGGCGATCGTGGTCACCTGGGCCCTCTCGACCGCGTACGTCCTGTGCGCGCCGTACTCGCTGCCCTGGTACGACACGCTGACCTGGGCGCTGCTGCCGCTGCTGGTCGAGCTGGCGTGGGACGGCGTGCTGCTGTTCCGGTACCTGTTCATGGCGCTCGCGTACGTGCCGGGCCGGGTGCTCGAGCTGACCCCGGGCGTACGGGACTGGACACTCGGGTTCCGGTCGAACGTCGCCCCCTGGGCCGGCTGGATCGCCCTGATCGCGCTGCTCCTGCTGGCCCGGAGCCGGCTTCGTGCGGGACCGGTCCGCCCGGTCACGGCGCGCTCGTCCGCGTCGTCCTCCGGCTGAGCCCGCCCCGCCCCCGCGGCAGGGGAGCCTGTCGCCGGCACCTAGCGGCACCCACTCACCCGTCCGGTCGAGTGCGCGTGTCGTGTCACTCTCGGGCCGGAAATCCAGCAGGACGCGCTCACTCGGCCGAGCGGCACCGGCAAAGGTTGGTGATCCGCACAGCCACGCGTGTGCCGGCGACCAACCTTTGCCGGGTGGGGCAGTGCACAGCGGCGGTCAGGCGCCCTGTTCCTCGGGCCGCCGCATGGACGCGGCGATCGCCACGAGCAGCGGGACCGCCAGCTGCGCGCCGGTCGCGGGGACGCCGACGCCGGAGTCGTTGAGCAGGAACGCGACCGACCAGCAGGCGAGCACTGCCCCGACGATCTCTCGCAGCAGCGGCACCTGCTCCCACAGCGGCACCAGCGGCCGACCGACCGGGGAGTCCGGACGCACGACCGCCCAGATCGCGGCGACCATCGCGACGGGCACGAGCACGGTCAACGGCGAGGAGGTGAGCAGCTCCCAGTTCTGCGACAGCTTGCTGCCCACGACGCCGAACCCCTCGCCGTCGACGACCTGCTGCACGAACCGGCCGAGGTGGGTCCGGGAGGACGCGGGCCGAAGCCAGTCCAGGACCGCGAGGGCCGCCGCGATCAGTACCACGGCACCCGCGATCAGCAAGGCCCGCCGCCAGGTGATCCGCAGCCCGAGCACGAGGCAGGCCAGCAGCGCCGTACCCACGACGAGCGCGGGCGGCCCGCCGAAGTCGGCTCCCCATGACGGCCAGCCGTCCACGAGGACCGCCGCGAACCCGACCAGCACGACGGTCGCGACCGCGAGCCGTCGGTCGGTGTCGTCGGCGTCGTCCCACCACAGCAGCCGGGCCGCGAGCAGGCCGCCGAGCAGCAGCACCGCCGTCGCGAACACGCCGAACCCGGCGTTGCCCATCCCGTAGTAGCGCCCGCCGTACAGCGGCTGAAGACCCTGCAGGGCGAGCAGCTGCAGGTGGCTGCCGGAGATGACGTCCAGCGCCAGGACCGCCGCGGTGACGCCCGCGACCACGACGGCCGGCCCGGCGGACCAACGCCGCCACGGGCCGAGCAGGGCCACGAGGGACACCGCGCCGGCGAACGCGAACGTCCCGAGCGCGTACCAGAGGAGCACCGGACCGCCGGTCCACCAGGGGACGAGCGACACCAGGTACGTCGCGACGGGGAGGGCCCCCAGGAGCACAGCGCCCGGACGCAGCCACGCGGATGGACGGCGGGTGCGGCGCCGGGTGAGGTACACGACGGCGGCCGCGCCGACGTACAGGACGGCAAGGCCGACGAAGAACGGGGTGAGCGCGTGGTTGCTCTCGTTGATCGAGCGTTCGAGGGTGCGGTTGCGGTCGACCAGCGTGCCGACCGGTGCCGTGGACGGGATGACCGCGAGCTCCTGACCGGCGACGCCCTCGGGGGTCAGGTCGAACCGGGCGAGCGCGGTCGCGGTCAGGTCGGCGGCCTGTGCGAAGCCTTCCTGGTGGGTGGAGGGCGACCAGATCGTGCCGCGGGCCACGCGCGGGCCCACCAACGTGAGCGAGCGGAGCGCGGGGCGGTCCTCTCGGCCGTCGGAGAGCCCGGTGATCGCCACCGTCGCGTTGCCCGGCACGCTGTCGAAGACCCGCGCGAGCGCCGCGTCGGCGTCCGGGCGCGCCGCACCGGTCGGGGTACCGAGGTCGACGAACGTGACCGCGCAGGCGGCGAGGTCGGCGCCGGCCGTGGACGGCCAGTAGCGGGCGACCCGCCCGGAGCGGTCGGCGGCGGCGAGAGCGGCGCCGGGACCCACGGCCGCGACGCACTGCCGCCGAGCCGCGAGCTCCGAGGCGAGCAGACCGAGGTCGGGCGGGGAGCGCAGGTCGTCGTTGTCCCGGCGCCAGTCGGCCCAGCGCGGCCAGGTCGCACCCGCGCCGCTGACCTGCGGCGACGGCGTCGGGCCGCACCCAACCCGGGCGCCGTCCCCCGCGCCGAGGGAGAGCCAGGCGTCGGGCGTACAGGTCGGTGTCGAGGTGGCGCGTACGGACGACGAGCCGGTGGCGGCGACGTCGAGCAGCGGCCAGAGGGCCGGGTTCGACCGCTCCGACAGGTTCTCCCAGGACTGCCCGGGTACGCCGATCACGACGAGCGGGCCTGGCTGGGTGATGGGGACGCGCTCATCGGTGGCGGTCAGGCGGACCAGCGCGAACGCGACGAGCACGAAGGAGAAGAGGCTCACCACGACGGCGATGACCCAGCGGCGAACCATGCGCCACAGGGTATGGGGCGCGGCTCACCCACCACGCACACCCTCGCCGGTCGAGCCCCGTGGCCGCGGTCACCTGGTCTCGACACGGGCCTCACTTCGTTCGCCCTACTCGACCGGCGTCAAACCCCGCCGGTCGAGTAGGCGAGCCCCCAGGGCGAGCCGTATCGAGACCAGGTGAGGACGTGGGGGGCTCTCCCCGTACGTCACCCGGTTTCGACACGGGCCTGCGCTAACGCTCCGGCCCGGCTCAACCAGCGGTCTGGCCGCAGCCGCGGCCGGCGGCTTGGCAGAATGCTGCGGTGAGAGACGGCCGGCGACTGACCCGATCGCAGTGGGCGGTCGCGCTCGCCATCACCGTCGTCGGTGCGCTGCCGCTGGCCCGGGCGTACCTCATCGCCCAGCAGCCGAAGAGCTGGCAGATCGACGTGCAGGTCTACCGGGACGCGGGCGTGTCCCTGCTGCAGGGCCGCCCGGTGTACGAGTGGCTCACGCAAGCGCCGCAGTACCTCCCGTTCACGTACCCGCCGTTCGCCGCGATCCTGGCGATCCCGTTGGCGCTGCTGCCGTTCGGCGTGGTCGGGTGGCTCTGGTCCGTGCTGCAGCTGCTCGCCGACCTGCTGATCGTCCGGTACGCCGGTCGCGCGCTGCTCGCCCGCTCGGGTCGCCGCGCGGGCTGGCTGCTCGGGCTGCTGACGGTGGCGGTGCTGTACCTGCTGCCGGTCTCGGACGGCTTCCGCTTCGGGCAGGTCAACGCGTTCCTGGTGCTCGGCTGTCTGCTGGACCTGATGCGGCCTCGCCTGAGGTGGCTGGACCGGGTCCCGCAGGGCGTCCTCGTCGGCGTGGCCACCGCGATCAAGCTGACGCCCGGAGTCTTCATCGTGCACTTCCTGGTGTCCCGGCAGTGGCGGGCGGCGGCGGTCAGCGCCGGGACGGCGGCCGGCGTCACGCTGGGCTCGTTCGTGCTGCTGCCGCAGGCGTCGTTCGCGTTCTGGGGCGGCGCCCTGCAGGACCCCACGCGGCTCGGCGCGAACGACGGCACGTCCAACCAGTCGATCCGCGGCATCCTGATGCGCCTCGGCCTGGACGGCACCCCGCTCAGCGCGGTGTGGCTGCTGCTCGCCGCGGCGACGGCCGTGCTCGGGTTCGGGCTGGCGAAGCGGGCGCACGACCGGGGCAACGAGGTGGCCGCGGCCGCCCTGGTCGGCATGATGGCCGTGCTGCTGTCGCCGGTGTCGTGGATCCACCACTTCCACTGGCTGGTGCTCGCCCTGTTCGCGCTGCTCGGGTCGGACCCGCTGCGGCACCCGCGCCGGATCGCGGCGGCCGTCGGTCTGTACGTGGTCCTGCTGCTGCACCTGCCGTGGTGGGGCCAGTGGCACCTGGTGAGCGCGAACGAGCCGTTCCCGGCGGCCAGCAGCGGCGACCCGTTCTGGACGCTGCTCAACAACAGCTACGGCCTGGCGGCGCTGCTCAGCCTGCTCGTACTGGCGTGGCGCGAGGCGCGTCGTCGCCGTGGTCGGCAGCGACCTCGGCCTCCGGTACGTCAGCCGGAGTCGGACGCCCTGTCGACGCCGCGATCATGATGACCAGCGGCGCGACGATGATCATGCCGCTGGGCGGGATCGCCGTGCCGGAGTCGTTGGAGACGAAGCCGAGCAGCCAGCAGATCGCGATCGCGGCGAGGCCGTGCCCGAGGAAGAGGACCCGGTCGGTGACCCGGCTCAGCGGTCGGCCGATCCAGGACCGCCGGGCGATCAGCGCGTAGATCGTGAGCAGCAGGAGCACCGGCACGAACGCGTTGATCCAGACGCTCGTCAGCATCGTCCAGTTGGCCCGCACGTTGCGCTGGAGCGAGGTGAGCTGGCCGTTCTCGATGAGGGAGGCCATGAAGTCACCGAGGTGGGTGCGGTACGCGGGGGGCCGCAGGTAGTCCAGGAACCCGAGCCCGCCGACGAGGACCACGGTGATGCCGCCGACGACCAGGATCCGCTTCCAGGTGACGGCCAGGCCGGCGGCGTTGAGGGCGAGGTAGGCGTACGCGGGCAGTAGGGCGAGCGGGCCTCCGGCGTCGGCGCCCCAGGCGGGGTAGCCGTCGATGATGATCGTGGCGACCCCGATGACCAGGATGGTCGCCACGGCCAGGTCGCGTCGTCCGCGCAGCATCCAGCGGCCGGCGAGCAGCGCGGCCACGAGGATCGAGGTGCTCGCGAGCAGGGCGTACCCGACGTTGCCGGTCCCGTAGTAGCGGCCGCCGTACACCGGTTGCAGGCCCATGATCGAGATGAACTGCAGCGGCGAGGTGTGGACGACGTCGATCGCGATGACGGTGGCGGTCAGGGCGGCGAGGAACGCCGCAGGCCCGGCGACCCAGCGCCGCCACGGCCCGAGGACGGCGACGGCGGCGATGACGACCGCGATCGCCATGATCGACAGGCTGAGGTACGTCCCCGGCCGCGAGGTGTTCCACCAGGGGATCACGCCGACGAGGAACGTCGAGACCGGTACGGCGCCACAGACGGCGCCGACCGCGACGAGCCACCGCCGTCCCCAGCGGCGCAGCCGGGTGGAGGCGAGCATGGCCAGGCCGATCAGGCCGGCGAGCACGGCGCCGAGCACGAACCGGACGAAGAACGGCGCGACGACCCGGTGCTCGACGAACAGCGCCCGACTGACGTCGCGGACCTGCTCGATGGAGCGGTTCGCGTTCGACTTCGGCTCGACACCGGGCTTGCGGCCCTCGAGCAGGGCGGGCGGGTTGGTCTCGCTGCGGGAGAGCGCGAGGGCGGTCAGGTCGGAGTTCTGCAGCAGGCCGGGCTGGCGGGTGGCCGGCGAGCGCAGCAGCCCCTGGGGTACGCGGGGGCCGGCGACGATCACCGCGCGCATCGACTCGATCGTCTGGTCGTCGGCGTGACCGGTGACCACGACGGTGGAGTCGGCGGGGAGGCGGGACAGCAGGTCGGCCAGCCCGGCGTCGTCGGTGCTGCTGAGGGACACCAGGTTCACGGGGCACTCGGTGAAGCTCGCCGCGGCCACCGTCGGCGAGTAGCGAGCGACGAAGCCGTTCGTGTCGGCTGCGCCGATGGCTCCGCCGCGTCCCACCGCCGCGACGCAGCTGCCCTGGCTGCGCAACCGGGTGGCGAGCAGGCCGAGGTCGGCCGGGATGGGACGGCCGAGCGAGATGGTGCGCCACCGCTTCCAGTTCGGGAACCGGGCGCCCTTGCCGACCTGGACCGGGGCGGGCATCCCCTTGCACGGCTGTACCTGCTCGCCGCGTCCAGTCTCTCCGGGACCCTTGCCGAGGGTGGCGCGGGCGCCGGCCGACAGGGTCATCCAGGCGTGCAGGGAGCAGGAGTGCGCGGAGATCGCGCGGGTGACGATGTTGCCGACCGCACCCTGCTGGGCGAGCGCCCACACCGTGGGGGTCTTCTCCGCCGAGATGTCGCTCCAGGACAGGGACGGCATCGACACGATGACGAGCGGGCCGGGCTGGCCGATGGCGCGGTGCGCGGGTCGGGCGAGCGCCGCGGAGACGGCCATCGACGCCAGCAGGAACGCCACGACCGCCACCGCGGTCGACAGGATCCACCGGCGCGTCACCGGTTCAGATTACGGGCAGGTTCCTGACAACGGCCTGGGCGAACCTGGTATAGCGCTTCCCCCGGAGCCGGTGAGACACCGCCGCCCTGACGACCGGCGCTCGTTACCCTGCCGAGGGTGACGGACCCGCACGCCCCTGCCCTGCGGCACGGCTACTTCGGCCCGCAGGGCACGTTCACCCAGATGGCGCTCGCGTCGTGGCTCACGGCGGACGACGCCACTCTCGCCGCCGCGCGCCCGTTCGGCACGGTGGCGCTCGCGCTGGACGCCGTCCGCGCGGGCGAGGTCGACCGGGTGATGGTGCCGATCGAGAACTCCGTCGAGGGTGGCGTGTCCGCGACGCTGGACGCGCTGAACTCCGACGACCCGCTCGTGATCCAGGGCGAGGTGCTCGTCCCCATCACGTTCGTGCTCGCCGCGCCGCGCGGCACCGACCGGGCGGCGATCCGCGGCGTCGGCTCGCACTCGCACGCCTGGCCGCAGGTGCGCGGCTGGATGGCCGCGAACCTGCCGTCCGCGTCGTACGTCCCGACGCTCTCGACCGCCGCTGCTGCCGAGGCGCTGGCCGGGCTCGGTGAGAAGCGTCCGCCGTACGAGGCGGCGGTCTGTGCGCCGATGGCGGCCGAGGTGTTCGGGCTGGAGGTCTTGGCGGACGACATCGGAGACAACCGGTCGGCGGTCACCCGGTTCGTGGTGGTGTCGCGGCCCGGAACCGTTCCGCCGCCGTCGGGCGCGGACAAGACGACGGTCGTCATCTACCAGCACGACGACCACCCGGGCGGTCTGCTGGAGCTGCTCGAGCAGTTCGCGGCGCGTGGCATCAACATGACCCGGCTGGAGTCGCGGCCGACCGGCCAGGCGATGGGGTCGTACTGCTTCTCCATCGACTTCGAGGGGCACGTCGCCGACGAGCGGGTCGGCGAGACGCTGATGGGCCTACGGCGAGTCTGCGCGGACGTCCGTTTCCTGGGCTCCTACCGCCGCGCCGACGGTCGCCCGGTCGAGGCGACCCGGACCACCACGGACGAGGCGTACGCCGATGCCCGCGCCTGGCTGCAGTCGCTGCGCGACTGAGCCGCTCGCTCCCCGCGAGTCCCCTCCTCAGAGGCGGACGACCTCGTAGCCGGCGGGCAGCCGGTCGGTCAGCTCGGGAGGCCCGACGTACAGGGCGGTCGCCCACACGTCCGCCCACAGCACGCTCGGGCCGACCACGCTGACCGAGCCGGACCGGTCGACGTACGCGCGGCGCGTCGGGTCGTAGAGGTGGGCGCCGCGCGCGGCCGTACCGGACGTGGCGACGCCGCCGGCGGCGAGCTCGACGACGCGGGCGATGCTGCTGCGGTCGCGCGGGTCCTCGATGCCGACGCGCCACGGCGTCCCCTCCAGCACCGCCGTCGACCCGCCGACCGACACGTCCCCGCCGGCGTTGAGGCAGTACGCGTGGTCGGTGAGGGCGGCCAGGTGCGTGGCCGCCTGCTCGACGGCCCAGCCCTTCACCAGGCCCGTCGGATCGAACCGCACCCGGCCGTCGGCGTCCGGCAGCCGCGCGGTGAACGTCCCACCGGTCTCCTCCTCGGCGTGGTGGCACAGCGCGACCACCTGCCAGACGAGCGGGTCGGCGTCGGCGACGTCGAGCTCGCCCGACCGGATCCGGCTGATCTCGCTGTCGGCGCGGTACGTGCTGAATAGGCGGTCTACCTCGCGCAACCAGGCGTACGCGGACGCCACGGCGGCCTCGACCTGCGGTGCGTCCAGGTCCGGCCCGCGCAGGTGGATGCTGATGGGCATGCCCATGATCTGCTCGACCCAGGCGCGGCGGTTCACAGGTGCGCCTGGTCGATCGCGGACTGCAGCGAGGTGACGTACCCGTCGCTGGTGACCGTCGCTCCGGAGACGGTGTCGATCTGGGAGCTCTGCTGCTGCACGGCCTCGTCGTTGAGCACCGGCAGCGCCTGCGCGTTGATCTCCTCGTCGCGGTGGTTGCCGTTGGGGTACTGCACCGCCTCGGCGCCGGTGATCTTGCCGCCGGAGACCGTGATCCGCACCTGGACCGGCCCCCACCGGGTGTCGACGACGTCTCCGGTGTAGCTCTTGGTGGAGCTCGTGGACGACGCGCTGCTGCCGGAGCCGGACGCCGACCCGGAGCCCGACGCCGACCCCGAGCTCGATGCCGACCCGGAGCCCGACGCCGATCCCGAGCTCGAGCCCGACGTCCCCGGGTCGGGGGACGCGCCGGAGGCCGACGGCGACGAGGCCGACTGGTCCACGGCGCCCTGGTTGATCGGACCGGACGAGCCGGCGGCCATCGAGCTGTCGAGGCTGGTGCGGTAGCTGAGCAGCAGGACCAGCACCGTGATCGTGGTCAGCACGGCGAAGACGATGCGTCGCATGCCTCCTCCTTCGGGGTGTGGAGCGTCGGGGTGGGTCAGTAGCTGAAGCGTTCGAGGTGGATCTGCCGGCGGGGCACCCCGGCGTCGTGCGCCGCGCCGCGCACCATCTCCATCCAGGCGGGGCTGCCGCAGACGAAGACGTCGGCGTCGGCGACGTCCGGCGCGAGGTACCGCAGCGCGTCCGCGTCGCTCAAGTGGGCCCAGCTGTCGGGCAGCCAGCTGTCCCGATGCGACGGGCGGTGGCCGGGCATCAGCACCAGCTGCGCACCGCGCTCGGCCGCGAGCCGCTGCAGCTCGTCGACCATGATGAGGTCCTCAGGAGTTCCGGCGCGGTAGATCAGCGTCACGTCGCCGGGCAGCTGCGGCAGCGCCTCCAGCAGCGCCCGCATTGGGGTCACGCCGATCCCGGACGCCATCAGTACGACCCGCCGCCGCGTGCGTACGCCGTCGTGCAGCCGCCCGTACGGACCCTCCAGGAGCACCTTCGTGCCGGGGCGCAGCGTGGCCAGCCGGGACGAGCCGGCGCCCAGGTGAGCGGCGGTGATGCGCAGCGTCCGGCCGTCGGGCGCTGCCGACAGGGAGAACGGTTTCGCGCGGGTCCAGCCGGGGCCGTCGAGGAAGCGCCAGCCGAAGTACTGACCCGCGCGGACGGGCAGCCGGTCCAGCCGGCGGCCGCTCATCAGCACGGTGGTGACGGTGTCGTTCTCGGCGCGGACGCCAACCACCATGAGGCGGTGCCGCGCGCTCAACCAGAGCGGGACACCCACGCGGTAGGTGAGGATGGCGGCGGCGGCAAGCGCCCACAGGCCCCACCAGTAGACGGTCGCAGCCGGCGAGGACGTGAACTCCTGGCCGGTCCACAGCTGATGTGGCAGCGCGAGGCCGACGCCGAGGTAGGCGTACAGGTGCAGCAGGTGCCACGACTCGTACCGCAGTCGTCGTCGCGCGGCGCGCACCGACGTCACGACGACCAGGCACAGAGCGACGGTGCCGGCGATGGCCAGCAGCATGGCCGGGTAGTTCAGCGTGAGGTCCACGGCCGTCGACCACAGGGCGTCCGGCTCGGCGCCGGCGTACCCGAGGGTGATCGTCACGATATGCACCAGCATCAGGTCGAACGAGGCGAACCCCACCCACCGGTGCCAGCGGGCGAGCTCGTCCTGGCCGTACGTCCGCTCGATCAGCGGGACGCGCGCCATCAGCAGCACCTGGACGAGCAGGAGGTCGGAGGCGAGCAAGCCGGTGAGGCGCCCGAGGCTGGTCAGCCCCGAGGCCCAGCCGGACAGGTCCTCGACCCCGCCGCCGCGCACCCACAGGGCGACCACGACGAGCAGGGACACCCACACCGACCCGGCCCACCCGTCGCGCCACCAGGTCGACCGGGTCCGCAGTGCGGCACGATGCTGCGCCCTCGTCCGGCGGAATGTGCCGACCGCCCCCACGAGCTCCGTCGCATTGGTCATGCGACCAGGGTCGCGACGCTTCCTTGGCGGTTTCTTTGACGTCCCCAGCAGTCTGCTGTGGGGGCTGTGGGCTCAGCCGTCGAGGAACCAGCCCTCCACCATGCCCGCCGGTCGGCCGGGCTCGATGTAGAACTCGGCCCCGAACGCGGCATCGAACATCTCACGAGGCATGGCCATGAACATGCCGATGTCGGTGACCTGGCTCGCGTGCGCCTGCATGGACGCGCGGCGCTGCTCGATGAACTCCGACACGTCCACCTGCCAGTGGATCTCGGCCTCCGGCGTGCCCATCGGGTTGCCGTCGTCCATCGGCCCGTCCGGGTCGAACGCCTCCTCACCGGCGGCCTTCATCGCATCGGCCCAGATACGCATCCGGTCGCGGTTCATGGTGACCTCGAGCATCCGCGGCCGGCGGGCGGCGAGCTCGGCCGCGCGGTGCGCGACGTGGTGGACCTTGACGTGGTCGGGGTGGCCGTAGCCGCCGTGCCAGTCGTAGCCGACCAGGACGTCGGCGTCCTCGTCGTCGAGGACCGCGACGAGCCGGCGCGCGGCCTCGTCGACGTCGGCCCGGTGGAAGGAGCCAGGTGCGTCGTTCTGCTCCCAGCCCGTCATGCCGGAGTCGACGTACCCGAGCCACTCGACCCGCTGCGTCCCGGTGACCCGGGCGGACGCCTCCGCCTCCGTGTGCCGCCGGTCCACCAGCGTCTCGCCAGGCGCGAGGTCATCAGGTACTTCGCCGTGGTCGCCGTTGGTGCCGTAGACGACCACCACACGGTGGCCCTCCTTGGCGGCTCTGGCCATGGAGCCGGAGGTCCCGGAGCTCTCGTCGTCGGGGTGGGCGTGGAGGAAGACGATCGTCGTCACTCCATCCATCCTGCCTGACCCCGGTGACAGCCGCCCCTCTGGCGCGGCGTGGTGGTCAGAAGGGGAGCCATGTCTCACGTCCGGACCACCACGACGAGCGGTTGGTCGGGTTGCCGGCGCCGGGGCTGCGGTAGAACGGACGCCGTGACCACTGCTCCGTACGGCTCCTGGGCCTCCCCGATCGGCATCGACCTGCTCACCACGTCCTCGGTGAGCCTGTCCTCGGCTCGTGCCGACGGCGACGACGCGTACTGGCTTGAGTCGCGACCTGAGGAGCAGGGCCGCGCGGTGCTGGTCCGGCTGCGCGGCGGGTCGACCGAGGACGTCACCCCACCGCCGTTCAACGTGCGCTCGCGGGTCCACGAGTACGGCGGCGGTGCGTACGACGTCCGTGACGGCGTGGTCGTCTTCTCCCACTTCGCCGACGGCCGGGTGTACGTCCTGGACGGCGGCGAGCCGCGACCGGTCACGCCCGACGTCCCCGGCAACGTGCTGCGATACGGCGACCTGCGGCTCGACCCGCCGCGGCGCCGCATCCTGTGCGTGCGCGAGGACCACCGCGACGGCGGTGAGGCGCGCAACGAGATCGTCGCGCTGCCGCTGGACGGCGAGTCCGAGGGCGAGGTCCTGGTCACCGGGCACGACTTCGTCAGCTCACCCCGTCTGTCGCCCGACGGCGAGCGGCTCGCCTGGCTGACCTGGGAGCACCCGAGCATGCCGTGGGACAGCACCGAGGTCTGGACCGGCGACGCGGACGCCGGGCAGGCTCGGGTCATCGACGGCGGCGAGGGCGTGTCCGTCTGCGACATCGGCTGGCTCGCCGACGGACACCTGATGTACGCCTCCGACCGCTCCGGCTTCTGGAACCTCACGGTCGATCGGCAGCCGGTCCATCAGGTCGACCGCGACTGCACCGACCCCGCCTGGCAGCTCGGTGGCTCGCAGTGGTGCCAGCTCGCCGACGGACGGGTCCTGATGCGCGAGTGGCAGGACGCGACGGCCCGGCTCGTCGTCCTGGACCTCGACGGCGGTGGGCAGCCACTGGAGGTCGAGGGCCTCGTCGTGACGTCCGGCATGGTCGCGGCGGGCGACGGCGCGCTCGCCGTGGCGTCGTACGCCGACCGGCCCGCCGCCGTCGTCCGTCTCGATCCGAGCGGTGTGGCGACGGTCCTGAAGGTGTCGAGGGAGCTGCCGTTCGATCTCGGCTACCTGCCCGTGGGCGAGCCGGTCACTTGGACCAACGTGTCGGGTGCCGACGTCCACGGCTTCCTCTACCTCCCGCGCAGCCCCGAGTACGCCGGACCCGATGGCGACCGTCCGCCGCTGATCGTCCAGTCCCACGGCGGCCCCACCGGTCACACCACGCCCGCGCTCGACCTGTCGTACGCCTTCTGGACGAGCCGCGGGTTCGCCGTCCTCGACGTCAACTACGGCGGCAGCACCGCGTACGGCCGCGCGTATCGCGAGCGCCTGCACGGCAATTGGGGTGTCGTGGACGTCGATGACTGCGTCTCGGGGGCGCGCGCGATGGCCGAGCGAGGACTGGTCGACGCTGGTCGACTGGCGATCTCCGGTGCCAGCGCAGGCGGGTACACCACGTTGGCCGCGCTCGCCTTCACGGACGTGTTCAGTGCCGGTGTGAGTCACTTCGGCATCGGCGACCTGGAGACGCTCGCGCGGGACACGCACAAGTTCGAGTCACGCTACGCGGAAAGCCTGATCGGGCCGTACCCGCAGCAGCAGCAGACGTACCGGGAGCGGTCGCCCATCCACGCCGTCGACCGGATCGACTGCGCGATGCTCCTGCTCCAGGGCGAGGACGACAAGGTCGTGCCGCCCAACCAGGCGCTCGCCATCGCCGAGGCCGTGCGGGCCAAGGGCCGGCCGGTGGCACTGGTGATGTTCCCGGGCGAGGGCCACGGGTTCCGCAGGGCCGACAGCATCAAGGACTCGGTTCGGGCCGAGCTGTCCTACTACGCACAGGTTTTCGACTTCACACCCGCCGACGACGTACCGGTCCTGGCGATCGACAACCTCGCCGCGCCCGTGGGGTAGGAGCGCCGATGACGGATGAGCCGCTCGAGCCGCACCCGATCACCGGGCAGCTGTTCGCCTCGCCCGTACCGCCGGGCACCGGGTGGCCGGGTGATCCTGCGACGTCCCGTACGCCGGTGGCCGAGACCGCCGACGCCGTACGACGGGTGGCCGCGTCATCGGACGACGTGGCGGTGCTCGACGCCCGGGTGTCGGTGTGCCGGGCGTGCCCGCGACTGGTGGCGTGGCGGGAGTCGGTCGCGCGCGAGGGTCGTCGGGCATCGTTCGCTGACCAGCCGTACTGGGGTCGGCCGGGTCCCGGCTTCGGCGACCCGGACGCGCCGGCGCTGATCGTCGGGCTCGCGCCGGCGGCCAACGGCACCAACCGGACCGGGCGGATGTTCACCGGCGACCGTTCGGGCGACTGGATCTACGCGGCGCTGCACCGGACGGGGTTCGCGAACCAGCCGACGTCCGAGCACGCCGGCGACGGGCTGGAGCTCACCGGCGTCCGCATCGTGGCCGCCGTCCGCTGTGCGCCACCGGAGAACAAGCCGACGCCGCAGGAACGCGCGACCTGCGGCGCCTGGCTGGACCGCGACCTGCAGCTGGCGGAGCCGCACCTGCGCTCGATCATGACGCTCGGCGCGATCGGGTGGGACGCCGTGCTGGCGGCGGCGCGGCGCATCGGCTGGGAGGTGCCTCGCCCGAAGCCGCGGTTCGGGCACGGTGTCGAGGTCGAGCTGGCGACGGGTTCAGGGACGGTCGTCCGGCTCCTCGGCTGCTACCACGTGAGCCCGCACAACACCTTCACCGGACGGCTCACCGAGCCCATGCTCGACGACGTCCTCCGCCGCCTCCGCTGAACGGCCGCATCGGTGCCACCGCCCAACGCCCCCATCGGTCCCTCACGTCGCCACCTCCGGCGAATAATGACTGTGCGGCCATCCATGCATGGCCGGACAGTCAGCATTCGCCGAACGGTGAGCCGAGAGGCGGGGGCTGTCGCGCGGAAGCCGCACCGTGGCGGGTCCGCTCATGTACAATTTTCTGTACAGGAGGTCAGTATGAAGACGATGAGCTATACGGAGTCCCGAGCGCGCTACGCAGAGGTCCTGGACGGTGTGGTCGACGACCGCGAAGAAGTCGTCATCACCCGCGCCGGCCATGAGCCCGTCGTCATCGTGTCCCTTGCCGACTACGAGTCGTTGCGGGAGACGGCGTACCTGATGCGTTCCCCGGCCAACGCTCGCCGTCTGCTCGACGCCATGGAACACCTCGAAGCCGGCGGTGGTGAGCCGCACGATCTGATCGAGACTGACTGAGGTGCTGCTCGTCTGGAGCGAGAACGCCTGGGAGGACTATCTGTGGTGGCAGGCGCAGGACCGCAAGGTCCTTAAGCGAGTCAACACTCTTCTCTCCCACATCCAGCGTCATGGCAACGACGGCATCGGCAAGCCGGAGGCGCTCAAGCACGACTTCGCGGGCTATTGGTCCAGGCGCATCACGGATGAGCATCGCCTCGTCTACAAGATCTCCGACGACGAGATCCGCATCGCCGCCTGCCGGTACCACTACGGCTAGCGATGCGCCGGCCGTCGCATTCCGCACCACCGCCGGCGAAAAATGACTGCCCGCCATCCATGCGTAGCCGGGCAGGCGATTTCGCCGGGGGGGGGGGGGAGGCGCCCGGTCAGGGGACGCGGATGGCGAGGGAGCGGCGGTCGATGCCGATCGTCATGCCGACGGTCTCGCCCAGCAGGTCGCCGTCCAGCTCGACGCTGCGAGGCTCCGCGGCCTGCACCGTGAACTCCTGACCGATCAGGTGGCTGACCTCCATGCTGTCGGTCATCTTCGTGCTCAGCACGTGCATGACCAGCCGGGTCCACTCGCTCGGGCGGCCGGCGGACAGGACCACGCCGTTCAGCAGGCCGTCGTCGACGCGGGCCTGGGGCATCAGCCGTACGCCGCCGGTCAGCTGGCCGCAGTTGCCGACCATCACCGTGGTGGCCGGTCCGCTGCGGGAGAGATGACCGTCGACGTACACCTCGGTGGCGACCGGCTGCGCTCGCAGGTGCTTGGCGCCGGCGACGACGTACGCCATCCAGCCGATCTTCGTCTTGAGCGGCTCGGGGGTGCCGCCGAGCATGTCGGCGTCCAGGCCGTGGCCGGCCATGACCAGGAAGCAGTGGTCCTCGACGTGCTCGCCCGAGCCGTCGCGGTCCAGGCGGACGGTGCCGACGTCGATGAGGAAGTCGCGGCCGCTCAGGGCCACACGCAGCCCGTCGGTGTAGCGGCGGAACGGCAGGCCCAGGTTGCGGGCGAGCAGGTTGCCGGTGCCGCCGGCGAGCAGACCCATCGGGACGCCGCTGCCGCGCAGCGCGGTGGCCACGCACCGGACGGTCCCGTCGCCGCCGAGCGGGCAGACCAGGTCGGCACCCTCGGCGAGCGCCTGGTGCCCCTGGGAGATGCCGGGGTCCTCGACCGTGGTCTCGAGCCACAGCGGCTCGGCCCAGCCGTACGCGGCGAACACGGCGGTCAGGTCGTGGCGCAGCCGGTCGACGTCCCGGGTCTTCGTCGGGTTGACGATGAGCGCACCGCGCTTCACCTGATCACCTGCTCAACGTCATCGTCGCCGTCGGAAACGCGAGTCAACCTACCTGAGGCCGACGCGGCCGGGATGGGGAAGTGGATCAGTGCGGGTCGGAGCCGACGTGCGGCTCGGAGGTGCTCGCGTCGTACGTCGTCGGCGCGGACTTCGGTCCCTTGCCGACCAGCAGGGAGGACAGGAAGCCGGGCACCGCGAGAATCACGATGCCGAACGCCAGGCAGAGCACGAGCTCGCAGATCAGATCGACCACGAGCGAAGCCTACCGCCCGCCCGAGGCGCACGAGGACGCCGCGGTGCGCCCGGCGGGAAAGCGCGTCGTCCTGCGAGTCGGCACGTCGTTACCCTTACGTCTCGTGATCGACATCAAGCTGCTCCGTGACAACCCCGACCTGGTCCGCGCCAGCCAGCGTTCCCGCGGGGCGGACGAGAGCCTCGTGGACTCGGTGCTCGCCGCGGACGAGAAGCGACGCACCTCCCTGCAGGAGTTCGAGGCGCTGCGCGGCCAGCAGAAGTCGGTCAGCAAGAACGTCGGCGCCGCGATGGGCGCGCTCAACGCCGCCAAGAAGAAGGGCGAGCCGACCGAGGACCTCGAGCGCGCCGCCCAGCAGGCCCGCGACGACGCGACCACGCTGAGCGCCCGGGTCAAGGAGCTCGAGCAGGGCGCGGCCGAGGCGGGTCGCGACTTCGAGAGCCGGCTGAAGCAGCTGGACAACGTCGTGCTCGACGGGGTCCCGCCGGGCGGCGAGGACGACTT
This sequence comes from Luteipulveratus flavus, assembly GCF_029439465.1. Taxonomy (GTDB): domain Bacteria; phylum Actinomycetota; class Actinomycetes; order Actinomycetales; family Dermatophilaceae; genus Luteipulveratus; species Luteipulveratus flavus. The sequence continues at coordinate 1,073 of NZ_JAROAV010000046.1, read as the reverse complement.
CGTCGAGCTGGAGAAGGTCGGCGAGCCCACCCGGTTCGACTTCGAGCCGCTGGACCACCTGGCCCTCGGCGAGCGTCTCGGCGCGATCGACATGGAGCGCGGCGCCAAGGTCGGCGGCGCCCGGTTCTACTTCCTCACCGGCGTCGGCGCCCGCCTCGAGCTCGCGATGCTGAACATGGCGGTCGCGCAGGCCGTCGAGTACGGCTTCACCCCGATGATCACGCCGACGCTGGTGCGCCCCGAGATCATGGACGGCACCGGCTACCTCGACGCCCACGAGGACGTCTACCACCTCCCCGCCGACGACCTGTACCTCACCGGCACCTCCGAGGTCGCGCTCGCCGGCTACCACAAGGACGAGATCATCGATCTCGCCGACGGCCCGCGTCGGTACGCCGGGTGGTCGACCTGCTACCGCCGCGAGGCGGGCTCGCACGGCAAGGACACCCGCGGCATCATCCGCGTCCACCAGTTCCAGAAGGTGGAGATGTTCGTCTACTGCAAGCCCGAGGACGCGGTCGCGGAGCACCAGCGGCTGCTGGCCTGGGAGCGGGAGATGCTCGGCAAGATGGAGCTGCCGTACCGCATCATCGACACCGCGGCCGGCGACCTCGGCGGCTCGGCGGCGCGCAAGTTCGACTGCGAGGCGTGGGTTCCGACGCAGGGCCGCTACCGCGAGCTGACGTCCACCTCGAACTGCACGACCTACCAGGCGCGCCGGCTGAACACCCGGTTCCGCACCGAGGAGGGTCGTACGGAGCCCGTCGCGACGCTGAACGGCACGCTCGCCACGACCCGTTGGCTGGTCGCGATCCTGGAGAACCACCAGCAGGCGGACGGCTCTGTCGTCGTCCCGAAGGCGCTGCAGCCCTTCCTCGGCCTGGACGTCCTCAAGCCCCTCTGAGCCTGTCCGCCCGGCTACTCGCCGGTCGTGTAGGCGAGCCGTATCGAGACCAGGGGCGCGCGGTTGCGGGGGTCTCGATACGGGCCATCACTGCGTTCGGCCCTACTCGACCGGCGTGGGTGTTCGCCGGTCGAGTAGGCGAGCCCCCAGGGCGAGCCGTATCGAGACC
>NZ_JAROAV010000045.1 GCF_029439465.1 Luteipulveratus flavus | reverse complement strand
CGAGGGACGTGCCATGACTTCATCCTCCAGTAATGAAGTCTCCGGACATCCCGGGGCGGTTCAGTACGGCGCTGGCATGAAACACGGCTCGGCTCACGGGGGCTAGACGAAGACGGTCAGCGGCCGTCGTCGCGACTCAGTCCCACAGCGTCAGCTGTCCCTCATCGAGCGGACTAACGCCGGCCGCGAGGGTGCGACGCAGGTCGCCGCCGGCGAGCAGCGTCGCGCAGATTGCCGGTGCCCTCCCGTACGGGCCGCGCACGTCCCGCAGAGGTGAGCGCGGGTGCCAGCGGCGCCTCAGCCAGTCGTCGAGGTTCTGCCCGTTGCTGCTCGGCCGCAGGTGGTCGGGTCGCTGGCACAGCGGTTCGTCGCACTGGTGCGCCAGGCTCGCCGCCGCCGTTAGTGCCGGCGGGCCGTGAGCGATGGCGTAGCCGAAGCGGTGCGCGATGAGGACGACGTCCTGACGGGTGCCGTCCGGGTGTCGCCGGCGGGCGACCCAGAACCGGCCGTGGCCGTGCCGGTGCAGCGCACCGGTCCAGTACCAGCAGCCGTCGGTGCGGACCACCTTCGCCTCGTACCGGGCTCGCACGCCCGGGTCGGTCACGGCGTACTCCAGGAGGACGTCGCGGCTCACCTGGCCCGCGACGCCGCTGTGGTGCAGATCGCAGTGCGACACTACGTCGCTGAGTCGGACAGCCCCGGGTGGGCGCAGACCACCTCGGCCGGACTCTGACCGAACCGGCGAAGGGCAGCGTCGCGAGGTTCGGCGGTTGTCCGAGATCAGTTGAGGTTGAAGGGTTCTCGCCGTGGTCGGCCTGCGGCGTGCAGGGTGCTCGCGAGCTCGCGTTCGCGCCGCAGCAGGTAGAGCGCGTGGCGCAGCCGCTCCTCGGTGCTCGACCGTTCCAGCAGCCGTTGACGGTCGGCGAGGTCCAGGTCCATCAGGTCCGGCAGCGCCCACGACAACGCGCGCGCCTCCTGCGGCAGGTCGTCCTCGTCGCCGCCCATCTCGGTGATCTCGGCGCGCAGCCGGTCGGCGAGCGCCGCCACCGTGGTTGCGTCGCCGTCGTCGTCCGGGAGCCAGCGGACCAGGCCGGTGGCGTACGGCGTGGTGGCGGTGTCGTCGAGCGCGTCGAGGTGGAACCGGTCGGCGCCCTCGACCACGGTGAGCAGACGGTTGTCGGCGAGGACGGCCGCTCGCCGGATGACGGCGGTGCAGCCGACGTCGTACAGGGACCGGATGCGGTCGGTGCCGACCTCGTTGCCCTCGCGGATGGCGACCACCCCGAACCGGGGGACCTCGACCTCGGGCTGCACCAGGTCGCGCACCATGGCCAGGTAGCGGGTCTCGAAGATCTGCAGCGGAAGCCGTTCACCGGGCAGGAGCGCGGTGCTCAACGGGAAGAGCGGCAACGACGCCATGCCTCATCGTACGGCGGGTTCGCTGCTGCGTGACCTGGGTAACCATGCCAGGACGCCGGTCCGCATCGGCGCGGAAGGAGACGCAGACATGGCCATCGTCACGAGCAACGGGCTGGCGCACGTCCGGCTCACGGTCACCGACATCGCCCGGTCCAAGGCGTTCTACGACCAGGTGTTCGGCTGGCCGGTCGCCGCGGACGAGTCCGGAGCGGTCGACGAGCCAGGTGTCAGGGACTCGCGCGAGCGGTTCTACGGCGGGACGGTCTACCAGACCCCACAGGGCACCCTCTTCGGCCTGCGGCCGGTCGGTGCGGACGGCTTCGACCCCGACCGGACCGGGCTCGACCACGTCAGCTTCACCGTCTCCTCCCGGGACGAGCTCGAGGCGGCGGCGCAGCGCTTCGACGAGGCGGGGATCGAGCACGGCGACGTCACCGACCTGGACGACGTCGGGCTTGCCATCCTGTCCTTCCAGGACCCCGACGACATCAACATCGAGCTGACCGCGCCGTTGTCGTAGCGCTCAGCCGTCGCTCGGCTCGTCGACCGTGAAGACGGCCGAGACGACGTGCCGGCGGTGTGCTGCGACATCCGCGAGCAGCGCCGGGGCGTCGGCGAGGTCCACGACGTCGGTGACCAGGTGCCGGCGGACGTCGTCGCCGCGCGACTGCAGCAGACGCAGCGTCTCCGCGGACAGCCGCCGCCGGTCCCAGCCGAACGACTGGCCCCGCGGCACCCGCCCGATCTGCGCACTGAGCAGGCGCAGCCCGTTGTGGTGGAATTCCTCGCCGAGCCGCACCTCGTCGGCGGCGTCGGTGTAGAACGCGAGGTCGACGACAGCCCCCTGCGGACGGACGGCCCGCAACGCGGTGGCCAGTGCGAACGGCCGGCCGCGGCACTGGAACGCCACGTCCGCTCCGTGGTCGCCCGGCCCGTGCCGCCACCGGGTCTTCACGGCCAGGGCCGCGTCATCGTCCGCGTCCAGCACCCAGAACCCGAGCGCCTCCGCGACCGCCGCCCGCCGCGGGTCCGCCTCGACGACGGCGACCTCGTCCGCGCCGAGCTCGGCCGCGAACAGCGCGGTGAGCAGGCCGATCAGCCCGCCGCCGGTGACCAGCACCCGCCGTCCCGCGACGCCTTGGCCGAGTGACGTCACCTCCGGCACGACGTCGGACGCCGCGTGCAGCAGCCCGTTCGCACAGATCGGCCCGAGGTGGGCGACGTACGTTCCGAGCACCGGGTCCAGATCGTCCGGCAGCGGGACGACGTGCTCGCGGACGGGGTCGCTCACGTGCGCGGTCGCGTGACCGTAGGGGCTCGCGACCAGCTCGCCGACCCGGTACGCGGGCGTCCGGCTCTCCGCGACGCGCGCGACCTCCATGTACCCCAGCCGCGTCACCGGGTACGCCGGCTGGCCGGGGCGCGGGACGAACAGACCCAGCTCCGGATCGAGCTCGGCGTGCAGGCCGGGGTGGTCGCCCTTGACGAAGGTCAGCTCGGTCCCGGCCGACAGCCCGGTGGCGACGGTCTCCAGCAGCAGCCCGCCGTCGGGCACGTCGGGCAGCTCCTCCTCGACGAGCTCGACCCGCCCCGGCGCCTGGACGACGAGGTTGCGCCGCGTCCGGACCGGGCGTCGGCTGTCAACTGCCGTCTCGGTGGTCCGGGTCATCGCGCCGCCTCGACCGCGCTGCCGAGCAGGACCGGCACACCCGTACGGGCGGATTCGGTGACGGCACAGGCGAGCCGGTGGCTCTCGAGCGCCTCGGCGTACGGCGCGCTCGTCCGTTCCCGTTCGCCGCGCACCACCTCGACGAACTCACGGTCGACGGCGACCTTCGGGTCCTCGGTGGGCCGCCGCTCGCGCCGGGTCTCGCCGTCGTCGACGACCAGCCCGGCCTCGGACAGCTCCAGCACGAGCCCGGGCGAGGTCACGTCCAGCGCCGCCCGACGCTTGGCCCGCAGCAGCGACGTCGCGGTCAGCGTGGCGACCGCGCCGGACCCGAACCGCAGCGTCGCGACGGTGACGTCGTCGATGTCGCCCCGGTCGACGTCGCCGCCCGGGTCGTCCGCGCGACGGGCGCCGGCGGCGTACACCTCGACGGCCTCGCCGAGGAGCAGCCGGGCCAGGTCGATCACGTGGGTGAGCTGCTCGACGACCTGGCCGCCCGAGCGGTCGGCGCGCGACCACCACGGGACGGGCGGCCGCTTGTCCAGCCAGTACCCGGCGGCGAGCAACGGCGGCGACGCGGCCAGCAGGTCCTGCGCCTCGGGCAGCACGTCGAGGCAGCGCCAGTGGTAGCCCGTCCCGGTCGCCACGCGCGCGTCGGCCACCAGCGCGGCGAGCTCCTCGCCGGTGGCCAGGTCAGCGGCGACCGGCTTCTCGACGAACATCGGCAGCCCACGCGCCAGCACCGCCCGCTCCGGCTCGCCGTGCGCGAACGGCGGCACGCACACGTACGCGGCGTCCACCGGCTGGGCGTCCAGGGCCGCGCCCGCGTCGGTGAAGGCGGTCGCGCCGCACTCGGCCGCCAGGGCCTCGGCGGCCGACCGCACCGGGTCCGAGACGGCCACCACCTGTACATCGTCGAGTCCGTGCAGCACCTCGGCGTGGCGGCGTGCCACGCCACCGGCACCCAGCAGTGCGATCCGGGTCGTCACGTCCGAGCCTCCTCGATCATGCGTTCGTACAGGTCGATGTAGCGCTGGGCCATGGCCGCCGGAGTCCAGTCCGCGGTGGACGCGCGGCAGGCCGCCGGATCGAGCGCGTCGATGAGGTCCAGGTGCTCGGCCAGAGCCGCCTCGTCGTCGACCAGGTAGCCGGTCACGCCGTGCCGGACCAGCGAGGGCAGCACGCCCAGCGACGTCGCCACCACGGGGACACCACGACCGAGCGCCTCCACGACGCCCGTGGCGCCCGGCTCGGCCCACCGGTTCGGCGCGAGCAGCACCCGCGCGGACTGCAGCAGCTCTTCCTTGGCGCGACCGCTCACGCCGCCGATCCACCGCCGCTGCGTCCCGTCCAGCAGCGGCGCGACCTCGTCGACGAAGAACCGGACGTCCGCGTGCTGCTCCAGCTGTGGGTCGCTTTCGGCCAGGCGGCGACGCAGCTCGTCCGGGTCGTCGATGCCGGCCACCGGCCCGGCCAGCACGAGTGGAACCCCGGCTCGCGCACAGGCCCGAGCGACCACGTCCTGACCCTTGTCGCGGGTGATCCGGGCGAGGACCAGCGCGTGGTCGCCCTTGTCGACGGTGATGTCCGGCGGCGGCGGCACCGCGAGCGGGACGACGCCGATCGTCTGCTCCCGCAACCGGTCCGGCGCGCGGTCCAGCTGGGACTGCGACACCGCCGCGAACGCCACCCGACCGCCGCCGTCGAACGAGGAGTAGAAGTCGGCGTGCTTGCGCAGGTCCCAGTGCAACGTCTGCAGCGTCGGCGGTGCGTCCCGCCCCATCGCGCCGAGCACCGCGGGACCGACGACCTCCAGGTGGTCGTGCACGACGTCCACCTCGGGGTGGTCGCGCAGCCACGAGACGACGCCGTGCATGTGCGCGTGTGCGACGCCGGACGTCCGGTTGTACGGGGCGGCGATGAGCGGGAAGCGCGGCTCGCTCACCGGCCGGACGTACGCCTCGGCCTCGACGCCCGGCTCACCCACGGTCGCCAGCACCACGCGCACCCCGGTCCGCCGCAGCTCGGGGACGAGCGTCGCGACGACGGTCTCGATCCCGCCGTACCCGGTGGGCGGTACGGGCAGCCACGGCCCCGCGTTGACCAGGACGGTCAGGCTCATGCGCCCTCCATGGCCAGGCGCCGGCGGTACTCGGGGACGTCGGCCATTGGCGGTCGCTCGGACACCGCGATGTCGTGGTCGTGCGGCACGAAGAACGCTCCCTCGCGGGCGAACTGGGTGACCACCGTCTCGGGCTCGTCGGTCATCAGCGCCCGCCCGTGCCGGTGCATCCGCGACAGCATCGCCAGGTGCACCTGCGCGGCCATCCGCCCGAGCGCCGCGTCGTCGGAGTTGCGGTGCTGGCGGCGGCCGAGGTCGACCTGGGCCATCACGTCCAGCCCGAACTCCTCGACCACGTCGATCAGCATCCCGATCTCCACGCCGTACCCCGACAGGAACGGGATCTGCTCCAGCACGCTGCGGCGCGCGGCGTACTCACCGGCGAGCGGCTGGACGAAGCCGGCGAGCGCGGGCCAGTGCAGGTTCAGCAGCGGGCGCGCGACCAGCTCGGTCACCCGGCCGCCACCGGCGGGCATCAGCACCTCACCGTTGCCCAGCGGCCGGTCGTAGAACGCCTTGACGAACCCCACGCCCGGGTCGGTCAGCAGCGGCCCGAGCAGGCCGACCACGAACTGCTCATCGAAGTCGCGCAGGTCGGCGTCGACGAACGCCACGATGCTGCCCTCCGTGACCAGGAGCGACTTCCACAGGGCCTCGCCCTTGCCCGGGACGTCCGTCAGCCGAGGGAGCACCGAGCACTGCTGGACCACGGACGCGCCGGCCCGCGCGGCCACCTCCGCGGTCGCGTCGACCGACCCCGAGTCGACGACGACGATCTCGTCGATCAGCGGCACGACCTCCATGAGCTCACGGCGCAGCGCCGTGACGATGGCGCCGACCGTCGCCTCCTCGTCCTTGGCGGGCAGCACCACGCTGATCCGTTCGGATCCCTTGAGCCGGACGAGCTCGGAGCGGGACCAGTCGGAGCCTGCGGATGTTCTTCGGTCGAACCACGTCTTCACGAACGGCTGCACGGAGTCCTCCTCCACGGCAGGACGCCCGCGGCCGGGCGTCATGGTCTGCGCCGTACGTACCCCGAACCGGTCCGGTCAACCGGATCTGGCCCCTGACCTGCGACGACGCGGTCAGCCCACCGTCCGGTCGGTCGGCGTCGCGAGCGCGAGCCCGACGACGACGAGGCCCTCCTCGACCACCCACCGACCCTCGAGCGGCCCCGGGGCCGGCGGGGCACCGGGCACAGGCTCGCCCCGGAAGGTCCCGTTCCGGCCGATCCGGACGCGCATCTCGGTGAAGTCCCGCCACAGACCGTCGACGGGACTGCACGCCTTGTAGATCGCCTCCTTGGCGCCGAACAGCAGGCGGTCCCAGGCGACCGACGACCCCAGTGAGCGCAGCATCGCCCGTTCCTCGGGCAGGGCGACGAGGTCGAGCACGCCGGGTGGGAGCACGTCGTGGGGCTCGGCGTCGATGCCGACACTCAGCACCTGGGTCGCCCGGGCGAGGGCGGCCCCGCAGAACCCGTCGCAGTGCGTGAGGCTCCCGACGAGACCGGCCGGCCACCGGGGAGCGCCCCGGTGGCCGGCCGGCACGGGAACGGGCTCGACCCCGATCGCCACCATCGCCTGCCGGGCGCAGCGCCTGGCGGTGGCGAACTCCCGGCGGCGCTTCGTCACGGCCGCGGCGACCAGGCGCTCTTCGTCCCCGACCAGCGTCGAGCCCACCTCGTCGTCGCCGACGAGGTCGTACGTCTCGGCGGTGAGGACGGACGAGGGGAGCACCCGGCTCAGCAGCGGCCTCCGCTGGTGCACGCGAGCGGACTCAGCCCAGACCGTTCAGCTCCTGCAGGTCCGCGGGCTCGAGGCGGACCTCGCCCACGGCGGTGTTCTCCTCCAGGTGCGCGACCGACGAGGTGCCCGGGATGAGCAGGATGTTGTCGGCGCGGTCGAGCAGCCAGGCCAGGCCCACCTGCGACGGGGTGACGCCGCGCCGCTCGGCCACCGCCTGCACCGTGGCGTTCTCGGTCACCTTCGGCATGTCGGGGAAGGCGGACCCGAGCGGGAAGAACGGCACGTACGCCACGCCGCGCTCGCGGCACAGCCCCAGGGTCGCGTCGTCGTCCCGGTGCAGCAGGTTGTACGCGTTCTGGATGCAGACCGCGCCGGCCTCGATGGCGGTCGCGGCCTGCTCGGCGGTGACGTTGCTGGCGCCGAACGCCTCCAGCGCCCCCTCGTCGACCAGCTCCTGCATGGCGGCGAGCTGGTCCTCCAACGGGCAGTAGTCGCCCTCGGCCATCTCGGCGCGCGGCATGACACGCAGGTTGACCACCGGCAGCCGGTCGACGCCGAGGGTCTGCAGGTTCTCGTGGACGGCGGACCTGAGCTGGTCGGGGTGCTGCGCGGGCAGCCAGCCCCCCTTGTCGTCGCGGCGGGCGCCGACCTTGGAGACCAGCACGAGGTCGTCGGAGTAGGGGTGCAGCGCCTCGTGGATGAGCTCGTTGCTGACGTTCGGCCCGTAGAACTGAGAGGTGTCGATGTGGTTCACGCCGAGCTCGACGGCGCGCTGCAGAACCCGCACCGCCTCGTCGTGGTCGCGCGGGGGACCGAAGACGCCAGGGCCGGGCAGCTGCATCGCACCGAAGCCGACCCGTCGCACGGAGTGGCCGGCGAGGGAGAACGTGTCAGTCGTCATGCCGCCATGACACCACGTCCCCGTCCGTGGCCGGTTGCCTCCGGGATCAGCAGATGTCCGGAGGGCGAGGCCTGGGTGTGTGCCGGAGCCGCGGCGCAACGCCGTCGCACCGAGCTGCGTCAGCTGCTGACGCGCACCACGAGGACGCCCGGCTCGAGGACGAAGCGCACCCGGCTCGCCTCCTCCAGGACGTCTCCGTCGACTTCGACCCGCTGCGCCGGCTCGACCTCGACGACGACGTCGCGGGCCTGACGACGCTCGATCGACGGGCCGTCGTCGGTCTTGCCTCGCAGCACGGTGGAGGCGACGCCCACCCACTGCGCGAGGCTCTCCGGCGTGATGGTCGCGACGTCGAGGAGCCCGTCGTCGATGACGGCCTCCGGCAGGAGCTCGAGCCCTCCGGTGAGGGTGCCGCAGTTGCCGACGAGCACCGTCCGCGCCGTGACGGGCTCCGACGGCATGCCGTCGAGCGAGGCGGTCAGCTTGAAGCCGTCGGCGCGGAGGTTCTTGCTGCCGGAGACGACGTATGCCGCCCACCCCACCGTGTTCTTCAGCCCCTCGGGTGCGTCGTCCATGATCGCGGCGTCGAACCCCAGGCCGGCCATCACGGTGAACAGGTGGGCGTTGTCGGGCCGGTCCGCGGCCGGGGTCGGCGCGGCCAGCTGCTCCGACGTGGGGTCGAGGAGGAGCCAGCCGGCGTCGATCCTGCGCTCGCACCCGGTGAGGGCGATCCGCACGGCGTCACCGAGGTCGTCCACGGGGGCGCCGACGTTGCGGGCGAGGAGGTTGCCGGTGCCACCGGGCAGCAGTCCGAGCGGTGTGTCCGTGCCGGCGAGGACCTGCGCGACCGCCCGGACGGTCCCGTCGCCACCCAGGGCGCAGACGAGGTCCGCCCCGTGCTCCAGCGCCTCGCGGGTCTGACCGAACCCCGGATCGTCCTCCGAGGTCTCGATGAATGTCGGCGCCTCGGCACCGGCCGCGTGGGCTGCGTCGCAGACCTCGCGGCGCACCGCGTCGAGGTCGTCGAACTTGATCGGGTTGACGATGACGAAGGCTCCTGGCACCCGCCGACCGTACAGCGACAACGGCCATCTGACCTGCGGTTTTGTGGCAGTCTGACGCGGTGAACACAGCGGACGTCCAGACGGCAGCTCACAAGGCCGGAAACTCGTGGGTCGTGGAGAACGGGGCGCGTGTCGGCTACGCCATGAGCGGGCTCCTCCACCTCCTCATCGCCTACATCGCGCTGAAGGTGGCGTGGACCGCCGGCGGCGGCAGCGCCGACCAGTCGGGTGCCCTCGCCACCCTCGCCAACAGCACGGGCGGACCGTTCGTCCTCTGGCTCGCGGTCGTCGGCTTCGTCCTGCTCGCCGTCTGGCAGCTCACCGAGGCCGTCTCCGGAGCCCACGGGGCCGAGGCGAGCGACCGCGCCAAGAACGTCGGCAAGATGGTCGTGTATGCCGTCCTCGCCTGGACCGCGCTGACGTTCGCCACGGGCTCGTCCACCTCGAGCGAGGGCCAGACCAAGGACTTCACCGCCGGCCTGATGCAGCAGACCGGCGGCCGCGTCCTCGTCGGCGCCATCGGGCTCGGCGTCATCGGAGTCGCCGGCTACCACGTCTACAAGGGCTGGAAGAAGAAGTTCCTCGAGGACCTGCGTGAGCACCCCGGCAGCTGGGCCGTGCACGCCGGACGCTTCGGCTACATCGCCAAGGGCGCGGCCCTGGCCGTCGTCGGCGCCCTCTTCCTCGTCGCCGCCGTCCACAAGGCGCCGTCGGAGGCCACCGGTCTCGACGGTGGCCTCCGGACGCTGCGTGAGGCGCCGGCCGGAAGCATCCTCCTCACGCTCGTCGCGCTCGGCCTCGCGGCCTACGGGATCTACTCGTTCGCGCGGGCCCGCTACGCGCGGGTCTGAGCGACCACCCTTTCGCCGGCCTTGTCACCGGCGCGGTCACGGCGGAGGTAGCCCCACGCGAGGAGGGCGCTGAGGATGCCGTTGACCGCGCCCATGGCGACGTCGCTCGGGTGGTGCATGCCGCGGTAGAGGCGGGCGTAGCCGACGAGGACGGGTGCGATGGCGCACAGCACCATGACGATCCTGCGCAGCACCGGGTTCGAGATGCGGGTGGCCATGAGGACGAACGAGACGTAGAGGGCGGTCGACGCGCCCTGGTGCCCGCTGGGGTAGCTCGACGTCGGCGGGGCCGGGTCGAGGTGGGTCACCTCAGGGCGAGGCCGGCCGATGATGGCCGTGGCGATGACGAAGATCGTTGCCTGGAGCGAGATCGCGAGGATCGGCACCACGGCGTACCACCACTGCTTGGTCCGCCACCAGACGACCAGGGCCACGAGCACGGCGACGCCGATGACGTACTCGGTGTTGCCGATGTGGGACCAGAGCATCGTGATGGTGTCCCACGTCGAGGTGCGCCCACCGGCGAGGTCCTTGTTGACGCCCTCCTCTTCCACGCCGAACGACTTGAGGGGACCCACGAGGAGGAAGCCCACCGCGAGGATGAGGCCGAAGACGAGGAACCCGGGGGCGACGGCGCGGACGGCCATGTCCTTGAGGGCGGAGCCGACCGAGGGCTTGCTCGGGTCGTCCTCGTAGCGGGTGAGGAAGGGCATCAGGTGGGCTCCTTGGAGATGGCCGGGTTGTTGTCGTGGTGGTCGTGATCGTCATCGAGGGGGGCGGGGCGCCAGTCGACGTACCCGGCGTACGACGCGATGACGAGACCGGCGCCGAGCAGGACTCCGCCGGCCACGTCGGAGGGGAAGTGGACGCCGAGGAACACTCGGTCGAGGCACGTGACGACCACGAACAGGGAGGCCGCGGTGATCGCGAGAACCTTGGCCGCGGTGCGGTGCAGCAGCGGCCACAGGAGCAGGACGAGTGCCGTGGCGCCGATGGTCGCGTTGGCCGCGTGGCCGGAGGGGAAGGAGTAGCCGGGTGCGTGCGAGACCGGGTCCTCGACGACGGGCCGGGCGCGCTGCACGAGGTACTTGACGTCGAGCGCGACGTTCCACCCGATCATCATCGTGACGAAGGCCCAGAGTGCGCGGGTCGTGAGGTGCTTGGCGCGCCAGACCCAGAGGCAGACGAGGGTGGCGACGACGTAGACGACCGTGGGGCTGCTCAGGCGCTGCCAGGTGATGAGGAGGTCACGCAGGGTCCCGTTGGTTCGGGTGATGTCGGTGGCGGCCTTGATCGCGCCGTCGTCCGCGTCGATGAGTGGGTCGAACTTCGAGCGGATGAGGAAGGCGAGCGCCGTGACGACCAGGCCGACGACGAGGCCGTAGACGACGGCGCGACCGATGCGGCGGAACCGACCGTGGGGCACGGTTTCGGCGGCATCGGCGCTGGTCACCGCGCATGTCTACCAGACCGTCCGTCGTCGCCACGTCGTGAATGCTGTGACTCCGCGCCGCGTCGTCGTCGCCGCATCGTCCGGCGCCACGCACAGCAGCCGACGCGACCTCGTGCTCGGCCGGCGCAGGCAGCGGGAGACCGGCCGAAGGCGTCCAACGCGCACCCACCGGGCGCGAGTTCCCGGGCCCATCCGTGGGATCGTGAGCCTCACCGCCCAGGACGGAAACGAGAGTGACCATGGACGTTCCTGCCCATGTGTGGGTCCTGACCGTCGTCGGCATCATCGCGATGCTGGCGTACGACTTCTTCTTCCACACGCGCAAGGCCCACGTGCCGTCGCTGCGCGAGGCGACCCTGTGGTCGTCGCTCTACGTCGGCATCGCCGTGCTGTTCGGGCTCGGGGTGCTCGTCCTCGGCGGTGCGACAGCCGGCGGCGAGTACTTCGCCGGCTACATCACCGAGAAGGCGTTGTCGGTCGACAACCTCTTCGTCTTCCTCATCATCATGAGCAGCTTCCGGGTGCCGCGCGAGGACCAGCAGAAGGTGCTGCTGTTCGGGATCGTCTTCGCCCTGATCGCGCGGACCGTGTTCATCTTCATCGGCGCGGCGCTGATCAACCAGTTCGCCTGGGTCTTCTACTTCTTCGGGCTCATCCTGCTGCTCACCGCCGGGAACATGCTCAAGGGCGAGGTCGGCGAGGAGGACGCCCACGAGGACCAGAACATCATGGTCAAGCTCGCCAGGAAGCTCATCCACACCTCGGAGGAGTACGACGGCGACAAGCTGTTCACCCATGTCGACGGCAAGCGCGTGCTCACGCCGATGCTGCTGGTCATGGTCGCGATCGGGGGCACCGACATCCTGTTCGCGCTGGACTCGATCCCCGCGATCTTCGGCCTGACCCAGAGCACGTACATCGTCTTCACCGCCACGGCGTTCTCCCTGCTCGGGCTGCGTCAGCTGTTCTTCCTCATCGAGGGTCTGCTGGAGCGCCTGATCTACCTGTCGTACGGGCTCGCCGCGATCCTCGCGTTCATCGGGGTCAAGCTGATCCTGCACGCGCTGCACGAGAACAACGTGCCGTTCATCAACGACGGCGAGCACGTCAAGGTCGTCGAGATCAGCACCGCGCTGTCCCTGTCGGTGATCATCGGCATCCTCGTCGTCACCGTCGCGGCGTCGCTGCTGAGCAAGCGCGGCCGGGCGAAGACCGCGATCGGCAACGCCCGCCGGCACGTGCGCGACTACCTCGACCTCGACTACACCGCCGACGTCGCCGAGCGCGAGCGCATCTTCGGTCTGCTGATGAAGGAGGGCCAGCAGATCCGGGCGCTCGGGCCGAAGTACCGCGCGATGGCCCGGGACGAGACGAGCTTGATGGAGCAGATCGACGAGGCCCGCCGCCAGCACGACGAGCTGGTCGTCAAGCCCGCCCGCGGCGAGTGACGCCGCCGGTCACCGGCTCGCGGCCTGCTCGACGATCTTCTCCAGCCGCTTCACGTCGGCGTCGGTGAGGTCCGCGATCGCGTACTCGGTCGGCCAGACGTTGCCGTCGTCCAGCCGAGCGGTGTCGTTGAACCCGAACGTCGCGTAGCGGGCGCCGAACTTCTCGCCCGGCTTGAAGAAGCACAGCACCTTGCCGTCGCGGGCGTACGCCGGCATGCCGTACCAGGTCTTGGCGTCCAGGTCCGGGGCGACGGAGGTGACGACCGCGTGGATGCGTTCGGCGAGGGCGCGGTCGGCGTCGCCCATCTCGGCGATCTTGTCCAGGCAGGCCTGCGCCTCGTCGGCCTTCTTCTTCGCCCCGCGACCGCCGGCGCCCTTGAGCTCGGCTGCGCGCTCCTTCATCGCCGCGCGCTCGTCGGCGGTGAAGCCGGACGCCGTACCGCTCTTCTTGGCCGCGCTCTTCTTGGTGGTCTGCGCCATGGTGACTGCTCCTGTGCGAGTCGGGTGCCGCCGCCGGTGCGTCGGCGTTCGTCACGCTACTCAGCCAGGAGGGCCGGTCCTTCTCGATTCCTGATCGCTTCGCGGCGACCTGCCGTCGGCACCGCCGATGGGGTGGCGGTGCCGACGGGACGTGCTAGTGACCGTTGGTGACGCCGGTGACCGGGCAACCGCCGGCCAGCGGCGAGAGCAGCTGGCTGCTGTCGTAGTAGTGGTCCACCTCGAGGAGCTTGAGGTCGTCGCTGACCCGGGCCACGCTCATGCCGAACATCTCGACGAGCTCGCCGGTCGGCACCACACCGTGGTAGTCGCCGGTGAACTTGCCCCAGTGGCGCCAGCTGAACGAGATCGACGGCGGGCCGGAGAAGACCTCGAGCACCTCCCAGAAGAAGCCGCCCGGGAGGGCCGCGTGGAAGGTGTCGTGCGAGGACTCGAAGGAGTGGTCCTTGGAGTAGTACGGCGACTCGCCGATGAGCACGTTGTAGCTGCCCTGCTCCACGAGGTCCTGCGAGCTCGCCCAGGCGCCACCGTTGACCCGGGTGCGGAACTGGTCGGCCACCATCGAGACCCAGGTGGTCGGGTCGTTCTTGTGCGAGACCTCCATCTCGAAGACGCGGACGAGGTCCTCGACGATCTGCTCCAGCGAGCCGGCGGCGTGGTGCTGGGTCCGCTCGCGGGGGACGACCTCGTCGGTGAGGTGGTAGTTGGGCGTTTCACCGCGCCAGTGCTCCGCGAGAGCCGCGGTGACGACGGCCGCACGGCCCTGCAACCAGAGCGGATTGGCCTCGGCGGAGGGGTCGGTGGTCGGAGCGGTCTGCTCCTGAGACTCGGTCATGGGCGCGAGGGTATCCACTGGCGCCGATCCACGGGCGCGGGTTTGCCAGCCCTTTACGCTGCGTTCGAATCCCTATAGATCGTAACGCTTTTCAACTATCACGTTCATCGTGACGACGCCAGCCGGCAGTTGACCGTCCGGCCATTCTGCCCATACATTGCCGCTTGCTCTCGCCGGGAGGGCATCATCGTGGACGGCCGCGCGAGCGGTTCGACCGTCGCGGGCGCCCAGCCGCGACATCGACGATTGAGCCCAAGGGGTGGCTGAGCGCGTGATCTTCGGCTGTGGATCCACGGTTCGACCGTGCTGTGACGATGCGGGTCGGACGCGATGACGGACGTCCTGACGACCCAGACACCTTCGGCGACCCCGGAGCCGGAGCGGCCTGCTCCCGCTCCCCGCGTCCCGGCCGACGTCCCGCAGCGGTCCCGCGACCGGGCGCAGCGCGTCGCCGAGCGGCGCACCCGACAGCAGCAGCAGTGGTTCCGCCTCGCCGAGTGGCCCCTCATCCGGAAGATGGCCGTCATCCTCGCGCTGCCGGTGCTGCTCGCCTCGCTGTTCGGCGGCGTCCGCGTCGGTGACCAGCTGCGCGACGCCAGCCGGTTCACCACGCTGTCCTCGCAGGTGCGCGTCCTGCAGCCGGCGCTCGCCTACCTCGCCGCGGCCGGTGACGTGGCGGCTGCGCCGACCGGGTCCCGCAGCGCCGAGACGGCCCTGGACCGCGCCGACCGCGACCTGCGCCGGGCGATGGCCTCGGCCGACCTGTTCGACGGGCAGCGGACCGAGCTGGAGAACGCCGTCGCGACCGGCGCGGCGCTGCGCACCGACCGGGCGAGCCTGACCACCCAGCAGCGGCAGGAACGGGTCTACGCGATCGGCCGGAACCTCGCGAGCACGGTCAACCGGCTCGACAGCCGGGACCTGCCCAGCGGCCCGATGCGCATGGTGACCGGAGTCATCAGCGCCCAGCAGGCCCTCGCCGGTCAGCGCATCGCCCTCGGCACGAACCCGGCTCCGTCGGCGGAGACCGTCCGGAACATCGCCGACGAGGTCGGCCGGGAGGGCGCCGGCCTGGAGTCCGTGCCCGGTCCGGCGGGGCAGCGGCTGCGGGCGCTCAACCAGCAGCGGCGCGACCTGCCGATGTCCAGCCCGGCCTCGGACTGGCAGGGCAGCATCAACGCCTCGCGGCGGGCGTACGACGCGCTCGTGGTCGGTCTCGCGGCCAGCATCACCGCGACGACCTCGCAGCGGGCCATCGACGCCAAGGTCGACGCGCTGCAGTACTCCTCGGTCATCCTCGGCGCCCTGCTGGTCTCCCTGGTGCTGACGCTGGCCGTCGCCCGCCGGGTGATCCTGCCGATCCGGCAGGTGCGCGCGAGCGTCCTGCGCATCTCGCGGCGTGGCCTGCCGGACGCGGTGACGAGCATCCGCGCCGGCCAACCGGTCCCGGAGCCGGAGAAGGTGCCCGTCCACACCGGCGAGGAGACCGGGCAGCTGGCCCGAGCGGTCGACGACATGCACGAGCGCGCCCTCGCCCTGGCCGCCGAGCAGGCGCGGCTGCGGACCCAGGTCGGCGACATGTTCCAGACGCTCTCGCGCCGCAGCACCTCCCTGGTCAACCAGCAGCTGGCGCTCATCCAGTCGCTGGAGCGCGACGAGCAGGACCCGCGCCGGCTGGAGAGCCTGTTCCGGCTGGACCACCTCGCCACCCGGATGCGCCGCAACGGCGACAGCCTGCTGGTGCTGGCCGGCGCCACGACCCGGCGCCCGGGCTCGCGGAACATGCCGTTGTCGGACGCGGTGCGCGCCGCCCAGTCCGGTGTGCGCGACTACAGCCGGGTCCAGGTCGGCGAGGTGCCGGACCGGGCCGTGCCGGCGGCCGCCGTACCCGACCTCGTCCACCTGCTCGGCGAGCTGATCGACAACGCCCTGGCGTACTCGCCGCCGACCCGACCGGTCACGGTCGCCGGGATGCACGCCGTGGACGGCGGGATCCTCATCGAGATCGTCGACGCCGGCCTCGGCATGCGCGACGCGGACCTGGCCACGACCAACCACTCGCTGAACGCCGGTGGCGAGGTCTCCCCGGAGACGGCCAAGCAGATGGGCCTGTTCGTCGTCGGACGCCTCGCGCAGCGCCACGACATCGTCGTCCGGCTGCACCCCAACGTCGACGGCCAGGGCATGACCGCGTCGGTCTACCTGCCGTCCGCGGGGCTGATCGCCCCGGAGCGTCGGACGACGGCGGAGGACTCCACGACGTCCTCGTCGACCGAGCGCCCGGAGCTCCTCGCCGCGATCGGGCCGGACGCGGACCGGCCGGAGTCCACGACGGCGGAGGCGGCGCCGCGCCAGCTGTCGTCGGCCGGGCTGCCCAAGCGTCGCCCGGGCGCGAGCACGATCGAGCCGGCCGGAGTGCCGGAGCGGTCGGACGGCCCGATCCTTCGGGTGCTGCGGGTCGCCGACAACGATGACGAGGACGCGGAGGCGCCCGCCGAGGAGACCGACCGGGCTGTCGACCGGGGCGACGGCACCGCCGTGGCCGACCGGACCGCTGAGGCCGACTCCGCGCCGGCCGATCGGGCGGCCGAGGCCGACCCCACGTCGGCGGCTCCGGCCCAGCCCGGGACCCCGGGACCTGCCGTACGGCGTCGGCCGACCAACACCAAGGCGTTCTTCGGCGTCGCCCGCCAGCGGCCCGACCAGGAGCCGGGTGAGTCCACCTCCGAGCCGGGCGAGGCTCCGGACCGGCCCTCCCAGCGCCCGACCGAGCAGGCGACCGAGCGGCCGAACGTTCGGCCGATGGTGCGGAGTGCTGAACGGCCCGCCGAGCGCAACGGGCAACGCCCCGACGAGCGGAACGTGCAACGTCCGAACCAGAAGTCGGCGGGACGCCCCGGCGAGAGGGCGGTCGAACGCCGCCCCGCGCAGAAGGCGGCAGAACGCCCCCGAGCGCGGGGCGTGGAACGCCGTCCCGAGCCGGCCGCGGGACGCGCCGCCGAACGCCCGAGCGCGCCACCGTCGGCACCACCGACCGAGCGATCCACCGAACGCCGAGCCGAACGACCCGGCGAGCGGCCCGCGAGCGGGCCTGCGGACCGGCCGAAGGAGCAGGGGACGGCCATGCCCGACGACACACCCATCTTCGGCAGCATCCAGTCGCAATGGTTGAGCAACGAGTCGACCGGTGCGCGCTGGTCGAACGCTTCCGCCGAGGCCGGGTGGCAGGCGGCTGAACGGGTCACCGAGACCCCGACGGCCCGGCCGCGTACGGCGTCCGGGCTCCCCGTACGGACCCCCGGCGCGATGCTCGTCCCGGGCAGCAGTCCGAGCAGCCCGAACCGTGGCGGCCCACGACGCCGGCCGTCCGACCCGGCCGCGCTGCGCGACCGGCTCAACCGCTACCAGGACGGTGTCGACAAGGGGCGAGCCATGCCCCGACCGCAGGCCGGCGGCGACCCGCGTCGAGCCACGCCCCGACCCCAGGGCGAGGACACCACCACCGACTCGAGGGACGACTGATGCCCACACAGACCCACCCGAGCGCCGGCGGCGAGCTGGACTGGCTGGTCACGAACTTCGTCGACGACATCCCCGGCGCCACCCATGCCGTCCTGGTCTCCGCCGACGGTCTGCTGATGGCCGGCAGCGAGCGGCTCCCGGCCGACCGCGCCGAGCAGCTGGCCGCCGTGTGCTCCGGCCTGGTCAGTCTCGCCACGGGCGCCGCCGGGCTGTTCGACGGTGGCACGGTGCTGCAGTCGATCATCGAGATGGAGGTCGGCTTCCTCCTGCTGATGAGCGTCGGCGACGGCTCGCACCTGGGCGTCCTGACGAGCACGAGCGCCGACATCGGCCAGATCGGCTTCGAGATGTCCGCGCTCGCCACCCGGGTCGGCGCGGTGGTGCAGCCCGGCGCGCGGGTCGACCCCTCGCAGGTCTGACGGATGACCACCGGCGGCCTCCACCCGGACGACGACCCGGATGAGCCGGTCGTCGACGAGGTCCGCCCCTACGCCCTCACCGCCGGTCGCACCCGCGCCGTCGTCGAGCTGTCGTTGGAGACGCGACTGCTGATGGAGTCGGACGCCCGCACCCGCCGGCGCCCGACCGACCACCTGCTCGCGCACATCCTGGACGTGTGCGAGGCGACGCCGTCGGTGGCGGAGGTGTCGGCGAAGGTCGGCGCTCCGCT
>NZ_JAROAV010000044.1 GCF_029439465.1 Luteipulveratus flavus | reverse complement strand
GGGTGGCGGCACCCGCCGGTCGAGTAGGGCGAACGAAGTGAGGCCCGTATCGAGACCACCCGCACGCGGTCACCTGGTCTCGATACGCCTCCGCTAGCGCTCCGGCTACTCGACCGACGGAGCACCACCGCTGGTTGAGCCGGGCGTTCCGCTGGGCGGGTCAGAGGGTGTGGGCGATGGCGCGGCCGGCGGCGCGGCCGGAGAACAGGCAGCCACCCAGGAACGTGCCCTCCAGGGCGTTGTACCCGTGCACGCCACCGCCGCCGAAACCGGCCGCCTCGCCCGCGGCGTACAGGCCGGGGATCGGCTGGCCGGCCGGGCCGAGGGCCTGCGAGGACAGGTCGGTCTGGATGCCGCCGAGCGACTTGCGGGTGAGCACGTGCAGCCTCACCCCGATGAGCGGCCCGGCCTTCGGGTCGAGCACGCGGTGCGGCGACGCGACGCGGGCGAGCTTGTCGCCGCGGTACCGACGGGCGTTGTGGATGCCCTGCAGCTGGGCGTCCTTGGTGTAGGGGTTCGTCACCTCGCGGTCGCGCGCCACGATCTGCCGCTCGACCTCCGCAGCGTCCAGCAACGGCGTCTCCGTCAGCCCGTTCATCTTCTCGACGAGCTCACCGATCCGATCGGCGACCACGAAGTCGGCGCCGTGCTGCTTGAACGCCTCCACCGGTCCGGGCGCACCCTTGCCGACACGCGTCTTGAGGAGCAGCTTCAGGTCGCGGTCGGTGATGTCGGGGTTCTGCTCCGAGCCCGACAGCGCGAACTCCTTCTCGATCATCTTCTGCGTGACGATGAACCAGGAGTGGTCGTACGCGGCGATGTCGGGGGTCGTGCGCAGGTACTTCAGCGTGCCGAGCGTGTCGTAGCCGGGCAGGTACGGCGCCGGCAGCAGGCGGCCGAGCGCGTCGAACCACAGCGGCGACGGCCCGGGCAGGATGCGGATCGCGTGCTTCGGCCACACCGGTGCCCAGTTCTGGATGCCCTCGACGTAGTGCCACATCCGGTCGCGGTTGACCAGCCGGGCGCCCGCGTCCTGCGCGAAGCCGATCCCACGACCGTCGACGTACGCGGGGACGCCGGTGATCATCTCGCGCGGCGGCTGCCCAAGCCGGTCCGGCCAGAACTCGCGCACCAGGTCGTGGTTGCCGCCGATGCCGCCGGTCGAGACGACGACCGCCTGCGCCCTCAGCTCGAAGTCTCCGGCGCGGTCCCTGTTGGACGGCGCGCCGCGCTCACTGCTGTCGGGCGCCAGGACCGTGCCGCGTACGCCGACGACGGCGCCGCCCTCGACGATCAGCTCGTCCACCCGGTGGCGGTGGTGGAAGGTGAGGTGGCCCTGCTGCGCCGCGGCCAGGGTGCTCTCGACGAACGGCTTGACCACGCCCGTCCCGGTGCCCCAGGCGATGTGGAAGCGGGGAACCGAGTTGCCGTGGCCGGTGGCGCGACCGTCGCCCCGCTCGGCCCAGCCCACCATGGGCGTGAAGCGAATGCCCTTGTCCCGCAGCCATTCCCGCTTCTCACCGGCGGCCCACTCGACGTACGCGCGTCCCCACTTGGCCGCCCAGGAGTCCTCATCGTCCAGCCGGTCCCAGCCGGCGCTGCCCTGCCAGTCCTGCCAGGCCAGGTCGAGGGAGTCCTTGACGCCGAGGCGGCGCTGCTCGGGGGTGTCGACGAGGAAGATCCCCCCGAAGGACCACCAGGCCTGGCCGCCCAGGTCGGACTCGTTCTCCTGGTCGACCACGACGACCTGCTTGCCGGCGGCGACGAGCTCGGCGGCCGCGACCAGGCCGGCGAGCCCGGCTCCCACAACGATGACATCCGCGTCCATGGCCACCGAACTTACCCGTCCGTAGCCACGCCGTCCGCAGATCCTCCATCACCTCCGCGAAATCCGTCTACCCGGCCGTGCGTGCGATGCCGGCCGGACGAGATCAGCGGGGGAGGTGGGTCGCTCGCGGTTGAATGGGTGGGTGGTCGAGATCAGCGAGGACCTGGACGCCGTCGCCGAGGAGCTGTACGCGGTGCTGCCGGGCGACTTCGTCGCGACGCGGGACGCCCGGGTCAAGCAGGCGCGATCCGACGGCGACCGCGAGCTCGCCACGCAGATCAAGGCGCTCCGTCGGCCGAACGTCGCCGCCTGGCTGGTCAACGTACTGGCCCGCTCGGACGGCGGTCTGGACGATCTGACCGCCCTGTCGACGCGGCTGCGCGATGCCCAGTCGAGGCTCGACGGCGCCGCCATGAAGGCGCTCGGTCAGGAGCGCGGCCAGGTCGTGACGCAGCTCGCGACCCGGGCGGCGACCCTCGGCGCCGAGGCCGACCCGTCGTACAAGGACAGCGCGGCGGCTCGGGAGCAGGTGGTCGCGACCCTGAACGCCGCCGTCGCAGACCCTGCCGCCGAGCAGGCGGTCGCGAGCGGACGGCTGGTCAACCCGCTGTCGTACGCGGGGTTCGGGGAGGTCGACCTGACGGACGCGGTCGCGACCCCGCTGCGTTCCGTGCCGGAACAGCCGGCGTCGCGGAAGACGAAGCCCAGGGCGGCGCAAGGCGCGGCGAGGACGCGTGATGCGACCGAGAAGTCGACCGAGCCGGCCGAGGTCGAGCCGGAGGCCGAGGCCGACGCCGAGGTCGACGAGAAGGCCCTCGCCGCCGCCCGGCAGCGACTCACGGCCGCCGAGCGCAAGCTGGCCGTCGCGGAGGAGGCGTTCGCGCAGGCGCGCTCGCGCCGCCACCAGGCGCGGCTCGAGGTCGAGAAGGCACGGCTCGAGGTCGAGGAGATCGAGGACGCCTGAGCGCGTCGCCCCTACTGGCCGATCTTGGTCTTGCAGTAGGTGCGCAGGGCGCCGGCGGCGTTGTTGTAGTCCGTCGTGTAGACGCTCTTGCCGTCGTCACGCGCCTTGTTCATGTCGTCCAGCTCGCCCGCGACGTTGTTCGCCCGGCTGGCGAACGTGGTGTCCGCGGCGCTGCGGCCGATGCCACGCAGCTGGGTCGCGGTGGTCGCCATCGCGTTCGCGGCGGTGTTGAGGTCGCTGGTGTCCTTGGACTTGGTCGCCGAGTTCCACTGGCGCACCACGGCGTTCATCTTGCCGGTGGCGCTGATGCACGCGTTCGCCAGCTTGGTGTCGAACGACGGGGTGGGCGTCGTCGACGTGCTGGTCGGCGGCGTCGTGATCGTCGGCGTCGTCGTCGTGGTGGACGGCGTGGGCGTCGGCGTCGCCGTCGTCGTGCTCGGCGCGGTGGCCGGCAGGGTCGAGGACGTGGAGGCCGGACCCTCGGTCGCGAGCGCGGTGTAGGACGACCCGGAGTCGTCACCGCCACCACAGGCGGTGAGGCCGAACGTCAGCAGTGCGGCACCGGCGAGCGCGGACGCGGGCAGGCGGCGTCGGCGTCGAGCAGATACGGTCATGGTTCCTTCCCGGCAGGGTTACCTGGCGGCCGTGATCCCCGAGGCCGCGTACAACCATGCACGCAGCGGGCGGCCAGACAAAATCGTCATGAGCTGGTGCTGCTCGGCGGCACGGGGTCGGACCCCTGCGCCGAGGCCTTGCGAGCGATCCGCGGGTGGCTGCCGAGCCAGGCGAGCAGGTGGTCGGCGACCCACGCGGGGTCCTCGAACATCGGGCAGTGCCCGAGGTCCTTCCCCTCGGCGTACGTCCACGCCGGGAAGCGGGCGGCCGCGGAGCGTGCGGTGCCGACGTTGACCAGCCTGTCGCGGTCACCGTGGATCAGCAGCACTGGCGCGAGGATTCGCCCCAGCTCGCGGTTGTACGCGGTGCGGCGGCCGAGGGCCAGCAGGATGGACCGCGCGGCGACGAGGAACGCCTCGGTGCTGTGGGGGTCCTCCGCCGACAGCCGGGCGGCCTCGACGTGCCGGTCGAACAACCAGCGCGGGACCCGCGAGAGGTCGTACGTGACGAGGGTGAACACCTCTTTGACCTGCTGCTCCAGGGTCCCCCGGGCGGCGCGACCGCTGAGGAAGCGGCGACCGAGGGGCGGGACGGCGTACAGGCCGAACGCGACGGTGACCAGCGGGTGGGGCGGCGCGGCCGGTGACACCGGGAGCGCCGGGTCGACGAGGACGACACCGGTGACGGTGCCGGGTGAGCGGGCCGCCTGGGCGGCGACGATCAGGCCGCCCATCGAGTTGCCGACGAGGACGACCTGCCGGCCGACGACGCGGCGCAGGAACGCGTCCAGCAGCTGCTGGTTGCGCCGGACGGTGGCGTGGCCGGGCTCGGTGCGGGTGCGGCCGAAGCCCGCGAGGTCGAGGGCGTACACCTGACCGTGGCGCTGGAGGTAGGGGGTGAGGGAGTCCCAGTTGGCGAGCGAGCCGCCGAGCCCGTGCACCAGCACGAACGTGGGACCGGTGGCCGGACCGTCGGCGTGGACGAAGTGGACCCGGGTCCCGTCGATGTCGACCCACTGCGGCGGGAGCACGTCGGGAGGCGTCTCGGTCACCCCAGCACCGTACGCCGGACGCGCCCTCGTGGTGCCCCGGTGGTCAGAACCGGGACACCACGAGGTCATCGGCGGATCAGAACGCGGACGTGCCGTTCGGGGTGCCGAGGCCGGTCGGGCCGTCCCAGCCGGTCTTGGCGGTGCACCACGAGGCGCAGCTGCCGTTGCTGCCGGAGGTCACGTCGAACAGGCCGGACGCGTGGGCGTACGGGATGGTGTTGGCGTAGCCGGCGGTGTTGCCCGACAGCGCGTAGACCGAGGCGACCAGCGGCGAGGACAGCGAGGTGCCGCCGTACTGCGCCCAGGAGGAGCTGGAGCTGCTCGTGGGTGCGTAGACCGCGAGGCCGGTGCTCGGGTCGGCGACCGCGGAGACGTCGGCGATGGCGCGGCCGCTGCAGGCGGTGACCGAGGAGCTCTGCCCGGAGGGCGCGGCGTTCAGGGTGGTGCAGCCGGAGCCGGCGCCCGACCACGCGGACTCCGACCAGCCGCGGGTGTTCGACGCCTTGGTCAGCGACGTCCCACCGATCGCGGTGACGTAGTGCGAGGAGGCCGGGAAGCTGCCGCCCTGGTACCCGTTGTCACCGGTCGAGGCCGTGACCGCGATGCCGGGGTGGTTGTACGGCGCGCCGTAGGAGGAGTCGGCCACGTCACCGCCGCCGTAGCTGTTCGAGATGGCGACGACACCGGAGACCTTGGCGGCCTGGTTGACCGCCGCGCCGAGGTCGGCGAACGAGGCGGACTTCGCCTGAACCAGCAGGATCTTGCAGTCCGGGCACGCGGCCGAGACGGCGTCCAGGTCGAGCGCCTGCTCCTGCGACCAGCCGACGTTCGTGCGCGGCAGGCTCGTGGTGCTGCCGGTCTGGCTCATGACGGTCAGGCAGCCGTTGGCCTTCGTGCACGAGGACAGGCCGAACTGGGAGCGGTAGACGCCCAGGTCGCGCTCGGCGTTGGGGTAGCCGTACGCGTCGACGATCGCGACCGTACGTCCCCCGGACTTCAGCCCGGTGAGCTTGTACGCGCTCTGGATGTCGGTCGGCGTCTTGCCGGAGATGGCGCTGGGGGTGACCGGCTTGCCGTTGGGGGCGACGGCGTGACCGGCCGAGTCCTGCACGCGGATCGCGAAGCAGGAGGCCTGACCGGCTGCCGGGGTCGAGCAGACGCGGTGGTGCTGAGCGCCGGAGCCGACGGCCGGGGTGGCGGCGGTGGCGGCGGGGCTCACGAGCCCGAGGACGCCGGTGGCGGCGACGACGAGACCTGGGACGAGGGAGAGCTTGCGCATCGGGGAACTCCTCACGGCAGGGGTTCAGGGGGATCTGCCGTGAGCGGTAACGTGCTCCTGAAACTCGTTGTGCGCCAGAGGTTTCCACCGATCTCACGGCGGCCGACGAAGAAATGACCTGTTACTTGGGAAGTGTTGACCGAGAGTCGTGACGGATGTCATGGGCCGACGTCGGCGGATGCCGCTAGCACGGGCCGACGGCGTTCCGGGTGGGACGACGCCTGGCTCCGTTCACGGCGCGCGAGCCGTCCCGTCGTCCTACGGTGCTCTGATGCGCTTGCTGGCATCCGGACGGGACGCGGACGTCTTCGAGATCGGCTCGGGGAAGGTCCTGCGCCGATATCGCGACCCCGCGATGGACTGCACCCGCGAGGCGGCGGTCATGCGGCACGTCGTCGCGCGCGGCTTCCCCGCCCCGACGGTGTACGAGGTCGACGGGCCGGATCTGGTCATGGACCGGGTGCACGGGCCGACGATGTTCGAGGCGCTGGCCGTCGGTGCCCTGACCCCCGCGGAGTGTGCCGCGATCCTGGTCGAGCTGCTGGACCGGCTGCACCTGATCCCGGCGCCGGGGTCGTTGCCGGGGCCCTCCCGCCTCGACGCCCGTCCGCCGGAGTCCGGCGTCGTCGTGCACCTGGACCTGCACCCGCTGAACGTGCTGCTCGCGCCCGGCGGGCCGGTCGTCATCGACTGGTGCAACGCGGCGAGCGGCCCCGCCGGGCTGGACCGCGCGCTGACGGCGCTGATCCTCGCGCAGGTCGCCTCCGGCGAGCTGGTGGACGTCGGACCGGTCGGGCGTCACCTGTTCGACGAGCTGATGCTGCGGATCGGGCCGCTGACCGACGTCGACCTCGCGGTCGCCTACCGGTCGACGGACCCGAACCTGACCAGGCTGGAGCAGCAGGGCCTGGCCGAGGCCGCGGCCCTGCTCGGTCCTCTCACGCGCGCCTGAGCACGACCGGCGCCGTCAGTCCTCGACGAAGCCGGTGGACTGCGACCCCAGGACGGGCTGGTACTCGCGTACGAGTCGCTCGGCGATCAGGCCCTCGCGGTGGAACGGGTCGGCGTCCAGCAGCGCGGTCGCCGCGTCCTCGTCGTCGGCCCGTACGACGATCAGGGCGCCGGCAGGGAAGTCCAGGAACGGACCCGACAGGAGCACCCCGTCCTGCTTCGTGAGGTACGCGCGGTGCTCGTCGCGGTGCTTGTCACGCCCCGCGTCGTCGTCGGTGTAGGTGTACTGGACTGCGAACGTCGCCATCCGCCGATCGTAGGAGACGCGCCGCCGCCAGCGGCGACGAGGCTGACCAGACGACGGACGACAGAACTCATGCGGAGCTTCTCGGGGGACGGCGCGCCGCTTTCGGATGTTGGCGACCCACAACGCATTCGGTCAATAGCCAACAAGACCAAACACCGTCAGGCCCCGGAGGCCCCCGAGCCACCACGCCCGCCCCGCGCAGCCGGCCCGCGCCGGACGTAGGTCTCGGCTCCGCAGGACGGGCACACGAGATGCAGCTCGACCACCTCTGTCTGATCCTCCGACCGGATGAGCCGAAGCTTCACGTCTCCGTCATTCCGCTCCGGACAGCGCCACGGGCCCCGGAGCCCCGCCTCGTACTCAACGACGACCCGGACCCACGACGCAGCCATCACGGACACACTCCTTTCGCCCACCCACGCTGGCATGTCGAGCACCTCCTGAGCGACGTCAAGATCTGCGCCGAAGTCACGGCGGTCAATCGAGCTCGTGACCGACCCACCTCGACAAGCCCCGAGCACTGATGTCCTCACGCCGGGCAGGGACCGCCCGCCGACCGATGTCCTCTCCGCGAAAGGAGGAGCCCACATCTTCCGGATCCCAGTACGCCGCCAGGCACTCCTGGCACTCCACGAGGACGAGTCCATCTCTCACCCGCTTCATGAAGACCAGGAGGCCCTGCGGGCCGCACACCAGACACGTGAGGTCGCACGTGATCGCGCGCCCCACGGGTGCAGCACCGAGCTCGGTGTGGCCGTGCGGCGACCGGTCGGGCTTCTGACGACGTTCCATGAGCCCACGCACCTCGCCCATCTCCCGCTCCGCGGACGCGCTGATCTGGTCATCCGGAGCGTGAGAGAGGCGAGACAGGTAGAAGGCCGCCCGTTGGGCTGAAGCCTCGCTCGTGTGCGCACTGAGGGAGATGAGGTCGACCCCTTGCGCCATGTCGTCTCCCGATCCGGACTCGACGGCCGCGGCGAGGACCGGGAGCGATGCCTCCATCACCTCCCGCACCTCCACGGAAGCGATGCCATCCTCCCCCAGGGACGACCCGAGGATCTGCGTCAGCAGGAGCAACGCCTCAGGCTTTGCCTGCAGGTGCATCTGCGCCAACCCCGCGACGACCGCGGTCGCGACCGAGCCTGCATCGTCGGCCAGTCCACCGCTCACCGGTGCGACCGACGACTCGATGAGTATCACCAGCTCGGTCGCCCTCTCGGCATCAGTAGAACGGATCAAGGCATCGACCTGAGTCGCGACGTCGTGCCTGATGCGTCCCGCAGCTTCAAGGAAGTCAAGCTCCCAGGTCATGGGCATCCGATCCTGTCTGGCTCGATCGACCCGGGTTCACTCGGTCGAATGGTCATTGATGGCACGGGTGTTCGCTCCAGCGGAGTCATCGTTCGCCCTCCGTTCACCGCACGTTCGCACATGTCGGACGATCCGGCCACAGGTGTTCAGCAGCATGCGGCGCGAAGCCGCGGTCCGCCACTGATCGGTCCGGGGCGCGGCAGCACAGGGATGAAGGAGTCGTGGTGGTCGAAACGGGAACCGGTGAGCGGAGCCGTCGCAGGAGCGGGCGCACCCGTACGGACGACCCACGCCGTCGGTCCCGGATGACGCTGGGCGACTGGCCGCTCATGCGCAAGGTCGTGGTCGTCCTGGCGTTGCCGGTGCTGCTGGCGACCACGTTCGGCGGGCTGCGGGTGGTCGAGCAGCTGCAGGACGCGGACGACTCCGCGCGGATGGCCTCGCAGGTGGCCGTCCTGCGCCCGGCCGTGTCGTACGCGGTGGCCGTCGGCGAGCTGGCGACGGCGCCGGTCGGCTCCCGGATGACGGTGGCGGGCCTGGCCCAGGCGGACCGGACGCTGCGGGACGCGATGTCGCGTGCGGAGCTGACCGGTCGCCAGCGCGCCGGGCTCGACGCCCTGCTGAGCGCGGGCACCGCCCTGCGGTCCGAACGGGCGACGCTGTCCCCGACTCGGCTCCAGGCGCGCGTGGCGGACGTCGGGACGCACCTGATCGTCCTGATGGAGGCACTACCGCGCGGCGACAGCACGGGTCCGGCCCTGCGGGCCCTGGCCGGCGTGGTCTCGGGCCAGGACGCGGTGTCCGGGCAGTGGATCATCCTGAGCGCGGGCTCGACCGACCTGGGCCGGGCGAACCAGGACACCGCCCACGCCATCGGCCGGGAGTCGGCGGCGATCGACGTCATCAGCCGCCAGCTGCCCGGCCAGGACCCGAGGACCCGTCGGCTGCGAGGTCTGAACGAGGCGCGGCGCGGCATGACGGCGGCTCCGGCGAAGGACTGGCGGGCGAGCATGGGCCGGTCCCGGTCGGCGTACGCCACCCTGACCGACGACCTCACCGGCACGGTCATCACCGAGGTGTCCGCGCAGGCGTCGACGGCGCGGGCGGACGCGCTGCGGGACGGCGCGCTGATCCTGGCCGCGCTGGTGCTCTCGCTGGCCCTGGCCCTGATCGTCGCCCGCAGGGTCGTCGTCCCCATCCGGGAGATGCGCCGGAGTGTGCTCCAGATCGCCCACGAGGGTCTGCCGGCCGCGGTCGAGCAGATCCGGGCGGGCGAACCCGTGCCGGCGCCGCGGCCGGTGCCGGTCTTCACCAGGGAGGAGACCGGACAGCTGGCCAGGGCCGTGGACGACATGCACGAGCGGGCCCTGACGCTGGCGACCGAGCAGGCCCGGCTGCGGGCCCAGGTCGGGGACATGTTCGAGACGCTCTCGCGGCGGAGCACCTCCATGGTGAGCCAGCAGCTGGCGCTGATCGACTCCCTGGAGCGCGACGAGCAGGACCCGGCACGGCTGCAGGCGCTCTTCCGGCTGGACCACCTCGCGACGCGGATGCGACGCAACGGCGACAGCCTGCTGGTCCTGGCCGGCGCGACCGCTCGGGTCGGCGGGGCGCGCAGCCTCACGCTCGCCGACACGATCCGGGCCGCGCAGTCCGGGGTGCGTGACTTCCAGCGGGTCCGGCTGGTGGCGATGCCGAGCAGGAGCGTCCTGCCGGGCGCGACCGCCGACCTGGTGCACCTGCTCACCGAGCTCGTCGACAACGCCCTGTCCTACTCCCCGCCGGCGACCCAGGTCCGGGTCGGCGGCGCCCCCGTCGAGGGCGGCGGTGTCCTCATCGAGATCGTCGACGAGGGCCTGGGCATGCACGACCAGGACCTGGTCGCCGCGAACGAGCGGATGGCCTCCGGTGGTCAGGTCGACCCGGCGACCGCCAAGCGGATGGGACTGTTCGTCGTCGGACGGCTCGCGCAGCGTCACGGCGTACGGGTTCAGCTGCGCGCCAACGCCGCCGGTGGGCTCACCGCCTCAGTGCTCCTGCCCGCGACGCTGCTGGTCGAGCCCGCCCCGACCGCCGACGTCAGGTCGGCGTCCACGGGCACGGAGCGGACGCAGCAGCCGCGGACCGGCGTCGCGGCGCGTCAACGTCCGAGCAGGCCGGCCAGGACGCCGTCCCGGAGCGCGCCCGGGCCGGCGGTGCACGTCCGCGCTCACGGCACCGCAGGACCGGGAGCGCGCCGGAGCTCGGACCGGTAGCGGCGCTTGACGTCGTTCGGCGCGAAGGAGGCGTCGATCGCGTTGCCCAGCAGCGTCGGGACCTCGTTCGCGCCGACCAGACGAGCCGCGACCAGCAGCTCCTCGGTGAGGGTCGTCCCGAACATCGGCGGGTCGTCGGAGCTGATCGACACCTCGAGGCCGGCGGCGAGCATCGCGGGCAGCGGGTGCTCCTCCAGCGTGTCGACGACGCGGGTACGGACGTTGGAGGTGGGGCACACCTCCAGGTGGACGGCCCGCTCGCGCAGCAGGGCGACCACGCGGGGGTCCTCCATGGCGCGGATACCGTGCCCGATCCGGACGGCGTGCAGGTCTTCGACCGCGGATCGGACGCTCGCGGGACCCGCGGCCTCCCCGGCGTGCGGTACGCCCGGCAGCCCGAGGGCACGACCGCGCGCGAAGTAGTCGGCGAACTGGGGCCGCGGCGTCTCCGGCCCACCGAGGCCGAGTGCCACCAGACCCTCGGGTGGGGCGTGCTCGCACAGGTCCATGACGACCTCGGCGGGCGGACCCGGGTGGCCCGGGATGTCGAGGATCCAGCCCACCACCAGGCCGTACTCACGAGCGGCGTGCTCGCGCACCGCGTCGAGGGCCTCGACCAGTCCGTCTCGCGGGACACCGCAGGCCAGCGGGCCGTTCGGGGTGACCGTCACCTCGGCGTACCGGACGTTCTGTCGGGCGAGGTCGAGCAGGTTGCCGATCGTCAGCTCGTACACGTCCTCGGGCGTCCGCAGCAGCCGGGAGACCGCCGCGTAGACGCGCAGGAAGTGGGCGAAGTCGGTGAACGCGAAGAACCGCTCGAGCGCGTCGAGGTCGCTCGGTACGCCGGCGTCCGGGTAGCGCGCGGCCAGGGCGGCCACGGTGTGCGGTGCGGTGGCGCCGATGTGGTGCACGTGCAGCTCGACCTTCGGCAGGTCGGCGACCCAGGCCTCGACGAGGCTCATCGGACGAAGGTGAACCAGGCCTGGTCACGCTGCAACCGCTGCGGCTCGGCGACCAGCCGGTGGGCGCCGACCGACCAGGTGGCTCCCTCGCCCGCGGTGAACCCGATCTCCTCGAACCCCGCGTCCGCGAACCACGCCCGGATGCTCGGCGTGAGGTCCGGCTCGCCGCGGTGGCGGGTCCAGACCACCTCGGCCCGGGGCGCGCACAGCTGTGCGACCGCCCGGATCGTGGCCCGGACGTCGGCGTCGCTGATGTTGCCGAAGATCCCGCACAGCAGCACCAGGTCGGCCGGCACCGCGCCCGCGTACGCATCGCTGCGGGACGCGTCCGCCTGGACCACCTCGACGTGTGCCGGCAGCGCCGCGGCGGCGCTGCGGGCCGCGGCGACGAGATCGGCGTCGAGCTCGACCAGCCGGGCGGTGACGCGGGCGGCGTCCGCGCGCTCGGCGAGCACGCCGAGGAGGTCGCGCCCGTCGCCCGCGCAGGCGCTGACGACGCGAACCGGCGCAGGAGCGGTCGTCTCGAGGAAGCGGTCGATCTGAGCGCGGACAGCGACCAGCCGGTCGCCGAGCCCGGAGCCGGGCCGGCTGTACGCGTCGTGCCACGAGGTCCAGTCGGTTGTCGTCACGACGCCAACCTAGGACTCGCCCCCGACGGCGGGGCAGCGCACAGCAGACTCACGCCCGTCCGTCCGGGCTCGGGACCGCCGCTCACAGGTAGCGGCGGACGGCGTCCATCGCCTGCCCCACGTACGTGCCGCCGAACACCGCTGCGTGCAGCAGCAGCGGGTAGGTCTGGTGCAGCGCGACGCGGGACCGCCAGCCGTCGGCGAGCGGCGCGGCCTCGTCGTACGCCGCGAGGACCGTCGCCAGCTGCGGGCTGCCGAACATCTGCAGCATCGCCAGGTCGGTCTCGCGGTGACCGGCGTGCGCAGCCGGGTCGACCAGGACGACGCCGTCGGGGCTCCACAGCAGGTTGCCGGACCACAGGTCGCCGTGCAGCCGTGCCGGGGGCTCGCCGGTGTCGAGGTCGCCGTCGTCGTCGCGCAGCCGCTGGGCCAGCCGCTCGACGTCCCGGACGTCCTCGCCGGTCAGCGCGCCGCGTCGCTCGCCCTCGGTCGCGATCGGCAGGAGTCGCAGCTCGGCGTACATCTCGCCCCACCGGTCGTAGCTGCCCAGCAGCAGCGGCAGGAGGTCGGTCGCCGGACCGAGCCAGCCGTGGCCCTCCCACCCGTCCGGGCCGACGCCGTACGCCGGTGCGCCCGCCGCGTGCGTACGCGCGAGGTCGCGTCCGAACGCCTCCGCAGCCGTGCGCGAGGGCGCGGCGTGCGAAACACGTTCCAGCAGGAGCCGGTTCGGCTCGACGCCGAGGACGGGAGCGACCCGGGCGCCGTCCGTCACCGCGGCCAGCCAGCGGAGTCCCGTGGCCTCCCAGGCGAAGTAGCCGTCCGGGGCGGTCATCGACGTCTTGACGAACGCGGACGCCTCGGGTCGGGGCATGTGGGCCATTGTGCGCATAGGTTGGCGGTCATGAGCAGTGTGGCGTCCGGCAAGCAGGGCGACCGTCCCGAGCGCGAGGGCGGCGAGAGCATCATCACCGTCATCATCGCGTTCGTGGCGAACCTGCTGATCGCCGTCGCGAAGACCGGCGCCGCGATCATCACGGGTTCGGCCTCGATGGTGGCCGAGGCGGCGCACTCCTGGGCCGACGCCGGCAACGAGGTGTTCCTCATCATCGCCGAGCGCAAGTCCGACCGCCCGAGCGACGAGCGGCGTCCCCTCGGCTACGGCAAGGAGGCGTACGTCTGGTCGCTGTTCGCCGCGGTGGGCCTGCTCACCGCCGGCGCCGGCGTCTCGATCGTGCACGGCATCCAGGAGCTGGGCGCCGAGAGCGAGCCCGAGAACTACACCATCAACTACATCGTGCTCGGCATCGCGTTCGTCCTGGAGGGCATCTCGTTCCTGCAGGCGCTGCGGCAGACGCGTGGACGAGCGCGGGCGGTCGGGCTCCACCCGCTGACGTTCATCTCCCGCACCTCGAACCCCACGCTGCGGGCGGTGTTCCTGGAGGACTCCGCCGCGCTCCTCGGGCTCCTGCTCGCCGGTGGCGGCGTCGCCCTGCACCAGGTGACCGGCAACGCGTTCTGGGACGCGCTCGGCTCGATCCTCGTCGGCGTGATGCTCGCGCTCGTGGCGATCTTCCTGGTCGACCGCAACCGCGCTTTCCTCGTCGGCGAGGCGATCGGCGGCCCGATCCGCAACCGGGTGCTCCAGGCGGTGCTGGACCACCCCGAGGTCGAGCGCGTGACCTACCTGCACCTGGAGTTCGTGGGGCCGGAGCGCCTCTTCGTCGTCGCGTCCGTGGACCTGACCGGCGACTCGGTAGAGAGCGATCTGGCTGTCCGGCTGGAGCAGGTCGAGGAGGCGATCCGTGGCCACGACCTGATCGAGACGGCCGTGCTCTCCCTCTCCCTGCCGCACGAGGAGTCGCTCGTCCCCTCGACGAGCTGAGCCGCGTCAGCAGCCGACGGGCCGAGGCTCGGCGACGACCGACGGCGTACGGCGGTCCGCCCGCTGCGACCGGACGGCCTGGCCCAGCACGGCCAGCCCGGCGAACGCGAAGGCAGCACCCACCCACAGCGGCGAGACCCAGCCGAGGCCCGCGGAGATGGCGAGACCGGACACCCAGACGCCGAGGAAGTTGCCGACGTTGAACGCGGCGATGTTGGCCGACGACGCCATCGTCGGGGCGTCCGCAGCGTGGTCGAGCACCCGCATCTGCAGGCCCGGCACCGTGCCGAACCCGAAGAAGCCCATCGCGACGAGCAGGGCGATCGCCGCCGGCTTGCTGTCGGCGAGCAGGGCGAACGCCACCAGCACCGCACCGAGCGCGAGGCTCAAGGTGACCAGCGTCCGGGTGAGCGCTCGGTCCGCCCAGCGGCCGCCGAGCAGGTTGCCGGCGAACAGGCCGACGCCGAAGAGCACCAGCAGCCACGGCACGGCGCCCTCGTCGAAGCCGGTGACGCGAGTGAGCAGCGGCTCGACGTACATGAACGCACCGAACATGCCGCCGAAGACCAGCACCGTCATGCCGAGGGAGAACCAGACCTGGCGGTTGCGGAAAGCGGCCAGCTCCGAGCGCAGCTGCTGCGGGCGGGGAGCCGCCGCGGAGGTCGCAGGGACGAGCGCGGTGATCCCGGCGAGGGCGATCACGCCGACGACGGCGATGACGGCGAAGGTCGCCCGCCAGCCCCACTGCTGCCCGACGAACGTGCCGAGCGGGACGCCGAGCACGTTCGCCATGGTGAGGCCACCGAACATGATCGAGATGGCGCCGGCCTTCTTGTCCGGCGCGACGAGCGAGGCCGCGAGCACCGAACCGATCCCGAAGAACGCACCGTGGGCGAGGGCGGCGAGCACCCGCCCGCCGAGCAGCGCCACGTACCCGGGCGCGAGCGCGGAGGCGACGTTGCCGACGGTGAACAGCACCATCAGCACCTGCAGCGCGCGCTTGGGCTCCCGCCGGTTGACCACCGGGGTGAGGGCGAGCGCGCCGACGACGACCGCGAGCGCGTACCCCGAGATGAGGTAGCCGGCCGCGGGGACCGACACCCCGAGGTCGACGGCGACCGACGACAGCAGTCCGGCGATCACGAACTCGGTGAGTCCGATCCCGAAGCCCCCGAGAGCGAGGGCGATGAGACCGAGTGGCATGACTGTTCCTTCCGACGAGCGAGATGCGCTTCCGCTGATTGCACGCGTGTGCAACTAAAAGCGCTCACCCAAAGTTAGTTGCATGCGCGGCATGTTGCAAATCGGAGGTATGCTGGATCCATGGGAATCGCCGACGACGCCGTTGAGGTCCGGGCCACGGGGTGGCGCACGCTCGCGGCCCTGCACGGCGTGATCGAGGGCGCGCTGGAGCGTGAGCTGGTCCGCGCGCACGCGCTGTCCGTGGTCGAGTTCACCGTCCTGGACGCGCTCTCGCGCCAGGACGGCTGGCACAT
Source organism: Luteipulveratus flavus (assembly GCF_029439465.1). Classification (GTDB taxonomy): domain Bacteria; phylum Actinomycetota; class Actinomycetes; order Actinomycetales; family Dermatophilaceae; genus Luteipulveratus; species Luteipulveratus flavus. The sequence continues at coordinate 75,698 of NZ_JAROAV010000044.1, read as the reverse complement.
GCGGATGTCGCAGCTCGCCCGCGCGACCGCGTTGTCACCCAGCGCCACTACCCGGCTGGTCAACCGGCTGGAGGACCGCGGCCTGCTCACCCGGGTGCTGTGCGCCGACGACCGGCGCGGCATCTACACCGAGCTCACGGCCAAGGGGCGCCGCCTGTACGACACGGCGCGGCCGACGTACGACCGCGTACTGGAGGAGGCCCTCACCGACGCCGAGCAGGTCCCCGAGCTCGCACCCCTGGTCGGGTTCCTGCACCGGTCCCCCGCGGCCGTCTGAGCTAGGAGGCGGGCGGGAGCTTCCGGCCAGGCAGGACGCGCAGGTTCGGTCGGCGCATCGTCGGCCTGCGCAGGCGCGCGGCCATGCTCGGCCGCGGCGGACCGGAGGCCGCAGCCGAGCGACCGGGCATCAGCTGGCGAGCGGCCGGCACCGCGGGCCTCGGGTACACGCGTCGGCTGAGGTCCGCGTGCTGGAGCAGCTGGGCGATCGGGACGTTCGACCTCGGGTGGGTGGCGACCGGCAGGTCCCCGGTGAAGACGACCCACACCTGCTTGTCCCCGTGGAAGACCCGCATCGCCGAGCCGTCGATCAGGCTGCTGGCGTGCTGCAGCGCCTGGCGCCTGGCCCCCATTCGGGTGAGCGATCCGTGCGTGACCGCCTGCGCAGGGCGGCGGCTGTGCTTCGCGGCCTCGTACGCCATCGGTCCGTACTTCGCCCCGAAGCGCAGTGCACTCACGAGGGCTCTGGTCTTGCCGGGCATGGATCCTCCTGGTCGGCCGACCCCACACTCTAGGCACGTCGAGACCACCGTGCGACGCCTGACGATCAACCTGATGCCCTGACGATCGTCGCGGGCGAACGCACGCTTAGCCTCTCGATGTGGCCCTCCTGCTCGACATCACCCCGCTGCGCGTCAACGCGTCGTACCGCCGGCTCTTCACCGGCTTCACGCTGAGCGGGATCGGCGCCCAGCTGGCCACCGTCGCGATCGGCCTGCAGGTGTACGACATCACCGGGTCCACGTTCGCGGTCGGTGTCGTCGGCCTGTGCGCGCTGGTGCCGCTGGTGGTCATGGGCCTGTACGGCGGCGCGCTGGTCGACGCGCACGACCGGCGTCGGGTGGCGCTCGCCGCCGGCGCGGTCCTGTGGGCCGTGTCCGTCCTCAACACCGTGCAGGCGGTCCTCGGCAACACCCACGTCGGCGTCCTCTACGTGCTGGTCGCGATCTACAACGCCGGCTTCGCGGTGGTCAGCCCGGCCCGGTCGGCGATCTACCCGCGCCTGCTGGACCGCGCGCTGCTCCCCGCCGCCAACGCCCTGTCCGTCGCCGCGATGAACATCGCCATGACCGTCGGCCCGCTCCTGGCCGGCGTCCTCGTCGACTGGGGCGGCTACGTCCTCGCGTACGGCATCGACGCGGTGCTGTTCACGTTCGCGATCTGGGGGCTGCTGCGGCTGGAGCCCATCCCGCCGGAGATCGACCCGACCTCGGACGCGGGCGTCCCGGCGCGGCGTCCCGGCCTGGCGTCGGTGCTGGACGGCCTGCGCTTCCTCGGCACCCGCCCGAACGTGCGCATGACCTTCCTCGCCGACTTCTGCGCGATGATCCTGGCCCAGCCGCGCGCGCTCTTCCCGGCCGTGGCGGCGCTGGCCTTCGGCGGTGGCGCCAAGACGGTCGGTCTGCTGTCCGCGGCGGTCGCGATCGGCGCCATCGTGTCGATGGCGGTGTCGGGACCGCTCGGGCGGATCCGCCGGCAGGGCCTCGCGGTCGTCGTGTCCGTGGCGCTGTGGGGCGTGTCGGTCGTCGGGTTCGGCCTCGCCGTCGCGGGCGCCGGCGGCGTCCTCTCCTCGGCGCAGGCGCTGTGGCTCGGCGCGCTCGCCCTGGCCTGCGCGGGCGCGTGCGACTCGGTGTCAGCGGTGTTCCGGACGACGATCCTGCAGTCGGCGACGCCGGACCATCTGCGCGGCCGGCTCCAGGGCGTCTTCATCGTGGTCGTCGCGGGCGGCCCGCGCCTGGGCGACCTGGTCGCGGGTTCGGGCGCGACGATCAGCTCCGAGGGTGTCGCGGCGATCGTCGGCGGCGTGCTGTGCGTCGTCGCCGTCGTCCTGCTGTCGATGTGGCAGCGCGGCTTCCTCCGGTACGACGCCGAGCACCCCACGCCGTAGCCCCGCCCCCAACGGGTGTAGGAACGCGGTCCATACGCCGCGTTCCTACACCCGTTGAGCGACGAACCGCTCATCACCAGCCGTACCTCCCCGAATGGAACTCGAACCACCCGCCGGTCCAGAAGGACGTGCCCTGCATCAGCACCATCACCAGGCTGAGCAGCACGGCCCCGTTGACCGGGACCAGGAGGAAGAGCCAGCGCCGGTCCTGCTGCGAGCGCCGGGTCAGCCAGATCGAGGCGAGCACCGTCAGCAGCACCGGGACCACCAGCCGGGGGACGGTCGCCCGCATCGGCCGGTCCTCGATCAGGACGAAGTAGGCGGCGACGCCGACCAGCGCACCGCGCAGCGCCCACCAGACCGGCTGGCCGACCTCCCGCAGGTCCCGCGCGAGCGACCCGGGCAGAGCCGCCGCACCATGTCGCACCGTCCGCTCACCGAACCGCCAGACCGGGAGCCGAGCGACCATGCCCAGGTCCCGACCCCTCAGAACGATCAGACCCACTGCCGCAGGCGCCAGCCCGATCGCCAGAACGAGCAGGAACTGCCCCAACGGGTGCCCGTAGGACAACATGACCCACGACACCGAGATGACGGGCAGCAGGAGCGTCGAAAGCACGGCACACGTCAGCGCGAGTCGCGCCCGCCCGTTCCTGGCGGTCGAAGCAGGCTTCTGAAAGCCCGCTGCCGCGCGCAGCTCGGCGGCGTACTCCTCTGGCGTGCCGAGCCGCTGCTCGAGCACCGTGGCCGACGGGTCACCCAGCTCGACCGACAGCTCGGCCAGGTGCTCGGCGACGTCCTCCAGCAGGTCGTCACGCTCCTCCGCCGGCAGGTCGGCGAGCGCCGCGCCCACCCGCTCCCGGTACGCCATGGCCGCGTCCGTGTCGACGACCGTGCTCATGCTGTCTCCCTCAGCAGGGCCGACATCGTGTCGGCGAAGTGGTCCCAGGTCTTGGTCGAGCGCTCCAACAGGTCCCGCCCGGTGGCGTTGAGCGCGTAGTACTTGCGGTGCGGCCCCTCGTCGCTGGGCTGCACGTACGACGTGAGCGCGCCCGCCGTGTAGAGGCGCCGCAGCGTCCCGTACACGCTGGCGTCGCCGACGTCGTCCAGCCCGGCGGTCCGCAGGCGCCGGACGACGTCGTACCCGTAGCCGTCGCCCTCCCTCAGCACGGCGAGCACGGCGATGTCCAGCACTCCCTTGAGGAGCTGGCTCGTGTCCACGTGGCGCCTCCTCCCTCTCCTGGCGCGCACCGGGCGAGTCCCGGTGCAACGCGATGAACGCTACTACGGATAAGAGAGTAGCGGCGGCGGAACGCGCCGCACACCGACACGCCCGGATCGGCCCCGACGCCCTGGCATGTCGGCCGGGACTGACGCATAGTGAAGGTGTTGTCTACCGAGAGGAAGCACCTGATGGGCTTCACGGACAAGATCAAGAACGCGGCCGACGACGCAGCCGGCAAGGCGAAGGAAGCGCTCGGCGACGCCAAGGGCGACGAGCGCCTGAAGGCCGAGGGCCAGGGCGACCAGACCGAGGCCGACCTGAAGAAGGCCGGCGAGAACGCCAAGGACGCCTTCAAGAAGTAGCCACACACGCCAGTGCCCCACTCCCGTCCGCGGGAGTGGGGCACTGGTGCGTACGGGGGTCAGCGCAGGTTCAGCGCGTCCTTGATCGTGTAGTGCAGGTCGGTCTGGTCGGTGAGGCCGACGACGTTGGCCGCGCGAGGGCCGTACGCGCCGATCCGCACCTGGGTACCGGTGTGCTCCTGCGAGCCGCCCTCGGGAGCGGTGCCGTAGCTGAGAGTCATGGGGCTGCCCTCGTTGGTCAGCAGCGTGGTCGTCAGGCCCGGGGTGTTGACGCCCGGCTCGACGATCTGGCTGGTGTGGCCGTGGTCGGCGGTGACGATGACGGTGGTGTTGCCGTCCTTCTTGGCGAAGTCCAGCGCGGCCTTCACCGCGGCGTCGAAGCCGACGGTCTCACCGATCTGACCGCAGGCGTTCGCGGCGTGGTCCTGCTTGTCGATGCTCGCGCCCTCGACCTGCAGGAAGAAGCCCTTCCGGGAACCCTTGGCGTTGTCGAGCAGCGAGATCGCCTTGGTGGTCATCGCCTTCAGCGCCGGCTGCGTCGCGGGCCGGTCGGCGTTCGGGGTGCAGCGCGCCGCCGGCTTGGTGGCGCCGTCCTTCGTCGCGGCCGGACCGGACCAGTCGACCGGGAAGTTGCCGTCGGCGAACAGGCCGAGCACCGGGCGCTTCTGGTCGGCTGACCTCACCGCGTCGAGCTCGGCCGCGGTCGTCGGCAGCTGGTAGCCGCGCGCCTGGGCCTGGTCGCGCAGGGTCAGGCCCTGGTAGCGGCCGGCGGTCGCCTTCTCAGCGAACGTCTTGGCGCCGCCACCGAGCGTGACGTCGGCGCGGGTGTCGATCAGCTGCTCGGCGATCGAGCCCCGACCGCCGTTCTCCAGGGCGTTGGTCGGGCAGGTCTTCAGCGTGACCGCCGGGCCGTAGCAGGAGCGGGACGTCACGTGCGCGGCCTGGACCGCGGGCGTCGCGTCCTCGATCTCTGCGGTGGTGACGTTGCCGGTGCGCAGGCCGTTCTTCTTGGCCAGCTCGAGCAGCGTCGCGTGCGGGGCGCCCTTGATGTCGACGGCGATCGCGCCGTCATAGGACTTGGTGCCGGTCGACCAGCCGGTGCCGGACGCCGCGGAGTCGGTGACGTAGTCCGGCTTGCCGTCCTTGGTCAGCGAGAACGTCGTGTACTGGCCGGTCAGCGGCATCGCGTCGATGCCGGGCAGCCGACCGTCGGCGCCGACGGAGTAGTTGCGGGCGGAGGTGATCTCCGAGTCGCCCATGCCGTCACCGATCAGCAGGATGACGTTGCGGGCGTGGCCGCCCTTGACGGCCTTCTTGACCGCCTGGGTCTGGTCGCCGTGCAGGCGAGCCGCACCACCGGGCCGGCTCAGGTCGCTGCCGGTGCCGGCGACGGCGTAACCGCCGGCGAGGACCAGGGTCCCGGCTGCGGCGACGGCCACCAGCGTCGTACGGCGGCGGAGTCGTGCAGTGCTCATCAGTGTTCTCCCTCAGTGGAGTCGTGCATGCGGCTGGCAGCCAACTCCGCGACGTTGAACGCCGGGGGCCGCACGGATGGACGCACGACATCCATAGGGAGACGAGATGAACCGCGGTACGCGAGCGCGCTGCGGTCCAGCCTCAGGCGTGCAGCGGCTCGCCGGCCGGCCCGTCGAACGGATCGGCGTCGTCGACACCAGGCCCCCCGAGCGGTGAACCCATCCACGACAGCGCCAGCCAGCCGCCCGGATCGCCCTCGACGACGACCACGCCGGTGTTGCCGAGCGGGTTGTTGCGCGCGAACGCCGCTGCGAGGTTGCCGGCCCGGACGGTGGTCCACACCCGGATGAGGGCGCCGTGACTGACGACCGCGGCCACCTGCGCGCCGGAGGCGACGACGTGCCGCAGTGAGTCGTCCACCCGCGCGAGGACCTCCTCGCCGGTCTCGCCGCCGGGCATCCGCGCGTCGAGCTCGCCGTGCGTCCACCGCCAGAGCACACCGAGATAGGCGTGGACGCTCTCCTCGTCGGTCGCCTTCTCGACGTCACCGGCCTGGATCTCGTGGACGCCGGGCAGCTCGAGCACGGGTACGCCGATCGCGCGTGCCAGCGGCGCGGCGGTCTGCTGCGCCCGCAGCGCCTGCGAGGCGAAGACCGCCTCGATCCCCTCGCCGGCGACGGCTTCGGGGATGGCGTCCGCCTGGGCGTCGCCGAGGTCGGTCAGCCCGGGACCGGGCAGGGCGGTGTCCAGGGACCCGGCGACGTTCGCCGGGGTCTGGCCGTGGCGGATCAGCAGCAGGCGCATCAGGGCTGGCTCCTTCGGTGCACGCTGCCACCATCCTCGCCCACGCCACCTCGGCGCGAGCAACCCGCCGTCCACCAACGCGACCGACCGGACCCGGACAGCCCGAGAGGACCACGTGCCCGTCGGTGGTCACGTGGTCCTCTCGGCGCGAGATGCCCTCCGGGGAGGAGGTCGCCGGTCAGCGGCCGGCGGCGGCCTGCCGGTCCAGCTGCTTCAGCCCGGCCAGGCCGTCGGCGACCGTGCCGGCGTCCGTGGAGCGGAGCATCGTGGTGAGCCGCTTGACCTCGCGCGTCGAGACGCCGGCGGCCTGGGCCTTGGCGAGGTTCTTCGACGAGGTGAGGTTCATGGCCAGGACGGCGTCGGCGGCGTGGCGCGTACGCGCGGTCGAGGACGTCTTGGCCGCCGCCGTCTTGGTGAGGTAGGAAGTGCCCGTCAGCGCCGGCCCGAAGAGCTTGGCGTAGCCGACGTTCCCGTCCCGGTTGGGGTGGTAGGACTCCTCGATCGGGTTGCTCAGGCCGTTGATCCACTCCACGTTGTCGCACACCGCGTGCCCGGAGAACGACGAGCGCGGGTCGACGTAGGTGAACCCGCGGGCGGTCGCCTTCGTCCGGATCAGGCTGTCCAGGTCGTTCGTGGCGGAGTTGAGGCTGGCCTCCTCCGTCGGGCTGAAGAACGTCAGGGCGTTGCAGTCCTCGCCGTTGAAGATCAGCGGGTACCCGCCGATGGCGACCTTGGCGTTGGGCGCCTTGGTGCGGATCGAGCCGAACAGCGAGTCGTACCGCCCGGGCAGCTGGTTGGTGAGGATGGAGCGACCGTTCGCGATCGCGCCGTTGCAGTCGCTCAGCCAGCTCGGCTGGGCGCAGGTGGTGATGACGTTGGCGAACCCGACGTCGTTACCGCCGATGGTCATGGACACCAGGGACGTCCCGCTGCTCAGCGCACCGAGCTGGTTGTTGGTGACGTCCGCGGTCGTCGCGCCGCTGCACGCCTGATAGCTCAGCGACAGCCCGTATCGCGAGGCCACCAGCGCGGGGTAGCCGTACGGCGACCGGTAGCAGCTGTCGACCTTGGCGCGGGTGCCGACACCCGCGGAGTAGGAGTCGCCGAGGGCGACGTAGGAGCCGGCCGCAGCGCCCGCCGCGGGCATCAGCCCCACGGAGAGAGCGGAGGAGCCGGCGAGCACCAGACCAACCACAGCAGAACGTCTCGTCATGGGGAGAAACGTCCTCCTGTGTGACCCACGCCACAACCGGAATTCACTGACGAATGATTCAAGAATCAGTCAACGAATCCCCTGCTGTTCCTCGTGAAATGTTCTATGGATGAACAGGTCTCGTCAGTCCCGGCGGTGTGCCGCGCGACCGGACGTGGGCGTCCAGGTCGGCGAGGCGCTGTCGCGCGGCGTCGTCGTCGGGCGCAGCGCGGGCCAGGGCGGCGACCTCGTCAGGGTCCAGGCCGCTGCGCCGAGCACCGTGCAGGCTCTCCTCGCCGAGCAGGTCGGGCAGCTCGAACCGCGTCCGCGCCCCGGTCGGCGCACCCTGCACGACCCGCGGCTCCCGGGCCGGCTCGGGCACCTCCGGGCGGCCGAGACGCTCCAGCACCAGCCGCGCGTACGCGTCGTGGCCCGCGGTGGTCGGGTGGAAGGAGACCTCGATCGGGTGGGACACCCCGCGGATCCACTCCGGCGTCTGACAGACCGCGTGCCCCTCGAACACCGTTCGTACGTCGACGAACTCGGCACCTGCCTGCTCGGCCGCCGCGCCGATCACCCCCGCGAGCTCGTCCGCGGCGTCGTTCAGCCGGGTCATCTCGTGGTCGCTGAAGAACGTCAGCAGGTTGCAGTCCTCACCGGCGAACAGACGCGGGTAGCCGGCCACCACGAGCCGCGCGTCCGGAGCCGCCCGCCGGACGCGGTCGTACAGGTCGGCGAGGCGCCTCGGCACGTCCTCCCGCAGCACGGTCAGCGCGGCGTCGATGACGGGGTCGGAGTCTCCCATCCACGCGGGCTTCGCACACTCGGTCAGCACGTGGGCGAACCCCAGGTCGTTGCCTCCCGCGGTGACGGTGACGAGCGTGACGCCTGGTGCCAGCGGCCCGAGCTGACCGGCCACCACGTCGGCGACGGTCGCGCCCTGGCAGGCCTGCATCGCCAGGTCGACCCCCAGGGCGGCGGCCACCTGCACCGGGTACGCACCGCGGCTGCGCAGGCACGGGTTGTCCGGGCCGGGGTCGCCGGCTCCCGCACCGGCAGCGTAGGAGTCCCCGAGAGCGACGTAGTCGATGGCCACGCGGACAGCATGGCCCACCCCACGGACACCACGGTTCGGACGCCATACCTTCGGAATGTCCGGGAAGAACTTCGCGAAAGGACTGGCGCATCCCGTCCGGGCACGCGATCTTGGTGAGGCCTGTGTCGTCGCAGCCAGCAGGGGGCTGCGACGGGCGGCGTCACCGACGACGAACGGAGCCCCCATGAGCGAGCACGACGTCCCCGCCCAGACCGTGAGCGACTACGAGGCGGTCGGGGGTGGTCCCGCCGTCAAGGCCGTCGTGAACCGCTTCTACGAGCTCGTCGTCGGCGACCCCGACCTCGCGCCGTTCTTCGCGGGCATCGACATGGCGTCGCTCAAGCGGCACCAGGTGCTGCTGGTCTCCCAGGTCATGGGCGGCCCGGCCGAGTACGACGGCCGCGAGCTGCGCGCCGCGCACGCCGAGCTGCCGATCCGCCCCGAGCACTTCGCCGCCGTGGTCGAGCACCTGGTCGCCGCGCTGCAAGAGTTCTCGGTGCCCGCGGAGATCATCGACCGCGTCGTCGCGGCGCTCGGGCAGACGCAGCCGGACATCGTCACGGCCGACGCGCACTGATCGGTGGACACCGACGCGCTCAAGCACACGTGGGCGCTGGCCGAGAAGGCCGGCGACGAGGTCCCGCTGTGGTTCTACGGGCACCTGTTCCTGGAGCATCCCGAGCTGCGCGAGATGTTCCCGGTGTCCATGGCGACCCAGCGCGACCGGCTGGTCAGCGCCCTGGGCCGGATCGTGAGCGACGTCGACCGGCTGGACGAGGTCACCGGCTTCATCCAGCAGCTCGGCCGTGACCACCGCCGTTTCCAGGTCGTGGCCGACCACTACGGCGCGGTCGGCGCGTCCCTGCTGGCGACACTGGAGCACTTCCTCGGCGCCGAGTGGACCCCGCAGGTCGCGGCGGACTGGGCGGCGGCGTACGGCGTGATTGCCACGGCGATGGTCCAGGCCGCCGAGGAGTCCGAGGACTACCAGCCGGCGTCCTGGGACGGCGAGGTCCTCTCGGTCGACCGCCGGACCCTCGATGTCGCGGTGCTGCAGGTGCGCCCGAGCCAGCGGATGGAGTACGTCGCGGGTCAGTCGGTCGCGGTCGAGATCCCCCAGCACCCGCGCCTGTGGCGCTACCTCAGCCCCGCCAACGCGCCGCGCCGCAACGGCACCCTGGAGCTGCACGTCCAGCGGGTGCCGGGCGGCCAGGTCAGCGCGGCCCTGGTGAAGTCGGTGAAGCCCGGCCAGACCCTCCGCCTCGGCGCCCCGATCGGCGAGACGCTCACGCTGCCCGTCGACAACGAGCGCCCGCTGCTGATGATCGCGGGCTCGACCGGGCTCGCGCCGCTGCGAGCGCACCTGGAACGCATCGACCACGAGTGGCAGCGCTCCGGCACCGCCCCGCAGGTCCACCTCTTCCACGGCGTCCGGCACCCGTGGAACCTCTACGAGCACGAGCTGCTCACCCAGCTCACCGCCCGCCCCTGGTTCGACTACACCCCGGTGGTGTCGGACGACCCGACCTTCCCCGGCAGCCGCGGTCTGGTCGGCGAGGTCGCCACCGACGGTCGCGACTGGCAGGGCCGGATCGCGCTGGTGTGCGGTTCGCCCGAGATGGTCGACCACACCGTCGGGCGTCTCGAGGCCCTGGGCCTCCCGACGGTCGACATCCGGTACGAGCAGTTCGCCACCGCCAAAGAGCAGCGCCCTACCTTCCCTGACATCAACGAATCGGGTGACCAGTCATGAACGCCTCGGAAACACCACTGTTCTTCGAGTCAGGACCCCAGCGGCCGCGTCGTGCCGAGCACGTCACGCTGCCCGGCCTGGACGAGCTGGAGTTCCGCCGCTCCAGCGACGGAGGGTACGACGCCGACGAGGTCGACGCGTTCCTGGACGACCTGCGGGTCGTGCTGGAGGCCGCCGACCAGGAGCGCACCGTGCTGAAGGCCGACCTGGCGCAGGCGCGCGACCGGCTGGCCGAGGGCGGCACCGAGCAGCAGACGATGGACGCCGTCGGGCTGCTCAGCCAGGCCCAGCTGATCGCCGACAAGTGCATCGCGGACGCCGAGACCTACGCCCGCGACCTGATGCTCACCGCGCGCAGCCAGTACCGCGAGATCCTCGAACGGGCCGAGGCCAAGGCCGCCGAGACCGTGCAGGACGCCGCGCTGCTGGCCCCGGCCGACGCGGAACGGGAGGCGGGTGACGAGCCGGCCGCCGTGCCCGAGGTCGAGTACGTCCGGACGTACGCGCGGGTCGCCCAGGTCCAGCTGCGCGCGGTGCTGGACGCCCTGGCCGAGCAGGTGGACCAGCTGGGTGCCCTGCCCAAGCCGCCCCGCCCGCCGGCCGCGGCTCGGCCCGCCGGGCTGAGCGCTGCCCCGCCGCCGGAGGTGGACGACGCCGACGAGGACGAGGGTCAGGACGACGACGCCGACGAGATCACCGGCGACGTCCGGTGGGAGCCGCGCGACGCGGGCTGATCCGCAGCGCACAGGCCCGGCCTGCGACCGATCGGGTCGGGTCCGGCCTCAGCGGTGCCCGGCGCGCAGCACCATCTCCAGCTCGAACCGGCTCTGCGGGTCCTCCAGCGCCGGGCCGAACACCTCCCGCAGCTGTCCAACGCGGTAGCCGACGGTCTGGGGGTGGACGTGCAGCTCCTCGGCGACCCGGGCCCGTTCGCCCTGGTGGCGCAGCCACGAGAACAACGTCTCCACGAGCCGCTGCCGCTGGGTGTCGCGCAGGCTGTCCAGCGGCGCCAGCCGCACCCGCGCCAGGTCGCCGACCAGGTCCGGGTCCGCGGCAAGGACGAGCGCCGCGAGGTGGTCCTCGACCCACCGGGCGCCGAGCGCGCGGGTCCCGTGGCCTTCCTCGACGGCCAGACCCGCCAGCGCCGCGCGCAGCGAGTCCGCGGCACGCGACCAGGGGCGCACCGGGCCGACCCACGCCCGCCGGCTCCCGATCAGTCGCGTCACCTCCGCACGCCCGCGCTGCCCGACGGGCGCCTTCAGCACGGCGACGGCGTACTCCGCACGGGCCCGGACCAGGGCGCGCTCACCGAAGACGAGCCGGAGGCCGTCGGCGTCGTCCAGCGGGACGACGACGGCGACGACCTCGCTCGGCATGACCCACTCCGCGGACGCCGCCTGGGCCCGGACCTCCGCCTCGTCCGCGCGGCCGGACATCATCAGCTCCAGCAGCGCCCCGCGACGACGGTCGCGTTCGCCGACCTGGCGGAACTGCTCGTCGGCGAACGCCTCGACGCTGGTCGCGGACAGCTCGTCGACGTACACGAAGATCGACTCCCCGAGCGGCAGCAGCACCGTGGGGTCGAGCCCCTCGTCGACGGCAACCTGCGAGGTCGTCCGGAACGCCACCCGGGCGCCGATCCGGTACGCCGCCAGCAGCGCCTCCAGCGGGCGCCCGGTCCGCGCCTCGCCGCGGCCGAGGTGCTGGTAGACCAGCCGCCCGGCCCGGGTGAGCGCTGCCTCCTCCTGCCCCGGCAGCTCCAGCAGCAGCCGGCTGAGCGCCACCTCGACGCCCTGCCGGACGGCGAGCCCGAAGTCGCCCTCCAGCGGCCGGGCGTACGCGGGGACGTCCCGCTGGATGGCGCCGATGATCTGCTCGACGATCTCACCGAGGTGCGGCCGGATGGCCTGGGACACCTCAGCGGGGAGCCCGGCCCAGGGGGGTGCGTCGTCAGACGCCGTCGATCGGATCGTCATCTTGGGAACTTTGCTCGTCGGAGGACAATTTCTGCTGCACCGATTGTAGGTGAATGCAGCAGATTTCATTCCTGGGATCAATCACACTGGACGGGTGGGTGTACGAGAGATGGCGCTGTCCGCAGCGTCGGTGTTCACCGCGCCGCGTCATCCGCAGGACTTCCTGCAGCTGGTGAATCCGCTGTCGTCCGCACGGCAGCTCCGCGGCGTGGTCACCTCGGTGACCCCGGAGTGCTCCGGCAGCGTCACGATCGCCTTCCGCCCCGGCCGCGGCTGGCACGCCCACGAGGCCGGGCAGTACGCCCGCATCGGCGTCGAGATCGATGGCGTCCGGCAGTGGCGGTCCTACTCGTTGTCGGCTCCCGCCGGCCAGGACCCCGCCATCACCGTCACCGCCGTGGGCCGCGTCTCACGGCACCTGGTCGAGAGCACCCGAGTCGGGGACGTGCTCTTCCTCGCGCCGCCGCAGGGTGACTTCCTCCTCCCGACCGGCCCCCGTCCGCTGCTGATGCTCACCGCCGGCTCCGGCATCACCCCGGTCATGTCGATGATCCGGACGCTGGTACCGCGCCGCCCGGACGCCGACGTGGTCCTGATCCACTCCGCCCGCACCCCGCAGGACGCGCTCTTCCGCGCCGAGCTGGCCACGCTGGCCGCCGACCACGACGGGCTGCACGTCGCGCACCGCTACACCGCCACCGACGGGCGGATCGACTTCACCTCCCCCGCCGACCTGGACGCCCTGTGCCCCGACTGGCGCTCGCGCAAGGCGTACGTCTGCGGGCCGGCCGAGCTGCTCGACGACGCATCGCAGATGTGGCACGACCACCACGTCGCCGACGCGCTGAGCGTCGAGCGCTTCGAGACCGCGCTGCTGACCGACGCCGGTGCCGGCGGCCGGGTGGTCTTCGAGAAGTCCGACAAGGAGGCCGTGGCCGACGGCAGCACGACGCTGCTGGAGGCGGGCGAGGACGCCGGCGTCCTCATGCCGCACGGCTGCCGGATGGGCATCTGCCGCAGCTGCCTGGTCCCGCTGCGCGCCGGCCAGATCAAGGACCTGCGCACCGGAGAGACCCACGCCGACGAGGGCGAGCTGATCCAGACCTGCATCAGCGCCCCGTGCGGCACCGTCCACCTCGACGTCTGACCGACCGCTCCCACCCGACCCCCCTAGGAGGAGCCAGCATGACCCTCACCGCCGAGACCACGAACTCCACCGCCCAGGACATCGGCCGCAGCCACACACCGCCCAAGGCGCGGCGGACCGGCGCGCTGCCGACCGAGGGCGGCGTCCTCGTCCGGCCACCGGCCGCCGCGCACCTGTCCGACGACGACGTGCGCCGGCTCGGCGAGGAGCTGGACGCGATCCGCGACGAGGTGATCGCCTCCCGCGGCAGCCGGGACGCCGCGTACATCCGCCGGATGATCAAGCTCCAGAAGAGCCTCGAGCTCGCCGGCCGCGTCGCGCTGCTGGGCAGCCGCTACAAGCCGCTGTGGTTCCTCGGCACCGGCATGGTCGCGACGGGCAAGATCCTGGACAACATGGAGATCGGGCACAACGTCCTGCACGGCCAGTGGGACTGGATGCGCGACCCGGACATCCACTCCACTACCTACGAGTGGGACTTCGTCGCCCCGGCCCGCGGCTGGCAGCACACCCACAACGACCTGCACCACACCTGGACCAACGTCATCGGCAAGGACCGCGACGTGGGATACAACATCCTGCGGGTCAGCCCGGACCAGCCGTGGCAGAAGCGCGACCTGTTCAACCCGGCGGTCAACCTGGGGCTCTCGTTCGTCTTCGAGTGGGGCATCGCCTCCTACGACCTCGAGTGGGACATGGTCAAGGCCGGCTACAAGTCGCGCGAGCAGTTCGACAGCGACCTCGCCGCGCTGCGGGTGAAGGCCCAGGACCAGATCGTCAAGGAGTACATGATGCTCCCGGCCGTCGCGATGCTGACCAAGTCCGGTCGGCGCGCGCTCACCGGCGCGCTCACGGCCAACGTGATCCGCAACATGTGGGCGCACGCGGTCATCTTCTGCGGACACTTCCCCGAGGACGTCGACACCTTCAGCGAGGACATGATCGACGGCGAGACCCGCGGCGACTGGTACATCCGCCAGATGCTCGGCTCGGCCAACATCTCCGGCAGCAGGCTCTTCCACACGCTGACCGGCAACCTGTCGCACCAGATCGAGCACCACCTCTTCCCGGACATCCCGTCCAACCGGTACATCGAGATCGCGCCGCGCGTCCGCGAGATCTGCAGCCGCTACGGCCTGCCGTACACGACCGGTCCGCTGGGGCTGCAGCTGGCCTCGACGTGGAAGCAGATCTGCCGCCTCGCCGTGCCGGACGACTTCGACCGGCGCCGCCCGATCGCCTCGATCCGCCGGGCGTGGGCCTCCGCCTGACCGTTCGGCCGCCCGCCGTGGCGTGATACTGGGTCATGGGCTATCGCGAGGGGCACATCGACCGAGTGATTCGGGATGCCCAGGCGCGCGGTGACTTCGACAACCTGCCGGGTGCCGGCAAGCCGCTCGACCTCGGCGACATGGGCGACCCCGACTGGTGGGTGAAGCGCTGGGTCCGCCGCGAGGGCATCGACACCTCGCAGGCGCTCCCCGGTCCGCTCGCCCTACGCAAGGAGCGCGAGGGTTTCCCGGAGTCGCTCGCCGACCTGGCCACCGAGCAGTCGGTCCGCGTGGTGCTGCAGGACTTCAACCGCCGCGTCCGCGACGAGGTCCTGCGCCCGACGTTCGGACGGCTGTCGCGTCCGGTGGTCGTCGGCGTGGACGTCGAGGCGATGGTGCTGCGGTGGCGTGAGCTGCGCGCCGAGCACGTGGCCGCCTCCCCCGCTCCTGCACCGGTCGTGCCGGCTCCGCGCCGACGCCGGTGGTGGTGGCCGTTCGGGGCTGGGCGCGCCGGATCCGCGTGAGTGCCGGGCGCCGTCGCCGGTCCGGGGAGTGCGATAGTGCTGCCCATGGAGCCACGGACCGTGCTGCTCGTCCGCCACGGGCAGGCGTCGTTCGGCAAGAGCGACTACGACCGGCTGTCCCAGCTCGGCCACCGGCAGGCCCGCCTCCTGGGTGAGGACCTCGGCCGCCGCGGCTGGACCCCCGACCGGATCGTGTGCGGCAGCCTGAAGCGGCACCAGGAGACCGTCGCCGAGATCGCCGTCGGCGCCGGCTGGGACCTCGAGCCGGAGACCGACGCCGACTGGAACGAGCTCGACCACGACGCGATCATCAGCGCGTACAAGCCGGCGTACCGCCACCTGCTCGTGCTGAAGGCCGACATGGTCCGCACGCTGCGGCCGAGGGCGGCGTTCGAGGAGATGTTCGAGCAGGCGATCCTGCGCTGGGTCTCCGGCGAGTACGACCAGGAGTACGCCGAGTCGTTCCCGGCGTTCCGCAGCCGGGTCGACGCCGCGCTCGACCGCGCGCTGGAGCAGCCCTACTCCCGGCAGCTGGTGGTGAGCTCCGTCGGCTGCATCAGCCGGGTCGCCTCACGCGTGCTCGCCGGCGGCGACATGAACGTCTGGAAGCAGTTCGCGTTCAGCGGGGTCAACACCGGCGTCACCCGCGTCGTGCTCGACCGGCGCGGCCCCCAGCTGTTGACGTACAACGAGATCGGCCACCTCGACGCGCTCGACCTCGCCAGTCAGCGCTGAGGGTCGCCGAGGCCTCCGGTCTCCTGCGCCCGGCGCAGCGGGCCGTCCGGCAGGTGGGCGAGGACGCCGGCCTGGTCGGCCTCCGGCTTGTCACGGCTCACCTTCGCCTTGGCCCGGACGTCGGTGACCCGGACCTCCAGCCCCGTGATCGCGCGCAACCGGGTCCGGACGTACTTGTCCGGGGCGTCGGTCACTGACCACGGCGACTCCCGCTGCGACTCGTGGTGACTCGTCAGAGCGGTGACGGCGTCCAGCACCCACTCGGGGTCCTCGTGCAGGTGGATCGTGCCGCGCAGCTGGACCTCGGTGTAGTTCCAGGTCGGGACCACGCGGCCGTGCTCGGCCTTGGAGGCGTACCAGCTCGGCGTGATGTACCCGTCCGGGCCGCGGACGACCAGCAGCGCCGCGGCCCCGTCGACGATGCGCTCGCACTGCGGGTTGGCCCGGGCGATGTGCGCGATGACCCGGTCGCCCTCCCACAGGACGGGCAGCGTGGTCGCGTCCGGAGCACCGTCGGCGCCGACGGTGACCAGGCTCGCGACGGCCGCCTGCCGGACGAACGCCTCGATCTGCGGCCGGTCCTCGACCGCGGTGTGGGCAGGCAGGTACATGTCGCCACGGTACGTCCGCCGGGACGTGCGACGGTCCTGGGTCCCGCGCGGTGGACGCGGGACCCAGGACCGTCGACGGCGTCCCTCAGCGCGGCGCGGTGCCGGTCCGCGCCACCTCGTCCGGATACTCCTCGTAGTACTCGACGTACCCGTCGGTCGAGCTCTTCAGTACGAGCACCGGGTCCGACCCGTGGGTGTAGCCCTCGTTGCGCAGCTCGACCTTGAGGCTCTTGAACGTCGAGGTCTGCTCCAGCGAGCGGACGACGCGGATGAACAGCGGCACGGCGTACGACGGCAGCGCGCCGTACAGCTTCTCCGCGAACTCCTGACCGCGCAGGTCCACACCGTGCTGGAGCACGACCGCGGCCATGCCGGCGCGCCCGTCGGTGCCGGGGATCTCGACGCCGTAGACCGCGCAGTCGGACACGCCGGGCATGCGGCCGAGCGCCGCCTCGACCTCGGTGGTCGCGACGTTCTCGCCCTTCCAGCGGAAGGTGTCGCCGAGCCGGTCGACGAACGCGATGTGCTGGTGACCCTGGTGGCGGACCAGGTCGCCGGTGTTGAACCAGCAGTCGCCCTTCTTGAAGCCGTCGCGCAGCAGCTTCTTCTCGGTGGCGCCGTCGTCGGTGTAGCCGTCGAACGGCTGCTGGTCGGTGACCTTCGCCAGCAGCAGCCCGATCTCCCCGGTCTTGACCGCCCGCAGCCGGCCCTTCTGGTCGCGCACCGCCTCGCCGGTCTCGAGGTCGTACTCGACGACCTTGTACGGCAGCGGGCAGGTGCCGGCGGTCTCGTCCAGGCCGTAGGCGTTGATGAAAGCGATGTTGCACTCGCTCGCGCCGTAGAACTCGGCGATGCGCTCGATGCCGAAGCGCTGCTGGAAGTCGTGCCAGATGTCCTGGCGCAGACCGTTGCCGACCACGACGCGCACCTGGTGCTCGCGGTCGATCGGGCGCGCCGGCTGCGACAGCAGGTAGCGGCACACCTCGCCGATGTAGACGAACGCGGTCGCCTCGTACGCGACGATGTCGTCCCAGAAGCGGGACGCCGAGAACTTGCGGCCGATCGCCATGGACGCACGGCCGGCGAGCACCGAGCTCAGCGCGACCGTCACGGAGTTGTTGTGGTAGAGCGGCAGGCAGCAGTAGAGCGTGTCGTCCGGACGCAGCCGCACGCCGAGCCCGCCGAGGCCCGAGTACGACTTCAGCCAGCGGAAGTGGCTCATGACGCTGGCCTTGGGGAGGCCGGTCGTGCCCGAGGTGAAGATGTAGTACGCCTTCTCGCTCGCCTGGATCTGCTTGGTGATCCGCGGGTTCTCCTCCGAGGCGCCCTCGGACTTGGTCCGCAGGTCGGCGAAGGTGAGGACGTTCTGGGCGGTCCCGGCGTCGCCGGCACTGCTGAGCACCTCGAGGCAGTCACCGGAGACGAGCACGACGCGGGCGTCGAGGATGCCGAGGCTGTGGGCGAGGGTGTCGCCGCGCTGGTTGTAGTTGAGCAGGCCCGCGACCGCGCCCAGCTTGACCGTCGCCAGCATCGCCAGGACGGTCTCGAGCTCGTTGTGGGCCAGGATGCCGACCACGTCGCCGCGGCGTACCCCCTGCTCCTGCAGGACGGTGGCGTACCGGTTGACGGTGGCGTTCGCCGACCCGTACGAGACGACCCGGTTCTCGAACTTCAGGAACGGGCGGTCGGGCTGCTTGGCCGCGATGCGCTGGAAGAGGTGGCCGATCGACTCCTTCGCCGTCGGCTTGCGGGTGATGAGCCCGCGTCCTTCCTTCAGCACGATCCCGAGATCGGGGGTCAGGCGCATCAGGCCCTTGCCGACATCGAGCAGTCCGACGCGTTGGCGCGTCTGCACACTCATAGGTGCTCCCTTCGCAAATCCCGCGGAATGTTACTTACTTCACGGTAACTGCGCGCGTCCTGGCCGTAGCCCGTTCACGATGCGAACGCTCCCACCCGGCAAAGGTTGGTCGCCGGCACAGCCATGCGTATGCCGACCGCCACTTTTCGCCGCTCCCCGGCAAAGGTTGGTCGCCGGCACAGGCATGCGTGTGCCGGCGACCATTTTTTGCCGGAGGGATCGGGTCGGTCACGGGGTGGGTGCGGCGGCGGGCTCGGGCTCCCGGACGGCGGGCAGGCAGGCCAGGGCGAGCAGGATGCCGGCGCCGACGGCGAGCAGGGCGTGCAGCACCCCGACGTGCTCGCCGAGGAAGCCCAGCAGCGGCGGGCCGGCGATGAACGCGGTGTACCCGATGGTCGCGACCACCGACATCCGGGCGTGCGCCCGGCGCGGGTCGTCCGACGCCGCGCTCATCCCGACCGGGAACCCGAGGGCCACGCCGACACCCCAGACGGCCGCACCGACGTACGCGAGGGGCGTGCCGCCGAAGACCACCAGCAGGCTGCCGGCCGCCGCGGCGACGAACATGACGCGCAGCACGGGTACGCGACCGTGCCGGTCCAGCAGGGCCGTCCCCGCGAGACGCCCGAGCGTCATCGCGGTGAGGAAGACCGCGAAGGCCAGCACGCCCGCCCAGCTGGGCAGCTCGTGACCCTCGACGAACGCGACGGACAGCCAGTCGTTGGCCGTGCCCTCGGTGAACGCGGCGACCAGCGTCACCAGGCCGATGAGCAGCGTGCGCGGCTCCCGCCAGGCGCTGCGTCCGGCGGCCTCCTCCGGCTCGTCGTCGGTGTCCGCCGACGCCACGAGTCGGAAGCCGCGCGAGGTCAGCAGCATCGCCCCCAGGATCAGCACCAGCATCACGGGCAGGTGGACGCCGACGCTCACACCCGCGGCCGATGCGCCGGCGCCGATCAGGGCGGACAGGACCGTGCCGCCGCTGAACGCCGCGTGGTAGCGCGGCATGATCGAGCGCCCGAGCTGGTGCTCGACGTGGGCGCCCTCGAGGTTCATGGCGACGTCCCAGATGCCGATCGCGAGACCGGCGATGAACATGCCGACCGCGGCGACGGGAGCCGACTCCAGCAGGGCGACCGCGAGGCCCGCCCCGCCGACGCCGACGGTCGCCGCGCTCGCGCCGAGGAGCACCGCGCGCCGGACGCCGAGTGCCCCGGCGATCCGTCCGGACAGCGGCAGGCCGACGACCGCGCCGAGCGACATCGCGAGCAGGAGCAGCCCCAGCTGCTGGCTGCTCAGCCCGAGACCGGCCTTGACGTCCGGGATGCGGGAGGCCCAGGTGGCGAACGCCGCACCGTTGAGCGCGAACGTCGCGTACACCGCGCGAGAGGTGACGGCGACGTCCGTCGGGTCAGCGGCCGAACGCTGCTGCGTCCCCTCGTCCGTGCGCACTGCTGCTCCTCCCGGGGCTCGACGCTGCGGCCGACCCGCGGCGTCGAATCGATTCGATGACGTTCGATTGTCCGTCGGCCCCACAGGCGCGTCAAGCGGGGCCGACGGTGCCAGACTGGGCAGCGGAGGCCGACCATGGACGATGCCGTGTCATCCGAGTCATCCCTGAGCAGACCCCTGGTCGTCGGGTACGACGACCACCCGGCGAGCCGGCGCGCGCTCGAGCACGCGGTTGAGCTCGCTCAGCGCCTCGACGTGCCCCTGCACGTCGTGCACGTCGTCGACACCGAGGACATGCCGATCGACCCCGACTCCATCACGTGGAGCGAGGAGGTCCGGCTGCGCGGGCGCGACCTCGCCGATCACGTGGCGGGCCTGGTCCCCCTGCCGCCGGACCGGTGGACGTACCGCTCGGGCACGGGCCCGGTCTGGCCGACCCTGCTCGAGGCGGCGACCGAGACCGGCGCATGGCTCGTCGTCGTGGGCCAGCACACCCACGCGAAGGGGGTGTCCGCCGCGATCGGGCGCCTGCTCACCGGGCGGCGCGCCACCGCCGTCACCGACTCGCTGCTGCGCCACGGCACGTTGTCGGTGCTGGTCGTCGGTGGGCCCGTCGGCGACGACACGGGCGAGGAGTCGCCGGGCACAGACCGACCGACTGGCTAATCTGGCGCGGTGCCGGCCGACCAGGATCCCGCGGCCCGGACGCCCCGGGCGACGCTGCGGGACGTCGCACTGCGTGCCGGCGTAGCCATCTCGACCGCTTCGCTCGTCTACAGCGGGAAGAAGCCGGTGGCCCCCGCCACGGCGGAGAAGGTCCGTGAGGCCGCCACCGAGCTGGGCTACCACGGCCCGGACCCCATCGCCTCCTCGTTGCGCCAGGGCCGCTCCGGTGTCATCGGCGCCGTCGTCCCGTCCAGGCTGCTGCACGCGTTCCGTGACCCGTACGCCGTGACGATGTTCGACGGTCTCGCCGAGACGCTGGGCGACCTCGGGACCGGCCTGTTGCTCATGCCGGAGTCGGCCCCTGGCAGCGAGCCACCGCCCGGGTCGAACCTCGCGGTGGATGCGGTCGTCTTCCTGCTCTCGAGCGAGGAGGCGCACCCGCTCGTCCCCGAGCTCGTCGGTCGCGGCATCCCTATGGTGGGCACCGGATCGCCGGTCGACCCGCACATCGTCCAGGTACGCGTCGACGACCGGAGAGCGACGGCAGCCCTCGCGCGGCACGTCCACGAGCTCGGCCACCGGCACGTCGGGCACGTGCTCATGCCGCTGCAGCCCGACCAGGTCACGCGCCGCGTCACGAGGGCCGAGGTCGCGGAGGCGACCCTGCCGATCACGCGCGAGCGCGCCGAGGGCGTCCGGGACGTGTTCGGCGACGTCCCGATGGTCAGTGCCGCCGAGGCGGACATCGAGGCAGGCCGCGCAGCCGCCGACCTGCTGCTCGGGCTCGACCCGCGCCCGACCGCGATCCTGGCGCAGAGCGACCTCCTCGCGGTGGGAGCGGTCAGGGCCGCCGAGGCGCGTGGGCTGCGCGTCCCCGAGGACGTGTCGGTGTCCGGCTTCGACGGCGTCGAGCTGCCGTGGCTCGGACGCCGGCTCACCACCGTCGACCAGCGGCCCGCCGAGAAGGGCCGGCTCGTCGGCGAGGCGTTGCGCCACCTGCTCGCGGGCGAGTCGGTGGAGGACGTCGAGCTGGACGCGCCGCTGCGCCTGGGCGACACCACCGCTGCCCCACCCCGACCGGCGCCCCCGACACCGGGTCCGCCAGGATGACCGCCATGAGCGAGGTCGTGGGAGAGCTGCGGGACGGACAGCAGGTCGTGCGCGCCGAGGTGTCCCACCTCCCCGCGATCGTCGACCTGCTCACCGACGACCACCTCGGCAGCGCCCGCGAGCGCCCGGCCGACGACCCCGCGTACGCGGCGGCGTTCGAGGCCATCGCCGCCGACCCGAACCAGCTGCTCGCCGTCGTGCTCGCCGACGAGACCGTCGTCGGCACCCTGCAGCTCACCTTCATTCCCGGCCTGTCCCGCGGCGGCGCCCTGCGCGCCCAGATCGAGGGCGTGCGCGTCGCGGCCTCCCAGCGCGGGTCGGGCCTCGGCTCGGCGGCCTTCGAGTGGGCGATCGAGTACGCCCGCGAGCGCGGGGCCGCCCTCGTCCAGCTCACCACCGACAAGAGCAGGCCGCAGGCCAAGACGTTCT
This sequence comes from Luteipulveratus flavus, assembly GCF_029439465.1. Taxonomy (GTDB): domain Bacteria; phylum Actinomycetota; class Actinomycetes; order Actinomycetales; family Dermatophilaceae; genus Luteipulveratus; species Luteipulveratus flavus. The sequence continues at coordinate 53,847 of NZ_JAROAV010000044.1, read as the reverse complement.
ACGAGCGGCTCGGCTTCGTCGCCAGCCACGAGGGAATGAAGCTGCCGCTCTGACCGGCCCCGTCGGGCGCCGACCTGTGTGATGCTGGTCACTACGGAAGTAGTGACCAGACAGGAGCGGCCATGGACCTCGCCGAGCTGCGACTGGCGCGGACGTTCGCCACCGAGCTGTACCGGGCCAAGCTGCAGACCCAGTACGCCGGGCGCATCCAGCGTGACCCGCTCGCGCGCGTCGGGCTGCGCCCGTGGCACCGCGACCCGTACCCGTTGTACGAGACCGTCCGCGCTCGTGGACCCGTCTCCCCCGGCCGGTTTCCCGGCACCTTCGCCAGCGCCACGCACGCGGTGTGCAAGGACGTGCTGCGCAGTCGCGAGTGGGGGACGAGCGCCCGCGAGCAGCCGGGCCGGTCCTCGGGCGAGTTCGACCTGTCGCTGCTGGAGCTGAACCCGCCCGACCACACCCGCCTGCGCCGGGTCGCCGCGCCGGCCTTCACGCCGCGCCGGATGGCGTCGTACGAGCCGAGCATCGAGAAGCAGGTGCACACCTACCTCGACTCCGCCGCGCGGCAGGGGCGGTTCGACCTGCAGCGGACGCTCGCCGCGCCGCTGCCGATCATGGTCATCAGCGAGCTGCTCGGCATCCCGGACGCCGACAGCGACACCTTCATGACGTACGGCACCGCCCTCGGCAAGGCGCTGGACGGCATCGGCTCGATGCGGCACGCCCATCAGGCGTTCGGGGCGAAGCAGGCGCTGGAACAGATGTTCACCCGGCTGCTGGCCGAGCGCGAGGCCGACCCGCGCGACGATCTCCTGACCATGCTCGCGGGCGAGAAGGGCAGTGGCATCCGGCCCGAGGAGATGCTGCCGCTGTGCCAGCTGCTACTGGTCGCCGGCTTCGAGACGACCGTCAACCTGATCGGCAACGCCGTCCACCAGCTGATGCGCCACCCCGAGCAGTGGCGGATGTTGGCCGACGACCCGTCACTGGCGCCGCGGGTCGTCGAGGAGACGCTGCGGTACGACCCGCCGGTCCAGTTCACCTCACGAGTTGCATTGCAGGACAACGAGATCGGTGGTCACCCGTTCCGGAGTGGTGAGTGGCTGATCACGGTGATCGGTGGCGCGAACCGCGACCCCGAGGCGTTCGCGCGGCCCGACGAGTTCGACATCACCCGCACCGACGGGTCGGACCACCTCGCCTTCTCCGCCGGTGTCCACTACTGCGTCGGCGCCCCGCTGGCCCGGCTCGAGGCCGAGGTCGCGCTACGGGTCCTGGCCGAGCGGATGCCCGGCCTGCGCCTGGCGGGCCGGGTCCCCATGCGGACCTCGCGAGTCATCCGCGGCGTCCGCCGCCTGCCCCTGACCGCCTGACCTGCTGAACAGGCCCGACCGCCGGGCCCGCCTCGCGCGGCGCAGGGGGGTAACTGAGTCACTCGAATCCGACCCACATGCACGTCGGTCAGACTCGGGTGACTCAGTTGTCTGGCCGGGTCTGCTGGTCGGGCTCGGCGCATATGCGGTTGCGTGGTCTCGGGGCGCCTCCGTACGGTGGCGCTCACCATGAAGCACTGACTCCTCACCTGCTCGCGTCCGCGGCCGACGCCCGGCGAGCGCCCTCACCACCTCGCCGACCGGCGTACGACGTCCGGTGCCGTGCCGCAGGAGTCCTTCATGTCCATCTCCCTCGTCGTCCGCGACCTCAGCAAGTCCTACGACACCCGTCTCGTCCTGGACGGCATCGACCTCGTCGTCTCCCCCGGCCAGCGTGTCGGGCTGATCGGCGAGAACGGCGCCGGTAAGTCCACCCTCATCCGCATCGTGGCCGGCCTCGAGCGGCCCGACGGCGGTGAGGTGACCACCCCGCCGGACCTGGGCCACCTCGCGCAGGACAGCGGGCTCGACACGTCCTCCACCGTCGGGGAGGTACTCACCGACGCGCTCGCCCCGCTGCACGGCGCCGTACGCCGGATGGAGGAGCTGGCTGTCGACCTCACCGCCGCGGGTGCGGCCGAGGAGTACGACGCGCTGCTCACCTGGGCTCAGCTGCACGACGCCTGGGACGCCGACCGGCGGGCCGAGGTGGCCGCACGTCGGCTCGGCCTCGCCGCGGTCGAGCGTGATCGACCGGTCGGCGAGCTGTCCGGCGGCCAGCGCACCCGGCTCGCGCTGGCGGCGCTGCTGACGCGTCGGCCGGAGTGCCTGGTGCTGGACGAGCCGACCAACCACCTCGACGACGACGCGCTGGACTTCCTGGAGTCGCAGCTGGTCTCGCTGCCCGGTGTCGTGCTGGTCGCGAGCCACGACCGAGTCTTCCTCGACCGGGTCTGCACGGCGGTCGTCGACCTCGACCCGGCGCACCTCGGCACCGACGGCGAGGGCGGCCGCCGGTTCACCGGCTCGTACACGACCTACCTCACCCACAAGCGGGACTCGCGGCGCCGGTGGGAGGAGGCGTTCGAGGCCCAGCGCGACGAGCTCAACGCACTGCGGGTGAGGACGCGGACGACGAACCTCGACATCGCGCACAACCGCCCACCGCGCGACAACGACAAGTTCATCTACGGGTTCAAGGGGCAGAACGTGCAGACGACGATCCGTCGCCGCATCCGGGACGCCGAGCAGCGGATCGCGGCCATCGAGCGCGAGCTGGTGCCGAAACCTCCTGCGCCGCTGGAGTTCTCGGGTTCGTTCTCGGCGGACCGCGCCGGGAGCATCCGCGCCCGGTCGCTGCAGGTTCCCGGACGGGTGGCGCTCGCGCGGCTGGACGTCGCCGCCGGTGAGCACCTGCTGGTCACCGGTCCGAACGGTTGCGGCAAGTCCACGCTGCTCGCCGTTCTGGCCGGGCGGCTCGCCACCGAGGGCGACCTCGTCGTCCAGGCGAGCCGCGTCGGCCTGCTCGAGCAGGACGTCGCGTTCCCCGACCCGAGGCGTACGTCACGGGAGGTGTACGACGACGCCGCACCGGCTCGTCCGCTGTCGGACCTCGGGCTCATCCACCCGCGGGACGTGAACCGCCCGGTCGGCGACCTCAGCCAGGGCCAGCAGCGGCGGCTCGCGCTGGCCGTCCTGATCGCACGACGGCCGGACCTCCTGCTGCTCGACGAGCCGACGAACCACCTGTCGCTGGCGCTGGTCGACGACCTGGAGGACGCCCTCGGAGCCACCCCGGCGACCGTGGTGATCGCCAGCCACGACCGGTGGCTGCGGCGTCGCTGGGAGGGTTCGCACCTGGCGATGCCGTAGCCGTCCCGGCCACCCGGACGAGCAGACGACCCTCCTCGGTGCGAACGACCCTGCACGTGCGGGGTCGTTCGTGCCGAAGAGGGTCAGCGTGCTGAGCGCGTCCCCCGATCACTCACGTGATGTCGCTCGGCGCGACGAACGCCGCCGTGTCGAAGTAGGTGGCGAAGCGGGCAATCTTGTCCTGGTCGTCGAAGGTGAGCAGCGAGACCCCGGCGTACTCGATGGGCCGGCCGGTGGCGAGCTCGCCCGTGGACTGCCACTCCAGCACGGCCTCGTCGCCCGCCTCGCGCACCGAGATGAACTCCGTGGCGCTACTGGCGAGCGGGGAGAGGTAGTGCTCCCAGAATTCCGCCGGGTCCGCACCGTCCTGACGCCGAGCGCCCTCGACCTCAGGACGCCTCAGCCCAGCACCGCCCGGTCGAATCGTCACGGCGCGGCGGGCCGCAGCGGTGGGGCGCACTCGCGAACGTCGACACCGCCGTACGCCGCGTCGGGCAGCCGGGCCGCGACGGCCAGGGCGTCCTCCTCGGAGTCGCACTCCACGACCATGAAGCCCGCGAGGTGCTCCTTGGCCTCGGCGAGCGGTCCGTCGGTGACGTACGGCTCGTCGTCCTCGCCGCGCCGGACCACCCGGCTCCGGGAGGGGTCGGCGAGACCGGCTCCGTCGACGTACCGGCCGTCGGCGTGCAGCTGCTCGCCGAGGGCCATGGTGCCCTCGCCGATGGCGCCGCGCTCCTCGTCGGTCAGCTGCGCCCAGCGTTGCGCCGAGCTCCGGATCAGCAGCATGTACTTCACCCGCCCCACCCTGACCGACCACCGCACCGATGTCGAGATCGCGCGGCCGGCTCCGACGTACCCGTGTCATCGCAGGAACCACCGTCGCAGGAGGAGCCATGACCATCCGCCACCGCACCGCCGACACCACGCCCCGGCTGAACAGCCTGCTGCTGGGCTCGACGAACCCCGACCGGCTGCGCGCCTGGTACGCCGAGGCGTTCGGCGTCGAGGCCGACCGGTGGGGGTTCGTCGAGCTCGGGCCGACCGGCGTCATGGCCGACCCGCGGGACGACGTCGCCGAGGCCTCCGCCGAGCCCGGCCGGGTCATCCTGAACCTCGACGTCCCGGACGCCAAGGCCGCCGTCGAGCGCATCGAGAAGGCCGGTACGACCTGGGTCGTGCCCCTGGAGGAGCGCGAGCCGGGCTGGTTCGCGACGTTCACCGACCCGGACGGCAACTACGTCCAGGTCATCCAGATGAAGCCCGAGATGGAGCGGGAGATGCTCGCCGAGATGCGTCGCGACTTCACGCCGACGCACCCGTTCGTCGGGTTCGCGGTGGACGACATCCCCGCCGCGCAGGCGTTCTACCGGGACACGCTCGGCCTGGACGTCAGCGAGCAGAACGACATGCTCGCGATCTGGCTGAGCCCCGCCGAGAGCGTGCTCGTCTACCCGAAGCCGGGGCACGTGCCGGCGCAGCACACCATCCTCAACGTCCCGGTCGACGACATCGACGACGCCGTCGACAGCCTGACCGAGGCCGGCGTCGAGATGATCCGTTACGACGGCTTCGGCCAGGACGACAGGGGCATCGCCCGTGGCGACGAGGGGCCGCCGATCGCGTGGTTCACCGACCCGGCCGGCAACATCCTGTCCGTCCTGCAGCTGCAGTGACAGGATCGGCAGCGATGCGCTTCCTGATGCTGATCCACGACAACCCGCGCCGGTGGGAGCACCCCACGTTCGCCCAGCACGGGTCGCCGCCGGAGGACATCGCGCGCTGGCAGCAGGAGCTCGACGACCTGCTGGCCGAGCTGAACGACTCGGGCGAGTACGTGAGCGGGCTGCCGCTCGCGGACCCGGCCCGCAGCCGTACGGTCCGGGTCGTCGACGAGGAGATAACGGTCGTCGACGGCCCGCTCGCCGAGGCCAAGGAGCAGCTGGCGGGGTACATGGTGCTCGACTGCGCGTCGTGGGAACGGGCCGAGGAGATCGCGGGACGGTTCCCCTCCAGCCGGTTCGGTCCGATCGAGCTGCGGCCGGTCATGTTCGCCTCCGGCGCGGAGATGTGAGCGCGCAGGCGTACGACGAGCTGTGGCGCGAGCTGACCCCTCAGGTACTCGCGGCGGTCGTCCGGCGGTACGGCCACTTCGAGCTGGCCGAGGAGGCGGTGCAGGAGGCGCTGCTCGCCGCGTCCACCCAGTGGCCGCGCGACGGGCTGCCCAACGACCCGCGCGCCTGGCTGATCTCGGTGGCCGCTCGCCGGACGACCGACCTGCTGCGCAGCGAGGGCGCCCGCCGGCAGCGGGAGGAGTCCGTCGCCGTCCTCGCCGGGTCGCCGCCGGACGTGTCCGGCGGCGACGACACGCTCACCCTGCTGCTGCTGTGCTGCCACCCTGCGCTGTCCCAGGCCTCCCAGGTCGCGCTCACCCTGCGCGCGGTCGGCGGCCTGAGCACCCGGGAGATCGGGCAGGCGTTCCTCACGCCCGAGGCGACGATGGCGCAGCGGATCAGCCGGGCCAAGAAGAAGATCCGCGATGCGGGCACCACGTTCGAGCTGCCCGGCCGCGAGGAGATGGACGAGCGGCTCGACGCGGTGAAGCGGGTCATCTACCTGGTGTTCAACGAGGGGTACGCCGTCTCCTCCGGCGAGGCCCTGCAGCGCGGCGACCTCACCCGCGAGGCGATCCGGCTCGCTCGGCTGCTGCACCGGGCCCGGCCGATGGACGGCGAGGCGGCCGGGCTGCTCGCGCTGCTGCTGCTGACCGACGCCCGCCGTCCCGCCCGGGAGACCGAGGACGGCCGGCTGGTCCCGCTGGACGAGCAGGACCGCACGCGGTGGGACCGCGCCGCCGTCGCCGAGGGGGTCGGCCTGGTCACCGATGCGCTGCGGCGCTTCCCGCTCGGCCCGTACCAGGTGCAGGCCGCCATCGCCGCGGTCCACGACGAGTCGCCGACCGCCCGGGAGACCGACTGGCCGCAGATCCTGGCGCTGTACGACGTGCTGCGGGTGGTCCAGCCGGGGCCGGTCGTCGAGCTGAACCGCGCGGTCGCGGTCGCGATGACCGACGGCCCGAAGGCCGGGCTGGCGGCGCTCGACGCGGTGGAGGACGACCGAGTGATCGAGCATCACCGGTTCGTCGCCGTACGAGCCCACCTGCTGGAGATGGCCGGCGATCCGGCCGGCGCGCGGACGGCGTACGAGCGGGCCGCGGACCTGACCACGAGCATTCCCGAGCAGCGCTTCCTGCTCGACAGGGCCGCGCGCTCGTCCGGATCCGGCCCCTCGCAGGGGTGACGGAAGGGCCTTTCGCGGGTACGCATCCGGCACGGGGTTCGCGACGAACCACTGCACGATCCACCTGGACGACACCTGAGGAGAGGTTCGATGACGACCATCACCGGAGCGACGGGTAACGAGATCCACTACGAGACCGCCGGCGCGGGCCGCCCGGTCGTGCTCATCCACGGCTGGCCGCTGAACGGCGACTCCTGGGAACCCCAGCGCCGACCGCTCGTCGACGCGGGCTTCCAGGTCGTCACGTACGACCGTCGCGGCTTCGGGCAGTCCGCCAAGCCCGGGTCGGGGTACGACTACGACACGTTCGCCCAGGACCTGGACGCGCTTATGACCGCACTCGACCTGCGCGACGTCACCCTCGTCGGGTTCTCGATGGGCGGCGGCGAGGTGGCTCGCTACGTCGGCCGGTACGGCACCGACCGCCTGCGCAGCGTCGTCTTCGCGGCGGCCGTCCCGCCGTACCTGCTCAAGACCGACGACAACCCCGACGGCGGCCTCGGCGAGGACGACGTCACCGGGATGAAGGACGGCCTGGCGAAGGACCGCGAAGGCTTCCTGCAGGACTTCCTCACCACCTTCTTCACGGCCGACGGCACGGTCGCCGTCGGAGAGGAGGTCGTGCAGACCGCGCTCGCGCAGGCCGCCCAGGCCGACCTGGACGCCGCCCTCGCGTGCATCGACCAGTTCAGCCGCACCGACTTCCGCCGGGACCTCGAGGCCGTGGACGTCCCGACGCTGGTCATCCACGGCGACGCCGACGCGATCGTGCCCTTCGAGGTGTCCGGGAAGCGCACGGCCGCAACCGTGGAGGGCAGCGAGCTGACGGTCATCGCCGGCGGACCGCACGGCCTGAACGCCTCGCACACCGACCGGTTCAACGAGGCGCTGCTCGCCTTCCTCTGAGCGGGCGGGCGGCGTCGGGCCTCCGGGCGCCTCCGGGCGGCCCCGGGGCTCCCCCGGGGCGGTCACTCGCCGGTCACGGCCGCGGGCAGCCGGCGCGCGATGAGCACCGCGGCGACGGCCAGGCCGACCGCGGCAACCGGCTGCGCCACCTCGACGGTGAACCCGGCCACCGCGAACAGCGGCAGCAGCACCGCGTAGGCCAGGCCCGGCCCACGCAGCCCGCTGCGGCGCAACGACATCCCCAGCAGTACCGCGCCGGCGGCCAGCAGCAGCAGACCGACGACCGCCGTCAGCACCAGCGGCGTGCCGTAGACGTCGTCGTTGAGAGGGACGACCCCCGCGGCGCCGTCGAGGTAGGCCCGGCCGATCGCCGGCTGGGCGAACGCCGCCGCGCCGAACACCGACGCGGTCACCACGTTGCCCATCACCGTGCCCGTCAGCCCGGCGAGGGCGAGGCGCGGTGCCGGGCCACGGACGAGATAGGCGCACGCCGCCGTCGCGCCCAGCACTCCGAGGCCGGCGCCGCCGATGCTGGCCAGCAGGTGACCGGCGAGGAAGCCGCCGGTGGTCACGTAGCGGGCGTAGCCGTCGAAGTCAGCGGCGTAGTCGGGCTGGTGGGTGAGGGTGCCGAGAGCGAGCAGCAGCCCGTACGCCGGGAGCAGCCACAGCCCGGCGCGAGCGACGCGATCGACGACGGCGGCGGGATGGTGGGACAGGCGGGTGATGGCAGCCATGAGATGCTCCACTTCAGACGGACTGTCCGTCTGATTGAATGATGCGAGCCTCACCGCAGGAGGTCAAGTGCCGAGGACGTACCGGATGGGCGCGCGCGCCGAGGCCGCCGAGGCGACGCGCGACCGGGTGGTCCACGCCGCCCGGGACCTGCTCGTCGAGGAGGGCTTCCACCGGATGTCGGTGGACGCGGTCGCCGCTCGGGCCGACGTGGCCCGGGCGACCGTCTACCAGCGCTTCGGGTCGAAGGCCGGGCTGCTCGAGGCCGTACTCGTCGACCTGGAGGGCCGCGCCGGCCTGGCCGGGCTCGCCGAGCTGGTCGCCACGGCTCCGCCGGACCGGCTGGTGGCGGAGGTCGTGACCGCCGGCTGCCGGTACTGGGCGACCGATCCCGACCTGTGCCGGATGATCCTGGCCGTCGCCACCGCCGACCCGGCCACGGCGTCCGTGCTGCGTGACCACGACGCCGGGCGGCGGACGCTGCTGCAGCAGGTCGTCGCGCGGCTCGGACACTCCGGGGACGCCGCCGACGAGGCGCTCGACGTGCTGTGGGTGCTCACGAGCTTCGACGCCTTCGACCTGCTCAGCCGCGACCACCGCGCCGCAGCGGAGCGGCTGACGACGATGGCCCTCCGGTCGCTGCCGCCGGCCGCGAACCGATCCGGAGCCGCGGAGGATCCGCGCTAGATCAGCGCGTCCCGGCGAGCGATGGCGGCGGCCTCGGTGCGGGTCGCCGCGCCGACCTTGGCCAGGATGTTCGAGACGTGCACGCTGGCGGTCTTGGCGCTGATGAACAGCGCCGTCGCGATCTCGCCGTTCGTCCGCCCTTCCGCCACCAGGGTGAGCACCTCGCGCTCCCGCGGCGTGAGGGCGACCTGGGCGTCGTCCGTGGGCTGCGAGGTCCGGCGCCCGCGGGCCGCCGCGGCGAGCAGCCCTCGCGCACCGAGCCTCTCGGCGGTCTCGCGCACCTGGTCCAGCAGCGCGCGCGCCTCGGGCCGACGGTCGGCGGCCGCCAGCACCTCGGCCAGCCGCAGCCGCGCCACGGCCACCTCGAACGGGTGGTCCGCCTCGTCGAAGACGCGGACGACGTCCTCCCAGTGCGTGACGAGCTCGTCGGGTACGGCGCCGCGGCCCGCCCACTCGAACCGCGCCAGCTCGGCACGCGCCCGGCTGACCCAGGCGCGGGACTCCAGCCCGAGCGCGTCCTCCGTACGACGCTTGGCGACGACGTCCTCCACGGCGGCGGCCAGTGCACCGACCCGCTCCGCGTACGCACGAGCCTTGACGCGACCCTGGACCACCGCGGTCGTGATGTGCCCGATCGCCAACGCTGACAACCGGATCCGCGCGTCGAACGACGGCAGGCACCACACGGAGGTGAAGGTGTCGACGGTGTCGTCGTAGACCTGCAGCATGCTGTCGAGGTCGCCGTTCGCGCCGTATACGTCGACGGCCACGGCCGAGGTGTGCACGCAGACGAACATGTCGCGCTGCCACAGCGGACGCAGCGCCGGGAGGGCGTCGAGCACCCTGGGCTCACCGCGCCCCGCGTCCCGGACCATGCGGACGGCGTTGGCGGTCGCCTCCACCAGGGGCGGGAGCCGGTCACCCTTCTCGGCCGCCAGCAGCCGGTCGGCCGCGTCCCACTCGCCGACCATCAGCGCGTACAACGCTCCGAACACGCGTGTCTCAATGCCGAACGGGTCGGTGACGTGGCCGGTCTCCCGGGCGCGTTCGTACCCCCGCACGTGGGTGAGGTAGGCGTCGCGGAACCGGTCCAGCCGGGCCTGGACGCGGGCCAGCTGGTGCAGCGCGCGCAGCTCGGCCGAGGCGTCCTGGGCGTCCCGCGCCCGCTGCACGACGTCGATCAGCGCCTCCTCGGCCCGCGCCGGGTCGCCGGTGAAGTCGTCGAGCCGGGCGAGCGAGGTCAGCGCGTCGGTCACCAGCCCGGGGAGGTCGAGGTCGCGGGCCAGGGAAGCGGCCTCGGTCGCCGCGAGCACCGCGCCGTCGAACTCGTCGTCGCAGATGAGCGCCCGGGCGAGGACGGCGTAGAGCGCGGCCAGGACGGGGACGGGCTCACCCGCCTCCACCCAGGAGATCGCCTCGCGGACCAGCGGCGTCCCGACGTCGGGGACGTCCGCCAGCACCCGCGCCCGGACCAGGGCCACCACCAGCTCGGCCCGCTCGCGCAGGTCGCCGGTGTGCCGCTCGTACGCCTCGCCGGCCAGGTCGGCCGCGCGGTGCGGGTTGCCCGCGGCGACCAGGGCCCGGGACGCCTTGACCACGAGCGCGGCGGCGGGCTCGGGCGGCACGACAGCGGGGTGCTCGGCCAGCATGGACAGCGCGTCCTCGTAGTGGCGGGCGGCGTCGGCCGGCCCCGCAGAGGCCATCGCCTCATCGCCCGCCCGGACGGAGGCCTGCACCGCCAGCTCGTGGTTGCCGGCGGCGCGCGCGTGTCGGGCCAGCGCGGCGGACGCGCTCGCACCGGTCCGCTCGCGCAGCGCGTCGGCGAAGTCCCAGTGCAGCTGGACGCGCTCGCCCGGGAGCAGGTCGTCGTACACCGCCTCGGCGAGCAGGGCGTGCCGGAACGCGTACTTGCCGGTGGTGGTCACCTCGAAGACGTGGCTGTCGACGACGGCTCGCAGCGCCCGGTCCAGGTCACGGCCGGACAGGGCGACCACCTGCGCGAGCAGGACGTGGTCGACCGCGCGGCCGGCGACGGAGGCGGCGCGGACGACGCTGCGCGCGTCGTCGTCCAAGGCGTCGATGCGGACGAGGAGCAGGTCGGCGAGCTCCTCGGACAGCCGATGGCCGCCGATCTCGGACGCGGCGAGCAGCTCCTCGGCGAAGAAGGGGTTGCCGCCGGCGCGCTCGACGATGGTCGTGGCGTCCTCGGTGGACGTACTCGGGCGCAGCTGGTGCAGCAGGTCACGGACCTCGGCGTCGGTCAGCGGGTCGAGCATGAGGCGGTGCATGCCGGGCAGGCGCGACCACTCCGCCAGCTTGGGACGCAGCGGGTGGCGGCGGTGCAGGTCGTCGCTGCGGTAGGAGACGACGAGCGAGACGGGCCCCTTGAACCGCCTGGTGAACAGGAACGTCAGCAGCTCGCGGGTCGAGCGGTCCGCCCAGTGCGCGTCCTCGATGACCGCGACCACGGGCGTCGTCTCGGCCAGCTCCTCCAGGACCATGTGGACCGCGTCGAAGAACGAGCCGCGGTCGCGGGGCAGGTCGGCCGGCACGTCCCGCCGGTAGAACTCGGGCAGTACCGAGCCCAGCAGCGGACGGTCGGCGACGATCCGCTGCGCGAGCTGGTGGTCGTCCTGCGCGAGCCGGGCGAACATCTCGGCGACCGGCAGGTAGGGCGCGCTGCTGTCGCCCAGGTCGAGGCAGTGACCCAGCAGCACCCGAGCGCCCGCGTCCTGGGCCCGCCCGGTGAGGGCCGTGAGCAGGCGCGTCTTGCCGACGCCGGCGTCGCCGCCCAGCAGCGTGAGGGAGGGGGTGCCGGACTCCACCGCCCGAGTCGTCAGGTCGGCGAGCTCGTCGGTACGGCCGACGAGCGGGCGATCGGACTCAGGCAGGGGCGGCACCCCCTCATTCTGACGCGCTCCCCCGACAGGTGCGTCGTCACGTTCCGTCATGCCCGTCAGTGGGCGGCCGCGCGGTGCGCCCGCTGGGATCCCGAGTCGTGGAAGCCCAGCGGCTGAAGCGTGCGACGTGCCAGCCGGCGCAGCGCCAGGTCCCAGCCGTGCGCGACGGCGTGGTCGTGAGCGATCTTCTGCTGCCGGTAAGCGATCTCGGCGTCGATGTGGGGGCCGTAGTAGCCGGTCATCGTCTTCTCCTGTGGTGGTTCGTGTGTGCTGACACCACTGAGATTCGTCGGCTGAGGTACCCCGCCACATGAGGCACCTGTCTCATCTTCGCCACTGCAGACCGCCTTAGGCCCGCCATCACCCCACCTCAGACCGCCGGTACGGCGACTCACCCTCGCCCGTCGAGCCGGGTGAGCGCGCACACCCACCGCTGGTTGAGCCGGGCGAGCGTGCACACCCACCGCTGGTTGAGCCGGGCGAGCGCCCAGCGCGAGCCCGAGTCGAAACCACCGCCGCCGCGGACGGCCGGTCTCCCCGCACGTCGCCAGGTTTCGACACGGCCCTCGGCCAGCGCCTCGGACCGGCTCGACCAGCGTCTGACCTGTAACCGGTTTCGTCGGCGATACGCGTCGCCGACGGCCGCGCCTCACCGGCAGAAGTTGGCCGCCGGCACAGCCATGCGTGTGCCGGCGGCCAACCTTTGCCGAGGGGCGACGGCTCTCCGGGTGGCGGCTACTCGACGGTGACGGACTTGGCGAGGTTGCGGGGGCGGTCGATGTCGTGGCCGAGGGACAGCGCCGCGTGGTACGCGAGCAGCTGCAGCGGGATCGTCAGCAGGATCGCGTCGAGCTCGTCCTCGTTCTTCGGGACGACGATGCGGGCGGCGTCCAGCTCACCGAGGTCGACCCCGTCGTGGGTGACCACCAGCAGCGGCCCACGCCGGGCGGCGATCTCGTGCGCGGCACCGATGTTGCGCTCCAGCAGGTCGTCGCGCGGCACGATCGCGACCGTCGGCAGCTCCTCGGAGATCAGGGCCAGCGGGCCGTGCTTGAGCTCGCTGGTCTGGTACGCCTCCGCGTGCCGGTAGGAGATCTCCTTGAACTTCTGCGCACCCTCGCGCGCGACGGGGAACCCGCGCACCCGTCCGATGAAGAACAGGCTCGGCGCGGCGGCGACCTTCTTGGCCACCTCCGCGATGGTGTCCTCCTGCTCGAGCACAGCAGCCACCTGGTCGGGAATCTGCTTGAGGCCATTGATGATCCGCTGACCGTCGGCGAACGAGAGGTCCCGGACGCGGCCGAGCGCCACGGCCAGCATCGCGAACCCGACCGCCATGTGCGTCAGCGCCTTCGTCGAGGCGACCGCGACCTCCGGGCCGGCGTGCAGGTAGACGCCGCCGTCGCACTCGCGGGCGATGGACGAGCCGACGACGTTGACGAGCCCGACGACCCGGCCGCCCTTGCGCTGGATCTCCCGTACGGCGAACAGCGTGTCGGCGGTCTCGCCGGACTGGCTGACCGCGACGTACAGCGTGTCGGGCTCGATGATCGGGTTGCGGTAGCGGAACTCCGACGCCGCCTCCGAGTCCGCCGGGATGCGGGCGAGGTCCTCGATCATCGAGGCGCCCATCTGACCGACGTAGTACGCCGACCCGCAGCCGAGGATCTTCACCCGCCGGAAGGCCCGCAGCTCGCGCGGCTCCAGCTGCAGGCCGTCCAGGCGCGCGGTCGCGAACCGGTCGTCGAGACGTCCGGTGAGCATCCGGCGTACGGTCTCGGGCTGCTCGTGCATCTCCTTGTGCATGAAGTGCTGGTGGCCGCCGATCTCCAGCTCCTCCGCCGAGAGCTCCAGCGTCTCAGGGGTTTTCGCGACGGACGCCGCGTCAGCGGTGAAGGTGTGGAACCCGGACGCCGTCACCGTCGCGAGCTCGCCGTCCTCGAGGTGGACGACCTGGCTGGTGTGCCGGACGAGCGCGGCGACGTCGCTGGCGATGAACATCTCGCGCTCCCCCAGACCGAGCACCAGCGGCGAGCCGTTGCGGGCGACGACGACGCGGTCGGGATGGTCCGCGTCGAGCACGGCGATCGCGTACGTGCCGGTCACCTGCCGCAGCGCGTCGATCACCTTGTCCTCCAACGACGTCGCGTCCGAGCGCGACACCAGGTGAGCGAGCACCTCGGTGTCGGTGTCGGACGCAAGGGTCACGCCGTCAGCGGCCAGGCGCTCGCGCAGCGCGGCCGCGTTGTCGAGGATTCCGTTGTGCACCACCAGGACTCGGCCGTCCTCGCTGGCGTGCGGGTGGGCGTTCGCCTCAGTGGCCGGGCCGTGGGTCGCCCACCGGGTGTGCCCGATGCCGACCGTGCCGGCGAGACGCTTCGGCATCGCGGCCTCCAGGTCGCGGACCCGCCCGACGGTCCGTACGGCCCGGGGCTTTCCGGAGGTGAGCACGGCCACGCCGGCGGAGTCGTAACCCCGGTACTCCAGCCGTGACAGGCCCTCCACCAGCAGTGGCGCGGCATGCTGCCGACCGACGTACCCCACGATTCCGCACATGTTCAGGCTCCTTGGTCTGCCCCGCCCGACCGGTGACGGTCAGCCGTAGACGATCCGGCGCAGCTGGCGTTCGCTCAGCCGCGGTGCGGCCACCCGCCGGTCCTCCAGCTCCTCGGCGAGCGTCGCGAAGATCTCCGCGTTGCGCGCGCCGTACGTCTGCAGGTGGGCGTGCCGGCGACGGACGAACTGCTCGACCGTCTCGCCGTAGAACGCGAGGACGTCGTCGACGACACGGGCCGCCTCGGCAGGGCTGAGCCCGGTGGAGGCGGCCACCCGGTCGACGAGATCGCGTTCGGCCACGACAGAACTGTGCCCTTCGGGAGGAGGAACGCCAAATACCTGCCCGATATCGGGCACGGGTCTAGGACTTGCGCTCGGCCGCGACCTTCAGCGCGGCCAGGCGTCGATCCCAGACCGCGGCCGCACTCGTCAGCCACCGCGCCGCCGCGTCCAGCGGAGCCGGGCGCAGCTCGTACATCACCTCCCGGCCACTGCGGTGGGAGGTGACCAGCCCGGCCTCGGCGAGGACGACCAGGTGCTTGGCCACGGCCTGCCGGGTCACGGTGAGGTCGGCGGCGATCGCGGTGGCGCTGGCCTGGCCCGTCCGAGCGATCACGTCGACGACCTCGCGCCGCCGCGGGTCGGCCAGCGCGGCGAACACCGCCGCGACCGACCCGGGCGTCCTCACCGAGTCCGCGCTCACGAGCCCTCGACGTGCTGCTTCGCCGCGGTGAGCTCGGTCTCCCAACCCTCGGCGTTGTCCTCGTACGCCTTCTGCCGGACCTCGTCGGCGACGTCACCTTCGGAGAACCCGCGCTCCACGACGCGCACCAGCGTGCCGCCGTCGGCCGGCTCGAGGGTGAAGGTCACGACGGTCGGCAGCAGGCTCGACTCGGGCGCGTCCTGCCGGTTGGTGTCCGCGTCGCCGTTCACCAGCCAGCGGAAGGAGATGGTCCGCTGATCGACGACCTCGGTCGTCTCGATGGGGAACTCGCCCCACTTCTCGTCGGTCACGACGCTCACGCCGTCGCGCTGCTCGATGCGATGCGGCCGGACGGTGCCCTCGTTGATCCACCAGCCGGGCTCGCTGACCAGCGCCCAGACCCGCTCCACAGGTGCGTCGATCCGGATCTCGCGCTCGATCGTGTCGGGAGTGCTCATGTCGGTCATCCTTCCGTCGGCCGTCTCGGTGCAACTCAAAGGTTGCACATAACATCATGACGTGCAACTTCCTGGTTGCATCTGGGTCGTCCGCCTCGGGGTCTCCCCTGACTCCTCCCTCGGGGTCTCCCCTGACTCCTCCCTCGGTCGTACCCGGACTCCTCCGTCAGGGCGATGGGAAACAGGACGCGGCTTCCTACCGTTGAGCGAAGGAGATCCGATCCGCCCAGGGGGGCCGCAGTGCTCGACACCGTCAACACGTTCATCCTCGATCTGGCCGGCCAGCCGTGGGTGTACGCGGCCGTCGGCGCTCTCGGCGCGCTCGACGCGTTCATCCCGCCACTGCCGAGCGAGTCGGCGATCGTCGCGCTGGCCGCACTGGGCCATGCCGGCGGCGTGAACCTCTGGCTGCTGGCCGTCGTCGGCGCGCTCGGTGCGTTGATCGGCGACACGGCCGCGTACGTCATCGGGCGCCGCGTCGGCACCGACCGGTTCGCCTGGCAGCGCGGGCCGAAGATCACCTCGGCCATCGATCGCGCGGGGCGGGAGCTCGACCGGCGGGGCGGGATGCTGATCTTCACCGCTCGCTACATCCCGGTGGGACGCATCGCGGTGATGCTGGCCGCCGGTGCGACCGGCATGCGGGCCAGGCGGTTCCTCGCGTACGCCACGATCGGGTGCGCGGCGTGGTCCGGGTGGTCGGTCGTCGTCGGAGCCGTCGCCGGGCATCTGCTCGGGGACAACCCGTTGCTCGCCGCGGCCGTCGGGATCGCCATCGCCCTGACCATCGGCCTCGGCGCGGACCGGGTCGCGAGCCGCTACCGCGGTCAGCCGGCGCCCGAGTCGGGCCGGCGCGAGCGCGAGCGCGTCGACGCCTGAGGTCTCACTCGGGTGCCGGCACGATGAGCCGACCCGTGCGATCAGGGCGATTCAAGGGAGAAGAAGAGAAAGCAGAGGAAGCGGCGGCCCTCGGGAGGCAGCAGCTCGACGGGCGTGTCGGGCAGGGCGGAGGGCTCGGTCACGGTCGTGATGACCAGACCGGCGTCGACGAACGCGTTCAGGACGTCCTGCAGGGGGCGGTGCCAGTAGGTCATGACGAACGTCGTGCCGTCGAAGTCGTAGTCCTCGGAGTACTGGGTGAGAGCGAAGTAGTCGGCGTCCTGGTAGCAGAACGCGTAGACGAACGGATGGATGATCGACACGATCAGCCGTCCTCCGGGCTTGAGCACGCGACGCATCTCGGCGAGCGTGGGAGCCCAGTCCTTCACGTAGTGCAGCGCGAGCGAGCACATGACGAGGTCGAACTCGTCGTCGCCGTACGGCAGGGGCGCGGCGAGGTCGGCCACCCGGAGGTCGATCTCGGCGTCGAGGCGTTCCTCGGCCAGGGCGACGAGGGCCGGGCTGAGGTCGAAACCCGACACCGTGGCACCGCGGTCGTGCAGGGCTGCTGCCAGCGGCCCGTGGCCGCAGCCGGCGTCGAGGACGCGCATACCGGCGACGTCGCCTCCCAGCCGAAGCATCTCCGGTCGCCCGTACCACGCGTTGAACAGGCCGTTGTCGTTCGCTTCGGCGTACACCGCCGCCAGCTCGTCGTAGTCCGCTGTGCCGAGGGACGCATCGCTGCTGGTCATGGTCATGGGCCTCTCACAGATCCGAAACGCGGTGGCGGTGATGTCGTGAAGTATCGCGGCGGGCCGGGCGTGCGATGTGCTGATCCACGAGGGTGGACGTTGAGCTCCGGCGCCTGCTGCCACCCGTCTCTCGAGCGGCCAGGCCTCAGTCGGCTCGGAGGGTGAACTCGTTGCCGTCCACGTCCGCCAGCTCGATGCCGTCCGCCATCTCCTCCAGCCGGGTGGCGCCGAGCGCGACCAGCCGGTCCGCCTCGCGGTCGGGGTCGGCGGCGCGCAGGTCGAACCGCTGGCGGTTGCGTCCGTGCCGGGGTTCGACGGGCTCGCCGCCCCACGAGACCTTGGTGCCACCGCGCGGCGACTGGACGGCCGTCTCACCGTTCTCGTCCCACACCAACGACCAGCCGAGTGCGTCCCGCCAGAACAGGCCGACGTCCCGGGTCCCGTCGCAGGTCACCTCGCCGAGGAACCCGGTGCCGCTCAGGAACCCGTTGCGCGGCTCGATCACGCAGTGCGCGTGGCCGCCGGGGTCGGCGAAGACGACGAACTCGTCCTCGGGGTCCTGGCCCACGTCGGCGTGCCGACCGCCGAGCGACAGGATCGTGTCGACCGTGCGCTGCTGGTCCTCCGCCGTCGTGCTGGTCAGGTGCAGGTGCAGCCGGTCCGGCCCGACGCGCGGCGCATCGGAGGTCACGAACCTCAGCCCGACCCGGGTCTCGTCGCCGGGAACGAGGGCTCCGGCCGACTCCGGGACCACGTCCCGTCCGAGCACGCCGGCCCAGAAGGTCGCCGACACGGACGCGTCCGGCACGTCGAAGGTCACTGCCTCCAGTCGCGACACCATCTGTGCACGGTAGGGCGGCACCCACCGCCGCGGCACCCGGTTTCCGGGCCGGCGGACCCGGCGCCGCAGGCCCAGAACCTCTCTGGTCCAGTGGACCCATGCAGATCAGGCCGTACGCCGACGCCGACTGGGCAGGCGTCGCACCCATCGTCCTGGACGTCGTCCGCTCGGCCGACACGTTCCCGTACGACCCGGACACCTCGGTCGAGACGCTGAGGAGCATCTGGATCGAGCAGCCGCCGGGACTCACCGTGGTCGCGACCGACGGCGACACCTACCTCGGCACCGCCAAGATGGGCGCCAACCGGCCGCGTCCGCACGACCACGTCGCGACCGCGAGCTACATGGTGAGCCGCGGGGCGCGCGGACGCGGGGTCGGCCGGGCGCTGGTCGAGCACAGCCTCGACTGGGCGCGGGCTGCGGGGTTCAGCGCCATCCAGTTCAACGCGGTCGCCGCGAGCAACGTCGGGGCGGTCGGGCTGTACGAGTCGCTCGGGTTCTCGGTCATCGGCACCGTGCCGCAGGCGTTCCGGCACCCCACGGACGGGCTCGTCGGCCTGCACGTGATGCACCGCTTCCTCTGAGCGCACCGGCCGGTCAGGCCCTCGCCCAGCGGTCGGCGCGGATCAGGCGAGGGTGAGGAAGAGCTTCTCCATCGTGGCCTGGTCCTCCTCGCTGATCCCGTCCGCCGAGGTCAGGCACTCGCGCAGGCCGGAGGAGACGATCGCGAAACCCGCGCGGTCCAGGGCGCGGTTGACCGCAGCGAGCTGGGTGACGACGTCCTTGCAGTCGCGACCCTCCTCGATGAGGCGGATGACGCCGCCGAGCTGGCCCTGGGCGCGGCGCAGCCGGTTGATGACGGGCGTCATGTCGTCGGTGTTCAGAGTGACCATGGGGACCATCCTCCGTCGTGTCAGGCGGTCAGTGCGTTCAGGGCCGCGGTGATGCGGTCGCGGGCGTCCGCCGCGACGTCGGCCAGGCGGTCGTTGCCGGTGACGGAGACCATCGCCTGCGGGTCCATCGCCTCGACCACGGTGGTGCGCTCGTCGACCGCGCGAACGACCACGTTGCACGGCAGCAGGACGCCGATGGACGGCTCGGCCTGCACGGCCGCCAGCGCCAGCGGCGGTCGGCACGCTCCCAGGATCACCTGGGGCGGCAGGTCGGCGCCGACCTTGGCCGCGAGGGTCGCCGCCAGGTCGATCTCGGTGAGGACGCCGAAGCCCTGGTCGGCGAGCGCCGACCAGGTGGCCTGCAGAGTGTCGGCGAACGGCGTGCTGACGGTGGTGCTCAGGGCGTAGGTCATGCGTTCTCCTCGGTCGTGGCGGTCACGTCGGTCGGCTCGGTCAGGTCAGGCGGTGGCGAGCTGGGCGCGGACGTCGTCCATGTCCAGGTCGCGCACGGCCCGGATGACGTCGTTCAGGGCGCTCGCGGGGAGCGCTCCGGGCTGGGCGAAGACGAGGACGCCGTCGCGGAACGCCATCAGGGTCGGGATGGACGTGATGTCGGCGGCGGCCGCGAGCTCCTGCTCGGCCTCGGTGTCGACCTTGCCGAACACGATGTCGGGGTGCTGCTCCGACGCCGCTTCGTACACGGGCGCGAACTGGCGGCACGGGCCGCACCAGGACGCCCAGAAGTCGACGAGGACGATGCCGCCCCCGGTGACGGTGGGCTCGAAGTCGGCTCGGGTGAGGTTCTGCGTGCTCATGACAGTGCTCCTTGCGTCCGTTGATCATATACCTGCTGGGGTATGTAGCGCTGGTCCACGGCGAGTCATTCCCGCACCGCGCACTATGCCCTGTGGGGTATGTCACTCGCGGACCGCACGATGGTTCGCCGAGTTGACACAGATACCCCCTGGGGTACTAGCGTCGGGGCGACTTCATACCCCAGGCCGTATCGACGACCCCGCCCACCATGGAGATCCCGTTGACCTCGACGCGCCATCAGACCGTCATCGATCCGCCGGCACCGCCCGAGACCGGCGCTCCCCCGAACGACACCTCGCCGCGCGGACTCGCCCGCCTCGGCGCGTGGTCCGCCTCCCACCTCGGTCGCGTCCTCGCGCTCTGGGTGCTCGTCCTGGTGGTCTTCGGCGCCTTCGCCCCGAAGGTCGAGACCGCGCTCGCCGGCGCGGGCTGGCAGGACAGCGGCAGCCAGTCGGTCCAGGCGCGCGACGTCGTCCAGCAGCACTTCCAGGGCAACGGCTCGACCGCACTGCAGGTGGTGGTGCGCCGCGCGGACGGACCGATCGCGAACGACCGCGAGGCGCAGCACGTCATCGCTCAGGTCGAGCAGCTGCTGAAGGGCGACCCCCGGGTCAGCACGGTGACCGGGCCGCAACCGGGCTCGAGCCTGTCCCGCGACGGCCGTACGGCGATCGTCCAGGCCGGCGCCGCCGCCGACCCGAACACGATGGTCCGCGCCGCGGACGACCTCGGGAAGCCGCTGGCAGACCTGGCGACGCCCGGCGTGTCGGTGAACCTCACCGGCAGTAGCGCCCTGTGGTCGAACTTCAACGAGGTCAACCACACCGCGATGATCCGGTCGGAGGTCCTGTCCTGGCCGGTGACCCTGGTCGTCCTGGTCATCGCGTTCGGCGGCCTCGTCGCCGCCGGGCTTCCGCTGATGCTCACCATCGTCGGTCTGCTCACCGCGGCCGGCGCCCTGGTCATCGCGACCCACGTCGCGCCGGTCAGCGTCTGGGCGCTCAACTTCGCGATGATGTTCGCGCTCGCACTCGGGATCGACTACGCGCTCTTCCTGGTCGTGCGGTTCCGCGCCGCGCTCGCCCGTCGTGGTGCCGTGCCCGGTGACCGCGCCGCCGCGGTCGACGCCGTCGCGGAGACGATGGGCACCGCCGGCAAGGCGGTCGCCTTCTCCGGCGCCACCGTGCTCGTCTCCCTCTCCACGGTCCTGCTCGTCCCCAGCCCGGCGTTCCGCTCGATGGCGCTCGGCATCATGCTGGCGGTCGTCGCGGTCCTCGCGGCAACCCTCACCCTGCTGCCGGCCGTCCTGGGCAGGCTCGGTACCCGGATCGACGCCGGCCGCGTACGCCTCCCCGGTCGGCTGCGTCGCCGCGGCCGTGGGACCGGCACCGAGGTCACCGCACCGTCCGCTCCGCGCGGCATGGACCGGCTGATGGACCGGTGGGGCGCGCTGCTGCACCGCCGGCCGTGGACCGCGGGTGCGGTCGTCCTGATCGCCCTCGCCGCGCTCGCGGCGCCGGCCCTCGGTCTGCGTACGGGCATGCCGTCGATCTCGATCATCCCGGCAGACCAGTCGGCTCGCGCGGGATACGCGCAGGTCACCGAGGCGTTCGGGCCCGGCGCTCCCGGCACACTGCAGGTCCTGACCCCGACCTCGGAGACCGACCGCGCCCGCGCGGCTCTGGCGAAGGACTCCGGCATCGCGGCGACCCAGCCCGTCGGGGAGAGCGGCGGCTGGTCCATGACCATGGCGATCCCGACCACCGACGCGTCCGCACCCGCGACCGGCGCGACCATCGACCGCATCCGGTCCGAGCTGCCGCCGGGAGCCCTCGTCGGCGGGGCCGCCGCCGAGAACCACGACCTGGAGAAGGTGCTGTCCTCGCGGACGCCGCTGGTCTTCGGGCTGCTCGTCGGGCTCGGGTTCCTGCTGCTGCTCGTCGCGCTCGGCAGCCCGCTGGTGGCCGCCGTCGGGACGATCACCAACCTCGCCTCCATCGCGGCGGCGTTCGGTGTCGCGAAGCTGATCTTCGGGGACGGCCACCTGTCCGGGCCGCTGAGCTTCGAGCCGCAGGGCTTCGTCGACGCCTGGGGGCCGCTGTTCTTCGGCGCGATGCTGACCGGCGTCGCGATGGACTACACCCTGTTCCTGCTGTCCGCGGCCCGCGAGCACTACGACAGCTCCGGCGACCCGCAGCACGCGATGCGCGAGGCGCTGCGAACGTCCGGGCGCGTCGTCGTGGCCGCCGCCGGCGTGATGGTCGCGGTGTTCCTGACGTTCGCGCTGTCCGGCCCGCTCGCACCCAAGGAGATGGGCATCATCCTGGCCGTCGCCGTGTTCCTGGACGCCCTGTGCATCCGGCTCGTGCTGCTGCCGGTGGTGCTGCGGGTGACCGGCCGCGCCGCGTGGCACACGCCGGCCTGGTTGGCGCGCGTCCTGCCGAAGGTCCGCTTCTCGCACTGACCCTCTCCCCTTTCCTGACCGAGTGCGCGTGTCCTGCTGCTTATTCGCACGGAATCGCACAGGACACGCGCACTCGGCCGAAGGGGGTGTGCGGGTGAGTCGGCCTCAGCCAGCGGTGCTGGAGGGGTTGCGGCGGTACGCGGTGTCGAGGGCGAGCGCCCACTCGCGCCGGCCG
Source organism: Luteipulveratus flavus (assembly GCF_029439465.1). Lineage (GTDB taxonomy): Bacteria > Actinomycetota > Actinomycetes > Actinomycetales > Dermatophilaceae > Luteipulveratus > Luteipulveratus flavus. Next base: position 31,543 of record NZ_JAROAV010000044.1, on the reverse strand, counting down.
ATGGAGGCGTTGGCCGCCACCTCACGCAGCCGCCAGCGTCGCAGCGGCGCGCGCTCGGCCGCCGGCGTCGCGATGCGCCCGATCGCGGCCAGCGACCCGACGATCATGCTCAGGACGACCCCGATCACGGGCAGCATCGCCAGGGCGGCCATCACCGGAACCCCGCGGGACGCAGGTGCACCCGCCCGGTCGGACGGTGCTGGACGGGCCGCGCCGGAGTGGCCTCCAGGGCGGCGAGGTCGGCGCGGACCCGGTCGCCGTCCCGCGTGCCCGGCTGGGGCGGCGGACCGGCGGCGCGCACCCGCCGCTGGGTGTGCTCGATCGCCGCGACGATCCCGGCGACCAGGGCGATGACGAACAGTGCAGCCATGGTCTTTCCTCCTGATCCGAAGCCTCCGTCCGAAGGCGTCCGGAGTCCAGGTTGGGCCCGATGACCGTTTAGCACCAGCGCGCATTCTTGAGGTGTACCCGTTAGCATTGCTTCATGTTCGATCTCCAGCGTCTGAGGGCCCTGCACGCGGTCCGGCAGCACGGCTCCGTGGCCGCCGCGGCGGACGCCCTGGGCTTCACGCCGTCGGCGGTCAGCCAGCAGATCGGCAAGCTCGAGCGCGAGGTCCGCTCGCCCCTGCTCGAACGCGCCGGCCGCGGCGTCATCCTGACCGACGCCGGCCTCGTGCTCGCCGACGCGACGGACAGCATCCTCACCACCACCGAGCAGGCGAGCGCGGACCTCGAAGAGCTGCGGTCAGGGGTGGCCGGGACTTTGCGAGTCCTGTGCTTTCCCACCGCGATTCGCGGTCTGGTCGGTCCGGCGCTCGGCGAGCTGCGGCGTACCACACCGGACCTCACCGTGCTGATGGAAGAGACCTGGATCCGCACCACCGAACGCATCGAGGCCGGGCACGCCGACCTCGCGATCGCGCACGACTGGGTGGACTCGCCGATCGACCTCCCCGCGCATCTGAGCCAGGCGCCGCTGATGGAGGACCCCGTCGACGTCCTGCTGCCCGCCGAGCATCCGCTCGCCGGCCGCGACGACGTCCTCATCGACGACCTGCTCGACGCGCCGTGGATCATCGACACCAACGACGGGAGCATCTGCAGCCAGTGGCTGCGCTCCCAGATGGCTGCGCGCGGCCGGATCCCTGACATCGTCCACCGAGTCGACGAGTACCCCTCGCAGATCGCGGTCGTCGCGGCCGGACTCGGGGTGAGCACGCTGCCGCGACTCGGCCGTCCGGACCTGCCGAGCACGGTCCGGACGGTCCCCCTGCGCGGTGAGCGGCCCGTACGGCGGGTGTTCACGGTGTGCCGGCGCGCGTCGTCGCGGCGACCGGCGATCCGCACCCTGATCGACGCGCTGCGCGCCCGGGCCGACCACCCGTAGGGTCGGTGCATGGCGAGCAAGGGCGGCTCACCCGCCACCGAGCTGACCGTCGGCGAGCGCACCGTGCGCATCTCCAACCCCGACCGCGTGTACTTCCCGGCGCGCGGTGAGACCAAGCTGGACCTCGCGAGCTACTACCTCTCCGTCGGCGACGGCATCGTCAACGCACTGCGCGAGCGGCCCTGCATGCTGCACCGCTACCCCACCGGCGTCACCGGCGAGAAGGTCCACCAGAAGCGGCTCCCCCGCGGCGCGCCCGACTGGGTCGAGACCGTCGAGCTGCACTTCCCGAGGTGGGGACGCACCGCCGACGAGCTGTGCGTCACCGAGCTCGCCAGCGTGATCTGGGCGGTGCAGATGTCGACGGTCGAGTTCCACCCGTGGAACTCCCGGCGCGCCGACACCGAGCGCCCGGACGAGTGGCGCATCGACCTGGACCCGATGCCGGACTGCCCGTTCGACCGCGTACGGCGGGTTGCGCACGTTGCGCACGAGGTGCTGAACGACCTTGGTGTGCAAGGCTTTCCGAAGACGTCGGGCGGATCCGGGCTGCACGTGTACGTCCGGATCGAGCCGGAGTGGGGCTTCCAGGACGTGCGCCGGGCTGCGTTCGCGTTCGCGCGCGAGGTCGAGCGACGGGCCCCGGAGGACGTCACCACCACCTGGTGGCGCAAGGACCGCGACCCGACGACGGTGTTCGTCGACTACAACCAGAACACCCGGGACCACACCATCGCGAGCGCGTACTCCGTGCGCGGCAACCCCGAGGCGACCGTCTCCACCCCGATCCGCTGGGACGAGGTGGACGACGTCGAGCCGCGCGAGCTGACCATCGCGACGGTGCCCGCCCGGTACGCCGACCTGGGCGACCTGCACGCTGACATCGACGCGACCGCGTACCGGCTGGACACGCTGCTGGAGTGGGCCGAGCGGGACGAGGCGCAGGGCGCCGAGCCGCCACCTGCCGAGGACGCCTGAGCGCGCGCCCCGTCCGCCCGGCACCGCCCGCCCCGTGCGCCCCGCCCGGCCAGGTAACTGAGTCACTCGAATCTGACGCACACGCAAGGCGGTCAGATGTGAATGACTCAGTTGTCTGGCTGGGGGGTGGGGGCGCGGTGGCGGCGGGCCGTCAGAGGGAGGCGATCGTCGCGCCGCCGACGGGGCGGTGGCGCCGGCGGTCCGGCTCGAACCCGTGCCGGACCCCCCACAGCACCGCCTGGCTCCGGCTGGTCACGCCGATCTTGCGGTACGCCGTGCGGATGTAGGACTTCACCGAGTTGATGGACAGGTGGGTCTGCGCGGCGATCACCGTGTTGGGCAGGCCCTGGGTGATCAGCGCCAGCACCTCGGCCTCGCGCGGCGCGAGCGCCTCCTCGCGCCCGGGCCACTCCCCGGCGACCTGACCGTGGCCGGTCGGCGTGGACACCACCGTCTCGCCGCGGTGGACGCGTTCGAGTGCGTCGACGAGAGCGGCGGCGGGCAGCGACCGGGCGAGGTACCCGCTGGCTCCGCGGGACAGCGCCTGCTGCACCAGCTCCTCGTCGAAGTTCCAGGTCAGGACGGCGACCCTGCCGACCCGGGGGTGGCGGGCGAGCCGCGCAACCTCACCGGTGCCACCCTGGTCCTGGGCGAAGGTGTCGTAGAGGGCGATGTCGACCTGTCGTGGGTTGTCCCCGTCCAGGTCCTGGTCCACGATCATCACCCGTGACTCGTGCCGGTGGAGCATGGCGTGCAGGCCGCGCACGATCGCGCTGTACTCGGTGACGACCGAGATGCGCAACGGTTCGCTCTGGCTCACGGGCCCCAACCTGCCTTGCTCGGCGGGTGATGCGGGTTCACCCGAAAGGGTGGCTCCGGGTGTGCTACAGGGTGCTGTTCTCCCACTGTAGGCGCGTTCGCAGGTGGACGGCGGAGACCGACGAGCCGTACCTCCCGCGCCGGACCGGTCCCTAGGGTGGGAGCGTCCTCGATGCGGACGGAGAGCGGTGTGACCGAGAGTGGCGCGACGGCGGTGCCGGTACCCGCTGTGGCACGCCTGCGCCCGTGGATGCGGCGGCTGCTGATCCTCGTCGGGGTCCTGGTGCTGGCGCTGGTCGGCTACCTCGCCGGCATCGCCACCACCACCGTGCTGCCGACGCAGGTGCAGACGACGTACTACCGCGCGGACGTCGTCCTGCACGCCTGGCCGTCGTCCACCCTGAAGGCCTCGACCGTGTTCGGGGACGTGGACGTGCACTTCGACAGCCCCGTCCCGGCCCCGGGCATCCAGGTCGATCCGCAGGTCAAGCGGGACGTCACCGACCTGTTCGCGCGCGAGTCGCTGTCGGTCGACACGTTCCGCCCGTCGGACGCGGAGATCCGGGACGCGGCCCGGTCGGCGCTCGTCGGCGTCGCCGTACGGTTCGGCGCCGGGTTGCTGCTCGCGGAGGCGGCGATGCTGACGCTGCTGGCGCTGGGCCGGCGTCACCACCGCCGACCGAGTGGTCGCCAGATCCGGGTCGTCGCCGTCGCGGCGGTCATCGGCGTGCTCGTCCCGACGCTCGCCGGGTGGCAGACCTACCGCGGCGACCGGGTGGCGACGATCCGGGCGACCAGCCTGCTCGGCACCGTCCGCTCGAACGCGGGGCTGCTGACCGACGTCCGTACGCGGGCGCAGCAGGTCTCCCGGTACGTCACGAACGTGCTCGCGCTGTCGCAGTCGCTGCAGGACTCGCTCGTGCCGCAGGAGCTCAACCAGGCGCCGGCGGTCCGGCTGCTGCTGGTGAGCGACATCCACGGTGCGAACCAGTACCCCATCATCAAGCGCCTCATCGCCGACGAGAAGATCGACGCGGTCGTCGACTCCGGCGACCTGGTCAACTTCGGCACCGTCCAGGAGGCGGAGGCCGCCGGGTTCTTCACCTCGATCCAGGACCTGGGCGTGCCGTACCTGTTCGTCCGCGGCAACCACGACGCGACGAGCGCCGACGACCAGGCCCTCCTCGCCCGGCTCTCCCGCGTCCCGAACGTCGTGCTGCTGGAGCCGAGTCCTGGCCGTTACCAACAGGTCTCGGTCGGCGGCGTCACCGTCGGCGGCTTCAACGACCCGCGCTACTACGGCGACGAGGACCGCAAGAACGACGAGAAGCAGAAGCCGCGGCAGAAGGCGTACGCGTCGGCGTACGCGGGGCGCGAGCTGCCCGACGTCGTCGTGAGCCACGAGCCGGCCGCGGTCGAGGGCATCAGGAGCAAGGGCCTGCTGGTGGACGGCCACGTCCACACGCCGGCCCTCGACGGCAACCGCGTGACGGTGGGCACCTTCACCGCCGGCGGTATCTTCGGCGAGCGCATCTCCGAGGGCACCCGCGAGGACGCCGAGCGCGTCACCGCCTCCTACTTCTTCGACATCGCGGTGTACGGCCGGTCGTGCTCGCTGATCAACCTCACCCGCTACTCCTTCCGCAGCGTCGTCGAGGGGCGGCCGGCGTACGACAGCCTGAACGTCGTCAACGGTCGGGCGATCGTCGACCAGGCGCGCTCGGGCCGGACCTGCGGCACCGACCAGGGCGTGTCCCGGACGACCGTGCCCGCGCCGTGAGGCAGCGCCCGGGCTCCGCCGGCACGCAGGGCCCGGGCCACGTCGGCGTTCCGGTGGCGGAACAGATCGTCGGGTCGTAGTCCCCCGTACGGACTCGTCGTCGGCCACGCTGAGGACTTCGGTTACATCGTTGGAAGCATCGAGACCACATCGAGGTGGACACCCATGCGCGGACGAGCCAGGCGCACGCTGTCAGCAACGATCGGAGCGGTGACGGCGACGGCCATGGTCGCCGCCGGGCTGACGCTGGGGTCCGCCCCCGCGTACGCCGCCCCTCCCGGCGACTTCTCGACGTCGTTCGAGACCGGGCAGCCCCAACCCGCGGTCTCGACCGCCGAGATCGGCGCCGACGGCAAGCCGCGCCAGGCGAACGTCATCGGCGCGCTCTACCCGCCGGGCAGCCTGATGGGTGACGTCGACAAGGTCACCGCGAGCGAGGAGAACACCCCCGACGAGGTGGGCGGCAACCTCACCGACGGCGACGCCAACACCAAGTGGCTCGCGTTCACCACCAAGGCGTGGGTCCAGTACGACATGACCACGCCGGTCAAGGCCGTCACCTACAGCCTGACCTCGGCCAACGACGCCCCCACCCGCGACCCGAAGGACTTCGCGCTGCAGGGCTCGACCGACGGGAAGACCTGGGTCGACCTGGACACCCAGGCCGGGTTCACCTTCCCCGCGCGGTTCGCGACCAAGAAGCTCACGATCGCGACACCGGCCGCGTACCAGCACTACCGGCTGAACGTCACCGCCACCGCCGGGGCGTCCCTCCTCCAGCTCGCGGACTGGACGCTGTCGGACGGCTCGACCACCCAGCCCTCCGACAGCCCGATGGTCAGCAAGGTCGGCAACGGGCCGATCTCCGGCTACAACATCAAGCCCGGCGTCGGCTGGACCGGCACCAAGGCGCTGCGCTTCGGCGGCAGCCACACCGCGGCCGGGCGCGGCTACGCCTGGAACCGGCTGTACGACGTGAAGATCCCGGTCGGCCCGAAGTCCCGGCTGACGTACAAGATCTTCGCGGACATGATCAGCGACGACCTGACGTACCCGTCGACGAACTCGGCGGTCGACCTGCGCTTCACCGACGGCACCTACCTGTCGGACCTGAACCCGGTCGACGACCACGGCATGGCCGCCTCGCCGAGCGGACAGGGCGCGGCCAAGAAGCTGTACGCGAACCAGTGGAACTCCGTACGGGTCGACATCGGCAGGGTCGCCGCCGGGAAGACCATCGACCGGATCCTCGTCGGGTACGACAACGCCAAGGCCTCGGACGGCACGCGGTTCGCCGGGTGGCTGGACGACCTGACCGTCCAGGGCAAGCCCGCCGCGATCAACGGCAACGACCTGACCACCTTCGTGGACGTGCGACGCGGCACCAACTCCTCGGGCTCGTTCTCGCGCGGCAACAACCTGCCGATCTCGGCCGTGCCCAACGGGTTCACCTTCTTCACCCCGGTCACCGACGCCGACTCCAGCTCGTGGGAGTACAGCTACCAGTCGCAGAACAACGCCCAGAACAAGCCCGTCCTGCAGGGCCTGGCCGTCTCGCACGAGCCGAGCCCGTGGATGGGTGACCGCAACCAGCTGTCGGTGATGCCGTCGCCGGCGTCGGGCGTGCCGTCCGGGGCGCCGGCGCAGCGCGGCCTGGCGTTCGACCACGCCACCGAGGTCGCCCGGCCGGACTACTACAAGGCCGACCTGGAGGGCGGCATCCGCGCGGAGACCGCTCCGGGTGACCACGGCGGGATCATGCGCTTCACCTTCCCCTCCTCCGCCCGGACGGGGTCCCTGGTCCTGGACACCGTGAGCGACCAGGGGTCGTTCACCGTCACGCCCGGGTCGAAGGTCGTCACCGGCTGGGTGGACGACGGCAGCGGGCTGTCCGCCGGCCGCAGCCGGATGTTCGTCTACGGCGAGCTGGACCGCGCGCCGACGGCCGCCGGTACCGCGCCGGGCAGCCACACCGGCACCCGGTACGCGACCTTCGACACCTCGTCGAGCAAGCAGGTCGTGCTACGGCTGGCGACGTCGTTCATCTCGCTCGACCAGGCAAGGAAGAACCACATCCAAGAGCTGTTCGGGCGCTCGTTCGACACCGTCCGCAAGGCGGCGAACACCGCGTGGAACCAGCGGCTCGGCGTGGTCCGGGTCAAGGGTGCGCGCGAGTCCGACGAGACCACGCTCTACTCCAACCTCTACCGGCTCAACCTCTACCCGAACAGCCAGTTCGAGAACACCGGAACCGCCGTACGGCCGCGTTACCAGTACGCGAGTCCCGTTGCGGCCCGGACCGGTTCGCCGACGCCGACCCAGACCAACGCGGCGATCAAGGACGGGAAGATCTACGTCAACAACGGGTTCTGGGACACCTACCGGACGGTGTGGCCCGCGTACTCGCTGCTCTACCCGGACGTGGCGGCCCAGCTGGTCGACGGCTTCGTCCAGCAGTACCGCGACGGCGGCTGGGTGGCTCGGTGGTCCTCCCCCGGCTACGCGGACCTGATGACGGGGACCAGCTCGGACGCCGCGTTCGCCGACGCCTACCTCAAGGGGGTGCGGCTGCACGACCCGATGAGCACGTACGACGCCGCGCTGCGCAACGCGACCGTCCGGCCGCCGAGCTCCGCCGTGGGCCGCAAGGGCATCACGACCTCCACGTTCAAGGGCTACACCGACACCTCGACCGGGGAGAGCGTGTCCTGGGGCCTGGAGGGGTTCATCAACGACGCAGGCGTCGGTGACATGGCCGCCGCGCTCGCGAAGGACCCGGCCACCCCGGCCGCGCGGCGTGGGCAGCTGACGGAGGAGGCGCAGTACTTCCAGCGTCGCTCCACCGGCTACGCCACCGTGTTCAACCCCGCGACCGGCTTCTTCCAGAGCCGGACGCCCGCGGGCGCGTTCCCCGCGACGTTCGACCCGCAGGTGTGGGGCAACCCCTACACCGAGACCGACGGCTGGAACTTCGCCTTCCACGCGCCGCACGACGGCAACGGACTGGCCGCGCTCCTCGGCGGGCAGTCGGCGCTGCGCACCAGGCTCGACACCTTCTTCAGCACGCCGGAGAAGGCGGACAAGCCCGGCGCGTACGGCGGCACGATCCACGAGATGCTCGAGGCTCGCGACGTCCGGATGGGCCAGCTGGGGCAGAGCAACCAGGTGTCCCACCACATCCCGTACATGTACAACTACGCGGGCGCTCCGGCGAAGACGGCCGAGAAGGTCCGGGAGATCACCCGCCGGCTGTACGTCGGTGAGGACATCGGCCAGGGCTACCCGGGCGATGAGGACAACGGCGAGATGTCGGCCTGGTACGTCCTCAGCTCGCTGGGCATCTACCCGCTGCAGGTGGGGTCGGACCGCTGGACGGTCGGCTCGCCGACGTTCGCGCAGATGACCGTACGGCGGCCCGGCGGCAACCTGGTCGTCACGGCCAAGGGCAACTCGGACCGCAACGTCTACGTCCAGAGCCTGACGGTCAACGGCGTCCCGCAGCAGAGCCTGTCGATCAGCCAGTCGGCCCTGACGAAGGCGAGCCGCATCGACTTCACCATGGGCGGGTCGCCGTCGTCCTTCGGCACGCGTCCGCAGGACGCGCCGCAGGGTCCGACGCCGGCCGGGCAGAAGCCGACGCCGCTCGCGGACGTCACGGGCCCGGGTCGCGGGACGGGTTCGGCGGCGGCGGTGTTCGACGACACCTCGGCCACCGAGGCGACGTTCGACTCGGCGACGCCGACCGTCTCGTACACCCTGTCCGGCGCCGCGAACTCCGTCGGCTGGTACACCCTGACCTCCGGGTCGAAGCCGGGTGACCTCAGCGCCTGGCGGCTGGAGGGGTCGACCGACGGGACGACGTGGACGACCCTGGACCAGCGGACGGGCCAGACGTTCACCTGGCGCGGTCAGACCCGGCCGTTCAAGATCGCGAAGCCCGGCTCGTACACGCGGTTCCGCCTGGTCGCCACGGCCAGCACCACGGCGACGCCTTCCCTGGCCGAGCTGGAGGTGCTGAGGTAGGAGCGTGAGCGTCCCCGAGGTCCGGCTGGTCTACCCGCACCAGCTGTTCGTCGAGCAGCTGGACCTCGGGGCCGGCGCGCACGTGGTGCTGGTCCAGGACGACCTCTTCTTCCGGCAGTATGCCTTCCACGCCCAGAAGCTCGTGCTGCACCGGGCGAGCATGCGCCGGTTCGCCGCCCGGCTGCGGGACGCCGGCCTGGAGGTCCACGCGGTCGAGACCGACGCGGACGAGCCCACCGGCGAACGGCTCACCACCCTGCTGCGGCGGCTGCGGCCGCAGCGGGTGACCGTGTACGACGTCGTGGACGACTGGCTCGCGCGGGACTGCCTCGCCGCGGTGGGCGCGGCCGGGTACGACCTGAGCCGCGACGACGTGCTGGAGACGCCGGGCTTCGTCACCACCCGCCCGCAGATCGACGCGTGGTTCGGCGAGCACCCGGCCCGCATGGCCCGCTTCTACGAGTGGCAGCGCCGGCGGCTGGACGTGCTGATGGACGGTGACCACCCGGCCGGCGGGCGGTGGTCGTACGACACGGAGAACCGCAAGAAGTTGCCCCGCGGACACCCGGTCCCGGCGCCGACGTGGCCGGATCGGTCCGAGGAGGTGACCGAGGCGATCGCCTGGGTGGGCAAGGCCTTCCCGGGCGCACCCGGCCGTGCGGACGCGTTCGCGTGGCCGACGACGCACGAGGAGGCGCAGGCGGCGTACCGGCAGTTCCTCGACGAGCGGTTCGCGCAGTTCGGGCCGTACGAGGACGCGATCGCCCGCGAGCACCCGTTCGTCTTCCACGCGGCGATGACGCCCGGCCTCAACATCGGGCTGCTCGATCCGCTCGACGTCGTCCACCAGGCGCTGGACGCGGCCGACGACGCGAACGCGCCGCTGGCGTCGGTCGAGGGGTTCGTGCGGCAGGTCATCGGGTGGCGCGAGTACATGCGGGCGACGTACCGGGTGTTCGGCCGGCGGATGCGGACCTCCAACCGGCTCGGCCACACCCGCCCGCTCGACGAGGGCTGGTGGACGGCGCAGACGGGCCTGGACCCCGTCGACCACGTCCTCGACGGCGTGCTCGAACGCGGCTGGTCCCACCACATCGAGCGCCTCATGGTGCTCGGCAACGCCATGTGCCTCCTGCGGACCGACCCGACCGACGTGTACGAGTGGTTCATGGCGATGTACGTCGACGCGTACGACTGGGTGATGGTGCCGAACGTGTACGCCATGAGCCAGTTCGCGGCGGGCGAGGCCATCACGACCAAGCCGTACGTCTCGGGCAGCGCGTACCTGCGGCGGATGTCCGACCTGCCGAAGGGCGACTGGACCGACGACTGGGACGCGCTCTACTGGACGTTCGTGCGCGACCACCACGACGTGCTCGCCGGCAACAACCGCTCGCAGATGATGGCCCGGCTGTGGGACGGGCTCGCGCCCGGCAAGAAGTCCGCGCACGTCCGCCGCGCCTACCGCTGGATCGGCTGAGCCGTGCCGCAGGCCGCGCTCGAGCTGACCTTCGACCGTGCGGACGACGCCCTGGTCCGGCGCGGCTGGGCGGCGGTGAGCGAGCGCGGCATCCGGTCGCAGGCCGACCACCGGGGCGCCACCAACGCGCCGCACCTGACGATCGCCGCCGCCGACAGGATCCCGCGCACCGCGTTCGAGGCCGTCCGCGAGGTGCTGGCGCCGGTGCTGCCGCGTCCGCAGGTGGTCGTCGGGACGGTGCTGCTCGGCGGCGGCCCGTACGTGCTCGCCTGGCTGGTGCCGCTGGACGTCGAGCTCCGCGCCGCCGTCGACGTCGTGCGCCGAGAGGTGGTGCCGGGTGACGAACGGCCCTGGGTCGGCCACGTGACGGTCGCGCGTCGGCTGCCGGCCGGCCGGGTGGAGGACGCGCTGGACGCGCTGCGCCCGCACCGGCCGGCGTCGCTCACGCCCGTGTCGGTCCGCTGCTGGGACCCCGCGTCCGGGACGACGACCGACCTCGGCGCGCGGGCCTGAACCTCACCCGCCTCGCCGGGTTCTCGGTCAGCGCCGCCCGCGCCGGACCAGCGAGGCGGCGACCAGGGCGGACGCGCCCACGACGTACCGCGGTCCGGTCCACCGCGCGTAGCGCCAGCTCGCGCCGACGACCAACGCGGCCGCTGCCAGCACGGATCCGCCGTCCACGGCCGCCACTGCTGCGTCCGGGAACACCTCGAACACACCGCCGACCGCGACGGCCCCGCCCGCGGCCGGCAGCGCCGGAAGGGTCGTCGGCGCCGTCGGCGCGAGCGTGCTCAGGTACGCATGGACGAAGTCCGGGCCACCGGAGCGCAGCGCGAGGGCCGAGCCCCAGGTGCGCAGGTTGACGTCGATCACGGCGTACCGCCCGTCGACCGTACGCACGGCCTCGATGTTCGCCAGTCCGCGCCCACCGAGAGCGGCGAGCACGGCACGGCCGATCCGGATCATCTCGGCGTCGTCGACGAGCTCGACCGCCGTCGCCGGTCCGAGCGACCCGGCGTCGGCACGATGGGCGACGAGCACCGCCTCCTGCAGAGTGACCTGCTCGGTCCGGCACGCGACGTACCGCATGATCTCTCCGGGGAAGTACTCCTCGAAGAACACGTCCTGCGCCGCCAGCTCGGAGTACGCGGCGACGGCCTCCTCGACCGTACGGGTCACGCGCACGCCCGCGCCGCCGAAGCCCGACCGGGTCTTGAGGACCATCGGGAGACCGAGCACGCTGCACGCCTCCTGCGACGACACACCGGCCATCGACCGCGGGACCGGGACGCCTGCCGCCGCGAGTCGCTGGGCGACCCGCAGCTTGTCCAGGTGCTGCAACCGCCACTCGAGGTGCTCCCGCACCTCGGCCGGGATCGCGGTGCCGGCGACGGCGTCACACACGGTGGCGAGCACGGCCTCGGTGCACTGGACGTCGACGACCTCGGCGAGGTCGACCAGCGACGCGAGCTCACCGATCGCCTCCTCGTGCGGGACCACGATGCACTCGCTGTACGCCATCCGGCTGATGAAGCGCGACAGCCGCGAGCTCTCGACGGTGATGCGCACGGTGCGGTGGCCGGCGCGCCGCAGCGCCGCCCCGAACTGGTCGAAGCACGTCCAGCGTCCGGTGTCGACGAACAGGACCGTCCCCTTGGTCATGCCTCCCCGCACCTTCCCGGCCCCACGGGCCCCGCGCGAAGGCTACCGGGGGTCGACCACCTCCCTGCGTTTTTTGGCAGGCCGTGCCGGGTTGGCCGTCGGGCGGTGTCAGATCGTCGCGACGACGGGGCTGACAGGGGCTGACAACGCGTCAGGGGGGTCGGACACCAGGTCGGGCCCGTCAGCGTGAGTGCCTCGGGGCCATCGACACGCTGAAGGGGAACCACCATGTCCATCTCGACCCGTACGAAGACCGCCGCGATCGTCGCGGCAGCGATCTGCATCGCCGGACCCGCCACCGCCTCGCTGGCGAACGGGCTCGGCAGCGACGACCCGAAGCCGGTACCCGACCGCGCCGTCCCGGGGCCTGCCGGACACAGCCTCACCTCCGAGCGGATGCGGACCATGGCGGGCCTCCCCGCGCGCAGCTGCGGCGTGACGGCGAAGGACCGTACGGTCGCCAGCAGGATCAGCGGGCGCGTGCACAGCGACAACCTGAACGGCATCAACGCCGAGCAGGTCGCCTGCGCCCGCCGCATCGTGAGCGCGACCAAGAGCAAGGGCCTGAACGGACGCGCCGCGCAGATCGCGCTGATGACCGCCCAGGCGGAGACGAGCCTGCGCAACCTCAAGGGCGGCGACCGGGACAGCTACGGCCTGTTCCAGCAGCGTCCGAGCCAGGGCTGGGGCACCGTCGCCCAGGTCATGAACCCGGACTACTCGACCAAGAAGTTCCTGTCGGTGATGCAGCAGTTCCACCCGAACGGCTCGTGGAAGCGCGGCGACATGGGTGCCATCGCCCAGAGCGTGCAGCGGTCCGCCTACCCCGCGGAGTACGGCAAGGAGCAGGGTGCCGCGGGCGTCATCCTGGACGCGCTCTGGCCGGGCAGCGGCGGCTCGTCCGGCAACCCGTACACGGCGGTCGAGGTGTGCGGCAAGGGGTACACGGTCATCGACTCGCAGGCCATCGGCAAGGCCGGGCGTGCGTACCTGCTCTACAACAAGGGCAACGGCCGCAACTGCGTCACGACGCTCAAGGCGACCTCGCTCGGGAAGAAGTCGGCGGTGTCGACCTTCCTGGAGGTGAAGGGCGCCCGCCGGACCACCGACTCGGGCAGCTACTCCTACTACGCGGGCCCGATCAGCAAGGCGGCCGCCGGCAAGTGCGTCAAGTGGGGCGGCTCGGTCGGCGCCCAGAAGTACGCCAGCCCCTTCGAGCACTGCGGCTGACGCCCCTCGCCGGTCGAGTAGGCGAGCCCCCAGGGGCGAGCCGTATCGAGACCCGGTGACCGCGCCCACCTGGTCTCGATACGCGCCTCACGTCGTTCGCACTACTCGACCGGCGGTGGGCCGGTCAGGGGCGGGTCGCGCGGCGGCGCTTCAGCTTCTTCTGCAACGCGGCGAGCTTCTCCAACCGGTCGTTGCCGGTCCCGTCGCGGCCGTCGCGCCCGGCCTGCAGCATCATCCGGTCGTACACCGGGCGGCTGAACCGCTTCCCGTTGTACGCGGCCACCCCGTCCTGGTCGGTCAGGATGATGAAGCGCCGGCGCTGCATCGCGTCGTACGCCTTCGCGGCGACCTCCTGCGCCGACCGGGGCGCCTGGGTGATGAGCCGGACGGCGGTCTCCTCCATCTCGACGTCCTTGCCGCCCAGGGACTCGGCGAGGTTGGTCCGGAAGAACGACGGGCAGATCACCGACACGTCGATGTTCCAGGGCGCGAGCTCGTACCGCAGCGTCTCCGACAGCGCGACGACGCCGGCCTTCACGACGTTGTACGCGGCCATCCCCGGCGCGTGGACGAGCCCGGCCAGCGACGCGGTCGACACGATGTGGCCGGAGCCCTGCTCCTTCATCATCGGGACGAACGCGCGGATGCCCTTGACCACGCCCATCAGGTTGATCTCGACGATGCGGTCCCAGTCGTCCAGCGACGTCACGTCGATGCGGCCGCCGACCGCGATGCCGGCGTTGCTGATCAGCAGGTCCAGCCCGCCCCAGGTGGCCTCGACCCAGTTGCGCAGCTCGTCCCAGCCCTTCTCGTCGCGGACGTCGAGCCGCCGGTACAGCACGCCGGCGGGCAGCGCACCCTCGGGCGCCTGCTCGTGGACGTCGATCGCGAGCACGGTCGCCCCGTCGGCGACGAGCTGCTCGACCAGGGCCTGCCCGAAGCCGGAGGTCCCTCCGGTGACGATGGCGCGCTTGCCGGCGTACGACTCGGGCTGCTTGCGGGACAGCGGGTTCTTCGGCATGTGACCCACGTTACCTACTCGTCCGTAACCTCCGCCCGCGGACCGGCCGGACGATGTCGTGGACCGGCGCCTACGCTGCGGGCCATGCCCAGGAGCGCGGCGCCCGCCCAGGACGACTACGACCGGTTGCAGGCGGAGGCGGTGCGCGCCACCGTCCTGCGGCTGCAGGCCCGCATCGTGGCCCGGTTCCCCGACCGCAACCTGCGCAACGTCGCCGGCGAGCTCGTCGAGGTGGTCGATCGTGTGGCGGCCGGGTCGGTGCAGAGCCGCCGACGCGTCGACGCCGTACGCCGGGTGTGCCGGGTCGCGATGGCCGTGGTGGTGATGGGGACGGCGGTCGCGCTCTTCCTCGCGCTGCGAGGGACGGTCGACCAGAGCCCGCAGCGCTCCTGGGAGTGGCTGCCGCTCATCGAGAGCACCATCAACGACCTGGTGTTCGCCGGTGTGGCGGTCTTCTTCCTCAGCGCGACGCCCGCCCGGATCGAGCGCGGGGCGATCCTGGAGCAGCTGCACCGGCTGCGCTCGCTCGCGCACGTGATCGACATGCACCAGCTGACCAAGGACCCCGAGCGGCTGCGGTCGGACTTCCGGCCGACGGACGAGTCGGTCGAGGTCGACATGGACGCGGCCGCCCTCGTCGCCTACCTCGACTACTGCTCGGAGATGCTCAGCCTGGTCGGCAAGGCGGCCGCCCTGTGCGCCGAGGACACGACCGACGGCGTCGTCCTGGACACCGTCAGCACCATCGAGCAGCTGACGACGGGCATGTCGCGCAAGATCTGGCAGAAGATCTCGCTGCTGCAGTGACCCGGTCCCCGGCCCCGGACCCGCTAGCGTCGCTGGCGGGATGAGCGCGCCAACCACTCGGGCGTCGTACGGGCGCCGGCAGGACACCGAGCGTGACGGCGACCGCGCGTACCGGCCCGACATCGAGGGTCTGCGCGCGGTCGCCGTCGGTCTCGTGCTGCTCGCGCACGCGGGGATCCCCGGGCTCGCCGGCGGGTTCGTCGGAGTGGACGTGTTCTTCGTGATCTCCGGCTTCCTCATCACCGGCCTGCTGGCCCGCGAGGTGAGCGCGACCGGCCGGGTGTCGCTGCTGCGGTTCTGGGCGCGCCGGGCCAAGCGGCTGCTGCCCGCGTCGGCGACCGTGCTGGCCGTCACCGTGCTGCTGACCTGGGCGTTCCTGCCGACGTTGCGCTGGGACGAGGCGGGCGGCGACGTCGTGGCGGCCGCCGCGTACGTCGTGAACTGGCACCTCGCGAGCCGCTCGGTCGACTACCTCGCCGAGGACTCCGCACCGTCGGTGGTCCAGCACTACTGGTCGCTGTCGGTCGAGGAGCAGTTCTACGTCCTGTGGCCGCTGCTGATCCTCGCGGCGGTGTGGGCGGCGCGGCGGCTACGGGTGCCGGTACGCCGGGCGCTGGCCGTCGCGCTCACGCTGATCGTCGTCCCGTCCCTGGCCTGGTCGATGTGGCTCACCTCGACGTCCGCGGCGCAGGCGTACTTCGTGACTCCGACGCGGCTGTGGGAGCTCGGCGTGGGCGGGCTCGTCGCGCTGAGCGTCGGGTGGTGGCGCAGCCTGACCCCGATGGCCGGGCGCGCGCTGGCGTGCTCCGGGCTCGCCGTCGTCATCGGAGGTGCCGCGGTCATCGACACCTCGACCGCGTGGCCGGGGTACGCGGCGCTCGTCCCGACCCTCGGCGCTGCGGCGGTGATCGCGGGCGGCTGCGGTGGGTCCGGCGGCTGTGGCGGACGCGGCGGCTTGGGCGGCTTCGGCGCGGGGGTCGTGCTCGCCCTGCCGCCGATGCAGCGGGTCGGCGCGCTGTCGTACTCGCTCTACCTGTGGCACTGGCCGGTCCTCCTCGTCGCGGCCGACCAGTGGGGCCCGCTGAGGTGGTGGCAGGGACTGCTCGCGGTGGCGGCGTCGGTGGTGCCCGCCTGGCTGACGTACACGCTGCTGGAGGACCCGGTCCGTCGGTCGTCGCTGCTCTCCCGGGTGCCGCGGGCGGCGCTCGCCGTGGGTGCCGCGTGCACCGCGGTGAGCCTGGCCGCCGGTCTGGGCCTGCAGAGCCTGGCCGCCGCACAGGTGAGGGACGTCCCGCCGGGCGCGGCCCAGGGAGCGGCGGCGCTGGGCGTGCCGACGCCGGTTCCCAGCACGCCGACGGGCTCAGTAGGGCCGCCGTCCCCGACGGCCACCCTGCGTACGACCGCCACTCCTGGCCCGGCGACTCGCACCGCCCCGACGCCCGGCGCTGCGGCGCCGAACCCCGCCGCAGCCGGCCCGAACGTCGCTGCGCTCGACCTGGACCCCGAGTCGATCTCGCCCGACCCGCTGCGGGCGACCCTCGACGTCCCCGCGATCTACGCGCGGGGGTGCCAGGTGACGCTGCTCGGTACGGCCGTACGGCGCTGTGACCTCGGCTCGCCGACCGGGCGGCTCACCGTCGCGCTGGTCGGCGACTCCAAGGCAGCCCAGTGGGCCGACGCCCTGGATCCGGTGGCGCGTCAACGCGGTTGGCGACTGCAGACGTATCTCAAGGCGAGCTGCCCGTGGGCGGACGCGGCGATCGCCTCGGGTACGCCCGGTGCCCAGCAGGCCTGCCGCACCTGGAGCCGGTCGCTTCTCGCGACGCTGACCGGGCCGTCCCGGCCGGACGTCGTCATCGTCTCGGGCGTCAAGAACGACGCGGTTCCCTCGGCGGGGCGTACCGGCTCCGACACCCTGATCGCGGGATACTCGGCGTACTGGAAAGCGTTGTCTGCCAGAGGAGTTCGCGTGATCATCCTCAAGGACACGCCCTCCCCGGGGCTGAACGTGTACGGCTGCGTGGCCGACCACCGTGACGACGTCGGCCGCTGCTCCTACGCCCGCAACGACGGGTCCGGGACGCCCGCGCTCGTCCGGGCGGCGGGGCAGGTGCCCGGAACGACCGTCGCCACGATGAACGACTGGATCTGTCCCGTCCCGGCGTGCCCGCCAGTGATCGGGAACGTCCTGGTCTACCGCCAGGGCTCGCACGTCACGCGGACGTACGTGCGGACCCTCACCGCCCCGCTCGGCGCCCGACTCGCGCCGCTGGTCGAGGCGGTGCCCGGCCCCCGAGCGGCGTCCCCGTGACGCCGGTTCCCACCGGCGACGGCCCCGCCACCGCGCCGCCGCCGCCGCTGCCCCCTTCCACCCCCTCCGGCAAAAGTTGCTCGCACGCACACGCATGCATGTGCCCGGCCCCACCTTTTGCCGAGGAGTCGCCCCTCCCCGGCAAAAGCTGCTCGCACGCACACGCATGCATGTGCCCAGCCCCACCTCTTGCCGGGGAGGGTCAGGGCAGCGGCGGGTTCCGCGCCGACATCGAGGGGCTGCGCGCGGTCGCGGTCCTGCTGGTCATGCTCTGCCACGCGGGCGTTCCCGGTCTCAGCGGCGGCTTCATCGGCGTGGACGTGTTCTTCGTCATCTCGGGGTTTCTGATCACGGGGCTGCTGGTGCGCGAGGTCGACGACACGCGGCGGATCTCGCTGCGCCGGTTCTGGGCACGGCGCGCGAAACGGCTGCTTCCCGCGTCCGCGACGGTGCTGCTGGCGACGGCCGTCCTCACCGTTCTGCTCGTCCCGAGCCCACGCTGGTCGACCATCGGCGGCGACATCGTCGCGGCGGCCCTGTACGTCGTGAACTGGCGCTTCGCCCATCAGTCGGTCGCCTACCTGCAGGCGGACACCGCCGCGTCCTCGCCGGTGCAGCACTACTGGTCGCTGGCGGTCGAGGAGCAGTTCTACCTGCTGTGGCCGCTGCTCATCCTGCTGTGCGCCGAGGTCGCGCGGCAGCTGAGCCTACGGCTGCGGACGACGTTGGTCGCCGGCATCCTCCTGGTGATCGTGCCCTCGCTGCTGTGGTCGATCCACGACACGGCGACCTCCCCCGAGCCCGCGTACTTCGCCACGCCGACCCGCCTGTGGGAGCTCGGCATCGGCGCGCTGATCGCGCTGTTCGTGCCGTTCTGGCTGCGCTCGACCCGCGGTGCGGCGACGATGCTCGCGTGGGGCGGGCTGGCCACGCTGCTGCTGAGCGCCCTCACGATCACCCAGGACGTCGCCTGGCCGAGCTCGAACGCGCTCATGCCCGCGCTCGCGACCGCGGCGGTGATCGTGGGCGGGTTCCGGGCGCGCGAGGCGGGCCCGTTGCGCGTGCTCGGCACCCGCGTTCTCCAGCGCATCGGCGCCCTGTCGTACAGCCTCTACCTGTGGCACTGGCCGCTCGTCGCGATCGCCTCGGCGCGGTGGGGTGAGCCGTCCTGGCCGGTGCGGCTGGCACTGGTCGCGGCGTCGGCCGGACCGGCCTGGCTGACCTATGTCCTGCTCGAGGACCCCGTACGGCGGTCCGCGCTGCTCTCCCGAGCGCCGCGCGTCGCGCTCATGGTCGGCGCCGCCTGTACCGCGGTCGGTGTCGGCGTCGGGCTCGGGCTCGGCGGGTTCGCGCAGACGCAGGTCCGCGCTGCGCCGGCCGGCGAGGCCCGTGGCGCGGCGGCCGCGATCGCCGCGCCCGCGACACCGGACCTCACGCATCCCGGAAGCATCCCCACGGCGTCAGGCGGAGCGGGCGCGAGCGGCGGCCGGCCGGGCGCCGCCGCCTCGCCGACCACGCCACCGACGCGGACTCAGCCCTCGCCACCTCACCCCCCGCCACCTCGGCGTTCGTCGCCGTGGCGGTTCGGTCCCGCGGTCAACCCGGTGCTCGCCGGTCCGCCACGGACGGGTCTGCTCGACCTCACTCCCACGTCCATCACGCCCGATCCGGTGAAGGCCGTGGACGACCGGCCCAAGGAGACGTGCCTCGTCGACCAGGACTCGACGCGGGTCCGGCGCTGCGAGCTCGGCGACCGGTCGGGGCGGCTCACGCTGGCCGTGGTCGGCGACTCCAAGGTCGACCAGTGGATCGACCTCTTCGACCAGATCGCGCGGCGGCACCAGATCCGGCTCGATGCCTACACCAAGGCGGGCTGCGCGTTCAGCGCTGCTCCGATCCAGCGAGGTTCCGCGGCGTACGGCTCGTGCACGACGTGGACGGCGAAGGTCATGGGCGAGCTGACGGGTCTGCACCGGCCGAGCGCCGTCCTGGTGTCCGGGCAGGAGGTGCGCGCGTACGACGGCGCGGGCCGGCCGGGTGCAGCGCAGATGGTCGACGGCTACGTCACCCAGTGGAAGCGGTTGCAGAGCAAGGGGATCCGCGTGGTCGCGCTGGCGGATGTCCCAACTCCGCCGGCGCACGTCGTCGACTGCGTCTCGCGGTACCGGTCGGCACCGGACTACCGATGCGCTTTCCCTCGCAACGCCGGCATGGGTACGCCGGCCCTGACCGCCGCCGCCCGGCGCACCAGGGTGCCACTGTTCTCGGTCAACGACTGGGTGTGCCCGCAGGCGAGCTGCCCGCCGGTCATCGGCAACGTGCTGGTCTACCGGTCCGGCAACCACATCACCGCGACGTACGCGGCCACGCTGGTCGAGGTCATGCGCACCCGCCTGATCACCGCCCTGGCGGCGACGTCCCCTTAGGTGGGCGAGGTCGGAACGGGTGACCCGAGGTCGTCCGGCGCGGCCGGAGCCCGTCCCGGCGGCGGCGCGCCCGAACCGCCCCGGACGCGCGCGCCGTTCAGCGTCACGACGGGGCGAGGGCCGAGCGCTCGGCCGAGCGTGACGCGGTCGTACAGCCTCAGACCGATGGCCGGCCGAGCCCCGCTGCCAGGCGGACTGGTCACGGTGGCCCACACCGTGACCTGGTCCTCGCCCTCCGTGCAGTGCACCGTGATCCGGTCGCCGAGTCCTCCCATCGTCGCGAGCACCAGGATGCGACCCCCGGGCTCGACCCAGTAGCTCTCGATCGCCTGCGTGCTCGGCGGCACCGCCGTGATCATCGGTTCGACGACGGTCCCGCCGCCGGCCGAGCAACCGGCGACGCCCACCGCGGTCACGGCGAGCAGCACGAGCGCCCGACGTCGCGTCATTGGCTCGGCCATGCGGTCAGCGCTCATGACTGAGTGTCCGATCCCCGTCTCCGGCACCGCCAGGGACGGACACGAAACGTTGCCGAGCCGGTACCTCGAGCGCGGATCCGGGGCGTCGAGGCAGACGCTCCTGCTCGACACTCGTCCTCGCCGGCGCCGCCGACCCTCAGTCGAGCAGAGCGCGAATGTCGTCAGCGGTGATGCGACCGGACAGCGCTCCGCCCTCGTCGACGACACGGTCGAACAGCTCACGCTTCTTGTCCTGCAGCGCGACGACCTTCTCCTCGATCGTGCCGCGCGACACCATCCGGTAGACCATCACCGGCTTGTCCTGGCCGATGCGGTGGGTGCGGTCGATCGCCTGCGCCTCGGCCGCCGGGTTCCACCACGGGTCGAGCACGAAGACGTAGTCGGCCTCGGTGAGCGTCAGCCCGGTGCCGCCGGCCTTGAGCGAGATCAGGAACGCGTCGGCGTCGCCGGTGCGGAACTGGTCGATCTGCGCCGTCCGCGCACTCGCGGTCATCGAACCGTCGAGGTAGCAGGTGCCCAGCCCGGCCTTCGCCAGCGCCTGCTCCACCATCCGCAGGTACGTCGTGAACTGGCTGAACACCAGCGCCCGGTGACCCTCCTGGCTGATCTCACGCAGCTGTTCGATGAGACCGGCGACCTTGGCGGAGGTCGCGGCTCCGGCGTACGTCTCGTCGACCAGCGCCGGGTCGAGGGCGAGCTGGCGCAGGCGGGTGAGCGAGGCGAGGATCGCGACGCGGTTGGCGTCCGGGTCGTCGAGCAGGCCCAGGATGCGCTGCCGCTCGCGGGTGAGGTGCTGGTCGTAGATGCGCGCGTGCACCGGGTGCGGCGGGACCGACAGCACCTGGACCTGCTTCTCCGGCAGGTCCGCGGCGACGGCGGCCTTGGTCCGGCGCAGCATGAGTGGGCGGATCCGCCGGCGCAGCTGGTCCAGCAGCTCGGGGTGGCCGCCCGACTCGATGGGTCGGCGGTACGTCTCGCTGAACACGTCCGGCTGCGGGTAGAGCCCGGGCGCGGTCAGGGACAGCAGCGACCACAGGTCCATCAGCGAGTTCTCCAGCGGCGTGCCGGAGATGGCCAGCGTGAAGGGCGCCCCGATGCGCCGCGTCGCCTGGTACGTCTTGCTCTGGTGGTTCTTCACCATCTGCGCCTCGTCGAGCACGAGCCCGCGCCAGCGCTGGGCGTGGAACGCGTCGGCGTCCAGCCGCAGCACGGCGTACGAGGTCACGACGACGTCCGCGACGGCGGCGACCTCGGCGAGCGAGGCGGCCCGCTTCTTGGACGTCTCGGTCACTGCGACCACGCGCAGGTCGGGCGAGAACGCCGCAGCCTCCGTCGCCCAGGCGCCGACCACCGACGTCGGCGCGACCACGAGCACCGGCCCGTGCGCGCCGCCGATCTCGTCGGCCTCCTTGGCCCGGGCGAGCAGAGCGAGGGTCTGCACGGTCTTGCCGAGGCCCATGTCGTCGGCGAGCACCCCGCCCAGCCCGGCGTCCCACAGCGTGGCCAGCCAGGCGTACCCGTCCTCCTGGTACGGGCGGAGCTGGGCGCGGAAGGCCGCCGGCACCTCGGGCGCCACGAGCTTGTCGAGCTGGCGGAGCCGGTCGACGCTGCTCTCCCAAGCACCCGCCTGCTCACCGATCACGCCGAGGGAGACCAGCTCCTCCCAGAGGCCGACCTGGAACCGGTTGAGCTGCAACGAGCTCGACGTCGACGTCGGGTCCGCCATGCCTCGGGCCTCGGCGATCAGGTCCCGCAGCCGCAGCAGCGCGGGATGGTCGAGACGGAACCACGTCCCGGACTCCAGCACCAGGTGGTCATCGCCGCGGTGCAGCGCCTGGAAGAGCGGCTCGAACGGCACCCGCTCCTGGTCGATGGTCACGGTGACGCTGAGGTCGAACCAGTCGCTGTCGCCGACGTCGGCCGTGCTCACCTGGATCAGCGGCTCGGCGGTCGCCTGCTCGTACGCGGGCAGGTCGTCCACGACGTCGACCACGACGTCCTCGTGGGAGCCGAGCTCGTCCAGCGCGTCGATGAGCCGGACCGCCGCCATCCCGGTGACGGTCGTGCGGGCGACCGGCCACAGCCCGAGGCCGCCGACCGACTCGGTCAGACCGAGGTCCTGCAACGTCTCGGTCAGCTGCTCGACGAGGCGGCGCTCGTCGGAGCGGCGACGTCCGCGCCGGGCCGAGCCGAGCCCGACCGGCACGCGGTGGCTGTCGCCGTAGAGGAACGACTGCTCGACAGCCACCTGGTTGCCGCCGCCGGACCCCACGCGCACGTGCAGCCGGAGCCGGTCGAGCGAGTCGTCCAGCTGCTCACCCACCGCTCGGACCGACGCGCGCTCGCGCAGCCGCGGCAGGTAGAGGGCCGTGAACTCCTCGGCGTCCGCCGCGGGCACCCGCAACGGCGGCTGGTCCAGGAGGTCGGACGTGATCTCGTCCGGGCGCTCGGCGAGCGGCACCAACGTCAGGCGGGTGCCGTCGAGCACGGCCACGCCGTGGGCGGGGAGCCCGATCAGGTGTCGGGTCGCTCGCGGCTCGTCCGCGCCGACCAGCCGCAGCCCGGGTCGCGCCGGGTCGGCGTCCAGCAGCAGCTCGTGGTCGAGCTCGGCGGTGACGCTGATGCCCTCGTCGTCACGGCCGACGACGAGGGTCATCTCGGCCGGCTGCTCGGCGAGGACGACCTCCTCGTGCTCGCTGCCCGGCGCAGGCACGAGGGCCACGCCGGCGTCCACGGCACGCTGCAGCAGGGTCCACACCTTCGGCGACAGGTCGTGCAGCGAGACGGTCGGACCGCCGGTCGCCACCCGCCACACCTTGTCCGCCTCGACCATCGCGTAGAGCTCGCGGATCACCTGCAGCTGTCGCGGCTCGGTCGTGCGATCGGTGTGCCGGTAGACGAAGTCGGCCCAGCCGGCGGACCGCGACCACCGCCCCGTCCGGGTCCGCCGCGTGGGGCTCACCTCGATGTGCATCCGTGGGGTCGAGTCGCGCACCGAGCTCGCGCGACGGCGTACGGCCACGAAGATGCCGAGCGGGGTGCGGGGCGCGGCGGACGGCTCGGGCTCGTCATCGACCAGCCGCGCGAGCGCCGTACGCCACGCCGACGGTGCCGGGACCTCCTCACCGGCGTCGGTCGCGGTCAGCACCTCCCGCGCGGTGAGCACGGCGGCGACCACGTGCTTGCAGCTGACCTGGACCGGGCAGCTGCACCGACCGAACCAGTCCGGCTCGCCGTCGAGGTCGGCGCCGGTCGCGGTCACCATCGTGGAGTACGGCTGGGCGCGGCTGCCGGACACGACGGCCAGCAGCAGCCGGCCGCGGTCGCCGGTCGTGATCGAGGTGACCCGCTCGGCGTCGACGTAGCCCAGGCCGCGCTCGAGGGCGAAGTCGCCGCAGATGCGCGCGACTCCGGCGTCGGTGACGCGGCGCACCCACTCGGCGGCCGCGACGTCGTAACCCTCACTCACAGCAGCGACGGTAGACCGAGGCCCCGACACCCGGTGGGAGGTGTCCGCGCGTGTGGAGAACCCGCCGCCAGGCATCGGGATGTGGACGGATACTGACGACCATGGGGCCCCATGAGACGAGCGCAATCTGGTTCAAGCGGGTCATCGCGATGACGTGCGTCCTGCTCAGCCTGACGATGGCGGCGGTGGTCACCGTCGTGATCTGCTCGATCTTCGGCAGCCCCTATCCGGCAGAGGACGAGCTGCCCGACCTGCCCGCGGGCCTCGTCGCATCCAGCAGTGACCTGGAGTGCGCCGGAGCGGGGTGCTGGCGCACCTGGACCATCTCAGGCCCCGACCACATGACCGCCGCGGAGGTCGCGGCGCGGCTCGGCGGCGCGGGACAGAGCTGCGGTCACCACGGATGGTTCGACTGGCGCGAGGCGTGCACCACAGTCCACATGTCGCCGGACCAGGTCACGGTGCAGCGCGCCCTGGCCGAGAAGCCGGGCGGTTCCGCTCCCTGAGACCAGCGTGGTGGATCTCACGTCGATCGGGTTCGTGGCGGGAACACTGTCGGTCGTACTCTTGTTTTGATATCGAAGTGTTCGTATCCGCAGAGTTCTGATCCGAAGGAGCAACGTCATGACCACCCTCGCGAAGGCCATCCGCAGCCACCGTGAGACCACCCGCAACCGCCGCGCCATCGCCGAGGCCATCGCCAACGCGTCCAGCCCGGGCATGCGCTCCGACCTGATCGCCGCGATGCAGCGCCAGCAGGACGTCCACGTGGCCTGAGGCTGCAGCGCCTGAAGACGAGGCTCCCGTCCGACGCGGACGGGAGCCTTCGTGCTCTTCAGGCGGGGAGCTCCATCCGCTCCACGCGCAGGGGTGACCCCTCGCGCAGCGGCTCGACGTGCCCGGTCGGTACGAACCCGTACGCCAGGTAGGCCGCGCGCGCCGGTTCGTTGCCCTCGGTGACGTCCAGCTCGACGCGCAAGCCGCGCTCGCGCGCCCAGGCGACGACGAGGTCGAGGATCCGGCGCGACAGCCCGCGACCTCGCCAGGCCGGCTCCAGCCACATCGCGACGACGATCATCGTCCCGGGCTCGACCTCGAACCCGCCGCCCAGCCCGACCGGCGCATCGTCCGCCAGGACGAGTACGGCCGGCGGCGCGAGCCGGTCGAGCCAGTCCGCCTCGCCGAACGCCTCCTCCCGCGCAAGCGTGGACCCGAACGCGTCCGGGCTCTCGGCCAGGCTGCGCAGCCGCACGTCCTTCCACAGCTCGAGGTCGGACGAGGTGACGTAGCGCACGACGGGGTCGGTCATGGGCGTCATTCTGACCGGGTGCCCGGGCGATGCGCCCCCGGCCGCTCCGTCACGAGCGGTTGATCGCAGCCCACTCCAGGCGCTGCCGGTGCAGGGCCATGAAGTGCTGCGGCAGGTAAGTGGTAGCGAGCCACCACCCGAGCGCGCTCGTCAGAACGGCCGCGGCCGGGATACCGACCGCCGCGGGCAGGAGCCCGAAGAGGCGTGCGCCGCCGAACCAGAACACCACCACGACCACGACCGACCACGTCGGTGCCTTGTAGCGGATGGGAGGTGCCTCGCGCCACATACCGGTCTCGTCCCGGTACGGCTTTCCCTCCGGCGGCACCTCGCGGTACAGCCGGGTGTAGCCCACCCCTCCCAGCAGGATCCAGAAGCCTGGGGCGAGCCAGATCCAGGACGAGGCCAGGGGTCCCGAGGTCACCGTGCGGTGGAGCGCCGCGATCATGACACCCGTGGTGATCACGCCCAGAGGTGCCATCGCCGCCACCAGGATGCGCCAGTCACGCCACGTCCGCTCCGGAACCGGCTTGTCGCTGTCCCCCATGAGCGGAACGCTATCCGCACCAGGGCAGTCCGGGCGCCAGTCGCCTCCTATCGCACCACTCGCGCAGCGGAGGCCGTGATGGCGACGGGCAGCGACTCGTACCCGCGCAGCACCCGGGTCGGCCGCCGTACGCCCGCGCCGTCGACGTGCAGGTCGGGGTACCGGTCGTACAGCATCTCCAGCGCGATCGCGGTCTCCAGCCGAGCGAGGCCGGCGCCGACGCAGTAGTGCACCCCGGACGACAGGGCCAGGTGCTCGGGTGCGTTGGCCCGCGTCACGTCGTACCGGTGGGGGTCGGTGAACACGTCGGGGTCGCGGTTGGCGCCGGCCAGCATCACCAGCACGCCGGTCCCGGCGGACACCGGCTGCCCGGCGATCTCGACGTCCTCCAGCGCCCGCCGGAACGTCAGCTGCACCGGCGAGTCGTACCGCAGCGTCTCCTCGGTCGCGTTCGTCCAGAGCTCGGGCCGCTCGCGCAGGACGTCGCGCTGGTCGGGGTGGTCGGACAGCTGCACGACGGCGTTGCTGATCAGGTTCACCGTCGTCTCGAACCCGGCGCCGAGCACGAGCAGGCCGGTGAACGCGATCTCGGTGTCGGTCAGCGCGTCCTCGCCGGTGAGGGTGGCGAGTCGGCTGAGCAGGTCCTCACCCGGCGTACGCCGCAGCCGGGCGATGTGCGCGTCGAACCAGGTCCGCAGCGCCCGGGTCGCACCGCGCGCGTCGCGGTAGTCGCGGTACGGGAGGCCGGCGTCGAGCAGCTTGGCGCCCTGGTTGCCCCACTCCAGCAGCGACGGACGCATCTCGGGCGGCACCCCGAGCAGGTCGGCGATCACCCGCAGCGGCACCTGCGAGGAGAAGTGCTCCACCAGGTCGAAGCGTGGCTCGTCCGGCACCTCGGCGAGGACCTCGTCGGCGATCTCGCGGACGCGGTCCTCCATCCGGCTGACCGACCGCGCGGCGAACTCACGCGTGATCAACCGACGGAACCTCGTGTGCCGCGGCGGGTCGAGCGCCAGGAGCGCCGGCGGGTCGGCCGGCCCGGGCGCGGCCGGGTCGAACACCGCCAGGGACAGCCGGACCAGCGGCTCGGGCAGCCCACCGCGACCCTGGGCGGTGCCGAAGGAGGGACTGCGCAGCACCTGCGTGGCCGCGGCATGGGTCGTGGCCGCGCTCATCCCGGACGCGTGGACGAGCGCGCCCATCTCGCGCAGCTGGTCGTACGTGGCGTACGGGTCGGCGCGGACCTGCGGGTCCAGCTGCAGCCGCAGGAACGGGTCGGAGGGACTGCGCCGGTGGCCGACACGCAGCGCGAGCCGGGTCAGACCGTGGTCGATCAACCACGACCCGGCGGTCCGGGCGCGGCCGAGTGCGGGGACGGAGGTGGGCGCTGCGGTCACGATCAGTCCTTCGGCGAGCGGTCACTACTTCTGTAGAAACCGTAACGTGACCGCCGTCACGACGCAGCGAGTCGCGACGCCCCATCCCTCGGTGCCACTTCCCGCGACATCGCGCCGTGTGGCCCCGTTCCCGCCTCTCACCGGGGCCACGTTCCGCGACATCGCGCCAGATGGCCCGGATACCGCCTCGCCAGAGGGCGCCCCTCAGACGTGGTGGCGGCCGAGCGGGACGACGAGCGGGGTGGCCGAGACCGGGTCCGGCACGATCTGGCAACGGACCCCGAAGACGCGCTCGACGTTGGCCGCCGTCACGACCGACGCGGCGTCGCCCTCGCACAGCACCTCACCGCCGCACATGGCGATCAGGTGGTCGGCGTACCGGGCGGCCAGGTTGAGGTCGTGCAGCACCATCACGACCGTCGTCCCGCGCTGGTTCAGGTCGGTGACCAGGTCCAGCACCTCGACCGCGTGGGCGATGTCGAGGAACGACGTCGGCTCGTCCAGCAGTAGCAGACCCGTCTCCTGCGCGAGCACCATGGCGATCCACACCCGCTGCCGCTGCCCGCCGGACAGCTCATCGACCGGCCGGTGCGCGAGGTCGAGCGTGTCGGTGAGCTCCAGCGCGTGCGCCACCGCGTCGTCGTCCGCCTTCGACCACTGCTTGAAAAGGCCGTGGTACGGGTGGCGCCCGCGGCCCACGAGCTCGGTCACGGTGATGCCCTCGGGGGCCAGCGGCGACTGCGGCAGCAGCCCGACCTCCCGCGCCACGTCCCGGGTCGACTGCTCGTGAATGTCTCTGCCGTCCAGCAGGATCGAGCCGGACGTCGGCTTCAGCAACCGGGCCAGACCGCGCAGCAGGGTGGACTTTCCACATCCGTTGGCGCCGACGATCGCCGTGACCTTGCCGGGCGGCACCTGGACGGACAGGCCGTCGAGCACCGTACGGTCGCCGTACGCCAGCGACACGTCCTGCGCGACGAGGCGGCTCACCTGTGCCGCGTCATCATCCACGGCAGGGGGTACGAATTCCGTTGCAGTCATGGGTCATCCGTCCTTGAGCGTACGAGACGAGGCGAGCAGCAGCCAGAGCAGGAACGGCGCCCCCGCGATGCCGGTCACGACGCCGACCGGCATGTTGGTGGTGCCGACGAGGTAGGCGCCGATGTAGTCGGCCGCCACGACGATCGCCGCACCGATCAGGGCGGCAATCGGAATGGACGGGCGGCCGCCGTTGATACGCCTGGTGATCGGGCCCGCCAGCAGTGACACGAACGCGATCGGACCGACCACGGACGTGGTGACCGCGGTCAGCACCACCGTCGTCCCCATCAGCCAGGCGCGGGTCGGCGCGGCCCGGAGGCCGAGGCCGGCCGCTGCGTCGTCACCGAGCTCCAGCAGCTGCAGCCGCGGCGCCAGAGCCGCGACGACCGGCAGCAGCAGCGCGACGGTCACCGTCATGCGCAGGATCTCGCCCCAGGTGACCGAGTTGAGGCTGCCGGTCAGCCACACCATCGCGTCCTGCGCCTTGTAGACGTCGGTGGTGGTGAACACCCACTGGATGACCGCCTGCAGCGTGGCCGCCAGGCCGATACCGACGAGGATCATCCGGTACGTGGCGACACCCTTGCTTCCGGACAGGAACAGCACGGCCACCGCCACCACGAGCCCGCCGACGACCGCGGCGACGGCCAGGGGGATCCCGTCCAGGCCGAAGGCCGTCATGCCCACCACCGCGGCGGCGGACGAACCCATCGTGACGCCGACGACGTCCGGGCTCGCGAGAGGGTTGCGCAGCATCGACTGGAACACCGCGCCCGCCGCGCCGAACGCCAGCCCGGCGAGGGTCCCGGCGACCGCGCGCGGCAGCTTGGACTCCATCACCTCGAACGACGCGACCGGGATGTCCGCCCCCAGGACGATGCGGACGAAGTCGGGGATCGTCACGGTGACGTCACCCAGCAGCACCCGGGCGGCGAAGACGCCGAGCCACACCACGACGACCGCCGCGAGCACGAGCACGTACCGACGCCGTAGGGACCGGCGCACGTCGCGGACGAGGCGAGTGGCGTCCGGCGCTGCGGAGTTCGAGGGGGTCCCGGGACGGGTGTCGAGCGCCATCAGCGGGCTCCCATGCGGCGGACCAGCAGGACGA
Organism: Luteipulveratus flavus; assembly: GCF_029439465.1. Taxonomy (GTDB): domain Bacteria; phylum Actinomycetota; class Actinomycetes; order Actinomycetales; family Dermatophilaceae; genus Luteipulveratus; species Luteipulveratus flavus. The sequence continues at coordinate 2,266 of NZ_JAROAV010000044.1, read as the reverse complement.
GGACGGGCGCGCCGATCACCGCGGTCATGATGCCGACGGACACCTCGGACGGCGGCGTGACGACCCGGCCGAGGGTGTCGGCGAGGATCACGAGGACGGGTCCGCCGAGCAGGGAGCCGAGCAGGATGCGACGGTGGTCCGGGCCGACGAGCAGGCGGACGACGTGCGGGACGACGAGGCCGACGAACGCGATCGGCCCGGCGACTGCGGTGGCCGCCGCGCACAGGACGACCGCGCCGAGCCAGGCGAGCCCGCGTCCGAGCAGGATCCGCTGGCCGAGCGCGCGCGCCAGGTCGTCACCGAGGGCGAGCGCGTTCAGCACTCCCCCGACCGCGAGGCAGAGCACGAAACCGACGGCGAACACGGGGAGGACGGCCGGGAGCGCATCCATGTCCCGGCCACTGATGCTGCCGACCTGCCAGAAGCGGAAGACCTCGAGCGTCTCGCTGCTGCTGACCATGATCCCGGAGACGACGCTGCTCGCCCCTGCGGTGAAGGCCGCGCCGGCGAGGGCCATCGTCACCGGTTGCGGGCCGCGCGGACCGAGGCTCGCGATGCCGTACACCAGGGCGGCGGCGACGCCCGCGCCGATCAGACCGAGCCAGAGGTAGACCGGCATCGAGGTGACGTCGAACCAGTAGATGCCCAGGATGACGGCGAGCGCGGCTCCCGAGTTGATGCCGAGGATGCTCGGGTCGGCGAGCGGGTTGCGCGTCACGCCCTGCAGCACGGCCCCGGCGACCGCGACGGCCGCGCCGACCAGCAGCCCGACCAGGACGCGGTCCACCCGCGAACCGACGATCGCCGCCTCCTGGCTGGAGCTGCGCGTGTCCAGCAGATGGGAGAACGCCTGGCCCGGCGACAGCATCACCGCGCCGACGGTGAGCGAGAGGAGGACGGCGACGGCGATCGCGAGCACGCCGACCGCGACGATCGTCGTCCGGGAGCGCAGGCGCGGGGTCGAGCCCCGCCCCGCCGCGGTTGCGGCAGGACGGGGCTCAGTGGCAGTGCTTGTCACTTCGCCTTGCTCGCGGCCTCGGCCAGCTTCGGCAGGAACGTCTGCAGGCCGACCGGGATGGACAGCGGGGTCGGGCTGGACATCGTCAGCGTCGCCGGCTGGTCGGCGTTGGCGAAGTAGGCACCCGAGGCGAGCGCCGGCATCTTGCCCAGTAGCGGGTTCTTCCGGATGGTGGCGTCCTGCCCCGGCTTCTCCTCGTCGAAGATCGCGACGTCGGCGTCGACGGTGCTCGCCTTCTCCGCCGAGATGTCGACGCTGAAGCTGTTGGTCGTGCCGGCGGCCTTGGTCACGGCGGGCGCGGTCTTCAGCCCGAAGCTCTCCAGCATCCGCGGCCGGTTGTCCAGCGGCGTGTACGCGCCGAACTTGCTCAGGTCGGTCGGCGTGAACCAGATCCACGCGGCCGTCTTGCCCTTCAGCTGCGGGTACTTCGCCACCGCGTTCTTGATGCTGCTCTCGGTGCTCGCCGTGACCGCCTTGGCCTCGTTTGCCCGGCCGACCGCCTTGCCGATCAGATCGACCGACTGCTGCCACGACGTGCCGTACGGGGCGCCCGGGTAGGCGACGACCGGCGCGATGCGGGACAGCTTGGCGTACTCGTCCTTGGTCAGGCCGGAGTTGGTGGCGAGGATCAGGTCGGGGCGCGCCTTGTTGACCTCGTCGATCGGGGCGCCGTCCGCGTCGCTGTAGCGGACCGGCTGCTGGCCGCCGAGCTGGGCGAGCTTCTTGTCGAACCAGTCGGTCGAACGGTTCTTGTTGCCACCCCAGTCGATCGCCGTCGCGGCCACCGGGACGACGCCCAGGGAGAGCGCGACGTCGGCGTCGGACCAGCCGACGGTGGCGATGCGCTTCGGCGTGCCCTTGACGGTCGTCGTACCCAGTGCGTGCTTGATCGTCACCGGATAGGCGCCGGCGTCGGCGTTCGCGGCGCTGGAGGCCGCCGCCGGCGCGGCGCTCTCCTCACTGCCGGTGGGTCCCGTCGAGCATCCGGCGGCGAGGGCCGTGACGGCCGCGGCGGACAGGAGGGTGAGGTAGGAACGACGGTGCACGGTGTCTCCAGGGCGCGTGAAAGGAAGGTAAGCCTTGCTTAACTTAGGGCAGACTAACAACGCGCTGCCGCCGACCGTCAAACGGCCCAGCACCTGACCACCGAGGACACCGTCGCCGGTCGAGTAGGGCGAACGACGTGAGACCAGCCATCCGCGGTCACCTGGTCTCGATACGGCTCGCCCTGGGGGCTCGCCTACTCGA
>NZ_JAROAV010000043.1 GCF_029439465.1 Luteipulveratus flavus | reverse complement strand
CCCCGCCGGAGACCACCAGCACCACGCCGCCGGAGACCACGACCTCCACCACGCCGCCGGAGACGACCACCTCCACCACGCCGCCTCTGGAGACATCGTCGACGGGCACGAGCACGATGCCGCCGCCTCCCGGAAGCGAGACGCCTCCGCCCACCGGCCCGCCCGTGCAGACCGACCTGCTCAAGGGACCGGGCAGCTCGAACACCGTTCTGCTGGCCACCGGACTCGCCGGTCTCGGTGTGGTCTTCGGAGCCGGGTACCTGATGCGCCGCCGTCTCGACGGCTGACGGATCTCGCGTCCGGACGGACGAGTCCACCACAGGGGTGGGCACCCGCACGCCGGGTGCCCACCCCTCGGTCGTGGGTGAACAGCGCTGGTGAGCAACGGTTCTCGGGCAGCGGTTCACGGTGATCCACCGATGCCGGGTCGTGCTGGTACGGTCGGCATGTCCTTCGCGGGAGTCCGGCGCACCGGGCTGAGAGGGGGCTGACGCGGCCCCGACCGTCCCACTTGATCCGGATCATGCCGGCGCAAGGAGAAGCCCTCGGTGAACGCCGTCGTCGCCCGTCCGTCCCGCTGCCCCGTCTCCTCCAGACGTGCCGATGAGCGAAGGCCGTGCCCCGCGCACGTGATCGCCCGGCGACCGCGCTCATGACGCGGGTCGTCGTGATCGGCGCCGGCATCGCCGGCCTGATCAGTGCCTGGGCGTTGAGCGACGACGTCGACAGTGTCGTCGTCCACGACGCCGGGCTGACCGGCCAGGCCTCCCCCGTCGCCGCCGGCATGCTCGCCTCGGCCGCCGAGCTCGCCGACGGCGAGGAGGCTCTGCACGCGCTGGCCGCTCGCTCGGTGCGGGGCTGGCCCGAGCTCGCCGGACGTCTGCGCGACGCCGGCGGCGTGGACGTCGGGCTGCGCGACGAGGGGACGCTCCTGCTGTCGCTGCACCGCGACGACGACGCGGAGTTGGACCGGCACGCCCGCCGCCTCGCCCGCCTAGGACTCCCGCCTGCGCGACTCGATGCCCGCACCTGCCGGCGTCTGGAGCCGGCGTTGTCGTCCGCGGTCCGGGCCGGCCTGCGGCTGGAGGACGACCTGAGCGTCGACACCACGGCCGTCCTCGCCGCGCTGCGGGGTGCCCTGCGCCGGCGGGGCGTCGAGATCCGTTCCGGCGCAGTCGAGCCCGTGCGCACCGGCGAGCGCGTGACCGGGGTGCGCCTGTCGTCGGGTGACGTGCATCCCGCGAACGTGGTGGTCCTCGCGGCCGGCGCGCACAGCCGGCCCCTCGCCGCACGGGTCGGTCTCGAGGTCGGCGTCCGTCCGGTCAAGGGAGAGCTGCTGCGGCTGCGTACGCACACTCCCGTGCTGACCTGCACGCTGCGGGCCCAGGTCGACGGCGTGCCGGTCTATCTCGTGCCGCGCCGGAACGGCGAGGTGGTCGTCGGTGCCACCTCCGACGACTGCGGCTTCGACACCCGGCGCACGCCTCGCGCCGCCCTGGACCTCCTGCTCGCGGCGACCGCTGTGGTGCCCGAGCTGCGGGACGCCGAGCTGGTCTCCCACGACGTGGGCCTGCGTCCGGGGACGGCGGACAACGGCCCGTACCTGGGCGAGGCCGCCCCCGGCCTCGTCGTCGCCACCGGTCACTACCGGCACGGCTACCTGCTCGCCCCGGCCACCGCTGTCGCGGTCCGTCACGCCGTCCTCGGTACGGCCGCCTGGCCAGAGGCCGTCCCGTTCCGGCCGCACCGTCCCGTCGATCAGAAAGTGGGCCTCCCATGAGCACCATCACCGTCAACGGAAGGGCACGACCCGCTCGGCCCGACCTGACCGTCGCAGAGCTGCTCCGCGAGGACGGCACCGAGCGCACCGGCGTCGCGGTCGCCATCGACGGTGCCCTGGTCCACCGGGAGCAGTGGGCGACCACGGTTCTTCGAACCGACGCCGTCGTCGAGGTGCTCTCCCCCATGCAGGGCGGCTGAGGTGGACATCGACGAGCTCTCGTTGGCCGGGCGGACCCTGCGGTCTCGGTTGCTGCTCGGCTCGGGCGGCGCGACCAGCCACGCCGCGCTGCGCGAGGCGGTGATCGCCTCGGGCACCCAGGTGGTGACCGTCTCGATGCGTCGCACCGGTGGCTCCGTCGGGAGCGGGGTGACGGACGCTCTCGCCGACCTGCCGGTGCACGTCCTGCCGAACACCTCGGGCTGCCGGACGGCGCGCGAGGCCGTGCTGGTGGCCGAGCTCGCCCGTGAGGCGCTCAGCACCGACTGGGTGAAGCTCGAGGTCGTCCCGGACGAGCGCACGCTGCTCCCGGACGTGGTCGAGCTCCTCAATGCGGCAACAACGCTGGTGAACAAGGGTTTTCACGTCCTCCCTTACACCGGGGACGACCCGGTGGTGGCACGCCGTCTCGAGGACGTCGGCTGCGCGGCGGTCATGCCGCTCGGCGCACCGATCGGCAGTGGGCTCGGCATCCGCAACCCCCACGCGGTGGCTCTGCTGCGCGAGGCCGTCACCGTGCCGGTGATCCTCGACGCCGGGATCGGTACGGCGTCGGACGCTGCGCTCGCGATGGAGCTGGGCTGCGACGCGGTCCTGCTCGCCTCGGCCGTGACCCGGGCGACCGACCCGTCCCTGATGGCCTCGGCGATGCGCGCGGCGGTGCAGGCGGGACGGGACGCGGCGCGCGCCGGACGGATCCCGCGTCGCCACACCGCTCGTGCGTCCTCGCCGCTGGCGGGCGTGATCGGCACGTGAGGCCGCTCCCGAGACTGCTCGTGGTCACCGACCGCCATCAGGTGCCGCGCGGTCGCCGGCTCACCGACGTCGTCCGCGAGTGCGTCGACGGCGGGGCGCGCGCCGTGCTCCTGCGCGAGCGCGACCTGGACCCCACCTCGTACGACCGGGCGGCCGACACCATCACCGCCGCGCTCGAGCCGGTCGGAGGCGTCCTGGTCGTCCGCGACTCGGCGCGCGCCCACCCCGACCACGGTGTCCACCTGCGCTCCGGCGACCCGCTGCCGCGAACGCGGCACCGGCTCCTCGGCAGGTCGGTGCACGACCCCGCCGGGCTCGCCGCGGCGCGGACGGCCGGGCTCGACTACGTCACCTACTCCCCCGTCGCGCCAACCGAGTCCAAACTCGGGTACGGGCCGGCGCTGGGCGCGAGCGGCGTCCGCCGGGCCGTCGCCGCTGTGTCGGGAGCACCGGCAGTCCTGGCGCTCGGCGGGGTACAGCCCTTGCTCGTCCAGGACCTGCTGCGGGCCGGCGCCCACGGTGTCGCCGTCATGGGCAGCGTCATGCGTTCGGACGACCCCGGCCGGCTCGTGCACGACCTTCTGCAGCACATCCACCAGACCTGTCCCACCACTCACACCGAGGAGTCACCGGCATGACCGACGCAGCACGGACGAAGATCTACGTCGACGGCCCGCGCGGGATGCGCGTGCCTTTCACCGAGGTCCACCAGGAGGCCTCGCCCGGCACCGGAGAGGCCAACGCCCCGGTCCGCCTCTACGACACGTCGGGGCCCGGCTCGGTCCCCGAGCGCGGGCTGCCTGCGCACCGCGCGGACTGGATCGCGGCGCGCGAGGACGTGGAGACGTACAGCGGACGCGAACGACACCTCGCCGACGACGGCCGGTCCGCCGTACGGCGTGGCGCGGCGACCGCCGAGTGGCAGGGCGAGCGTCGGGAGCCGTTGCGTGCCAGGGACGGTCGGTGCGTGACGCAGATGCACTACGCCCGTGGCGGCATCGTGACGCCGGAGATGGAGTACGTCGCGGCGCGCGAGCAGTGCGACGTGGAGCTCGTCCGGACCGAGGTGGCGGCCGGGCGAGCCATCATCCCCGCGAACGTCAACCACCCGGAGACCGAGCCGATGATCATCGGCCGCCGGTTCCTGGTGAAGGTCAACGCCAACATCGGCAACTCCGCCGTCACGTCCTCGATCGCCGAGGAGGTCGACAAGCTGAGCTGGGCGACGCAGTGGGGCGCGGACACGGTGATGGACCTGTCCACCGGCGACGACATCCACACCACCCGCGAGTGGATCGTGCGCAACTCCCCCGTCCCGATCGGCACGGTCCCGATCTACCAGGCGCTGGAGAAGGTCGACGGCAAGGCGGAGGACCTCACCTGGGAGGTCTACCGCGACACGGTGATCGAGCAGTGCGAGCAGGGCGTCGACTACATGACCGTCCACGCCGGCGTGCTGCTGCGCTACGTCCCCATGACCGTGCACCGCGTGACCGGCATCGTCAGCCGGGGCGGCTCGATCATGGCCGGGTGGATGCTCGCCCACCACCAGGAGAGCTTCCTCTACACCCACTTCGACGAGCTGTGCGAGATCTTCGCGCAGTACGACGTCGCATTCAGCCTCGGCGACGGCCTGCGTCCCGGCTCGACCGCCGACGCCAACGACGAGGCCCAGCTGTCCGAGCTGCGGACCCTCGCCGAGCTGACCGAGCGCGCCTGGCAGCACGACGTCCAGGTGATGGTCGAGGGGCCCGGCCACGTCCCGCTGAACCTCGTCGAGGAGAACGTGCGACTGGAGCAGGAGTGGTGCCACGGCGCGCCGTTCTACACGCTCGGACCGCTGGTGACGGACGTCGCGCCCGGATACGACCACATCACGTCCGCGATCGGCGCAGCGACGATCGCGATGCACGGCACCGCGATGCTCTGCTACGTCACGCCGAAGGAGCATCTGGGCCTGCCGGACCGGGACGACGTCAAGACCGGCGTGATCACCTACAAGCTCGCGGCCCACGCCGCCGACGTCGCCAAGGGTCACCCGGGGGCGCGGGACTGGGACGACGCACTGTCCAAGGCGCGGTTCGAGTTCCGCTGGAACGACCAGTTCAACCTCTCGCTCGACCCGGACACCGCGCGGTCCATGCACGACGAGACGCTCCCGGCGGAGGCGGCCAAGACCGCGCACTTCTGCTCGATGTGCGGCCCCAAGTTCTGCTCGATGAAGATCAGCCAGGACGTGCGGGAGCGGTTCGCCAATGACGGCATGCAGCAGATGAGCCGCACGTTCGTCGAGCTCGGCTCGTCGGTGTACGTGGAGGCCGGCGCCGGCGAGTAGGCCTGGTATCACGGCAGATCGCCGCCCCTCCTCCTCGATGACCGATATCGACCTGGGGGGGCGGCGTCATGCCGAAGGATGTCGAGATTCTGATGGAGCCGTACGGGGACGAGCTGTCCGCGGCGGCCGAACGATGGACGACCGGTCTGAGGTCGTCCGACCTCGTCCGCGAGAAGCTGGGCAGCGCCGACGCCGAGGCGGTTCAGGTCCACGGCCCGGCCATGCCGCTGCGTCGTCGTGACACGGTCGAACCACTGCACGCCGTGCTCTTCGACCCCGCGCAGAACCGGTCCGTCGAGGTGCGTGGCGAGCTGGACGGCGCGATCGAGGTCCGGTCGAGCGACTTCCGACCGAACCCTACGACCGCAGAGCTGCAGGAAGCGCTCGCCGTGCTCCGCAAGGACGAGCGGTTCGCGCCGATCCAGCGTCGCGGGCAGGCGGTCGTGTACCAGCCGATGCCGCCGCTGGCCGACGTCGAGCAGCCCGACGGCACGTACACCCGGCGCATCGCCCTGGCGATCCACGAGCCGCGCAGCCTGCGGCCGCACCAGTACGTCGCGGTCGACCTCGGCAGCCGGGAGGTGGACTGGGAGGCCGGGCACGGCCTGCACCCGGCCGACGGCGACTGCGAGGCCCACCTGCCCGTCCCGGTCGACAGCCAGCAGACCGACAGCGGCCGGGACTCGGTGCGGGTGCGGGTCATCCGGGGCGGCGAGGAGCTGTGGAACTTCGTGGTGGTCCGGCCGCGGGCGTCGTCACCGACCCACTTCGGCAAGGGGTCCGGCGTCGAGCTGCGCTACGTCCGCTACCGCGGGCGGATGGTGCTCTGGCAGGCCCACGTACCGATCCTGAACGTCCTGTACGACGACGGCGTGACCTATCGGGACTGGCAGAACCAGGAGACGCCGTTCCAGGCGAACGGGACCGAGCCGGTGGGTCCCGGATGGCGTGTCTGCACGTCGCCGCCGGCGACGATCCTCGAGGCGTCCGACGACTCGGGCAACTTCCAGGGAGTGGCCCTGCACTACGACAACGGCGAGCTGCGCATCGTCAGCGAGCTGCAGGCCGGGTGGTACCGCTACATCTCCGACTGGCGGCTGCGCGACGACGGCACCATCCAGCCGCGCTTCGGCTTCGCCGGGACGAAGAACCCGCGCACCTGCATGGTCCACCACCACCACGCGTACTGGCGGTTCGACTTCGACATCGAGGGCGCGGGCAACGACGTCGTCGAGCAGTTCGGGTGGTGGCTCGGTCATCGCCCGGTGTGGTGGCGGATCTCGCGCGAGACCAGCCGCAAGCGCTCCGGCTCCATCGACCGGTGGCGCGTCCGCGACGCCGGGACCGGGCGCGGCTACTCGATCACACCCGGGCTCGCGGACGGGACCGCAGACTCCTACGGCGTCTCCGACCTGTGGTTCCTGCGCTACCGCGGCACCGAGCTCGACGACGGGGTCGGCGTCGTCGGCGGCGGGCCGGCGGACACCCGGTGCAGGCTGAACGCGTTCCTGACCGGCGAGTCGATCGCCCGGACCGACGTCGTCGTCTGGTACGCGGGCCACTTCCACCACGACGAGCACCACCCGTCGCCGAGCCAGGGACACATCGTCGGACCGGAGCTGCGGCCGGTCAACTGGTAGGCGGTCCAGCCGCACCGGCCTGGTCCGTCAGCGCGCGAGCGACAGACGGACCAGGTCGGACGGCGTGAGCCCGGCGAGGGTGTCGATCTGCACCGCACCCTCCATGGCCGGGATCTCGACCACGTGGGGTACGGCGAGGGTCGGCACTCCCGCCGCGACCGCCGAGCGCACGCCCGGTGGCGAGTCCTCGATCGCGACACAGTCCGCGGGCTGCACCCCGAGCGCGGCGGCCGCGGCGAGGTACGGCTCCGGGTGCGGCTTGCCGTGCGTTACCGAGTCGCCGGTGATGACCTCGACGAAGGTGCCGCCCGGAACCGCGTCGATCAGCACCTGGGCGAACGAGGCGTACGACATCGTCACCAGCGCGCACGGGACGTCCTGCGCGGCGAGGGCCTTCAGCAGGTCCTGGGCACCTGGGCGCCAGGGCACGTGCTCGCGCATCCGGCGCACCACGCCGCCCAGGAGACGCTCGACGATCTCGTGCGGCTCGAGCGTGACCGGCGAGTTGTCCCGGATGATCTGCGCCGACACCAGCAAGGGGTTGCCCACGCACTCGTGCGCGAGCTCGTCGGTCCACCGGCCGCCGTAGGACTCGACCAGGTCGTGCTCCTCGGCGATCCAGAACGGCTCGGTGTCGACCAGGGTCCCGTCCATGTCCCACAGCACGGCCGCGGGCAGCCGCTCGCCGGCGCCCGCGGCGCGATCGACGGCCGGGGGCGCGGTGGTGCGGTGGGCCATCAGTCCTCCGGCTCGTAACCGAGGTTCGGCGAGAGCCACTTCTCGGCCTCGGCGAGGGTCCAGCCCTTGCGCTCGGCGTACTCGGCGACCTGGTCCCGGTCGAGCCGACCGACGACGAAGTACTGCGACTGGGGGTGGGAGAAGTACCAGCCGCTGACCGACGCGCCCGGCCACATCGCCATGCTCTCGGTGAGCCGCATGCCGGTGCGCTCCTCCACGTCGAGCAGGTCCCACAGCAGCATCTTCTCGGTGTGGTCCGGGCAGGCGGGGTAGCCCGGTGCCGGACGGATGCCGGTGTACTTCTCGGCGATGAGGTCCTCGTTGCTGAGGTGCTCATCGCCCACGAAGCACCAGAACTCCGTACGCACGCGCTGGTGCATCCGCTCGGCGAACGCCTCGGCCAGCCGGTCGGCCAGGGACTCCAGCAGGATGGCGCTGTAGTCGTCCAGGTCGTCCTTGAACTTCGCGATCTGCTCCTGCGACCCGAGCCCGGCGGTCACCGCGAAGGCGCCGAGGTAGTCCTTCAGCCCCGAGTCCTTGGGCGCCACGAAGTCGCTGAGCGCGCGGTTCGGGATGCCGTCCCGGTGCTGCCCCTGCTGGCGCAGCTGGTGCAGCGTCGTGCGCACCTGCGAGCGGGTCTCGTCGGTGTAGATCTCGATGTCGTCGCCGACCGCGTTCGCCGGGAACAGGCCGATGACGCCGTTGGCGCTCAGCCACCGCTCCTCGATCAGGCGGTCGAGCATGACCTGCGCGTCGTCGTACAGCTTGCGCGCTGCCTCACCGGTGGCCGGGTTGTTCAGGATGTCGGGGAAGCGACCCTTCATCTCCCAGGCGTTGAAGAACGGCTGCCAGTCGATGTACTCGCGCAGCTCGGCGATCGAGTAGTCGTGGAACGTGCGGGAGTACGAGGCGTCCGTGGGGTGCGGTCCCTCGTGCATGTCCCGCACCTGCTCGGCGATCAGGTGCGGTCGCGGCGGCCGGTAGGCCGACCAGTCGATCGGCGTGGCGTTGGCGCGCGCCTGCTCCAGGCTCAGCAGCGGACGGTCGTTGCGCTTGGCCGCGTGCCGGGTGCGCAGTGCGTCGTACTCCTGGCCGACCTGCTCCAGCAGCGCCGGGCGACGCTCGTCCGACAGCAGTGAGGCGACGGTCGGGACCGAGCGCGAGGCGTCCTTCACCCAGATGACCGGGCCGTGGTACTTCGGCTCCACCTTCACGGCGGTGTGCGCCTTGGACGTGGTCGCCCCACCGAGCAGCAGCGGGATGTCGAAGCCCTGCCGCTCCATCTCCTCGGCGAAGGAGACCATCTCGTCCAGGGACGGGGTGATCAGGCCCGACAGGCCGATGACGTCGGCGCCCTCGGCCTTGGCGGCGTCGAGGATCTTCTGACCTGGGACCATGACGCCCAGGTCGACGACGTCGTAGTTGTTGCACTGCAGGACGACGCCGACGATGTTCTTGCCGATGTCGTGCACGTCGCCCTTGACGGTGGCCATCACGACCTTGCCGTTGGTGTGCTGCGCGTCGCCCGGCTTCCGCTCTGCCTCGATGTACGGGATGAGGTGGGCGACCGCCTTCTTCATCACGCGGGCGGACTTCACCACCTGCGGCAGGAACATCTTGCCGGCGCCGAACAGGTCGCCGACCACGCCCATGCCGTCCATCAGCGGACCCTCGATGACCTGCAGCGGGCGCCCCCCGGAGGCGGCCAGCTCGGACCGGAGCTCCTCGGTGTCGGCGACGATGTGCTCGTCGATGCCCTTCACCAGCGAGTGGGTGATGCGCTCGCGCACCGGCAGCTCACGCCACTCCTGGGTCGCCTGCTCCTTGGCCTCGCCGGTGGCGTTGAACCGCTCGGCGATCTCCAGCAGCCGCTCGGTGGAGTCGGGGCGCCGGTTGAGGACGACGTCCTCGATCCGCTCGCGCAGCTCGGCGTCGATCTCGTCGTAGACCACCAGGGCACCGGCGTTGACGATGCCCATGTCCATGCCGGCCTGAACCGCGTGGTACAGGAAGACCGCGTGGATGGCCTCGCGCACCGGGTTGTTGCCGCGGAAGGAGAAGGAGACGTTCGAGACACCGCCGGAGACGAGCGCGCCCGGCAGGTTCTGCTTGATCCAGCGGGCGCCCTCGATGAAGTCGACGCCGTAGTTCGCGTGCTCCTCGATGCCTGTCGCGACGGCGAAGATGTTCGGGTCGAAGATGATGTCCTCGGCCGGGAAGCCCACCTCGGTCGTGAGCACGTCGTACGCCCGCTGGCAGATCTCGATCCGGCGCTGCAGCGTGTCCGCCTGGCCGTCCTCGTCGAAGGCCATCACGACGACCGCGGCGCCGTACTTGCGGCACAGGCGGGCGTGCGCGACGAACGGCTCGACGCCCTCCTTCATCGAGATGGAGTTGACGATCGACTTGCCCTGGACGCACTTCAGGCCGGCCTCGATGACCTCCCACTTGGAGGAGTCGATCATCACCGGGACCCGGCAGATGTCGGGCTCGGAGGCGATCAGCTTGCAGAAGCGGTCCATCGCCTCCACACCGTCGATCATGCCCTCGTCCATGTTGATGTCGATGACCTGCGCGCCGGCCTCGACCTGCTGACGGGCCACGGTGAGCGCGGTGCCGTAGTCGCCGTCCTTGATCAGCTTGCGGAAGCGCGCCGACCCCGTGATGTTGGTGCGCTCGCCAACGTTGACGAACAGCGACTCCTCGACGACGTTGACCGGCTCCAGGCCGGACAGGCGCAGCGCCGCACCGACCGTCGCCGGCACCCGCGGCGCCTTCCCCTGGACCGCCTTGTCGATGAGCGCGATGTGCTCGGGAGTGGTGCCGCAGCAGCCGCCCAGCAGGTTGACCAGACCGTCGGCCGCGAACTCCTCCACGACAGCCGCCATCGCCTCCGCGCTCTCGTCGTACTCGCCGAAGGCGTTGGGCAGCCCGGCGTTGGGGTAGCAGGACACGAAGCAGTCGGCCACCCGCGCGAGCTCGGCGACGTACGGACGCATGTCGGTCGCACCGAGCGCGCAGTTGAGGCCGACGGCGATCGGCCGGGCGTGCCGGACGCTGTTCCAGAACGCCTCGGTGACCTGGCCGGACAGGGTGCGGCCGGACGCGTCGGTGATGGTGCCGGAGATGACGACCGGCCAGCGGCGGCCGCGCTCCTCGAAGAGGGTCTCGCAGGCGAAGATGGCCGCCTTGGCGTTGAGGGTGTCGAAGATCGTCTCGATGACCAGCAGGTCCGAGCCGCCGTCGACCAGCCCGTTGGCCTGCTCGAGGTAGGCGCTGACCAGGTCGTCGTAGGTGACGTTGCGCTTGCCGGGGTCGTTGACGTCCGGGGAGATCGACGCCGTCCGGTTGGTCGGGCCGAGTGAGCCGGCGACGTACCGGGGACGGTCGGGGGTGAGCTCGGTCATCGCGTCGCACTCGGCGCGCGCCAGCTGGGCGGAGGCGAGGTTCAGCTCGTACGCCAGATCCTGCATGCCGTAGTCGGCCATGGAGATGGTCTGGGCGTTGAACGTGTTGGTGCCGATGAGGTCCGAGCCGGCCTCGAGGTTGGCCCGGTGGATCTCCCGGATCAGCGCCGGCTGCGTCAGCGACAGCAGGTCGTTGTTGCCCTTGAGGTCGCTCTCCCAGTCGGCGAACCGCTCACCGCGGTAGTCGGCCTCGCCCAGCCGGTGCTGCTGGATCACCGTCCCCATGGCGCTGTCGAGGACCAGGATCCTGCTGCGCAGTGCCTCGGTGAGGACGTCGGTGCAGTCAGGACGGATGTGCTCGGGGTCGACCTGGGTCGAGCGGGCGGTGGACTCGGCGGACCGAGCGCCACGCTGGGTGGAGCGGCTGCTCACGGGGCCTCCAACGGCTCAAACCTTGGGGAAACGGGCGTCGGGCCATCCTAACGAGGAGCAGCCCGCGCCAGGACTCGTGCTCCACCCTCTGGTCAGGGTCCTTAGGGTGGTACGACGCCGGGTCACCCCGGTGCCCGTCGCCCGCGGCGGACGTCCGTGCCCACCCAGGAGGCTGCGTGATCCAGCTCGAGGACCTGCCAGAGCTGCGTGACCCCATCATGATCGCAGCGTTCGAGGGCTGGAACGACGCCGGCGAGACGGCGACCTCGACCCTCGCGCACCTGGCGCGGATGTGGGACGCCGAGCCGATCGCGGCTCTGGACCCCGAGGAGTACTACGACTTCCAGGTCAACCGCCCGCGGGTGACCAACGAGGACGGCCGGCGCACGTTGCGCTGGCCGACCACCCGCATCCTGCTGGCACGCGACACCCCGCTGGACCGCGACGTCGTGCTCGTCCAGGGCATCGAGCCCTCCATGCGGTGGGCGTCCTTCACCGACGAGCTCATCACCCTCGCCGAGGAGCTCGAGGTCAGCATGCTGATCACGCTCGGCGGCCTGCTCGCGGACGTCCCGCACACCCGCCCGATCCCGGTCACGGTGACCTCCGAGCACGAGGAGACCCGGCACCGCTACGACCTGGAGACCAGCCTGTACGAGGGGCCTACCGGCATCGTCGGTGTCGTCGTCGACTCGGCGGACCGGGCGGGCATCGCGTCGATGTCGATCTGGGCGGCCGTGCCGCACTACGCCGGCGGCAGTCCCTCGCCGAAGGCCACCCTGGCGCTGCTCACCCGACTCGAGGAGCTGTTCGACACACTGATCGGCCACGCCGACCTCCCGGACCAGGCCCGCGCCTGGGAGCACGGGGTCGACGAGCTCGCCTCCTCCGACGACGAAGTCGCCGAGTACGTCCACTCCCTGGAGGAGGCGCAGGACACCACCGACCTCCCGGAGGCGAGCGGTGACGCCATCGCCAAGGAGTTCGAGCGCTACCTGCGCCGCCGCCAGGAGGACGAGGACTGACCGGCGCCGGCGGCCGGCTGACACAGGGTCAGAGGCGGACGCCGAGCAGCGTGTCGACCGCGTCGCGGACCTCGGCCACGGCCGCGCCGTTCTCCGGGGCGTCGAGCGAGCGAGCGGCCCAGTCGTCGATCACGTCCAGCGCGCGCTCGGAGTGCAGGTCGTCGGCGAGGTGCGCACGGACGGCGGCCACCACCGGCGCCGCGTCGGCACCGCGTCCGGAGGCGACGACGGCACGCCAGCGCTCCAGCCGTTCCGCCGCCTGCTTCAGCAGCGCGTCGGTGTACTCCCAGTCGGTGCGGAAGTGCTGGGCGAGCAGCACCAGGCGGATCGCCATCGGGTCCACGCCGTCCCGGCGCAGGTCGGACACCCGGACCAGGTTGCCCTTGGACTTGCTCATCTTCTCGCCGTCGTAGCCGACCATGCCCTGGTGGGCGTACAGCTGCGCGAACGGCGTGCGCCCGGTGAGTGCAGCGGCCTGCACGGCGCTCATCTCGTGGTGCGGGAAGATCAGGTCCGTCCCGCCGCCCTGGATGTCGAAGCCGTCGTGGAGCAGGTTCAGCGCGATGGTGGTGCACTCGATGTGCCAACCGGGGCGGCCGTCGCCGATCTCGCCGCCCTCCCAGGAGGGTTCACCCTTCCGGGCACCGCGCCACAGCAGCGGGTCCAGCGGGTCGCGCTTGCCGGAGCGGTCCGGGTCGCCGCCGCGCTCGGCGAAGACGGACATCATCTGCTCGCGCGACCAGTGCGAGACCTCGCCGAACGAGGGCTGCTTCGAAAGGTCCAGGTAGATGTCGCGCACCCCGTCGGTCGCGGCCTCGGCCGCGTCGACCTCCAGCGGGTACGCGGCTCCGGAGTCCACCAGCGCCGTCACGGTGGCGACGTGCTGCGGCATCGTCTCGACCACGCCGACGTAGTGGTCCGGCGCGAGGACCCGCAGCGCGGTCATGTCCTCGTGGAAGAGCCGGATCTCCGAGGCGGCGAGCTCACGCCAGTCCACGCCGTCGCGCGCCGCCCGCTCCAGCAGCGGGTCGTCGACGTCGGTGGTGTTCTGCACGTACGCGACCGCGTGTCCCGCCGCTCGCAGCGCGCGGTTCGCCAGGTCGAACGTCACGTACGTCGCCGCATGGCCGAGGTGCGTCGCGTCGTACGGGGTGATGCCGCAGACGTACATCCGCGCCGGCCCCTCGGGGCGGACCTCACGCAGGGCGTCGGACGCGGTGTCGAACAGGTGCAGTGGCCCGCTCTCGCCGGGAAGGTCGGGCAGGGCGGGAGAGGACCATGACTTCACAACGGGCCAGCCTACGGCGTCACCACAGTGGCCACGGGAGCGGCGTGCGGTCCTGTGGCGGCTCGGGGAAGACACCCTCCTCGGCCAGCCGGGAGACGCGGTTGCGCAGCGCGGTCACCTCGACCGGTGTGAGCAGGGCCGCGAGGGCGGCGATCAGGTCCGGCTCCGCCAGCGCCGCGTCGAGCCGGGCGAGGCGTTGCAGGTCGTCCGCCGGGAACGGGTCGCCGGCCCAGCCCCACAGGATGGTGCGGAGCTTGGCGTGCGGGTGGAAGGTCAGGCCGTGGTCGATCGCCCACAGGTGGTCGCCGTCCTCGATGAGGTGGCTGCCCTTGCGATCGGCGTTGTTCAGGACGGCGTCCAGCACCGCGAGGGACGCCAGCCGCGGGTCGTCGGCGTGGCACAGCGCGACGGGCCCGTCGTCGGCGAGCTCGAGGGCGACGACCGGCAGGAACGAGGACTCCAGCTCACGCACCGGGTCCAGGCGCACCAGCGAGATCGGGTCGGTCGGCTCCAAGGGGCCGACCCAGCGCTGCACCGAGCCGCTGCCGAGGGGGCCGTCGCGCAGCACGGTCTCCGGGATGTGCGTCCAGCCACCGGCCCGCGCCACGAGGTACGTCGCCCGCTCCCGGCCCGCCAGCGTGCCGTCCGGGAAGTCCCACAGGTCGCGCTCGCCGCTGATCGGCTTGTAGACGGCGGGCAGACGCTGGTCGCCCTGGGTCAGCCAGACCCGCAGGGCCAGGTTGGACGCCTCGACGAGCCGCCCTTCGACCTCGATCTCACCCGCCTCGAGCACCTGCTCGACGTCCAGGCCCGCGGCGTCCGGCACGGCGGCCTCGCCTCGTCCACGACCGTTGCGGTGCATGCTCAGCGTCGGTAGCCGTTCGCGCGCGGGCAGATGTGACCCTCCGCGTCCAGCGGTCCCCCGCAGAACGGGCACGGCGGGCGGCCCTGCGCGACCGCGGCCAGGCTGCGCCGGGCGAACTCGCGCGCGTCGGCGGCGCCGACCACCACGCGCAGCACCGAGGCGTCCGGCTCGGTGACCTCGACCAGCTCGTCCCCGTCGTCGGACGGCTCCAGCTGGACCTGGCCGTCGTGGCACTCGATGACGACCGCGGACCGGTCCGACTCCCACGCCAGGCTCAAGGTGCCGACCCGGAACTCGTCGTCGATCGGGGTGCTCAGCGGCGCGTTGTCCTCGGGTGCGGGTGCCGCGTCGGCCGCCACACCCACCTCGTCGAGCAGCTCGTTGACCCGTTCGGCGAGAACCTCGACCTGCTGCTTCTCCAGCGACACCGACGTGACGCGGCGGCCCTGGGAGACCTGCAGGAAGAAGGTGCGCTGGCCGGGGGGTCCGACCGTCCCGGCGATGAACCGGTCCGGCCTGTCGTACTCGATCACGGGCATGGTCCGAGCCTAATCCGGTCGGCCGCGCTGGGACGGCACGGCACCGCCCGGTCGCGTCACGCGGGCGTGTCGACGCGCTCGTCGGCCCCGGTCTCGCCACCGGGAGTCGCGTCGCCGCTGGCCGCCTGCTCCTCGCGAGGCACCAGATCGGCCACGGAAGCGCTGTTGTCGTTGATCCGGACGACGAACGGGCGGCTGGTCGTGTAGCGGATTCCCGACAACGACGCCGGGCTGACCGAGATGCGCTGGAAGAGGTCCAGGTGCGTCCCGAGCGCATCGGCCAGCACCGCCTTGATGACGTCGCCGTGCGAGATGGCCAGCCACACCGCGCGCGTCCCGTGCTCCGCCTCGACCTCGGCGTCGATCCGCCGTACCGCCCGCACGGCCCGGGCCTGCATCTGAGCCATCGACTCGTGGGCGAAGTCCGGCGACTCCGGGAACGTCACGGCCGACGGCTGCTCCTGCACGACGCGCCACAAGGGGTCCTTGGCCAGCTCGCCGATGCTGCGACCGGTCCACGCGCCGTACCGGCACTCCCCCAGGTCGACGTCCGTCGTGGTGGGGACCGAGCGGTCGCCGACCACGGCCGCGGCCGTCTCCTGGCACCGCTGCAGCGGGCTGGTCACGACGCGGACGATCGGCAGGTCGCGCAGGCGCTCGCCGACGGCGGCCGCCTGGACACGGCCGGTGTCGTCGAGCCCGACGCCCTCGGTCCAGCCGGCCAGGACCCCGGAGGAGTTGGCGGCGGTTCGTCCATGACGCAGGAGCAGGACTGTGGCCACGCGGCCACTGTAGGCCCCGGCCGCGGCCACGAACCGGGGTGTCCGTGCACACGGCAGGGGCGCGTGGTGACATAGGGCCGTGATCGTGGACCAGGCCGTGTACCGGGACGGCAAGCGACTTCCCTGCGGCGACCTGAGCGACGAGCTCGACGAGTTGCGCGCCGACAGCACCGGGTTCCTCTGGATCGGCCTGAAGGACCCCACGGCCGAGGAGTTCGACCTGGTCAAGGACGAGCTCGGGTTGCACCCGCTGGCCGTCGAGGACGCCGTGACCGGCAACCAGCGCCCGAAGATCGAGCGGTACGAGGGCGGCAACGTCTTCGTGGCGATGAAGACCCTCAGCTACATCGAGGCGACCTCCGACGTGGAGACCGGTGAGGTGATGCTCTTCATCGGGGAGCGCTTCGCGCTGACCGTCCGCCGCGGCGAGCCGACGCCGCTCGCACCCGTCCGGGCCGCCCTGGAGCACGCACCCCAGCTGATGGAGCACGGGCCGGTGGCGGTGCTGTACTCGGTCATGGACGCTGTCGTCGACAACTACGTGCGCATCGACGACGAGCTCACCGACGACCTGGACCAGATCGAGCGCGACGTCTTCTCGGCCGACCGCGCGACCAACGTCCAGACGATCTACTCCCTCAAGCGCGAGGTCCTGGAGACGCGCCGCGCCGCGCAGCCGCTCGTCGAGCCGCTGACCAAGCTGCTGCGCGGCGAGTGGCTGCCCACCGAGGCGGTGCCGTTCTTTCGCGACATCAACGACCACCTGCTGCGCGTGGTCGACCACGTCGAGTCCTACGACCGGCTGCTCACCGATGTCCTGAACGCCCACCTCGCGCAGGTCTCGGTGCAGCAGAACAACGACATGCGCAAGATCTCGGCGTGGGTCGCGATCGCCGCGCTGCCCACCATGATCGCCGGCATCTACGGCATGAACTTCCACTACATGCCCGAGCTCGAGGCGTCCGTCCACGTCGGCAACCACGAGGTCTACTACGGCTACTTCGTGGTGCTGGCCGTCATCGTGCTCGCCTGCGTGACGCTGTACCGGGCGTTCAAGCGGTCGGGCTGGCTCTAGCCCAGACCCTCCTGCTCCACCAGCTCGGCCATCGTCCGGACCACCGTCGTGCGCTCGTCCGCCGAGTCCGCGTACGGCGCCACCCCGAGCGTCGTGACCCCGGCCTCGGCGTACCGGTGCAGGCGATCCGCGATCCGCTCGCGTGGACCGATCAGCGCGGTGTGGTCCAGGAAGTCCCGCGACAGGGCGGCCGCGGCCTCCCGGGGCTTGCGGCCCAGGTACAGCTGCTGGACCCGCGCCGCCTCCTCCTCGAACCCGGCCCGAACGGCGATGCGGTTGTAGAAGTTCTGCTTCGCCGAGCCCATCCCGCCGACGTACAGCGCGGCGTACGGACGGACGCGGTCGTACGCGGCGTCCAGGTCCTCACCCATGCTGACGGGGACGCTCGGGGCGATGTCGAACCCGGTCAGGTCGCTCCCCCGACCGGCGGACTCACGCCCGGCGCGGACCGCCTCGTGCAGGTCCGCCGACTGCTCCGGGATGTAGAACACCGGCAGCCAGCCGTCGGCGAGCTCGCCGGTGAGGCGCAGGTTCTTCGGCCCGACGGCCGCGAGGTACAACGGGATCCGGTCCCGGACGGGCCGCGTCGTCAGGTGCAGCGCCTTGCCGGGGCCGTCCGGCAACGGGAGGGTGAAGTGCTCCCCGTCGTACTCCAGCCGCTCCCGGCGCAGCGCTCGCTCGACGATCTCGACGTACTCCCGGGTCCGACCGAGCGGGTCGCCGAACCGCACACCGTGCCAGCCCTCGCTGACCTGCGGGCCGGAGACGCCCAGCCCCAGCCGGAACCGGCCGTTCGTCAGCGTGTCGAGGGTGCTCGCGGTCATCGCCGTCATCGCCGGCGTGCGGGCAGGGATCTGCATGATCCCGCTGCCGAGATCGATGCCGGAGGTCTGCGCGCCGAGCCACGCGAGGATCGTCGGTGCGTCCGAGCCGTACGCCTCGGCGACCCAGGCGACGGAGTACCCGACGCGCTCGGCGTCCTGCACCAGTGCCATCTGGGCGTCCGTGTGTGAGTCCTTCGCCGATCCCCAGTAGCCCACCGTCAGTCCGAGTCGCATGACCTGACGCTATCCCGTGCGTTTCCAGGGGCGCTCGGAGTCGATAGGTTGCCGCCCATGCGTCTGTCGCCCCTCGGCCGCTCCGGCCTGCGCGTCTCGGCCCTGACCCTCGGCACCCTCGGATGGGGTGGCGACATCGATCCGGAGGGTGCGCGCGAGCAGCTGGAGACGTACGTCGCGGCCGGGGGCGCGACGGTGGACACCGCGCACGGGTACGGCCTGGGCGAGACCGAGGAGATCGTCGGCAGCCTGCTCGACGACGTCGTCCCGCGCGAGGAGCTGACGATCATCACCAAGGCGGGCATCTCGCGCACCTCGGGGTCGCGCGTCGTCGACACCTCCCGTGGCGCGCTGATGCACCAGCTGGACCTGTCCCTGCGCCGCATGGGCACGGAGTACGTCGACCTGTGGCTGGTGCACACCTGGAGCGACGAGCCCGCGCTCGAGGAGACGCTGTCCGCGCTGGAGTGGGCGGTCACCACCGGCCGGGCGCGCTACGTCGGGGTCTCCAACTACCAGGGCTGGCAGATGACCCGCGCACTCTCACTACTGGAGCAGTGCCGAGTTCCGTTGGTGGCCAACGAGATCGAGTACAGCCTGCTGCGCCGTGAGGCCGAGCAGGAGACCGTCCCGGCCGCCGTCGCGCTCGGGGTCGGGCTGCTCGCGTGGTCGCCGCTGGCCCGGGGAGCGCTCACCGGGAAGTACCGGCGCAGCGTGCCGGCGGACTCCCGCGCCGCCCAGCGGCCCGCGCTGCTGGAGCCGTACCTGGACGGTCACGCCCGCGCCGTCATCGAGGCGGTCTGCACCGCGGCGGAAGGGCTCGGTGTCAGCCCCGCGGAGGTCTCGCTCGCGTGGCTGACCTCACGCCCGGCCGTGAGCGCGGCCGTGATCGGGGCTCGCACCCTGCCTCAGCTGCGCTCAGCGCTGGGGGCCGCGGACCTCGGTGTCCCCGACCAGGTCACGTCCGCGCTGGACGAGGTCTCGTCCTGACCGGCCGGGACTGCTGAGCCGAACCGCTCAGCGGGTCGTGGCCGGCTCGTCGTCGGTGTCGTAGTCCTCGTCGTCCAGACCGCCGTACGCCCCGTCGTCGTCATCGTCCTCGTCGAGGTCGTAGTCGTCCTCGTCGTCGCTGCTCTCGTCCTCGTCGTCCTCGAACTCGTCGTCGCCGGCGTAGATCTCCAGCGGCGTCACCTCGCCGTAGGTGTCCATCAGGGAGTCGTCGTAGGTCTCGAACGCGTCCGCGACGTCCCGGTACGCGGCGACCACGGTCGGGTCGTTCTCCCCGCGTCGCGCAGCAGCGGCCTCCAGGTGGCGCTCGAGGGCAGTCACCAGGGCGGACAGTGCGGCACGCGGGTCATCGGTCATGACGCCGACGGTAGCGAATGTGTCGCAGAATGGGCAGCGATGATCCAGTACGAGTACCGCGTCCTGACCTTCCCGCGTGCCGCCACGCGGGCGGAGGTCCGTCAGGAGCTGACCGACCACGCCGAGTACGGCCACTGGGAGCTCGCCCGGACCCGCCTGTACATCGGTGGCAAGCGGCGGGTGTGGCTCCGCCGGAAGATCATCCGGGTCCAGCGGACCGCCTGATCCGGCCCGCTCGCGCGCGGATCAGCAGTCGGTCAGGAAGCGGTTCAGCACGCGCGCGCCGAACCTCAGCGAGTCCAGCGGGACCCGCTCGTCGACGCCGTGGAACATCGGCGCGAAGTCCAGGTCCGCCGGCAGCCGCAGCGGCGCGAAACCGTACCCCGTGACACCGAGCCGTTTGAGCGCCTTGTTGTCGGTACCGCCGGACAGGCAGTACGGCAGCACCGCCGCGCCGGGGTCCTCGGCCAGCAGGGCGCCCTTCATCTTGTCCACCAGGGCACCCTCGAACGGCGCGTCCAGGGCGATGTCCCGGTGCACCACGGAGACCTCGACGTGCTCGCCGGCGAGCTCGCGGATGGTGCTCATCAGCTCCTCCTCGTGGCCAGGGAGGAAGCGGCAGTCCAGGGACGCGCTCGCGGTCTGCGGGATGACGTTGTGCTTGTACCCGCTGTCGAGCATCGTGAAGTTGGAGGTGTCGCGCAGCGTGCCCTCGACGAAGCCCCTCGCCCCGCCCAGGTTCTGCAGCAGCGCGGTGACGTCGTCGTCGGCGTACGACACCCCGGTCAGGTCCGAGAGGCCGTCGAGCAGCTGACGTACCGACCCGATGAACTCCCGGGGCCACTGGTGGGCGTCGATCCGGGCGATCGCCCCGGCCAGGCGGACCACGGCGTTCTCGTCGTTGGGCACCGACCCGTGACCGGCCCGCCCGCGAGCGGTGAGGCGCAGCCAGGCGATGCCCTTCTCGGCGGTCTGCAGCAGGTACGCACGCTGCTGCTCGCCGCTCTTGTCCGGGAAGGTGACGCTGTACCCGCCGACCTCGCTGATCGCCTCGGTGACGCCCTCGAACAGGTCGGCGTGGTGGTCGACCAGCCAGTGGCTGCCCTTGGCGCCGCCGGCCTCCTCGTCGGCGATGAAGGCGACCACCAGGTCGCGCGGCGGCTTGGTGCCGGTCCGGGCGAGGTCCTTGACGACCGACAGGATCATGGCGTCCATGTCCTTCATGTCGATCGCGCCGCGACCCCAGACGCAGTCGTCCCTGATCTCCCCGCCGAACGGGTCGACCTGCCAGTCCTCGGCCCGAGCGGGCACCACGTCGAGGTGACCGTGCACGGCGAGGGCGCCGCGGCCGGAGTCCTGCCCCTCGATCCGGACGACGACGCTGGCCCGGCCGGGCTCGCTCTCCAGCAGCTGCGGCTCCAGGCCGACCTCGGTGAGCTCGGTCATGACGTACTCGGCGGCCTTGCGCTCCCCGGGGCCGTCCTCGTCGCCGTAGTTGCTGGTGTCGATCCGGATGAGCTCCTGGCAGATCCGGACGACCTCCTCCTCGGGCGTCGTCGGGGTGTCCGTCTGCAGTGCGTCGGCCATGCGACCACCTTGCCACGGCGGCTCGGCGCACGATCGTCCGCTCACCACCCCGCGATCCGGCGGACCTCGTCGACGGTGTCGGCCTCCTCCGCGGTCTTGTCGTCGCGGTAGCGCAGGACGCGCGCGAACCGCAGCGCCATGCCCGCCGGGTAGCGGGTGGAGCGCTGGACGCCGTCGAACGCGATCTCCACGACCTGCTCCGGCCGTACCGTCACCACCCAGTCGCCCCGGTCGACCGCGATCTCTTGGAAGCGCTCGGTCTGCCAGGCGAGGATCTCGTCGGTCATGCCCTTGAACGTCTTGCCGAGCATCACGAAGCCGCCGGTCTCCGGGTCGCGCGCGCCGAGGTGGATGTTCGACAGCAGGCCGGTCCGCCGTCCGCTCCCCCACTCGACGGCGAGCACGACGAGGTCGAGCGTGTGGCGCGGCTTGACCTTCACCCAGCCGGCACCGCGGCGACCGGCGGCGTACGGCGCCGACAGGCTCTTGACCACGACGCCCTCGTGGCCGCGGCCGACCCACTCGGCGAAGAACCGCTGCGCCTCCTGCGCGTCGGCCGTCTCCAGCCGCGGCACGAGGTTGGGCTCCGGCACGACCTCCCGCAGCGCGGCGACCCGCTGCGAGCCGGGGGCGTCGATCAGGTCGGCACCGTCGCGGTGCAGCACGTCGAACACCCACAGCGTCACCGGCGTCGTCCGGCGCAGCTCGGCGGGGTCCTTGCTGCTGGCGGTGCGGGCCCCGGTCACCTGGAAGGGATGCGGCGAGCCGTCCTCCTTCAGGGCGATGACCTCGCCGTCCAGCACGAGACGGTCGGCCGGGAGCGTGCGCACGACCTCGACGACCTCGGGCAGCCGCTCGGTGACCTCCTCCAGGCTTCGGGTGAAGAGACGGATCTCCTCGCCGGACTTGTGCACCTGCACGCGGATGCCGTCGAGCTTGCACTCCAGGGCCACCGGCCCACCGGAGCCGACGGTGGCCATGGCCTCCTCGACGGTGGGCTCGGAGCCCGCGAGCATCGGGCGCAGCGGCCGACCGACCTCCAGCCCGACCGCCTCGAGAGCCTCGGCGCCGCCGGTCAGAGCGGCCTGCGCCACCGGGGCGCTGAACCCGGCGAGCATGACCGCCCGCCGCACCAGGGTCGGCGGTACGTCGGCGGCCTGCGCGATCGCGGCCTGCATGACACCGTCCTGCGCGCCCTGACGGAGCTCACCGCTGAGGAGGCCACGCAGAAAGGCCTGCTCGTCGGCCGTCGCGGCGCCGAACAGCTCGCGTACGAGGCCGGCCCGCGTGGCCGTCGAGCCCGAGCCGGAGGTGTCGGCCAGCCGCTGCAGCAGGTCGTCGACCGCACCGACCGACAGCGTCGGCTCGGCCGCAGGGTCGGGCAGGGACCCCAGGGTGCGCCAGCCGACGCCCACCCGCCGCTGCGGGAGCACGCCGGCGAGGTACGCCGTCACCAGCGCCACCTCCTGCGGCGCCGCGTCGCGCAGGATCCCGGCGACGATCTCGGTCTTGGCGGTGCGTGAACGGGTGGCGGAGACGCGGGCGGAGGCCGCGACGACATCGGACAGCAGCACCCGCTCAGTGTGTCGTGTGCCACCGACACGTGCCGCGGACGTGGCCGAGCCCACCCCGCCCGGTCGGAATCCGGGCGTCCGGCGAACGGTTGCCGCCCAGGACCGACCACATCGACCCGAGGAGAACTCATGGCGCAGACCACCCGCATCGTCCTGGCGTCCCGGCCGCACGGCGAGCCGACCCAGGAGAACTTCCGTACCGAGACCGTCGACCTGCCCGAGCCCGCCGCCGGCGAGGCCCTCCTCGAGACGCTCTACCTGTCGCTGGACCCCTACATGCGCGGCCGGATGAGCGACGCTCCGTCGTACGCCGCGCCGGTCGAGATCGACGCGACGATGGTGGGGGCCACCGTGTCCCGGGTAGTGCAGTCGACCGACGACGCGCTGAGCCCCGGCGACGTCGTACTCGGCTACGGCGGATGGCAGACGCACTCGGTGGAGAAGGTGAAGCACCTGCGCCGGCTCGACCCGCAGGGCGCTCCCCTCACGACGGCCCTCGGCGTGCTCGGCATGCCCGGCTTCACCGCGTACTCCGGCCTGCTCACCATCGGGCAGCCGAAGCCGGGCGAGACCGTCGTGGTCGCCGCCGCGACCGGTCCCGTCGGGTCCGCGGTCGGCCAGATCGCCCGCATCAAGGGCGCTCGCGCCGTCGGCATCGCCGGCGGACCCGAGAAGGTCGCCCACCTGAAGGAGCTCGGGTTCGACGCGGCCATCGACCACCGCGCGCCGGACTTCGCCGAGCAGCTGGCCGCCGCGACCCCGGACGGCATCGACGTCTACTTCGAGAACGTCGGCGGGCAGGTCTGGGACGCGGTGCTGCGCCGCCTGAACACCTACGCGCGGGTCCCCGTGTGCGGCCTCGTCGCCGGCTACAACGCGACGTCGCTGCCCGAGGGACCGGACCGCTCCGGAGTCCTGATGGCCACGATCCTGCGCAAGAGCCTGACCGTGCGCGGGTTCATCCAGACCGAGTTCGCCCCGACCCAGACCGAGGACTTCGTGCGCGACATGTCCGGGTGGCTGGCCGACGGACAGGTGCAGTACCGCGAGGACGTCGTCGAGGGGCTGGACCACACCGTCGAGGCGTTCCAGGGACTGCTCCAGGGGCGCAACTTCGGCAAGCTGGTCGTGAAGGTCGCCGACTGACGCGTCGGCCCTCTCGGCACCCTGCGCCGATTCCAGGATTGGCCCCTGTGCGTGCTAGTGTCTGCGGTCGCAGAGGGGTCCTCCGGACCGCCTCTCGCACCACCTCGTCCGGGTGGCGGAATTGGCAGACGCGCTAGCTTGAGGTGCTAGTCCTCGTATAGAGGGTGGGGGTTCAAGTCCCCCCTCGGACACACTGGTACGGCAGGGTCGACCTGCTCGTACGACCCAGACCCCCGGTCCTGTCAGGACCGGGGGTCTTGTGCTGTCCCGACGCGCCGAGAAAGCCCGAACCCCCACCACGGTCACCGTCTCGGGGTACATTCGCCGTCTGTTCACGGCGGAACGCCACGAGACGGCGCGACGTCGAGCGATGGACCGCAGGCCGGGAGGAATGCCATGCGTCATCAACCGTCACGGCACCACGCCCGCCTGCTCGCTGCCCTCGTCGTGCCCCTGACCGTCGGCACGATGGCCGGATGCGGGAACCAGTCCGCCGACACCGCCGCGTCGAGCACGCGGCCCCCGGCGACGAGCACGTCCCACGGCCCGCTGACGCCCGGGCCGGCCACCCCGACGCCGAGTCCGTCCGCTCCCGAGGCGGTGCGGTCGCCCGCGTCCTCCGCCCCGCCGAGCAGCACTCCGGTCGCGCCACCGAGCCTGCCGGAGGCGGTCCCGATGCGCCCGATGACCTCGTCGAGCACCTCCGACGAGTCGTCCGGCACGCCGTCGGAGTCCCCGTCCACCGGTCCGAGCACACCGACGCCGCCCGCACCGACCACCACGACGGCGCCGCCCTCCCCCGGCTCGCGGGCCGAGCAGCCGGCACCCGCTCCCGAACCCGGTCGCGACGCCGTCCTACGAGTGGGCGACAGCGGGCCCGACGTCCTCGCCGTCCAGCAGCGGCTGCGCGACCTCGGCTACTGGGCGCTCGCGCCGGACGGCACGTACGGCAGCTCGACGAAGCAGGCGGTCTACGCACTGCAGAAGGCATCCGGCATCGGCCGGAACGGACGCGTCGACACCGCCACCCGCGCAGCGCTCGACCAGGGCGTCGTTCCCCGCTCGCGCACCGGTGCCGGCGAGGCCGTCGAGATCGACCTGGACCGCCAGCTGCTGCTCGCCGTCGAAGGAGGCAGGGTCCGGGCGGTCATCAACGCCTCGTCCGGCAACGGCGAGACGTTCACCGTCACGGACAAGAAGACCGGGACGGAGACCGAGTACCGCGCACGCACGCCGCGCGGCTCGTTCCGGGTCTACCTGGAGGACGACAAGAACCACGAGTCGACGCTCGAGCTCGGCTCGATGTGGCGGCCGAAGTACTTCCACGGCGGGATCGCGGTCCACGGGTCCGGCTCGATCCCGCCCTTCCCCGCCTCGCACGGCTGCGTCCGGGTCAGCAATTCCGCCATGAACTGGCTGTGGGACACCTGGGGCCTGCCGATCGGCACCCCCGTGACGGTGTACTGACGCCGACCTCAGTCGGCCGTCGCCGCGGCCGCCGAGGCGGCCATGGGCGGGCAGGTGCCGTTGCGGCCGATGTGCTCGAAGTGCCACCACTCGTTGCGGTAGGCACGGCACAGGCCCCACTCGGCGCCGTGGACCTCCAGCCAGTGCGCACCAGAGCGCGGCCCGATGTCGACCGCCTTGCGCTGCACGTGGGAGGAGTCCTCTGGCGGCAGCACCCACTTGCGCGCCTCGGCCCGCGAGCCGTACCGCTTCACCGCGTCCCGCCACAGCCGCTCCTGCACGGAGGCGGGACGGTACCCGGAGGTGACGTGCAGCCGGACGCTGGACGGCGCCGCCTGGCGGGCCTCGACGAGCGCGTTGCGCAGGTCGGCCTCCAGCCCCTTGGTGCCCGCCCGGTCCGCCTTGCTCGCCCGTGTCGTGCTCGAGGACGACGACCGGGTCGAGGTGGACGACGTCGGACCCGTGGTGTCGTCGGTGCTGGTGTCCGAACCGGTGGCGCTCCACAGTGGTGGCGCCTCGGAGGTCGGTGGCGGCTCCGGCGTGCTCGTGGCGGGTGGCAGGGTCGTACCCCAGCCGGCCGGCCCGCCCCGCGAGCCGGACGAGTTGCAGCCGCCCAGCAGGACCGTCAGACCCAGTGCCGCAGCACCCCATTGCGTGCGTCGTCGACTGCGCACGGCCACCTCCCCGAATTCACGTGCGTCGGAAGCAGAGTAGGCCCAGCGCACCGCAGCCGGATGCGGTTCATGCCAGACCCACCGCCGCGAGGGCGGCTTTGCGAGACTGCCGTGGACCGCAGACCCACCGGGAACGAGGACTCATGCTCGCTGTGTACGCCGACCACCCGTCTCTCGAGGCACCCCTGGACGCCCTCCGGGTCGGTGACCGACCAGAGCCCGAGGTCCGCGAGGGCCACGTGGCCGTCACCGTACGGGCGGCCAGCCTCAACATGCACGACCTGTGGACGCTGCGCGGTGTGGGCATCAAGCCCGAGCAGTTCCCGATGACCCTCGGCATGGACGCCGCGGGCACCCTTGACGACGGCACCGAGGTCATCGTCTACCCCGTCCTCACCTCGCCGGGCTGGGTCGGCGACGAGACGCTCGACCCGCGGCGCAGCCTCTTCACCGAGGGGTACCAGGGCACCTTCGCCGAGCGCGTCGTCGTGCCGGAGCGCAACGTCCTGCCGAAGCCGGCGTCGCTGAGCCTCGCCGAGGCCGCCTGCCTCGGGACCGCCTGGCTGACCGCGTACCGGATGATCTTCTCCAGGTCCGGGCTGCGCGCCGGGCAGACCATGCTCGTCCAGGGCGCGTCCGGTGGGGTCGCGACGGCGCTCACCGTCCTCGGCCGGGCGGCTGGGCTGCGCGTCTGGGTCGCGGGCAGCACCGACGAGAAACGCGCCGTCGCGACCGGGCTCGGCGCCCACGACGTGTTCGAGAGCGGCGCCCGCCTGCCGGAGAAGGTGGACGGCGTCTTCGACTCCGTGGGCCGGGCGACGTGGTCCCACTCCGTGAAGTCCTTGAAGCCCGGCGGCGTGCTGGTGACCTGCGGCGCGACCAGCGGCGAGCCGGAGTCCGCCGAGCTGACCAGGATCTTCTTCCAGCAGATGCGGGTGATCGGCTCGACCATGGGCACCCGTGACGAGCTGCAGGACCTGCTGCGGCTCTGCGAGGTCGCCGACCTGCACCCGCGCGTCGGTCAGGAGGTCGCGATGGAGGACGCGCACACGGCGTTCCGCGCGATGCTGGACGGGCGGACCGCCGGCAAGATCGTCCTCACCCGCTGACGTCCGGGCGCTCGCGCCAGTCGGGCGGGTCCGCCGGGTGCAGGGCGGGGTCGTCCGAGGCGAACGTCCGTACGGCGCCGGGCCCGGTCCGGGGACCCTCGAAGCGCACGCTGACGCGCCCGCGTCCGGCGCCCCAGACCCATCCGGCGCCCAGCTCGTCGTGGCGGACGTCGTGGCCGGTCCGCCACGACGGCGCGCTGGGACGGCTCTCCGGGGCAGGCTCGCGTGACGCGCTCGGTTCCGGGGTGGCCGGGACGTCCGGCTCGTCGACCTCGTCGAAGGCCAGCTGGTCCTGAGCGTGGCTGGTGAACCCCGAGACGCCGACGCCCAGCAGGCGCAGGCCGTCGCTGACGTCGACCTCCGCCAGCAGCCGGCGCGCGGTGTCCAGGACGACCGCCTGCTCCCCCGTCGCGTGGGTCAACGTCGCCGAACGGGTGTGGGTCGTGAAGTCGTGGTGACGCACCTTGATGGTCACCGTCCGCGCGAACGAGGCGCTCTGCCCGAGCCGACCGCCGACGCGCGTCACCATCGCCGCGAGCTCGGAGTCCAGGCGCGCACGGTCGGGGACGTCGACGTCGAAGGTCTCCTCGGCCGAGATGCTCTTGGTCTCCCGCTCCACCTCGACCTCGCGGTCGTCCTGCGCGCGGGCGAGCCGGTGCAGGCCGTGCCCGTGGGACTCACCGAAGATGCTCACCAGGTCCGGCAGCGTCATGCGCTGCAGGTCAGCGACCGTGATGACCCCGAACGACTTCAGCCGCTCGGCCGTCGCCGGACCCACTCCGCCCAGCACCCGCACCGACAGCGGCTCGATGACCTGCAGCTCGCGGCCGGGCTCGACCACCACCAGGCCGTGCGGCTTCTCCAGGTCCGAGCCGATCTTGGCCAGCATCTTCGAGCTCGCGACCCCGGCGGACGCCGTGAGTCCCCCTGTCGCGGAGGCGATCCGGTCGATCAGGTCGGCGACCAGCGCGCGGACCCCGGCGACGCTCAGGTCGTGGGTACCGGGAGCCGCGAGGTCGACGTACGCCTCGTCGACCGAGACCTGCTCCACGACGGGCGACAGGTCGTGCAGCAGATCCATCACCACCCGCGAGGAGGCGCGGTACGCCTGGAACCGGGGGTGGAGGAACGCGGTGCCGGGCGGGCAGCGACGCCGCGCCTCCGAGGTCGGCATCGCCGAGCGTGCGCCGAACGCCCTGGCCTCGTACGACGCCGTCGAGACGACACCGCGCGTCCCGATGCCGCCGACGATGACGGGCCGGCCGCGCAGGGAGGGCTTGTCCCGCTGCTCGACGGCGGCGAAGAAGGCATCCAGGTCCAGGTGGAGGATGCTGGCCCGGGCACGCACACCCACCATTGTGTCCCGGCGTGCCGACAGCCCCCGCCGGGACCCGGCTCCGCCGGTCAGGTGAAGGTCAGCACGACTTTGACGTCGCCGTCCTGCCGCTCGAAGGCGTCGGCGAACTTCTCCAGCGGCACCCGCCGGGTGATCAGCCGCTCCAGCCAGTCGTTGTCGGCCTCCGCGAGAACCTTCGCGCCGGCCTCGTAGTGGCGCATGTTGGCGTTGACCGACCCGACCACCGCTCCGTTGTCGAGCACCAGGTCGCGGTTCACCGCACCCAGGTCGAAGGACACCTTCTCCGGGTTGGAGATACCGGTCAGGACGACGATGCCGTAGGGGACGTTGTCGGCCAGGACCGCCTGGATGACGGGTACGGCGCCCGTCGCCTCGATGATCACGTCGGGCTTGACCTTCTTCATCACCGCGTCGGCCGCTGTCGTGTGGTACGTCCCGCCGAGCTCGCGGACCAGCTTCGGCTTGAGCCCGGTCTTCGTCTGGTCGAGGACGTGCACGTCAAGCCCGCGCTGGGCGCCGATGAGCGCGCCGAGCAGACCGATCGGGCCGGCGCCGGTGACCAGCACGGACTTCGGCTCGAACCAGCCGCGGTCGCCGATCCGGTCGACCTGCTCCCAGGCCTTGGCGACGACCGTGGTCGGCTCCAGCAGCACGCCGACCTCGCGCAGGCCGGGGTCCAGCTTGGTGGCGTGCTGGGCATGCACCCGCCACTGCTCGCTGCCGAAGCCGTGGATCTCCTTGATGCCGTGCTCGGTGTACTTCCCGTTGCGGCACATGTCCCACTCCCCGTGGGCGCACGCGCCGCAGGGCTCCGGGTCGGGCATCCGGACGACGCCGACGATCAGGTCGCCCGCGGCGAAGTCGCTGCCCTTCGGTGCCTCGACCACGGTGCCCAGGGACTCGTGGCCCAGGATCAGACGGTCCGACCCCTCTGGCGCGTCGCCGTAGAGGCCCTCGACGATCTCGTGGTCGGTGCCGCAGACCCCGAGAGCGAGCGCCTGGACCAGGACGTCGCCGTCCTGCTCGGCCGGATCGGGCATGTCAGCGACGTCGAGGGAGTTCTTCTTCTGCGGAGTCACGGTGAGTGCGCGCATACCCCGAAAGTAGACCTGCCGAGGCACGGCGCGTCCAGTGCGACACCCGACGGATCCGCCGCTCACACCCGGCGATGGATCAGCAGCGGCAGGACGCGCCCTGCTCCCGCCTCCCGGAGCGCGGCCGCCGCCACCGTGACGACCCAGCCGGATGCGGAGGCGTCCACGACCAGCAGGACGCACCGGCCGGCCACCGCATCCGCGACCGGTGTGGGGTCCAGGACGCCACGCCACGCGGCCGCCTCGTCCGCTGAGGTCAGGTCGGTGTCGACGTCGCCGGCGGGCGACCAGTCCGCGCGCTCGAGCCGGCCGACCTGTGCGAGGTGGTCGGCGAGCCCACGGACCAGGTGGGTGAGACCCGCCGCCGGCAACGACACGGCGACCTCGGGGCGCTGGGCCCAGTCGTCCTTCCACCCCGCGAGCGCGCGGACGGCCGCGTCGCGCAGCTCCTGCGGTGGCTTTGCGTCGTGGGTGAGCACGCCCTGGACCACCTCGCGCCACTCCGGTGCGTCCGCGTGCACGATGACCCGTCCGGGCTCGGCCGCGAGGTGCGCAGGGATGCGCCCGCGAGCTCCGAAGGCGCCGCCCGGCCACATCTTGCGTGTCTCCAGGACGTGGGTCTCACCGCGCAGCACGCCTCGTACGGCGGCGATCGCGTCGTCGGACGCGGTGGGCCGCAACGGCTCGGGCAGGTGGCCGAGGCACACCGAGCAGCGCCCGCAGGGAGCGGCGTCGGGGTCGTCGAGCGACTCCTGCAGCAGCTGCATCAGGCAGGACGCGCCGTCGACGTAGCGGCGCATGATGTCGGCCTCGCGCCGCCGCACCGCCAGCACCCCGTCGTAGTGCGCCTGGTCGCACTCCCACGGCTGCCCGCTCGCGACCCAGCCGTCCTGCGTCCGCTCGACGGCACCGTCGACGGCCAGCTGCTTGAGCATCAGCTCGACCCTTGTCCGGCGCAGTCCGGTCTCGGCCTCAAGGGCGGGCACGGAGACGGGCTCGTCGTGCTCCCCCAGCGTCGCGAGCAGCTTCTCGACGTGGTCGCGTCGCGGGATGGTCGCTGTCGCGAAGTACTCCCACACACCGTCGTCGCCGGCCGAGGGCAGCAGCACCACGGACGCGTGGTCGATGGCGCGGCCGGCTCGACCCACCTGCTGGTAGTAGGACACCGGCGACGGAGGGGCGCCGACGTGGATGACGAACCCGAGATCCGGCTTGTCGTAACCCATTCCGAGCGCGGACGTCGCGATGAGGGCCTTCACCTGGTTGGCGCGCAGCGCGTCCTCCCACCGCTCCCGCTCCCCCGCGTCGAGCTTGCCGGTGTACGCGGCGACCCGCAGCGCCGGGTCGTCCCCGTGCCGTGCTCGGACCGCCTCGGTGAGTCGCTCGGCGTCGGCCACGGTCAGGGTGTAGACGATGCCGGAGCCGGGCAGCTCGGGCAGGTGCTCCACGACCCAGGCGTAGCGGGACAACGGGTCCATCCGCGGCAGCACGGCGAGCTGCAGGCTGGACCGGGCGAGCGGTCCGCGCAGCACGGTCGTCGACGTGCCGAGCTGGCGGGCGAGGTCGTCGGTGACGCGGGCGTTGGCGGTCGCCGTCGTCGCCAGCACCGGTGTCTGCGGGTTGAGCCGCTGCAGCACGTCCGCCACGCGGCGGTAGTCGGGCCGGAAGTCGTGGCCCCAGTCCGACACGGCGTGGGCCTCGTCGACGACCAGCAGCCCGAGCCGGCCGGCGAGCGACTCCAGCACCCGCCGTCCGAACCCCGGGTTGGCCAGGCGCTCGGGCGAGACGAGCAGCACGTCGACCTCGTCGTTCGCGAGTGAGGCCTCGATGGCCGACCACTCGCCGATGTTGGAGCTGTTCAGAGTCGCGGCGCGCAGGCCGGCGCGCCCCGCCGCCGCGACCTGGTCCCGCATCAGCGACAGCAGCGGCGACACCACCAGCGTCGGACCACCACCCCTGGCCCGGGACCAGGCGGTGGCCACCCAGTAGACCGCCGACTTGCCCCAGCCGGTCGCCTGCACGACGAGCACGCGCGAGCCGGGCTCCGCGAGCGCCCGGACCGCGGTCTCCTGGTCGGGGCGCAGGTGCGCGCCCGGACCCGCGAGCGCGCCGAGCACCCGGTCGGCGACCGCGAGGAGGTCGGCGGACTCGGTCGTGACAGTGGGATCGGTCATGGGCTCGACGGTAGTGAGTGGTCCGGACAGCGAGCCGGCGGCCGCATCGCCGCTGTGGACGACGCAGCCGCCGGGCGCCGGGGTGTGGACAGCCGGCTGGTCAGGCGGACCGCTCGGCCCGGCGAGCCGCTCGCGCGGCGGCTTCCTCCTGGTCCAGCCGGGCCGCGTCCTCGACGGTGGGGGCGGCGCCGCCGATCCGCGCGGGCGCGTACTTCGCGTTCTCGCCGGTCAGCGGCTCGTACTCGTCCTGCGCCCGATGCAGCATCTCCTCCATCACGGCGCGCAGCCGGGCAGTCGCCTCGACCGGGTCGGTGCCGGGTGCGACCTCGACGGGCTCGCCGACGGTCAGCGTGATCGGGGTCCGGCTGCGGCCGAGCTGCTTGGGGTGGTCCTTGGTCCACACCCGGTGGTTGCCCCAGGCGATGGTCGGCAGGATCGGCACGCCGGCCTCCATCGCCATGCGGACGGCGCCGGTCTTGAACTCGCGCAGCTCGTAGGAGCGGGAGATCGTGGTCTCGGGGAAGACCCCGACGATCTCACCGGATCGCAGGGCCGTGACCGCCTCGTCGAACGCCGCCGCACCCGCCTCCCGGTCGACCGGGATGTGCTTCATCCCGCGCATCAGGGGACCCATCACCGCGTGGTCGAAGATCTCCTTCTTGGCCATCCACCGGACCAGCCGCCTGGAGTCGAGCGCGGGCAGGCCGGCGTAGGCGTAGTCGAAGTACGACAGGTGGTTCATGGCCATGACGGCGCCGCCGGTGCGCGGTACGTGGTGTGCGCCGGAGATGGTGAACCGCAGCCCCTGCGCGGCGAACAGCGTCCGGGCGAACCCGATGACTGGCGTGTAGACCGGTTCCATGGACCGCAGGCTAGGCGACCGCACCCCCGGCCCGCCGCCTCGTCCAGATCAGCTGCTGCAGAAGTCGCGGACCGCGCTCTCCCACCGAACCGGGTCGACGTTCCACTCCCGGCAGTGACCCGCGAGCTTCCAGTGCTCGAACGTCACGAGGTCCGGGCGGGCGTCCGCGAGCGCTGCCGAGGGGCCGTACGGGACGAAGTCGTCGTCCTCGGAGTGGATCACCAGCATGGGGTGGGTCAGCTCGTCGGCGCGGGCGACCCAGTTGGTCTCGGCGACGTCGACGGGCTGCGCGACGCCGATCAGCCGGCGGCCCGCCCGTCCGGAGAGCAGGTCGCGGCCGAGCGTGGCGATCGCGTCGGGCACCCGGTTGACCCGGGCCTGGTGCTCGATGACGTCGCCCCAGTCGATGACTGGGGAGTCCAGGACGACGCGGCTGACCCGTTCGGAGGTCCAGGAGCGGTCGAGGGTCTGCAGGACGATCGCGGCGCCCATCGACCAGCCGATCAGGACGACCTCGGTCGCGCCGCGCTCGAGGGCGTGCACGATGGCTGCCTCGACGTCCTGCCACTCCGACAGGCCCAGGTTGTACCGACCGTCGGCGCTCGGTGGTGCGTCCAGGTCGTTGCGGTAGCCGACGACCAGCGAGGTGAGCCCGAGCTCGCGCAGCACCGGCAGGGCGCGCAGGCACTCCTCGCGCAGCGCGCCGCGGCCGTGCACGAGGACGGCCCAGCGCTCGGCGTGCTGACCGTGGCCGGGGACCAGCCACGCGGGGAGTGCACCGACCTCGCTGCGCACGACGATCTCCTGGCACGGCAGCCCGAGGGACTCGCCGGGAGGACCGGCGTAGAAGTACTGGCTCCAGCGCGCCGGACCGGGGCGCAACGTCCCGCTGTCGGGGCCCAGCAGCTCGCGGGTCACCGTACGGGCCCGGTCGTCCTGGGTGATGACCTCGCCGATGCGGGCGTGCCCGGCCCCGCGGTCGAGCCACAGGCCGTACCGGCCGGGCGCGGTGGACGGCTCGTCCGCGGTGAAGGTCACCGTCGCTCCGGTCACCGAGAGGACCTGCGCGTCGTCGGGCTGGTCGCGCTCGGGCGTCACGATCCGGCGCATGAAGTAGGCGGCGGTGCCCAGTCCGGCGAGCCCGGCCGCCAGCGCGGCACCGCCCGTGACGGCCGCACACACCCCGAGAGCCTTGGTCAGCCGCGATGTCCTGAGCACCGGACCATCTTCTCAGGAACTACTCCCGAACGGCGCCTTCGAGCATGCCCGCGATGAAGTGTCGCTGCAGGAACAGGTAGACGAGGACGACGGGGAGCGCGACGAGCACCGCACCGGCAGCCAGCAGGGTGAACCCCTGGGTGTACTGCCCCTGGAAGAAGGCCAGGCCGAGCGGTGCCGTCCGCAGCGAGTCGTCGGTGACCATGACCAGCGGGATGAGGAACTCGTTCCACGTCCACATGAAGGTCAGCACCACCAGCGTCGTGATCGCCGGGCGCGCGGGCGGCACCAGGACCCGCCACAGGATCGTCCAGCTCGACGCGCCGTCCAGCCGGGCCGCCTCGACCATCGAGCGGCTCGAGGTGCGGAAGTACGCGCGCAGCCAGAACGTCCCGAAGGCCACCGTCTGGGCGATCTGCGGCAGCACCACCGCCCAGAGGGTGTCGGTGAGACCGACGCTGCGCAGGTCGAAGTAGAGCGGGACGACGATCGCCTCCGCCGGCATCATGATGCCGAGCAGGAACAGGTAGAACAGCGCCGTCGAGCCGCGGAACCGCAACGCCCCGAGGGCGTACCCGGACGCGATCGAGAGCAGGGTCGCGACGACGACCACGATCGCGGAGACCAGCAGGCTGGTGCGCAGGTAGGTCGCGAAGTGCCCCGCGTCCCAGGCCCGGTGGAAGTTCGCCAGGCCCCCGGGTGCGTCGCCGTCCTTGCCCAGGGCGGACCCGACGATGGTCAGCACCGGCCACACCGCGACGACGGCGAAGGCCAGCAGGATCAGGTAGTTGGCGGTCTGCTCGCCGCGGCCGACCCTCACGGCTCGCTCCGGTCGCCGACGCGGGTGATCAGGAACGAGATCAGGAAGATGACCGCCGTGAGGACGACGCCGATCGCGCACGCGAGCCCGACCCGGCCGAGCTCGAACGCCTGGTGGTAGACCTCGTACGACGGCACGCTCGTCTGGTTGCCCGGGCCGCCCTTGGTCGCGACGTACACCAGGTCGAAGGTCTTCAGCGCGGCGATGACCGTCAGGGTCAGCGCGACCGCGATCTCGCCCCGGATCGCCGGGAGCGTGATGGCGAGCAGCTCGCGCACCGGGCCGGCGCCGTCCAGCCGGGCCGCCTCGTACAGCTGGGTGTCGATCCGGCCCATGCCGGCCAGCAGCAGCACCGTGACCAGACCGGTCTCGAACCACGTCCCGATCAGCCCGACCGCCGGCAGCGCCAGCGTGTAGTCGCCGAGCCAGGCCCGGGCGAGCCCGTCCAGCCCGATCGCGCCGAGCACGTCGTTCAGGGTGCCGTCCGGGGCGTAGATCCGCCGCCAGGACACCGCGACGACGACCATCGCGACGACCTGCGGGAGGAACACCACGGTGCGGAAGAACCCCAGACCCCGCACCCGCGCCCGATTGAGGATCGCGGCCAGCGCCGTGCCGATCACCAGGGGCAGCACGGCGAAGAACAGCATCAGCACGAAGGCGTGCCCGAACGCCTGCCGCAGCCCCTCGTCGCGCAGCACCTCGCGGTAGTTGTCCAGACCGGCCCAGGTCCCGACGCCCAGGCCGTCCCAGTCGTAGAAGGAGAACTGCACCGAGCGCACCAGCGGGTAGAGCAGGAACGCGCCGTAGACGAGCAGGGCCGGAGCGACGTACAGCCAGCCGATGGCACGCGGCTCCCCCGGGGGTCCGGACCGCCGGGCCCGGCCCGTCCGCGTCGTCGGCGCGACCTGCGCCCGTGTCGTCGTGGCCACCTCAGCCCTGGCCGGTGAACGCCGCGTAGTCCTTCTGCAGCCGCTGCAGCGTCTGGTCCGGAGTGGCCTTCTTGGCGAGCAGGTCCTGCAGCGCGGCGCCGATGGTGTCGCTCATCGTCGGTGTGGCCCAGTCCAGGTACGGCAGCAGCGCGTTGTTGCGCGTGGTCGTGTCGAACGCCTGGAAAACCTGCTGCCCCAACGGGTTCGGTGCCTTCTGCGCAGCCGTGTCGACGACCGGGAGGTTCTCAGTGCGGGCGATGACCTTCATCGCCTCCGGGGTGGTGATGAAGTTGATGAACGCCGCCGCGGCGTCGGGGTTCTTGGCCTTGTTGGTGATCGCGAACGGCTGGCCGGACGCGCCGGTGGTGTACGTCGTGCCGCCCGTGCTCGCCGGCGGCGGCACCATGAACTCGACGTCGGACCCCATCGCCTTGGAGATGTCGGCCTGCAGCCAGGTGCCGGCGATCAGGTACACGCCCTGGCCCTTGGTGAAGGACTGCCAGGCGGGGTCGTACCCCTGCCCGTTGAACCCCTTGTTGAAGTAACCCTTGTCGACCCAGTCGACCAGCGTGCTCGCCGCCTTGGTGTTCTCCGGCGTCGTCCAGGAGGCGCCGGGGTTGCCGAACCCGAGGGCGCGCACCTGGTCGGCCTTGACGTACTGGCCCTGGACGACCCCGAACACGTGGACCGCGGGCCACTTGTCCAGGTTGCCGAGGACCAGCGGCGTCTGACCCTTGCCCTTCGCCGCGGCGAGCGAGCTCTCGAAGGACGCCCAGTCCTTCGGCGGCTGCAGACCCAGGCTGGCCAGCTTGGCCTTGTTGACGTAGAGGCCGACCACCTCGCCGACCTGCGGGAGGCCGTACAGGTTGCCCTTGCCGAAGGTCTTGCCGTCCGGGGAGTAGGAGACGACCGAGCGCACCGACGCGGGGTAGCGCTGGTCCCAGCCGTACGCCTTCATCCACGGGTCGAGCGGGATGAGCTGCTTGGCCTTGACGAACTGACCCATCTGGGAGCGGGTGTTGTTGGCCTGCACGATGTCCGGCGCGTCCTTGCCGGACAGCCCCAGCCGCAGCGTCTTGGTCAGGTCGTCGAAGGAGCGGGAGACGCGCTTGATCTTGATGTTCGGGTACTTCTTCTCGAACGCCGCGATCTGCTGGGTGAACTGGGCGTTCCCGCCGCCGCGCACCTCCTGGTCCCACACCGTCAGCGTGACGTTCCCGAGGGCGCTCGCGTCGGTCTTCACGCTGCGCGCCGTGGCAGAGCCGGAGGACCCGCCGTCGTCGTCGCCCGAGCCGGGTGCGCACGCGCTGAGCGCGAGAGCGGCGGTCGCGGTGAGGGCCAGCAGGCCGTGGTGCTTCATGAGCGGACTCCTTCGGTCGGGCTC
Source organism: Luteipulveratus flavus (assembly GCF_029439465.1). Lineage (GTDB taxonomy): Bacteria > Actinomycetota > Actinomycetes > Actinomycetales > Dermatophilaceae > Luteipulveratus > Luteipulveratus flavus. The sequence continues at coordinate 101,924 of NZ_JAROAV010000043.1, read as the reverse complement.
AGACATCGGAGCGACGGGCGATCGTGGCGGCCGCGCGGCGGACCGCGGACGGCGGGATGGCAGGGACGAGGTCGTCCAGGAACTCGAACCGGCGCCGCACCGCACGCTGCAGCGCGGTCCCCTCCTCGGCCGCGCACTGCGCGTGCCACCAGTCCGCGATGTCCCCCCAGCCCGGCGCCGCCAGCGAGCCCCCGAACTCCTGCACCGCCAGCGAGGAGCACAGAGCCGCGAAGTTCAGCCGGTGGCGCAGCTCCCAGCGCGCGAGCGTGCCGAGCGTCAGGGCCGCGCAGAACACGTCGCCGGCGCCGGTCGGGTCGATGCTCGCGACCCGCAGCGCCGGGACGGTCGCCTCCTCACCGGTGGAGCTGTCGATCGCGAGCGCGCCCTGGGAGCCGTTGGTGACGACCGCCAGCGGCACCAGGTCGGCGAGCGCGTACAGCGCGTCGTACGGGGTGTCGGTCCGGGTGTACGCCATCGCCTCGACGGCGTTCGGGGTGAAGGCGTGGCAGCGGTCCAGCTGCCCGAGCGTGGCGGGGTCCCAGACGCCGCTGCCGTCGAAGCCGACCTCCGCGAACAGCAGGGCGCCCTGGTCGCGGGCGGTCCGGATCCAGGCGACGTCCTCCTCGCGCGGGTTCGGGGTGAGGTCGAACAGCACGGCCCGGCTGCGCGGTGGAGTGCCCATCATCGTCGTGGCGGGCTCGGGTGCCTCGTGGCCGTGCGTGACCATGCGGCGGTCGTCGTCCACCGCGATCGACACGGTGACCGGGGTGTGCCAGTGCTCGAACCGCTGGGAGGTGCTCAGGTCGATGTGCTCCTGCTCGGCGAGGGTGCGCCAGCAGAAGTCGCCGTAGTCGTCGTCACCGAACGCGGCGGACAGCGACGTGCGCAGCCCGAGCCGGGCCGTGGCGACGGCGAGGTTCGCCGCGCCGCCCGGGCAGGACCCCATGCCCTCGGCCCACAGCTCCTCGCCGCTGCCCGGCATCCGCGAGAGCCCGCTGAAGATGATGTCCAGGAACACCATGCCCTGGAGGAGGACGTCCACCTGCGGGTCGCCCGGCGCGCGCAGGTCGGCCAGCGGGTCGAACGGTGGCGCGGGCACGAGCGGCTCCTCGGACGGGTGGAGCCATCATCGACCGCACCGCCGACGGGCACAAGGAGACCTGCGGAGAACGGCACGCCTGTACGCCGGTTGGTAGCGTCCGCGAGGTGAGGCAGACGCATCCCCGACGCCGGACGGTGACCGGATGAGGCTGGCGATCCTCGGCGGCGGCGGCTTCCGGGTGCCGTTGGTGTACTCCGCGCTGCTGCGCGACACCCACGAGCGGCGCGTCGACGAGGTGGTCCTGCACGACGTCGCACCGGACCGGCTGCAAACGGTCGAGCACATCCTGCGGCAGCAGGCGCACGGTCGCCCGGACGCGCCGTCCGTCTCGGCGACGACCGACCTGGACGCCGCCCTCGACGGTGCCGACTTCGTGTTCTCGGCGATCCGGGTCGGCGGGCTGGAGGGTCGGACCCAGGACGAACGGGTCGCGCTCGACCTCGGCGTGCTGGGGCAGGAGACGACCGGCCCGGGTGGGATCGCGTACGGGCTCCGCACGATCCCGGTCGCGCTGGACGTGGCCGAGCGCGTCCGCCGGCTCGCGCCGACCGCGTGGGTCATCAACTTCACCAACCCCGCCGGGATGATCACCCAGGCCATGCAGTCCGTGCTCGGCGACCGGGTGATGGGCATCTGCGACTCCCCCATCGGGCTCGGTCGGCGGGCGGCGACCGCCCTCGGGATCGACGCCGACCGCGTCCGGCTCGGCTACTCCGGGCTGAACCACCTGGGCTGGCTGCAGCGCCTCGTCCACGACGGGCGCGACGTCCTGCCGGACCTGCTGGCCCGGCCGGAGCTGCTGGAGTCCTTCGAGGAGGGACGGCTGTTCGGGGCGCAGTGGCTGCAGACGATCGGGGCGCTGCCGAACGAGTACCTCTACTACTTCTACTTCACCCGGGAGGCGGTCGCGGGCATCCGCGGCAGCGCGGAGACCCGGGGCGAGTACCTCCTGCGCTCGCAGGCCGAGTTCTACCGGGCCGTCGGCGCGGCACCGGAGCAGGCGTACGCCCTCTGGCAGCAGACCCGACGAGCGCGCGACGAGACGTACATGGCCGAGGCCCGCGAGGAGGGCGAGGAGCGCGACGACACCGACGTCGCCGGCGGCGGGTACGAGGGTGTCGCGCTGGCTCTGATGGCGGCGATCGCGCGCAACGAGCGCGCCGGGATGCTGCTCAACGTCCGCAACCGCGGCGCCCTGCCGGGCGTGCCCGAGGACGCCGTCGTCGAGGTGCCGTGCACGGTCGACGCGAGCGGTCCGTCCCCGCTGGCCGCGGAGCCGCTCACCGGTCACGCGCTCGGGCTGGTCCAGCAGGTCAAGGCGGTCGAGGAGCTCACCATCCGTGCGGCGCTCGAGCGGTCACCCCGTCTCGCGCTGGAGGCGTTCGCGCTGCACCCGTTGGTCGACTCCGTCGGGACGGCGCGCGCGCTGCTGGCCGGCTACCGCGAGCGCATCCCGAGCCTGGCCGCCGTCCTGGGCTGACTCCTCACCGGGCGCTGCCGAGGCCGGGGACGATGTCGCCGAGCGCGTACGCCACCGGCTGCTCCAGCTGCTCGTAGGTGCACGACTCGGGCGTACGGTCCTCGCGCCACCGGACGAAGTGCGCGAGGTGGCGGAAGCGGTGGCCCTCCATGTGCTCGTACCTCACCTCGAGGACGCGCTCGGGGCGCAGCGGGACGAACGACAGGTCCTTGCCGGTGTTCCACCGCGACACGGCACCGGTGGGGCGATGGCCCTCGCGGGCCTGCGCCTCCACCCAGTCCGACCACGGGTGCCGGTCGCCCTCGCGCGGCCGCAACGGCTCCAGCTCCTCGACCAGCTCGGCGCGACGTCGAGCGGTGAACGAGCCGACGACGCCGACGTGCTGCAGCCGGTCGCCGTCGTGCAGGCCCAGCAGCAGCGAGCCGACGAGCGGCGCCTCCGGCGTGGACGCCTTGTGCCAGCGGAACCCGGTGAGCACGCAGTCCGCAGTGCGAGTGTGCTTGATCTTGAACATCACTCGCCGGTCCTGCTCGTACATCCCGTCGAGCGGCTTGGCGATCACCCCGTCGAGGCCGGCGCCCTCGAACGTCGTGAACCACTGCTGCGCCTTGTCGCGGTCCCGCGTCGCCGGGCACAGGTGCACCGACGTGCCGGCTCCGGCCAGCGCCTCGACGAGGGCCGCTCGGCGCTCGACGAACGGTCGACCCGTGAGGTCCTGGTCGCCCAGCGCGAGCAGGTCGAAGGCGACGAACGACGCCGGCGTACGCCCCGCCAGCAGCTCGACCCTGGACCGGGCCGGGTGCAGCCGCAGCTGCAACGCCTCGAAGTCCAGGACGCCGCCCGCTGCCACGACGACCTCGCCGTCCACGACACACCGCTGCGGCAGCTCGGCCCGGACCGCGTCGACGATCTCAGGGAAGTAGCGCGTCATCGGCTTGCCGTTGCGGCTGCCCAGCTCGACCTCGTCGCCGTCCCGGAAGACGATCGTGCGAAAGCCGTCCCACTTCGGCTCGTACGACGCCTCGGGCGGGATCGTCGGGACGGCCTTGGCCAGCATGGGAGCGACCGGAGGCGTGACGGGCAGCTGCATCACCCCATTGTCCCGTCGCGGGCGGCTCGGTGGGCCGCACGAGGAACAGGCGCCTGCGGCCGTCACCGGGACTGGCCATGATGGGCGCATGGACCTGCCCCTGGAGCTGCCGATCACGCCGATGCTGGCCAAGGCGGTGAAGAGCGTGCCGGCCGCGGACTCGGTCCCCGGCGGGCTGTCGTACGAGCCGAAGTGGGACGGCTTCCGAGTCCTGGTCCTGCGGGACGGGGACGAGGTCGAGCTCGCGTCTCGCGGGTCCCGCCCCCTCACCCGGTACTTCCCGGAGATCGTCGAGGCGGTCCGGTCGCACCTGCCGAGCCGGTGCGCGCTCGACGGTGAGATCGTCGTGCGCTCCGGCCCGGCGGGCTCGCAACGACTGAGCTGGGAGACGCTCAGCCAGCGCATCCACCCGGCGGCCTCACGGGTCGAGAAGCTCTCGGCGGAGACACCCGCCGAGGTCATCTTCTTCGACGCGCTCGCCCTCGACGGCGACGGGCTGCTCGCCGAGCCGTTCAGCACCCGGCGCGCGCGGCTGGTCGCCTGCCTCGACGGACTCGCCGACGACGCGCCGTTCCACCTCACCCGCGTGACCCAGGACGCCGACCTGGCGACCGACTGGTTCACCCGCTTCGAGGGCGCCGGCCTGGACGGTGTCGTCGCCAAGCCGCTCGACGGCACGTACGAGCCCGGTAAGCGGACCATGCTGAAGATCAAGCACTCCCGAACCGCCGAGGCCGTGCTCGTCGGCTACCGCATCCACAAGAGCGGCGAGGGGGTCGGCTCGCTCCTGCTCGGGATGTACGACTCCGACGGCACGCTGCGCAACGTGGGCGGCATCTCCGCGTTCACCATGGCCCGCCGGCGCGAGCTGGTCGAGGAGCTGGCCGACCTGGTCGTGCGGGGCGACGACGGAGAGGCCGTCACCGGCGAGACCGACCGGTCGCGGTTCAGCTCCAGCAAGGACGTGTCCTTCGTGCGGCTGCGACCGGAGCGGGTGGTGGAGGTGAAGTTCGACCAGCTGGAGGGCGCCCGCTTCCGGCACGCCGTCGGCTTCCTGCGGTGGCGACCGGACCGCGACCCCGAGTCGTGCCTGCTCGAGCAGGTCGAGCGGGCACCGGCGTACGACCTGGACGACGTCCTCGGGGCGCGCTGAGGTCGACTCAGACGGCGACGTGGTCGATGGCGAGCACCGGCCCGCGCAGGGCGGCGCGCTGGTACCCCTCCGGCGTGCCTCGTCGGCTGGCGACGCACCCCGATCGCCCGCACTCGCAGGCGAACTCGGCCGACGGCAGGGTCCGGATGCCCTCGGCCCGCTGCCACAGCAGACCCTGGTGGGCGAGCGCGGCGTTCTCGTACGCCCGCTGCCGCCGTAGGGGCTCGCCGGCCTGGAGCCGAGGCGCTGCGGCGAGCGCCACGGCGAGGGCCTCCTCGACCTGAGCGACGACCAGGCTCCAGTCGGGACGGTCGGCGACCTGGACGTACACGCTCCCGGCGGCCTCCAGCGCGGCGCGCAGCTGACGGAGGACGGCCTCGTCCCGGCGTGCGAGCTGCTCGACCCGTGCCTGCGCCGCGGCGTCCTGCGCCGCGACCGCGCGAGCCCGGCGTACCTGCTGGGTGCGCGCCGGACTGGCCAGCAGCCACACCGCACCCAGCACCGCGAGCGAGCCGGCCGTACTGGGTGTCAGCTGGGGGCCCTCCACCAGCGTCGGCACGCCGCCGACACCGCGACCGTGGATGTCCTCGATCACCAGGGGGACCCGCTCCGCCGAGACCCGGTGCCACATGGCGACGGCGTGGTCGGTGCCGCGGGCGAGCTGGTCGTGCAGCTGCGGCACCGGGTGCATGCGGGGCAGGTGGGCGTAGGTGAACGCGTCGACGTGCTGGCAGGGCAGGTCCCACCGGCGGGCCAGCTGCTCGGCGATGGTCGACTTGCCAGCCCCCTGGATGCCGCCGATCCAGAGCATCGGGGGTACGGGTCGCGCCGGCACCGCTCCGGCCGCGCTCACAGCACCAGCTCCATCACGGGGCGGGTGGGCGAGGTGCGGCCGATCTCCCGGAAGCCTTCGGCGACGAACATCGACATCGTCCCGTGGTAGAGCTCGTCTCCCCCGACACGACCGGTGCGGGCGTCCACGTCGACCGGATGTCCCTCGAGCGACCGCGCCCCGTGCTCGCGCGCGAACCCGATCGCGGACCGCAGCAGCGCGGTCGACACCCCCCGGCGGCGACGCCCGACCTTCACCACGAAGCAGCTGGTGCGCCAGACGTCCTCCACCGGTCGGGAGCCCCGGACGTCGTCGAGGCTCCTGCTCGCGGTCAGTCGCTGGTAGGACCCGAGCGGCCCGAGGGCGACCCACCCGATCGGCACGCCCCCGCCGTACGCCAGCAGGCCGAGGGGACGCTGCGCGCTGACCATCTGGGCGCGCAGCGCGCGCTGGTTGGCGTCCCGGTCCATCGAGAAGTCGCGACCGGTCTGCACGAAGTACTGGCACCAGCACCAGGAGGCGCCGCCACGCGTGCCGAACAGCGCCACCAGGTCCTTCCACCGCTCCTGCGTCAGCGGCTGGATGGTCAGGTCGTCCACGGCAGGCTCACCGGTCGGCCGGGTCGGGGAGGTCGTTCCGCTTCTTGCTGGGCTGCACCCGGCGCGGCTCACCGGGCATCTTCGGGTAGTCCGGCGGGAACGGCATCTCCCCCAGGCCACGCTCCTGCACGTCCTCGTCCCAGAGCGCGAGGGCGGTGGCGACGTCGCCCACCGCGTCGTCCATGCCGGCCCAGGCGTCACCGTCCGCGGCGAGGATCCCGGGCGCGGTCCGTACGGTGTAGTCGCTCACCGCGACGTCCCGCAGGCTCGACCACGGCACCGGCATCGACACCGGTGCGCCGGGCAGCGGCCGCGCGGAGTACGCCCCGGCGATGGTGCGGTCCCGGCACGCCTGGTTGAAGTCGACGAAGATACGCTCGCCCCGCTCCTCCTTCCACCAGGCGGTGGTCACCAGGTCCGGCAGTCGCCGCTCCAGCTCCCGGGCGATGCCGATCACGCCGTGGCGGACCTGCAGGATCTCGTGGGTCCGCTCGATCCGGGCGTACACGTGCAGACCACGGCTGCCGCTGGTCTTGACCCACGGCGTCAGCGAGAGCGACTCCATCAGCTCCCGCAGCGCCAGCGCCGCCTCGACCACGTCGGCGAACGCCCGGCCCGGCTGCGGGTCCAGGTCGATGCGCAGCTCGTCGGGGTTGTCGTTGTCGTCGCTGCGCATCGGCCACGGGTGGAAGGTGATGGTGTTCATCTGCACCATCCACACGGCCGAGGCGATCTCGTCGATGACCAGCTGCGGGTGCTGGCGGCCCGAGGGATAGGTGCACATCGTCGTGCGGGTGTAGTCCGGGACGCCGCGCGGCGGGTTCTTGGAGAAGAACTGCTCGCCGTCGATGCCGCCGGGGAACCGTTGCAGCGCCACGGGCCGGTCGGCGTTGGCCCGCAGGAACGGCTCCGCGACCGCCACGAGGTACTGCGCCAGGTCGAGCTTGGTGACGCCGTCGTCGGGCCACAGCACCCGGTCGGGGCTGGAGACCCGGACCTCGCGCACCCCGTCGGGACCCGGAACCTCGAGGACCTGCGCCTTCGCTGGGCTCATGTCAGGACTGTATAGAGCAGCACCGACCCCGCACGGGCCGTTCGCGGGAGTGAACAGTTGCCAACCGTTACGTACGTTGACCCACTCGGGCCGCTCCTGAGTCCTAGAGTCGCTGAGTCCACCGACGTCACCGCAAGAAGGTCCACATGCAGCCTGCTCCGCGCCGACGGCTGGCCGCGACGATCACCACCTCGTCGCTCGCCCTTGCCGCTCTCGCCCTCACCCCGTCGGCCCACGCCGCATCGCCCGATCTCGTGGTCGCCGAGGCCTACGGCGGCGGCGGCAACTCCGGCGCCCCGTACGCCTCCGACTTCATCGAGGTGTTCAACCGCGGCTCCGCCCCGGTCGACCTCACCGGATGGTCGGTCCAGTACTGGTCGGCGAGCGGCACGACCGCACAGCGCACCCCGCTGACCGGCACGATCGCGCCCGGCCGGCACTACCTGGTCAAGGAGGCGGACGGCGCGAACACCTCGGCCGCGCCGCTGCCGACGCCGGACGCCACCGGCACCATCGCGATGTCCTCCAGCGCGGGCCGCGTCGCCGTCGTCAACCCGGCCGGCCAGGTCGTCGACCTCGTCGGGTACGGCAACGCCAGCGCCTCCGAGGGCGGCACCGCCCCGGCGACCAGCAACACCACCTCGGTGTCGCGCACCAACCCGTGCGTCGACACCGACAACAACGCCGCCGACTTCACCGCCGGCACCCCGGCCCCGCAGACCTCGGCCACCGCCGCCGTCACCTGCACCGACGGCCCGCCGCCCCCCACGGGCGTCGTCGCCACCGTCGCCGAGGTGCAGGGCGCCGCGCACATCTCGCCGCTGAACAACCAGCTGGTCCGGGACGTCGCCGGCGTCGTCACGGCGGTGACCTCGAACGGCTTCTGGATCCAGTCGACCACCCCGGACCAGGACCCCGCGACCAGCGAGGGCGTGTTCGTCTTCAGCCGTACGGCTCCGACCGTGGCCGTCGGCGACGCCGTCACCGTGGCCGGGACCGTCACCGAGTTCCGCTCGGGCGGTTCCGGTGGCAACGACAACCTCACCACGACCGAGATCGCTTCGCCGAAGGTCACGACGACCTCCAGCGGCAACCCGCTGCCGACGGCCGTCGTCCTCGGTGTCGACCGGGTCGCGCCGGCCCAGACCGTCGAGGCCGGCAACCCCGGCTCGGTCGAGAAGCCCGGCGTGCCGTTCGACCCCGCGACCTCCGCGATCGACTTCGACGAGTCGCTGGAGGGCATGCGCGTCGGCGTCCGCGACGCCGTCGCCACCGGCCCGACCAACGAGTCCTACGGCGAGCTGCCCGTCGTTCCGGGCCAGCAGGTGCAAGCGCAGCGCAGCCGCAGCGGTGGCGTGGTGTACGGCGGGTACGACCAGCCGAACTCCCAGCGCATCATCCTGGACGACCCGCTGCTGCCCAAGGGCGCGATGCCGGTCGTGAACGTGGGCGACACGCTGACCGGCGACACCGTCGGCGTCATGGACTACGGCTTCGGCAACTTCAAGCTGCTCGCCACCCAGGTCGGTACGGCTTCCTCCGCGGGTCTGCAGCGGGAGACCACTGCGACCCAGACCAACAACCAGCTGGCCGTCGCGACCTTCAACGTCGAGAACCTCGCCCCGAGCGACCCGGCGACCAAGTACGAGCGGCTCGCCGGCCAGATCACCCACAACCTGGCCTCCCCCGACGTCCTGGCGCTCGAGGAGATCCAGGACAACAGCGGTGCCGCCGACGACGGCACGGTCGACTCCTCGGCCACCGTCGACAAGCTCGTCACCGCGATCAAGGACGCCGGCGGCCCGGCGTACGAGGCGCGCTGGATCGACCCGCAGAACGACACCGACGGCGGGCAGCCGGGCGGCAACATCCGCCAGGTCTTCCTGTACCGCCCGGACCGTGACGTGGAGTTCGTCGACGTCACGGGCGGCGACGCGACCACGCCGACCACCGTGGTCGGCACCGGGAAGGGCACGACGCTGTCGGCCTCGCCCGGCCGCATCGACCCGGCGAACCCGGCGTGGAACAGCTCGCGCAAGCCGCTGGTCGGCCAGTTCCGCTTCCGCGGCAAGTCGGTCTTCGTGATCGCGAACCACTTCGCGTCCAAGGGCGGCGACGACCCGCTGTTCGGTCGCTGGCAGCAGCCGACCCGCTTCTCCGAGGCGCAGCGGCACGAGCAGTCCCGCGCGGTGCGTGGCTTCGTCGACAAGCTCCTCTCGGCGGACGCCCAGGCCAACGTCGTGGTCCTGGGTGACCTGAACGACTTCGAGTTCAGCGAGACCGCGAACATCCTGGTCGGCTCCGGCTCGACGGCGCTGACCGACCTGCCCCGCACGCTGCCGGCGAACGAGCGCTACTCGTACGTGTTCGACGGCAACAGTCAGGTGCTGGACCACATCCTGATCAGCCCGGCTCTGCTCAAGGCGCCGGCCGGGTCGCACGGCCCGGCGTACTCCTACGACATCGTGCACACCAACAGCGAGTTCCACGACCAGGACTCCGACCACGACCCGCAGGTCGTGCGGCTGCAGCTGCGCGGCGGCAGCTGACACCCGACGCAGGGCAGCATGAACGGCCGGGCGGGAACGACCGCCCGGCCGTTCGTGTTGACCACTGTGACGAGAAGGAGGACGCATGACCGAGCAGACGTCGTACCCGGTGACCCGTTCCGAGCAGGAGTGGCGCGAGCAGCTCTCTTCCGAGGAGTTCCACGTGCTGCGTGAGGCGGGCACCGAGCGCCCGTTCACCGGCGAGTACACCGACACCGAGACCGAGGGCGTGTACAGCTGTCGCGCCTGTGGTGCCGAGCTGTTCCGCAGCACCACCAAGTTCCACAGCCACTGCGGCTGGCCGTCGTTCTACGCCCCGTCGGAGGACGACAACGTCGAGCTCATCCAGGACCGTTCGATGGGGATGGTCCGGACGGAGGTGCGCTGCGCCAGCTGCGGGTCGCACCTCGGCCACGTGTTCGAGGGCGAGGGGTACGCCACGCCCACCGACCAGCGCTACTGCATCAACTCCGTCAGCCTGCGGCTCGAGCCGCAGGCCTGAACGGCCTCAGCGCAGGCGGGCGACCAGGTCGGCGAGCTCGACGCGGGGACCGGTGAAGAACGGGATCTCCTCGCGCACGTGCCGCCGGGCCTCGGTCGCCCGCAGGTCGCGCATCAGGTCGACGATGCGGTGCAGCTCGTCGGCCTCGAACGCCAGGATCCACTCGTAGTCGCCCAGCGCGAACGACGCGACCGTGTTGGCCCGCACGTCCGGGTAGTCGCGGGCGGCGACGCCGTGGTCCTTGAGCATGGTGCGCCGCTCCTCCTCCGGCAGGAGGTACCAGTCGTAGGAGCGCACGAACGGGTAGACGCACACGTACTTGCGGGTCCGCTCCTCGGCGAGGAACGCCGGGATGTGCGAGCGGTTGAACTCCGCCGGCCGGTGCAGCGCGGCGTTGGACCAGAACGGCTCGAGGTGACGGCCGAGCTCGGTGGCCAGGAACGCGCGGTACGCGGCCTGCAACGACTCGATGTCCTCGGCGTGCCACCAGATCATCAGGTCGGAGTCGGCCCGCAGGCCACCCACGTCGTAGACGCCACGGACGACCACGCCCTGCTCGGGAAGCCCGTCCAGCAGGCGCTGCGCCTCCTCGAGGAGCGCGCCACGGTCGCGCGGCAGCTCGCGCGCGACCCGGAAGACCGAGTACATCGTGTAGCGGATCGTGTCGTTGATCTCGTTGATCTTCTTCGCGCCCGGCCGCAGTGCGGTGGCCTGCTCGGTGTCCTCGGTCATGCGCTCATTGTCCGACCCGCTCGGCGCGGACCCGCAGGCGGGTGATGGTGCGCTCCGCGGCGGAGCGGCCGGAGGCGATGCACGCGGGGATTCCGACGCCCTCGTACGCCGCACCGGCCAGGGCGAGCCCGTCGACGCGAGCCACGTCCTGCTGCACCGAGGCGATCCGGTCCAGGTGACCCACCGCGTACTGCGGCAGACCGCCGCCCCACCGCTGGACGTGGGTGTCGACGGGGTCGGGCAGCGAGCCGAGCGCGGACCGCAGGTCAGCCAGCCCGAGCCGTACGAGGTCGGCGTCCTCCCGCTGCAGCACCGCCTCCTCGCCCTGCCTCCCGAGCGAGACGCGCAGCACGAACAGGTCGGCGGCGGCGGCGGACAGCCACGGCCACTTGCCCGAGCTGAAGGTCGCGGCCTTGATGGCGTGCCCGTCGACAGGAGGCACCAAGAATCCGGAACCCACCGGGACGGCCCCCAGGGCGGACCGCTCGAACGCCATCGTCACCACGGCCATCGAGGCGTACTCGATCTCTCCCAGCAGCCGCGCGGCGTGAGGCGCGACGTCCGTCAGCAGGCGACTCGCGGGACGGGCCGGCACCGCGACGACGACCGCGTCGGCGGCCACGGCTTCCGGCAGCGGGACGGGTCCGGTGACGACGTCCCATCCGCCCGGCGTCCGCTTGATCTCGCGCACGGTGACTCCCGTACGGACGACGCCGCCGCGCGCGGTGAGCGCATCGGCGAGCAGCTGCGGCAGCCTGCCCACGCCGCCCTCGATACCGGCGAAGACCGGACGCGCAGGGCCGCTGGCCGCTCGCGCGCCCGCCTCGGCTGCGGTGGCCGTCAGGGACCGGCCGTGCCGTGCCGCCTCGAGCAGCGTCGGGACGCAGACCTGGGCGGACAGTCGACGCGCGTGCCCGGCGTAGACCCCGCCGAGCAGGGGCTCGACCAGCCGGTCGACGACGGCCGGTCCGAGCGCGCGGTCCACGAGGTCACCCACCGAGACGTCACCGGTCACGTCGAGTGGCTGCTCGTCGAGCGCTCGCTCGATCTCGTCCGGCAGCAGGACCCCGGTCGCGTCCGTGGGCCGGGACGGGACGCCCATCAACGTTCCTGCCGGCAACGGCACCAGGGCCTCGCGTGACCACAGGCGGGCGCCGCCGGGCGCCGGGTGGGTCGGCGCGACGCCGAGCTCGTCCAGCAGCTCGACGGCCTCGGGCCGGCGGGCGAGCATCGACTCCGCGCCGACGTCCACCTGCACTCCGGCGACCTCGTCGGTCCGCAGCCGGCCGCCGACCGCCGCCGAGCCCTCGAGCACCGTGACCTCGTGCTCGCTGTGGGTGCGCAGGTGCCAGGCCGCGCTGAGTCCCGCAACTCCCCCACCGACCACGACCACCTTCGCCATGCCGGTCAGCGTCTCACCGGAAGCGGGTCAGGTGGGGACGGGGTCAGGCGGAGCAGCCGTTCGGCGGGATCAGCGATGCCGGCTCGTCGAACCACAGCCAGTAGCGGTTGTTGCCGCTGACGTTGCCCGGGTCGGCGATGTACGCGTGCTTGCAGGCGGGGGGCCAGCAGACGCGACGTCTCGGCCCGGCGGGCACGGTGGGTGGGCTAGGCGCTGACGAGGTGTGCGGGGTGCGCATCCGTCACCGAGCGACGAGGAGAGCGCAGGTGCGCGGCCCAGCACGCGACGAGCCCGAGCACCGCCCAGGCGAGCAGGACCAGGAGCGGGCCACCGGACCCAGCACCGTCGAAAGCACTGACCGATCGGAGCAGCGAGACGAAGGCGCCGGGCGGCAGCAGCTGACCCACGGTGGACCAGCCGTCGGGGAGCATCTCGGGAGCGGACGCGGCCGCGGACAGCGGGTTGCCGAGCAGCATCATGGTGGCGGCTCCGACCCCGAGCCCCCGGATCCCGAACAGGCCGTGCAAGCCGGTCAGGGTCAGGGCGATCGCTCCGACGCCGAGCGCCGCGACGGCGCTCAGGACCCAGAAGTCGCCGCCCACGGCGCCCAGCCAGGTGTGCAGGACGAGTGCCATCACCACACCCGCGGACAGCGCCAGGACCACCACGGCCACCGCCCGGCGCAGCTGGTGGCCGGTCAGCAGGTCCAGCACGGTCGTGGCGAGAGTGCCGCCGATGATGAGGGGCAGGACGCTGGTGGACACGGCGGCTCCGCGCGGGTCGTTCGCCGGAGCCGCCACCAGGTCGTGGACGTTCCGGGTCGAGCCCGCCGCGCCGGTCGTCCCGAGCTGCTGGCCGAGCTGGGTCAGGATCTGGGCGACGGCGGGCGAGGCGGCGGACGCCGTCACCACCCGAGGTCCGTCGGTGCCGTCCAGCTCGACGACGCCGTACACCTCCCGGTCTCGCACCGCCTGCTCGGCTGCGGACGCGCTGGCGAAGTGCTCCAGGTCGAAGCCGCCGGGCTGACGTGCGTCCAGACGCTCCTGCACCTGGACGGTCGCCGCGGCCGGCCCCGTCACCGCGACCGGCAGGTCCCTGGGGTGGGAGCGTGCGCTCGGCCAGGAGAACGCGACGAGCACCAGTCCGACGACGAGGGACAGACCCAGGGCTGCCCCGAGCAGCCGGCCCCAGCGTGCCAAAACCGAAGATTCGTTCGTTTTCATGCGCTCACCATGCGCCGCCCCGCGAGTCGCTGTCAAGAACGAACGTTCGGTTTAGGATGGCGACATGCCGAAGGTCACCGAGGAGCACCGCGCGGCTCGGCGCCGCCAGATCATGCGCGCCGCCTGGGTCTGCTTCGCGCGCAACGGGTTTCACGCGACGAGCATGGCCGACGTCATCGGCGAGTCCGGACTGTCGGCCGGCGCCGTCTACGGGTACTTCCGCAACAAGGAGGACCTCATCCAGCAGGCCGCGGAGGCGACCGTCGGCAGCATCGGAGATCCCGTCGCCCGCGACCTGGCCGCGCTCGACCCTCCGGACCTCGGCCGCGCGGTCGTCATCGCCGTCGAGCACGCCACGTCCTTCCTGGTCGAGGAAGGCTTCGACAAGTCCCCGGTAGCCGTGCAGGCGTTCGGGGAGGCGCTGCGGTCGCCGGCCCTGCTCGCGCTGGTCCACGGCGCCCACAGCGCGATCCGGACCGAGCTGACGTCGGTCGCCCGACGGGCGCAGCAGCAGGGCTTGCTGGCCGCAGACGCCGACCCGGAGCACGTGGGCGCCGCGATGTTCGGCCTCCTGCCCGGCCTGCTCATCCAACGAGCCATTCTCGGCGTGGACACCCAGGACTACTGCGACGGCATCCGCGCCCTCGTCGGTCTGCCGGCGCATCCCGCTCCGCCGGCCTGACCGCGAGCGCCGGCCGGGAGGTGGCCTCAGCGCGTCCCGTCGTGCGCGACCACCTCGCGCCACGCGGCCACGATGCGTTCGACCGCCACCTCCAGCTGCTCGGCCGGCAGGGCGTACGGCGTCCGGACCCATCGCTCCAGGCCCTGGCCCTCGACGGCGAACGCAGACCCCGGGGCGAGCAGGACGCCGCGCCGCTCGGCCGCGGCGGACAGTGCGGACGAGCGCGCCACCGGCAGCCGCCACCACAGCGAGAGGCCACCGGAAGGCGACAACGCCCGCCAGCCCGGCAGCTCCCGCGAGATCGCGCCGTGGACGAGGTCACGACGCTCCCGCAGTCCTCGTCGCGTGTCGTCCGACAGGCCGGGCCGCGTCTGCAGCAGGTCGGCGACCACCAGCTGCTCCAGCACCGGCGGCGCGAGGTCGAACGTCGTGCGAGCCCTGGCGACCGCGCCGACCAGGTCGCGCGGCGCCCGTACCCAGCCGATCCGCAGCCCGCCCCAGTGGGACTTGCTCACGCCGCCGACGGTGATCGCACCGGGCGCGTGCGCCGCCATCGGCCGGACGGACGGCTCGTCCTGCAGCCACAGCTCGCAGAGCGTCTCGTCGACCACGCCGACGACGCCGTGCCGCTCCCAGATGCCGGCCAGCCGAGCGCGTTCGTCGTCGTCCATCAGGGTGCCCGTGGGGTTGTGGAAGTCCGGCAGCGCGAGCATCGCCCGCGGGCTCGACGCAGCCGCCCGCTCGGCGATCGCCTCCAGGTCGGTCCGGCCGCTCTCGGCCGGGACGGCCAGCAGCCGGACGGCGTCCTGGCGCAGGCTCGCCAGCGTCCCCGGGTAGCTCGGGCTCTGCAGCAGCACCCGGTCGCCGCGGTGCAGCACCGCCCGGAAGGCGGCGACGCAGCCGGCGAGCGCGCCGGTGGTCACGACGACCTGGTCCGACCGGGTGGGCACGCCCCGCTCGCGGTACCGCTGCGCGACGGCCTCCCGCAGCTCGGGGACGCCGAGCGGGAAGTAGCCCATCCCACCGGTGTACGCCCCCAGCCGCTCGACCGCCCGCTCGAACGCCGCAGCCAGACCGGGCTGCCCGCTGGGCGCGGCGCTGCGCAGGTCGATCACGCCACTCGCGTGTTCACCGAGGTCGTGCAGCGGCAGCGGCTCGGCCGCGCCGGAGACCGGACCGCCCGGGATCTGCACGAGCGTTCCCGACCCGTGCCGGGCGCGGGCGTACCCCCGTTCCCGCAGCTCGGCGTACGCGCGCGAGACCGTCGTCCGGCTCAGCCCGGTGGCGGTGACCAGCTCTCGCTCGCTCGGCAGCCGGGTCCCGTGCAGCAGTCGGCCGTCCGCGACCAGGAGGCGGACCGCGTCGGCGAGCCAGGCGTACGACGGCGTCCGCGCGTCGGGCGGGCCGGCCATGGCGACGAGGCGGTGGGCACTGATCCGAGGTTCGGGCACGAGGCCACTCTGCTCGAAGTGGCACTCGACAGCAAGGCCACTTCGACGCGAGGCTGGTCTGGTGCCTTCACTTCCGCGGACATCCAACCGCTCCGCCACCCCCACGCTGATCCGGCTGACGCCCGGTGAGCAGCTGCGCGCCGGCCGGCTGCCGCAGCGGCTGGTCCGGCTCATGGTCGGCCTGACCCTCTACGGCACGGCGATGGCGATGATGGTCCGCGCCGGGCTCGGCCTCGACCCGTGGGACGTGCTGCACATCGGCATCGCCGAACGGACCGGCCTGTCGATGGGCACGGTCGTCATCGTCGTCGGCTTCGCGGTCCTGCTCCTGTGGATCCCGCTGCGCCAGTGGCCGGGCCTGGGGACGGTGGCCAACGCCGTGTGGATCGGCATCGCCACCGACGTCGGCCTGCGGCTGATCGGCGAGCCGGACCCACTGTGGGCGCGCATCCTGCTGATGATCGCCGCCGTGGTGGTCAACGCCGTCGGCGGTGCCCTCTACATCGGCAGCCAGCTCGGCCCGGGTCCGCGAGACGGTCTGATGACCGGCCTGCACGCGCGTACCGGTCTCAGCCTCCGGCTGGTCCGCACCTCGCTGGAGCTCACGGTGCTCGCCGCCGGCTGGCTTCTCGGCGGCGTGGTCGGCGTCGGGACCGTGCTGTACGCCGTGCTGATCGGACCGCTCGTGCAGCTGTTCCTGCCGTGGTGCACGGTCCGCCTGGACCCCGAGCGCGTCCGGCGCGTGCGCTCAGCCGGCGGACCGCTCGTGGACGCGGGCGACGACCCGGGTGAGGACGTCGGGATCGGTGCTCGGCAGCACGCCGTGCCCCAGGTTGAAGATGTGACCGGGAGCTGAGCGCCCCGACTCCAGGATCTCGTCCACCGCTCGGGCCAGCGGCTCCCAGGGCGCGAAGAGCAGGGCCGGGTCGAGGTTGCCCTGGACGGCGTACCTGCCGCCGGTCCGGGCGACCGCCTCGCTGAGCGGGATCCGGAAGTCGACCCCCACGACCTCTGCACCGGCAGCGCCCATCGCTGCGAGCAGCTCGCCCGTCCCGACGCCGAAGTGGATCCGCGGCACGTCCAGGTCGGCGACCGCGCCGAGCGCCGCCGCGGAATGGGGCTGGACGAAGCGCTCGTAGTCGGCCAGGGACAGCGCCCCGGCCCAGGAGTCGAACAGCTGCAGGGCGGACGCGCCCGCCTGCGCCTGCACCCGCAGGAACTCCCCGGAGATCTGGGCCAGCCGCGCGCACAGGGCGTTCCACAGCTCGGGGTCGCCGTGCATGAGGGCCTTGGTCTTCTCGTGGTTGCGCGACGGGCCGCCCTCGACGAGGTAGGAGGCGAGGGTGAACGGCGCCCCCGCGAACCCGATCAGCGGCGTCCCACCGAGCTCGCGCACCAGCATCCGCACCGACTCGGTGATGTCCGGGACGTGCTCGGGCGTGAGCTCCGGGATCCGATCGAGGTCGGCGCGCGTGGCGACCGGCGACGCCACGACGGGACCGACACCCGGGACGATGTCCAGGTCGATCCCGACGGCGGCCAGCGGCACGACGATGTCGCTGAAGAAGATGGCCGCGTCCACGCCGTGCCGGCGGACCGGCTGCAGGGTGATCTCGGTGACGAGCTCGGGCGTGCGGCACGCGGTGAGCATCGGCACTCCCTCGCGCACCTTCCGGTACTCCGGCAACGAGCGCCCCGCCTGCCGCATGAACCACACCGGCGTGTGCGGGACGGGAAGTCCGCGGGCGGCTCGCACGAGGGCGCTGTCTCGGGGATCGGTCGACGTCACGGCGTCGATCGTAGGTGGCGAGCCGTCCCGAGGCGTGCGGCGGCCACGCGGGCAAGACGCCGATCACAGGTGAACGGTGACGACACACCCGGCGGCGTGGCTGGCCACCGCGGCCTGTCGTGCGACATACCCTGTGGTGAGTGAGCAATCGCAACATCTCCGGCGACCCCTCCTCCGCCGAGTTCGATGCCGTCGTGCAGGCACTGTCGGCGGTGCGGCTGCGCCCGGAGGTCAGGCTCACCGAAGTGCCGGCCCCGAGCCGCATCGCCCCGTACGCCATCGCGATGACCGCGGAGGTCGTCCCGACCCACGGCGACCAGGACGAGGAGCTCGCCTCCGGTCGTTTCGTGCTGCTGCACGACCCCGACCGGCCGGAGCCGTGGGAGGGGACCTGGCGCATCGTGACGTTCGCCCGGGCCGAGCTGGAGCCGGAGACCGCCACCGACCCGATGCTCGGTGCCGTCGGGTGGAGCTGGCTCACCGACTCGCTGAGCACGGCGGGTGCCGAGTACGTCGCCGACGCGGGTACGGTCACCCGCGTGGTCTCGGAGAGCTTCGCCGGGCTGGGTGACCGGCCGTCCAGTGTCGAGATCGAGGTGCGCGCGTCGTGGACCCCGGTCGACGACGACATCACCTCCCACCTGCACGCCTGGGGCGCGCTGCTCTGCACGGTCGCCGGTCTCGAACCGCTGCCGGACGGGGTCGTGGCCCTTCCGGGACAGCGCCGATGACCGAGACCTCCACCCCCGACGCCGGCCAGACCTCGGACCCACCGCAGTACCCGGTCCTGGCGGCGCCCGCCGACGGCGTCCCCGACATCGTCGAGGACGAGCGCCGTCTGGTCGCGGCCGCGGAGGCCATCGCCGCGGGGACCGGCCCGGTCGCGCTGGACGCCGAGCGGGCGTCGGGCTACCGCTACGGCGGGCGCGCCTACCTCGTGCAGATCCGGCGGGAGGGCGCCGGCAGCTGGCTGATCGACCCGATCGCCTGCCCCGACCTCGGGCCCGTCCAGGACGCGATCGGCGAGGCCGAGTGGGTGCTGCACGCCGCGACGCAGGACCTCGCGTGCCTCGCCGAGGTCGGCCTGAGCCCGACCCGGCTGTTCGACACCGAGCTCGGCTCACGGCTGGCGGGTCTGCCGCGGGTCGGGCTCGCGGCCGTCGTGGAGCACTACCTGGGCATCACGCTGGCCAAGGAGCACTCCGCGGTCGACTGGTCGACCCGGCCGCTGCCGGAGCCGTGGCTCACCTACGCCGCGCTCGATGTCGAGGTGCTGGTGCAGGTGCGCGACCTCGTACGGGCCGACCTGGAGCGGCAGGGCAAGCTGCCCTGGGCGCTGGAGGAGTTCGACGCCCTCACCTCCTTCACCGGACCGCCCGTCCGCACCGACCCCTGGCGTCGGACGTCGGGGATGCACCGGGTGCGCGACCGCCGGGCCGTGGCCCGCATCCGCGAGCTGTGGCAGACCCGCGACGACATCGCCCGGCAGCGGGACATCTCCCCCGGCCGGGTGCTGCCTGATGCCCTCCTGGTCGAGATGGCCGTCAAGGCGCCGACGACCCCCGACGGCCTGACCGCCGCGCTGGCCGACGCCTCGGCCGGGACGAGCCGGCGCGGGCGCGCCCGTCCGCCGCACCGGTCGGTGGCGCGCTACCAGCGCGAGTGGCTGGCCGCGATCCGCCGCGTGACGACCCTCCCCGACTCCGAGCTGCCGCCGACGACCGTGCGCAGCGACGCTCCCCCGCCGCCGCGCGCCTGGGCCGACCGCGACCCGGTCGCCGCCGCTCGGCTGCTGCAGGTGCGCGAGCAGCTCACCGCGTACGGCGAGGAGCACCAGGTGCCGGTCGAGAACCTGCTGACGCCCGACTACCTGCGCCGCGTGCTGTGGTCGCCGCCGCAGCCGCTGGACGAGGCGTCGTTGCAGGGCGCGCTGGCCACCCTCGGCGCCCGGCCGTGGCAGCGCGACATCGCCGTCCCGCTCATCCTGGGAGCCGTCGCGGACCACCCGAATACTGACCAGTAACAAAGTCCCGTAGAGTGCGACTCACCTAAACGTCACACCTACGGGAGGCATCGTGCCCCGCACGCTCTCAGAGGTCGTCTTCGTCGACGGCGTCCGTACGCCGTTCGGCAAGGCGGGTGAGAAGGGCATGTACGCCCAGACGCGCGCCGACGACCTGGTCATCAAGTGCATCCGTGAGATCCTGCGCCGCCAGCCCGGCCTGCCGCCGGAGAAGGTCGAGGAGGTCGCGATCGCGGCCACCACGCAGATCGGTGACCAGGGTCTGACCCTCGGTCGCGTGGCCGGCCTGCTCGCCGGCCTGCCCAAGACGACGCCCGGCTACTCCATCGACCGCATGTGCGCCGGTGCCATGACGGCCGTCACCAACACCGCGTCCTCGATCGCGTTCGGTGCGTACGACATCGCCATCGCCGGCGGCGTCGAGCACATGGGCCGGCACCCGATGGGCGAGGGGGTCGACCCCAACCCGCGGATCATCTCCGAGAAGCTGGTCGACCCGTCCGCGCTCGTCATGGGCCAGACCGCCGAGAACCTGCACGACCGGTTCCCGTCGATCACCAAGGAGCGCTGCGACCGCTTCGCCGTCGGCAGCCAGGACAAGCTGGCCAAGGCGTACGCCGACGGCAAGATCCAGCCGGACCTGGTGCCCGTCGCGACCCGTCACGACGAGAAGGGCTTCGGCCTGGCCACCCAGGACGAGCCGCCGCGTCCCGGCACGACGGTCGAGGACCTCGCCCAGCTCAAGACGTCCTTCCGCCCGCACGGCAACGTGACCGCGGGCAACGCGGCCGGCCTCAACGACGGCGCCACCGCCTGCCTGCTCGCCTCCGAGCAGGCGGCCGAGGAGCTCGGTCTCCCGGTCGGCATGCGCATGGTCGGCTACTCCTTCGTCGGCGTCGAGCCCGAGGTCATGGGCATCGGCCCGGTCCCCGCGACCGAGAAGGCCCTGGCCAAGGCGGGCCTGACCATCGAGGACATCGGCCTGTTCGAGCTGAACGAGGCCTTCGCGGTGCAGGTGCTGGCGTTCCTGGACCACTTCGGCATCGACCAGGACGACGAGCGGGTCAACCCGTGGGGCGGCGCCATCGCGACCGGTCACCCGCTGGCCTCCTCGGGCGTGCGCCTGATGACCCAGCTGTCCCGCCAGTTCGCCGAGCACCCCGAGGTCCGCTACGGCCTCACCGCGATGTGCATCGGCATCGGCATGGGCGGCTCGGTCATCTGGGAGAACCCGCATCACGCCGACTACGTCGGCTACCAGGGCACGCAGAACGACGAGAAGGGTGTCGCCTGATGAGCACCGAGCTCCCCTCGCACGACGAGGTCGTGACGCACGCGCGCGTCCAGGACGTCCAGCTGCCAGGCCGTCAGGGCACGTTCGCGCTGATCACCCTCGACAACGGCTTCGACCACACCAAGCCGAACTCCTTCGGCCCGCAGGGTCTGACCGAGCTGGCCGGTGTCCTGGACACCCTGGCCCAGCGCGCCGAGGCCGAGGAGATCGTCGGCGTCGGCATCACCGGCAAGCCGTTCATCTTCGCCGTCGGCGCGGACCTCACCGGGGTCCCGTCGGTCAGCAGCCGCGACCAGGCGCTGGAGATCGCCCGCCTCGGCCACGAGACGTTCCAGAAGATCTCCGACCTGTCCGTCCCGACGTTCGCGTTCATCAACGGCGCGTCCATGGGCGGTGGCGTCGAGATCGCCCTGTACGCCGACTACCGCACGATCGCCTCGGACGTCCCCGCGTACGCCACGCCAGAATGCTTCCTCGGGCTGGTCCCGGGCTGGGGCGGCACGTACCTGCTCCCCCACCTGATCGGTGTGGAGAAGGCGCTGACGCTGATCGTCGCCAACCCGCTCGCCAACAACAAGATGGTGAACGGCAAGCAGGCGTTCGAGCTCGGTGTCGCCGACCGGCTGCTGGAGCCGGTCACCTTCCTGGAGGACTCGCTGCTGTTCGCCGGCAAGGTGATCGCCGGCGAGGAGTCCGTCGAGCGCACGCCGGTCGACACCTCCGCCGAGGCGTGGGACACCGTCGTCGAGGCCGCCCGCGGTCAGGTCGACGCCAAGGTCGGCGGTGCGGCACCCGCGCCGTACCGCGCCCTGGACCTGGTCAAGGCCGCCCGGACGGCGCAGCGCGCGGACGCGTTCGAGGCCGAGAACCAGGCGCTCGCCGACCTGCTCATGACCGACGAGCTGCGCGCGGGGCTGTACTCCTTCGACCTGGTGCAGAAGCGCGCCAAGCGGCCGGCCGGCGCTCCGGACAAGTCGCTGGCCCGCAAGGTCACCAAGGTCGGCATCGTCGGTGCGGGCCTGATGGCCAGCCAGATGGCGCTGCTGTTCGCGCGTCGCCTCGAGGTGCCGGTGGTCCTCACCGACCTCGATCAGGAGCGGGTCGACAAGGGCGTGAAGTACGTCCACGACGAGATCGACAAGCTGCTGCTCAAGGGCCGCGTCAGCCAGGACAAGTCCAACCGGCTCAAGGGTCTGGTCTCCGGCTCGGTCACCAAGGACGCCTTCGCCGACGCCGACTTCGTGATCGAGGCCGTCTTCGAGGAGATGGGCGTCAAGAAGACCGTCTTCGCCGAGGTCGAGGAGTACGTCAGCGCGGAGTGCGTCCTCGCGACGAACACCTCCTCGCTGGACATCACCGAGATGGCGGCCGACCTGAAGCACCCGGAGCGGGTCGTCGGCTTCCACTTCTTCAACCCCGTCGCGATCATGCCGCTGCTGGAGATCATCCGCGGCGAGCGGACCGACGACGCCACCCTGGCGACGGCGTTCGCCACCGGCAAGGGCCTGAAGAAGACCTGCATCCTGGTGAAGAACAGCCCGTCCTTCGTCGTGAACCGGCTGCTCGGCCGGTTCATGGGCGAGGCCGGCCGGATCGCCGACGAGGGCACGCCGTTCGAGACGGTCGAGAAGGCGTTCGCCGGCGTCACCCCGATGCCGCCGTTCATGCTCATCTCGCTGGTCGGCCCGGCGATCGCGCTGCACAACAGCGAGACGCTGCACGGCGCGTTCCCGGAGCGGTTCTACGTCTCCCCGAACCTTGCCAAGGTGGTCGAGGCGCGGATCCCGAGCTTCTACGGCTCGGACGGCAAGCCGGAGCAGCAGGTGCTCGACCTGTTCGAGCCGGCCGCGGAGCCGGTCGAGCTCACCGCGGAGCAGGTGCGCGAGCGGGCCCTGGAGGCGCTGGCCGACGAGACCCGCCGGATGCTCGACGAGGGCGTCGTCGAGGCGCCGATGGACATCGACCTGGCCATGATCACCGGTGCGGGCTTCCCGTTCTGGAACGGCGGCGTCACCCCGCTGCTGGACCGTACGGGCATCGCCGAGAAGGTCACCGGCAAGAGGTTCCTGCCGAAGGGTGCGGCCTCCGTCCCCGCCTGATCGTCCACATGGTGAACCCTGCGACGCGCCGCGCGTCGCGGGGTTCGTCATATCTCATATGTGATCTACACTCGCTCGCATGACCGATGACTACCTGGTCCGAGTCGGCACGCTCATCCGCGACGCGCGCCGGCATCGCAAGCTCACCCAGACCGAGCTCGCCGAGGCTCTCCAGACGAGCCAGAGCGCGGTCGCCCGCATCGAGCAGGGCAAGCAGAACCTGAGCCTGGAGACGCTCGCCCGCATCAGCGAGGCACTGGACTCCGAGATCGTCGCCGTCGCCTCCTCCACGCCGCTGAACCTGCGCATCGAGGGCGGCCGCAAGCTGTCCGGTGAGATCGACGTCCGCACCAGCAAGAACGCCGCCGTCGCGTGCCTGTGCGCCTCCCTGCTGAACAAGGGCAAGACCACCCTGCGCAACCTCGCTCGCATCGAGGAGGTCAACCGCATCACCGAGGTGCTCAACTCCATCGGGGTCAAGACGCGCTGGCTGCCGGACTCCAGCGACCTGGAGATCACTCCCCCGGAGCAGTTCGACCTGGCGGCCATGGACGAGACGGCCGCCCGGCGTACCCGGACGATCCTGATGTTCCTCGGGCCGCTGCTGCACGAGTTCGACTCCTTCCAGCTGCCGAACGCCGGCGGCTGCGACCTCGGCTCGCGCACCGTCGAGCCGCACCTGCACGCGCTGCGGGCGTTCGGGCTCGGCGTGGTGGCCTCGCACGGCTACTACCACGCGACGGTCGACCCCACCGTCCACCCGACCCGGCCGATCATCCTCACCGAGCGCGGCGACACCGTCACCGAGAACGCACTCTTCGCGGCGGCCCGGTACGACGGGACGACGATCATCCGCAACGCCAGCCCGAACTACATGGTCCAGGACCTGTGCTTCTTCCTGCAGAAGCTGGGTGTCGAGATCGACGGCATCGGCTCCACGACGCTCACCGTGCGCGGCGTCAAGGAGATCAACATGGACGTGGAGTACCACCCGTCCGAGGACCCGATCGAGGCGATGACGCTGGTCGCCGCCGCCGTGGTGACCGAGTCCGAGATCACCATCAAGCGGGTGCCGATCGAGTTCATGGAGATCGAGCTCACGCTGCTGGAGAGCATGGGCATGAAGTACGAGACGAGCCAGGAGTACGTCTCGGCGAACGGCCACACCCGCCTGGTCGACCTGCGGACCGTGCCCGGCCCGCTGACGGCGCCCAAGGACAAGATCCACCCGATGCCGTTCCCCGGCCTCAACATCGACAACCTGCCGTTCTTCGCGGTCATCGCCGCGTTCGCGCAGGGCTCCACGACGCTGCACGACTGGGTGTACGAGAATCGGGCGATCTACCTCACCGAGCTCACGGCGCTGGGCGCCAAGGTGCAGCTGATGGACCCGCACCGGGTGCTCATCGAGGGCCCGACCCGCTGGCGCGCGGCCGAGGTCATGAGCCCACCGGCCCTGCGTCCCGCGGTCGTCATCCTGCTGGCGATGCTCGCCGCGCCGGGAGTCTCGGTGCTGCGCAACATCTACGTCATCGACCGCGGGTACGAGGAGCTGGACTCGCGGCTGAACCGCCTGGGCGCGAACATCCAGACGTTCCGCGACATCTGAGCGGACCGACGGTGGCCCGGACCGCCTACCTGGAGCACGACGGCACGGTCGCGATGGCGCACCGTGGTTTCTCCCGCGAGGGTCTGGAGAACACCATGGTCGCCTTCGCGGCCGCCGTCGAGCTCGGGTACGCCTACGTCGAGACCGACGTCCACGCGACCTCGGACGGGGTGCTGCTCGCCTTCCACGACAGCACGCTGGACCGGGTGACCGACGGTACAGGCGCGATCCACGACCAGCCGTACCACCGGGTGCGGACGGCGCGGATCGGTGGCCGCGAGCCGATCCCCACGCTGGAGGACCTGCTCGGCGCCTGGCCGGACCTGAAGGTCAACATCGACATCAAGGCCGCGCCGGCGATCACGCCCCTCGTGGAGACCATCGAGCGGCACCGTGCCCACGAGCGGGTGTGCGTGACCTCGTTCTCGGACCGACGGCGGCGTACGGCGCTGCGCCGGCTCTCCCGTCCGGTCGCGACCTCGGCCGGTCAGGTCCGGACGGCGGCGTTCGTCGCGGCCCGCAGCGCCGGTCTCGGCGGCGCCGCCGTGACCGCCCTGCGCGGCATCGACTGCCTGCAGGTACCCGTCCGCAGCGGCCGCGTGCCGATCGTGACGCGCTCCGCCCTGAGGGCCGCTCACGCGGCGGGTGCGCAGGTGCACGTGTGGACCATCAACGAGCCGGACGAGATGGAGCGACTGCTCGACCTCGGCGTCAACGGCCTCATCACCGACCGCGCCGATCTGTTGAAAGACGTGCTGCAGCAACGGGGTTCGTGGTCCTAACGGACCTTCCAGAACCACGGCTGCGTGACCTCGATGGTCCGCGCGACCGCCTCCTTCACCCGGTCGCGGTGCACGATCTGGACGGGCTCATCATCGTGCAGGATCTCGTGGTCGAGGCCGACGTGCAGAGCGTGCAGCACGCGCAGAGTGTTGCTGCTCCACGCCGGTGGCGGTCCGGGCTCGATCGCCGTCAGCGCCGTGCGTACCTCCTCCAGCCACGTGGTCGCCTCGGTCGCCGTGAGCCTCGGGTCGCTCAGCGCCTGAGCCACAGCGCGCGCGACGCGGACCTCTCGAACCAGACGTCCTCCCAGCCGCCGGTCTCCACGAGCACGTCGACGACCAGGGGTGCGAACGACGGCGCCTGGATCTCGTTCATCCGCAGGTGTTTCCGTGCGCGCTCGGCCGCCTGTGACCGCTGGTCCTCGGTGAGCTGGTGGGCCATGACCGCCTCCGCCACCGTGGACCACGCCTTCTCGTCGCGCAGCGCCGGGTCCGGAGAGGTCAGGTCGTCCAGCAGCTGGGTCAGCGTCGCGTCATCCACGCGTCCACCCCATCAGACACGCGCCGGCGCGCGCTCCGCGGGTCAGCCGTCGGCAGTCAGCGCGAGGATCTCGGCGGTCCACTGGTCCGGATGCTCCTGCCACTGGGCGCGTTCCGCCTCGGTGGCGCGGGCGAGCGCGCGGTCCCAGCCGATCAGGCGGGCGACCCGCGCGAGCAGCAAGGCATCGGGAGCGACCCGTCGCGCGTCCTGCGTGGAGAAGACGTCGCTCCAGCCGCTGAGGTACGCGCGCAGCAGCCGGTCGTCCCGCTCGGGGTCGTCGGGCAGACCGAAGTGGTAGCCCGGGCCGCGCAGGGCGATCAGCAGCGATCCCAACGGATTCCCCACGTACGCGTCGTCCCAGTCGAAGAAACGGGCGTTGTGGGCCGCCGTGCTGGAGCCGTCCGCGCAGAAGACGTTGCCCGCGTGCAGGTCGCCGTGCTCGATGGTGAGCGGCAGGCCGACCTTGAGGAGTCGCTCGGCAGCGGCGAGCAGCCTCGCGTCGGCGGCACGCTCGTGGCCGTAGCCGCGGGCGACCCACGCCTGCACCAGGTCCAGCGGCCCGAGCAGCGGCACTCCTGCGTCGACGAGCCGGTCGACGACGCTCACAGACGCGCGCTGCAACCGGGCGTAGCGCCGCAGCACACCGGACCACAGGCTGGTGATCGTCTCCGGAGTGGCGACGTCGCGCAGCTGCGGACCCTGGTCCGGCCCGAGGATCCAGCCCCGCTCGGCGTCGACCGCCCACTGCGGCGCGAGCAGATCAGGGGCGACGTCGCCGAGCAGCCGATGGATGGCGGCCTCGGGAGCGACCTCCGGCACGGCAGCCTTGAACCAGGCCCGCCCGTGATCGGTGTCGATCACCAGCTGGGTCGACCACGGGCGGATCCGGGGCTGTCGTGGTGACACGGGTACCCGGGTGATGCCGCGACGCGGGAGGACGGCATCGATCCATCGGGTCGCCTCCCAGCGCCACCGGTCCGAGGCCCAGACCTGCGTCGCCGGACCGGCCCGGGTCGCCCCGGGCAGCCCGGCGCTCTGCGTCATCGTCGGCGCGCAGGTCAGGCGTGCGGACGCAGCCGATCGATGCTGCTCGGCCGCAGTCGTTCGATCAGAGCCGAGGAGACCACGTCCGGGGTCAGGCCGATCTGCTCCAGGACCTGGCCGCGCGAGGCGTGCTCGAGGAACTCCTTCGGGATGCCGAAGCAGTGGACCGGCTGCTGCTGCCCGTCGGCGCGCAGCGCTGCCGTGACGGCGGCACCCACTCCCCCGGACACCAGGTTGTCCTCGATGACGGCGACCTGCGGCGCGACGCCGGTGATCGCCAGCACGTCCTCGGACACCGGCAGCACCCAGCGCGGGTCGATGACCGTGACCGAGATCCCCTGCGCCTCGAGCTTCTCCGCGACACCGAGCGCCGTGGCGGCCATGACTCCCACACCGATCAGGACGAGGTCCGGGGCGTCGCTGGACTCGCGCAGCACGTCGACGGTGCCGGCACGGCGTACGGCGGTCAGCGGCTCGGCGACGTCACCCTTCGGGAAGCGGATGACCGTCGGCGCGTCGTCGACCTCGACGGCCTCGCGCAGCTGCTGCTTGACCTGCTCGCCGTCGCGGGGCGCGGCCAGGTGCAGGCCCGGGACGATCGAGCTGATCGTCATGTCCCACATGCCGTTGTGCGACGGGCCGTCGCTGCCGGTGACACCGGCGCGGTCGAGGACGAAGGTGATGCCCTGGCGGTGCAGCGCGCAGTCCATCAGCAGCTGGTCGAACGCGCGGTTGAGGAACGTCGCGTACACCGCGACCACCGGGTGCATGCCGCCGTACGCGAGGCCAGAGGCCATCGTGACCGCGTGCTGCTCGGCGATACCGACGTCGAAGACGCGGTTCGGGTACGCCTTGGCGAAGCCGTCCAGGCCGACCGGGATGAGCATCGCGGCGGTGATCGCGACGATGTCCTCGCGCTCGGCGCCGAGGCGGACCATCTCGTCGCTGAACTCATCGGTCCAGATCCGGCCGGACACCTCGAACGGCAGACCGGTCTCGGGGTTGAACTTCCCGATACCGTGCCACTGGTCGTTCTGGTCCTCGAAGGCCGGCTGGTAGCCCCGGCCCTTCTGGGTCAGCACGTGGACGATCACCGGGCCGCCGAACGCCTTCGCCCGGCGCAGCGCCGCCTCCAGCGCCTCGTGGTCGTGGCCGTCGACCGGCCCGAGGTACTTGATGCCGAGGTCCTCGAACATGCCCTGCGGGGCGAGGATGTCCTTGACGCCCTTCTTGACGCCGTGCAGCGTCTCGTACATGGCGCTGCCGACCACCGGCGTCCGGTGCAGGGTCGACTTGCCCCAGTCGAGCATCCGCTCGTACGTCCGGGTGGCGCGCATCGCGGCGAGGTGGTCGGCGAGACCACCGATCGTCGGGGCGTACGACCGCTCGTTGTCGTTGACCACGATCACCAGCGGCAGGTCCTTGTCGACCGCGATGTTGTTGAGCGCCTCCCAGGCCATGCCGCCGGTCAGCGCGCCGTCACCGATCACGGCGACGGTGTGCCGGTCGGTCTCGCCGGCGAGCCGGCGGGCCTTGGCGATGCCCTCGGCCCAGGACAGCGAGGTGGAGGCGTGGGAGTTCTCGACGACGTCGTGGTCGGACTCCGCGCGGCTGGGGTAGCCGGACAGGCCGCCCTGCTTCTTGAGCTTGCTGAAGTCGTGCCGCCCGGTCAGCAGCTTGTGGACGTACGACTGGTGGCCGGTGTCGAAGACCAGTGTGTCGCGCGGAGAGTCGAACACGCGGTGCAGCGCGACCGTGAGCTCGACGACGCCGAGGTTCGGGCCGAGATGACCACCGGTGCGCGACACCGAGTCGACCAGGAAGTCTCTGATCTCCTGCGCGAGATCGTCCAGCTGGTCCGCTGGTATCGCCTTCACATCGGCCGGGCTCGAGATCGTCTTGAGCAGTCCCACGGTCGTGATCGTCCTTCCGTCCAGGTCGGTCGAGTCTACGTGGGTGGACGCATGCCCACCTCCCCAGGTTGAGGGACCTCTCGTCGTTCCCAGGGATCTCACAGCCGCGGGACGAACGTGGTCCCGCGCAGCGCCTGCTGGACCAGCCCGGCGGCACGTTCCGCGGCGCGCAGTCGCCGTCCCTCGGCCGCCAGCTGGTCCATGACGGCCGGCATGGCTCCCTCGGGCAGCTGCTCGCCCAGCTCGACCCGCGCCTTGCGATAGCACTCGCGCATGGCGCGCAGCTGGGCGTCGATGTGGTGCGTCGCCACCCACGCCAGGGCCGACGGGTGACGCTGCCACGCGTCGTACGCGCGGAAGTCGGCCGGGCACTGGTCGAGCAGCCAGCTCGTCGCCGCGCGCTCCCAGCCCGGCGCCCGCGGCGGCGGCACGCCGGGCGGCCAGCCGGGTGGCGTGGCGGCCGGTCGTGCTGCTCCTGGTCCTCGCGGCACCGCTGCTCCTTTCCTCGACGCGTCGCCATAGTAGTACAGGTGTTCGAATCGTTGACGGACTGCTGGCCCGCCGCAATACTTCACGACATGGTGAAGTATGAGGACGGGCTGGACGACCTCGCGGCCGCGCTGGCCGGCACGGGGCGCCGGCAGATCGTCGCCCTCCTCTGCGAGCGACCGGCGTCCACGAGCGAGCTCGCGGACGCCCTCGGGCTGGGCCTGCCCGGCGTCACCCGGCACCTGGACGTCCTGCGCGACGCCGGGATCGTGCGGTCGAGCAAGAGCGGCCGTGTCGTCACCTACGCGCTCGACCCCGAGAGCCTGCGGCCGATGTCGGACTGGATCGACCGGCGCCGCTCGTTCTGGACCCACCAGCTCGACGCCCTGCACGACGACCTGACCCAGGAGAACTCATGACCGAGGAGCTGCGCCTGTCGCGCACCTATCCCGTCGACGCAGACCGCCTGTGGGCCGCGTGGACCGTCCCTGACCGGCTCGTGCGCTGGTGGTGGCGGCACTGGCCCGGAACCACGTGCACCATCGACCTGCGCGTCGGTGGCCGGTGGCGCATCGACGCGCCGCAGCAGGGCATCGCGGTCCACGGCGAGTACGTCACGCTCGAGGAGCCGAGCCTGCTGGCCTTCACCTGGATCTGGCGCGAGGACGGTACGGACGGGCCGGTCGAGCACGTCGAGGTCAGGTTCACCCCGACACCGGAAGGCACCCTCCTGGACCTGCACCACACCGGGATCGCCGACGCGGCCGGCGTCGCCGACTACCGGCAGGGCTGGACGTTCGTCCTGGACCAGCTGGCCGACACGACGTCGGCGACGCCCGCGACCGGCTGAGGCCGGACGCTGGGCGACGGCCTCACCAGGCGCCGGTGCCCTTCGGGAGCGCCATGCCCTCGGGGTGGATGACGTAGACCGTGCCGCCCGAGTGCGGCACCCAGGCGTTCTCGAACTGGCCACGGTTGTAGGTCACCGGCACCTGGGCGTTGTCCGCGATCAGGTGGCTCGCCGGGTCGTTCATGATCGGGTTGCCGGCCCGGTCGAAGCCGCGCAGCACCATCAGGTGGCCGTTCGTGGAGTAGCCCGCGCCGTCCAGCTCGGCCGCCTTGAACGACACCGAGGTGATGATCGGGATGCCGGCCACGATGAGGTCTTCGGCCTCGCGCAGGCTGCGCAGCCGGGTGACGAAGCCGCGCAGGCCGTTGCGGGCCGCGTACGCGGTGTTGAACGGCCAGTTGCCGCAGCCGTCGTAGGCGTTGTCGAAGGTGTTGCGCGCGGCGTAGGCGACCTGCGGGTCCTTCATCGGCGTGACCCACGACAGCTCGGCGGCCGACGGACCGCGGCGCCAGTAGTCCAGCACCATCGCGGTCGAGGTCGGCGAGCACCACGCCTCTCCCCCGTTGTCCCACTGCGGGTACTGCCCCTTGTGCAGCTCCTGCGAGTACGGCGGTACGGCCAGCACGCGCCCGGCACCCGGCCCCGGCACGCTGGTGGGCACCGTCGCGTCGCTCGGCAGCGCGGTGCAGACCGCGGTGACCTGGCGCAGCACCGGGGTCTCCTGGCCGCCGTGCGGTCGCATCAGGCGGACCCGCAGCTGCAGGTCGTTCAGCGTGTGAGTCCCTCGCGTCGCCAGCGTGTCGGTCCACACCGTCGCGATGTCGGTGCCCTGGTCGTCGACACTGGTCCGGAAGATGGCACCGCCCTGGTCCGGATCGGTGCGGCACCACCGGCCGAGCACGAACCATCCGGTCCGCGTGCCGTCCTCGGCCGTGCCACGCACCTCGACCTCGATCCAGCTGCGCTGCGGGGTGTCGGCGTTCCAGGAGGCGATCAGCTCGGTGAGCCGGAAGGTGTTCCTGAGGACCGGCGAGACCCAGGTCCCGACGTCGTACGTCGCGCTCGCCCCGCCGGCGAACGGATCGGCGTACACCCGGGTCGCCGTGGGATGGTGCAGGACGAGTCCCGCTCCGGCCGGGCGCACACCGTCGCGGGCGCCGCGGGCGAAGGCGGCCGGACCGCTGAAACGGACGAGTGCGATCCGGCGGCTGCTCGAGGCGACGTCCGCCACGGCGCGCGAAGCAGCGCCCGTGACGAGCGCGCCTCCGAGGGCGAGGCCGCTCCCGAGGAACGCGCGCCGGCTGAGCCGCACGTCGTCCGGATGAGGCAGATGACGAGAACGATCACTCATCCCGGGCTCCCTGTCCGATGAGGTCTGCTCCGCAGTGGTACGCAGCCGCACCAGGTCCTCCCCGTGCGGTTCGTTCGAACGTAACACCGGGCCCGATGCCGACGGCCGTTCGCGACGCATACTTTCGCCGAACGTCCGAGCAGACCATCTCTTGACCATCGCGGCCCGGAGCCGGGCCGCAGACGCGACGGCGCCCGGTCGTCCCCCCGCGGGGACGACCGGGCGCCGTCTGAGCGTCCGAGGGACTACTTCGCCTCGCCCACCAGCGAGCGGAGGACGTACTGCAGGATGCCGTCGTTGCGGAAGTACTCCGCCTCACCGGGGGTGTCGATGCGGACGACCGCATCGAACTCCACCTTCTCGCCGCCGTCCTTGGTGGCGGTGACGTGGACGGTCTTCGGCGTGGTGCCCTCGTTCAGCGCCGTGATGCCGGAGATGTCGAACGTCTCGGTGCCGTCCAGGCCCAGCGAGTCGGCGTTCTGCCCCTGCGGGAACTGCAGCGGCAGCACGCCCATGCCGATCAGGTTCGAGCGGTGGATGCGCTCGAACGACTCGGTGATGACCGCCTTCACGCCGAGCAGCCGGGTGCCCTTGGCCGCCCAGTCGCGGGAGGAGCCGGAGCCGTACTCCTTGCCGCCGAGGACGACCAGCGGGATGCCGGCCTCCTGGTAGCTCGCCGAAGCGTCGAAGATCGCCACCTGCTCGCCGTCCTGGGTGAAGTCACGGGTGAAACCGCCCTCGACGCCGTCCAGCAGCTGGTTGCGCAGCCGGATGTTGGCGAAGGTGCCGCGCACCATGACCTCGTGGTTGCCGCGACGCGAGCCGTAGGAGTTGAAGTCCTTGCGGTCGACACCGTGCTCGGTGAGGTAGCGGCCCGCCGGGCTGTCGGCCTTGATCGCGCCGGCCGGGCTGATGTGGTCGGTCGTGACCGAGTCACCCAGCTTGGCGAGCACGCGGGCGCCGGCGATGTCCTGCACCGGGGACGGCGTGGACTGCATGCCCTCGAAGTAGGGGGGCTTGCGCACGTACGTCGACTCGCCGTCCCAGTCGAAGGTGTCACCCTCCGGCGTCGGCAGCGACTGCCAGCGCTCGTCACCGGCGAACACGTCGGCGTAGTCCTTGGTGAACATCTCCTGGTTGATCGAGGACGCGATGGTCGCCTCGACGTCCGCCGGAGACGGCCACAGGTCCTTCAGGAAGACGTCGTTGCCATCGGCGTCCTGACCGAGGGCGTCGGCCTCGAAGTCGAAGTCCATCGTGCCGGCGAGGGCGTAGGCGATGACCAGCGGCGGTGAGGCCAGGTAGTTCATCTTGACGTCCGGGTTGATCCGGCCCTCGAAGTTGCGGTTACCGGACAGCACCGAGGTGACGGCCAGGTCGTTGTCCTGGATCGCCTGGGAGATCTCCTCCAGCAGCGGACCGGAGTTGCCGATGCAGGTGGTGCAGCCGTAGCCCACGAGGTGGAAGCCGAGCTTCTCCAGGTACGGCCACAGGCCGGCCTTCTCGTAGTAGTCGGTGACGACCTTCGAGCCCGGCGCCATGGACGTCTTGACCCACGGCTTGGACTCCAGGCCCCTCTCGACGGCGTTCTTGGCCAGCAGCGCGGCCGCGAGCATCACCGAGGGGTTGGAGGTGTTGGTGCAGCTGGTGATCGAGCTGATCGCCACGATGCCGTGGTCGATCTCGAACGTCCGGCCGTCGGCGAGCGTGACCGGGACCTTCTTCGACGCGCGCTGCGAGCCGTCGGCCTCGGCCGGCTTGGACCCGCCGTTGAGGCCGTCCGGGCTGCCCGCCGGGTTCGGGTCGCTGGCCGGGAAGCTGGTCGCCGCGCCGGCGTCACCCTCCTCGTGCGCGACGTACGTCGGCAGCACCTTGCGGAAGGACTCCTTGGCCGCGGAGAGCTCGATGCGGTCCTGGGGGCGCTTCGGGCCGGCGATGGACGGCACGACGGAGCCGAGGTCAAGCTCGAGGTACTCGGAGTACCGCGCCTCGGTGCTCGG
Organism: Luteipulveratus flavus; assembly: GCF_029439465.1. Lineage (GTDB taxonomy): Bacteria > Actinomycetota > Actinomycetes > Actinomycetales > Dermatophilaceae > Luteipulveratus > Luteipulveratus flavus. The sequence goes on along the minus strand of NZ_JAROAV010000043.1, from coordinate 68,289 downwards.
GTCGTGCCAGAGGCCCTGCTCCTTGCAGTACGCCTCGACCAGGGCGACCTGCTCGTCGGAGCGACCGGTCAGGCGCAGGTAGTCGAGCGTGACGTCGTCGATCGGGAAGATCGCGCAGGTGGAGCCGAACTCCGGGCTCATGTTGCCGATGGTGGCGCGGTTGGCCAGCGGCACCGAGGTGACACCGTCGCCGTAGAACTCGACGAACTTGCCCACGACACCGTGCTTGCGCAGCATCTCGGTGATCGTGAGCACCACGTCCGTCGCGGTCGCGCCCGAGGGGATCTCACCGGTCAGCTTGAAACCGACCACGCGCGGGATGAGCATCGAGACTGGCTGGCCGAGCATCGCGGCCTCGGCCTCGATGCCGCCGACGCCCCAGCCGAGCACGCCCAGGCCGTTGACCATGGTGGTGTGGCTGTCGGTGCCGACGCAGGAGTCGGGGTACGCCTTGCCGTCGCGGACCATGACCGTACGGGCGAGGTGCTCGATGTTGACCTGGTGCACGATGCCGGTGCCCGGGGGGACGACCTTGAAGTCGTCGAACGCCGTCTGACCCCAGCGCAGGAACTGGTAGCGCTCCTTGTTGCGGCCGTACTCGATCTCGACGTTCTTCTCGAACGCGTCGGGGCGGCCGAACACGTCGATGATGACGGAGTGGTCGATGACCATCTCGGCCGGAGCGAGCGGGTTGATCTTCTTGGCGTCGCCACCGAGCTCGGCGACGGCCTCACGCATCGTCGCGAGGTCGACGACGCAGGGCACGCCGGTGAAGTCCTGCATGATCACGCGCGCGGGCGTGAACTGGATCTCGGTGTCGGGCTCGGCCTTCTCGTCCCACCCACCGAGGGCGCGGATCTGGTCGGCGGTGATGTTGGCGCCGTCCTCGGTGCGCAGCAGGTTCTCCAGCAGCACCTTGAGGCTGAACGGCAGGGTCTCACTGCCCTCGACCGACTTCAGCCGGTAGATCTCGTACGACTGGTCACCCACGGAGAGGGTGCCCTGTGCACCGAAGCTGTTGGTGCTGGAACTCACGGCGACTCCTTCGTTGGTCCTGAACCGTGTATTTATCTTGACGTCAAGATAATCAAACCACACCGTCATGGCGGCGCTCAGCCCAGGTCCGCCTCACCGGCGGCGGCGCCGGCTGTCGGGACGAGTACCGCCACACACTCAACATGGTGGGTCATGGGGAAGGCGTCAAAGGCCCGCAGGGTGCGAACCTCGTAACCCGCCTCCGCGCCGTACGCGAGATCACGTCCGAGCGCGGAGGGATCGCAGGCGACGTACGCCACCGCGCGGGGTCCGCGGGCGAGCACGCGCTCCATCACCGTGCGGCCGGCACCGGACCGCGGTGGGTCCAGGACCACCAGGTCGACCGGCTCGGTCGGGCCCGTCTCGACCCAGCGCCCCACCTCGGCGCGCTCGACCTGCACGTGTGCCAGGCGCTCGACGTTGCGCTGTCCGTCCTCCACCGCCCGACGGTCGCCCTCGATGCCGAGCACCGAACCGGAGGGACCGACACGCTCGCCGAGGGAGGCGGCGAACAGACCGACGCCGCAGTAGAGGTCCAGGACGGACTCGCCCGGCCGGGCGTCCAGCTCGTCGAGCACGTGCTGGACGAACGTGCGAGCCGCCCCGGGGTGCACCTGCCAGAAGCCGCGGGCACTGACCTCCAGGCGCAGGGGGCTCGCGTCGACGCGGACCTCCTCGGTGAGGGTCGGCACCTCCCCCGTCTCCGGCAGGGTCACGACGGCGAGCTCGCCGGTCGAGCTGTGCGCGACGTCGACACCGTGCACGCCGACCCCGAACCGCTCCTGCAGGACGCCGGAGCCGGCCACCTGCTCGTCGGCGATGAGGCAGTCGTCCACGGGCAGCACCTCGTGGGAGCGGTGCCGCCGCATGCCCGCGCGGCCGTCGGGCCCGACCGCCAGCTCGACGCGCGTCCGCCAGCGCAGCCCGTCCTCGTCCCCGGGCACCGGCTCGACCACGACCGGCAGGTCGAGGCCCGCCAGGCGGGAGAGCTGCTCGCGCACCACGCGGGCCTTGAGCTCGCGGCCGTACGCGGCGGAGGTGTGCTGCCAGTCGCAGCCGCCGCACTGCCCCGGACCGGCGTACGGGCACGGCGCCTCCCGTCGCTGCGGAGACGCCGTGAGGATCTCCACGGCGTCGGCGCGCAGGAAGGAGGAGCGGGTGGTGCCGGAGGTGACGACCGCGACGACGCGCTCACCGGGGAGGGCGTGGCGGACGAAGACGACCTGGCCCTCGTGCCGGGCGACGCAGTGGCCGCCGTGCGCGACCTCGCCGACGTCGAGGGTGAACCTCTCCCCCGTGCGCGGGTCGCCCTGCGGCGCACGGCCGCGGGGGGCCTGGCCGCCGCGCGGCCGCCCCCGTCCGCGGCGCCGACGCGACCGCTCCGGTGACGGGCTCATCCGCCGCCCCGCCGGACCGAACCGACCGACGGGCCGTCGTAACGGCCCTCGGCGCCCTCGGCGGAGCGCAGCTGCCACGGGACGCTGGCGACCATCACGCCGGGCGTGAACAGCAGCCGGCCCTTGAGCCGCAGCGCCGACTGGTTGTGCAGCAGCTGTTCGAACCAGCGGCCGACGACGTACTCCGGGATGTAGACCATGACGACGTCCCGCGGGCTGTCCCGGCGGATCGACTTCACGTAGCTGACGACCGGCCGGGTGATCTCGCGGTACGGGCTCGCCAGGGTCTTGAGGGTGACCGGGATCTCGCGCCGCTCCCACTCGGCCAGCAGCGCGGCGGTCTCCTCCTCGTCGACGTCGACCGTCACCGCCTCCAGCATCGAGGGGCGCGTCGCCCGGGCGTACGCGAGCGCACGCAGCGTCGGCTTGTGGATCTTGGAGACCAGCACGATGGCGTGGACCCGGGACGGCAGGATGCTGTCGTCGATGTCCTCGTCCAGGGCGAGCTCCTCGCGCACCCGCTGGTAGTGCTTGCGGATCGCCAGCATGATCACGAACAGCACGCACATCGCCGCGATGGCCAGGCCGGCGCCGTGGATGAACTTGGTCAGCAGGACGACGACCAGGACGGTGCCCGACATCGCCGCGCCGACGCCGTTGATCACCCGGGACCGTTGCATCCGCCGCCGGTGTGCGGGGTCCTGCTCGGTCAGCAGGTGGCGGTTCCAGTGCCGGATCATCCCGACCTGGCTGACGGTGAAGGAGACGAACACCCCGACGATGTAGAGCTGGATCAGCCGCGTCGTCTCCGCGTCGTACGCAACGATCAGGAAGATCGCGGCGCCGGCGAGGATCAGGATGCCGTTGGAGTAGGCGAGCCGGTCGCCGCGCGTGTGCAGCTGCCGAGGCAGGAAGCCGTCCTTGGCCAGGATCGAGGCCAGCACCGGGAAGCCGTTGAAGGCGGTGTTCGCGGCCAGCACCAGGATCAGCGCGGCGACGATCGAGATGTAGACGATCCCCGGGGTGAAGCCCTGGAAGACCGAGTGGGCCAGCTGGCCGAGGACGGTGTCCTCCTCGTACCCCGGACCGACCGGAACGCCATTGTCGGTGAGCTGGTCCGGGTGCTCCGGATCGACCATCTGGATGCCGGTCCAGCGCGCGAGCGTGATGATCGAGAACAGCATCACCACGGCGATGCCGCCCATCAGCAACAGGGTCGAGGCGGCGTTGCGGCTCTTGGGCTTGCGGAACGCCGGCACACCGTTGGAGATGGCCTCCACACCGGTCAGCGCCGCACAGCCGCTGGAGAACGCGCGCAGCAGCAGGAAGACCATTGCCGCCGAGCCGATCGTCTCCATCCCGTCCTGGGGTACCAGCTCGAACTTGGCGCTCTCCGCCATCGGCAGGTGCCCGGTGCTCTTGCGGATGAACCCGACGACCGCGAGCGCGAGCACGCCGAACATGAACAGGTAGACCGGCAGCGCGAACAGGGAGCCGGACTCGCGCACGCCGCGCAGGTTCATCGCCGTCAGGAGCACGACGAGCACGACGGCGACCAGGGCCTCGTGCCCGCGGATGAAGCCCAGCGCCGCACCGGCGTTCTGCACGCCGGAGGACACCGAGACGGCCACCGTCAGCGTGTAGTCGACCAGGAGCGCGCTCGCGACGGTCAGGCCCGCCTTGGGCCCGAGGTTGACCGTGGCCACCTCGTAGTCGCCGCCGCCGGAGGGGTATGCGTGGACGTTCTGCCGGTAGGACGCGACGACCACCGCCATCACCGCGATCACCGCGAGGGCGATCTGCCAGGAGTGGGTGAGCGCGAGGGCGCCACCACCCATGCCGAGGGTGATGAAGATCTCGTCGGGCGCGTAGGCCACGGACGACAGCGCGTCGCTGGCGAAGATCGGCAGGGCGAGCTTCTTCGGCAGCAGGGTCTCGCCCAGCTTGTCGCTGCTCATCTTCCTGCCGACCAGGAGCCGCTTGAGGATCCGACCGGTCATGGGCACGAGTCGAGAGTGTAGGTCGCGCAGGCTCACGCTTGGTAACGACGGCGTTGGGGTACGGTCGCGGGCGTGCACTTCGTGATCATGGGCTGTGGCCGTGTCGGCTCGACCCTCGCGCGCAGCCTCGAGCAGCAGGGCCACTCCGTCGCCGTGATCGATCGCGACGAGGCCGCGTTCCGCCGGCTCGGCAGCGGGTTCGAGGGACGCCGTGTCGTGGGCATCGGGTTCGACCGGCAGACCCTGGTCCAGGCCGGCATCGACGAGGCGTACGCGTTCGCGGCCGTGAGCAGCGGTGACAACTCCAACATCCTCGCCGCCCGGGTCGCCAGGGAGACCTTCGACGTCGAGCACGTCGTCGCCCGCATCTACGACCCGGGCCGCGCCGAGATCTACCAGCGGCTCGGCATCCCCACGGTCGCGACCGTGCGCTGGACCTCCGACCAGGTGCTGCGCCGGCTGCTGCCCCAGGGCGCCGTCCCGGTGCACACCGACCCCAGCGGTCGGGTCGTCGTCGCCGAGGTCCCGGTCCACCTGGGCTGGGTCGGCCACCGGCTCTCCCGGATCGTCACCGAGGCCGGGACCCGGGTCGCCTACGTGACGCGGCTCGGCGAGAGCTTCCTCCCCGCCGACGACACCGCCTACCAGGAGGGCGACATCGTCTACGTCCTGACGACGACCGACCGGCTGGAGCAGGTCGGGTCCGTGCTGTCCGCACAGCCGCCTGCGGATCTGTGAGCGAGGGAGCCTGACATGCGAGTCGTCGTCGTCGGAGCCGGCAGTGTGGGCCGGTCCATCGCCCGAGAGCTGATCTACAACGAGCACCAGGTGCTGCTGATCGACAAGTACGCCGAGGAGTCCCGCACCCGTTCGGTGCCGGAGGCCTCCTGGCTGCTGGCCGACGCGTGCGAGATCACCACCCTGCAGGAGGCGGGGCTGTCCGAGGCGGACGTCGTCGTGTGCGCGACCGGTGACGACAAGGTCAACCTGGTCGTCTCGCTGCTGGCCAAGACCGAGTTCGGCGTCGCCCGCACCGTGGCGCGGGTGAGCAACCCCAAGAACGAGTGGATGTTCGACGAGGCCTGGGGTGTCGACGTCGCCGTCTCGACGCCGCGTCTGATGACGGCGCTGGTCGAGGAGGCCGTCAGCATCGGCGACCTGGTCCGGTTGTTCGAGTTCCAGCAGGGCAAGGCCACGATGGTCGAGGTCACGCTGCCGTCGACGAGTCCGTACGTCGGCCGCCGGGTCGCCGACCTGAACCTTCCGCCCGAGTGCGTGCTGGTCGGCATCATCCGCGAGGAGAAGCCGATCGCCCCGACCGACGACGACGCCATCGAGGCGCTGGACGAGCTGCTCTTCCTGGCGACGCCGGCCGCCGAGCTCGAGCTGGCGACCAGCCTCACCGGCCGGGACCCGCAGGAGATCCGGATCCGCCGGGAGGACTGAGCCGGCCGGCGGCTCGGCTCAGCGGGCCTTGAGCTCGTACGAGGGGTTGAAGATCGTGGGGACGCCGCCCTTCATCGCCACGCGCCCCGTCGCCTTCAGGTACGTCCCCGGAGCGATGCCGGCGATCTTGCGACGACCGAGCCAGACCAGTCGCATGCTGCGGCTGCCGTCGTCCAGGTCGACGACCAGGGCCGGCACGTGGTCGGCGCGCGGACGGAGGCTGACGCTGCGGACCGTCCCGCACACCTGGGCCATCTCGCGGTCGCACACGTCGCAGATCGGGGTCCCGCCCATCGCGGAGGTCCGCTCGCGCAGCTCCTCCGCCTCGATCTGACTCTGCGGGCGGGTCAGCCGGTGCGCCATGCGCTCCAGCAGCCGCTCCCGGCGGCTACCGGACTCCTCGGGCGAGGGTAGACGGCTCATCGCGGATCTCCCTGCGCCTCAGCGGACTTCGGTGATCTCGGGGCCGCGCTCGAACGGGCGCAGGTCGTCGCCGGTCTGCGGCTCCTCGGCCTGCTGCTGAGCGGCCAGCAGATCCTGCGGGATGGTCAGCTCCAGCAGCTCGCGCGGTGCGCGCGCCTCGGTGCCCCGGGTGACGACGACGCTGCGGACGACCTCGAGCATCTGCTCGGCCGCCTGGTCCTCCACGGCCGCCCGGCCGGACAGCACCGCGCGCAGGAACCAGCGAGGACCGTCGACGCCGACGAACCGCACCGGCGAGTACGTCGTGCGCCCGTCGGCCCCGCGGGAGGGCATCCGGGCGTGCAGCTCGGTACCCAGCTCGCCCTCGTACTCATCGGCGGTGCCGCCGGCGCTGATCAGGTTGTCGGCGATCTCGTGCCGGATGTCCTTCCAGACACCGCTGGTCTTCGGCGCGGCGAAGACCTGCATCTGCACGGCGGACTCCCCCTGGACGGCCGTGACGCCCGTGATCTGCTGACCCTGCTCGTCGACGTCCAGGCGCAGCTCGGTACCGGCGCTCGGGCGCAGGGCGAGCGCGCCGAGGTCGAGGTGCTCGTCCACCTCGTCGGTCTCGGACCGGTCGAACGGGCCGCGGCTGCGGTCGACCCGCTCGGCGGGCGTGCGCTCCACGGGCTGCTCCTGCTCGGTCGCGCGGTCGGACGGGACGTCCGCGGAGTCGGCGCTGTCGTCGATCGCCACCTCGTCGGTCGGCTCGATGTCGACCTCGACCTCGCGGTCCGATGCGTTCTTACGGCTGAAGATGCCCACTGCGGTCAGTCCCTCGTCGTGCTGTAGGTGAGATCGCCGTCGGTCGACGTCCGATCCGGTAGGCCGGCTCCGATGTCGCCGAAGCCGCCGCTGTCTTCGTGCCCAGTCTCCCCCCGAACCCTGCCCGGGAGCGAGCCGACCTCGACCACCGCCGGGTGGCCCGGCCCGCGGACGCACGCACGCGCGTACAGGTCCGCTCCCGCGTCGCCCGGACGGGCGTACGTGGGCGACGGGAGGCCGGCGTGGAGCCGGCGCACCTGCACGCGCGTGGTCGGATTCATCGGTGCTGCAAGAGGTCCGTCGTGCTCAGGCAGCGCACTCGGTGCAGACCGGCAGGCCGCCGACCTCCTTGGCGAGCTGGCTGCGGTGATGGACGAGGAAGCACTTGGAGCAGGTGAACTCGTCCGCCTGTCGCGGCATGACCGTGACCGAGAGCTCCTCCCCGGACAAGTCCGCCCCCGGGAGCTCGAAGCCCTCGGCCTGCTCCGTCTCGTCCACGTCGACGCTGCTCGCGCTCTTGTCGACCCGACGGGACTTCAGCTCCTCGATGGAGTCCTCGTTGAGATCGTCGTCCGTCTTGCGCGGGGCGTCGTAGTCGGTCGCCATTGATCCACTCCTCACGTCGTCATACCCAAACCGACCGCCGCACTGGCCGGTCCCGCGCGTCAACGCCAGGGAGTTCGGTTTTGTGCCCGGTTCGGCGGGGATTGTGCCTCATCGCCGAACATGATGCGAGCCCCGGTCATTCCCGCGTGTCCTCCGGCGTGTCGAAGACGGGGTCCGGGCAGGTTCTTTGCCCAGCCTTGACCGAGTCGGCACCCGGCGTGCCCGGTCCACCCCATATGGTCATCGCGGCCCGGCGACCGCCGGGCGGACGGAGCCAGTGCCACACAGGAGGTGCCGACATGATCGCGCTGCGCGAACAGCTGATTGTCCGCTTGCAGGACGCCACGGCCCGCCTCGAGGACGCTCGGGGTCGTCGGGACGAGTACGACAGCATGCTGGCCACCGGCGAGGTGGAGTCGCTTCTGCGGATCGCGGAGGACCACGGCCTGCACCTCCCGGAAGCCGACCGCTTCCGGGCGCGCCCGGCCTGAGCCGACGCCGCTACTCGATCAGCTGCTGAACCCGGGTGACCAGGGCGGTCGGTCCGGCCACGACGAGGACGTCCGTCGGTGCCGCACCGCCCGGGCCGACCACCACGCCGCCGGCCTCCTCGACCACGAGGCGGCCGGCGGCGAGGTCCCACGGGTTGAGGCCGGACTCGTAGTAGACGTCCAGCCGCCCGGCTGCGACGGCACACAGGTCCAGCGCCGCGCTCCCCGCCCGCCGGATGTCGCGCACCCGCGGCAGGACCCGCGCGACGAGCTCGCCCTGACGGCCGCGCTTGTCCGCGTCGTAGCCGAAACCGGTGCCGAGCAGCGCGTCGTCCAGGTCTGTGACATTGCTCACGGCGAGGGCGTGCACCCCGCTCGGCGCGCGCAGGAACGCGCCGGAACCCGCTCGGGCGTGGAACATCTCGCCGAGCACCGGGTGGTAGACCGCTCCCGCGATCGGGCGCCACGCCCCCGGGGTGGACGTGTCCCCGACGCACGCCGCGACCGAGACGGCGTACTGCGGGATGTCGTACAGGTAGTTGACGGTGCCATCGATGGGGTCCAGGACCCAGGTGATCCCCGAGGACCCCTCGATGCTGTCGCCCTCCTCGCCGAGGATGCCGTCGTCCGGGCGGCGGGCGGCGATCCGCTCGCGCAGCAGGTCCTCGCTGCGGGTGTCCATGACCGTCACGACGTCGGTGCGGCTGGACTTGGTCGCGGCGACACCCAGGCCGCTCGGACGTTCGTCGACGATGAGCCGCCCGGCCTCGCGGGCGAGGTCTGCGGCCATCGTCTCCAGGGTGCCGAGGTCGGCGGCCGACAGGCTCGGCTCGTGCGGCGTGGCCATCAGTCGGCTCCGCACGCGGCCGGACGGGCGACCCGTAGGTTCGGGCAGCACCCGGGCCGGCAGATCGACGGCATCGCCGCCCCTGGCCACGCCGGGTGGGCGACAGTCTCGCCGCGAGCCTCGGCCGCTCGCTCCTCCACCAGGTCGATCAGGCCGCTGACGAACTCGGCGTCGACGCCGACCGTCGGGACCCGGGTCATCCGCAGGCCGAGCTCGTCCGCCGTCTCGGCTGCCTCGACGTCCAGGTCGTACCGGACCTCCATGTGGTCGGAGACGAAGCCGATCGGTGCAACCACGACGTCCGTGACGCCCTGGCCCGCGAGCTGCCTCAGGTGGTCGTTGATGTCCGGCTCCAGCCACGGCTGGCTGGGCGGGCCGGAGCGCGAGCAGAAGACGAGTGCGCCGTGCAGGTTGCGGTCCAGGGTGATGCCGGCCTCGTCCAGGATCACGTGCCCGAGCTCGTCGTGCTGGTGCCAGTAGAGGTTGCCCTCCCCGTCGCCCGGCCCGGAGGTGTCGTCCATCCCCATCGGGATCGAGTGGGTGACGAACGCCACGCGCAGCCGGTCGTCGTCGGGCTGCCCGGCCTCGCGGATCGCATCGGTCACCAGCCGGGTGTTGGCCCGCGCGAACCCGGGGTGGGTCGCGTACGGGCGCACCTTGTCGACGACGACCTCCAGGCCCTCGTCGGCGAGCGAGGCGACCGCGGCCGCGATGTCCTCGCGGTACTGCCGGCAGGAGCTGTAGGAGGAGTACGCGCTCGTGGTGACGACCAGGAACCGCCGCAGCCCGCGCCCGTGGGCCTCCCGCAGGGTGTCGGCGAGGAACGGCTCGGCGTTGCGGTTGCCCCAGAGCACGGGGACGGCCGATCCACGGCGCCGCAGCTCGGCGTGCAAGGCGTCCAGCAGCGCGCGGTTCTGGTCGTTGATGGGGCTACGGCCACCCATCAGGTAGTAGTGATGGGCGACCTCCTCCAGCCGCTCGTCCGGGATGTCCCGCCCGGCGGTCACGCGTCGCAGGAACGGCATGACCTCCTCGCGCGACTCGGGGCCGCCGAAGGACAGGAGCAGGACGGCGTCGTACGGCCGCACCGTGTCCTCGTCCCCCTCCGGCACCGGCTCCGGCTCGACCGGGTCGAACTCCCGCTCGGTCGGGGTCGCAGCGGTGGCCTCCGGGTCCGGTGGGTCCGCGATGGGCGAGGTCACGTCGGGTCTCCTGTTCGCAGGGGGCAGGCGTCGGGTCCGGGAGCGGGGCGACCACGCGGCCGACGAGCACCAGGACGACTGCTGCCCAGCCTACGAGGCCGGTCCCGCGTCCTGTCCCGGTAGCAGGACGATCGTCGGTGCTCCGACCCACGCGGGGCGGCGTGGCCTGCACCCTTAGGACGGCGCGGGGTGGCAGAGTTGAGCCGCGTGGGCGGTGCGGGCTCCGTACGCTCGGGTGGTGGGAGCCGCGGGTGACCGGACGTCGGCACCGCCGGTGGACGGTTCGGGCGGACCGGAGGAAGGACGAGACTGATGCAGGACCTGCGACTGGTGGGTGTCCACGAGGACGGCGCGCACGTGCTGCTCGCCGGCCCCGACGGGACCCGCTACCGGGTACTCGTCGACGATGCGCTGCGCGAGGCCACCCGCCGGGAACGCGGCGCCGCACGGACGGACTCCGCTCTGACCGACGAGCCGATGGAGCCGCTGCGTCCCCGCGACGTGCAGGCCATGATCAGGGCCGGTGTGGGCGTGCCGGAGGTTGCCGAGCGCTCCGGCTGGAGCGAGGAGAAGGTCCGCAAGTACGAGCCGCCGATCCGCGCAGAGCGGGAGTACGTCGCCGGTCTCGCGCGGGCCGTGCAGCTGCGCGGACGCGGTCGCGACGGCGACCAGCCCACGCTGGGGTCCCGGGCCGCCGCGCGGCTGGACGAGCGCGGGGTCGAGTCCGAGCGGGTGTCCTGGGACTCCTGGAAGACCGAGAACGGCACGTGGACGGTCGTGTGCGAGTTCCCCGCCGGCGGACGGGAGCGCCGGGCGACCTGGCGCTTCGACCCGCGCGACCGCACCCTGGCCGCCTCGGACGACGAGGCGCGCTGGCTGGGCGAGGACGAGCAGGCTCCGAGCACGGCGCCGAGCGCACCGGGGCGCGGGTCCGGCCGTCCGGCACGGGTGTACGACGTCGAGGCCGAGGGCGGCGTCAACGCCCAGGACCGGCACCCGGCCGGCAAGGCACGCTCCGGGGCTCGGGCGCGTCCCGGTCAGGAGGTCCCGGCCGAGGCCGAGCAGGAGCCCCTGGACCTGATGTCGGCGATGCGGCAGCGCTCCGCCGAGCGCCGTAAGCGTCCTCCACGCCGCGCTCCCTCCCCCACCGACACCCCCGTGGCGCCGGAGGAGATGCCGGACGACGCCCGACCGCTCGAGCGCCTCCACCTGGCCGACGTGGCACCGCCGATGGGCTCCCACCCCGCGGCGCACGAGCTGGAGGACCAGGGCCACCAGGGCCCCGACGACACCGACCTCGAGGACGAGGACGCCCACGAGGACCTCGAGGACGACGGCGCCGATGGCACGGCCCCCGTCGAGCCGGTCGCGCAGGAGCGTGAGAACCCGGAGGTGACCCGCGTGCCCGCACGGCAGAGCGGTTCACGGCGCGGACGTCCGGCCGTGCCCAGCTGGGACGACATCATGTTCGGCACCCGCCCCAGCAGCGACCACTGACGGCCCGGGCGCCGGGCGCCGGGCGGCGCTCAGTCGCGGAAGCGCGAGCTCCAGCGGTCCCTGCGGTCGTCGTCCTGCGGGCCTCGCGGGGACGGCGGGCGCCGGCCGGTGTCGGAGCGGTCCATCGGGATCGTCCGTTCCACGTCGTCCTCGGCGTCGGGCCGCGCGTCCGCATCCTCGTACCGGTCGTGCGGGAGGGGCCGGCCGGCCTCGGGGACCCGACCGGACGAGGCCGGCTCGAAGGCCGGACGCGAGCGTCGGCGCCCGGAACCCGAGCGCCCGCGTCTGCGGGCCAACCCGGAGCGGGCAGCCGCGGGAACGGGGATGCGGCGGCCCGTGTGCCAGATGATCACGGCGCTGGTCCACAGCACGAGCAGGACGGCGGCGGTGACCATGCCGACCGTGGCGTTCGTCGGCAGCAGGACCGCGAGGATGCCCCCGAGCACCCAGGACAGCTGCAGCAGCGTCTCGGACCGGGCGAACACGCTGGTGCGCACCTCCTCCGGCACGGTGTCCTGGATCTGAGCGTCCAGCGCGAGCTTGCCCATCTGCTGGGAGATGCCCGCGACCAGACCGACCGCGACCGCGGTGACGACCCCGAAGTGGACGGCCGCGACCACGACCAGGACCGCGTCCGCGAGCAGCGCGCCGAGGACGACGACCCGGGGCGAGCTCACCCGTAGCAGCGCGCCGGTCATCGTGCCGACGGCGTTGCCGACCCCGGCCGCGCCCACCACCAGGGCGAGCAGCAGGGAGGCTCGGTCCTCCCAGCCGGGCAGCGGGTGCTCGCGCACCACGAAGGCCAGGAACAGCGTCAGGAACCCCGACAGCCAGCGCAGCCCGGAGTTCGCTCGCAGCGCCGTGACGACATCGCCGGAGATGCCTCGTCGGGCACCACCGGTGGACGCCGCCGCGAGGTCGCGGATGGGTGCCTGCTCCTCGCCGATGGCGGAGTCGACCCGGGCGGGCAGCATGATCGCGAGGACGGTGCCGGCGGCGAACAGCACGAACCCGACGCGCAGGGCCCACTCGGAGCCGAACGTCGCCGCGGCGGCGGCGAGACCGCCACCGATGCCGGCGCCCACCGTGCCGGCGAGCGACAGCCGGCCGTTGGCCTTGACCAGGGTGAGCGCGTCGGGCAGCAGGCGGGGCGTGGCGGCCGACCGCGTCACCAGGTAGGCCTTGGAGGAGACCAGCACCACGAGGGCGACGGGGAACTGCCAGCTGGAGTGGTCGCTGACCGTCTGCGCGAGCACCCAGCACAGGAACGCCCGCAACGCGAGGGTCGCCCCGATGGACCAGCGCCGACCGTGCCGGAACCGGTCGAGCAGCGGCCCGATCAGCGGCGCCACGATCGCGAACGGCAGCATGGTGAGCAGCAGGAACAGCAAAACCTGGGTCTTGGCCTGCCCCGGCTCCAGGGAGAAGAACATGGTGCCGGCCAGCCCGACCGTCACCGCCGTGTCACCCGCCGTGCTGAACGCGTGGACCTGGATGAGACGGGCCAGCCCGGACTCGCCGGCGCCCTCGGCCTCGCTCGCCCGCCTGGCCGCTCGTACGGTCGACCGGCCGGCCGTGGCCGTCAGCCGGAAGGCTGCTCGCCCACCGCGCGCGACACCCCGGCCGGCGGCGGCAGCGGCCCGGCGACGCGGCGCGGGTCGCTGCGACGAGGCGTCCCGCGACGAACGGTCCTGCGGCGAGCCGGAGCCCGTACCGGACGGCATCGGGTCGGTGCGCGGACCGCGCGGGACACCCCTGGTGGCGTCGCGCGAGCCGCGCGGATCCCCCTGCCGACGGTCGTCGCGTGGGTGTCCCGGCGGCGTGGTGGCGTGAGCCTCGCTGCTCCCCGGCTCGACCATGCGCCCATTGTGCCTGCCGACCGGCGGGCGCAGGGGCTCCTCAGCCATGGCTCGCCGGACCGGGCAACGGGCACAGGTCCAGGTCGAACGGCAGCAGGTCGGGAGAGCCCGCCTGCGCACGGGCGGCGTGCGCCGTCATCCGGCGCATGTAGTGGCGGCGGCAGAGCACCTCGTACTCCACCTGGCCCGCCGGCGCGCCCGCCGTGTCACCGACGACGACCTGCTCGCCCTCGACGACCATGTGTCCGTCGACGACGCGCGCGTTGTGGGTCGCACGCCGGCCGCACCAGCACAGCGCCTCGACCTGCGGCACCTGCGTGCGGTCGGCCAGCTCGATGAGTCGGCGGGAGCCGGGGAACAGCTCGGTCCGGAAGTCGGCCGTGATGCCGAAGGCGTAGACGTCGATGTCCATCTCGTCGACGATCCGGGCCAGCTGCTCGACCTGCTGCGGCGTGTAGAACTGCGCCTCGTCGCAGATGAGGTACTGCACGGCGCGGCCGTGGGTCGCCTGCTCGACGACGAGGTCCCACAGGTCCAGGTCGTCCCCGACCTCGGTCGCCTCGCGGGACAGCCCGAGCCGTGAGGAGATCACGGCCTCCCCGGCCCGGTCGTGCTTGGTGAGGACCAGGCCCGTGCGACCTCGCGCGCGATGGTTGTGGTCCATCTGCAGCGCGAGCGTCGACTTGCCGCAGTCCATCGTCCCGGAGAAGAACACCAGCTCAGCCACGGCACGACCTTAGGTGGCGAGCGACCCGCCGTCTCATCGCTGGTCGGGCGCGTCGAGGTGCAGCATCGGGACGTTCTGCTCCTCGGGCGTGAGAGAGCCGTGCTGACCCAGGAGCCCGAGCACGACCGGACGCATCACCCGGCTGTCGACGACGCCCACGGGCTCGTGGAACGCGACCACGACATCGCCGATGCGCGGCATCACCCGCTCCTGCACCGGGCCGAACCAGCCCTGACCGACGGCCTCCTCGCGCGAGAGGATCCACCCCGAGGCGCCGAGCCGGCCGCGCCAGGTCGCGAGGACGTCCGCGGCGGCTCCCTGCTCGCAGTACAGCTGCAGGGCCCGCATCTCTCCACCGACGAGACGGACGCCGGACGCGAGCTCGCCGTCGTGCGCGACGTCGATGCGGGCGTCCATCGGGATGTCGATCATGCCGTGGTCGGCCACCACGGTCAGGGAGCAGTCGCGCGGGAGCCGGTCGGACAGCCGGCGCAGCTCGCGGTCGATGTGCTCCAGCTCCTCGCCCCACTGCCGGCTCTGGCACCCGTGGACGTGGCCGGTGCGGTCCAGCTCGCCCCAGTACAGGTAGACGAGGGCCCGGCTGTCCTTGCGCACCGCGGAGAGCGTGGCGTCCACCCGGTCCTCCAGGGCGTCGGCCGCCCGAAAAGCGGCGCCACGCAACGCAGCTCGCGTCAGCCCTGAGCCGTCGAAGTACGCCGGCGCGACCATCGTCGTCGCGACGCCGGCCGCCGCGGTCCGCTGCAGGACCGTCGGCTCGGGCTGCCACGTGCGCGGGTCCGGGCCGCCCTCCCAGGAGAGCTCGTTGAACAGCCGGCCCTCGCCCGGGATCTCCACCTGGTAGCCGGTGAGGCCGTGCGCGCCGGGCGGCAGGCCCGTACCGAACGAGCCCACGCTCGTGGCGGTGGTCGAGGGGAACCCGGCGCGTAGGTCGCGAGCCTGCGCGAGCAGCGCCCGCAGGAACGGCGCGTGCCCCTTGCGCTGGCGGAGCAGCTCCATGCCGAGTCCGTCGACGAGGACGACCACGGCACGCCGGGCGGGTGCGAGGTCCAGCGGTCCGGTACCGACGCCCAGCGACGCCGCGACGGACGGGAGGACACCGGCGAGCCCACCACCGTCGTACGCCGGCAGGACCGGCTGGACGGTGTCGCTGCCTGCGGTCACGGCGTGGTCTGACCGATGGCGGCCGAGAGCGCAGCGGCGAACGCGTGGGCGCGCGAGAGGACGTTCTCGCCCTCGGCGTCCGCGCTCACCCGCAGCGAGATGTCATCGCCGGTGACCGTGCCCTCGTACCCGTGGTCGGCCTCGCACTCGGGGTCGCCGCAGGTCGCCGGGACGAGGTCGAGCCGCGCCACGGTGCCCCAGCCGAGCGTCAGGGTCAGCTCGCGCCCGAGGGTCCCGGGGACGTACTCGTCCGGGGAGGGGACGACGTGGGTCAGCATGACGCCGCGGACCGCGCTCAGCGGGACGCACTCGGTCGAGGCCGTGGCGACCGACGAGGCGTGGATGCTGGAGGTCGGGTCGGGCGCGTGGTCGTCGGCGTGGGCGATGACCAGCCGGCCGCGCGTGAGGGCCAGGACGGTGATGTGGCGGCGGACCGACTCCTGGTCCAGCGTGGTCTCCTGGTGCACCAGGTGAGCGGTGACCTCCTCGCCGGCAAGCGCGGCGGAGACGACGTCGGCCACCAGAGCCGGGTAGTAGCCCGCCTGGACGATGTCGTCGGTGAGCGTGGTGGGAAGCATCGCCTGCGGGGCTCGGGAGACCATGGCCCCGATTGTCCCACTGGTCAGGACAGGGCACGCCTCCCGGAGTCGGCCCGGGTGGCGGGCGGCGCGACGGCCACGCTCGCACCGAGCACCTCCAGCCCGCCCGCATGGCAGTTCACGGGGTTCAGCTCGAGCGAGACGACCTCGGGCACGTGGTCGGCCAGCACCGACACCCGCGCGATCAGGTCCTCCAGGGCCGCCCGGTCCACCGGGTCACCGCCGCGGTGCCCGTGCAGCAGGGGCGCCGCCTTCACCGACATCACCAGGTCGCTCACGTCGACGTCGGTCAGCGGTGGGATGCGGTAGCCGATGTCGTCCAGCAGCTCGGTCGGGGCGCCGCCGAGGCCGAAGCTGACGACCGGGCCGAACAAGGGGTCCTCGCTGCTGCCGATCACGCACGCGGTCCCCGGGGTCGCCATCTTCTGCACGACCATCCGGTTCGCGTGCAGCGGAGCGAGGCGCTCGTCGAGGGCGTCGTAGGCGCCACGCATCGCTGCGTCGCTGGTGATGTCGACCCGGACCGCGGTGACCGGCTGGTGGCGGACCAGCGGCGAGACCGACTTCAGCACCACCGGGTAACCGAGCTCGCGCGCGGCCCGCACGGCCGCCCTGCGGTCCTCGACCGGGACCGTCGGCCAGACCTCGATGCCGTAGCAGGCCAGCAGCCTCGTGACCTCCTCGGTCCGCAGCCGGCGGCCGTCCGGCGAACCGGCGAGCACCGCATCGACGAGACGCTCGGCGGCAGCCTGGTCGATGCCGTCCGGCCGCACCTGCTGCCCGTGGTCGCGAGCCCGCCACTCGCCGTACCGGGTAGCGGCAGCGAGCGCCCGTACGCCGTTCTCGGGCATGGAGTAGGAGGGCACGACGCGGCGGGTCCCGTCCGCGGCCACTGCGCTCGCGAGCGCCTCCGGAGCGCCGTCCACCCCGAGGAACGTGGTGATGCAGGGCTTGTCGTGCGCGCTGCTGGTCCGGGCGAGGACCGCGGCGACCTCGGCGCCGTCGGTGACCAGTGGCGGGATGAAGCAGGCGATCACGCTGTCCACGTCGGGGTCCTCGAACGCCTCTCGCAGCGCGCGCTCGAACGTCGCGGCGTCCGCCTCGGCAGGTACCGACACCGGGCCGTGGACCACGTCGAGGCCGCGCCCCGCGCACGCGTCGGCGGCGAGCACCCCGAGGGCGTCGGAGTTGCCGACGACGGCCACGTGACCGCCTCGGGGCAGCGGCTGGTTCACCACGAGCTGGGCGACGTCCAGCATCTGGTGGACGTCGTCGACCCGGATGACGCCGGCCTGCCGGAGCATCGCCCGGAACGCCGACGGCCGCGCCCGGGTCGCGCGTACCCGGTGCCCCGGCGGGACGCCGTACGACGACACACCGCTCTTGACGACGATGACCGGTTTCCGGCCGGTCAGCCGGCGGGCGATGCGGGAGAACTTGCGCGGGTTGCCCATCGACTCCAGGTACAGCGCGACCGCGTGGGTGTCGTCGTCGTCGAACCAGTACTGCATCAGGTCGTTGCCGCTCACGTCGACGCGGTTGCCGGCCGAGACGAAGTCGCTGAGCCCGAGCCTGCGGCGGTCGGCCTCCGCCAGCACGGCGATGCCGAGCGCGCCGCTCTGGGCAAACAGACCCAGCGCACCCGCCGCGGGCATCTGCGGCGCGAGCGAGGCGTTCATGCGCTGCTGCGGGCGGGCGTTGATGAGGCCGAAGGAGTTCGGGCCGACGACCCGCATGCCGAACCGGCGCGCGGTGCGCAGCAGCTCGACCTGCCGCCGCTCCCCCTCCGGACCCGCCTCGGCGAAACCGGCGGAGACGACCAGCAGCGCCCGGACACCGACCCGGCCGCAGTCGAGCACGACGTCCTGCACCGCGTCCGCCGGCACCGCGACGACCACCAGGTCGACCGGCTGCGGGATGTCCCCCACCCGCGCGTACCTGGCCCGGTCGGCGACCGGCTCCCCGGCGCTGCTGACGGCCCAGAGGTCGCCGGTGAAGCCCGCGTCCCGCAGGTGCTCGAACACCTGTCGCCCCACCGAGGCCTCGCGGCGGCTGACGCCGACGACCGCGACCGAGCGTGGCCGAAGCAGCGAGCGGACGCTCACCGACTCGGCGCGCTGCTCACGGGCGGCGCGGACCGCCTCGCTGCGGTCGGTGGGGCTGATGTCGAACGAGAGGGCGACCACGCCGTCGTCGAACTGCCGGCTCACCTCGTAGCCGGCGTCGGAGAAGACCGACAGCATCTTGGTGTTCTGCGGCAGGACGTCGGCGACGAACCGCTGGACCCCCGCCTCCTGCCCGATCGCCGCGAGGTGCTCCAGCAGCACCGAGCCGACACCGCGCCCCTGCATGGCGTCGGAGACGTTGAACGCCACCTCGGCGGTCGGCCCGTCGTTGCCCTCCAGCCGGTCGTACCGGGCGACGGCCACCAGTGCGTCCCCGACCTCGACCACCAGCGCGACGCGTCCGTGGTGGTCGACGTGGGTGAACCGGTGCAGGTCCTTGTCGCTGAGCCGCTTCAGCGGGGCGAAGAAGCGCAGGTAGACCGACTGCTCCGACTGGGACTGGTGGAACCGCTGCAGCGCCTCCGCGTCCTCGGGGCGGATCGGCCGGACGTGGGCGACGCTGCCGTCCCGCAGGACGACGTCCGCCTCCCACGCCCGCGGATAGCTCGGCGTGGTCTGCGCCTCGGACGACGTCATACCCGCAGCATGGCAGCAGCCCCGCGGACGGTGTCGGACGATCCGGTCAGCGACGGCTGGGCGCCGACGCGCTCCGGTACGGGTCGACGACCCGCCACGACCTGCCGTCGTTGCCGGAGTACCAGAAGCCGCGGGTGCTGCGCGATACGGCGTAGACCTGGGAGCCACCGGGGCTGGCCGACCAGTCGAAGCCGTCGGTCGGCGCGGCCGGCACGGCGGGCCGGGACCAGGTCCGACCGCCGTCGGTGGTCACCTGCAGGTGGGTCGCCGACACCGGGCCTCGGGGCTGGCGAGGACCTCCGGTGGTGGCGACGATCCGCCCGTCCCTCGTCGAGGCGAGGCTGAGTCGGCCTGCGCGCGGCATGACCAGCTGGTCCCCCGACGCCTGCCAGGTGCTGCCGTCGTCGGTGCTGCGCAGGACGCGGTAGCGGACCGATCCACCACTGCTGCCGGTCTCGCAGGCGGCGTAGAGCACGTTCTTCGCGTCGGCCGAGGAGGTGAGCGCCTCCAGCGGCCGGCCACCGCACGCGGTCGCCGACAGCGACGTGAGCGACCCGCCGTCCAGCCGCACCGGACCCGTCCCGCCGCCCGTGGGCTGGACGTACACCTGACCGTTGCGCAGGACCAGCTGAGCGTCCGCGATCCGGCCGGCGGCCTGCTGGGTCGCGACCCGGCGGAGGGCTCGAGGCCCGTCAGAGGTCGCGGTCGAGACGTACATCGGGCCGGTGCACCCCTGCGCGCTGCACCCGTCCGCGCTGAGCACGACCACCTTGGCGCGCCGGTCCCCCAGCCCCTCGATCTCGACGTCCAGCACGGTACGGCCGGGGTGCTCCACGCGGGTGAAGGAGGCACCCGCGTCGCCGGTGACCCACAGGTCGCCCCCGAGCACATAACCGACCTCGGGCAGCGCGAACCGCGCCTCGGTCAGTGCCTTCTCACCCTGGACGTACGGCTGCTGCCCGCCGCTCGCCCGGCTCATGTCCGCCTGCGGGAAGGTGTGCACCGTCACCCAGGTCCCGCCGTTGTCGATCGACCGGAGCAGCGTCGGGCAGGTACCCGCGGGCCGGCACGGCGAGGAGCCGAAGGCGAACATCGCGCCCTGGCCCGCGTACGTCAGTGACCACGTCGTGAACCGCGGGTCCACCGGGCTCGTCGCCTGGGCCGCCGCGGCGGCCGGCGCGCCGGCGCGGTCGAACGACTCGATCGTCGGGGAGGTGCTGGCCGAGACCGCTGCCCCGCGGCTGACCTCGCCCTCGCCGAACGACTTCTGGTGCACCGACCAGCCCGCCACGCCGATCGCGACAGCCGCGGCGGCACCGGCGACGACGCCCCACCACGGGCGACGGGTCACCCGGGTCCCGGACAGCGCGACGATGTGCTGCCACTCGTCGTCGTCCACCGGCGCTGGCCGGACGGCGTCGCGCTCCTGGGCGAAGAACCGCGCGACGGGGTCGTCCTGGTCCTCCGGGTCTCCCGAGACGTTCGGGTTCATCGCACTCCCTCCAGCTCGTTCGCGAGCAACCGTCGCGCATCGAACAGGTCACGCTTCACGGCGCCCTCCGACTTGCGCAGGCTCTGCGCCACCTGCACGACCGGGAGGTCGGCGAAGTAGTGGAGCAGGACGACCGCGCGCAACCGGTCCGGCAGCGCCAGGACCGCCCCCTGGACGGTGAGCCGGTCCGCCGGGTCCGGACCCGGCGCGGCCACGTCGATGCCGACCGGGCTGCCGGCGTGCCACTTGTCGTACGCGGCCGCCTCACGACCGCGGCGGCGCCAGTGGTCTCGGACCTGGTTGGTGACCGCCGTGTAGAGCCAGGCGCGCGGGTTCTGCACGCTCGACCAGTGCCGCAGCAGCCGGACGAACGCCTCGGTGACGAAGTCGTGCGCGAGGTCGGGGTCGTCGACCAGACGAGTGGTCCACCCGACGAGCTGGCCGTAGTGCGCGTCGAAGACCTCGCGTACGGCCTCCTCGGACCCGGCAACCCGCACTGCTGCGCTCCTCTCGACCCTGCCCCGAAGGCGCAGAGGTACCCCGTCGGTCACCGCTGTCATGGTCGGTACGACGTACGGACCTCGGCTTCGGTTGGCTCCCCGTGCGCCGGCGACGCGTCGGTCGCCGCGGACCAGTATCGACGACCGGCCACCCCCGTCGCAGGCCGGTCACCTGCTGGACGACTCGCGACAGGCGACCACCGACGTGCGAGGGTGGCCGGCGTGTCGACGCAGCAGACCGTGCTCCTGGTCCAGAACGCCGAGGGCAGCGGTCCCGGGCGGCTGGTCGAGTGGATCACCGAGGCCGGCCTGCGTCCGGTCGTGCTGCGCGCCGATGCCGGCGAGCCGGTCCCGACCGAGCCCGGCACCCACGCCGCGGTCGTCCTCCTCGGTGGCGGGCTGCTGCCCGATGACGACGCGCGGGCGCCGTGGCTCGGGGCCGAGCGAACGCTGGCACGCACCTGCCTGCGTACCCGGACGCCGTTGCTCGGGATCTGCCTGGGCGGTCAGCTGCTCGCCGTCGTCGCGGGCGGCCGGGTCGCCGCCGACCACGGGAAGCCCGAGAAGGGCGTGACCGACGTCCACATCCGGGCCGACGCGCGGGACGACCCGCTCCTCGGCGCGCTGCTCGGCGCGCTGCGCGGGAGCGTGCCCGCGGTCGAGAGCCACCGTGACGCGATCACCGCGCTACCGCAGGACGCGGTGTGGCTCGCCTCGAGCGAGCGCTGCCCCTACCAGGCCTTCCGACTCGGCGCCGCGGCGTGGGGACTGCAGATGCACCCCGAGGTCCACGCGGACGGGATCGCCTCCTGGGATCCTGCCGACGTCCGCGAGCTCGGCTTCGACCCCGAGGAGGTGACCGCACGCGCGCGGTCGCAGTCCGACCTCCTCGAGACGACGTGGAGCGGCGTCCTGCGTCGCTTCCTCGTCCTGGCCGGGACCCCGCTGTCCCCTGTCCCCTCGTAAGGAGCCCGTCATGCAGCTGCAGGAGGCGATCCGACGCCGCCGGATGGTGCGTCGCTACGACCCCGACCGCCCCGTGCCGCCGGAGGTCCTCGACCGGGTCGTGCAGCTGGCGCTGCGCGCACCGAGCGCCGGTTTCAGCCAGGGCTGGGACTTCGTGGTGCTGGAGTCCGCCGAGGACCGCACCGCGTTCTGGGACGCCACCGCCGAGGACGACGACCTGCCGGACGCCTGGCTGAGGGGTGTCTCCAGCGCGCCGGCGCTGATCCTGTGCTGCTCGGACCGGCAGACCTACCTCGACCGGTACGCCGAGATCGACAAGCCCTGGCAGGACAAGGACGAGTCGCACTGGCCGGCCCCGTACTGGGACATCGACACCGGCATGGCCGCGCTCCTCATGCTGCTCGTCGCGGAGGACGAGGGCCTGGGCAGCCTGTTCTTCGGCGTGCCGGCGGAGGCGCACGACACCGTGCACGAGACGTTCGACATCCCGAAGGACCACACGATCATCGGTGTCGTCGCCCTGGGGTACGCGGCCGAGGACGCGCCCAGCGGCAGCACCACGAAGCGTCGGCGACGCGGCGTCGAGGAGGTCGTGCACCGCGGGCGGTACGGCAGGCCGTACACGCCCTCAGCCTGAGCGCGGCGTCACGAACGAGCGGTCGAGCTCGGCGGGCGAGGTGACACCGGCGAGGCCGAGCAGGTGGTTCACGTGGTCGGTGAGACCGGCGAGCACGTCGCGGACACCGTCGGCACCGGCCGTCGCCAGTCCGTAGATCACCGGGCGGCCGACCATCACCGCGTCCGCGCCCAGCGCGAGCGCGGTCAGCACGTCGTACCCGCTGCGGATGCCGCCGTCGACGACGACCGGCGCCTCCCCCGCGACCGCGTCGACGACCTCGGGCAGCGCCTGCGCGGTGGGGACGACGCGGTCGAGCTGGCGTCCGCCGTGAGTGCTCACGATGATGCCCGCCGCGCCCGCGTCGAGGCACTCGCGGGCGTCGTCGCCCCGCAGCACGCCCTTGACCAGGACGGGGAGACCGGACAGATCAGCCAGCCAGTCGATCGTCTCGACGGTGAGGCCCGCGTCCTCCTCCAGGCAGCGCAGGTCGCGGCCGTCCAGATGGCGGGCGGCGTTGACCATGGCGGCCTCGTCGTCCAGCGGGAGCGCCCGGGCCGACCGGGTCCGCCACGACAGGTACGGCGTGTCACCGGTCAGCACGAGCGCGCACGCGCCTGCCTCGACCGCGCGGAGCACCATCGCCTCGGTGATGTCGCGGGCGACGGTGACGTACACCTGCATCCACCAGGGCTCGGTGGCCGCGGCGCCGACGTCCTCGATCGAGGTCGTCGACCGCGTCGACAGGCAGTACAGCGAACCCGCAGCGCCCGCGCCGGCGACGCTGGCGAGCTCGCCCTCGGGGTGGTAGACGCGGTGGAACGCCGTCGGCGCGGCGATGACGGGCGAGGCGAGCTCCTGCCCGAGGAGCGTCGTCCGCGTCGACACCGCCCGGACGTCGCGCAGCACGCGAGGGCGCAGTCTCCAGTGCTGCCAGGCGTTCTCGGCCTCCTCGAGGCTGATCTCGGCACCAGCACCGGTCTCCACGTAGTCCCACACCACCGGCGGGAGCTGCTCCTCGGCGGCGGCTCGGACGGACGCGATCGGTCTGCTCGTCGGCACGCCCCTAGCATGACCGCATGACGCCAGCCGTGGCTCGTCCGGTGCGGATCGCCGTTCAGCTGCAACCTCAGGACGCCGAGTACGGCCGGATCCGCGACGGTCTGCGGCGTTGCGAGGACGCCGGTGTGGACATCGCGTTCACCTGGGACCACTTCTTCCCGCTGCG
Organism: Luteipulveratus flavus; assembly: GCF_029439465.1. Lineage (GTDB taxonomy): Bacteria > Actinomycetota > Actinomycetes > Actinomycetales > Dermatophilaceae > Luteipulveratus > Luteipulveratus flavus. Next base: position 44,667 of record NZ_JAROAV010000043.1, on the reverse strand, counting down.
GGGGGACCCGGACGGCAAGCACCTCGAGTGCTGGACGACCCTCGCGGCGTGGGCGGAGCAGACCAGCCGGATCGAGATCGGTGCGCTGGTCACCTGCAACGGGTTCCGCAACCCCGACCTGCTCGCGGACATGGCCCGTACGGTCGATCACATCAGCGAGGGCCGGCTGATCCTCGGCATCGGTTCCGGCTGGTTCGAGCGGGACTTCACCGAGTACGGCTTCGAGTTCGGCACCGCCGGTAGCCGCCTGGACGACCTGGCCGAAGCCCTCCCCCGCATCGAGTCGCGACTGGCCCGACTCACCCCACCGCCGACGCGGGACATCCCGGTGCTCATCGGCGGCGGCGGCGAGAAGAAGACCTTGCGCCTCGTCGCGCAGCACGCCGACCTGTGGCACTGGTTCTCCGGACCCGAGGAGCTCCCGCGCAAGCTGGACGTCCTGCGCCGGCACTGCGCCGAGGTCGGACGGGACCCGGCCGACATCGAGGTGTGCGCCGGCGTCGGGGGTCTGGGTCGCGCCGGCCTGCCGCCGGGTCCGCCCGAGCGGGAGGGTGCTCCGCTGCTCGCGCTCGGCGTGACGACGTACACCATCAACGCCGTCGGGCCCGACTTCGACCTGGACCACGTGCTGCCGTGGCTGGCCTGGCGGGACGCGGTCAACGCCGAGCGCAGCGCCTGAGCCGCCCGGCGACACCGACCTAGGGTGAGGCGCATGACTCGCCCTCTTCGGATCGCCGTCCAGCTCCAGCCGCAGCACGCCGACTACGCGCAGATCCGCGACGCCGTACGACAGGCCGAGGACCTCGGCGTCGACGTCGCGTTCAACTGGGACCACTTCTTCCCCCTGTCCGGCGGTCGCGACGGCAAGCACTTCGAGTGCTGGACGATGCTCGCCGCCTGGGCGGAGCAGACGACCCGGATCGAGATCGGCGCGCTGGTCACCTGCAACAGCTACCGCAACCCCGACCTGCTCGCGGACATGGCCCGCACCGTCGACCACATCAGCGAGGGCCGGCTGATCCTCGGCATCGGCTCCGGCTGGTTCGAGCACGACTACACCGAGTACGGCTACGCGTTCGGCACCGCCGGCGGCCGCCTGGACGCACTGGGCGAGGCCCTCCCCCGCATCGAGTCCCGGCTCGCCCGGCTCAACCCGCGTCCGACGAGGGACATCCCGGTGCTCATCGGCGGTGGCGGTGAGAAGAAGGCCCTGCGCCTCGTGGCACAGCACGCCGACGTCTGGCACACCTTCTCCGACGGCGACGAGCTGCGCCACAAGATCGAGGTGCTGCACCGGCACTGCGCCGACATCGGCCGGGACCCGGCCGAGATCGAGGTCTCGGTCAACTTCCTGGGCGGTCCCGAGAGGGAGGAGCAGCCCGAAGTCGAGGGCGAGCAGCTCCGTGCCCTCGGCGCCACCCTGTTCACCGTCGGCCTCACCGGACCCGACTACGACTTCACCGCCGTACGCCGTTGGCTCGCCTGGCGGGACGAGGTCAACGCGACCTCCTGAGCCGAGGTTTTCTTCCGATCACCGCGAACAGCAAAGGAACTCGCCCGATCCGGGCGGCCTGGCCGAGGACGATCTAGTCTCGCCCCATCAGTGGGGGATCCTGACGCGCGCCGATCGCCGCTGATCCGTGGCGGGCGACGACCCGCCGAGCCGGACACCACGGTCGCGGGCGCGGGCGACGCAGCAACGGCCGCCCCTACGGCGGACGGCCGACCCCTCCCTGCGTCCCCGCCACCCCGCGGCCGTGGCCGGCCCCGCGGCCTCCGGTCGGCGCGCCTGACCCGAGCGACGCGGGAGCCGCGCGATCATGGGAGGCTGACCGGGCGTCGTACGCGTGTGCGACGCACCGCCCTCTCATGCAGGAGAACGCACGCCTCATGGCCCGCCGCACCAAGACCTCGCAGGACACCGCACCCGTCGCCGACGTCCCGGAGAACATCGTCGACATCACCGTCGAGGACGAGATGGAGGCCGCGTACCTGGAGTACGCCTACTCCGTCATCTACTCCCGGGCCCTGCCCGACGCCCGCGACGGCCTCAAGCCGGTCCAGCGCCGCATCCTCTACGCGATGAACGAGCTCGGGCTGCGGCCCGACCGCGGCCACGTGAAGTCCTCGCGGGTGGTCGGCGAGGTGATGGGTAAGTACCACCCGCACGGCGACCAGGCCATCTACGACACCCTCGTCCGGATGGCGCAGCCGTTCACCATGCGCCTCCCGCTGGTGGACGGCCACGGCAACTTCGGCTCGCTGGACGACGGACCCGCGGCGGCGCGGTACACCGAGGCCCGGCTCGCCTCCGCAGCCATGCTGATGACGACGAGCCTGGACGAGAACACCGTCGACTTCGTCCCGAACTACGACGACCAGTTCACCCAGCCCGGGGTGATGCCCGCGGCGTTCCCGAACCTGCTGGTCAACGGCGCGAGCGGCATCGCGGTCGGCATGGCGACCAACATGGCGCCGCACAACCTGGGCGAGGTCATCGCGGCGGCCCGGCACCTGATCAAGAACCCGGACTGCTCGCTGGACGACCTGATGAAGTTCGTCCCCGGCCCGGACCTGCCGCTCGGCGGGCAGATCGTGGGCCTGGAGGGCATCCGGGACGCCTACCTGACCGGACGCGGCTCGTTCAAGACCCGCGCGACGGTCCGCATCGAGAACGTCACGCCGCGGCGCAAGGGCATCGTCGTCACCGAGCTGCCCTACCTCGTCGGCCCGGAGAAGGTCATCGACCGGATCAAGGACCTGCACAACGCCAAGAAGCTCCAGGGCATCTCCGACGTCAAGGACCTCTCGGACCGCCAGCACGGCCTGCAGCTGGTCATCGAGATCAAGAACGGGTTCAACCCCGAGGCCGTCCTGCAGAACCTCTACAAGCTCACGCCGATGGAGGAGTCCTTCGGCATCAACAACGTCACGCTGGTCGACGGGCAGCCACGCACTCTCGGGCTCAAGGAGCTGCTGCGCGTCTACGTCGACTTCCGGATCGATGTCGTCCGGCGGCGCACGCAGTACCGGCTCGACAAGCACGAGCGCGACCTGCACCTGGTCGAGGGCCTGCTGCTGGCCATCGTCGACATCGACGAGGTCATCCAGATCATCCGGTCCTCCGACGACGCGGCGTCGGCACGCGAGCGCCTGATGCAGGTGTTCGACCTGACCGAGGTCCAGGCCAACTACATCCTCGACCTGCAGCTGCGCCGCCTGACGAAGTTCTCCCAGATCGAGCTGGAGAAGCGTCGCGAGGAGCTGGTCAAGGCCATCGAGGCGCTGCGCGCGATCCTGGACGACGAGAAGCTCCTCCACAAGACGGTCTCGGACGAGCTGGCCGCCGTCGCCAAGGAGCACGCCACCCCGCGCCGGACGGTGCTGCTGGAGTCCAGCGGCCAGACCGCCCCCGCCGCGACGCCGTTGGAGGTCGCGGACGACCCGTGCTGGGTCCTGCTGTCCTCGACGGGCCTGCTCGCGCGTACGACGTCCGCGGACCCGTTGCCGTCCGAGGGCGGCAGACGCAAGCACGACGCGGTCATCGCCGCGGTCCGCACGACGTCCCGCGGGCAGTACGCCCTGATCACCTCGGCCGGCCGGATGATCCGGCTGTCGGCGATCGACCTGCCCACGCTGCCGCCCAGCGCGGACGCCCCGAACCTCTCCGGCGGCGCACCGCTCGCCGCGTACGTCGACCTGCCGCAGGGCGAGCAGGCCCTCACGCTCGCCTCGACCGACACCGAGGGACCGGGGATCGCGATCGGCACCGAGCGTGGTGTCGTCAAGCGGGTCGCCACGGACTATCCCGCCGGCAAGGACTCCTTCGAGGTCATCGGGCTCAAGGACGGTGACCGGGTCGTCGGTGCCGTCGCTCTCGAGACGGGCGAGGAGGACCTCGTCTTCGTCACCAGCGACGCACAGCTCCTGCGGTTCTCGGCCGGCCTGGTCCGACCTCAGGGTCGGGCCGCGGGCGGCATGGCCGGGATCAAGCTGAGTGCCGGAGCCCGGGTGCGGTTCTTCGGCGCGCTCACTCCCGAGCGCCCCAACGTCGTCGTCACCGTCGCGGGGTCGTCCGGCGCGCTGCCGGGCACCGAGAACGGCTCGATCAAGGTGACGCCGTACGACGAGTACCCCAGCAAGGGTCGCGCCACCGGAGGCGTGCGCTGCCACCGCTTCCTGCGCGGCGAGGACGAGCTGATGCTCGCCTGGGCCGGGGCCACACCCGCGCGCGCCGCGAGTGCGAGCGGCGTCGCGGTCGACCTGCCGGCGGCCGATGGACGGCGGGACGGCTCGGGTCAGCCGGCGCCGGCCCCGATCACCGCCATCGCTGCGGCGCCGCGTGGCTGACCGGGTCGTGGCCGCCGTCTAGGGTCGAGCGCGTGATGACCACACACGCTCACAGCAGTCCGACCGCGTGCTCCGTGCAGTGGGAGGACGCCGAGCTCCCGGCCTGGGGTACGGCGTCGCAGGCGCAGTTCTGGGTGGCGCTGGAACAGCCCGGGCCCTGGGGACGCGAGGCGGCGCTGGACTCCCACCTGGTGCCCGACCTCGGTCACGCGCTGACGACGGCGTGCGCGGACGCGGGCGGGCGGCTGCTGCTCGTCCGTGAGCCCGGTCGGCACGCGGACGTCCACGCCGAGCCCGGTTCCAGGGTCTGGATCGCCGGCGGGCTGGCCCGGGAGCCGTGGCTCGTCGAGGGCGAGATCGACGACCCCACCGACCTGCTGCGGCTTCCTTGGTCCGACCTGGTCGGCACCGAGCCGGACCGGGTCGAGGCGGCCGTGCCCGGTCTGGAGGAGACCCGGGAGCCGTTGCTGCTGGTGTGCACCAACGGTCGTCGGGACCTCTGCTGCGCCGTCCGCGGGCGGCCCGTCGCGCTGGAGGCCGCCGAGCGGCTGCCCGCCCGCGTCCTGGAGTGCTCGCACACCGGCGGCCACCGGTTCGCGCCGACCGGCATCATGCTGCCGTCCGGCCAGACGTGGGCCCGCCTGGACGCCGACCTCGCCGTCCTCGCCTTCGAGGCGGAGCGTCAGGGCCGCCTCCCGGCCGAGCTGAGCACCGCTGCGCACGACCGGGGTCGCAGCTGCCTCTCCCCCGCCGCGCAGGCGGCCGAGTCCTGGGTCCGTCAGGCGGTCGGCGAGCTCGGCCTCACTGCGCTGCGGACGCCGCCGGACGCCGGCGAGGGCGTGGTCGAGGTCACCCGGGGCGAGGAGGTCTGGCAGGTGCGCGTCACCCGCGTCGAGGGCGCGTCGCTGCCGGACTCGTGCGTCAAGCCGCCGAAGCCGTCCATCACCTGGCAGGCCGGGCCCGCGTAGGTCCGACTCAGTCGTCCTCGAGGTGGTCGGGGTCGTGCAGGTAGGTCCGGTGCGCGTAGAACGCCCGGTTGACGAACCAGGTGATGACCCACAGCACCAGCCCGAGCAGCAGCAGCCAGCCCGCGATGACGTACTGCTCGCTGTCCCGGCCGGAGAGCTTGGGCAGCACCAGGAAGGCACAGGTGATCGCGCCGACGACGGGCAGGTACGTCGGGGTCCGGAAGTGGTCGGCGCCCACGTGGTCGCGGCGTAGCACCAGCACCGCGACGTTCACCACGCTGAAGACCGCCAGCAGGAGCAGGGAGGTGGTCCCGCCGAGGTTCTTGACGATGTCACTGCCGGACTGGGACGTGACGTAGCTGATCAGTCCGAAGGCGATGGCGGTGGTGAACAGTATCGCCACCCACGGCGTCCGCCGACCCGGCAGCACCCGCCCGAGCGGCCGGGGCAGCACCTCCTGCTTGGACAGCCCGTACAGCAGGCGGCTGGCCATCAGCATGTTGATCAGGGCCGAGTTGGCGACGGCGAACATCGAGATGAACGGCAGGATCCGCTCGATCGGGAGGTCCGGTGCGCCCTTCTCGACCACCGTCACCAGCGGCGTCTCACTGCCGGCGAGCTCGCCGATCGGCACCAGGGCGACCGCGCAGATCGACACCAGCACGTAGATGATGCCGGTGACGGTGATGCCGGTGATCATCATCCGGGGGAAGATCCGCACCGGGTCCTTGGTCTCCTCGGCCATGTTGACCGAGTCCTCGAAGCCCACCATCGCGAAGAAGGCCAGCGAGGTCGCGGCCGTCACGGCGAGGAAGGTGCTCTTGTCGCTCGGCGACTCGAAGACGGTGACGCGGGAGAAGTCCGCCTTGCCCTGGGTCATCGCCCAGAACCCGACGAGGATCACCAGCAGCAGACCGGACACCTCGACCAGGGTGAGGACGACGTTCGCCCGCACGCTCTCGCCGACGCCGCGCAGGTTGATCAGCATGACCAGCAGCATGAAGCCGAGCGCGATCAGCATCACCTGACCATCGCTCGCCTCCCACTCCAGACCCTTGGCGAGGTTGGACGCGAAGGCTTGGGACGCCGTGGACGCCGAGGTGATGCCGGAGCACATCACCGCGAAGCAGACCACGAAGGTGACGAAGTGCACGCCGAACGCCTTGTGCACGAAGACGGCGGCACCGCCGGCGGCGGGGTACTTGGTGACCAGCTCCAGGTAGGAGAACGCGGTCACCATCGCGATCGCGAAGGCCAGCAGGAAGGGAGCCCAGGCGGCGCCGCCGACCTCGCCGGCGATCTCGCCGGTCAGGGCGTAGATGCCGGTGCCCAGGATGTCCCCGACGATGAACAGCAGCAGCAGCTTCGGGCCCATGACCCGCTTCAGCTCGGGCTGCTCCGCCCGTGGCCCGACCGGCTCCGCCTCCGTGACGTGGCTCATACCAGGACAACCTAACCGGGCGGCGCCGCACACGGTGGCGGCGCGCCCGGGGATTCGTCAGCTCTGCGCGGCCTTCGCCTTCGCCTTGGCGGCCTTCTTGAACTCGCGCACCTTCTGCAGCGAGTCCTCGTCCACCACGTCGGCGACCGAGCGGAAGCTACCCCCCTCGGCGTACGGGCCGATCGCCTCGCGCCAGCCGTCGTGCCGGACGTCGAGCTGCTTGCCCAGCAGGGCAGCGAAGATCTTCGCCTTCTGCTCGCCGTACCCGGGCAGCGCCTTCAGCCGCTTCAGCAGATCTCCCGTCGAGCCGGCGGTGGTCCAGATCCGCGAGGCGTCGCCGTCGTACTCGTCGCGCACCGTCGCGGCCAGCTGCTGGACGCGGCCGGCCATCGAGCGGCCGTACCGGTGGATCGCCGGCGGGGTGACGCACAGATCGGCGAACGACTCCGGGTCGGCGTCGGCGATCGCGGCGGGGTCGAGGGTGCCGAACCGCTGCGCGATCTTGGCCGGCCCCCGGAACGCGTGCTCCATCGGGTACTGCTGGTCCAGCAGCATCCCGACGAGCAGCCCGAACGGGTCGGTGGACAGGATCTCGTCGGCAGCCGGTTCCTGGGCGAGGTGCAGCGTCGCGGCCATGAGCGCAGCCTACGTCGCCGGGAGCGGCTAGTGGTCGTGGGCGTACTCCGCCCGCCGCAGCAGGACGACGCCGAGCATGAGGACGAGCATCGCGACGTGCGCCACCATCATGAAGTCCATCGCGCTCATCACCCCGGCCCGCACGAGCGGGACCAGCACGAGCGGCACGTACATGACCGCGCACATCTCCAGCGTGCGCGACCAGGTGTGTCCGCGCCATCGCATCAGGGCGGCCATGGCGATCGACATGTCGGTCGCCATCAGCAGGTAGCCGAGCGCGGGACGCTCCTCGAACGAGACGTCCGCGCCGAGCATCGCGCGCGCCGTTGCGAGCAGCAGCATCCCGGCCAGCATCGCCGCGACCATCTCGAGGTAGTGCCGGGCGATCGGGCGACAGGTGCGCGGTCCGTCGGTCCGGGGTGTGGTCAGCCGTGGTGAGGTCATGCCGCTCAGCCTCGGCCGGCCCTGCCGCTCAGGGAACGGCCGAGCCCGACCGTGTCCGTTCTGCTGGGCACGGCGTCCTCCCGGACACCGGTGGAGGCGGGCGGCGGCGCCGTACCGTGAAGCCATGATCGAGCCACGCCGCATCGTCGTCGTCGGCTACCACGCCGCCGAGCTCATCGACATCGCCTGTGTGACCAGCGCGCTGGTCATGGCCAACTGGCTGCGCCGGTCCGCGCTGTACGACCCCACGGTCGCCACGCCGGGTGGGCGGCCCATCGTCTGCGGCAGCGGCCTGACGCTGCAGGCGGAGTCAGCGCTGGAGCGGGTGACCGGGCCGGTCGACACGGTCCTGGTGTCCGGCGGCATCGGGCACGTGCAGGCCGCCGCCGACCCCGTCCTGGTCGCCCACGTACGCCGGCTCGCCCGGGACGCCCGCCGCGTCGCGTCGGTGTGCACCGGCGCCGGGATCCTGGCGGCGAGCGGCGTGCTGGACGGGCGCCGCGCCGCCACCCACTGGTTCCACGCGGACGACCTCGCGGCGTCCTACCCGCAGGTGTGCTTCGACCCCGCGCCGATCTACATCCGCGACGGCAACCTCGCGACGTCGGCCGGGGTGACCTCCGCGCTCGACCTCACCCTGTCGTTCATCGAGGAGGACGGCGGCGCCGACCTGGCGCGCTCGGTCGCGCGGCACATGGTGACCTATCTGCAGCGGCCCGGGAACCAGGCGCAGATGAGCGTGTTCACCAGCGCTCCGTCAGCAGCCGGTGACGTGGTCCGGCGGGTCGTCGACCGGATCACCGCCGACCCGGGCGGTGACCTCACCACCGCGAACCTCGCAGCGGTGGCCGGGGTCAGCGAGCGGCACCTCACCCGGCTGTTCCTGCAGGACCTCGGCGAGACGCCGGGCCGGTTCGTCCGGCGGGCTCGGGTGGAGGCCGCGGCCCACCTGCTGGTCACGACCGCGCTGACCGTCGAGCGGATCGCCGTCCGCTGCGGCTTCGGCAGCGCCGAGTCACTGCGTCAGGCCTTCACCACCCGGTACGGCGTCGCCCCGTCGCACTACCGACGTACGCAGTCCGCGACGGGCGGCGCCACCACGCCGGGCCGTGGCTCAGGCGTCGATCCGCTCGCGGTCCAGCTCGCCCGCTGAGGAGACGATGAACTCCTTGCGCGGGGCGACGTCGCTGCCCATCAGCAGGTCGAACACCCGCTCGGCGGCCTCCGCGTCGGCCATCGTGACCCGGCGCAGCGTGCGGTGCCGGGGGTCCATGGTCGTCTCGGCCAGCTGGTGGGCGTCCATCTCGCCGAGGCCCTTGTAGCGCTGCATCGGCTGCTTGATCGTGCGGCCCTTCTTCTGCAGGGCGGCCACCGTGCGCCGCATCTCCTGCTCGGAGTAGGTGTAGATCAGCTCGCCCTTGCTGCGCCCGCTCGCGGCCGTCTCGATGCGGTGCAGCGGCGGGACGGCGGCGTACACCCGGCCGGCCTCGACCAGCGGCCGCATGTACCGGAAGAACAGCGTCAGCAGCAGGGTGCGGATGTGTGCGCCGTCGACGTCCGCGTCGGTCATCAGGATGACCTTGCCGTAGCGAGCCATGTCGACGTCGAACGACCGGCCCGAGCCGGCGCCGACGACCTGGATGATGGCCGCGCACTCGGCGTTCTTGAGCATGTCGCCCACGGACGCCTTCTGGACGTTGAGGATCTTGCCGCGGATCGGCAGCAGCGCCTGGAAGTCGGAGCTGCGCGCGTCCTTGGCCGTGCCGAGCGCGCTATCGCCCTCGACGATGAACAGCTCGGTCCGGGCCGGGTCCGAGCTACGGCAGTCCTTGAGCTTGCCGGGCAGCGAGGACGACTCCAGCGCGGTCTTGCGCCGCTGCGTCTCCTTGTGCAGCCGCGCGGAGATGCGCGACTTCATCTCGGCGACGACCTTCTCCAGCAGCTGGGCGGACTGCGCCTTGTCGTCCCGCTTGGTCGAGGTCAGCCGGGCGGTCAGCTCGCCCTCGACGACCTTGCTGACGATCTGGCGGACGGCGGACGTGCCGAGCACCTCCTTGGTCTGGCCCTCGAACTGCGGCTCGGCCAGCCGGACGGTGACCACGGCCGTGAGCCCGGCCAGGATGTCGTCCTTCTCGACCTTGTCGCCGCCCACCTTGAGCCTGCGGGCGTTGACCTCCAGCTGCTTGCGGAACACCTTCATCAACGACTGCTCGAAGCCGCTGGCGTGGGTACCGCCCTTCGGCGTGGAGATGATGTTGACGAAGGAGCGCACGTGCGTGTCGTAGCCGTTGCCCCAGCGCACCGCGATGTCGACCTCGCACTCGCGCTCGACCTCGGTGGGACTCATGTGGCCCTTGGAGTCCAGGACCGGCACGGTCTCGGTGAAGCTGCCGCTGCCCTGCAACCGCCAGACGTCGGTGAGGGCAGGATCGGTGGCGAGGAACTCAGCGAACTCACCGATGCCGCCGTCGTGCTGGAAGACCTCCTCGTGCGGGCCGCTCTCGCCCTCCGTCCCTGCCAGACCCCGCTCGTCGCGGATGACCAGCGTCAGCCCGGGGATGAGGAAGGAGGTCTGCCGCGCGCGGGTGATGAGGCTGTCGTAGTCGAAGCCCGCGGTCTTGAGGAAGATCTGCCGGTCCGCCCAGTACCGGATGCGCGTGCCCGTCACGCCGCGCTTGGTCTTGCCGACGACCCGCAGCTCGCTGGTGTCGGTGTACGGCTCGAAGGTCGAGTCCGGGCTCGGGCCGTCGCTGCCGTCGACGAAGACGCCCGGCTCACCCCGCCGGAAGCTCATCGCGTACGTCTTGCCGCCTCGGTCCACCTCGACGTCGAGCCGGGAGGACAGGGCGTTCACGACCGAGGCGCCCACCCCGTGCAGACCGCCCGAGGCGGTGTAGGAACCGCCGCCGAACTTGCCGCCCGCATGGAGCTTGGTGAAGACGACCTCCACGCCGGTGAGGCCCGTGCGCGGCTCGATGTCCACCGGGATCCCGGCGCCGCGGTCGGCCACCGACACCGACCCGTCCGCGTGCAGCGACACGGTCACGTGGTCACCACGATCGGCCAGGGCCTCGTCCACCGCGTTGTCGATGATCTCCCAGAGGCAGTGCATGAGGCCCCGGGTGTCCGTGGTGCCGATGTACATGCCCGGACGCTTGCGCACCGCCTCCAGCCCCTCCAGGACCTGGAGGTGGCGCGCGGTGTAGTCGGCCGGGCGTGTCGTGGTGGTGATGGCCACGGAGGCTGCTCCTGCGGTGCTCGCGGATCGACGCGGATGCGTCGACCGAAGGGTAGTCGCCGCGGCCGACACCGGCGGCGCTGACAGGCCGGTGGCGCGCAACTGCCGTCCCATCGTGCGGCGCCCCGGCCACGACGCGTCCGGGGCGTTGCGCTGGAAGCGAACGTAGTCGCCGCCACGCCGCCGACCTGCGGGGAACTCGCCGGAATGACGCTCGCCACACGACGAGAAGTCACACGCGGGAATCCCCCGGCGTGCTTGACTGTTGGCACTTCCGAGACGACGGAGAAGGAAGCCGGTGCAACGACATCGGGCTCCGCACCGTCTACGAAGTACGGCCCCTCGGGGCCTCACCGCATTGGCGCTCCGGCGCCAGGACGAGAGGATGGCAGACATGACGACCGCTCTTGCCCCCACTTTGACGATGGCCGACCGCTGCGACCGTTGCGGCGCCCAGGCCTTCATCCGTGCTCGCCTCACGGGAGGCAGCGAGCTTCTCTTCTGCGCCCACCACGGCCGTGAGCACCTCGACAAGCTCCGGTCGATCGCCGAAGAGGTCATCGACGAGAGCGAACGCCTCCACGTGTCCACCGCGCCGGAGCCCCAGGAGGTCTGAGCGCGCCGCCTCACGGGCGTCACAGGAAGCCCCCGCATCCGACCCGGATGCGGGGGCTCCCTGCTGCTCGGGCGAGGTTCTCGACCGCTAGGTTCTGCGCATGGAGCTGGTCACCGTCGCCGCGGCCGTCCTCGTCGTGGGCGGCATCCTCGGTCTTGTCATCCCGGTTCTGCCGGGCCTGCTGCTGACCATCGCCGGCGTGCTGCTGTGGGCCGGCGACCGTAACGACGCGACCGGATGGACCGTGTTCGTCGTGTGCCTGCTGATCGCCGCAGCTGGGTGGACGATCCAGTACCTCGTGCCGAGCCGGCGGATGCGTGCCGCCGGGGTCCCCACGACGACGCTGCTCTTCGGCGCGGTTTGCGCGGTGGTCGGCTTCTTCGTGATCCCCGTGGTGGGGCTGTTCGTGGGGTTCGTCCTCGGCGTCTACCTGGCCGAGCAGCTGCGGCTGCGGGACGCCTCGCGGGCGTGGACGGCGACCAAGACCGCCCTGCGGGGGGTGCTGCTGAGCATCGGCATCGAGCTCGCCGCGGCCTGCCTGGTCGCCTGCGTCTGGGTCGCGGGACTGCTGATCACGCGCTGACCGGCCCTGACAACAGCAGAAGGCCGCCCGAGGGCGGTCTTCCTGCGTGCGCGGAGCGCGTGTGGGCTACCAGCCGTCCTGGCCCCGCCGACGGTCCCAGCGCTGCTCGATGCGGTCCATGAACGAGCCGGTGCTGCCCTTCGCCCCGCGCTTGCGCGCCTTCGTCTGTCCCTGGTGGTGCAAGGTGACGTCGCCGTTCTCGCCGACGGAGCCGAGAGTCCGACGATGCGTCGGCGTGACCGCGTAGCCGGCGCCCCCCACCATGACCGCGAAGCCCACGCCGCCGAGCCAGATCTGCTGACTCATGACGCCCAGGACGACCAGCACGAGCCCGATGACCAGGACTGCCCCGCCGATCATCAGCTTGCGTCGAGTGCGGTGACGGGAGGGGTCACCCACCATGTGTGAAGCAAACTTCGGGTCCTCGTCGTAGAGGGCCTGCTCCATCTGGTCGAGCAGACGCTGCTCGTGCTCGGAGAGCGGCACCTTTGACACCTCCCACATTCCCGAACGCTGACGCGACGGCGCTGACTCAGCCGGCCCTGACCGTTCAGGCGCTGGCCGTGTGCTGGTCAGGATAGGTCTCCAGAATACGCCGCGGTAGTCGGCCGTGGGAATCTGCGACCTGACCTCGATCAGGGCAGGACCCCTCAGGCCCACCGGCCTCTAAACGACCCGGCGAGGCGAATCGTGCCCGGCGGTGCCGCACGCGTGCGCCGAGAGCCGACCGGTCAGGTCAGGGGCGGACGGTCGGCGTCATGCATCGGGTGACCGACGCCTGGACCGGCAGGCCGAGCTGAGCCAGCACCAGGTCGAGGAACGTCTCCGCCTGGCGGACCAGGTCGTCCGCCTCACGACTGCTCATGTCGGCGCTGCCCCGCTCGACCGCCTGCCGGCGACGGCCGGTCGCCGCGAAGAACGCGGTCCACTCGGTCAGCTCGGGCGCCACGACCGGGACGGTCTCCCAGACGCTGCGTGGCCTCCCCTTGCCCGAGGGCCTGCCGCGCGCCGCGAGCACCGCGGCGGCCGCCCGCAGGGCGGCCAGGTGGGCGAGGCAGAAGCGCTCACCGGAGGCGTCGGCCCGGCACGCGGCCAGCAGACCTGTACGAGACCGCTCGACGAGATCGAGCACCGTGCCCGCGACCGGCGCCGGCGATGTCGACTGCACCTCAACCTCCGACCGGCAGCAGGGTCCACCCGCCGCCGGACAGACCGACCGGCACCGGTGCTCGGTAGGAGAGGTCGAACGTCGCGCAGCCGTGCTCCCGGCCGGCGCTCGCCTCGACGCGCCACACGACGTGGGCACGCGCGGACCGCTCGGTGCTGCGCCGTGCCACCACCCGGCGGACGACGAAGAGCCGACCCCGCCACACGAACATCGACGGCTCGCCCGTCCCCTGAGCGATCGGACGCACGTCGACCTCCTCCTGCACCGCTCTCACCACTCACCTCCGAACGCCTTATCGAACACCTGTTCGACTGAGTCGAGACTAGCGCTCCGCGCCGACGGCGCCAACCCCGCCAGGCCGGCAAATCCGCGCATGTCACCGGCGATGCCGCTACCGTCCTGCCATGTCGGACGACACGGGGGCGAGCACCACGAACGGCCCGACTCTGCCCTCGACCACCGACAGCCGACAGCTGAGCCGTGATCCGGCGGTCATCCGGGTGCGGCAGGCGCTGCTGGAGCAGCGAGCGACCGGTCGGACCTTCGCCATCCGCGGGCCGGCTCAGGGGCCTGCCGCGACGGCCGCGCTGCTCGGGGTCGACGTCAGTCAGGTCGCCCGCACGACCGTGTACCGGGCGTACGACCTGGACCGTCAGCAGTCACCGCTGCTGGTGGTGGCCTCGAGCGGCCACGACGTCGACACCGTGAAGCTGTGCGAGGTGCTCGACCTGGCCCACCTGGAGCTCTTGGAGGCGAACGCCGTCGAGCAGCTGACGGGGTTCCCCGTCGACGGGATCGCGCCCGTCGGTCTGCGCGAGCCGATCGAGACGGTGGTCGACGTGGCGCTCAGCCGGTGCGTCGAGGTGTGGGTGACTGCTGGACACCCGCGAGCGGTGTTCTCCACCACCTACGGCGAGCTGCTGCGCATCACCGCGGGGCACGCCGCGGAGGTCGGCTGAGCCGAGGCTCAGCGCAGGTTCGCGAAGACCTCGAGGGTCGCGGTGGACCGGTTCATGGTGATGAAGTGCAGCCCCGGCGCGCCTTCGGACCGCAGCCGCTCGGCGTGCTCCGTCGCGATGGCGATGCCTTCGGCGCGCACGGCCGCCTCGTCGTCCTGGACCGCCTCGATCCGCCGGACGACCTCGGCGGCCAGCGGCTGACCGTTGAGGGCGGTCATCCGCTGCAGCTGACCGAAGCGGGTCACCGGCATCAGACCCGGGACGATCGGGATGTCCCGGCCCCGCGCGGCGACGAGGTCCCGCAGCCGCAGGTAGGCGTCGACGTCGGTGACCATCTGGGTGATCGCGAACTGCGCGCCGGCGTCCGCCTTGCGCACCAGCGTCTCGGCGTCGTCCTCCAGGGTCGCCGACTCCGGGTGCTTGTCCGGGAACGCCGCGACACCGACCGTGAACCGCCCGAGCGAGCGGACCAGCCGGACCAGGTCGTCCGCGTGGTCCAGACCCTCGGGGTGGGCGACCCACGGCGCGTCCAGCCCGCCCTGGGGGTCGCCGCGCAGGGCGAGGACGTTCGAGACGCCCGCTGCGGCGTACTCACCGATCACCTGCCGCAGCTCCGCGACCGACGACCCCACACAGGTGAGGTGCGCCATCGGGACCAGGGTCGTCTCACGGGCGATCCGTCCGGTCACGCGGACCGTACGATCACGGGTGGATCCACCCGCGCCGTACGTGACGGACACGAAGGACGGGCGGATCTGCTCGATCCGGCGTACGGACTCCCACAGCACCGCCTCGGACGCGTCGTCCTTCGGTGGGAAGAACTCGAAGCTGTAGGCGGTGCCGGGGTCGGCCAGCATCTGCGGGATCGAGACAGCGGCAGACTGGACCTGGCGGCCGGCGGCGACGGACATGCCGCCGATCGTAGACACATCGGCGCCCCGTACGCTCGTGACGGACCACCTGACGGAAGGACTCTCGTTGGCCAGCCCCCTGGACGTCGACTCGCTGCGCTCTCGCGTGCAGGCCGCGATCGACACCCAGCTGAAGTCGCAGCAGGAGGTGCTCGCCCCCGTCGGGCCTGCCACCGACATCCTGATGGCGGCCGCGACCGACCTGCTCAGCGGCGGCAAGCGGCTGCGCGCTGCCTTCTTCTACTGGGGATACCGCGCGCTCGGCGGCGTCGACAGCGACGAGCTCGTCCGGGCCGCCGCCGCGATGGAGATGTTCCAGGCAGCGGCCCTCATCCACGACGACGTCATGGACGACAGCGACACGCGGCGTGGCGCGCCGGCGGTGCACCGGCGGATCGAGGTGCTGCACCGCGACAGCGGCTGGCAGGGCGACAGTGCGCGGTTCGGTGCCGCGGGCGCCGTCCTGACCGGCGACCTGTGCCTGACCTGGACCGACGAGATGTACGCGACGAGCGGGCTGCCCGAGCCCGAGCTCGCACGCGGACGCGCGCTGTTCGACGCGATGCGCACCCAGCTGATGGGGGGCCAGTTCCTCGACGTCCTCGAGGCGGCCCTGGGCTGGGAGGGCTCCTCGACCGATGAGCGGGTCGCGCGCGCCCGGCACGTGGCGCGGGTCAAGAGCGCCCGCTACACCGTCGAGCAGCCGCTGCTGATCGGCGCGCTGTGCGCCGGAGCCGACGAGGCGACGGCCGGTCACCTCTCGGCGTACGGACTGGCGCTCGGCGAGGCGTTCCAGCTGCGGGACGACCTGCTCGGCGTCTACGGCGACCCGCAGCAGACGGGCAAGCCCGCCGGCGACGACCTGCGCGAGGGCAAGCGCACCGTGCTGATCGCCTACGCCCTCGACCGCCTCGCCGCGGCGCAGACGGAGCGCTTCGAGTCGGTGTTCGGCCGGCCCGACCTCGACGAGGCCGAGGTCGCCACCGTGCGCGAGACCATCTCGGACACCGGAGCGGTCGAGCAGGTCGAGGACCTCATCACTGCGCTGGCCCGGTCCGCCCAGGACGCCCTGGCGCAGGCCACGAGCCTGGAGCCCGCGGCGCGCGAGGCCCTGGAGGAACTGATCGGGATCTCAACGGCTCGCTCCTCCTGAGCCGGACGCGCCACGGTTGGTCTCACGACTCCCCAGGCGGGTCCACACGGCGCAGGTGAGCAGGACGAGCGCGAACCCGAACCCGAGGTCCTCCACGGGAGCGAAGACCAGGCGACCGTCGCCGACGAGCACCGGCTGCCCGCCGCCGATCACCGTGCCGGGGTCGTACCGGACGATGCCCCGGCCGGTGAGCCACCCGTTCGTGAGCAGCTGGAACCCCACGATCACCGCGTACGACGCCCACCAGGTCGCGGTGCACACCAGACGGGTCCGCAGCACGAGCAGGTCGAGCAGGACCACCAGCGGGATGGCGCAGCCGACGAGCGCGGTGTAGCTCACCGCGACGCCCGCCTGGCCCGCCGCCGGCCGACGACCTCGCCGACGGCGGCATGGGTGAGAACGGCCGCGACCGGGATCACCACGAAGAAGCCGACCTCCTCCCAGGGGACGCCGAGCACCCGCATGGGCAGCGTCTGAGCGGGGTCGAACCACCAGTGCCCGGCGTGGGTCGCCAGCAGGTCCCACACCAGGAACGGTCCGGCGGCCAGCAGAAGGGTCAGCGAGAGCCGCCGTCCCTGCCTCAGCACTCCGAGACCGAACCAGCGGTCCAGCGGAAGGGTGCCGAGCAGGCAGAACACCAGCATCCCGGCGTACGCCAGGTGTCTCATCTCAGAACGCGAGCTCCTGTGCGCGCTTGCGCACCTCGGCCCGGCGGCCGGCGATCAACATGTGCACCGGCGCACCCTCGATCGGGAGCGTCGGGTCAGGCGTGAAGAGCCAGATGAGCGCCTCGTCGTCGCTCAGGCCCGCGTCGCCGAGCACGGTGATCGTCCCACCGAGGTTGGGCAGCACGGCACCGTCGAGGACGAACAGGGCCGGTACGGCGACGACGTCCCGCTCCCCGACCCGGTGCGCGAGCAGCTCGCGGTCGGCGATCATCTGACGCACCTTGCGCAGCGGGAGATCGAGTGCCTCGGCGAGGTCCGGGACGGTCAGCCAGTCACCGACCAGCCGCTCCAGCGTGCGGTCGTTCGCATCATCAGTCACGTGCTCAGGGTGCCAGAGCGGTCGGAGCGCTCCGTGGCGCGCCTGCGTGGAACCCCCGCCGAAGTTCGTTAGCGTCGCCGAGCACGGTCACAGGCGCCACTCCAGCACCACGATCACCAGCGCCGACACCGGCCGGTGGTGCAGAGCCAGAGCAGCCCAGGGCGAGAGGACGACCGATGGCACCGTTCGACTACACCCCTCCGCCGAACCCGCACGCGCTGCACAGCATCGACGAGCAGGTCGCGGGCCGGACCTGGGCGCGCTACACCGTCCGGCCGGGTGACTCGTTGGCCAAGCTCGCCCGCACCCACCAGACCTCGATCGCCGTGCTCGTGCACAAGAACCGCATCAGCGACCCGCGCAGGCTCCCGGTGGGCGCGGTCATCCAGGTCCCGACGGGGAAGGCACCCGTCCGCTCGGCCGCCCCGGTGACCAGGCCGGCGGCGCGGGCCGCGGTGGCGCCTCGTGCGGCCACGGCTCACAAGCAGCCCGTCCGGCAGCTGCGCACCCATGTCGTGCGGCCGGGCGACAACCTCATCACGCTGGGCATCCGGTACGGCGTCGGCTGGTCGGCCCTGATGAAGGCCAACGGCCTCGCCAACCCGAACCAGATCGCGGTCGGCCGGGTCCTGCAGGTCCCGGTCCGGCCCGGCGCACCCGTCCAGGCCCCGGCGAGGCCGACCCCCGCTCCCGCCACGCCCCGCGCCGCCACGCCGCGGCACCCGGTGTCCAGGTCGGCGGTGCTGCCGCGGACCCACACGGTCCGGCCGGGCGAGAACCTCATCGGCCTCGGCGTCCGGTACGGCGTCGGCTGGCGCGCCCTGATGAACGCGAACCACATGTCGGACCCGAACCGGGTGTCGGTGGGTACCGTGCTGCGCATCCCGGCGAAGGGGCAGCCCGTCCCGGCTCCCGCCCCGGCACGACCGACGCCGAAACCGGCGCCCCCGCAGGCGAAACCGGCACCCGAGCCCGCACCCCCGCAGGCCAAGCCCGCTCCCAGACCCGCGCCGAAGCCCGCCCCCAGGCCCGCGCCGAAGCCGGCCCCTCCGAAGACCAAGCCGGCTCCTCCGAAGGCGACACCTCCCCACGCCAAGCCGGCCCCACCGAAAGCCAAGCCGGCCCCGAAGCACACCGCCCCCACGTCGTCCGGCCGCAGCAGCCGGAACAGCTCCAACACGTTCCTGGGCCGTACCTACCCCGACCACGTCGTGGCGTCGGCGAGCCGCAACCGCGAGGCGCTGCGCCACGTGGCCGTCCCCTCCCGCAGCCAGACCCGGGACCTCATCGTGCAGACCGCCCGCCGCTACGGCGTGGATCCTCGGCTCGCGCTCGCGATCGGGTGGCAGGAGTCGGGGTGGAACCAGCGCTCGGTGTCCGTGGCGAACGCCGTCGGGGTGATGCAGGTGATGCCGAGCACCGGCACGTGGTGCAGTGACATGGTCGGGCGGCGGCTCAACCTGATGAACCCGCGCGACAACGTCACAGCGGGTGTCGTGCTCCTGCGCTGGCTGACGACGCACGCGAGCAGCCGCGACCAGGCCATCGCCGGCTACTACCAGGGGCTCGGCGGCGTGCGGAAGAACGGCATGTACCCCGACACCCGCGCCTACGTCCGCAGCGTCAAGCAGCACATGGCCCGCTTCTGAGGCGGACGGCACCGTCTCGCCGCGCCTGTCCGGCCCCTCCGCCCGGCCTCCGTACACTCGGGGCGTGTCCAAGGTCGCGTCGTCGTCACTCGTCGGTCGTGTGATCGACGGTCGGTACCGCGTGGTCTCCCACCACGCCGACGGTGGCATGGCGTCGGTGTTCGTCGCGGTCGACGAGCGCCTGGACCGCGAGATCGCCCTGAAGGTCATGCGCGCCGACCTCAGCCGCGACGAGGCGTTCGTCGCCCGGTTCCGGCGCGAGGCCCGGTCGGCGGCCCGCCTCTCCCACCCCCACGTCGTCAGCGTCTACGACCAGGGCCAGGACGGGACGTACGTGTTCCTGGTCATGGAGCTCGTGCGCGGGCGGACGCTGCGCGACGTCATCCGCGCCGACGCCCCCCTGACCGCTCGCGCTGCCCTGGACATCTTCGAGGTCGTGCTGCGGGCGCTGGCCGCCGCGCACGGCGCGGGCCTGATCCACCGGGACGTCAAGCCCGAGAACGTCCTGATCAGTGAGGACGGCTCCGTCAAGGTCGCCGACTTCGGCCTCGCCCGGGCCGTCACCACCGACACGCTGACCACGAACAGCGACGTCCTGCTCGGCACGGCCGCCTACCTCTCTCCGGAGCAGGTGGAGCACGGCACGGTCGACCAGCGCAGCGACGTCTACTCCGCGGGTCTGGTGCTGTTCGAGATGCTCACGGGCGAGAAGGCGTACGCGGGCGACAGCCCGATCCACGTCGCCTACCAGCACGTGCACGGCGCCGTGCCCCGTCCCTCCGACGCGGTCGCGGGCATTCCCACCGAGCTGGACGACCTCGTCGCGCTCGCCTCGGCGAAGGACCCCACGGACCGGCCGGAGAACGCCGCAGCCATGCTGCAGGAGGTACACCGCACCCGGGCCCGGCTGGACGACGACACGCTCGACGGACGGCCCGAGCCGGCGTCGCCTCCGGCCCAGGCCGGGACCGTCACGCCGACGAGGGCCATCCGTCGCACCGGCGCTACGGACCCGCTGCGCCGCCCGCCCGTCGGCGCTGGGCCCGCACGACCGCACACCGGGCCGGACCGGCGCGTCGCGACCGCCCGCACCGGTGGTCCGCCCAGGGGCATGAAGCCGGTCCGGGCCGTTGGTCCCGGCGGGCCACGCCCCGGCGGCGCCCGGCGAGCCGGATCGCCCGACCGGCGTACGGGCTGGTGGATCGCCGCCGCCGTCGCCGTTCTGGTCGCGATCACCGGCAGCGGTGCCGCCTGGTGGTTCACCGCAGGGCCCGGAGGCGCCAGGACGGTACCGAACGTCGTCGGCGTCGGACGCGGCAGCGCCGTCCGCACCATCGACGAGGCGGGCCTGCCCGTCCAGGTGCGCGAGGTGTTCAGCGAGACGGTCGCCCGCGACTCCGTCGTCCGGACCGTCCCGGGTGCCGGCGCCGACCAGCGCCGGTCCGAGGCGGTCGTCGTCGAGGTGTCGAAGGGCCCGGAGCGCTACCTGGTCCCCACGCTGCCCGGGGTCTCCCAGGCGGCCGCGGAGCAGCGCCTGACGTCGGCCCGGCTCGCCCGGGGCACGGTGACGCAGGCCTACAGCGAGACGGTGGCGTCCGGCCTGGTCGTCAGCAGCCGTCCCGGCACGGGCGCGGAGCTGAGGAAGGGCGCGAAGGTCGACCTCGTCGTCAGCAAGGGCCGCGAGCCGATCACCGTGCCCGTGGTGACCGATCAGCCGCAGGCGTCCGCGGCAACCACCATCACCGATGCCGGCCTCACGGTGTCGCTCGCCCCGCAGGAGTTCAGCGACACCGTGCCGCAGGGCAACGTCATCCGTCAGTCCCCCGGCAGCGGCACCCTGTTCCGCGGCGGCCAGGTGCAGCTGGTCGTCTCGAAGGGTCCGCAGATGGTCACGGTGCCGCGGGTCGTGGACCAGAGCACCGGTCAGGCGCGCCGGACTCTCCAGGACGCCGGGCTGAAGGTGAAGGTGAAGCGCCTGTTCGGCGGGCTGTTCGACACCGTCCGCGACCAGGACCCGGCGCCCGGGACGAGCGTGCCCCGCGGCACCGAGGTGACGATCTCGGTCGTGTGAGACCGAGACCGCCGGTCAGCGCACGCGCTGGCTGAGCATCTCCGCGACGAGGAACGCCAGCTCCAGGCTCTGCTGATGGTTCAGGCGAGGGTCGCAGGCCGTCTCGTACCGCTTCTCCAGGTCCGCGGCGAGGATCTTCTCCGAGCCGCCGAGGCACTCGGTGACGTCGTTGCCGGTCAGCTCGACGTGGATGCCGCCCGGGATGGTCCCCAGTGCCTGGTGCACCTCGAAGAACCCGCGCACCTCCTCGACGACGTCGTCGAACTCGCGGGTCTTGTACCCGGTCGAGGACTCGAAGGTGTTGCCGTGCATCGGGTCGGAGACCCACACGACCTGCGCACCGCTCGCGGTGACCTTCTCGACCACCTTGGGCAGCGCGTCACGCACCGTGCGGGCGCCCATGCGGGTGATGAACGTCAGACGACCGGGCTCGCGGTCCGGGTCGACCTTGTCGATGATCCGCAGGACCTCGTCCGGGTCGACCGTCGGGCCGAGCTTCACACCGACCGGGTTGTGGATCCGCGAGACGTAGTCCAGGTGGGCGCCGTCCAGCTGGCGCGTGCGCTCGCCGACCCACACGAAGTGCCCGGACGTGGCGTACGGGTTGCCGGTCCGGGAGTCGATGCGCGTCAGGGGCTGCTCGTAGTCCAGCAGCAGCGCCTCGTGGCTGGCGAAGAACTCGACCGAGCGCATCGCGTCGAAGTCCGCGCCGCAAGCGGCCATGAACCGCATCGCCCGGTCGATGTCGCGCGCGGTGGACTCGTACCGCGCGTACGCGGCGTTGGCGATGAAGCCGCGGTTCCACTCGTGCACGTGCCGCAGGTCCGCGAACCCGCCGCTGGTGAACGCGCGCACGAGGTTCAGCGTCGCCGAGGACGTGTGGTACGCGCGGACGAGCCGGTCGGGGTCCGGACGGCGGGCCTCCGGGGTGAAGGCGAAGTCGTTGACCATGTCCCCGCGGTACGCCGGCAGGGTCACCTCGCCGCGCGTCTCGTCATTCTTGCTCCGGGGCTTGGCGTACTGACCCGCGATCCGGCCCATCTTGATGACGGGCGTGCTCGCGCCGTAGGTGAGAACCGCCGCCATCTGCAGGATCGTCTTGACCCGGTCGCGGATGTTGTCGGCCGTCGCGGACTCGAACATCTCGGCGCAGTCGCCACCCTGCAGCAGGAACGCCTCACCACGAGCCGCGTCGGCGAGGCGGCCGCGCAGCACGTCGCACTCGCCGGCGAAGACCAGCGGCGGATAGGAGGCGAGCGTCCCGCGGACCCGCTCGAGCGACCCGTCGTCGGGCCAGATGGGCTGCTGCGCCGCGGGCAGGTCGGGCCACTGCAGCCCCGAGGAGCTCGGGTGCGTGGGGGCCTGGCCGGCGGATGACACGGTCGTACTCACTCCCTCAGGGTAGTTGGCCGACCTGTGCCCGTCGGACCAGCCCACGTCTCGGACAGGCGGGGATAGCGTGACGCGGTGACCTTCTCCATCGTGGCCCGCAGCGGTCAGTCCTACGGCGTCGCCGTCGCCAGCAAGTTCCTCGCCGTCGGGTCGGTCGTCCCGTCGGTGAGCCCGTACGGTGCGGTCGCCACCCAGGCGTGGGCGCGCACTGCGTACAAGGAGGAGCTGCAGGAGCTGCTCGCCGCCGGCGTCGACCCGCAGGACGCCCTGCGCCGCGCGACCGAGGCCGACGAGCGCTCCGCCGTACGGCAGGTCGGCGTCGTCGGGTCCGGCGGTGCCGCCACCTTCACCGGCTCCGAGGCGATGGCCTGGTGCGGCGGCCGTCGCGGTCAGCAGGGCGACGAGGCGTACGCGATCCAGGGCAACATCCTGGTCGGCGAGCAGGTCGTCGCGGAGATGGAGCGCGCCTGGCTCGAGGGTTCGGGCGCGCCGTTCGAGCAGCGGCTGGTCCAGGCCCTCGTCGCGGGCGACCGAGCCGGCGGTGACCGCCGTGGCCGTCAGTCGGCGGCGATCCTCGCCCACTCCCCCGGCACCGGGTACGACGACAGCGGAGTGCTCGCCGACCTGCGGGTGGACGACCACGCCGACCCGGTGACCGAGCTGGCCCGGCTGCTGGACCTGCAGGACCTCTACCTGGGGCGCCCGGGGCCGATCCTGCCGCTCGAGGGCGAGCTGGCGACGGAGGTACGTGAGCGACTCGCCGCGGCGGGCCACGCGACGCCGGACCTGCACGAGGCGCTGGCCGACTGGGCCGGCGCCGAGAACCTGGAGATGCGACTGACCTCCGAGGGCATCGACACGCGGGTCCTGGAGGTCCTGCGCGACAGCACCGCCGGAGGAGCCGCCACCGGCTGAGACCGGTCGGTCAGGCGCTGGCCGGCTTGCTGTCCCGGCCGGCACCCGTCAGTCGCGAGTCACTCCCCGACGGGGACGCGACCGCCTCGCCGTCGACGGCCGTCGAGGCGGGCTCGTCGGCCGCGGACTCCGCCGCTGCCGCCTCGCTGGCCGCGCGCCGCTGCTGGACCCGCTCGATACGTGCCGCGGCCTCCTCCTGGAGGTGGTGCGCCAGCGCCGCCGCCCCGCTGCCGATCTCCTTGGCGCGGGCCGTGAACCGGTCCTTGACCGAGGAGGCGTACACGTCGACGTACTCCTGACCGGACAGCAGCATCAGCTCGTACATGACCTCGTCGGTGATCGAGCGCAGGATGAAGCGGTCGTCCTCCATGCCCTCGTAGCGGGAGAAGTCCATCGGACGACCGATCCGCACGCCGACCCGCATGATCTTGGGGATCACCGTGCCGGTCGGCTGGGCCTTGTCGGTGTCGATCATGGCGACCGGGAGCACCGGCACCTTCGCCTCGAGCGCCATCCGCGCGACACCCGTCTTGCCCTTGTAGAGGCGACCGTCGGGCGAGCGGGTGCCCTCGGGGTAGATGCCGAACAGCTCACCGCGCCCGAGCACCCGCAGGCCCGCCTGGATGGCGGCCTCGCTGGCCGAGCCACCGGAGCGGTCGATCGGGATCTGGCCCACCCCGCGGAAGAAGGCGGCGGTCAGGCGGCCCTTGACACCCGTACCGGTGAAGTACTCCATCTTCGCCGGGAAGGTGATGCGTCGCTCGAGCACGAGCGGGAGGAAGATGGAGTCGGAGAACGACAGATGGTTGCTCGCGAGGATCGCGCCACCGGATCGCGGGACGTGCTTGTCCCCCTCGACCCAGGGTCGGAACAACAGATTGAGAAGAGGGCCGAGGACGACCTTCTTCAGCACCCAGTAGAACACCGCACCTCCGCCTGCCGGTCTGACCGCTGAACTCTACGGCACCCTCGCACGCGGCCGACGTCGATGGAAGGATGATCCCATGCAGATCCTGCCCGGCGCCGAGCCCTGGTCGTTCGACGGGTCCTCGGTCGGCGTGCTGGTGTGCCACGGCTTCACCGGCACGACGCAGAGCGTGCGCCCGGTCGCGCAGCGTTGCGCCGAGGAGGGCTGGACCGTCCGCATGCCGCGGCTACCCGGTCACGGCACCACCTGGCAGGACCTCAACCGCACGGTGTGGACCGACTGGTACGCCGAGGTCGAGGTGGCCTACGCCGAGCTGCAGGAGCGGTGCTCGCAGGTGGTGGTCGTCGGGCTGTCGCTCGGCGGCAGCCTGGTGACCCTGCTCGCCCAGGAGCACTCCGACGTCGCCGGTCTGGTGCTGGTCAACCCGGCGTACGCGCCGAAGGACCCCCGCCTGAAGGCGCTGCCGCTGGCCAAGCACCTGGTCCCCTCGCTCGCGGCGATCGGGGGCGACATCCGCAAGCCGGGCGTGACCGAGCTCGCGTACGACCGCACCCCGCTGAAGTCGCTGCACTCCGCGGTCCGGCTGTGGCGGCGCGTCAGCCGCGACCTGCCCAGCGTCACGGCGCCGATCCTGCTGATGCACTCCCCGGAGGACCACGTCGTCGAGCCGTACAGCTCCGAGCTGCTGCTCGCGCGGGTCTCCAGCACCGACGTCACCGAGATCCTGCTGGAGGACTCCTTCCACGTGGCCACCCTGGACCACGATGCGGAGCGCATCCTGGAGGAGACCGTCGCCTTCGTCCGAAGGGTGAGCACCTCATGAGCTCTGACTCGCGCGACAACGAGAGCACCGACTTCGACGCGCGGTTCGCCGAGATCATCGCCCAGTTCGACGACGACCCGCTGGACTCCTCGGCGCTGGACGAGCGACCCGAGGACACGGCGCCCGAGGCGAAGCCGCGGGACGCCGAGGGCGAGCCGGCGCCCGCGCTCGACCCCCCGTCGGACCCGCTTCACAGCCTGCCGACCCAGTGGCGGATGCCGAGCACGGACGACCCGCCGGCGCTGATGGAGGACGAAGGCACCTACGAACCACCGCCGCCCGCTCCCCTGCCCGCGGGAGACCTGCACTTCTGGGCGATCCTCACGGCGATGGTGGGTGGTCCGCTGTGGCTGCTGTACCTGTTCCTGTTCGACCGGTACGCCCGCCCGCTGTGGTGGGTGCTCGCGTGCGCGACCTCCGCGGCCGGCGTGGTGCTGCTGATCCTGCGTCAGCCGGCGAACCGCGACGAGCAGGACGAGGACGACGACGGCGCGGTCCTCTGAGACGGCGCCCCGCTCCGGCCTCAGGCCTGCGGGAGCCGCAGCGCGCCGAGGTCCAGGTCGAGGTACAGCGGCCGGTGATCGGTGGCCGCGACCAGGTCGGCCTCCTCGAGCGCGATCTGCGGGCGGACCGGCTTCAGCGCGGGTGAGGCGAAGATCGCGTCGATCCGCTTGACCGGAGCGCTGCTGGGGAAGGTCAGGACGTCGCCGTTGGCGTCCTCCAGGTCTCGGGACAGCTCGGTCCAGGCGTTCCCCTGGTGCGTCTCGTTGATGTCACCGGCGATGACCAGCGGCGAGTCCTCGCCGAGCTCGGCGGACCGGCGCAGCAGCGCCGCGTGGTGCGGCCGCTCGGCGGGACGCAGGCTGAGGTGCACGCTCACCGCGGTGATCGGGAGGTGGCCGGGCAGGCGCAGCCGCGCGAAGGCGTACCCCCGCGGCTCGTCCGGACGCCGTACCGGCAGGTTGCGGTGACCGGAGTCGAGGACGTCCACCCGCAGCGCGGTCAGCAGGGTCGTGCTCATCCGGCCACGGTGCCCACCGCCCCAGAACAGACCCAGGCTCGCGGCGAAGTCGGCGATGCGGTGGCCGGAGAAGGGGTGGCGCGGCACCTCCTGCAGGCACAGCACGTCGGGCTGCAGCGTCGAGATCACCCGCCGCAGCGCGTCCGTGTCGTCCTTGAACGCCCGCACGTTGTACGAGACCACGCGCAGCAGGCTGCTGCCCGACCCGCCGCCGGGCGCGGGCTCGACGTGATCAGTCATGAGGGACCACAGCGGCGCGGGCCAGGTCGGCCGCGCCCACCAGCCCCGCCTCGTTGCGCAGCCTCGCGGCCTTGATCCGTGCCTCCGGCCGGTAACCGCGCCCGGCGAGATGGCGCCGGAACGACTCGCGAGCGGGGTCGAGGAGCAGGTCGCCGGCGGCGCTCACGCCCCCTCCGATGACGAACGCACCCGGGTCGAACGCGTTGGCCAGGTTGGCGAGACCGGTGCCCAGCCAGGTGCCGATCTCGGCGAGCAGCTCGGCGGCGATCGGGTCGCCCTGCTGGGCCGCCTCGGTGACCATCGGGCCGGTGATGGCGGCGACGTCGTCGCCCACGTGAGCGATGAGGTCGGCGGCCAGGGGCGACT
The DNA here is from genome assembly GCF_029439465.1 of Luteipulveratus flavus. Classification (GTDB taxonomy): domain Bacteria; phylum Actinomycetota; class Actinomycetes; order Actinomycetales; family Dermatophilaceae; genus Luteipulveratus; species Luteipulveratus flavus. Next base: position 17,748 of record NZ_JAROAV010000043.1, on the reverse strand, counting down.
GCGCCTGGACCAGCGAACGCGCCTCTCGCACCAGGGCGTTGCCGCTGGCGTACTGCTCCCAGCACCCCCGGTTGCCGCACTCGCAGCGGTGGCCTCCGGGCATCACCTGCATGTGCCCGAACTCGCCGGCAATGCCGAAACGACCTCGCTGGATCCGGCCGTCGACCAGCACGGCGCCACCGATGCCCGTCCCGAGCGTGACCATCACCAGGTGCGACTCGCCCTGGCCGGCACCGAAGCGCCACTCCGCCCAGCACGCGGCGTTCGCGTCGTTGTCCACGAAGACCGGGAGCTCGATGCGCCGGTCCAGCGCCTCGCGCAGCGGCTCGTGCCGCCACGACAGGTGGGGGGCGAACACGACCGTCGCGCGGTCGGCCGCCACGAAGCCGGCGGCACCGATCCCGATCGCCGCCACCGGCTCCTCGCTGCCCTCGAGGAGCTCCTCGACGACGCTGACGATCATGTCCTCGACGACCCGCGGTGCGGTCGATCGGTGTGGGGTGTCGCGGCGGGCGCGCAGCAGGACCGTGCCGTGCTCGTCGACCAGCCCGCCCGCGACCTTGGTGCCGCCGATGTCGATGCCGATCGCTCGCGGCGTGCTCATCCGCGGCCTCCTGCCTGCGTCCGGCACTGCGCCTCCCGCGCCAGCGCTGCCGCCCCGATCATGCCAGCGTCGTTGACCAGGCGCGCCGGGACGACGTCGGGCAGCGGCCGGTGGCCCTGGCCCGTGAGGTTGGCCTCGTACGCCGTCCGCAGGGGCTCCAGCACGAGGTCGCCGGCGGCGCTCAGACCGCCTCCGACGACGACGAGACCGGGGTCGACGACGGCCGCGATGGACGCGAGTCCCTCACCGAGCCACCGTCCGACCTCGGCGACCAGGTCGACGCACAGCGGGTCACCGTCCTGCGCGAGGGCGGTCACGTCCGGGCCGGTGAGCCGGTCGACGTCCTGCCCGCACCGCACGCCCAGGGCTGTGGCCCTGGGGTCGCCGGCGGTCACTGCCGCGCGCGCCTGTGCGAGCAGTGCGTTGCCGCTGGCGTACGCCTCCAGGCAGCCCCGGAGGCCGCACGGGCAGGGCCGTCCGTTCCGCTCGACGCGAATGTGCCCGAGCTCACCGCCGATCCCGAATGCGCCTCTGCGCAAGGACCGTTCGGTGACCACGGCACCGCCGACGCCGGTACCCAGCGTGACCAGGACCATGTTGTCGGCGTCCTGAGCCGCACCGTGCAGCAGCTCGCCGTACGCGGCGGCGTCCGCGTCGTTCTCCATCACAACGGTGCGCCCGCACGCCTGTGCGAGCAGCGCCCGCAGCGGGAAGTCGCGCCACGCGAGGTTCGGGGCGAACCGGATCGACTCACGCTCGGCGTCCAGGTAGCCGGCACACGCGACGCCCACGGCGGCGGTGTCGTCGCTGCCGAGACGGGAGACCAGCCCGGCGAGCGCCGCGACGATGGCGTCGGGGTTCGAGGCCGGGGTGGGCACGTGCTCGCGCCGCAGGACACGGCCGTCGTGGTCGACCACCGCAGCGGCGATCTTGGTACCGCCGACGTCGAGCCCGATGGTCGTCCCGGTGGTGGCGCGCTCAGACATCGTCCGGACCGGGCTGCTCGTCGGCATCGGCGTCGACCACGTCGACCGTCTCCTGGCGCCCTCGTTCCCGGGCCGGTCCCTCGGGTTCGACGGGAGCCTCGGCGCCTGCGCGGCTCTCGCGCCGGTCGGCGGCCACCGCCTGGAGCGAGCCCGCGACCATGCCGAGCAGGTCCGCGACGCGCTCCATCGTCTCCGGCTGGATGCTGTGCAGCAGGGCCACCCCACGACAGATCGGGCACACCCCGCAGACGGACTCCACGACGGGCGTGGAGCACGCGCAGGCCGGCTCGGCGCTGTCCTCGGGGGCGCGGGTCGCGTCCCGCTCCGCACGCCCGGACGAGGCGGCGTCAGGCTCCGACTGCGGGGACCGGTGCGCGGCGGTCAGACCGGCGAGTGCCTCCATGAGACGCATCGCCTCGTCGGACACCGACGGTGTCGGATCGGACTCATCGGGCGGGCGCGTCACGACATCTCCTGCTCATCGGGCTCGAATCGCACCTCCAGGGTGCCGTCGCGCACCACGGCACGGCGTGCGCGACATCGTCTCAGTGCGGTCGGCAGCCGGGCCACTCGCCTCACGCCGACCGCCTCGATCACCAGGTCGTCGTCGGATCGTGTCACGCGTACGTCCCGAGATCGCAGCAGCGGCAGGCCGATCCGCCACAGCCACGCCTCTCCGTCCGGGGTGATGGTCGCGGCGCACCGGCTCGGTCCGGCGGTCACCAGGTCGAGCAGCGGCTCGGTCGCGCGACTCCCGTCCGGGACGAGTGGCACCGCCTCGGTGTCCTCGCTGTCCGCGCGACCGCGGACCCGCGCGCGCAGCTCGACGCCGTGCAGCGCCAGGCCGACCTCGTGCCGGAGGGACCGCCGATCGACGGGCGACGGCTCCACCAGGACGGCGACAGCCCCGCTCATCAGGTCGCGCACCGCCACCGCTTCCTGGTGGGCATCGGCCAGGGCGCGCGCCACGCGGTCCCCCGGCCAGCGCCGGCCGAGAGCCGACGCGACGAGCGGGTTCGACGTGGTGAGCCATCCGCGCTGGGCCGGCAGCACCCGGGCGGCGAGCCAGGGCATCCGTTCGGCCACGGCGGCCAGGTCGACCGCGCGGGAACCGGCGTCGACGACGAGGAGCTGCGTGGAGGAAGCGCGCTCCCGCAGCGCGAGGAGCATCGCCACCAGGTCGCTGCCCGGGAGAAGGCCCACCTCGTCCACGAGTCGATCGTCCAGGCCGAGCAGCCGCACCAGCTCGCGCAGCATCGAGGCGCTCGAGCGGTCGGCACGCGCGGAGACGTCGACGAGGCGGGGCCGATCGCCGTGCGGAGGGAGCAGCGAGGCCGCTCCACAGACAGGGTCCAGATCGGCCAGGACGACGTCGACGCCCTCAGCGGCCGCTGTCGTCGCGAGCCGCGCCGCGACGGTCGAGGACCCCGCGCCACCGGCCCCGGCCACGAGGACCAGCTGCGCCGGCACGGCTCAGGCCTCGGCGCGCTTCTTCAGCTCCTTGAGGGCCGTGTCGATGATGACCTTCTCGGCCTTGCGCTTGAGCACGCCGAGCATCGGGAGCGACACGTCGACGGCGAGCTCGTACCCGACCCGCGTGCCGCCCGATCCGTCCGAGGTCAGCGTGTACGCACCGTCGAGAGCCTTCAGCAGCGTCGCCTTCACCAAGGTCCAGGAGACCGTGCCGGTCCCGTCCTCGTCGACCTCCCAGGTGTAGCCCAGGGTGTAGGTGTCCTTGATCACGCCGGCGTCCAGGACGAACTCGACCTCATCAGCCCAGCCGTCGGTGTCCTCGACCAGCACCTTGGCGCTCTTCACCTGCCCTGCCCAGTCCGGGTAGCGCTCGAAGTCGGCGATGACGTCGAGGACCGTCTCGGGTGCTGCGGAGACGTCGATGGAGGACTGTGTTCGCTCGGCCATGCAGCGCACTGTAGCCCGCAGGCCCCCACGTGCCGGTCGCGGCGGCGGATACGCTGCGAATGATCCAGCCACGGTCCAAGGAGGCACTGCTGTGCGGGAGCTCGACGTCCCACCGCTCGTCGTCCCGACGACCCAGGGCAACCTGTCTCTGCTGCCCGTCCGCAACGCCGAGGTCGATCCGCAGGGCGTCGGCTACTCCCGCCGCACCGACGAGGGCGCCTGGCAGGACGTGACGCACGCCGAGTTCGCGGCCGCCGTCGAGAGCCTGGCGAAGGGCTTCATCGCCGCGGGCATCGAGGCCGGCGACCGCGTCGGTCTGCTGTCCAGGAGCAGGTACGAGTGGACCCTCACCGACTTCGCGCTCCTGGCCGCGGGCGCGGTCGTCGTTCCCGTCTACGAGACCTCCTCGGCCGAGCAGGTGTCGTGGATCCTCGGCGACTCCAGAGCGGTCGCGGTCGTGGTCGAGACCGCCGACCACGCGGCGACCGTCGCGGCCGTCCGACCGGACCTGCCCGTGCTCCGGGACGTGTGGCAGATCGACACCGGCGGCCTGGACGAGCTCGTCGAGGGAGCCGTCGAGATCACCGACGCCGAGCTGCGCAGCCGCCGCACACTGGCGGACCGTGCCACGACCGCGACGATCGTCTACACCTCCGGCACCACCGGCCGGCCCAAGGGCTGCGTCCTCACCCACGGCAACTTCCTCACGCTGACCGAGAACGCCGTCGAGCGACTGAAGACCGTCGTCGACTCCCCCGCCGCAGCGACGCTGCTGTTCCTGCCGCTCGCGCACGTGTTCGCCCGACTGATCCAGTTCGTCGCGGTGTACTCCCGCTCGCGGCTGGGCCATGTCGCCTCGACCGCCACGGTGGTGGACGACCTGGCGGTGTTCCGGCCGACGTACGTGCTCGCGGTGCCGCGGGTGTTCGAGAAGATCTACAACACCGCCGAGCAGCAGGCCATGGCCGCCGGGCGTGGCCGGCTGTTCGACCTCGCCACCCGGACGGCCGTGGGCTGGAGCCAGGCCACCGGCGCCGGTCGTCGCGCCCCGCTGTCGGTCCGCGCCCGCCGCGCGGCGTTCGACCGGGTCGTGTACCGCCGGCTCCGCGAGGCCATGGGCGGTCGGATGGAGTACGCGATCAGTGGTGGTGCGCCGCTCGGCGAACGGCTCGGCCACTTCTTCGCCGGTGCCGGTATCCCCGTCCTCGAGGGGTACGGCCTCACGGAGACGACGGCGCCGGCGACGGTCAACACCCCGGAGCTGACCAAGGTCGGCACGGTCGGGCCCCCGCTGCCCGGTGTGGCCGTCCGGATCGCCGAGGACGGTGAGGTCCTGGTGGGCGGCGTCGGGGTCTTCCAGGAGTACCTCGGCAACCCGGACGCGACGGTCGCCGCCCGGCAGGACGGCTGGGTCCGGACCGGTGACCTGGGCGAGCTCGACGCCGACGGCTTCCTGCGCATCACCGGGCGCAAGAAGGAGATCATCGTCACCGCCGGCGGCAAGAACGTCTCGCCGATGATCCTCGAGGACCGGCTGCGCCATCACGCGCTGGTCTCGCAGTGCGTGGTCGTGGGCAACGGGCGTCCGTTCGTCTCCGCGCTCATCTCCCTCGACGCGGAGATGCTCCCGACCTGGTTGGCCGCGCACGACCTGGAGCCACTCGACGTCGAGGCAGCACGCCACCACCCGGCCGTGCTGGAGGAGCTGCAGCGCGCGGTCGACGACGCCGACTCCGCCGTCAGCCGCGCCGAGTCGATCCGCGAGTTCCGGGTGCTACCAGTCGATCTCACCGAGTCCAACGGGTACCTCACGCCCTCGCTGAAGGTGCGCCGGGCACTGGTCGAGCGCGACTTCGCCGACGAGGTCGAGCAGATCTACAGCTGACGCCGCAGCCAGGCGCCGTACGTGGGCCCCAGGCTCGACGGTGTGGTCCCGTAGGTGCGGCGGAAGGCGCCGCTGTCCCCCGCGTCCGCCGCCCGGACGAATCGCGTGAACGCCTCCAGGCCTGTGCGGTCGACCAGGAAGGTGCACCACGCCCACGCCTGCTGGTACCCGAGCGGCAGCACCGTGCGCGACCGGAGGCGCAGCACGTCGTCGGTCGGTGGGCCTCCGGGGACGCGTCCCGCGGCGACCTCACGCGCCAACGACGGCGCGACGGTCGCGGCGGGCAGGCCGGTCGCCCGGTACGCGGTGAGCTCGGCGGAACCCTCGACGACCCACAGCGGCACCCCAGTCAGCCCGCCCTGCCCGAGCGCGACGTGGGTGAGCTCGTGGGTGATGACCACCTGCCGACCGGGCGCGGAGGTCGAGGTCCACAGCGTCGGGTGGATGGCGACCAGACCTGCGGCCGTGGTCACGGCCGGAACCGTGCCGTCGGCGGGCCGGCCCGTGAGCCGAGCGAACTCCTCGCCCGTCGCGGCGATGACCACGCGTACCGCGATGGTGGACCACCTCGGGCGCCAGACCTCGCTGACGAGACGCATCCCGGTGCTCACGTGGGCGCGGTACGCGGCGAGCTGCGAGGCAGGGACCGATCCGAGGACCTGCACGGTGCCCGGGCGCTGCGTGCTCGTGCGTCCGGTCGGCGTACGCGGGGTGCTCGGCGCTGCCGAGGTCCCGGAGGAGCAGGCGGCGACCAGCGGCAGGGACGCGATCGCGGCGACCACGCTGCGACGGGTCGGCTGCTGCACCGCCCCAGGCTACGGGGACCGGCGGGCGATGCTCACACCGCGGACGCCAGCCCCGGCCAGGGCTCCTTCCTCGCCTGGGCACGGTTGGCCTCCTGCGGGCTCACCAGGCCGGCGGACACCAGCGCCGTCACGGCCTCTCGCTCCGCGGGGTCCAGCGGGAGGTCGTGCGGCGAGATGGTCAGCATCGCGGTGACCATGCAGTCCTCGCAGTGCGTCCCTCGGACGGGGCACGTCCGGCAGTCGACGATCATGGCTGTCCTCCTTCCGTGAGGTCCTGCCTGCACGCTAGGAGGCACCACCGACAGACCCGAGGACGTAGGTCCGGGTGCGCCCGATCGCCCGCATCCCGAGCGTGCCGTACAGGTGGCGGGGCACCGGGTACGCGTCGTCCCCCCGCGGACACACCACGGCTCCCTGCGCGCCCGCTCGCGCCAGCGCCACGAGCAGGGCCGCACACGCCGCCCGGCCGAGCCCGCGGACGGCGTACGAGGGGTCCGTCCCGACCGGTTCGATCAGACCGCTGCGCGACACCGGGTCGAACCAGCCGAGCGCCGAGGCGACCAGCCGGCCGTCGGACGCCTCGACGACCAGGTCGAGGTCACGGCGGTAGAGGGTCGTCGCGGTGACCCGGTCGTACGCCTCACGGTCGAAGGAGGACTCGGTCGCTCGTCCGTTCGTCGTCCCTCCGGCCATCGCCAGGACTCGCGCCGGCGCCCACGACCGCCGGTGCACCAGGACGCGTGCCTCGACGTCGTCGCTGCGCACGGACCTGATGCGGTAGCCCCGCGGCAGCAGAGCCTGGGGCAGCGCGCCGGCCAGCGGCCGGTGCTGGTGGACGAACCACGCACTGCCGGCGGACTCCCGCGCGCCCAGGTGCTCCAGCCCGGCTCGCAGGTGCCGCTCGCGGTCCAGGACGGGCACGACGACACGACCGAGCGTCCCCACCCACGCCATCACCTCGTCGCGGACCTCGGGGCGCGGCGACGGCTCGACGTGCAGGTCCAGGTATGCGGGCGCGCCGGTGTCCGCGTACGCCCAGGCGACCACGTGCGAGCCCTCGGACCAGAGCCGGCGGGGGCCGAGCGCGGGCGCGGCGGCCGACCACGCGACGTCGCCGGCGTGGGTGCGCTGGCACGGCGTCCACGTCCGGCACACCGCGCGCACCCGCCGCTCCAGGACGGCGGAGGGCTCGGGACCAGCAGCGAGGTCCGTCACCTCCAGCTGTGCTCGTGTCATCCCCCGATGGTCATCGGCGGGCCTCGGTGCGCGCCAATCGTTTTCCAGGCCGACGGGCGGGCCGACCCCGGCCGTGTCAGAGCCGGCCCCTAGCGTCTGGGCATGCCATCGAGCCCGGCCCCGCGCGCCATCCAGGCGACGTTCGACGACCTCGGCACCGCGCTGCACGACGTCACCTTCGTCGTGGTCGACCTCGAGACGACCGGCGGCAGCGCCCAGACCGACGAGATCACCGAGATCGGCGCCGTCAAGGTCCGCGCAGGAGAGCAGCTCGGAGAGTTCCAGACGCTGGTCAACCCCGGCCTGCCCATTCCCGCGTTCATCTCCGTGCTCACCGGCATCACCGACCGGATGGTCGCCTCGGCACCGCGGATCGACACCGTGCTGCCGGCGTTCCTGGAGTTCGCCCGCGACGCGGTCCTGGTCGCCCACAACGCGCCGTTCGACGTCACGTTCCTGCGCACCAACGCACAGCGGCTGGGCCTGCCGTGGCCGGGGCACCAGGTCGTGGACACCGCGCACCTCGCCCGGCAGCTGGTGACCCGCGACGAGGCGCCGAACCACAAGCTGTCGTCCCTGGCCCGGCTGTTCGGTGCCGCCACGACGCCCGACCACCGTGCCCTGCACGACGCCCGGGCGACCGTCGACGTGCTCCACGCGCTGCTGGGGCGGGTCGGCAACCTGGGCGTGCACACGCTGGAGGAGCTCGGGTCCTACTCCGCGAGGGTCACCACCGCGCAGCGGCGCAAGCGCTTCCTCGCCGACGGGCTGCCGTCCGCACCCGGGGTGTACGTCTTCAAGGACGCCGAGCAACGACCGCTCTACGTCGGCACGTCCGTCGACATCCGGCGGCGCGTCCGGACGTACTTCACCTCCAGCGAGCAGCGCACCCGGATGGCGGAGATGGTCGGCATCGCCGAGAGCGTCACCCCGATCGTGTGCGCGACGGCGCTGGAGGCACAGGTGCGTGAGCTGCGGCTCATCGCCGAGCACAAGCCGCGGTACAACCGGCGCAGCAGGCACCCGGAGCGGTCGGTGTGGGTGAAGCTCACGGTCGAGCCGTTCCCCCGGCTCTCGATCGTCAAGGAGGTGCGCGGCGACGGAGCGCACTACGTCGGGCCCTTCTCCGGCCGTCAGCAGGCCGAGCAGGCGGTCGCCGCCGTGCACGAGGTCGTACCCCTGCGGCAGTGCACCCAGCGGCTGTCCCCGACCAAGCGGGTCAGCGCCTGCGCGCTCGCCGAGATGGGTCGGTGCGGCGCACCGTGCACCGGTGGCCAGACCGTGGAGGAGTACGACGCGGTCGTGCTGCGCGCCAGCGCCGCGCTCTGCGGTGACGCCGAGCCGTTCGTGCGGTCCTTGGAGGAGCGCATGGCCCACCTCTCCGAGCAGGAGCGGTACGAGGACGCCGGCGCCCTCCGCGACCGCCTCCTCGCTCTGGTGCGCGGGGCAGCGCGGGCTCAGCACCTGGCACCGCTCGCGGCCAGCCCGGAGATCGTCGCGGCCCGCCGTGCCGACAGCGGCGGGTGGGAGATGGTGTGCGTCCGGTACGGGCGTCTCGCGGGGAGCGCCCTGTCACCCCGCGGCACCGACCCCATGGCCACGGTCGAGTCGCTGGCCGTCAGCGCAGAGGTGGTCGCGGCGCCGACCGGGCCTGCCCCTGCCGCGCTGCCGGAGGAGACCGAGAAGATCCTTCGCTGGCTGGAGACCCCCGGCGTGCGCCTGGTCCACCTCGAGGGTGCCTGGACCTGCCCGGTCAACGGCGCCGGACGCTCGCGCGACCGGCTGGAGCCGCTCGTGCGCGCACGCGAGCAGGTGAGCGGGTTCGACGAGCCGCACGGCCGTCTGCTCAGCCGTCCGCCGAAGGCGGTCCGCAGCGGCGTCTGAGGGCGGTCCAGCGGGCGTCCGGCACGGTCGCCCGGCCGGGCCCCAGGGGCGGCACGCTGGCTAGAGTGGCCCGGTGATCTCCGCCATCGTGCTCATCAAGGCCGACGTGAACCGCATTCCGGAGGTGGCCCAGGCCATCGTCGAGATCGAGGGCGTGAGCGAGGTCTACTCCGTGACCGGCGACGTCGACCTCGTCGCGGTCGCCAAGGTGGCGCGGCACGAGGACTTCGCCGACGTGATCGCCGACCGGCTGAACAAGGTCGAGGGCGTCCGCGACACCCAGACGCACATCGCCTTCCGCACCTACTCCTCGAAGGACCTGGGCGAGGCGTTCAGCATTGGTGGCGACTGAGCCGACCGGCTAGACCGACGCGGTCGCCTCGACCCAGCGCTGCAGGGTGCTGGCCGCAGCGCCCGAGTCGATCGCTGCTGCCGCGGCAGCAACCCCCGCCGAGACGGCGGAGGCGAGGTCGTCGTGCGAGCCGAAGCGCGACTCCGAGCCGTCGGGGTCACCGGTCGCCGTGATCGCCAGTGCGACGCCGGCGTTGAGCAGGACGGCGTCGCGGACCGGGCCGATGCGCCCCTGGACCAGCTCGCGGACCACACCCGCGTTGTGGTCGGCGTCCCCTCCGCGCAGCGCCTCCAGCGGTGCGGGTGCGAGCCCCACGTCCGAGGGAGAGATGCGGTGCTCGGTCACGTCCTGCCCGCGTACCCACCACACGCGTGAGGTCGTCGAGAGCGTGAGCTCGTCCAGCCCGTCGTCGCCGCGGAAGACGGCCGCGTCCTTGCCGCGGTCGGCGAACACGCCGGCGATGTTCGCGGCCATGCGCTCGTCCGCCACCCCGATGGCGGCGTAGCGGGTCTGCGCGGGGTTGGTGAGCGGTCCCAGCACGTTGAACGCGGTCGGGATGCCCAACGCGCGGCGCGCGGACCCCGCGTGCCGGAACGAGGGATGGAAGGTCTGGGCGAAGCAGAACGTGATGCCGGCGCGCTCCCCTACCCGCAGCACCTGGTCGGGGGTGAGGTCGAGCCGCACGCCGAGCGCCTCGAGGACGTCCGCCGACCCGGAGGAGGAGCTGGCCGCCCGGTTGCCGTGCTTGACCACGGTGGCGCCCGCCGCGGCGGCGACGACGGAGGACATCGTCGAGATGTTGACCGTGTGCGCCTGGTCGCCGCCGGTGCCGACGATGTCCAGCGTGCGCCCCGGTACCTCGATGCGGATCGCCCGCTCGAGCATGCCGTCGGCCAGGCCACGCATCTCCGCGGCCGTCTCGCCCTTGGCCCGCAGCGCGACCAGGAACCCCGCGAGCTGGGCGGGGTCGGCCTGCTCGGTGAGCACCTGGTCCATCGCCCAGGCCGTCTGCTCGGCGGAGAGGTCGTTCCCGCTCAGGAGGGAGGTCAGGACCTCGGCCCAGGAGGTCCGGAAGGTCATCGGCTCAGGCCGACGGCGCGGCGTGCCGTGCGACGGCGGCCATCGTGCTGCCCAGCGTGAGCGGGTCGATCGGCTGCGGCACCGCCGCGTCGGCGAGGGACCAGGACGCGAGCCACGCGTCCTGCGGCCGACCGGTGAGGACGATGACCGGCGGGCAGTCGGAGATCTCGTTCTTGAGCTGTCGGCACAGGCCCATGCCGCCCGCAGGAGTGGCCTCGCCGTCCAGGATCAGCAGGTCGTAGCCGCCGGCGTCGACGGCCTCGATCACGGCCTCCGGCGTGGCGCACTCGCGCCAGCGGGCGACCTCGACGTCGCGCGCCGGCCGGCGCCCGACACCGATCCGCACGGCGTCGCGAGTCGCGATGTCGTCGCTGTAGAGCAGGACGGACAGGCTGCGGACGGTCGGCTGCGCGGGTGCGACGGAAGCGGTCGAGGCCATGCGGCGATGCTACCCATCCAGGCCGGGAACTCGTACGCGGGCCGCCGCGTTGGGCTGCTCGCAGGTAGTGACCGACCGACCGTCGTACTACGCTTCGTCGTATGCGTTCGTACGATCCCGGTCGGTCTCTCACGTCGGAGGCGGTCCCCCCAGGGGGTCGCCCGACCCTTGCTGCGCGGATGGGGCCATAATGGCCGACGTGGCGACCGCGACTGCTCAGACGAGCCAACCAGGAATCCCCGCCGGACACGGTCCGGTGACCCGCCCGAACATGACCGCCGTCGGCACGATGGTCTGGCTCGCGAGCGAGCTGATGTTCTTCGCCGGGCTCTTCGCGATGTACTTCACGATCCGGTCGGTGGCGCCCGAGCTCTGGACCAAGAACACCGAGGTGCTCAACGTCCCTTACGCCCTCGCCAACACCCTCGTGCTGGTGATCTCCTCCGTGTGGTGCCAGCTCGGCGTCTTCAAGGCGGAGCAGGGCGTTCCCTTCCGCACCGGCAAGCTGTTGCAGCTCGGCCAGTGGGGCATGCGCGAGTGGTACGTCCTGACGTACATCTTCGGCTCGGTGTTCGTCGCCGGTCAGGTGATGGAGTACTCCGAGCTCGTCCACGAGGGCATCCGGCTGGACTCCGACGCGTACGGCTCGATGTTCTACCTGACCACCGGGTTCCACGGTCTGCACGTGACGGGCGGTCTGCTCGCGTTCCTGCTGATCATCGGCCGGACCTTCACCTCTCGTCGCTACACCCACCACCAGGCCACCGGCGCGATCGTGACCAGCTACTACTGGCACTTCGTCGACGTGGTGTGGATCGCGCTGTTCGCGACCATCTACCTCCTGCAGTGAGGTCCGCGATGACGACGCCTCATCTGCCCGCCCCTCCCACCGACGAAGACAGGACGACCACGTGAGCTTCCTCGCCGCTCGCCGCCGACACCCAGCAGCCATCGTGCTCGTGCTGCTGCTGGGGCTGGTCGTGACCGGCGGCCTCTACACCGCGCTCGCCCCCAAGGACGCGAAGGCCGCCACCGCGACCGCCGACGACGTGAAGGCCGGCAAGGACCTGTTCCTCGCCAACTGCGCCAGCTGCCACGGCACCAACGCCAACGGCACCGCAGCCGGCCCCTCGCTGGTGGGTGTCGGCGCGGCCGCGGTCGACTTCCAGGTCGGCACCGGACGCATGCCGCTGACCCAGCCGGGCGTCCAGGCCCAGCGCAACAAGGTCACGATGGACGCCACCGAGACCAAGCAGCTGGCCGCGTACGTCGCCTCGCTCGGCCCCGGCCCCGCCGTGCCGGCCACGGAGTACACCAACGGCAACGGCAACATCGCCAAGGGCGGTGAGCTGTTCCGGGTCAACTGCGCCATGTGCCACAACTTCGCCGGTTCCGGCGGCGCGCTGACGCGCGGCAAGTTCGCGCCCAGCCTGCGCAACATCGAGGGCAAGCACATCTACGAGGCCATGCTGACCGGCCCGCAGTCGATGCCGGTGTTCAACGACACCAACCTCTCCCCCCAGGACAAGAACGACGTCATCGCCTACCTGCACAACGTCGACAACGAGGCCAACGCCGGCGGTCACAACCTCGGCAACCTCGGTCCGGTGTCGGAAGGCATGTTCGCCTGGACCATCGGTATCGGTCTGCTGATCGGCGCCGCGGTCTGGCTCGGACGGAAGGCTGCCTGATGAGCGAGCACGACAACCTGCCCGAGCGCAGCTCCGGGTCCTCGCCGGTCGACCTGAGCAAGGGTCACGTCGAAGGCACCGGCGGTCTGCCCGCCCGCTTCGAGAACCCGGGGCTGCCCGCGCACGTCCACCGCCACGGTGACGACGACGACGCCGCCGCCCGACGCTCCGAGCGTCAGGTCGCCGGACTGTTCGTCCTGTCGATGCTGGCCACGGTCGGCTTCGCGGTGGCCTACTTCGCCATCGACAAGAACTCCACCGTCACCCTCCCGCTCGTCGGCGTCACGAACGCCCTGCACGTCGCGCTCGGCGTGACGCTGGGCCTCTCGCTGCTGGGGATCGGCCTGGGCGCCGTGCACTGGGCGAAGACGCTGATGTCCGACGAGGAGATCGTCGAGGAGCGCCACGTGCTGCGCTCGGACGACGGGGCGCGTCAGGGCGCCATCGACGTCCTCACCGAGGGCGGCGAGTCCGCCCAGATCCGTCGCCGGCCGCTGATCGTCTACACCCTCGGCGGTGCGCTCGGGCTGTTCGCCGTGCCGCTCGGCCTCCAGCTGGTGGGCTCGCTCGGCCCGCTGCCCAAGAACGACCTGTCGACCACGCTGTGGAGCACCCGGATCGGTCAGCGGGACGGCAAGGGCGGGCGCAAGCGCAAGCTCATGCGCGACCCCGAGGGCACCGCGATCCGCCTCACCGATGTCACGCTGGGCTCGGTGTTCCACGTGCTGCCCGAGGGCATCAACGAGACCGAGCACCCGCTGAACGAGAAGGTCAAGGCCTCCGTCATCCTCGTGCGACTGGAGGAGTCCAAGATCAGGAGCCAGCGCCAGCGCGACTGGGGCATCGACGGCGTCGTGGCCTACTCCAAGATCTGCACGCACGTCGGCTGCCCGGTCGGTCTGTACGAGCAGCAGACGCACCACCTGCTGTGCCCGTGCCACCAGTCGACGTTCGACATGACCGACGACTGCAAGGTGATCTTCGGCCCGGCCAAGCGCCCGTTGCCACAGCTGAAGATCTCTGTCGATACTGAGGGATACCTCGTTGCCGACCAGGGCTTCGCAGAGCCTGTCGGCCCGAGCTTCTGGGAGCGTGGATGAGTACTGAGACACCGGCCCGCAGCGCCGACGCGCTGCGCAAGGACGACGACACCTCAGCCCCGGCGAAGGGCGCCGGCGCTGTCGGCGCGGTCGCGAGCTGGGTGGACGAGCGCACCGGCACCGCCAAGGGCTTCCGCTACCTGATGCGCAAGGTCTTCCCCGACCACTGGTCCTTCATGCTCGGCGAGATCGCCATGTACTCCCTGGTGATCCTGCTGCTGACGGGCACCTTCCTGACCTTCTGGTTCGTGCCGAGCGCGGGCCACACGGTCTACGACGGCAGCTACGAGCCGTTGAAGGGCATCGCGATGTCCGAGGCGTACGCCTCGACGGTGGACATCTCCTTCGACGTGCGCGGCGGCCTGATCATCCGGCAGATCCACCACTGGGCGGCGCTGCTGTTCATCGTGGCGATCATGCTGCACATGTTCCGGGTGTTCTTCACCGGCGCGTTCCGCAAGCCGCGCGAGATCAACTGGATCATCGGTCTGACGCTGCTGATGCTGGCGCTGGTCGAGGGGTTCGCCGGCTACTCGCTGCCGGACGACCTGCTCTCCGGTACCGGCCTGCGAGCCGCCGAGGGCTTCATGCTCTCCATCCCGGTCCTCGGGTCGTACATCTCCTACATGGTGTTCGGCGGCGGCTTCCCGGGTGAGGCGATCATCCCGCGGCTCTTCACGGTGCACGTGCTGCTGCTGCCCGCGATCATCGTCGGGCTGTTCACGGCGCACATCATCCTGGTGATGGTGCACAAGCACACCCAGTACCCCGGCCCCGGCCGCACCGAGAAGAACGTCGTCGGCTTCCCGATGATGCCGGTCTACATCGCCAAGGCGGGTGGCTTCTTCTTCATCGTCTTCGGCATCACCGCGCTCATCGCCGGCCTGGTCACGATCAACCCGATCTGGGCGTACGGGCCGTACGAGCCGACGCAGGTCACGGCCGGCTCGCAGCCCGACTGGTACATGGGCTTCGCCGACGGAGCGCTACGACTGCTGCCGGGCTTCCTGGAGTTCGACCTGCTCGGACGCACCTGGAGCTTCAACATCTTCCTCGGCGCCATCGCGCTGATCCCGGTGCTGTTCACCATCGCCGGCGCCTACCCGTTCCTGGAGGCGTGGATCACCGGTGACAAGCGCGAGCACCACATCCTGGACCGCCCGCGCAACGCTCCGACCCGGACCGCCCTGGGCATGGCCGCGATCAGCTTCTACGCGGTCCTGTTCTTCGCCGCCGGCAACGACATCATGGCGATCAAGCTGCACCTGTCGATCAACGACATCACGAACATCCTGCGCCTGTCGGCCGTCATCCTGCCGCCGCTGGTGTTCTGGGTGACCAAGCGCATCTGCCTGAGCCTGCAGCGGCGCGATCGTGACCTGGTGCTGCACGGCCGCGAGACCGGCCGCATCGTCCGGACGGCGGACGGCCGGTTCTTCGAGGCGCACGAGCCCCTCGATGCGCACACCCGCTGGCGTCTGGTGGCGTTCGAGTCGAACCGGCCGCTGGAGCTCCCGGAGGGCAGCGACAGCAACGGCGTCCGTCGCATGGGTGCGGCCAAGCAGCGCCTGCGCACGCGCCTGTCGGGCTTCTGGTTCAACGACCGCATCGAGGCGGTGACCCCGGCCGAGCTGGCCGCGGCGCACCACCGCGGCGAGTACGAGGCCCTGGAGGCGGCGGCCGTCGAGGACAGCCACCCGCAGGAGTTCGGCGGCCACCTGCACGGCGGCGCCGAGGAGATCGGCACCAGCCACGCGTACGGCCACCTCGAGGAGGAGAAGAGCGACCGCTGAGGTCCTCCCTCCCCCGGACGACGAAGGGGCGGAACCGCTGTCGAGCGGTTCCGCCCCTTCGTCGTGCCGTCGGTTCACGCGCCTCTCGACCCCGGTACCCGTCGTGTGCTGCAGCGTGAGCAACAATGCGGACGTGGCCGTTGACCTGAGCGACGAGGAGTTCGACGAGATCGTCGGAGAGGCGCTGGACGGCGTGCCACCCGCGTTCCTCGACCGGCTGGACAACATCGCCATCCTCGTCGACGACGAGCCTCCCCCGGACGGTCCGGTGCTGCTGGGCCTGTACGAGGGGACGCCGCTGCCCGAGCGCGTCGGTGGCTGGGGCTACGGCTCGTTGCCGGACCGGATCACCATCTTCCGCGGTCCGCTACGACGCCTGGCGCGCGACACCGACCACCTGCGTCACGAGATCACCGTGACCGTGGTCCACGAGCTCGGACATCACTTCGGGATCGACGACGATCGGCTGCACGAGCTCGGCTGGGGCTGATGACGTTGCCGCCGGATGCATTCACCGGGCTGTCCGTCCTGCGGCTCGAGTACGACGTCCCAGCACGTCGGCCCGACTGGCCGAATCTGGCCATCCGCGTGGACGGCGAGGACCCGTTTGTCGCGGTCGCGAAGGACTGGCGTGGTTTCGACCCGTCGACGATGCTCGGCCCGGCCTCACCCTTGCTGCCCGACGACAACGGACGTCGCGTCGCGCTGTACCGATGCTCCTGCGGCGAGGCCGGCTGCGGCGTGATCGCGCCCGTCATCGTGGCGTCCGCCGACCGGCGCCGAGTCTCGTGGGTGGACTTCCGGGACTACGTCGGCGTGTTCGACGGCCCGACCTCTCAGACAGTCGAACGCCACGAAGGCCGTCCCTGGGATCTGCCGGACATCCACTTCGAGCGAGACCAGTACCTTGCGGAGGTCGAGCGCGCCACGAGCGACCGAAGCTGGGAAACTCCGCGGCGGCAGGTCGCGCGCCTGCTCCAGCAGCGCCTCGAGCCACTGCGGCTGCTCCTGCCGCCTGACGATCTCGGTCTGGCGGGGGTCACTCCCTCATGGCTCGGCCACGGTGTTGTCGTGACGTTCGAGCTCATGATGCACGGCCCCGGCGCTTTCCATCACCCGCTGCTGCACCTCACCAGCAGTCAGAGCGAACCCGAGCACGCGGCCGAGGACATGGCGCACCAGCTGCTGTCGGTGCGGCCCGACGAGTGGGCCGACACTTTCGGCCAGCCGCCGACTGAGCGCACCTGAGAGCCAGGGAACGACAAGACGGACGGCGCCGCCTCCCGGTGAGGAAGGCGGCGCCGTCGGCGTGTGCGGAGAGCGTCAGATGGCGTTCTCGCCGCGGAAGTACTCGAACACCCAGCCGACCGCCGAGATGGCCAGCAGCGGCATCCCGATGATCACCAGCCACCAGCCGACGGCCAGTCCGAGGAACACGACCGCGCCGGAGAGGCCCAGAAAGAACGGCCACCAGCTGTGCGGGCTGAAGAACCCGTAGTCGCCCTCGACGTCGGAGATGTTGCCCTGGGGGTCATCGTCCGGACGCGGACCGAGCTTGCGGGCGGTCCACCAGACGAACCCGCCGATCATGGCGCAGAGGCCGCCGGTCAGGAACAGGCCGACGACGCCGACCGGCTCCTCCCAACCGGTCCAGATGCCGTACCAGATCCCGACGCCGAAGCAGAAGACGCACAGGATCGCGAAGAGCTTGTACTCGACCTTCATCGGTCACTGTCCTCCGGGTGAGTGCCGCCCAGGGTCTGCGCGCCGTGGTCGGCCGGGCCGACGATCTTGGCGAGCGTGTCAGGAGCGGGCTGGACGGACGCCACAGCGGCCTCGGGGTGGTTGATGTCGAACGCCGGGCGCTCCGAGCGGATCCGCGGGATGGAGTTGAAGTTGTGCCGCGGCGGCGGGCACGAGGTCGCCCACTCCAGCGAGCCGCCGTACCCCCCCGGGTCGTCGCTCTGCACCA
>NZ_JAROAV010000042.1 GCF_029439465.1 Luteipulveratus flavus | reverse complement strand
TCGACACACCCCTCGGCTAACGCCTCGGACCGGCTCAACCAACGAGATGACCGCCGGTCGAGTAGGGCGAACGAAGTGAGTCCCGTATCGAGACCTCCGCAGCCGCGGACGGTCGGTCAGCGCGCGGCAGTGGCTCCGGACTCGAGGGCGGCGCGGTCGACGGCGCTCACCAGGTAGGTCCCCTCACCCGGCTGTGGGTCCGTCCACGTCTGATGCGCGCTGGGCCCGTCCGCGACCGTCGCCACCAGGTACCGCGCGTCGGCGAGGTCGCACGGCCGCGGCGTACCACTCGGCACCCGGTAGATCGCGTACGACGTCGCGCCAGGCGTGGCGACCCAGGTGACCCGGCCGCCGGTCGCGCGGACCACCACCGGTTCCCGCGGCGCGCCCGGCACATCGTCCAGCCAGGGCGCGGCCGGCGTCAGCGCGGGCCGGGTGTACCAGGTGTCGTTCAGCAGCGAGGTCGCCCCGAGCCGGTCGGCGCGCACCTGCACGGCGGAGAAGTAGATGTTGCCCTGCACCTGCGGGTAGCGGGTGTTGAACTCCAGGTGCGACGAGAGCTCGCCGGGGTTGCTCCACTTCGGGTCGGCGTTCGCGGCCACCTTGTACGTCGCCTGCCCGATGTAGAGCCGCACCCGCGTGCCGGTCACCTGACGCGCCCACCAGTCGGTGACCTTCTCGTAGTCGGCCGCCGCGAAGCCCCGCGACCAGTAGACCTGCGGAGTGATGTAGTCCAGCAGCTCCTCGCGGACCCATTTGCGGGTGTCGGCGTACAGGTCGTCGTACGTCTGCGCACCCGCGGTGGTGTCAGAGCCCTCCGGGTCGGTCGCCTTGTTGCGCCAGATCGCGAACGGCGAGACGCCGAGCTCGGTGTGCGGCCGGATGCGGCGGATGCCGTCGCGGACCTCGCGCATGAACGTCGTCACGTTGCTGCGGCGCCAGTCGGCGAGGCTCATGCCGTTGCCGTACTTCGCGTACTCCGCGGAGTCGTCGAACGTCTGGCCGGCGACGGGATACGGGTAGAAGTAGTCGTCGAAGTGCACGGCGTCGATGTCGTACTTGCGGACAGCGTCCATGATCGCCTCGACCGAGTAGCGCCGCGCGTCCGGGTTGCCGGGGTTGTAGTAGAGCTTGCCGCCGTACGCCTTGATCCAGTCCGGGTGCTGGCGGGCAGGGTGGTTCGGGGCGAGCGCGTTCACGTTGGTGTCCATCGAGACGCGGTACG
Source organism: Luteipulveratus flavus (assembly GCF_029439465.1). Taxonomy (GTDB): domain Bacteria; phylum Actinomycetota; class Actinomycetes; order Actinomycetales; family Dermatophilaceae; genus Luteipulveratus; species Luteipulveratus flavus. The sequence continues at coordinate 23,761 of NZ_JAROAV010000042.1, read as the reverse complement.
GGTTGAACCACGCGTGCAGCTCGAGGTTGCGCTGGTGGGCCTGGGTGACGGCGAAGCCCAGCGGGTCCCAGCCAGGATCCTGGCCCGCGACGCCGGTGAGGTACTTCGACCACGGCTCGTACGCCGACGGCCAGAACGCGTCGGCGGTCGGACGGACCTGCAGGATCACGGCGTTGTGCCGCTGCTTGACCGCCAGGTCGAACCACGCGAGCAGCTCGTCCTTCTGCTGCTGGACGGACAGCCCGGGCTTGGACGGCCAGTCGATGTTGGTGACGCTCGCGACCCACATGGCCCGCAGGTCGCGCTTCGGCGTGGTCGGCTGGGTCGGGCAGGCGCCGGGCTGTGGCTGCGGTACGACGACCGGCCGGGCGGGCGCCGTACCGGGGGGTGCGTCGGCTCGGGCGGACGTGACGCCGGTGGCGGCGAGCAGCACGCAGGCCAGGGCGATCAGGACGGAACGCAACGACTTCGGCATGACGCGCCTCCGGGGTGATGGCAATCGTTACCGCGATATGCGCACACTCTGGCACAGATTGCCCCGCTTCTCGGCAAATCCTGGCCACCCGTACAGCCATGCGTGTGCCGACCACCAGCTTTCGCCGCGCTCCGGCACATCCTGGCCACCCGTACAGCCATGCGTGTGCCGGCGACCAGCTTTTGCCGAGGGGGGTCAGAGCCAGGAGACGTGGTCGCGCAGCAGGGCGTACCCGACGAAGGCGATGATGTCGAGGACGGCGTGGGTGATCACCAGCGGCAGCACCCGGCGGGTCCGCAGGTAGACCAGCCCGAGGATCAGGCCCATGACGATGTTGCCGACGAACCCGCCGAAGCCCTGGTACAGGTGGTACGTACCCCGGATCAGCGCCGACCCCAGCACGACGTGCGACAGCCGCCAGCCGGCCTGCGTCCACCGCGTGTAGAGATAGCCGACCATGACGACCTCCTCCAGGACGGCGTTCTGCACCGCGGACAGCAGCAGCACCGGCAGGCTCCACCAGTGGTGGCCCAGGTCGGCGGCGACCACCTGGGTGTTGAGCCCGGCCGCGCGCGCGATCAGGTAGAGGCCCAGCCCCGGGATGCCGATGAGCGCCGCGAGGCCGAGCCCCCACGTCAGATCCGTACGGACGTGATGGCGGTCGAGGCCCAGATACGTTGCGGGAGAACGCATCTCGCGATGGAGCAGGTGGAGAGCCAGCAGCACCGGCACCAGCGCGAGCGCGATACCCGTGAGCTGGTAGGTGAGGTCGAGCCAGGACTGCCGCGCCTGACTGACGTTGAGCTGCGATGCCTGCTGGTTCAGCGGACGGCTGTCGGCAAGGCGCCGCAGGATCGTCAGGACGGAGTAGATCGCCGACGCGCCGAGGCCGACGCCCAGCACGAGCCAGGTCTCGTGGAGCAGCCGTCGTCGGTCGAGCGGTGTCGCCGGGACCGCCAGCGGACCGTCCGGCCACCACGACCGCATCGGGGTCAGCGGTCGGTCGCGCAGGCTCATGCGCCTCATTCAACCCGCCCTCCCTCGACGGAGCCTGACCGACCGGCCGGCCATCACCCTCGCGCGAGTCTCGACTGTCCGGCCCGACACGGGGTGCCGAGCAGACGAGATTCGCGGGCAAGGCGAAGAGGCCGGCGTGCCATACGGCCACCGACCCCTGCGCCTCTCCGGCGTTTCTCAGCCGTCCCGGGCCGCTCCGACTCAGCGCCGGCGGTGGTCCCAGTGCCGGAACCCGGCCGCACGCGCGGACTCCTCGTCCTTGAACCACACCTCGGCGACCGTCGCGCGGAAGCCCGGGCTGTCGGAGGTGTGGAAGAGCATCGAGTCGGAGTTGCCCTTGACGGTGTACTCGTCCGACGGCGGCGCACCGCCCTCCTTCGGCGAGGCGGCCGCCGGGCCGAACTGCTCGGTCATCGGGTCAGGCTCAGCGGCCGGAGCCTCCGTCGGCTGAGCAGCAGGGGCCGTTGCCGGCTCCGCAGCGAGTGCCGCGGTGCCGCTCGCCGTACTCGCGTCCTTCGGTGCGTCCGCAGCCGGTCCGGAAGGTGAGCCCGACCGACCCGTACGGCGCTTCTTGCGGTCCCAGTGCGCGAACCCGGCACCGGTCGCCGCGGCCTCGTCCTTGAACCACACCTCGGGCCTGGTCGCCTCGTAGCGCGGGCTGTCCTGGGTGTGGAACAGCATCGAGTCGGCGTTGCCCTTGATGACGTACTCGCTCGACGGCGCCGAACCGTCCTCCTTGGGCGAGGCCGCACCTGCACCGAAGCGCGCCACCATCGGGTCCTGCTCGTCCGCCACCCGCCGCGCGGCATCGTGCCCGCGGCTGCTGCCGGAACCGGCTCGAGCTGCGGCCGCACTGGGCGTGGTGGGCCGAGCGTCGGCGGAGGCTGCCGCTGCTGCGGCCGCTGGAGCCGCGGTCGTCGGCGCCTGAGTCGCCGGCTCGGCCGGGACGTCGGTCGCGGACCCGGCGGTCGCCTGCTCGCCGGCGCCTCGCTCACGGTCGGGGTGAGCACGCGCGACCGGGATCTCACCGGTCGGTGCGTCGTGGTCGACCGGGTCCTTCTCGTGCCGCGGCACGACCGGGACGGCCTCCGTCGGTGCGTCGTGCTGGTCGCCCCTGATGGTCTTGTCGGCGTTCTCGTCCCGGTCGTCGTGAGCCTCGTGACGTCCGACGGCCGCAGCACCTGCCGCCGCCGCCGTACCCGCAGCAGCCGTGCCCGTCATCGATGCGCCGCCGGAGGACGCACCCGGCCGATCGGCGTCCGCCTCCTGGTCGTACAGCTCGGTGTCGCGCTTCTTCGCGGTCGACTTGCGAATGTCCGGGGAGGGCGTCCGCGCCGGCGTGGCCTTCGCCGCTGGAGCCGGCCGGTCGGCGTCGGCCTTCTTCGCCACCGGAGCGGCCGCTGCCGCAGCGGTCGGCTGCGGGGCCGTCGTGTCCGCCCGCGCGTCCTCGCGCTTCGCGACGTCCTCGCGCTTCGTGACCTCCTCGCGCTTGTCGGTCGCCCGCTCGGCGTCGGCCCGCTTCGCACCGACCACACCGGCACCCGCAGCGCCGGCACCGACCGCCGTCGCGGCACCGCCGGAGCGCGCGTCGCGCCCGGCGTCACGATCACTCCTGACGTCGCGATCGGCATCTCGGTCCGTCCGGACGTCGCGATCGGTGCGCGCCCGCGCGCGCGGCAGCTCCCGGCGCACCTTGTGCACCATCCACAGCCAGGTGAGGATCGCGCCCAGCAGGAAGCTGAGCAGGATCCACGGCCACTCCCTACCCCAGAGCCACCCCATCAGGATCGACCTCCCCTGTCCTCGACGGCCTCGTCGATCTCGGCGAACGCCTCACGCTCGGTCGGGACCAGCAGAGTGACCAGCAGCCACGCCACGAGCGCGCCGACGACGAACGCGATCAGCATCCAGAACCAGCTCTGCGCGAACAGCCAACCCATGTCAGCCTCCCTGAACCGTGATGTCGACGCGACGATTGGCCTCGCGCCCGGCCGCCGTGGCGTTGCTGGCGATCGGCTTGGCCTGGCCGTAGCCGGTCGCGGTGACGGCGTCGGCGCTCACGCCCTGCCGCCCGAGGTACGCCCGCACGGCGTTCGCGCGGCCCTGCGACAGGCGCAGGTTGTTGGCCGGCGTGCCCGTGCTGTCGGTGTACCCGGCCACGGAGACCTTGGCGTCCGGGCAGGCCTTGATCGCGTCGGCGACCTGGTTCAGCGTCGAGCGGGAGCGGACGGCGAGCACGGTGGAGTTGTCCGCGAACGTCGGCTTGTCGTCCTTGATCAGCGCCATCACCGTGGCGTTGACCTTGCTGCAGTCCGCGGCACCGGCGGCACTCTTGACGGTCAGCTGGTTGTCGACGGTGACGCCGGGGAAGTCAGCCGTGGCCTTGTCGCCGGCGGCCTTCTTCGTGGCGTCGTCGGCGACCTGGCCGGTGAGGGTGACGCTCTTACCGTCGTACGCGAGCTTCGCGCCGTCGGCCGTGGGCAGGGCGCTCAGGCCCTTGGCCAGCTGCGCCGCGTCGGGAGCGGGCGCCCCGCTCCGGACGGTGACCTGGTCCACGACCGTCTTGTCGCCGGCGGCCTTGCGCGCCGCGGCGACGACGGCCTGCTTCGTGGCGTCGTCCGGGACGACGCCCTCGACGACGACCGAGTCGCCGTCGTTGGTCAGCGTGAACGTCCCGCTGCCGGCGGGGGCGGCACTGGACGAGGGCGACTCGGACGAGGTCGCCGACTCGCTGCTCGACGGAGAGCTGCTCGCCGACTCGGTGCCCGCCGATCCGCCGGCCGACTCGCTGCTCGACGGCGAGGGGGACTCGGTGGCAGACGCGGTCGGGGAGGCCGACGGGGCGCCGGCTGCCGCCGCGCCGCCCTTCACGTCCGCGGCTCGTACGCCGTCGACGCCCTCGACGACCTTCTTGGCCTTGGCGGCGTCGGCCCCCGCGGGGAGGCTGATCGTGCCGTCGCGGCCGCTGAAGTCGACGTCGGCGCCGGTGATGCCCTGACCCTCGAGGGCCTTTCGCGAGGCGGACGTCAGATCGTCCTCGATGCCGCCGCGGCCGATGAACGAGGCGAGCGCGGCGAGCAGCAGCGGCACGGCCAGCAGGGCGAGCCACCACCATCCGCCGATGTTGCGACGTGCGCGTCGCGTGACGGTGTCGTACTCGGTGCCCTGACCTCCGGAGGTGGACGCCGTCGCGCCCTCACCGTCCCCGGAGCGGTCGGCGTTGCCTCGCGACTGCGCGTCGCCTGTCGGGTCCACTGCGATCTCCTCCGGTGCTCAACGGAATCCAGCACACGGAACCTATGCCCCGCGTCAGCCCTGGCGACTCTCGAGAACGACAACTCGCGGTGAACATGTGGCACTCACCGAGACACTGCCGCACTCACGACTCCTGCCACCGTTCATCATGTCGGCTCCGGATCGCGGTGTCGACGTTGGACGTACGCGAGTCTCCGCGGCCGGAAAGGTGTTCAGCCAGTCGGCGACGTGGTGCGTCAGGCGGCGATGCGCGCGAACGGCACCGCCTGCTCGATCTGCAGCGCTGCCCCCAGGAGAAGAGCGTCGGCGCCCCGACGGGCCGACAGCATCGTCCCGACCGGTCGGCCGTCGCGAGTCTGCCCGGTGGGCAAGGAGATCGACGGCGCGCCGGTCGCGTTGTGCAGCGGCGTGAAGCCGCAGTAGTCGAGCACCCGGCTGAAGCACTCCTCCCAGGGCAGACCCGGATCGAGGTACCCCAGCCTCGGGGTCGTGTGCGACAGGACCGGCGAGAGCACGAGATCGACATCACCGAAGGCGCGTTCGTACTGCCGCCCCGATGCGGCTAGCCGGGGCAGGTAGATCGGTGCCCGCCACAGGTGCGAGCGTCCGAAGGAGGCGAGCCCGCGCGTGATCGGCTCGAGGGACGAGGCGTCGAAGTCCTTGCCGAACATCCGCTTCCCGGAGTCACGCACCGACATGGCGAGCAGGCACCAGTAGTCGATGAAGTCCTGCCGGAATGACGCCGGGATCTTGGGGTCGTACGGCTCGACGTGGTGGCCCAGCCCTTCGAGCGTGTGCGCGAGCTGTCCGACCGCAGTACGGGTCTCGTCGTCGGTCGCCGGCGCGAACGGCGAGTCGTACGTGACGCCGATGCGCAAGGGTCGGTCGAGCGGCCGGTCGACGTGCCCGACCGGTGGGAGATGCTTGTTCTGGTACGTCTCCTCCGCCTCGGCGTAGAAGAGCGCGGTGTCCCGCACGGTCCGGGTCAGGACGCCGTCGGAGACGATCCGTACGGGCATCGCGGCCGCCGACTCCCCCAGCCGCAGCCGCCCGCGCGTCGGCTTCAGCCCCACCAGGCCGCAGGCGGCAGCCGGGATGCGGATCGAGCCGCCGCCGTCGTTGCCGTGCGCCATCGGGACGACACCGGCCGCGACGTACGCCGCCGAGCCGCCCGACGATCCGCCGGCGGAGTACGCCGGGTTCCACGGGTTGTGCACGACGCTGCCGTCCGCGCGCTCGGTCGTCGGGATCCAGCCGAACTCGGGCATCCGCGACGTGCCGATCGGGATCACGCCCGTGTCCAGGATCTGCCGGACGACCTTGCCGTCGCCGGTCTGCGGCCGCAGCGGCATCGCGTGCGAGCCCTCGGTCATCGGCAGGCCGCCGACCAGGACGTTGTCCTTGAACAGGCTGGGTACGCCGGCCAGGCCGCCGGTGCGTCCGGACCGGGCGCGGTCGCGCGCCCGGTCGAAGTCGGGGTGCTCGAGCGCGGTCAGCCGCGGCTCGACCACGCCACTACGGGCGATGGCTGCGTCCACGGCCTCCTCGGCAGAGATCTGCCGGGTGCGGATCAGCTCGGCGACGCCGGTGGCGTCGTGGTCGCCGAGCACGTCGTCGGTGTAGGCGTGAATGCGTGTGGTGACCCCGGGCTCGTTCATACCCGGCGAAGTTACTCCTCGGTCACCTCGCAATGGTCCCCGGGCGCGCGGCCGTCTCACCAGAGGGACGCCGGGCACGCCGCAGGGCCGCCCGGTCGACGGACGGCCCTGCGGGTGAGTGCGACGGACGAGCCGGAGTCAGACCGCCGGCGGGGCGTCGGGGCCGGGCTGGCCGAACGACGGACCGTCGAACGTCGGGGCGCCGAGCTCGGCGCCCTTCGGGTCGGCACCGTGGGCGTTCGGGCCCTGGTGACCGGCCTGCGCCCAGAACACGATCAGGACGATGCCGCCGAACGGGATCAGACCGATCAGCAGCCACCAGCCGGACCGGTTGGTGTCGTGCAGGCGACGCACCTCGAGCGCGAGCGTCGGGATCAGCGCCGCCAGCATGTAGAGGCCGGTGAGCGCGCCGTAGGGGATGCCCTCCGGAGCCAGGCCGAGGACGTTGTCGAGGACGGCGAGGACGATGGCGACGACGAGGTGGACCAGCATGAACTGCCAGAACTCCTGGCGCCGCGCGCGTCCGTTGAACTGGGCGTACTTCTTGAACGCGCCCAGGTAGTTGTTGAGCATGTCGCAGACCTCCAGGTGGCGACGAGGGAACGGTTTGGCCCGGAGCATGATGGACCGGGCCACCGTCGGCAACCGGATTCGTCGAAACCGGGGTGCACGTGAGGAATTGCGCCGTCCTCGGACGGCGTCAGTCGGGTTCGACCAGACGGCGCCGCAGCCGTTCCAGGTCGTCGTCGGACCAGCCGACCCCGTGCAGCCACTCCGGCACCGAGCCGGCCGTGCGGCGTACCGCCTCGAGCAGCCGAGGGATGGTCTCGGGGTCGGGGACGTGGTCGGACAGCGGCCGGCCGCGCAGGTTGTCGGCGTACGCGGGTACGGCGGCGAGGCGTTCGACGATCCGCTCGATCCGCTCGGTCGTCGCGACGTAGTCGGCGGTGATGTCCTCGTCGCTCACCCCGGCCACCGACAGCGCGAGGGCGACGACGGTGCCCGTACGGTCCTTGCCGGCGGCGCAGTGGACCACGGTGGCGCCCTCACTGCGAGCGACGACGTCGAGCGCGCCCGAGACCGAGTCGGGACGCTCCGCCAGGTAGCCCAGGTAGTGGCTCGTCCAGTGGTTGGCGTCGCGCTCCTCCTCGACCCGGTCGTGCCACGGCAGGACGAGGGCGTCCTCGACCGCGACGTCGTCGTCGGCGAACAGCGAGTGGTGGTGGTGCGTCAGAGAGGTGACCCGGGTGAGCGGGCCGGGACCGGTGAGCCGCAGCTCGACCTGGCTGCGCAGGTCGACGATGTCGGAGACGCCGTGCGCCAGGAGCGTCGTGATGTCCTTCGGCGAGAGCTCCTGCAGGTTGTCCGACCGCAGCAGCCGGCCGGGTTGGACCTGCCCACCGTCCTCGGTGGGAATGCCGCCGACATCCCGCATGTTGGCGGCGCCATCGAGGTCTATCCACGCTGGAGTCGTCACCCCCGAAGCCTAAGCCGTGCCGCTGCGGCCGATACCGTGGTCCGGGCGCGAGTGCCGGTGCACGCCGGCGGAGGGGGCTCGCGCACGCAGATCCGGCTCCGACGACTGGAGGGACGTCGATGGCTTCGCCACGCGCTGCCGACCTCGCCGACGCGCTCGCGTCGATGCGCCGGCAGCAGCCGCTCACGCACTGCCTCACCAACATCGTCGCCGCGCCGTGGACGGCCAACGTGCTGCTCGCCGCCGGCGCCGCTCCGGCGATGGTCGACAACGCGCACGAGGCGGCGGGGTTCACGCAGGTCGCGAGCGCCGTCCTGGTCAACCTCGGCACGCCGTACGACGACACCAGTGCGGCGATGCGGGTCGCGGCGAGCGCGGCCGCCGAGCACGGCACGCCATGGGTGCTCGACCCGGTCGCCGTCGGCGGACTGCCCTGGCGTACGGAGCTCGCCGCCGAGCTGCTCGACGCTCGGCCCGCGGTCGTGCGCGGCAACGCGTCCGAGGTGCTGGCGCTCGGCGGAGGTGGCGGCGGCCGCGGTGTCGACTCGACCGACGACCCGGCCGCAGCGATGGACGCCGCGCGCGCGCTGGCCGGTGAGCACGGCTGTGTGGTCGCCGTCAGCGGCCCGGTCGACCACCTCACCGACGGTGACACCATCGTCCGGGTGGCCAACGGGCACGAGTGGCTCACCCGGGTGACCGGAGTCGGCTGCGCGCTCGGCGCGCTGATGGCTGCGTACGCCGGGTCGGTCGACGACCGGCTGACCGCAGCGGTCGCCGCGACGGCGCACCTGACGGTCGCCGCGGACGTAGCGGCCGAGACCACCCGCGGGCCGGGCTCTTTCGCCGTGTCGCTGCTGGACGAGCTCGCGATCCTCATGCCGAGGACGCTCGCCGAACGAGTGAGGCTGTCATGACCCGTACGCCGCTGGACCTGCGCCTGTACCTCGTCACCGACACCGACATGTGCGGCGACCACGGCCTCGTCAGGACGGTGCGTGAGGCGGTCTCCGGCGGGGTCACGGTCGTCCAGCTGCGCGACCCGGACGCGTCCGACGACGAGCTCGTGGCCCTTGGCATGCTCGTCCGAAAAGGCCTGGAAGGCACCGGGATTCCGCTGATCGTCAACGATCGCGTCCACTTGGTGAAGCAGATCGGTGCCGACGGCGCCCACATCGGGCAGGACGACCTCCCGGTGCCCGAGGCGCGGTCGATCCTGGGCAGCTCGGCCTACCTCGGGCTCTCGGTCCACAACCACGAGCAGCTGATGACCGCCCGCGAGAACGACTGGGACCTGGACTATCTCGGCGTCGGACCGGTCTGGCGGACCACGAGCAAGGCCGATGCGGAGGCGCCGATCGGTGTGTCGGGTCTCAAGGCCGTCGCGTCCGACAGCCCGTGGCCGTGCGTCGCGATCGGCGGCGTCAACGCCCGTCGGACGGGTGGCCTGTCCGCCTCCGGTGTCGCTGGCGTCGCGGTGATCTCCGCGATCTGCGGGCAGCCCGACCCCGAGACGGCGGCCTTCGCCCTGCGCGCGGCCTGGGAGGAGTCGCCGTGAGCGGTGCCCCGGTGGCGTTGTCCGTCGCGGGCAGCGACCCGTCGGGAGGTGCGGGCATCCAGGCCGACCTCAAGACGTTCAGCGCGCTCGGGGCGTACGGCTGCGCGGCGGTCACCGCCCTCACCGCGCAGAGCACCCAAGGCGTCACCGGGGTGCACGTCGTCCCGGCACCGTTCGTCCGCGAGCAGGTCGAGACCCTGATCGCGGACATCGCGCTCGACGCCGTGAAGATCGGGATGCTGGCGACCGCCGAGGTCGCGGACGAGGTCGGCGGGCTGATCCGACGCGGTCTCGGCGCGCCGGTCGTGCTGGACCCGGTGATGGTCTCGACCAGCGGCTCGCGGCTGCTGGACCAGGACGCCATGGACGCCGTACGCCGGCTGGTCCCGCTCGCGGACGTCGTCACCCCGAACCTGCACGAGGCGGCGGCCCTGCTGGACGCGCCCGTCGCGACCGACCCGGCCGAGATGCGGGCGCAGGCGGAGCAGCTGCACACCCGGGTCGGCGCCCGCCGGGTGCTGCTCAAGGGCGGCCATGCCACCGGCGACGACGCGGTCGACGTGTGGTCCGACGGTGACCGCGTCGTCGAGCTGAGCCGGCCGCGCATCCACACCGAGAACACGCACGGCACGGGCTGCTCGCTGTCCTCGGCCATCGCGGCGCTGCGACCGGCACACGACGACTGGCTGCCGGCGGTACAGGCGGCGAAGGCGTGGCTGACCGGTGCCCTGCGCGCGGCGGACCGGCTGTCGGTCGGCCACGGGCCGGGCCCGATCCACCACTTCCACGCGCTCTGGCCGGTGGACCACCCGGCCGAGTAGGCGACCCGGTCGCCCACCCGACCGGGTCGCCTCCTCGACCGGCGGGAGTCGGACTCGCCCTGACCCCGGCACGACAGCGCCCTGCTCGACCGGCGGACCGGTCGAGCAGGGCGATGGTGTCGAGCGGGTGCTGGTCAGCCGGTGACGACGATCGGACCGGTCGCCGTCGCGGAGGGCGTCGTACCGCTGCCACCCTTCGGCGCAGCGCACCAGCGGGACATCCGGTCCGCCTTCGAACCGCCGGAGGAGGACACCGCCACGACCTCCGGGGCCCGGGCAGCCGACTCGACGTAGACGTGGATGGAGAAGTCGAGGGACCCGGCGTGCCAGCTCAGCGGGACGAGCACCCGCGAGTCGCCGTCCGCCTCGATGTGGGCCTTGACCTGCTTGCCGTCGGCGGCCTTCAGGACGACCAGGTAGCTCTGCCGCCCCTGGTCCGGCGTGGTCAGCCGCACGGTCGTGGTCCGCAGGCCGGTGTCCTCACTCATCACCGGGGTGCAGTAGCCCGGGAACACCTCCAGCAGGTAGCCGTTCGCGCGAGCGCTCACACCCTTGGCGTTCGGGCCGGGGTCGATGCGCGAGCCCGGGTCCTCGTCGACCGGGCCGTTGCCGACCGTGACCTTGCGGGTCGTCGTGACCGCGGTGCCGCCCTTGTCACCGCAGTACGCGGCCTTGAGCGTGATCGTGTAGGTGCCGGGCTTCGCGTAGGTGTGCGTGAACGGGTCGAAGTCCTCGTCGATGTGCGCGAGCGAGTGCTTCGGGTTGCATGTCATGGGTCCGCCGTCGGTGCCGCCCTGCGTCCCGTCGCCCATGTGCCACTCGGTCCACAGCGTCTGCGCCGGAGCCCCATCGCCCGCGCGCACAGACCCGTACACCCTTTCGTCGACGGTGACCGTCAGACCGTCGACCTTCGTCGACGCGGAGATGCGCAGCTCGGCCTTGGACTTCTCCGCCGGCTTCGAGGAGCTGCTGGAGTCCGAGCTCTGCTTCCCATCAACGCTGTTCGAGGACGGCGCGTCGGAACTGGTCTCGTCGGTCGGCATCGCGGCGGTCGGTGTGGCCATCGGCGAGGCGGTCGATGTCGTAACGGTCGAGCCGGCTCCGGCGGCGAGAGCGCCCGTGGCGTGTGTGCCGGTCGAGGCCAGTGCGAGGCCTCCGACCGCGACCAGACCGACGACGGCGCCGAGCAACGTGTTTCGCATGTCCTTCATGGTGATTTCCCCGAATCTCCGAGGTACTCGGCTCGGCCCCCTGCTCCGCCGCCGTACAACCGTGAAGACGCGCGATGAGCGCGCAGGTTGCACGGAGGTGGGAGGGATTTTCGCAGCGGTCAGCGGACGGGATGCGGCTTGCGTAGAAGGGGCGGGAGGTACGCCGCGCCGGGCGCTCGGTCGTCCTCGGCGGCCTGGTCGTCCGGGTTGCTGAACGCACACGTCTTCAGCGAGAGGCAGCCGCATCCGATGCAGTTCTCCAAACCGTCGCGCAGCCGCTGCAACGCCTTGATCTGCTCGTCCAGACGACCGCGCCAGTGATGCGAGATGCGTTCCCAGTCAGCGCGATTCGGCGTACGACCGTCCGGTAGCCGGTCGAGCTCGGCGCGGATCTCCTCCAGCGACAAGCCGACGTTGCTGGCCGCTCGGATGAAGGCCAGCCGGCGCAGGACGCTGCGCTCGTAGCGGCGCTGGCCCCCGGCGCTGCGCGTTGCGGCGATCAGACCCTGGCTCTCGTAGTAGCGCAGTGCGGACGCGGCGAACCCGCTGCGGTGCGCCACCTCGCCGACGGGCAGGCGGTCGTGCATGTCGATCTGAATCACCTCTTGACCTCAAGTGAACTTCAACTTGAACGATGCCTGAAGACGACATCGATCGCAAGGGAGAGGCCCCATGCCTGTCGCACTCATCACCGGAGGCTCGGCCGGACTCGGCCGCGCTCTCGTCCGGGCCCTGGCCGACGAGCACTGGCACGTCATCACCGACGCCCGCGACGCCGACCGGCTGCGCGCTGCCGTCGACGGACTGCCGGACGTCACCGCCCTCGCCGGCGACGTCACCGACGCCGCCCACCGGGACGCACTGGTCGCGGCGGTCGAAGCCGCCGGCGGGATCGACCTGCTCGTGCACAACGCCAGCACGCTCGGTCGCCTACCGATCAGACCGCTGCGCGAGACCACCGTCCCCGAGCTGCGGGAGGTCTGGCAGACGAACATCGGGGCACCGCTCGTACTCACCGGCGTGCTCCTGCCGTACCTGACCGCCTCCCGTGGGGTGGTGCTGTCGATCTCGTCCGACGCGGCGATCGAGCACTACGAGACGTGGGGGCTGTACGGCGCCAGCAAGGCCGGCCTGGACCACGTCACTCTGACCTTCGCCGCCGAGAACCCCGGCATCACCGCCTACGCCGTCGACCCCGGCGACATGCGCACCCGGATGCACCAGGACGCCTTCCCCGGGGAGGACATCTCCGACCGCCCGCTGCCGGAGACCGTCGTCCCCCACCTGCTCGGCCTGCTCGACGCCCGGCCTGCGTCGGGCCGCTACAAGGCGGCCGACTTCCCGCCCCTCGCCGGCCGAGCCGACGCGCCCGCCCCGACCGAGGCCTACCGAGACCAAGGAGCCAGCGTATGACCCTGCTCACCGATCACCCGACCACCCGGTTCAGGTCGCCCGACGACACGACGGCGCCCGCCCCGGCAGAGGCCCATGGGCTCGCGCGCGACGCCGTACGGCTCATGGTCGCCTCGTCGCACGGGATCACGCACGCGCGGTTCCGGGACCTGCCCGACCACCTCGCGCCCGGCGACCTCGTGGTGGTGAACAACTCCGCCACCATCGCCGGCCAGGTGGACGGGCATCGCGCCGACCACGGCCCGGTCGTGGTGCACGTCGCGACACCGCTGGACGACGGCAGCTGGGTGGTCGAGCTGCGGTCGGCGCCGGACGCCGCCTCGCCCGTGCTGGACGCCGCGCCGGGCGAGCACGTCGAGGTCGGTCGGCTCGTTCTCACGCTGCTGGCGCCGTACCCGGCCGAGGGCTCGTCACCCACCGGCGCCGGCAACCGGCTCTGGCGCGTGGCGGCGGACGGCGATCTCGCTGACACACTCGCACGGGAGGGGCGGCCCATCTCGTACGGGTACCTCGACCGGCACTACCCGCTGTCGGCGTACCAGTCGGTGTTCAGCACGATGCCCGGATCGGCCGAGATGCCCTCTGCTGGGCGGCCTTTCACGGATGCGCTCGTCACTCGCCTCATCGCCGGAGGAGTCGGCGTCGCGCCGATCACCCTGCACACCGGGGTGTCGTCGCAGGACGCCGGCGAGGCTCCGCAGCCGGAGCGGTTCGAGGTGCCGGAGACGACGGCGCGGCTGGTGAACGCCGCTCGTGCCACGGGCGGCCGAGTGGTCGCGGTCGGAACGACGGTCACGCGGGCGCTGGAGTCGGCGGTCAGGCCCGACGGCCGGGTCGTCGCCGCCCGCGGATGGACCGAGCGGGTCATCTCGCCGTCCGACCCGGCGCGCGTCGTGGACGGCCTGATCACCGGCTGGCACAACCCCGAGGCGTCCCACCTGCTGCTGGTGGAGTCCATCGCGGGCGCGGGGCTGACCCAGGCGGCGTACGACGCGGCCGTGGACGAGGGGTACCTCTGGCACGAGTTCGGCGACTCCGCCCTGCTCCTCCCCTGAGCGAGTCCCGGCGCCGCCGCCGAGGTAACTGAGTCACATGAGTCTGACCGCCTTGCAAGGGAGACAGACTCATGTGACTCAGTTGCCTCGGCAGGAGGGGCAGGCGGGTCGGGGGGCGCACGTCGGCGGCGGCCCGAATTGAACGGTGTTCAGGAGATGCGGCAGGATGGCCGCCGTGACTGCGACCACCACGACGACGTCGATCATCGACCGCGCCCGCGAGCAGGTCCTCGAGCAGGGCGTCGCACTCGACCAGGGCCAGATCCTGGAGGTGCTGCAGACCTCGGACGAGGAGCTGGAGGCCCTGCTCGCCCTCGCTCACGAGGTGCGGATGCGCTACAACGGCCCCGACGTCGAGGTCGAGGGCATCGTCTCGCTGAAGACCGGCGGCTGCCCGGAGGACTGCCACTTCTGCAGCCAGTCCGGCCAGTTCACCTCGCCCGTACGGTCGGTGTGGCTGAACATCCCCGAGCTGGTCCGCGCGGCCGAGCAGACCCGGGAGACCGGCGCGTCGGAGTTCTGCATCGTCGCCGCCGTCCGCGGTCCGGACGAGCGGCTGATGACGCAAATGCGGGAGGGCGTCGCCGCGATCCGCGCCGCCGTCGACATCAACGTCGCGGCGTCGCTGGGCATGCTCACCCGGGAGCAGGTGGACGCGCTCGTCGAGATGGGCGTGCACCGCTACAACCACAACCTCGAGGCCGGGCAGTCGTACTTCCCGAAGGTGGTCACCACGCACTCGTGGGAGGAGCGCTGGGACACCTGCCGGATGGTCAAGGAGTCCGGCATGGAGCTGTGCTGCGGGGGGCTCGTCGGCATGGGCGAGACGCTGGAGCAGCGCGCCGAGCTGGCCGCCGACCTGGGCCGGCTGGAGCCGCACGAGGTGCCGCTGAACTTCCTGAACCCCCGGCCCGGCACGCCGTTCGGCGAGCTGGAGCCGATGTCGACGCCGGACGCGCTGCGGACGATCGCGGCGTTCCGGCTGGCCCTGCCGCGCACGATCCTGCGGTACGCCGGCGGACGCGAGCTGACGCTGGGTGACCTCGGTACGCGCGACGGGCTCCTCGGCGGCATCAACGCGGTCATCGTCGGCAACTACCTGACGACGCTGGGCCGTGACCCGAAGGAGGACCTGTCCCTCCTCGCCGACCTGCAGATGCCGATCAAGGCGCTGAACGAGACGCTGTGACGACGTCTCGCTGGTGGTCGCTCGGCCTCGACGCGGTGGCCGTCCCCTCCGGCTCGACGCCGATGGGGCTGAGCTCGGGGTCGAGGCCGCCTCGGCGTCATGTAGACGATGCCGGCGACGGGACCACGTGGTGCGGCTACTGCGGACAAGGCTCTGAAACCGTTGATCACCAACGCTGTACGACGATGCTCGCCCTGGAGCCACCGCGCTTCTGCTCCCGCTGCGGACGGCGGATGAAGGTCCAGGTGGTCCCGACGGGGTGGACCGCCGAGTGCTCCCGGCACGGCGTCACCACCACCTGACCGCCGCGCCGAGAGCAGGCGCCCGCTACGCCGGGGTCAGCCGGCGAGCGCCGTCCTGGACCACGAACGTCCTGTCCGTGAAGACCCGGACGTCCGCGTACGAGGCCTTGTTCACGTCGTCCACGCAGCGGAAGTCCGCCGTCAGGGCCGACGCGGTGACGGTGCAGCGGATGTAGCCGCGCCAGTTCTTGCCGTACAGCACGTCGGGCGAGGCCGAGATGTTCGGGTCGCCCTCGGTACCGCGGATGCCGGTGCTGGAGATCGAGGTCGTGATGAGCTCGGCGCCGATCGGGTCGTTCAGGTTGCTGGTCCGGCACACGTTCGCGGCGTAGTGGCGGTGCACGTCGCCGGTGAGCACGACCGGGTTCCGGACGCCGGCGGCGACCCAGCCGTTGGCGACCGCGTCCCGCTCGGGCCGGTACCCGTCCCACGCGTCGGTGTTGACGTCGCAGTGGTTGGTGGAGTTCTGCTTCGGCGAGAAGAACACCTGCTGACCGATGAGGTTCCACTGCGGCGTGTGGTCCTTGAACCCGTCCAGCAGCCACTTCTCCTGGGCGTTGCCGACGAGGGTGCGGCCGGCGTCGTCGATGACACTGCACGCGAGGGCGCCGGCCTGCTTGTCGCGGTACTGGCGGGTGTCGAGCATGTCGAACCGCGCGAGCGTGCCCCATGGGACCCGCCGGTAGGAGGCGATCGAGCCGGCGGCCGGCGGCGCCATCCGGACCGGCATGTTCTCGTACCAGGCCTGGAACGCCGCCTGCTTGCGGTCGAGCGTGGTGTCGGCGGTGTTCTCGGCGTACCAGTTGTTGCGGACCTCGTGGTCGTCGTAGACCACCAGCCAGGGCGCGGCCGCGTGCGCCGCCTGCAGCTGCTTGTCCGTCTTGTGCTCGGCGTGCCGCATCCGGTACTCGACCAGCGTGTCCACGTACGCCGAGCCGCGGCTGTCCGGGCCGGCGATCTTCGGGATGCTGCGCAGCGGCCGGATCGCGCCGGTCTCGGTGGGGTACTCGTAGATGTAGTCGCCCAGGAAGAGGATCAGGTCCGGGCGGTCCTCGGCCATCGCCTGGTACGCGTGGTAGTAGCCCTCGTCGTACCGCGCGCACGAGGCGGTGAGGAACTTCAGGCTCGCGGGCTTCGTCCCGGGCGCGGGTGCCGTCCGGGTGACGCCGACGGGTGAGGTGTACGTCGTCGTACCCGACCGGGTGTGGAAGCGGTAGTAGTACGCGGTGCCGGCAGCGAGACCGGTGACGTCGACGTGCGCGGCGTACCCACCCGCGGCGGTCGTGGTGGCGGTGCCTGACCGGACCACCGAGGCGAACCCGGAGTCCTTCGCCACCTCCCACGCGACGTCGACCGGCGCCGTACCCATACCGCCCGGCGAGGCGACCGCGAACGGGTCGACCGCGAGCCGGGTCCAGATGATCACCCGGTCGCTGAGGGGGTCACCCGAGGCGACACCCAGGGTGAACGGGTTGCCGGTGGCGGCCGCCGCCCACTCCAGCCGGCTGGACAGGAACGCCAGGCCGGCCGTGGCGCCGGTGCCGACGAGCAGGTGGCGGCGGCTGAGCCCGCTCATGCGTAGTCCCGGATGCCGCCGCTGCAGCTGCCGGCGAGGTCGGTGCTGCTGTTGCTCAGGCACACGCTGTAGGTGATGACCGCGCCCTCGGGCAGGTCGAGGTTGAGGTCGACGACGGCACCGCTGGCGCTGTTGCGGTTGTAGGCGGTCTTGGTGACTCCGTTGACCGTGTAGTGCACGGCGACCGAGTGGCCGTCGGCGACGCGGTCCTCGATGTAGAGGTGCTCACCGTTGGACTGGAACCACGCGTGGCCGGCGCAGGTGGCGTACGAGCCGGCGACGTAGGTGGTGCACTGCGAGGAGTCGGCGACCGCGGTGGTTGCCGTGGCGGTCAGGGCGGTGAGGGCCAGTGATCCACTGGCGAGGGAGAAGGCTGCCAAACGCTTCACGGGAGGGTTCCTTCCGGGCGTACGAGCGGGGCTGGGCGGGACCAGCCAAGCCCGTACGCCGGGCCCGCGGCGGGGTGGCGGACGCCCAACCGGGTGGAGCGCCGAAAGATCACCGGCGGGTCCGTGCCCGGCCACCGCCCGTACACCTACCGGCCAGACCGCGAACCCTCCGCTCAGGCGGCGGGGACGACCGCGGGCTTGTCCGAGCGGCTCAGCATCGGCGCGAGGACCGCGGTGGTCAGCAGCGACAGGACGGCCGTCACGGCCATCGACCGCGCGGCGGCCTCCGTCCCGCCCATCACCTGCGCTATGCCGCCCGCGATGGCCGCGCCGAAAGCCTGCCCCGCCATCAGGCCCATCCCCGACAGCCCGAACGCCTGCCCGCGGACGTCCTCCGGCGTGTGCCACACCAGCCGCTCCTGCAGCGGGAGCGCCGCGGGGTACCCGAACGCCGACACCGCCACCAGCACGATGACCACCGGCATCGGCGGGTCCAGTGGGAGGGCCAGGAACGGCGCGGCGAGCAGGACCCGCAGCGGCAGCACCATCCGGTCGCGGACGCCCTCGGGCACGAACCGGCCGATCACGATGTCGCCGGTCAGCATGCCGACCGCGCCCGCGGCGAACAGGTAGCCCGCGTCGTCCGAGGCGTACGGGATGAACAGCGCCTCGCACCCGACGATCAGCCCGTTCGGCACCCACATCATCAGGTAGAGCGGCAGGACGACTCGCGATCGCAGCAGCCGCTGGTTCACCTCGCGGGTGCGTGCGACGACCTTGCCGGTCGCGCGCGGCGGGTGGTCGGAGATGCCGAGCCGGACGATCACTCCGGCGACGACGTTCCCGACCGCGGCGACGGCGAACAGCCAGGACGGTGACAGCGCGGCCAGCAGGATCGCGCCCACGCCGTACCCGAGGATCTGCATCCCACCGACGGTGATGTTCATGGTGGCGCGGGCGAGGACGAACGCCTCCTTCGGCACGATGTCCGACAGCAGTGCGACGACAGTGCCCGAGGTGGCGGCGAGCGCGACGTAGCCGCCGGCGAGGGTCACGAACCGCATCCACCACGGCAGGCCGGGGATCAGCTGCAGGAGCGCGGTCGTGGTGGTGACGGCGGCGGTGAAGATCATCGCCGTACGCGGCCGCATCAGGTCCGAGGACGCCAGTAGGTAGCGGGCGGTCAGCAGCTGCACGAGCGGGCCGCCGAAGAGCGAGACCGCGGTCAGCAGCGGTGACCCCGTCTGGTCGTACATCACCGTGCCGAGCGCCAGGTTGGACACGACGACGCCGATCATCACGAAGAGGCGCGCGATGAACAGGATCCGGAACTCGCGGATGGCGAAGACGTCGCGGTAGGTGGTCATTGCGCCTACTCTGACCGGCACGGCGAAGTGGCGCCATCTCTTCGCGTGGAGGCGAAACATGGGCACATGGCAGGTCCCGGCCTCGGTGCTGGCGAACGCCCGGTTCGACGTGTCACCGATGGCGGAGGTCGTGGGCGCGCTCGGACATCTGGCGCGTGACCGCAGCCGGGGCGACCGGGCGTTCGTGGCGGCGCACGCGGAGGCGTTCGACCGGATGCTGGAGGAGCACCCGGGCCGCGCGGCGGTGGTGCAGCACCACTTCCGTCGGGGCTGGCTCGCGGACTTCCTTTCCATCCTGCCCGACCGTCCGGCGCCCGCCTTTCAGGACGAGCTCGCACTGGTGGAAGCGTTGGGAGACAGACGGATTCGCGCGGACCTGCGCGAGTCGTCGCCGTCCACGCTGCCGCGGATCCTCACCCGACCGGGCGTGACGGCGTACGCCACCGGGCTGCTGGAGTGGCTGTGGACGCACACGGTCGCGAGCGACTGGCCGCGCCGGGAGCGTGTTCTACGGGCCGACATCGTGGCGCGCACCGCCCGGCTCGCCACGCACGGCTGGGCGGGCGTCCTGCGCGACCTCGGCCGCGACCGGGAGTGGCTGGCCGGCGACGAGCTGCGCATCAACCGGTACGACTACCCGACCCGGCGGCTGGCCGACAGCGCCACGCTGGTATTCGTCCCGGTCGGCTGGTCCGCGAGCTGGGTCGGGTGGACCGAGCCCGAGCGGTACGCCGTCTACTACCCCGTCACCGGTGCCCTCGCGCCGGTCGGCGGTGCCACCGGTGGACTGACGCGGCTCGTCGGCCCCAACCGTGCCGGCATCCTCACCGCCCTCGCCGACCCCGCGAGTACGACGGCGCTCGCCGCTCGGACGGGCCTGCCCATCGGGTCTGTCGGCAACCACCTGAGGGTGCTGCTGGACAGCGGGCTCGTCCTGCGCCGGCGGTCGGGCCGGGAGGTCCTCTACTGGCGTACGGCCCTCGGCGACGGCTTGGTCGCGTCAGGCGACTGAGCCCCTTTCGCCGGTTGAGCCCACGCTCGCTGGTTGAGCCCACGCTCGCTGGTTGAGCCGGGCGAGCCCCCAGGGCGAGCCCGAGTCGAAACCAGGTGAGACGCAGGGAGACTCTCCCCGCGCGGCACCGGGTTTCGACACGGGCTCGGCTAGCGCCTCGCCCGGCTCAACCAGCGGGAGGGCGGGCTCGGCTAGCGCCTCGCCCGGCTCAACCAGCGGAAGGGGTGGGAGGCGGCGGGGCGAGCGCGAGGACGAGGTCGCGGACGGCGTCGGGGTCCAGCAGCCGATCGCCGAAGAGCTCGCGGACCTGGCCCATCCGGTAGCGGACGGTCTGGGGGTGCACGTGCAGGTCCGCCGCCACGTCCTCGCGCCGGCCCTGGTGCAGCAACCACGACCGCAGCGTCTCCGCGAGTCGCTCAGTCGTCGCGGGCGGCTGCCCGTCCAGCGGCGCCATGGCCTGCGCCCGCAGGTCCGCGTGCGCGTCGCGGTCCGCGTACAGGACGAGCGTGGCGAGGTGCTCGTCGGTGTCGACCGGCTCCCCGTCCGCCAGCCCCAGCTCGTACGCCCGCAGCGCGCGAGCGTACGAGGCGGCGGCCGACGCCCACGACCGGGACGGTCCGACGTACGCCGCGCGACCGGCCAGGAGGCGCATCAGGTGCCGCCGCCCGGGGCCGTCGGCGTCGGGGACGAGCAGGACGGCGACGGCCGGCTCGGGCATTGCGTCGTCCGGGGCGCTCAGGCACCCGGCACCGAGCCGGCCGGCGAGGGTGCCGATCCGATCGGACGGCAGGAGCACGGCCGTCACCGAGCCCGGCGGCGACCACTGCGCGCGTTCCGCGAGGGCGGTGAGCGTGTCCTCGTCCCGACCGGCGAGCAGCGCCGCGGCCAGCCGCTCCCGCCGCCTCTCCCGCACCCGCCCCTCCGCCGCGAGCTCCTCGGAGTGGCCCGCAGCGCTCGCGGCCGACAGGCCGTCGATGTAGGCGAAGACCAGCTCGGCGAGCCGGGCGAGAGCAGCCGCGTCCAGCCCGGCGGCGACGGCCGCAGCCGACATGTCACGCCAGGCCTCACGTGCGCCGACCCGGTACGCCGCCAGCAGCGCGTCCATCGACCGGCCGCTGCGCGCCTCTCCCCGGCCGAGCGCGTACGCACCGTCGATGGCGGCCTGGATCGGGGTGGACGGGTCGCCGGTCGGGCCGGCCGCCGCCAGCCGCAGGAAGCCCCCGAGCGCCTGCCGGACGGCCTGCTCGATCGTCGCCCCCATCTCACCGGCGAGCGCACCGGCGTACCCGGGGACGCCGTCGACGACAGCGGCGACGACGCGCTCGCCGACCGCGGGCAACCCCTCGGCCAGCGTCGCGATGACGTGCTCGGGGATCTCAACCCTGGGCTGCGCCGCGTGCTCCTGCATATTTGTTCGCTCCGAACAATCTCGACCGGCGACTTCACGCGCCACGGGCAAGCGATTGACCCGCAGCGACCATCAGACTAGTGGTCATGCCCGCTCCAGCACCCGCCCTCGCGTCCAGGACGACGGCCGATCCGGCCGTCCCCGGGTGGCGCCGGCACGCCTTCCGGCTGGTCAAGGCGGCCACCACCCCGCTGCTCCCGGAGGACTACGTCGACCTGTTCGACCCGCTGCGCTCGCGCACCACGCTGCGCGGCCGGGTGGTCGCGGTGACGCCCGAGACAGCCGACGCGGTGACCGTGACGATCCGCCCTGGGCGCGGCTGGCGCGGACACGTGCCTGGGCAGTACCTGCGCATCGGGGTCGACGTCGACGGCGTACGCCTGTGGCGGGCGTACTCGATCACCTCGGGTCCGCGGCGCGACGGCTGCGTCGAGGTCACCGTGAAGGCGATCAGCGGCGGAGCGGTCAGCACACACCTGGTCCGGTCGCTGCGGCCCGGGTGCGTCGTGCAGATGGAGCAGGCGGACGGTGAGTTCGTGCTGCCCGAGCGACTCCCGGACCGGGTGCTGCTGCTCACCGGCGGCAGTGGCATCACGCCCGTGATGGGCATCCTGCGTCACACCGTCGACCGACTGGACGACGTCGTCCTGCTCCACTCGGCCCCGCGGCCCGAGGACGTCATCTTCGCCGCCGAGCTTCGCCGGCTCGCTGCCGATGGTCGGATCTCGTTGCACGAGAGGCACACCGATGTGGGCGGCGTGCTCGATCCGACCGAGCTGGACGCCCTCGTACCCGACTGGCGCACGCGCGAGACCTTCGCCTGCGGACCGGCCGGAATGCTCGAAGCGCTCGAATCGCACTGGCAGCAGGCTGATCTCGCGCATCAGCTGCACACCGAGCGGTTCCGGCCGGCGCTGGCCGAGCCGGGCGAGGGTGGCACCGTCCGCTTCACCGGGCTGGACCGCGAGGTCGAGTGCGACGGCGCCCGGCCCATCCTGGACGTCGCTGAGGACGCCGGCGTCCTGATGCCGTCCGGTTGCCGAATGGGCATCTGCTTCGGCTGCGTGCTGCCGCTGCGCGAAGGCTCCGTCCGCGACCTGCGTACCGGCGAGGTGACGACCGCGAGCCCCGGCGACGGCGTCCTCGTCCAGACCTGCATCTCGGCCGCCGCCGGCCGGTGCGACCTCGACCTCTGACCGACCCCTCCCACCGGAAGGATCATCATGACTGCCCTGCAGAAGAAGGACCACAACCCGGTCGCTCACCTCACCCGCGAGGACATCGAGTCCCTCGGCCGTGAGCTGGACGCCGTCCGTGCGAGCGTCGTCGAGAGCCGCGGCACCAGTGACGCCGCGTACATCCGCCGCGTCATCAAGACCCAGCGGACGCTGGAGCTCGGCTCGCGCGCCCTGCTGCTCGCGTCGCGGTGGAAGCCCGCGTTCGTCGTCGGCACCATCGGCCTGACGGTCTCGAAGGTGCTGGAGAACATGGAGATCGGCCACAACGTCATGCACGGCCAGTGGGACTGGATGCGTGACCCGAAGATCCACTCGACCACCTGGGAGTGGGACAACGCCTCGCCCGCCGACCTGTGGAAGCACAGCCACAACGAGCTGCACCACACGTACACGAACGTTCTCGGCCGCGACAACGACCTCGGCTACGGCATCATGCGCGTCGACGAGGACCAGAAGTGGCACCCGGTCTACCTCGGCCAGCCGGTGTGGAACTTCGTCAACGCCTGCTTCTTCGAGTACGGCATCGCGGCGTACGACCTGGAGCTGGGCAAGTACTTCGCGGGCCGCAAGGACAAGGCGGTCTTCAAGCGCGACGCGACCAAGGTCGTCAACAAAATCCGCCAGCAGGCCACCAAGGACTACGTCGTCCACCCCGCGCTGGCGCTGCTCACCGGCTCGGCCCGCCGGACGCTGCTGGCGAACTACACCGCCAACCTCGGCCGCAACCTGTGGACCCACTCGGTCATCATGTGCGGCCACTTCCCCGAGGGCGTCGAGACCTTCACCAAGACCTCGATCGACGGCGAGACCCGCGGCGACTGGTACCTGCGCCAGATGCTCGGCTCCGCCAACATCCGCGGCACCAAGGCCATGCACATCGCGACGGGCAACCTCTCGTACCAGATCGAGCACCACCTCTTCCCCGACCTGCCGAGCAACCGGTACGCCGAGATCGCCCCGCAGGTGCGCGACCTCTGCGAGCGTTACGGCCTGCCGTACGTGACCGGTTCGCTGCCCCGCCAGGTCGCCTCCGCCTGGGGCAAGGTGATCCGGCTGTCGCTGCCGAACCACCTCGCGGCGCGCCTGAAGCGCCCGACCCGCCGCACGCAGGTCGAGCCGACCGCCCTCCCGTCCCGCCTCCGCGAGCCCACCGCCGCCTGACCCGCACACCGCTGGTTGAGCCGGGCGAGCCCGCTAGGGCGAGCCCGTGTCGAAACCACGCGAGTCGCGGGGAGAGTCTCCCTGCGCGTCACGAGGTTTCGACACGGGCTCGGCTGGCGCCTCGCCCGGCTCAACCAGCGGACCCACAGCCTCGCCCGGCGCAACCAGAACTGGACGCC
>NZ_JAROAV010000041.1 GCF_029439465.1 Luteipulveratus flavus | reverse complement strand
GGACGCTCCTATGGGTCGTCAAGCCGTGATGGGGCCGTGTTCAAGTAGGCGGTAGAGGTCGCGGGCGATGTAGCGCTTGAGACAGCGTTTGATCTCACGGCTGGTCTTGCCCTCGGCGGTACGGCGTGCGAGGTAAGCGCGGGTGGTCTGGTCGTAGCGGAGGCGGGACAGTGCGATGGTGTGCAGGGCCCGGTTGAGTTGCCGGTCGCCGTAGCGGTTGAGCCGGTGGCGGTTGGCGACCAGGCCGCTGGTGGCTGGGATCGGCGCGGCACCGGCAAGCATCGCGAAGGCTGCCTCGGAGTGGATTCGGCCCGGGTGGGACCAGGCGCACAGCACGGTCGCGGCGATGATCGGCCCGATGCCGGGCTGGTCGAGAAGGTCGGGGCGCCAGGATCGGACGATGGTCCGGATGGACTTCTCATGCTCGGCTGCTTCCTCAGCGAGTGCCCGAGCCCGGCGGGCCAGTGACCGCAGCGCCAGGACGGTCGTGGTGGTTTCCACGTCCCAGGCCGAGCTCACCCGGATGCGAGCGGCGGTCTGGATCATGGCGGGGATCTTCTGGCCGCGGAACCGCTCGCGAATCACCTCGGGCGCGGCGATGATGAGGCTGAACAGCTGACGTTGCGCGTCGGTGGCCGCGTTGACTGCCGAGCGACGGGTGGCCAGCAGCACTGACAGTGCTTGACGGTCCCCGCCGCTGCGGGGTGTCCCCAGCCTGGCGCGGGCCAGGGCTTCGCGGGCGGCGCGGATCGCGTCGAGCGGGTCGGACTTGGCGCCGTTGCGACGCTTGGCCCGTTCGGGGCGGTCGAGCTCGATCACGACTTCCTCCCCGCGCTGGAGGTGCCGGGTCAAGCCGGCGCCATGCCCGCCGGTGCCCTCGACCGCCCACGCTCGCAACGCTGCGTGCTGGCCGGCGAACCCCACCAGCTCGACGTAGCCGTCAGCGGTGGCCTCGACAGTGATCTCGCCGAGCACTCCGCCAGTGCGTACGTCGACGGCGGCCGCGGAATGGGTGTGGACGTGGGTGTCGACGCCGATGACGACATCGACCACTTCGCGCAGATCGGTCACACTGGTCATGCGTTCTCTCCTTGCCTGGGAGCGGATGTGGTTCCGGTCCGGGGCGGAGATTCGGCAGGACTGTGATGAGACACGACCGGTGCGCGAACACCGGACGGTCAAGCTCCTGATCAGGCCAGCTACTCCGACCGGGCCGGGGCCGGCAACCACGAGCGGACAAGTCCCGCGAAAGGCACAAAGCCAGTCAGTCGAAGGGTCACGCCCGCAGTTGCCTGCCCACAGCCCAGCACCATCAGGCTGCGCTGTGAATCCTCACAGTCAGTCG
>NZ_JAROAV010000040.1 GCF_029439465.1 Luteipulveratus flavus | reverse complement strand
TCGACTCGGCCCTCCGCTAGCGCTCCGGGCCGGCTCAACCGGCGTCGTGACCCAGCGCTCCGGGCCGGCTCAACCGGCGTTGTCAGCGGGTCGGGGGGCGGGTGGCGTCGACCAGCATCTGGAGCAGCTCCTGCAGCAGCTGCTGGGCCATGCCCGGCTTGTCCTTCGCGTACGCGTCCGCCGTCGGCAGCACCGGGCCGGCGATCGTCGAGCCGACCGGGTAGACGGCCTTCTCACCCGTCAGCGGCACGGCCGGGCAGACCGAGTCCTGGCCGATCAGCTTGCCCTGGGTGAGGAAGTCGTACCCGGCGGTCGAGACGCAGCCGTTCGTCGTACCGACCAGCGCGCCGTGGTTGCCCTGGTTGTCGACCGACAGCAGGCGGGTGTTGGCCGGCACCTTCTGGTGGGACGCGACCGCGCCCTCGTACGCCGTCGCGGGGTCGAGCTCGGTCTGGATCATCAGCATCGGCGGTGCGCCCTTGAGGTCGACCGTGGTCTGCGGGGCGGTGTAGGGCCAGTACGCGCACGGGCTGGTCGCGCCGTACCCGAGCAGCGGGTACTTCGGCCCGTCCGCCCGCGCGGTGTTCACGTACGACTGCTGGTCCTTGTCCCAGGGGGTGTCGTTGCAGGTCACCGCCATGAACGTGGTGTCCTCGCGGTAGTCGGTGTACTCCGCGCCGCCGCCACCACCGACGGACCGCTTGGCGGCGTCGAGCCCGGCCGAGTTGCCGTTCGCGGCGGCGTTCAGCTGGCTGAGCAGCTGGGCGGCGCCCCGGAACCCCTCGTCGCTGTACAGCTGCTGCGCCATCAGGTGGTCGACGGCGTTGGCGCTGAACACGTCCAGCCGGTCCTCGCTCGCCGCCTTGCGGACGTTCTCGTACGCGCCCTTGACGGCTTCCGCGGTCGTGCCGAGGTGGTAGGTGCTGTCGTGCCGAGCGGCCCAGGGCAGGAACTGCTGGTCCCAGCGGCGCTGGAAGGACATCGGCTGCGTCCCGAACGAGTCGGAGAACAGCCCGGTGAAGTTGGTGTTGCTGTCGAGCACGAACCGGCCGACGTGCTGCGGGAACAGCGTGGCGTAGCGGGCGCCGAGCCAGGTGCCGGCCGAGACGCCGTAGTAGTCGGCCTTGTCCGCGCCGAGGATCTGCCGGACGAGGTCCTGGTCGCGGGCGGTGTTGTCGGTCGTGATGTACGGCAGGTAGTCGCCGTGCTTGGCGACGCAGTCCGACACCTGCTTCTTGACGGCGGCCTGCGCGGTCGCGACGCGGTCGAGCTGCCGGTCGTCCCCGACCGTGTCACGGGCGGGCTCGCAGCTGACCGGCGTGCTCTCGCCGGTGCCGCGCGGGTCGATGCCGATGACGTCGTGGGTGCGGCCGAGGGGCGAGAGCTGGGAGACCAGGGCCGAGAAGCGGGCGGCGGGACCGCCGGGGCCACCGGGGTTGGTGAACAGGATCCGCGCGTTCGGCGTCTTGGCCTTGGTGCGCGCGACCATCAGGGTGATGTCGCCCTTGCTCGGGTCGGTGTAGTCCTTGGGCGCCTTCACCTTGGCGCACGCGGTCCGCGACGACAGCAGGGTGAGGGCGCGCATGCTGCTCGGGCAGGTGCCCTCGCTCCAGCTGACCTGCTGGGAGACGTACGCCGACAGGTCGGCCGTCTTCGGGGTGGGGTGCGGCTCACCGCTGGCGATCCCCTGCCCGGGCGAGCTCGCGGTCGCAGCGGTGGCGGGGCCGGCGTCCTCGCTCTGGCAGGCGGTGCTGCCCGCGGCGACGGCGAGGGCCAGGACGCCGACGACGGCGAGCCGGGCAGGGTGGGTGGTCATCGAGATCGCTCCCTTGGTGAGGTCCGGACGCGCGCGTGACGTACGGCGTCCCGCAGATGTTCTGTGCTGACGTCGCCGGGGCACAAGTCGGTTCCGAACGCCGGGTCGCGCCCGCCCGAGGGGGCGGAGTCACCGGCAGCGGCGGCTCGCAGGCCGACAGGCCCCGGCGGAGCGGGACGTGGGGTCGCCGCTCCGCCGAGGTCCGCGCCGTCGGGTCAGTCGCGCCGCAGGACGATGAGCTGACCGCCGCTGCGGATCATCGGCTGGTCGTACTCGCCGACCTGGACGAAGCCGTGCTTGGCGAACATCGCGGCGATGTCGGCCGACTTCACCGGGTCCAGGGCGCCCCACTGGCCCGCCTCGGCGGCCTTGGGCTTGCCCTGGCGGGAGTTGAGGGAGACGGCGTACCGGATGCCCTTGGCGCACACCTGGTCGACGTAGTGCTCGACGACGTCGGGCTCCATCTCCTGGAAGGAGAAGGAGTTGACGAACACCTCGAACTCGCCCTCCAGGTCCTCGATGCGATAGTTCGGCACGACCCCGGACGCGGGCACCCTGATCGCTCCCGGGCGGCTGAGGCTCTCGTCGTACACGGTCACCCGGTCGCGTCCGAACAGCTCGCACAGGTAGTACGAGGCGACCGTCATCAGCGGCGGGATGTCCAGGTCCACGTAGCGCGCCTCCGAGTCGCGCGACATGACGATCTCGCCGAGCACACCGAAGCCACCGCCGATCTCCAGGAAGCTCCGGGGCGGGGCGTCGACGTGCCGGGACAGCGCCGACAGGCACAGCAGGTAGTTGACGTACGCGCGGCCGAACGTCACCTCGGGGATCCCGCTCAGCGGGTAGGCCTGGCCGGGGCGGCCGACGCGGCTCTCACCCTGCTTGACCAGGTCGAACGGCCAGCGGGTCTGGTCCCAGGCCACGCTGGCGACGTCGAAGTCGCGGCTGGCCTGCATCGACCCGTTGAGCGCCGAGGACAGGAAGTTGAGGTTGGCGGCACGGTTGTGGGACTGCGCCACGGGCAGGATCTGACCGATGCTGGCGTTGGTGTAGCCGTTGCCGTACATCGGGTTGAACCAGATGTGTGCCGTCCGCCACGACTTGAAGCTCTCCAGCCCGGCGGACTCCATGTCGCTCAGGAGCGCCTCGACGCCAGGCCCCCAGAAGTTGGTGGGCTGGTAGATCGGCTTGGCCTCGCGCAGCTCGGCCAGCGTTCGGGTCGTCATCTCGGTCCAGGTCATTCCCACATCTCCGCGGTTGCCGGTTCGTCCGGTCGAACGCTAGACCCGTCCGCTGAAAATTTCCGGGATTACCGGCCAAGGACTCTCGCTGCGCTCGCGGATCCGGTCGCTCGTGGTGACCGGTCGCTCCGGCGCTGACCAGCGTGTCGCCGACTCAGCGGTCGTCGCGCTGGTCGACGATGCGGCGGGCCTTGCCGACCGACCGCTCGATGCCGTCCGGGCCGACGACCTCGACGTTCGCGGTGGCGCCGATCTGTCGCTTGATGCGAGAGGCGAGGTCCCGTCCGAGCGCCTCGCGGTCACCCTCGGCCGTCGAGGGATCCGCCTCGACGCGCACGGTCAGCTCGTCCAGCCGTCCGGGCCGGGTGAGGACGCACTGGAAGTACGGCGTCAGCCCGGGGATCGCCAGGACGAGCTCCTCGACCTGGGTGGGGAACACGTTGACGCCGCGCACGATCATCAGGTCGTCGGAGCGGCCGGTGATCTTCTCCATCCGGCGCATCGACGGGCGCGCGGTGCCGGGCAGCAGCCGGGTCAGGTCACGCGTCCGGTACCGGACGACCGGCATCGCCTGCTTGGACAGCGAGGTGATCACCAGCTCGCCGACCTCGCCCTCGGCCACCGGCTGCTGGGTGATCGGGTCGATGACCTCCGGGTAGAAGTGGTCCTCCCACAGGTGCAGACCGTCCTTGGTCTCGACGCACTCCTGCGCGACGCCCGGACCCATCACCTCGGACAGTCCGTAGATGTCGACCGCGTGCATCGCGCCGCGCTGCTCGATCTCGTGGCGCATCGCCGGCGTCCACGGCTCGGCCCCGAACACCCCGATCTCCAGCGGCGACTCCGCGGGGTCCAGGCCCTGGCGCTGCATCTCGTCCAGGACCGACAGGAAGTACGACGGCGTCACCATGATCGCCCGCGCGCCGAAGTCGTGGATGAGCTGGATCTGCCGCTCGGTCTGACCGCCCGACATCGGCACGACGGTGCAGCCCAGCGCTTCCGCTCCGTAGTGCGCGCCGAGACCGCCGGTGAACAGCCCGTACCCGTACGCCACGTGCACGACGTCGCCCGGTCGTACACCCGCG
Source organism: Luteipulveratus flavus (assembly GCF_029439465.1). GTDB lineage: Bacteria > Actinomycetota > Actinomycetes > Actinomycetales > Dermatophilaceae > Luteipulveratus > Luteipulveratus flavus. The sequence continues at coordinate 7,737 of NZ_JAROAV010000040.1, read as the reverse complement.
GCGCGCAGCGAGCGGGCCACTAACGACGCCCAGACGGCGATGTCGTCGCGGGTGTAGCCGACGACGGTCGGCTTGCCGGTGGTGCCGCTGGAGGCGTGCACGCGCGCGACCTGCTCGCGCGGCACCGCGAAGAGCCCGAACGGGTAGTTGGCGCGCAGGTCGGCCTTGGACGTCAGCGGCGCACCGGCGAGGTCGTCCAGGCTGCGCAGGTCGCTCGGGTGGAAACCGTTGGCGTCGAACGCAGCCCGGTAGTGCGGGACGTTGTCGTACGCGCGCTGGAGGGTGTCGCGCAGCCGCTCGAGCTGGTGGGAGCGCAGCTGGTCGACCGACCACCGCTCCGCGTCGTCGAGCAGCGGTCCGTCGTCGCTGATCGCCGGCAGGTCAGTCATGGTGCTGCACCAGCGACCGCGACTGACCGCGGAACTCTGCGACGAGCCCGCCGTCCGCCTCGCGGGTCACCGTGACGTCGGTGATGCCACTGCGGCCCCAGGTCGCGCGCTCGCGGGCGTCGGCGATGAGCACGTCGCCCAGGTAGCCGGAGGTGACGTAGACGATGTCCGCGCCGGCCGCGACGGTGAACCGCCCGGCGGCGTTGCACGCCAGCGCGAACGTCGAGTCGGCGAGGGTGAAGATGTAGCCGCCGTGCTGGATGTCCAGGCCGTTGACCATGCTGTGCTTGACGACCATCCGGGTGCGGGCGAAGCCCAGGCCGTCCTGGACACCCACGTCGAGCAGCTCGATGCCGAGCAGGGCGGAGGCGTGGTCCGCGGCCCACATCGAATGGACGTGGCTGAGCCCGCTGTCGCGATCGGCCTCGTATTCGTGCTCGTGCGTGCTCACGGCGGGACGCCTCCTGTTCGCGCGTCAGCCCGCGTCGCGCAGTGCGGGACTCGGGCGGTAGCGGCCGCCGGGATACCTGCGGTCGAGGTCGGTCAGCTGGTCGGCGATCGTCGCGAAGCCGATCTCCCGGCCCCACTCGAACGGCCCCTTCGGGTAGTTCGTCCCGAGACGCATCGCGGTGTCGACGTCCTCGGCGGTGGCCTCGTCCCGGGCGACCAGGTCGACCGCCTCGTTCACGAGCATGGCGAGCGTGCGGGCGACGGGGTTGCCGGCCAGAGGGGCGTCGGCCGCAGTGATCGTAGCCGCGCGCGAGACGTCGGCGTGGGCGTTCTGGGCAACTCCGGCGTCGTCGTACGTGAACACCCCGGCGCCGCTCTTGCGGCCCAGCCGACCGGCGGAGACGAGGTCGCGCTGGTAGTCGGTGGGCTCGTACCGCGGGTCCCTGCCGGTCTGCTCCCACACCGAGGTGCCGACGGCGAGGTTGACGTCCTGGCCGATGAGGTCGGTGAGCTCCATCGGGCCCATCCGGAAGCCGGCGTCACGCATCGCCAGGTCGAGCGTCGCGGGGTCGATCTCGCCGGCGCCGACCATCCGCTGCGCCTCGCCGTAGAACGGCCGGGCGACCCGGTTGACGATGAACCCTGGCGTGGACGTGCAGCGCACCGGCGTCTTGCCCCAGCGCCGCATCAGCTCGCTCGCGGCGTCCAGCAGTGCGCCGCCGGCCTCGGTGGCGTTGTGCGGGCCGTGGATCACCTCGACCAGGCGCATGAGCGGGGGAGGGTTGAAGAAGTGCAGGCCGATCACGCGGTCCGGCCGGTGCAGCCCGGACGCGATGGCGCTGGTGTCGAGGCTGGAGGTGTTGGTGGCGAGCACGGCGGCGTCCTGCCGGGCCTCCAGCTCGGCGAACAGCGCCTGCTTGACGGTGAGGTCCTCGACCGCCGCCTCGATCACGAGGCCGACCTGCGGCAGGGCTCGTACGGTCGGCGCGACGTGCAGACGGGACGCGGTCGCCGCGGCGTCCTCCGCGCTGATCTTGCCCTTGCCGGCCAGGCGGCTAAGCGTCGCGTGCAGCCGCTCCCGGGCGGCCCGTGCCGCGCCGTCGACGGCGTCGACGAGGTGGACGTCGTGCCCGGCCTGGGCGGCGATCTGCGCGATGCCGGAGCCCATGGCCCCAGCGCCCACGACCGCCACCGGTACGGGGGCAGCGAGCACGTCGGGATCGTCGCCGTTGAGGATCATGCGCACATCGTCGCAGCAGCCGTACGCGCCCCGCCGCCGGTCCCCGCATGCCAACCTTGCGCCCGGGTCAGACGTCGGTAGGACGGACGAACGAGGAGGGTTCGATGCGTGGTGGTGTGGTCATGGCCGCAGGGGCGGTGCTGACGATGGGGGTGCTCGCCGGGTGCGGCAGCGAGGACGGCCCCACCGGCGGGGCGTCGTCCTCCGGTCCGAGCACGTCGACGAGCAGCCCGTCGACGAGCAGCGCGACGCCGTCCTCGAGCGCGACGCCGACCACGTCGGCCACCTCACCGACCTCGACGGTGCCGCCGCCCAAGGGGACGGCACTCCCGAGCACCCCGCCGCCGCGCGGTGACGGGACGACGGACGACCTCACGGTCGAGGGCACCATCGGGTACCCCGGTCTCACCTGCGTGCTGATGCGGACCGCCGACGGGAAGCCGTACGCGCTGACCGGACCGGCCGTGACGTCGGACGTCCGCACCCGGGCGCGCGGTGGCCAGCAGGCGGCCGCGGACCCGGCCGGTGGGAGCGCCACCCGGACGCGCGTCCGGGTCACCGGTCACGTCGACCCGAACGCGCTCAGCACCTGCCACGCACCCGTCCTGGTGTCCAGCCGGATCGAGGTGCTCGGCCCGGCTGGGTGAACGTCGGGTGTCCCTTTTCTGGGCAGTGCCGACCTGACGCGGCCCGGTCTGCTATGAAGGACCCGCGCGCGCCGGTGGGGCGTGCGCTTTCTCTGGGGGATTCAACGAGTGCACCGCGCCGGGCGGCGCGTGCGTGGCGTGCCCCCAGGCCGTCGCCAGCCGGTGTCTTCCCGAGGAGCGGAAAGCAGTATGAAGCGTCGAAACCTCGCAGCGGTGACCGCTGCCCTGTCCACCATGGCTCTCGTGCCGGCCGCCGCCCTGGCCGCCGGCAGCGACGACGACCGGTCGGTGACCCTGCACAACTCCGGGACCGCCATCACCTCCGACTCCGGTGACCGCGTCGTGCTCCACGCCGCCGCACCGCAGGGTCGCCAGGTGAGTGCCACCCTGCAGCTGCCGATGCGCGACCAGGCCCGTGCCCGGCAGCTCATCGCCCGTGGCGTGACCATGACGCCGGCCCAGTACCGCGCGGCGTTCACCCCGACCCAGGCGAAGATCGACCGGGCCGCCGCGTGGGCACGCGGCAAGGGCCTGACGGTGACCGGGACCAGCCGCGACACCGGCACCGTCGAGGTCTCCTCCACCGTGCGGACGATGAACCGCGCGTTCGGCGTCAACCTGCACGACGCCAGCCTGAACGGCCGGCGCGGCATGGCCGTCGACCGTGACCCCAAGGTCCCCGCGTCGCTCGGCCTGTCCGGCGTCGCCGGTCTCAACACGCTGCACCGTGTGCAGTCGAACAGCTCGCGACTGCTGGAGAAGGTCCCGTCCCCGGGCAAGCGCACCCACGCGACGGCGGCCGCCGCCGACTCGTGCGCGCCGTACTGGGGTTCGGTGCTCAAGCCCACCGCGAAGAAGTGGGCCCAGGAGTCGAACGTCCTGTGCGGCTACCAGCCCAAGGACCTCGCCACGATGTACGGCGCGAAGGGTGCCGCGGCGAAGGCGCCGGCGCTGGGCATCCTGCTCTGGGGCGGTGACACGGCGATGAAGACGATCACCAACCAGTACATGACCAAGACCGGCTACCCGCAGCTCACCAGCTACACGGCGACGATCGCCAAGCCGGACGCGAACATGCCCGCGTGCGACCCTGAGGGGGTCAAGGGCGAGCACGCGCTCGACGTCCAGTCCAGCCACGCGATCGCGCCCAGCGCGCCGATCTTCTACTACGGCGCCTCCAGCTGCTACGACGGCGCGCTGACCAAGATGCTCGGCACGATGGTGAGCGAGCACAAGGTGTCGACCATCTCCATGTCGTTCGGCTCGACCTCCGACGCCGGCATGACCGCGTCGGACAAGAGCGCCTGGGACCGGCCGTTCCAGCAGGCCGCGCTGACCGGCATCAGCGTGTTCGCCTCGACCGGTGACATCGGCAACAACTCGACCGTCAACGACGGTGCCAAGGGCGTCGGCCACCCGGCCTCCAGCATCAACGTGACGGCCGTCGGCGGTACGTCTGTGGGCATGACCTCCGCCGGCACCAAGTCCGTGGTGGCCGGCTGGGAGTCGCGCTTCTACCAGCAGCCGAGCCTCTCCAGCACCACCGGCATCACGGACGTGACCGCGGCCAACGGCGTCGAGGGCGCCGGCGGTGGCGTGAGTCAGTCGTACGCCCAGCCGTCCTGGCAGAAGGGCGTCGTCTCCGGGTCGACCACGATGCGTACGGTCCCGGACGTGTCGGCGCTCGCCGACCCGGCGACCGGCTACACCATCCGCTTCACCGAGAACGTCACGGTCTCCTACGGCTCGTTCGGCGGGACCAGCCTCAGCTCGCCGGTGACGGCCGCGCTGGTCGGTCTGTCGAAGGCGCAGACGGGCCGCAAGATCGGTCTGGCCACGCCGTGGATCTACAAGCTGCGCGGCACCAGCGCCCTGAGCGACGTCAACGCGCCGGGCAAGGCGGGCGTGTACCTGCCGGGCGCCGGGCGTCCGTTCAACCTGATCGGGTTCGACGCCAAGCCGGAGGACCTCGTCACCAAGGCCGGCTGGGACAACGTCACCGGTGTCGGCACCCCGTCCGGCTCGGCCTTCCTGTCCGAGCTCGGCAAGTAGTCCCACCGTCCGATCCGCGATGAGCACAGCATGACCAGTCGGCCCGGCGCGTCGGGACGAGCGCGCCTCACGACCGTCGTTCTCGGCGTCGTCGTGGGGTTCGCGCTCGTCGCCGGCGTGGTCGTGCTGGCCCTGCGCACGCTCGGCTCGGACGACTCCGCGGGCCGGCCGGTCTCGTCCGCTTCGAGCCCGGCCGGGTCCGCGCCGGCCGCGACGCGGGTCCCGGTCCCGCAGGTGTCCGCCGATGTGCTGGCGGCGCTCCCGCGGGCGACGACCGACACGACGGTCCGCGGTGCGCCGGTCGACCTGTCCGGTCGCAGCCACGGCGTCGTCGTCCAGGTCGCGCAGGAGACCGCCGGTTTCGCGCGGCCGGGGGCTACGCCGGTCACGGTCGTACCGGCGAAGCAGATCGGCAACCCGACCTGGCTGCCGGTGCTGGCCCAGCGGGACGGCTGGATGCAGGTGCGGCTGCCGTCCCGACCCAACGGCGCGACGGCGTGGATCCCCGACACCGGCCAGCGCACCGCGACGACGCGGTGGGCCGTGCGGATCGATCTGGCCACCGGCTCGATGACCGTGGACGAGGGGAAGCGCGTGGCCGGCAGCTGGCGCATCGGCCAGGGCCAGGACCGGACGCCCACACCGAGCGGTGAGACGTTCCTCCTTGCCGGGTTCGTGGACCCGCAGCAGAGCTTCTCACCGGTCATCTACGCTCTGGGGGCCCACTCGGACACCCTCGACACGTTCGGCGGCGGCCCCGGCACCGTTGCCGTCCACGGCTGGCCCACGGCGGCCGGACGGACCGGCAAGGTCTCGCACGGCTGCGTACGGATCCCGGACGCAGCGCTCGACATCCTCGGCAGGCTGCCGACGGGGACGCCTGTATCCATCACCGCATGAATCGACGTCAGGGAGGACGAGAAATGAAGCGCAACACAGCGCTGTTCGGCGCATCGGTCGCCGCTGGAGTGGCGGGGGCGATCGGCCTGGTCGTCGCGAGCGCAGGCGGCGTCGCCGCGCCGAAGGACCCCGTGGGCGGTGGCGTGGCCTGGCGGACGATCACCGACAACCACCCGACGTTCGCGAGCGGCTCGGTCGGCGACTCCGACGGTTTCTTCACCGCGCGCGCGAGCACCACCGGCGGGGTGTCGGACGAGTCGACGAGCGCGGAGGGCATCGTCACCCGCTTCTCGATGCCGGCGCTGGGCGTCAGCGGCATCGGGGTCACCGTCGGCTGCGACGGCGGCGCGTACACCGTGACCGTCACCGGCGGCGGCGCACCCGGCAAGAAGGCCCTCGGCTCCACCACCTCACTGGCGGCGTTCACCGGCAACGCGAACGCCCAGGGCACGGTCACCTTCGGCCGCGGCGGCGCGGACGGTCGCGTCGGGGCGTACCTCGACCTCGCGGACGCGATCGGTGAGGGCACGTACATCAAGCTCGGGTACGCCTCGTGCGCGGCCGGGCCGACGCCGACGGGTTCGCCCACCTCGACGCCGACGCAGCCCCCGACGAGCACCTCGTCCCCGACCCCGTCGCCGACGGGCACGACGACCGGCACCGGTACGTCCACCGGCACGCCGACGGGCACATTCACGGGCACCGGTACTCCGACGGGCACCTCGACGCAGCCCCCGACGGGCACGTCGTCCCCGACCCAGGAGCCGACCGGCCCCACCCCCACGGGTGAACCGACCGAGCCGCCGGTCCCGACGCCGAGCACCACGGCGCTGCCGGTCACCGGCTGAGACCACCCGAACCGCACCCCTGTCACCCCCGGTGGCGGGGGTGCGGCCGTTCGGCGCCATAGGCTCGGAGCATGACGTCGCCCGCGCCCGTACCTCCGCAGCCGACGCTCGTCGACGGGGCGGTGACGCTGCGTCCCTGGGCACCGACCGAGCCCGACCTGGCCGGTGCGGAGGGCCTGTCGACGAAGGAGCGGCACGCCGCGTACGCCGACGACCGTCGCGCGGTGAGCTTCGTCGTGGAGGCCGACGGTGTGGTGGCGGGCGCCGTGACGGTCACGCGGGCGAACGGCCGGGACGGCACGGGCCGGCTGAGCTGGTCGGAGGTGCGCGGCCGCGCCGGCGACCGCATGAGCCAGGCGCTCCGCGCGCTCGCCGGCTACGGCTTCGAGGAGCTCGGTCTCCGCCGCGTCGAGGTGTACGCCGACGTGGCCGACCGGGACGCCGTACGCATCGCCAGTCGGGCGGGGCTGCGCAAGGAGGGCGTCGTCCGCGGGTACGCGGCGACCGGGGGCGCCGTGCTGCTGGGCCGGCTCGCCGACGACCCGGACCCGTTCACCCGCGAGGGATTCGTCGCGACTCTCAACGCGGGGCTGCCCACGAAGCGGGCCATCGCCCAGGCGCTGATCCGCAACGAGCGCGGTGAGGTGCTGGTCTGCGAGCTGGTCTACAAGAACTTCTGGGACCTGCCCGGCGGCGTGGTCGATCCGGGGGAGTCGCCGGCGCACGCGGTGGTTCGGGAGATCCGCGAGGAGCTCAGGCTCGACGCGCGGATCCGGTCGCTGGCCACGGTCAGCTGGCTGCCGCCATGGCACGGCTGGGACGACGCGACGCTGTTCCTGTTCGACGTCGAGGTGGGTGGCGCCGCCGAGGTCGAGCGAGCGGTCCTGGAGCCGCGCGAGATCCGCGCGGTGCACTGGGTGGACGAGGTCGGTCTGAAGGCGCACGCCGCGGACTACACCGCCCGCCTGGTGGCGCGCGCCGTCCGCCAGCTCGACGAGGGCGGGGGAACCGCGTACCTCGAGAACGGCATCGACCCCGACTGGTGACCCGGCCTAGCCCCGCCGGACTCCGCTGGTTGAGCCGGCCCGGAGCGTTAGGGAGGGCAGTGTCGAAACCGGGTGAGGCGGGGGGAGGGTCTCCCGTGGTGTCACCGGGTTTCGACTCGGGCTCGCGCTGGGGCGCTCGCCCGGCTCAACCAGCGGACCTTGCAC
>NZ_JAROAV010000004.1 GCF_029439465.1 Luteipulveratus flavus | reverse complement strand
CCGCTAGGCGAGCCCGAGTCGAAACCACCGCCACCGCGGACGCTGACTCTCCCCGTACGTCACCAGGTTTCGACACGCTCCTCGGCTAACGCCTCGGACCGGCTCAACCAGCGAACTCGTCGCCCGGCTCAACCAGCGGACCCGTCGGACCTGCTCGACCGGCGGAGTAGCCGGAACCGGGTCAGGCGCCGGGGACGGAGAGGGGGTCGAAGCCGTACGGCAGCTCCAGCCGGTGCTGGTGCAGCAGGTCGGTGTCGGCGAGCAGGTCCCGGGTCGGACGCTGCGCGACGATGCGACCCTCGTCCATCAGCGCCGACCGGCTGCACAGCTCCAGTGCGTACGGGAGGTCGTGCGTGACCATCAGCACCGCGACCGGCAGCGACCGGATGATCTCGGCGAGCTCGCGCCGGGCCGCCGGGTCGAGGTTGCTCGACGGCTCGTCCAGCACCAGCAGCTGGGGGTCCATCGCCAGCACGGTCGCGACGGCGACGCGGCGCCGCTGACCGAACGACAGGTGGTACGGCGCGCGATCGGCGTACTCCAGCATCCCGACGGCCTGCAGCGCCGACTCGACCCGCGCGCGCAGCTCCTCGCCCTTGAGCCCGAGGTTGGCCGGGCCGAACGCGACGTCGTCGGCCACGGTCGGCATGAACAGCTGGTCGTCGGGATCCTGGAAGACGAGACCGACGCGACGGCGGACCTCGGCGACCGAGTCCTTGGTCAGCGTGAGGCCGCCGACCGCGACGGAGCCCGTACCCGTGCCGCCGGCGACTGCGCCGAGGATGCCGTTGAGGTGGAGCACCAGGGTGGTCTTGCCGGCGCCGTTGGGACCCAGCAGCGCCACCCGCTCGCCCGCCTCGACGGTGAGGTCGACGCCGTACAGCACCTGGTGCCCGTCCGGGTAGGCGAACCCGAGCCGGCTCACCTGCAGCGCGGGCTCGCTCACGTGAGGACCAGCCCGGCGGCGAGGACGACCAGGGCGGCCGCCGGCAGCGCGAGCGCGGTACGCCACTCGGCAGCGGTCGCGGCGCGCCCGGACAGCACCGGCATCGGTCCGTCCAGACCGCGGGCCAGCATCGCCCGGTGGACCCGCTCGCCCCGCTCGTACGTCCGCACGAACGTCGAACCTACAGTCCCCGCAACGGATCTCAGCTGGGAGGAACGTCCGCCGCTGCCACCCCGCGCGAGTCGGGCGATGCGAGCGCGCTCCAGGTCCTCGCTGGCGATGGACAGGTACCGGATGGCGAACCCGATGATCGCGACGAGCACCCCCGGCAGTCGCAGCCGTTCCAACCCGACGAGCATCTCGCGTGACTCGGTGGTCGCGGCGAGGACGATCGCGGCCACGACACCGAGCGAACCCTTCACCAGCAGGACCGCGCCGCCGATCAGCCCGGACTCCGACACGGACAGGCCCACCACGTCGACGCGCGGCCCGGACGCGACGAACGGCATCAGCAGCGCGAACACCACGAACGGCGTCTCGACGAGCATCCGCCGGGCGATGACGCCGAACGGCAGCCGGGCCAGCGCGATCACTCCCGCGAGCAGCACCCCGTACGCCACGAACGCCGGCCACGCCGTACGCGGGGTGGCGACGACCACGACGACGAACACGAGCAGCGCGACGAGCTTCACCTGCGCGGGCAGGCGGTGCACGATCGAGGGACGGCGGACGAGCAGGGCGTCCGCGCCCCGGGCAGCCGGACCGGCAACGGGTGTCGCGACCACGGATCAGCCTCCGACCGCGGACGACTCGCGCTCGGGGGCCGCCTTCTCGACCGGACGCACGCGCCGGACGATCCAGGCGATCGCGCAGCCGATCAGGACGGTGAGCGCGACGCCGATCAGACCGGCGAGGCCACCGGAGAGGAAGGTGTTCTGGACGCCGCTCACCGCGTAGCCGGACATCGGGCCACCGGCCACGGCGGAGTCCTGGTGCTCGAATCCGAGCTGCTGGCCGACGTACTCCAGGCCGTCGGGGTGGGCGCTGGCGAAGTAGCTCAGCCCGAAGGCCACCACCGCGGCAGCACTCAGGGCGATGATGACGGAGCGTCGGCCGAGGTGGACGGCGGACCGCCCGGTGGCCGGTTCGAGCGCGTCCGCCGCGACGGTCGTGCGTTTGCCGTCGGCGTCGACCAGCTCCAGGTCGCGACGCAGGTGACGGGCGACGAAGACGAGGTCCGGCCGGGCGGCGAGCACGGCACTGAGCACGGCCGTGGTGATGAGCGCCTCGCCGATGCCGATGAGGACGTGCCAGCCGATCATCGCGGTGGCGACCTTGCCGAGTGGGATGTCCACCGAGCCGCCGACGGCGTAGATGCCGGTGAAGGCGACCGCGGCGGCCGGCACGGCGAGCATGGCGGCGACGAACGCGGCGACCGAGATGCTCGAGGAGCGGCGCGGCAGGACGCCGAGGGCCAGCCGCATGACGGCGTACCCGACGATCACGGTGACGACGCCCATGTCGGTGATGTTGGTGCCGAGCGCGGTGAGGCCGCCGTCGGCGAAGAACACGCCCTGCACGAGCAGCACCACGGTCATGCACAGCAGTCCAGTCCACGGCCCGACGAGCGCGGCGGCGAGAACCCCACCGAGCAGGTGCCCGCTCGTACCGGCCCCGACCGGGAAGTTGACCATCTGCACGGCGAAGATGAACGCCGACACCAGGCCCGGGAGCGCCGGGCCGGTCTCACGGATCTCGGGTGCGGCCTTGCGCAGGGCGATCGCCACGGCGCCGGCGGCGACCGCTCCGGTCGCGGCCGAGACCGGCAGGTCGATGAATCCGTCGGGTACGTGCATGGTTACACCCTGGCCCTAGATGCGACACGTTCGCAACTGGACGGGTGGCTAGGGTCGGTCCATGCGCGCCGAAGCCGTCTCGAAGCCGCACGCCTTCCACGCCGAGGGTCCGGTCTGGTGGCCCGACGGGCGCCTCCGGTACGTCGACCTGATGGCCGGCGACGTCCTCACCCTGCTCGACGACGGCTCGGTCGAGCGGGCCCATGTGGGCGAGGTCGCCGCTGCACTCCGGCCACGCGCGTCCGGCGGCGCGGTCGTCGCGGTCGAGCGCGGGTTCGCACTGGCGACCTCCGACGACCTGAGCGACATCGCCCCGCTGCCCGAGCTGTGGAGCGGGCCGATCCGGTTCAACGACGGCGGCTGCGACCCCGCCGGCCGCTTCTACTGCGGGTCGATGGCCTACGACCAGTCGCAAGGCCAGGCCTTCATGTACCGCCTGGACCCCGACGGGTCGGCCACCCGCGTCCTGGACGACCTGACCATCTCCAACGGCCTCGGCTGGTCGGCCAGCGGCGAGACGGCGTACTTCAACGACACCCCGACGCGCACGATCAGCGCGTTCGACTGGTCGGAGGCGGACGGCCTCACCGGGCGACGAGCCTTCGTCCGCCTCCCGGACGACCTCGACGGCGACCCGGACGGGCTCTGCGTCGACGCGGACGGCGGCGTCTGGGTCGCGCTGTACGGCGGGTCGGCCGTCCACCGGTACGCGCCGGACGGGCAGCTCGACCAGGTCGTCGAGCTGCCCGTCACCAACGTCACCGCGTGCACGTTCGGCGGTCAGGACCTGCGCACCCTCTACGTCACGACCACCCGGGAGAACGTCCCGGACGGCGAGCAGCCGGCTGCCGGCGCGGTGTTCACGTGCGAGCCGGGTGCGGCCGGCCTGCCTGCATCCCCCTTCGCAGGCTGACCGGCCGCCGCCGGGCGGTACGCAGTTCGTCAGCGCACGGCGTACGAGACCGCCTTGACCTGCTCGGTGGTGCGCTTGCCGGTGAGGCCCTTCCCGGCCTGGACGGTCCACACCGGGCGGCTGGTGTCGAACCACCCGGCCCCGCGGTCGTTCTCCCGCATCAGCAGGTCGCGCTTGTCGCTGCAGTAGTAGCGGGCGATGTAGCCGTCCGGGCGCACGCTGCCACCCCCGCCGAACGACGGCTGACAGGTCGTGCCGTCCGCGAGCACCACACCCCACGGCACCGGATGCGCGTACGGCCGCGCGGTCGTCGGCCGGGTGAGGTTCAGCAGGTCGGCGTGCTTGCGGTACGGCGAGGCGACGCAGGCGGCCTGCGTACGGTTGACCGTCCAGCACGCGTCGTACCCGGAGGCGCTCGCCCCGCAGACGAAGATGCCGGAGCTCTTGGCGACCAGGCTCGCCTCGCTGCCGTCGCAGCTGTCGTTGGTACGGGTGGTGGTCCACCCGGACGCGACGCCACCGGCCGACGTGGTCGGGTTGATCGACCGGATCTGGGTGCGAGCGACCGAGCCGCCGCCGGCGCCGTGGCCGCTGAGGATCTGGACGTTCGTCATGACGGGTCGTCCGCCGCGCAGCTTCAGGACGCCCGTCCGCCGCGACTCGCTGCCGTCGATGCCCTGGAACGCACGCCAGGTCACGTTCAGCCCGGACCGGCCCACCGACCAGGAGCTCACCCGCGCCTTGCCGTAGTAGGCGTCCGCGTTCGCGACGCTGCCGAGGTCGAGGGAGCCGAGAACCTTCCAGCCCTCGCCGTAGACCACGATCACGCTCGGCCAGGTCACGCCGCCCGCGTCGCAGAAGAACTCGACCACCATCTCCTTGCGGCCGTCGCCGGTGAGGTCCAGCAGGGTGGGCTTGGAGCCCGGGTTGTAGTACTTCATACCGACGCCGGGCATGTTCGCCTCTACGTTGCCGTCGCGTCCGCGCAGGTCCTTGCCGTTGACCAGGCGGCCGGCCGGGTTGTCGCACATCGCCGGGTACGGCGCGCTCCGGAGTCCCGCGAGGGTCAGGCCCTTGCCGCCTGTCATGCCCTCATCGCGATGACCACTGCTGCCCTGCGGGCCGTTGGCGGCCGAACCGCCGGCCTGCGGAACGCTGCCTTGCGGGCTTCCACCGGCCGCGTTCGCGGTGGCGGACTCCGCCGCCGTCTGACCGGTCGGCGCGCTGCTGAGCGCGGCCGTACCCGCCGATGCCGAGCCGGCCGCCGTGCTGCTCGCGGCGGTGGAGCTGGTGGTGCTGCCTGCCGCGACCGGCAGGTCGGAGCCGGCGGCCGAGCGGTCCTCGTCCTGGCAGGCCGCGAGCGCGAGGCTCGCGCTCAGTGCGAGTGCCGCGACGGCGATGGAGTGGTGCTTCATGACGGTTCCCCCTGTCTGAACCCCGGACCCCCGGCCCGGCGTGGCGCCGGGATCCGCCCGGCTCACGAACCGTTCGGCCCGCTGATGTGAAGGACGTACGACGCGCCCGGTCGTTGTCGTGCGGGGGTCTCAGTCAGGTCTGATCTTGGGCGGGAGGGTCCTGCGACCAAGTCCGAGGCGATACCGATTTCGCACTTGGGCCCGGAGCCCGTTAACATTGCTCCTCGTTGCCACGGCAACGCCCGCACCCGTAGCTCAACGGATAGAGCATCTGACTACGGATCAGAAGGTTAGGGGTTCGAATCCCTTCGGGTGCACGCTGTGTTGAGACAGTCAACGAAGGCCCCGGTCCATGCGACCGGGGCCTTCGTCGTGTCGGTAGCTGTGCGGATCCTCGGACCCGGGTGCGCCGGTTCTGCCAGCCTGTGGTGCGTGGAACCCGCGACTGCGGCGACCGGCCCGTAGCGGTCTCAGGCGCAGGTCGGCTCGACGACCGGCTCGGACTCGAGCAGCCTGAAGCCGTCGGTGGACCGTTCCAGCGCGGCGAGCACGTCGCCTGCCTCGAACGCCTGCCCCGGCGCCAGTGCGCCGGCACCCTGATGACGGCCGTCGATCAGCCGGACGACGCCCTCGACGACGATCGGCGCGGTGAAGGCGTAGATGTCCCGACCGGCGCACGCGAGGCTCCGGGACCGGCCGTCGCGGCCCACCACCACCTCGACGACGAACCGCTGCTCCGAGCGTCCTGAGTCGTCCGCCGCGGACGGCGGCGGGGTGCTGGAGTCGCGCAGGTCCGCCAGGGGTGCCGTGTTGAGGTGCGAGGTGAGCTCGCCCACCTGGAGGTGACGGTGGATCGTGACGACCTCGGAGAACGGCAGCTGCACGACCTCCTGGACGCCGAGCGGCCCGGGGAACGACCAGGTCCCCGTCGGTGCCGGACTCTCCAGCGGCGCCAGGACGCCGCCCCGAATCACCTGGCGCACTGCGGTGTTGCGGTCGCCGGTGACGCGGGTGCCCTCGGTCGGCCACCAGCGGTCCAGACCGATCGCGACCTTGACTTCGTCCGCGCCCGGCTCGCCGTCGAGAGCGGCCGTCGTGAGCAGGTCGGCGAGGCCGCCGTAGAACGCCATGGCCGGGACGACCGAGACTCCGGCGCTGCGGGCCGGCGCGTCGAGCTCGTCGTACAGCTGCTGCACGGCCGGCTGCTCCGCCGTCACGTCGAGGTAGTGCGCGCCGGCCTCCACCGCGGCGCGAGCGAGCGGGAGGGCGGTGTCGAGGAACGGACCCGCGACGTTGACCACGACGGTGATCCCCGCCAGCGCCTCGCGCAGCCGGTCCGCGTCCTCGACGCCAACCACGCGACGCTCCAGCCCGTCGTACCGCGACGCGAGCGCGGACAGCCGCTCCTCGTTCCGCCCGGCCAGCACGGGCGTCAGCCCGCGGGACAGCAGCTCGTCGATGACGAAACGCCCGGTGTGCCCGGCGGCTCCGTAGACCATGACTCGTTCGGTGCTCATGCGTCCATCGTGGCGAGCCCGACGGCGCCGCACGAGCGTCGGAAACGACGTGGGTCGTACACTTTCGGACATGCCCCTGGTCGCCTTGGTCATGCACCCCGCCGCGATGCTGTACGAGTCGGCTATCGCGGCCGAGGTCTTCGGCGTCGACCGCTCGGACCTCTCGCCGGACGGCCGGTGGTACGACCTGGTGGCGAGCACGGCCGACGGCACCCCGCACCGGTGGCTGCCCGACCTGCCGACCGTCCCGTACGCCCGCCTGACCGATGCGGACACCGTCGTCGTGTCGTCCACCGACGACCTCGACGGCGAGCAGGACCCGGCGCTGAGTCGGGCACTGGTCGCGGCCCACGAACGTGGCGCGCAGATCGCTTCCCTGTGCACCGGCGCGTTCGTCCTCGCCGCCGCCGGACTCCTGGACGGCCGGACGGCGACCACGCACTGGATGCACGCCGACGCCCTCGCCCGGCGCTACCCGACCGTCGACGTCCGCGCCGACGTGCTCTACACCGACGAGGAGGACGTCCTCACGTCAGCGGGCAAGACGGCCGCCCTCGACCTGTGTATTCACCTGGTACGCAACGACTTCGGCGCGGTCGCCGCGAACGGCATCGCGCGGCGGCTGGTCGTCCCTGGCCATCGCAGGGGTGGTCAGGCGCAGTTCATCACTCCACCGGCCGAGCCACGCACGCAGGACGGGCTCGGCCCGACGCTGGAGTGGGCACGCGGCCGGCTCGACCAGCCACTGACGGTGGGCGACCTCGCCGCTCGCGCCGGGCTCAGCACCCGGCAGCTCGCCCGCCGGATGCACGCCGAGCTGCAGACCGGGCCGCTGGACTGGCTTCACCACCAACGGATCGCGCGCGCCCAGGAGCTGCTCGAACGCACCGATGCCTCCGTCGACCAGATCGCTCACAGCTGCGGGATGGGTACCGCGACCACGCTGCGGCGACACTTCCAGCGCGCGGTCGGTGTCTCTCCGACGACCTACCGCTCGACCTTCCGGCTGCGCTGACGGCGGGCGGCGGGGTGGCTGGTGCAGAAGGAGCGTGCGACATGCCGCACGCTCCTTCTGCACGTATCAGCGCTGCGGACGGAGGCGCGCGTACACCGCAGCCGCCGGGGCCAGGACGCCCGCGGACACGACCAGCGCTACGGGGATGCCGGCCCGCGAGCCGAGCGCACCCAGCGGCGGGCCGCCGACGACCTGGCCGATCGCGTCCGCCTGCCCGTTCATCGACAGCACCGTCGCGCGCGAGCGGGAGTCGACGTGCCGGTTCAGCCAGGCGGACTGCACCGGGTACGCGACCTTCTGCGCTGCCGCCCGGGCCCACATGGCCCCGAGCGCGAGCCACATGTTGCCCAGCAGCGCCAGCCCGACGACGCCCACCACCTGGACGAGCACCAGCCCCGCGAGCAGCCGGTTCGGGTGCAGGTTCGTCAGGGCGCGGCCGGCCCACCGGTTGGCGGCGAGCGAGGCGACCAGTGACAGGGCCGCGCTGATCAGGGCGAACACCGTGAACCACAGCGCCGGCTCGCGCGACCCGAACAGCGAGGGCAGCGCGAAGTCGTCGAGGATGCGCGCCGTCCAGAGCCGGTCGAACGCCTCACTGGACAGTCCGACGAACAGGCTGACCAGGAAGAACGAGCCGACGACCGGACGGGTACGCGCGGTGGCCAGGCCGTCCTTGAACGACCGGGCCAGGTGCGCGAACGTCTCCCGCTCCTGAGGCGGCGTCCGGTGGAAATGCTCCTCGGGCATCCGCAGCGCGAGCCAGATGCCGACGAGCATGACGGCGACTCCGCCGAGCACCATCGGCAGCTGGACGGTGACGAGCCCGAGCACGCCCGCCAGGGCCGTACCGACGAAGGTCGCGGCCAGGCTGAGCTGCTGCTCACGGGTGAAGACGTGCTGGACCCGCTCCTCCCCCACTTCATCGGTGATCCAGGCCTGCCAGGCGCCGGAGGTGAAGGTGTAGCCGATGCCCCAGACGACCTGGGCGAGCAGCACGGCCCAGAGCGCGGGCACCGCGCCCTGCAGCGTGAAGCCCGCACCGATCAGCAGGACGCCGATGATGATCGACAGGCGCCGCGAGTAGAGGTCCGCGACGATGCCGGTCGGGATCTCGAACAGGAAGCAGGTCGCCTCCAGCACCGTTCCCACGACGACCAGCTCGAACGGCGACAGGTCGACAACGGTGACCTGGTAGACGAGGTTGAGCGTGATCGACAGCACCCAGAACAGGTCGACGAGCGCGTTGCCGACGTAGTAGACGCGGGTCGCGTCGGCCGGGCGATGAGCTCGCCGCAGCAGTGAGATGAGCACGAAGTTCTCCTGAGAGCACAGTGGTCGCCGGCGTCGCGGGTACGCGAGAAGCGCGGAGCGACCGACCGGTCGGTCCGGGATGGACGGGCACTCGCGGAGGTCGCCTGACCGTGGTCACGACCTCGCACTCGAGGAGTGCCGCTCTCAAGAAGTGATTCGCATTGCATTCAGCCTACCGTCGGCCGTGCACAGGACCGTCCTCACACGCTCCGAACTCTTACGCCCTAAGCGCACATCACGGGATGTAAGGTCCTGGCGTGACGGTCCAGCCCGCAACAGGACGAGCGCCCTACCAGCGCGCAGCCGAAGTTTCGCCAAAACTCGCATTGAACACGAAACGGATCTCCACCCGCGGACCCGAATGCATGTCTCTCCGGGATACCCGGTGAATTTTCACGCGCTCGATCACCCTGACGACATCGGCAAGCTGCATCCCAAGGGGCGCAGCAGCCAAATTGCTAGACTCCTCAAAATTCTGCGACCGGAGGGTCAGACAGGCACAACACAAGTCCGAAACGCGAGGCACCGTGGAACGAAGTTTTGACCTTGCCGTCCGAAATATCGCTAGGTGGGGTGATACGGATGTTTTTCCATTCGCGCCAGAAAACCACGTTCTACACGATAATGCGGACAAAGTCGTCGCACTTCTCACAAGTATTCATAGTGACTTCAAGAGCAGGCTGAGGGATGATCCGCCGACCACCGATGTCGCCCTTCAGTTAGTTACGAATGAAGGATTCCGCTGGGCTACGCAGCTAGACCCCGTCTGGAACGCCTACTTGCTCGGACTGGTGCTGGAATCTGCCTCCGCCATAGAGAGAAATCGCGCTCCCAGCGAAGACCTTTCCGTCTTCTCGTATCGCTTCGATATTGACGAAGACCGCGCTTCGCTCTTCAGGGCTGATTCATGGCTCAATTTCTCCAAGAGGTCCGAAGAACTCGCGAAGAAGTACAGCCACGTCGTAGTCGCCGACATTGCCGACTTCTACGCGCGGATCTACCACCATCGAATTGAGAACAGCCTTCTCGAACTCAGACTCGCGGATGGTGAGGTGCCGAAACGCATCAATCTTCTCCTCGGTTCTATTTCGGGCGGGGTCTCGTATGGACTACCAGTAGGCGGTCCCGCCGCCCGCGCCCTTTCTGAAATAACTCTGGACAGAGTAGACAAATTGCTCGCAATGGATGGAATAGCCTTCTGTCGCTTCGCGGATGATTACCGAATATTCGCAACCAGTGAAGCGGAAGCTTACTCTCATCTCATTTCGCTCACCCAATACCTTCACGAACACGAAGGGGCCACCTTACAAAAGCAAAAGACGAGAGTCGTACGGACTCGAGACTTTCTTCGCGCGCCCATATTTTTGGCCGAAGACTCACCTGATCTCTCCGCTACCGATCGAGAGGAACGACGATTCGTACGCCTTTCCTTGCGATTTGACCCCTACAGCCAGGACGCAGCAGAAGAATACGAAAGACTCCGCAAAGAGCTTGAGGATTTCGACATTGTCGACATGCTCTCCCGCGAGGTTGGGAAAAGTCGCGTAAATTTGCCCGTTGTCCGCCGCTTGACCCAGGCCCTCGGCTTCGTAGATGCCGACATACAGGAAGCCGCCATCGGCACAATCGTCGACAGCCTTGAGATGTTGGCACCGGCGATGCCGGTTGTTCTTCGAGTTCTCGACGACCTTGCGGCAGACCTTAGTTCAGATACGATCTCGTCCGTGACTAGCGAAATCCGACGAAGAATTGTTGACGGATCGTACTTCATGAATCTCCCGATGAATCTTGCATACGGACTTCGCGTACTCCGCCACGAACAGAATGCAGAGAATCTCATTCTTGCAAAGAAGATATACTCTTCCTCCCAGGCGCCTCCGTTCTTGCAGCGAGATATCGTGCTACACATGCACAACTGGCGGTCATCTGCATTCATTTCCGCCGAGAGGCGTCATTATCAAGAGAAACATCCATGGGTCAAGCGCGCGATTCTCTTGTCTTCATTTCTCCTGGATGACGAAGGTGCACACTGGCGCAGGAAGACGCATTTCTCGGATTTTGATCGAATCGCACTCAAATGGCGAGAAGATAAAGTGGCGCAAGGTCGCGAGGAGGTGCCCGTATAGATGATTTCTGCCGAGCGATTCGCACAGGTGGCGGGCTCATACTGGAAGTTGCAGTTTCCACGGCTAGAGTCATTTGTTCGCATCGCGAACATGTCTGCCGAACAGTGCGCAGATCCAGTCAAACTCAACTCGGAGCATGAGCGCCATGCGGTACTCTCAGAAGCCGCGTTCGTCTTGTGGAAGTCCAAGCACTCAGCCCAATCGCTTGATCCACTGCAGGCTTTTGCCATGGCTAGTTCTCGGTTATCCGTGATCTGGGATCAGGCCGACTTCTCCAATACTCTGCTTCCGGCGGAAGAGGTGGAACTCCTCGCGCTTGCGGCCAATCTTGATTCCTTTGAAATTACCGAAGGTTTCGACAGCATCGAAATCGAACCGAGGCTTCCGGGCTGTGGAGTCGTGGCTGGGGGTACGCCCGACTTCAGATTCTCACGCCCAACCAGCAGCGAGGTCAGCAAGCGAGGTCTGGGTGAAGTGAAGACAGTCGATCGAACCTTCCGTTCGGTCGATTACCGCCAACTCATTTCCTATGTGGTGCTGAGCTATTCCTCTACTCACGAAATTCTGGATGAACTACAGCTCATCAACCCCCTGCGGGGTACAACCGTTTCATTTGATGTAGATGACTTCTTCTGGCTTACCCGTTCGCAAGCCGCCGATGAGGCCTGCGCAGAGATCGCATATGAGTGGGCAGATCCAGGTGTCTCGCCATAGTTGCCGAACCCGATATGCGGGAGGTTCGTCCGAGCTGCGGCGTACCTTGGGGCGCATGGCCACCGCGATCCCGACGTACCCCCTCAACGACGGCTCGACCCTGCCCGCGATCGGTTTCGGCACCTACCCGCTCAAGGCGGACGAGGGCGTGAGCGCCATCGTCAGCGCCCTCGAGACCGGTTACCGGCTGCTCGACTCCGCCGTGAACTACGACAACGAGCAGGCCGTCGGCGAGGCGATCCGCCGCTCGGGCGTCCCCCGCGAGGAGATCCAGGTCACGACGAAGATCCCCGGGCGGCACCACGCGTACGACGAGGCACGGGCGTCCATCCGGGGCTCGCTGGAGCGGCTCGGGGTCGACTACACCGACCTGCACCTCATCCACTGGCCCAACCCCAGCGTCGGTCTGTACGCCGAGGCGTGGCAGGCCCTCGTCGACGCGCGGGCCGCGGGTGAGGTGCGTGCGATCGGCGTCTCGAACTTCACGCAGGAGCACCTGGACCGCATCATCGGCGAGACCGGTGTGACGCCCGCGGTCAACCAGATCGAGCTGCACCCCTACTTCCCGCAGGAGCAGATGCGCGCGGTCAACGAGCGCCTCGGCATCCGCACGGAGGCGTGGAGCCCGATGGGCAAGCGCCAGGCGCCGTTCGGGGAGCCACCGGTCGCGGACGCGGCGGCCGCGCACGGCGTCACACCCGGCCAGGTGATCCTGCGCTGGCACCACCAGATCGGCAGCCTGCCCATCCCGAAGTCCGCGACGCCCGAGCGTCAGCAGCAGAACCTGGACGTCTTCGGGTTCGAGCTGACCGACGACGAGGTCGCCGCGATCACCGCGCTCGGGAATGACGACGGCCGGCTGTTCGGCGGCGACCCCGACACCCATGAGGAGATGTAGGCCGCCTCACCAGGCCTGACCAGGGTCGAACGCGTCGCTGCGACCGGGGCCCTCCGCGCGCAGCACGCTCGCCTCGATCAGCCCGTACGGGCGGTCGTCGGCGTGGAACACCTCGTTCGGGTTCTCCAGCCCGAAGGGGCTGAGGTCGACGACGAAGTGGTGCTTGTTCGGGCAGGAGAAGCGAATCTCGCTCACGGTCGGCGCGGCGTCGAGGACGGCCTGGCCCATCTCCCACAGCGTGTGCTGCAACGCGTAGGAGTACGCGTTCGCGAAGCTGTGGGTGATCGCGGTCTTCACCGCGGAAAAGCTTGCTTCCCAACCGGTCTCGGTCACCGAGTGCAACCACTGCGCCTGGATCTCCGTCGCCATGATCCGGTCGTTCGTCGGTTTGAGCGTGGTGTACCGGTCCTCGTAGAAGCCGTGGAACTCCGAGTCGGTCGTCTTCAGCACGGTCAGCCCGCGCAGGCCCGACACCACGGTCTCGTCGTCGCCGCGGACGGTGACGGTCGTCGTACGGACGTGGTCGCCGCGGCGGACGAAGCCGTGCGGCGTGCCGTGCGCGCGGTCCCACGGGTACGCCTCGATCTGCACGCGGGCCTGGCTCACCTGAGGCACGTCGCGGACGAAGTGGCGGGCGAGGACGAGCGCGAACGTCTCGGGCTGCCGGGCCGCGTCGCCGTGCTCCTTCGCGAACGCGTTGACGGTGTTCTTGCAGGCGTCGGTGGTGAGGATCTTCGCCTGGTCGCCCTCGATGTGCGCGTCCGCGAAGTCGCCCTGGAGAGCGACGCTGACGTTGTAGTCGACCAGCTCGTGCGGGTCGGTGTCGCGGTAGACGCGCACGACCCGCACCTCGGCCTTGCCGTACTGGTGGTGGCCCAGGACGTACGCCATGTCAGCTCCCTCGGTAGGTCGAGTACGCGAACGGGCTCAGCAGCAGCGGCACGTGGACGTGTCGCTCCTCCTCGACGACGAACGTCACCACCACCTCCGGGTAGAACGCAGTCGTGCCCGAGGCGACGAAGTACGTCGCCGTCTCGAAGACGACGCGGTAGGTGCCCTGGCTGAGGTCGCCGGCCAGCTCCGCGATCCGCCCGTCGGCGTCGGTCGTGCCCGACCCTGAGGTCTGCCACGCGCCGTCGCGCTGGGCGTACAGGACGACGGGTACGCCGGCGGCGGGCGCACCGTGCACCGCGTCGAGGACGTGCGTCGAGAGCGAGCTCATGTCAGCAATGCCTCCAGTCGCAAGCGGGTGATCTGTCGCAGCTGCTCACGGACCTCGGCCGCCTCGGTGTCGGCATCGTTCCCGAGGCGTCGGGTCAGCTCGTCCAGCATCTCCTGCGGGCTGCGTCCGGCGGCGCGGATCAGGAAGACCCGGTCGAAGCGGCGCTCGTACGCGACGTTGCCCTCTCGGAGCCGCACCTGGATGTCCGCGTCCGCGTCGCTGACGGACGCCTGCTCCTGCCGCGACCACCGCGCGTCACGGCCCTGCCCGGTCGCACGTTCGCCGATGCGCGGGTGGCCGGCGAGCGCGGCGTCCACGTCGGCGGTCGCGAGTTTGGCGAAGACCTCGTCCGAACGGGCGAGCAGAGCGCCGCGGTCGGCGTACGGGCGCGCGGCGAGCACGGCCTCGACCCAGGCCGTCGCGGCGCAGCAGCTGAGCAGGGCGGACGCGACGTCGTCCTGCCGTGCCGTGTTGAGGACGTCCAGCGGCAGCGAGTCGGCCATGCGTCATCCTCTCCCACCCGCGCACCCGTACGGTGTGTCACACCGCGTGCGTCTCCGCGCGGTGTGACACACCGATGTCGTGCGGAGGTGCCCGTGCCCGAGTCCGTCGAGGACCTGACGCGCTCGCTCACCGCGGCGCTCGACAGGCGGCTGTCCGACTGGGACGCCCGGCTGGCGGAGCGGTACCCGGGCGATCGCGTCGACCGCCAGCCGGTGCACACGGCGTACATTCCGGCGGACCGGTTCGACGTCGACGCCGTACGTCGGTGGGGCGCGTCGGCACTGGACCTGCTCGCTTCGTACGCACCCACATCCGCGACCCTGGCGGCTGCGGTCGGTGAGCCGGTCGCGGACGTCGAGGCGGTGTACGAGCGGGTGCGCGCGAAGCTGGCCACCGAGCCGATCGAGAACCTGCGGGTCGACTTCGAGGACGGGTACGGCGGGCGACCTGACGACGTCGAGGACGCGGACGTGGCGGCCACGGTGGCGGCGCTGCGATCGATGGACGGGCGTCCTGCATGGTTCGGCATCCGGTTCAAGTCGTTCGAGGCGCCGACGCGGGCTCGGGGCGTCCGGACGCTCGTGGCGTTCCTCTCCGGTCTGGTCGACGGCCCGCGGCTGCCGGACGGCCTCGTCGTGACCCTGCCCAAGGTGACCTCCGTGGAGCAGGTCGCCGCCATGGCATCGGCGTGCTCGACGATCGAGTCCGCACTCGGAATCGCCTCTGACAGCGTGGGTTTCGAGATTCAGGTCGAGACGGCACAAGCGGTCATGGGCGTGGACGGCACCGCGCCGGTCGCGGCCATGATCGATGCGGCTGACGGGCGTTGCGCCGGCCTGCACTACGGGACGTACGACTACAGCGCGGGGCTCGGCATCGCGGCGGCCTACCAGTCGCTCGACCACCCGGTTGCCGATCACGCGAAGGCGGTCATGCAGGTCGCCGCCGCGCAGACCGGCGTACGGGTGGCCGACGGGTCGACCAACGTCGTGGCGTTCGGGTCTGAGGCCGAGGCGCACGCGACGTGGGCGCTGCACCACCGGCTGGTGACCCGCTCACTCGTACGCGGCATCTACCAGGGCTGGGACCTGCACCCCGGCCACCTGCCGACCCGGTACCTCGCGACGTATCTCTTCCATCGGCGCGCGCTGCTGGACGCGGCGGCCCGGCTGCGGGCGTACGTCGGGCGCGTCGAGAGCGGCATCGCCGACGAGCCCGCGACCGCCCGGATGCTGGCGTCCTCGCTGCTGCGCGGCGTCCGCTGCGGCGCCCTCGACCTGGACGAGGTGAGCCGGCTGGCCGACCTCGACGAGCCCACCCTCCTCGCCCTCACGACCACCGGCTGAGCCCCCACCACCGCTGATTGAGCCCCACCACCGCTGGTTGAGCCGGACGAGCCGCTAGGCGAGTCCGAGTCGAAACCAGGCGAGCCGTCCGCCCGAGTCTCCCGAGATGTCACCGGGTTTCGACACGGACCTCCGCTAACGCTCCGGCCCGGCTCAACCAACGGGATGACCGCCGGTCGAGTACAGCAGCCGCTCCGCTGGTTGAGCCGGGCGAGCCGCTGGGCGAGACCGTGTCGAAACCACCGCCACCGCGGACGCTGACTCTCCCCGTACGTCACCAGGTTTCGACACGCCCCTCGGCTAACGCCTCGGACCGGCTCAACCAACGAGATGACCGCCGGTCGAGGAGGGCGAACGAAGTGAGGCCCGTACCGAGACCCCGCAACCGCGCTCACCAGGTCTCGGTACGCCTCCGCAGGCTCCGGCTACTCGACCGACGAAGGACGCGCCGGTCAGGCGAGCCAGGTGGGGTCGTCGAAAAGCTCTTGGACCTCGTTCACCAGGCGCGCGGCGTGGAACCCGTCCGCCACCGCATGGTGCAGCTGGACGGCCAGTGGCAGCAGTGTGCGGTCTCCACGGTCGACGTACCGGCCGAGAGTGAGGATCGGGCGCAGGTGGTTCGCGCCGCCCTCGATGTTCAGGGTGAACCCGGTGAACGACGTCCACGGCACGCTCGACACGTCGAAGGTGCTGCCCGGCAGGTCGTCCTGCGGGAAAAGCTCCACCGCGTCCCGGTGGCGCGCCGCCACGTCGATCATCCGGTCGTGGAACACCCCGAAGTCCGGGTCGTACGCCGTCCACACGCACGCGAACGTCTCGCTGGCCGGGTTGAAGACGGTGAACGCCGGGTGCAGCACGTCCCAGACCCCGGGCTTCCCGTCCGGGCCGAGGTCCATACGCAGCTCGTCGTGCCGGTTGATCACGGTCGCGAGCGCCCAGACGTGCGCGGCGTACGTGCGCCTGCCGGTCGTCCGCAGGGCTGCCCTCAGCGTGGTCGCGTCCAGCTCGACGGTCATCGCGTAGGTGCACCGCGTCCGCCGGGTGTAGTGCTCGAACCACCCCCGGCGCGGCCACGTCTCCAGGTCGATCGGTCGCAGCGTGCTCATCGCCCGAGTCTCACCCGCGACCGGCCCCAGCGCCCAACCCTTTCCCCCACCGGCAAAACTTGACCGCCGGCACACTCATGGCTGTGCCACTCACCAACCTTTGCCGGACCACCGGCAAAACGTGACCGCCGGCACACGCATGGCTGTGCCGACCGCCAACTTTCGCCGACGGGCAGGGCGTCGGGTGTGAGGATGGCCGGGTGGAGCAGCCCCTGGATCTCGTCGTGCGGGCCGAGCGCGCGGTCGTGGACGGCGCCGAGCGGCCCGCCGCGGTCGGCGTGCGCGACGGCGAGGTCGTGGCGATCGGCCCCGTGGACGCCGACTGGTCCGCCGCCGAGGACGTACGGCTTGCCCAGGACGAGGTACTGCTGCCCGGCATGGTCGACACCCACGTCCACGTCAACGAGCCCGGCCGCACGCACTGGGAGGGCTTCGAGACGGCGACGCGCGCCGCGCTCAAGGGCGGCACCACCACCATCGTCGACATGCCGCTGAACAGCCTTCCGCCGACGACGACGGTCGAGGCGCTGGACATCAAGCGCGCAGCCGCCGACGGCGAGTGCTTCGTCGACGTCGGCTTCTGGGGCGGCGCGGTGCCAGGCAACCTCGAGGACCTGCTGCCGCTGCACGACGAGGGCGTCTTCGGCTTCAAGTGCTTCCTCATCGACTCGGGCGTCCCCGAGTTCCCGCCGCTCTTCCCCGCCGAGCTCGACCAGTACCTGCGGCGTACGGCGCTGATCGGCGCGCTGATGATCGTCCATGCCGAGGACGCGGGCTCCGTCACCGAGGCGACCGGCTCGACGTACGAGGGTTTCGTCGCCTCGCGGCCGGACGCGTCCGAGGTGACCGCGATCGAGCGGGTCATCGACGCCGTACGCCGGTCGGGCGGCCGCGCGCACATCCTGCACCTGTCCAGCGCGCAGGCCCTGCCCGCCATCCGAGCAGCCAAGGCCGAGGGCCTGCCGATCACCGTCGAGACCTGCCCCCACTACCTGTCGTTCGCGGCCGAGACCATCGCCGACGGGTCCACGACGCACAAGTGCTGTCCGCCGATCCGCAGTGATGTCAATCGAACTCGGCTGTGGGAGGCCATTGCGGACGGGACGATCGACTGCGTGGTGAGCGACCACTCGCCGTGCACGACCGACCTGAAGACGCCCGACTTCGGCACCGCCTGGGGCGGCGTCGCGTCCGTGCAGCTCGCCCTGTCCGCCGTCTGGACCGAGGCGGCCCGACGCGGTCACACCCTCGCCGACGTGACCCGGTGGATGAGCGAACGTCCCGCCGCGCTCGTCGGCCTGGAGTCCAAGGGAGCCATCGGGGTCGGACGCCACGCCGACCTGGTCGCGTTCGCCCCGGAGGAGTCGTTCGTGGTCGAGGCCGCCCGGCTGGAGCACAAGAACAAGGTCACCGCGTACGAGGGCGTCACCCTGACCGGCGTCGCCCGGCGCACCTGGCTACGCGGTGTGCTGGCGACGACCGAGCGCCCGCTGGGGCGGCTGCTGCGACGAGGAGACTCCTGATGCCCGACTACGTGCCGCGCGGCGGCCTGCCCGCCCAGACCGAGCTCACCACCGACCGGGCGGTGTTCACCGAGGCGTACGCCGTGCTGCCGCGCCGCACGATGAGCGACATCACCGCGAGTCGCCTGCCGCACTGGGACACGACCCGGCTGTGGGTGCTCGCGCGGCCGCTGTCCGGGTTCGCCGAGACGTTCTCGCAGTACGTCGTCGAGGTCTCTCCCGGCGGCGGCAGCGACCGCCCGGAGAGCGACCCCAACGCTGAGGCGGTGCTGTTCGTCGTCGACGGGGCGCTCGTACTCACCCTCGACGGCCGGTCGCACGACCTGACGCCGGGGTCGTACGCCTTCCTGCCGCCGGGCGTCGCCTGGACGCTGCGCAGCACCTCGGACGCCACCGCGACGTTCCATTGGATCCGCAAGCGCTACGAGCCGGTCGACGGGCTGGACGCGCCGGCTGCCTTCGTCACGCGCGAACGCGACGTCGAGGCCGTCCCGATGCCCGACACCGACGGCGCCTGGACCACGACGCGGTTCGTCGACGTCGAGGATCTGCGGCACGACATGCACGTCAACATCGTCACGTTCGCGCCGGGCGGCGCGATCCCGTTCCCGGAGACGCACGTCATGGAGCACGGGCTGTACGTGCTCGAGGGCAAGGCGGTCTACCTGCTGAACCGCGACTGGGTGGAGGTCCAGGCGGGCGACTTCATGTGGCTGCGCGCGTTCTGCCCGCAGGCCTGCTACGCCGGCGGCCCCGGTCGGTTCCGCTACCTCCTCTACAAGGACGTCAACCGCCACGCCGCGCTTCCTCCAGCCCCCGCACCCACCGCCGGTTGAGCCGGCGAGCCGCGCCCACCGCCGGTTGAGCCGGCGAGCCGCTAGGCGAGCCGAGTCGAAACCAGGTGCCGCACCGGGAGACTCTCCCCGCGCCTCACCCGGTTTCGACACGGCCCTCCGCTGCGCTCCGGCCCGGCTCAACCAGCGGAGGCCCCGGCTCAACCAGCGGAGGCCCCGGCTCAACCAGCGGGGGCCCCGGCTCAACCAGCGGAGGCGCCGGCTCAACCAGCGATGTCGCCAGGGGGTGCGTCCAGGACGGTGGGCGCGTACTCCAGCAGCTGGAGCCGGCCGTCGAACGTACGGCGCTGGACCAGGTCCAGCCGCACGTCCGGGTACCCATCGAAGATGCGCTCCCGCCCGGTGGCGCCGTTGATCACGGGGAAGACGACCACGCGGAAGCGATCGACCAAGCCCGCGGTCAGCAGCGAGCGGCACAGGCTGAGACTGCCGATGGTGCGCAGCTCCGGCCCGTCCTCGCTCTTCATACGGGTGACCGCCTCGACCGCATCGCTATCGATCAGTTCGGTGTTCGCCCACGTCAGCGGCGCGTCCAGGGTCGAGGAGAACACCAGCTTGCGCGCCGCCGTCAGGCCACCGAGACCCTCTTCATCCGGCGCGTCGGCGGCGATCCCGGACATCAGTCGGTACGTCCGCGCGCCCATGAGGACGGTGTGCTCGTTCTCCTCCTTCGAACCGAGCCAGGCGAGGTACTCCGGACCTCCCAGCCCCCAGAGCCCCGGCCAGCCGTCGGCGGCGGCGTAACCGTCCAGGGAAATGATGAAGTCGACCATCACGTTGGGCATCGCTCTCTCCTCTCGTTCGGACCTCCACCTTCTCCACGAATGCGAAACCTGTCCTGCGACACCGCGCCGGGCGTACAGTCGGGAGAACTGCGAGCCCGGTCGTTCCGCATGGCCAACCGGTCGGGCTGTCGACGCCCA
This sequence comes from Luteipulveratus flavus, assembly GCF_029439465.1. GTDB lineage: Bacteria > Actinomycetota > Actinomycetes > Actinomycetales > Dermatophilaceae > Luteipulveratus > Luteipulveratus flavus. The sequence continues at coordinate 86,431 of NZ_JAROAV010000004.1, read as the reverse complement.
CCCCAACCATGCCGCCGCGGACCACCGGTCCGTGGGACCGGCTCGGGAGGAGTGAGCGTTCGTGGCACGAAGCGACGCCGTGGCCGTCACGGTCAACGGCCGGGTACGCCCGGTCGGAGACGTTCCCCCGCACACGACCGTCCTGCACTGGTTGCGCGAGATCGGCCTCACCGGTGCCAAGGAAGGCTGCGCCGAGGGTGAGTGCGGCGCCTGCTCGGTCATGGTCGCCCGGCCCGACGACGGCGACGGCACGCGCTGGACGGCGATCAACTCCTGCCTGGTCCCGGTCGGCTCGCTCGACGGCCAGGAGGTGGTCACTGCTGAGGGCCTGGGCACCGTCGACGACCTGCACCCGGTGCAGCACGAGATGGCCGTCCGCGGCGGCTCGCAGTGCGGCTACTGCACGCCGGGGTTCGTATGCAGCATGGCCGCGGAGTACTACCGCCCGGACCGCTCGCCCGCTCCCGAACCGGACCGCGAGCGCGGACCCAACGGCTTCGACCTGCACGCGCTGAGCGGCAACCTGTGCCGCTGCACCGGTTACCGCCCGATCAGGGACGCTGCGTACGCCCTCGGTCCGGCCGACGCGAGCGACCCGCTCACCCGTCGTACGACCGAGCCCGCACCTCTCGCGGTCGCGACGTGGCAGACGTACGGCGACCGCGCGTACGTCCGGCCGACGGACCTCCAGACGGCGCTCGGGCTGCTGGCCGACCACCCGGACGCCGTCCCCGTCGCCGGGTGCACCGACTGGGGCGTCGAGGTCAGCCTGCGCGGCGCGCGCGCCGACCTGGTCGTGGCCCTCGACCGCCTCCCCGAGCTGCGCGAGCTCCACGTCTCCGACGACGCCGTCGACATCGGCGCGGCGCTGACGCTCAGCGAAGTCGGGCGCGGCCTCGCCGGGCGGGTGCCCCTGCTGGACGAGCTCTTTCCCCAGTTCGCGTCCCTGCTCATCCGCAACGGCGCGACGATCGGCGGGAACCTGGGCACGGGCTCCCCCATCGGCGACCTCCCGCCGGCGCTGCTGGCGCTGGACGCGGAGGTCGTCCTGATCTCCGCCGCCGGCGAGCGCACGGTCGCCCTGGCGCACTACTTCACCGGCTACCGAGAGTCGGTCCGCCGACCCGACGAGCTGATCCGCAGCGTACGAATCCCGTTGCCGCTCAGCGAGATCACGGCGTTCCACAAGATCGCCAAGCGGCGCTTCGACGACATCTCCAGCGTGGCCGTCGGGTTGGCCCTCGACGTGCAGGACGGCGTCGTCCGCCGCGCGCGCATCGGGCTGGGCGGCGTGGCGGCCACCCCGATCCGGGCCCGGGCGACCGAGTCCGCCCTCGAGGGACGGCCCTGGACCGCGGAGACCGTGCGGGCGGCGGCCGAGGTGATGCGCACCGAGGGCACTCCCATCGACGACCAGCGCGCCAGCGCGGCGTACCGGCAGGCGATGCTGCGCACCGCGCTCCTCCGCCTCTACGCCGACCACGCTGCCGACGAGGGGAGGACGGCATGAGCTCCCTGTCCGAACGTCCAACGAATCCCGTTGTCGGCCAGGAGATTCCGCACGAGAGCGCCGCGCTGCACGTGACTGGCACGGCGCTCTACACCGACGACCTGGTCGGGCGCACGGCCGGCGTGCTGCACGCGTACCCCGTCACCGGCGGGCACGCGCACGCCCTGGTGACGCGGCTCGACCCGGCCCCGGCGCTGCACGTGGACGGCGTCGTGCGGGTGCTGACGGCCGAGGACGTCCCCGGCATCAACGATGCTGGAGTGAAGGGAGACGAGCCGCTCTTCCCGTCCGAGGTGATGTACGTCGGCCACCCGGTCGCGTGGGTGCTCGCCGAGACGTTGGAGGCCGCGCGGGTCGGCGCAGCCGCGGTCGAAGTCACGTACGAGCCCCTGCCGTCGATCGTGACGGTCACCGAGGCGATCGAGGCCGAGAGCTTCCAGGGCGGTCAGCCGACCGTCCGGCGCGGCGACGTCGAGGCGGGCATCGCGCGGGCGGCGCACGTCTTCACCGGCACCTTCGAGATGGCCGGCCAGGAGCACTTCTACCTGGAGACGCACTGCTCGATCGCTCAGGTCGACGAGTCCGGCCAGGTGTTCGTGCAGTGCAGCACCCAGCACCCGACCGAGACTCAGGAGATCGTCGCGCACGTCCTCGATCTGCCCTCGAACGCCGTCACCGTCCAGTGCCTACGGATGGGAGGCGGCTTCGGCGGCAAGGAGATGCAGCCGCACGGGTACGCCGCGATCGCCGCCCTGGGCGCCACCCTCACCGGCCGACCGGTTCGGTTGCGGCTCAACCGAACTCACGACATCACCATGACCGGCAAGCGGCACGGGTTCCATGCACAGTGGCGGGTCGGCTTCTCCTCCGACGGACGCGTGGAGGCCCTGGACGCGACGCTTACCTCCGACGGCGGCTGGAGCCTCGACCTGTCCGAGCCCGTCCTGGCCCGGGCGCTCTGCCATGTCGAGAACGCCTACTGGATCCCGGACGTCCGGGTGAACGGCCGGATCGCCCGTACCCACAAGACCTCGCAGACGGCGTTCCGCGGGTTCGGCGGCCCGCAGGGGATGCTCGTCATCGAAGACATCCTCGGCCGATGCGCGCCGCTGCTCGGCATCGACCCGGTCGAGCTGCGCTGGCGCAACTTCTACACCGCCGGCCAGGACACCCCGTACGGCATGCCGGTCCGCCACCCAGAACGCCTGGCGACCGCATGGAACCAGGTGCTCACCAGCGGCGACGTCCTGGTCCGGCGGGCCGAGATCGCGCGGTTCAACGCGACGCACGAGCACGCGAAGCGGGCGCTCGCCGTCACGCCGGTCAAGTTCGGGATCTCGTTCAACCTCACCGCCTTCAACCAGGCGGGCGCGCTCGTGCTGGTCTACAAGGACGGCTCGGTGCTGGTCAACCACGGCGGCACCGAGATGGGCCAGGGCCTGCACACCAAGATGCTCCAGGTCGCGGCGACGGCACTCGGGCTGCCGCTCAACCGAGTTCGTCTCGCGCCCACACGCACCGACAAGGTCCCGAACACCTCTGCCACTGCTGCGAGCTCGGGCGCCGACCTCAACGGCGGCGCTGTGAAGGACGCCTGCGAGCAGATCCGCGCCCGGCTCGCGGTCGTCGCCTCCGGCGAGCTCGGTGTCCCCGCGGCGGACGTCCGGTTCGAGGACGGCGTCGTGACCGGGCTCGGTGGCGGCGAGACGACCTGGGACGAGCTGGTGCGGCTCGCGTACGTCCAGCGAGTGCAGCTGTCGGCCACCGGCTTCTACCGCACCGAGGGTCTGCACTGGGACTCCAGCACCATGCAGGGGTCGCCGTTCAAGTACTTCGCCTACGGCGTCGCGGCGTCCGAGGTGGAGGTCGACGGGTTCACCGGCGCGTACCGCACGCGGCGCGTCGACATAGTCCACGACGTCGGCGACTCACTGTCCCCGCTGGTCGACCTCGGGCAGATCGAGGGCGGGTTCGTGCAGGGCGCCGGCTGGCTGACCCTGGAGGACCTGCGCTGGGACACCTCGGACGGCCCCACCCGCGGACGCCTGTCCACCCAGGCCGCGAGCACGTACAAGCTGCCGAGCCTGTCGGAGATGCCCGAGGTGCTCAACGTCAGCCTGCTCGAGCACGCGCACGAAGACGGCGCGGTCTACGGGTCCAAGGCCGTCGGCGAGCCGCCGCTGATGCTGGCGTTCTCCGTGCGCGAAGCCCTGCGCGAGGCGGCGGCGGCGTTCGGGCCGCCCGGTACGTCGGTCGACCTCGCCTCTCCCGCGACCCCGGAGGCGGTCTTCTGGGCGGTGGAGCAGGCGCGTTCCGAGCACGACGAACGCGCGCACGTCGTCGAGGGCTCACCGGGCCGCGAACCCGAGCAGCCGTCGCCGAGCGCCGAGCCGATGCGGCCGTCGTCCGAGCGGGTGCAGCCGCACGTCCGGTCGGGGGTGTGACGTGGACTGGTACGCCGCCGTCGGCCGGCTCCGCGCGGAACGCCGGCCGGGCGTCCTGGTCACCGTGGTCGAGGTACGCGGTCACGCACCGCGCGACGCCGGGGCCAAGATGGTCGTCACCGCGACCGAGGTGCTCGGCACGATCGGCGGCGGCAACCTCGAGGAGTCCGCCGCCGACCGGGCGCGCGCGATGCTCGGAGCCGCGGGACCGGGAGCCCCGGAGCAGCTGACGGTCTCGCTGAGCGACCGGGCGCCGTCGTCCCACGGCGTGCAGTGCTGCGGCGGTGAGGTGCGAGTTCTCCTGGAGATGCTGGCTGTTCGCCCGTCGGTCGCGATCTTCGGGATGGGTCACGTCGGGCTCGAGCTCGCCCGCATCCTCGCCCGGCACGAGCTGGAGCTGCACCTGGTCGACTCACGCGCTGACCAGCTGGATCCGGCGCGGCTCGCGGTCCTCGACGACGCCGTCGCCACCGTCGTACCCCACCACGCTCCCGTCCCCGAGATCGTTCTCGGTGAGGTCCCGACGGGCAGCCACGTCCTCGTGATGACGCACGACCACGCCGAGGACGTCGCGCTGTGCGACGCCGCGCTGCGCTGCGGGCACCTGGGCACCATCGGGCTGATCGGCTCGTCGGCGAAGTGGGCACGGTTCCGCGCTCGTCTCCGCGCGGAGGGTCACGCCGAGGACGCCCTCGCCCGCATCGTCACCCCGATCGGTCTGCCCGAGCTGCCCGGTAAGGACCCCGCGACGATCGCCGTCGGTGTCGCCGCCGAGGTGCTGCGGTCCATCGCCCACTCGGCGGCCGAGGTCGCGCGGTGACGCTCTACCGCGGCACCGTCCTGGACACCCCGGACGACCCGTTCACCGGTGGTCGGCTGCGTGCGGAGTCCGACGCGGGCCTGGTCGTCCGCGACGGCACCATCACCGCCCGCGGGCCGTACGCGGTCGTGCGCGCCGACCACCCCGACGAGGACGTCGTCGACCTGCGCGCGGGCGTCCTGCTGCCCGGCTTCGTCGACACCCACGTCCACCTCCCCCAGGTCCGGGTCATCGGCGCGCTCGGCATGTCCCTGCTGGAGTGGCTGACGCACTGCGCCCTCCCCGAGGAGGTCCGGCTCGCCGACCCGGCGTACGCGGGCGGCGTCGTCACCGACTTCCTCGCCGGGCTCATCGACGCCGGGACGACGAGCGCTCTGGTCTTCGGCTCGCACTTCGCCGGCGCGGTCGATGCGCTGTTCGAGCAGGCCGCCGGGCTCGGGCTGCGCATCACCTCCGGCCTGGTGCTGTCCGACCGGCTGCTGCCGCCCGAGCTGCTCACGACGCCCGAGCGCGCGTACGACGAGTCGGCGCGGCTCGCGCGGCACTGGCACGACCACGGCCGCGCGCGGTACGCCGTCACGCCCCGCTTCTCGTACTCGTGCAGCGACGAGGTGCTGGACGCGTGCGGCGCGGTGGTCAAGGACGTCCCCGGTGTGTGGATGACCGCGCACGTCAACGAAAACCATGCCGAGATCGCCCAGGTGTCAGGGCTTTTCGACGGACGCAGCTACGTCGAGACGTACGAGCGGCACGGACTGGTCGGACGCCGTACGGTCCTCGCGCACAACGTCCACCCGACCGACGGTGAGCTGCACGTGCTCGCGGCGCACGACGCCTCCGTCGCGCACTGCCCCACCAGCAACGCCGCGCTGGCCAGCGGCCTCTTCCCGCTGCGGCGGCACGTCGAGCACGGCGTCCGGGTCGCGCTCGGCACGGACGTCGGCGCCGGCACCGGGTTCTCACTGCTCAAGGAGGGTCTGCAGGCGTACTTCGCCCAGCAGCTCCTCCTCGGGGACGGGTTCACCCTCGCCTCCACGCACCTGCTGCACCTGGCGACGTCCGCCGGGGCCGACGCTCTCGGGCTCGCCGACCAGGTGGGCGACCTCTCCGTCGGCAAGCAGCTGGACGCGGTCTGGGTCCGTCCCGCCGGCGGCACGCCCCTCGACATCGGGCTCCGGCACGCGGCCTCCGCCGAGGACGCCCTCGCCAAGGTGTTCGCCCTGGGTACGCCCGCGGACATCGCCGGCGTCTGGGTCGGCGGCGACCGCATCAAGCCAGTCCCCGCCTGACTCCCCAGCCCCTGCCCCGCCCGCCGCACCGCTCGGTCACGCCCGCCCCTGCCAGACAACTGAGTCACATCAGTCTGACCGACGTGCACGTGCGTCAGATTCGAGTGACGCAGTTGTCTCCACGGCGCGGCGCCGTCTTGCCATGCGGAACCGGCATTTGGCAAGACCGGCTGGCCGCTGACTTTCGGTCGGCACGGGGTTAGCGTGCCGAGGGTGAGACGCCAGCCGCACGAGAACGTCGCCACCGTCCTGGTGGACCCGTGCGCCCTCACCGACCTCGAGCTCGAGCTGATGAGTCACGACCTGCGGCTGTGGCCGGTTCGGACGGCGCCGCTGTGCGAGGACGGCCCGCGCCGGGCGTACCAGATCCGGCGTGATCTGCTGATGAAGCACCGCGGCGACTGGGAGTGCGCGGCCGAGTGGGTGCCGGTATGGGTCAGCTTCGGACCCACCTGGCAGTACGGCGACGAACCGTTGCCCTGGGCGGCGCACGAGCGGCTGTGGCAGATCCTCGACCGGCACCGCCGGCACGTGCGCTTCCATCGCCGCCTCGGTGGCGTACGCCGGATGCCTCTCCCCGGCGAGACCGTCTGACCCGCGCCGCACAGCCCCACGCCCCCCCGCTGCTCAAACTGCGATTGCTGCTCATGACGCAGTTCGAACTGCGTCAGGAACACCGAACGCAGCTGGGGCAGCGCCCGACTACCGTGCTGGTCCATGCGAGCGACCCGGGTGAGCAGGCGCAACGCCACCTTCCAGCAGTGGCAGACCCTCCTGACCAACCGGACGAAGCGCACCCGCGCGGGTGAGTTCCTCGTCCAGGGAGTCCGCCCGATCACGCTGGCCGCCGAGCAGGGCTGGACGATCCGATCCTTCCTGTACGTCGACGGCGCGCGCCTCTCCCAGTGGGCGACGGGTCTGCTGGACCGTACGGCGGCCGACCGGTACGCCCTCGCGCCCGAGCTGCTGCAGGAGCTCGCCGAGAAGGACGAGGACGCCCCCGAGATGCTGGCGGTGGTCGAGATGCCGCCGGACGACCTGTCCCGCATCCCGGCCGGCGCCGGTCCGACGCTGGTGTTCGACCGGCCGAGCAGTCCGGGCAACATCGGCACGATGATCCGATCGATCGACGCGCTGGGCGGGGCGGGCCTGGTCGTCACCGGCCACGCCGCCGACCCGTTCGACCCCAAGTGCGTCCGCGCGACGACGGGTTCGTTCTTCGCCGTCCCGGTCGTCCGCGTCGGGTCCCACGCCGACGTCCTCACCTGGGTGGCGCGGCGCCGCGACCGTGGTGAGACGGTCTCCGTCCTCGGCACCGACGAGGGCGGCGACGCGACACCGCACGAGACCGACCTCACCGGCAGCGACGTCGTCGTCATCGGCAACGAGACCCGCGGGATGACGGCCGCCTGGCGCGATGCCTGCGACCGCGTCCTGAGCATCCCGATGATCGGCTCTGCGTCCTCGCTCAACGCCGCCTCCGCCGCGACCGTCGTGCTGTACGAGGCGCACCGGCAGCGTCTGACCCGCGCGGGTGCCTGACACGATGGGTGACGTGGATACGCCTGTGCTCTTCTCCGTGGCGCCCGACTACTACCGCTCTGCGGTGGCCGAGCTGCGCCGGACCCTGCCCGTCGGCAAGGTGACCCGGGTCGGTGAGGACGCCGGCATCGTGCACCTCAAGGAGGGCGGCCAGGCCGAGGTCGCGCAGGCCAGCATCGCCGGTGACCTGCGGTTCGTCCGGCACCTGGCCGCGGTCGACGCCGAGTCACCCACGGCCCGGCTGGAGCACCTGGACGCCGAGGGCGTGAGCGAGTGGGCGGCGGACGCGGCCCTGGACGAGCTCGACCCGGGCGACGAGGTCGGCCTGCACGTCTGGGACAGCGGCGAGGTGCCGTGGTCGCCGGGCAAGATCCGCCGGCCGTTGCTGGAGATGCTGATGGACAACGGAGTCCGCGTCGTCACCTCGGGCGCGGAGCGCACGGTCTCGGTGTGCGTCGGCACCGAGCGGACGACGGCCGGGGTCGGCCTCAGCGGGCTCGGGCTGTGCGACTGGGCGGGCGGCCGCATCCGGCTGGCCGCCCGGAAGGAGCAGGTGTCGCGGGCGGAGTTCAAGCTGGAGGAGCTGTTCGGCTTCATCGGTACCCCCGAGGGTGACGTCGCGGTCGACCTCGGTGCGAGTCCCGGCGGGTGGACCCGGATCCTGCGGTCGCGCGGCTTCGGGACCGTCCACGCCGTCGACCCGGCCGAGCTGGACCCGCGGGTTCTCGCCGACGACCGGGTCGTGCACCACCGCACGACCGCGGGCGAGTTCATCGCCGCGTACGACGAGGGCCCGGTCGACCTGATCGTCAACGACATGCGGATGGTCCCCCACCTCACCGCGCACACGATGGTCGAGGCGGCGGACCTCCTGCGCCCGGGCGGTCAGGTGGTCGTCACCTTCAAGCTCGGGACGAACAACCCGGTGAAGCAGACCGACGAGTCGCTCGAGACGCTGCAGGAGGCGTACGAGCCGACGTTCATCCGCCAGCTGCAGCACAACCGGCACGAGCTGACGGTCGTCGCCACCCGCCGCTGACCCCCTCCCGCGGTGGGTCACACCGAGGCGGCCTGGTCGCGGTGGGTCACACCGAGGGCCGCCACCCGAGGCGGAAAGACGCGAGGCGAACGGTCCGCGACGGCTCGGCGTACGCAAGCATTCCCGCACGGGATCGCTGAAACAAGATGGTCGGAATTGTCCGAATGTCGTGGCTCTCGTCGGGTTCGCGACGGCCGGAACGGACAACTCAACACAACCCACTAGACATGTGACGCGCGTCACATTCGGCGGCCTCCTCGCGATTGGGGGCCCTTTCGTCGCCGGGCGTACGGTCGGTGAACCGCCCCCGATGACGCGGGCACCACCCCAACGAGGGCGGTTCGGCCGGTCCCGGCCGGCCACCGCCGAAAGCAGGCGAAACATGACGGCAACGGACGCTCCTGCCACCACGGGCACCTCGCACGCCAAGCTCCAGGCCTGGGTCGACGTGGTCGCAGCACTCACCACCCCCGACCGCATCCACTGGGTGACCGGCTCGGACGAGGAGTGGACCGAGCTGACCGACAAGCTCGTCGAGGCAGGCACGTTCGTTCGCCTGAACGAGGAGAAGAAGCCGAACAGCTTCTACGCCGCGTCCGACCCCAGCGACGTGGCGCGGGTCGAGGACCGCACGTTCATCTGCTCGGTGGACGAGAAGGACTCCGGCCCCACCAACAACTGGATGGCCCCGGAGAAGATGAAGGACCTCATGCGTGGCCTGTACGACGGCTGCATGAAGGGCCGGACGATGTACGTCATCCCCTTCGTCATGGGTCACCTCGACGCGGAGAGCCCGATGTTCGGCGTCGAGATCACCGACTCCGAGTACGTCGTCGTGTCCATGCGCGTCATGGCCCGCACGGGCACCAAGATCCTGCGCCGCATCGAGGAGCTGGGCGAGGACGCGAAGTACGTCCCCGCGCTGCACTCCCTCGGCGCGCCGCTCGAGGAGGGCCAGCAGGACGTCAAGTGGCCCTGCAACCCGGAGAAGTACATCGTGCAGTTCCCCGAGGAGCGCACGATCTGGTCCTACGGCTCCGGCTACGGCGGCAACGCGCTGCTCGGCAAGAAGTGCTACTCGCTGCGCATCGCCTCGGTCATGGCGCGCGACGAGGGCTGGCTGGCCGAGCACATGCTCATCCTCAAGCTCATCTCGCCCGAGCAGCAGGTCTACTACGTCGCCGCCGCCTTCCCGAGCGCCTGCGGCAAGACCAACCTGGCCATGCTCGAGCCGACCATCCCGGGCTGGAAGGTCGAGACGCTCGGTGACGACATCGCCTGGATGCGCTTCGGCAAGGACGGCCGCCTGTACGCGGTGAACCCCGAGTTCGGTTTCTTCGGAGTCGCGCCGGGCACCAACGAGCACACCAACCCGAACGCCATGAAGACGATCAACAAGGGCAACTCGGTCTTCACCAACGTCGCCCTCACCGACGACAACGACATCTGGTGGGAGGGCCTGGAGAACACGCCGGCCCACGCCACGTCCTGGAAGGGCGAGGACTGGACGCCGGACAGCGACGAGCTGTCCAGCCACCCGAACTCCCGCTACTGCACCCCGATCGAGCAGTGCGACATCCTGGCCGACGAGTACGAGGACCCGAACGGCGTGCCGATCTCGGCGATCCTGTTCGGTGGCCGCCGCCAGACGACGGTCCCGCTGGTGACCGAGGCCCGCGACTGGCTGCACGGCACGTTCATGGGCGCGACCCTCTCCTCGGAGACGACCGCCGCCGCGACCGGCCAGGTCGGCGTGGTGCGCCGCGACCCGATGGCGATGCTGCCGTTCATCGGCTACAACGCCGGTGACTACTTCCAGCACTGGGTCAACCTCGGCAAGGACGCCGACGCCACCAAGCTGCCGAAGATCTTCTACGTCAACTGGTTCCGTCGTGACGACGAGGGCGGCTTCCTGTGGCCGGGCTTCGGCGAGAACTCCCGCGTCCTGAAGTGGGTCATCGAGCGCATCGAGGGCAAGGCGGCCGCGGTCGAGACGCCGATCGGTCACGTGCCGACCGCCGACAGCCTCGACACCGACGGCCTCGACATGAGCGACCAGGCCCTGGAGGCCGCGCTCGCCGTCGACGCCGAGGAGTGGAAGGCCGAGATCCCGCAGATCGAGGAGTGGTTCGCCAAGTTCGGTGACCAGCTCCCCACCCAGCTGCGGGTCGAGCTGGACGCCCTCAAGGCTCGCCTCGGCGAGTCGTAGACTCCCCTCGTCCGTTCACGGACAACGACGTAACCGGCCCGGCGCTCCTGTGCGGAGCGCCGGGCCGACCGCAGTACGTGACAGGTAAGGCAACGGTCAAGACCTGTTTCCCTGATGCAACCTCGGTCCGGTCCAGGCGTCTGTGCTGATGACGGGACCATCACGAACGCGAGCGACATCCCATCAGGGGGGCGGATCATGACAACCTTGGCGTTGGCGTCTCCCCGGCCGTCCGGGGAGAGTCTGGTGGATCTGACAGGAGCGCGTTCGGTGGCCGAGTCCGAGGTGGATCTCGCGGCGCTGTACGCCGCTCATCACCTCTCGATGGTTCGACTGGCCCGCCTTCTGGTGGACGACCTCGCCTCCGCCGAGGACGTCGTGCAGGACGCGTTCCTGGGTCTGCACCGGCGCCAGCACCAGCTGCGCGACCCGGGCGCCGCGCTCGGGTACATCCGCCAGGCCGTCGTCAACCAGTCCCGCTCGGCGCTGCGTCGCCGCCGTACGGTCCGCGCGCACCTGCGGGTCGCCGAGCCCGACATCGGCCCTGCCGCCGACGCCGAGCTGATGCTGAGCGAGGAGCACCGCGAGGTCCTGCAGGCCGTCAACCGGCTGCCCGAGCGGCAGCGTGAGGTCCTCATCCTGCGGTTCTGGTCCGGCCTGTCCGAGACCGAGATCGCCGAGACGATGGGCGTCAGCAACGGCACCGTGAAGTCGCAGGCGAGTCGGGCGATGAAGACGCTGCAGCAGTACCTCCAGGAGGGGCGCTCATGAGCGAGGACCTCGAGCGGCTGCTGCGGGACGCCTTCGAGGCGAGCGCCTCGCGCGTCACCCCCCACGACCTGGACACCGACCGCGAGCGCGACCTGCGCCGCGTCCTCGCCGCCCCGCTGCCTCCTGAGCGCACGACGCGCCGGAGCCTGTACGTCGCGACGGCCGGCCTCGCCGCCGCTGCCATGGTCGTCGGCGCGGTCGTCGTCACGCACGAGCCGGACAGCACCGCGCAGCTCGCAGGCGAGCCGTCCACGAGCTCCCCCTCCAACGAGATCGGCCTGCCGCAGCTGCCGTCGAGCCAGAGCTCCGCGCCGCGGACCGCCCCGGCCACCCCGTCACGGACGGCCACCAGCGTCGGTGGTCAGTCGCGTCCGCAGCCGACCCGGTCTGCCGCGACCTCGAGCGGCCCCACCCGCGAGGCGAGCGTGCCGCCACCGACGTCCGCGTCCTCGATCACGGGCACGAGCCGGCCGACGGCCGAGCAGCCGACGGTGGCGTCCACGGCAGCGCCCGGCTCCGTCTCGGGTCCGTTGGCGGTGCCGTCCGAGTTCGTCGCCCAGGGCGAGATGTCCAGCATCCCGATGCCACCCGACCTGACGTACGTCGTGGTGCGCCGCTCGAGCGGCTACGTCCAGATCCGCGTCAGCAACGCCATGCAGCTGACGCGCTACCTGGACAACAACACCGCGCTCGGCGGCTGGCCGCGGGACGCGGGTGGGTACCACTCGCCCTCCAGCACCATGGCCGCCTCCGTCCCGACCGCGGTGGACAGCACGTCGGAGGCCGGGCTCTTCTCGCTCTTCGTCGACACCACCGACCAGCCCACCTCGACCGCGTCGCCGACGAGCGGCAGCTCGCCGTCCGCCGTGCCGCCTGGGTCCGGCTCCGGCGACTCCACGGCGACCGACGGGCCGGGCAGCGCTGACGGCGTGAGCACTCCCGGCTCCTGACCGTCCGCGTGTGAGGGACGTCACCGGGTCGCTCCGAAGATGCCGTCGCCCGGCGACAACCTCGCCCGTGGATGTGCGTCCTTAACCGTGGGAGCGCCGCGAGCGCTCTCGATGTGTACCTGTCTGGCGGCTTCGAGGAGGGGCGAAGCCGCCAGGAGGTACGACCGATGTACCCGATCATGAGGACAGCGTGAGTACCGACCTGGAACAGCTGCTGCGCGACGCCTTCGAGGCCCGTGCTGCGCAGGTCACCCCGCAGGACCTGGAGCACCGACGCGAGCAGGACGTACGCCGGCTGCTGAGCGGCCGACCCGAGCGGCCACGTCAGTGGCGCACGCTGGCGATCGCCGGTGGCGGCCTCGCCGCGGCGGCGCTGGTCGTCGGCACCCTCGTGGTGACCGGCGGCGTCGACCGCCGCGCCACTGTCGCCGCCGAGCCCTCGCTGTCGCTGCGCCCCTCGACCGCCACGACGGCGGCCACCAGTGCGCCCAGCACCACGTCCGCCTCGGAGCCGGCGTCGATCACGCGCTCGCTCCCCCCGGCCGGCACCGGGACGCGGACCCGCACGCGGTACGTCCCGCCGACCCGGAGCAGCGAGGCGAGCCGGCACGCGACGAGCGTCCCACCCAGCAGCCAGGCGACCAGCGCCACCTCCGAGCCGACGACCAGCTCCTCCACGACACAAGTACCGGCGCGCCTGTCGATCGTGCCGTCGGTGTCGGTCGAGAGCCCCCAGGTCGCGGTCTCCTTCACCTACCGCGGCTACGTCCACCCGTCGACGGCGGGCGGTGTCGACCCGACCTACACGCGGATCACGTTCGGCGACGGCCAGCAGGTCGGGTCCGACGGCGGGGCCGCCACGTGCGACAGCGCTGCGTCGACCGAGCCGATGAGTGGCGCGTTTCCGCACGGCACCAACATGTACGCGGGGCCCGGCACCTACACGATCACCTTCACGGTCGGCTACTGCGGCGACAACGGTCCGACCACCGCGACGGCGACCCGCACCGTCACCATCAGCTGACCACCGACGGTCTCCTGAGGCCGCGCACATGCCGAAGGCCGGCACCCGATCGGGTGCCGGCCTTCGTCGTGCGCCGGTCCGTCAGGCGTCGCCCTTGGTCCAGTCCAGGGTGCGCTTGACCGCCTTGTTCCACTTCGCGTAGCCCGCGTCGCGGTCCTTGGCGTCCATCTGCGGCTCCCACCGCTTGTCCTCGGCCCAGTGCTTGCGCAGCTCGTCCTCGTCCTTCCAGAACCCGACCGCGAGGCCCGCGGCGTACGCCGCCCCGAGCGCCGTCGTCTCGGTGATCTTCGGCCGGATCACGGGGACGTCCAGGATGTCCGCCTGGAACTGCATCAGGGTGTCGTTGCCGACCATGCCGCCGTCGACCTTCAGCTCGGTGAGGTCGACACCGGAGTCGGCGTTCATCGCGTCGACGACCTCCTTGCTCTGGTACGCCACGGCCTCGAGCGCCGCCCGGGCGATGTGGTTCTTGGTGGCGTACCGGGTGAGGCCGACGATCACGCCGCGGGCGTCCGAACGCCAGTGCGGGGCGAACAGGCCCGAGAACGCCGGGACGACGTAGACGTCACCGTTGTCCTCGACCTGCTTGGCCAGGTCCTCGACCTCCGGGGCGTTCTTGATCAGGCCGAGGTTGTCGCGCAACCACTGCACGAGCGACCCGGTCACGGCGATCGAGCCCTCGAGGGCGTAGACCGGCTTGTTGTCGCCGATCTTGTAGCAGACCGTCGTCAGCAGGCCGTTCTTGGACATGACCTTCTCCTCGCCCGTGTTGAGCAGGAGGAAGTTGCCCGTGCCGTAGGTGTTCTTCGCCGTGCCGGTCTCGAAGCACACCTGTCCGAACGTCGCGGCCTGCTGGTCGCCGAGGATGCCGGCGATCGGGACGCCCGCGAGGACGCCGCGCTCGCGGACCTTGCCGTACTCCTCCGAGGAGGAGCGGATCTCCGGCAGCATCGACATGGGGATCTTCATGTCGGCCGCGATGGACTCGTCCCACTTCAGGGTGTCCAGATCCATCAGCATCGTGCGCGAGGCGTTGGTCACGTCGGTGACGTGGACACCGCCGTCGGTGCCGCCGGTCATGTTCCACAGCACCCAGGTGTCCATGTTGCCGAAGAGCAGGTCGCCCTTGTCGGCCTTCTCCCGGGCACCGTCGACGTTGTCCAGGATCCAGGTGACCTTCGGGCCGGAGAAGTACGTGGCCAGCGGCAGGCCGACCTTGGCCTTGTACTTCTCCGCTCCCTCCGAGCCGCCGAGCTCCTCGACGATCTGGTCGGTGCGGGTGTCCTGCCAGACGATCGCGTTGTAGACCGGCTTGCCCGTCGTCTTGTCCCAGACCACCGCGGTCTCGCGCTGGTTGGTGATGCCGACGGCGGCGATGTCGCTCGCCTTGAGGTCCTTCTGCGCGAGGGCTTCGGCCGTCACCTTGCGGGTGTTGTCCCAGACCTCGGTGGGGTTGTGCTCGACCCACCCGGCCTTCGGGAAGATCTGCTCGTGCTCCATCTGGGCGACGGACGCGACCGCACCCGACTGATCGAAGATCATGCACCGCGTGCTCGTGGTGCCCTGATCGATCGCTGCGATGTACTTGCTCATGTCAGTTCCTTTGTCCTTCAGCAGCTTTCGTGGATCAGATGTACATGTTGGCGACGAGTCCTGCGAGCACACCCCCGATGATCGGGCCCACGACCGGGATCCAGGAGTAGCCCCAGTCGTTGTTGTCCTTGTGCGGGATGGGGAGGAGTGCGTGCGCGATGCGCGGGCCGAGGTCACGCGCCGGGTTGATGGCGTAGCCCGTCGGACCACCGAGGCTCGCGCCGATGCCGACGACCAGGAGGGCGACGGCCAGCGGGCCGAGGCCGGAGGGCGTCTTGCCGAAGCAGATGATGACGAAGACCAGGACGAACGTGCCGATGATCTCGGTCACGAGGTTCCACGGCGTGCTGCGGATCTGCGCTCCGGTCGAGAAGACCCCGAGGGACGGTGCACCGGGGGTGGTCTCCACCTGAGGCTCGTCGACCAGGGCCTGGTCTTCGCCGTCGCTCACCAGCCGGCCATCGGTCCGCGCGCTGCGGGCGGCTGCCTCGACCGGCACCGCGTCATCGACCAGACGCTCGTCGAACTGACGCTTGTACGCCGCCCAGCACAGCAGCGCCCCGAGAAAGGCTCCGACGAACTCGCCGGCGAGGTAGGTCAGCGTGGAGCCCACGGTGATGTCGACGCCCTTGGCGTACGTACCGGCGTCGTTGGCCAGCAGGCCGAGTGTCACCGCCGGATTGAGGTGGGCGCCGGACTTGTACGCGGCGAAGACGCCGGCGAACACGGCGATTCCCCAGCCGAAGTTGATCATGAGGAAGCCACCCTCGTGACCGTTGTTCCTCGGTAGGACGGCGTTGGCGACGACACCACAGCCCAGCAGGGTCAGGAGCCCGGTGCCTATCACCTCGCTCACGAAAACGGATCCAAGACTCATGACCGTGCCTCTCAGACGAGACGGGTGGCCGCGCCGGACCGGTGCTGCCCACTCCGTCGTGCTCAGCGTGCTGCCAGTCCTACCGCTCCGAGCGGACGCACGTCCACGGGTTCACCCAAAACGTTCCCCCGGTGAATGCGGCGAGCGGTGGGAGCAGGACGGGGCGTAACGTTTGGCGCAACCACGTCGGACCGAGAGGAATCGCCATGGTCATGCAGCCCTTCAGCGCCACGCTCGGGCCGTCCGAGCGCGAGCGCGCCTGGCAGGAGCTCACCGAGCGCGAGTTCGACGTGCTGGTGATCGGTGGTGGGGTGACCGGCGCCGGCACCGCGCTCGACGCCGCGACCCGCGGGCTCCGCACCGGGCTGGTCGAGGCGCGCGACTTCGCGAGCGGGACGTCCTCGCGGTCGTCCAAGCTGTTCCACGGCGGCCTCCGCTACCTCGAGCAGCTGAACTTCTCGCTCGTCGCCGAGGCGCTCAAGGAGCGCGAGCTGATGCTCACCCGGATCGCGCCGCACCTGGTGCATCCGGTTCCCTTCCTGTACCCGCTGAGCCACCGCGGCTGGGAGCGACCGTACGTCGCGACCGGGCTGGCGATGTACGACCAGATGGGCGGCGCACGCTCGGTACCCCGGCAGAAGCACCTCACTCGCGGCGGCGCGCTCAAGCTCTTCCCGGGGCTGAAGTCCGACGCCCTCGTCGGGGCGGTGCGCTACTACGACGCGCAGGCCGACGACGCGCGCCACACCATGACGGTCGCCCGCACGGCAGCGCACTACGGCGCCGTGGTCCGCTCCTCCACCGAGGTCGTGGAGATCATCAAGGAGGCCGACCGGGTCACCGGGGTGGTCGTGCGCGACGTCGAGACCGACGAGCGGGCGACCGTACGAGCCAGGGTCGTCGTCAACGCCACGGGCGTGTGGACCGACGACGTGCAGAAGATGGCCGGCGGACGAGGGCGCTTCCGGGTCCGCGCGAGCAAGGGCGTGCACATCCTCGTGCCGCGCGACCGGATCGCCGGCGAGGTCGGGCTCATCCTGCGCACCGAGAAGTCGGTGCTGTTCGTCATCCCGTGGTACCAGCACTGGATCATCGGGACCACCGACACCGACTGGACGCACGACCTGGCGCATCCCGCGGCGACGGCCCACGACATCGACTACATCCTCGAGCACGTCAACACCGTGCTCGCCGTGCCGGTGACGCGCGACGACATCGTCGGGGTGTACGCCGGGCTCCGACCCCTGCTCGCCGGTGAGAGCGAGGACACCAGCCAGCTGTCCCGCGAGCACGCCGTCGCCCGGCCGGCGCCGGGACTCATCGCGATCGCCGGCGGCAAGTACACGACGTACCGGGTGATGGCGCAGGACGCGGTCGACGCCGCTGCGCAGGACCTCGGCCCGCTGAAGGACTCGGTCACCGAGCACGTCCCGCTGATCGGAGCCGACGGCTACGCCGCGATGGTCAACCTCGAGCACGAGCTCGCCGCGGAGACCGGCCTGCCCGAGTGGCGGATCGAGCACCTCCTCGGCCGGTACGGCTCCCAGCTGCACGAGGTCCTCGCGCTCGCCGAGGAGGACCCGTCGATGCTGGAACCGGTGAAGAGCGCCGAGCAGTACCTGCGGGCCGAGCTGAAGTACGCCGTCACGCACGAGGGCGCCCTGCACCTCGCCGACGTCCTCGCCCGCCGTACTCGGATGTCCATCGAGACCAGGCACCGCGGGGTCGACGCGGCCGAGGAGACCGCCGCGATCATGGCCGGTGTGCTCGGGTGGGACGACGCCAAGGTGCGCGAGGAGATCGACGCCTACGTCGAGCGGGTCCGCGCCGAGCGGGCCTCCCAGGAGCTGGACACCGACGAGGCCTCCGACGCCGCGCGGCAGGAGGCGCCCGAGACGCGCGCCGGTCTGCGGGACGTCATCGCCACCAAGTGATCGGCCGGCCTCAGGGCTGCGGCGCCACACCCCGGCGCCGGCGCAGGCGGTTGTCGAACGCGTTGAACACCACGTCGACCACGATGCCGATGGCCAGGACGATGATCATCAGCGCGATCATGTAGTTCGTGTCGCTCGTCTCGCGGCTGGCCTGCAGGAACTGCCCGAGCGAGGGCCGGTTCGCGATCGCGACGAGCAGCTCGCCGGCCAGGAGGGACCTCCAGGAGAAGGCCCACCCCTGTTTCAGGCCGGAGACGATGCTCGGCAGCGCTGCCGGCACGATGACGTGGCGATAGAGCCCGACCCGGCCGGCGCCGAGGTTCCGGCCCGCACGCACCAGCAGCGGTGGCACGTAGTCGACACCGCTGATGACGCCGTTGGCGATGGAGGGCACCGACCCGATCAGGATCACGAAGACGATCGCCGACTCGTCGATCCCGAAGAGCAGCAGTGCGAGGGGGAACCACGCGATCGACGGCATGGTCTGCAGCCCGGTGATGAGCGACCCGATCGCGGCGCGCAGGATCTTCGACTGGGACACGGCCACGCCGAGCAGCAGCCCGACGACCGTCGCGAGGAGGAAGCCGACGACTCCCCGGGTCATGGTGACGCGGATGGCGTCCCAGACGGTCGGCAGCCCGTTGCCGGCGTACTCGTCGGTGAGCGCGGCCCACAGCTCCCGCAGCACCGGACCGGGTCCGCCGAAGCCGGCCTCGGCCTTCCAGCCCGTGGCGGCGAGTGCCTGCCAGCCCGCGAGCGCGAGAGCGAGCGCCGCCACCTTGGGCCAGGTCGCGTCCCAGAGTCGACGGACCAGCGGTCGGCGAGTACGGGTCGAGTCCAGCCGGTCCAGTCCGCGCAGCTCCTGCCGGCGCAGGTCGGCCTCGGTGTCAACGGCCATGGCGGGCCACCTCCTGGCGCAACTCGGCGGTGATCTCGCCGGCGAGCGCCGCGACGTCGGGATCCTCGATGCGGCGCGGCCGCGCGATCTCGACCGGGTACTGAGCGGCGACCCGCCCGGGACGGCTGGTCAGCAGCACGACGCGGTCGCCGAGTCGGACGGCCTCGCGCACGTTGTGGGTGACGAACAGAACCGTCAGGCGGCGTTCGCGCCAGATGGACTCCAGCTCGTCGTGCAGCAGGTCGCGGGTCATCGCGTCGAGCGCGCCGAACGGCTCGTCCATCAGCAGGACCGGCGCCTTCGTCGCGAGCGTACGGGCGAGAGCGACCCGCTGCCGCATCCCGCCGGACAGCTCGTGCGGACGACGATCGGCGAACTCCTCCAGATGAACCGCAGCCAGGTGCTCGCGCGCCCGCAGGGTGCGCTCGCGTCGGCCGACTCCGTCGAGGCGCAACGGCATCGCGACGTTGTCCAGTGCCGAGAGCCAGGGAAAGAGAGCGTGCTCCTGGAACATGAAGGCCGGATCGCCCTGCACCGTCACGGTTCCGGAGGTGGGCCGGTCGAGGCCGGAGACCAGGTTGAGGAGCGTCGACTTGCCGCAGCCGGATGCTCCGACGAGGCACACGAACTCGCCGGGTGCCGCGTCGAGTGAGATGCCGTCGAGCGCGAGGACGCCGCGCTCTCCCGCGTACCGCTTCGACACGTCGCGGAGCGCGACGGCCGGACCACCCGTGGTGCCGGTCGCCGCGCCCGCGGTGGGGGTGGTCGTGGTCATCCGCTGATCTGCGGCTTGCCGCGCTGCTTGAGCAGGTCGTTGAGGATCGACAGGTCGATCAGCCCCTTGAGCTCGGGCTTCTTCTTGAGCACGCCGACCTCGTACGCGTGGTCCGCGCCGGTGGTGATCGAGGCAGGGACCGGGTCGTAGCCGAAGTCGAGCTTGTTCCAGGCCCGAGCGATGACATCGACCTTCTGCGGCTTCCCGGTGGCCTTTCCGATGACGTCCGCCACGTCCTGCTGCGCCTTCTTCGGGTTCTTGGCGATCAGGTCACCCGCGTCGAGCGCGCCGCTGAGCAGGGCCTTCACGGTGTCCGGGTGCTCCTTGAGGAACGACGTCCGGACCGCGAGCAGGGTGATCGCGAACTTCTTGTCCGGCCACAGGTCGCGCTCGTCGATCAGGACCTTTCCGCCGGCGTCCTCCAGCCGGGTCGCCCACGGCTCGGGAACCCAGGCGCCCGCGATCTTCTTCTGCTTGAAGGCGTCGAGGATCTGGGCGTTGTCCTGCGGCACGATCGAGACGTCGCCACCGCCCTGCAGGTTGGTCGTCAGGCCCTCCTGCTTGAGCTTGTAGCGCAGCGCGATGTCCTGGGTGTTGCCGAGCTGTGGGGTGCTCACCCGCTGACCCTTGAGCGCCTGGACCGAGGTGATGGAGGGATTCACCACCAAGGAGGTGCCGCCCGATGCGGCGCCGGCCACGACGGTGAGGGCCTTCCCACCGGAGTTGATGAACGCGTTGGTGGCCGGGCCGGGACCGAGGTACGTCGCGTCGATCGCGCCGGACTTCAGCGCCTCCACCGCCGCCGGGCCCGCGTTGAAGTGGCTGACCTTCAGCGAGGTGCCGCCGAGGTGCTTGGCGAACAGCCCCTCCTGGTCGGCGACGATCGGCGTCGCGTGCGTGAGGTTGGGGAAGTAGCCCAGCCGGACCGAGGCGGGCGGCTTGCCTGCGGCTGCCTGCGAGGTGCCTCCGCACCCTGACAGACCGAGACCGACGACGAGTGCTCCGAGCGTGACGAGGACGCGGCCTCGGGGTGTGGACATGTTCTCTCCTTGGACGACGGCGAGGCCCGCGCGGGCTGTCGCCATGCGGTGGCTCCGAGGAGTATTGCGACTTCTGGTTATTTGTTTAATAACCAGACATTATTGGTCTCATCGACTGAGACGGCCCCGATCGTCGTGGGGCTCGGCCACGGCCAGCACACAGAAACCCCACAGGTTCGCCCTGGCGCATGCATAGCCCGGGGCGGTTCACTCGTGAGCATGACCTCTCGTACGCCCACGCTCACCCGCGCGGACGGCAGCCCCGTTCGCGTCCTCGTCGTCGACGACGAGCCGAACCTCACCGAGCTGCTCGCCATGGCGCTGCGGTACGAGGGCTGGGACATCCAGGCGGCGAGCACCGGCTCCGGCGCGGTGCGTACGGCGAAGGAGTTCAGGCCGGACGCCGTCGTCCTCGACATCATGCTGCCCGACTTCGACGGCATGGAGGTCCTGCGCCGGCTGCGCGACGACAACCCCGCTGTACCCGTGCTGTTCCTCACGGCTCGCGACGCCGTCGAGGACCGCGTCGCCGGGCTGACCGCCGGCGGTGACGACTACGTCACCAAGCCGTTCTCCCTGGAGGAGGTCGTCGCCAGGGTCCGGGCGCTCCTGCGACGTGCTGTGGTCCTCGCGCCCGAGCCGGAGTCCGTGCTCAGCGTCGGCGACCTCACGCTCGACGAGGACAGCCACGAGGTACGCCGCGCCGGCGTCGAGATCGCCCTGACTGCAACGGAGTTCGAGCTGCTTCGCTTCCTGATGCGGAACCCGAAGCGGGTCCTTTCCAAGGCACAGATCCTCGACCGCGTCTGGCACTACGACTTCGGCGGCCAGGCGAACGTCGTCGAGCTCTACATCTCCTACCTGCGCAAGAAGGTCGACGCCGGGAGGGAGCCGATGATCCACACGATGCGCGGGGCCGGCTATGTCCTCAAGCCCGTCCCATGAGGCGGCTCCTGCACCCCGGCTCGTGGAGCCTGCGCACGACCCTGGTCGCCTCCATGGTGCTGCTTTTCGTCGCGGTGACCACCGCCGTCGGGGCGCTCACCGTGCTGCGCCTCGACCGCACGCTGACGGGCCAGGTCGACGACCAGCTGCGCACCTCGTCGGCCGCCATCGAGGCCGGCGGCGGCCGACGTCAGCCCGGACCGGGCCCAGTGGTCGGCAGCGGCGACCTGCGCCTGGACGTGGCGTCCGACGGGACGATCCTCCCGAGCCGAGGCGGTGGTCCCGACGACGCCGATGGCCAACAGCTACGCCCCAGCGCGACGATCAACTACCCCGGCGGGACGACCCAGCTCACGTCGGCCCAGATCGCGCGCTTGCGAGCCGTCCCCATCGGTACGGCTCCCCGGACGGTCGATCTGGGCGGCAGTGCCGGCCACTACCGGGTCGTGTCGGTCCGCCACCCGGTCGTCGTCGTATCGGGTGACGTCGCGCGCCGCCTCCAGGTCACGACCACGGTAGGGCTGCCCGTCGACCCGGTCGAGGACACGGTCCGTCGTACGGCGTTCTCAGTGGCGCTGCTCACCGCGCTCGGCCTGCTCGTGCTGACCGCCGCGGCGGCCTGGGTGGTCCGTCGCAGCCTTGCTCCGCTGCGACGGGTCGCGGGCACGGCCACCCGGGTGTCGCAGCTCCCGCTGTCCTCCGGACCGGGCGGCACCCAGGAGCGGGTCCCCGCCACCGACACCGACACCCGTACCGAGGTCGGTCAGGTCGGGTCGGCGCTCAACGGGCTGCTCGACCACGTCGACCGGTCGCTCGCCGCGCGCCACCGCTCGGAGATGCAGGTCCGCCAGTTCGTGGCGGACGCGAGCCACGAGCTGAGGACGCCGCTCGCCTCGATCAAGGGCTACGCCGAGCTGTCCCGTCGTGAGCCGGATCCGGTGCCCCAGGGCGTCACGCACGCGCTCGGCCGCATCGAGTCCGAGGCCGACCGGATGACCTCGCTCGTCGAGG
The DNA here is from genome assembly GCF_029439465.1 of Luteipulveratus flavus. Lineage (GTDB taxonomy): Bacteria > Actinomycetota > Actinomycetes > Actinomycetales > Dermatophilaceae > Luteipulveratus > Luteipulveratus flavus. Next base: position 63,760 of record NZ_JAROAV010000004.1, on the reverse strand, counting down.
ACCTCCTGCTGCTCGCCCGGATCGACGCCGGACGGCCGTTGGACCGCTCGCCGGTCGACCTCACCCGACTCGCGGTCGAGACGGTGAGTGACGCGCACGCCGCCGGACCCGAGCACGTGTGGTCCCTCGACCTGCCCGATGCGCCGTGCGAGGTCGTGGGCGACGAGGGTCGCCTGCGCCAGGTCCTGATCAACCTGCTCGCCAACGCGCGCCGGCACACCCCGCCCGGCACCGCCGTCACCACCGTCGTCCGTCCCGTGCCGGACGGTGGCGCCGAGCTGGTCGTCCGCGACGACGGGCCGGGCATCCCGAAGGAGCTGCAGACGCACGTCTTCGAGCGGTTCACCCGGGGCGACTCCGCCCGGACCCGCGTCGAGGGGAGCACGGGCCTGGGTCTGTCGATCGTCCGCGCGGTGATGAACGCCCACGGTGGTCAGGTGCGGCTGCAGTCACGGCCGGGGTCGACCGAGGTGATCCTGTCGCTGCCCGGGCCAACTACGCTTCCGGGTGGCGGGAACGCCGCACCGGCGGGGCCGCAGGGGGCGCCCGAGCCGCACCCGCCGGTCACCGCCGGCTGACCGAAGGAGAGCCCGTGCCAGGTCCGGCCAACCTGCTGCCCCGTCGCCTCGGCGGCGAGATGCTGCGCTTCGCGGTCGTCGGCGTGGGGAGCACAGCCCTCAGCGTCGCGCTGTTCGCTCTCTTCGCGAGTGTGACCACCCATCAGTGGGCCAACGTCCTGGCGCTGCTGCTCAGCACGGTCGCCAACACCGCCGTCAACCGCCGATTCACCTTCGGCGTCCAGGGTCGTACGGGCGCCGTGCGGGTCCAGCTGCAGTCGCTCCTGCTCCTCGGCGTGAGCTGGGCACTGACGGCGCTCGCGCTGTGGCTGCTGAACCGCGCCGCGCCGGATGCCGGCACGTGGGTCGCCACGGCTGTGTTCCTCGTCGGCAACGCGGTCGCCACGGTGGTGCGGTTCTGGTTGCTGCGACGGTGGTTCCGGCCTGGCGCCCACCCGGCCAGCCCGGACCACCAGCAGGCCGAGAGCGTGCTGGAGAGCCTGCCGATGTCGGCGCACTGGGAGCGGTCCGGCGAGGGAGCGAACCCGGCCCGGACAGACTGAAGGGGTACGACCACGGTGCGCGGTCGTACCCCTCGTCCTCTATGCGGAGGCGGAGGGATTTGAACCCTCGATGGGGTTGTAGCCCCAAACCCGCTTAGCAGGCGGGCGCCATAGACCTGACTAGGCGACGCCTCCAGATCAAGCGCAGGCAAGGCTACCTGCGAGGGGCCGTCGCCACCAAACCGGATCCGGCGGCGCGTGACAACCTACGATCAGGCCGCAGCGTCTAGGGTTCAGAGGCGTGTTCTCTGCGGCGTGATCTTCCTGTGTTTTGGCTGAACCGGCTCGTCATGATGCCCGGATCGGGGACGATGAGCGGCGCGCTAGCCACGGCTCGCACCTCGGGGTTTGGTTCGTCCTGCCTTGTAGGTCACGATGTGATGAAGCCCTAGGGCAGACGACGACCAGAGGACATTCGACGATGACGAACGGTGCCTACGAGGCGCTTCGCCGTCAGCCGCGGGACGGCTCCGAGCGTGCGGATGAGTCCGACTCGGGCCAGCTGCTCACCCGCTCGCAGATGCGTGGTCGTCGTACGCACGAGGTCCGCCGCGCGCTCGGGCTCACCGCGCTGAGCACCGTCTTCCCCGGCCTCGGTCTGATCTTCACCCGACGTCACCGGTTCGGCTTCGTGCTGCTGGCGGGGGCCGCGCTGAGCGCCCTGGTGATGGCCTACTTCGTCGCCAACGGCGGCATCCTCACGGCCGCCACGCAGCTGCTCAGCAAGAAGGGGCTGCTCGCGCTGCTCGCGGCCTTCCTCATCGGCGGCATCCTGTGGGTGTTTGGCATCATGCTCACCGCCCGTGAGACGTCCCGTCGCGGCTGGGGTGCGAAGGCCCGCTGGCTGCAGCGCGTGTTCACGCTGGTCATGTGCCTGGTGGTCGCCGTGCCCGCCGCTCGTGCCACGCAGTACGTCCTGATCACTCAGGACACGTTCGGGTCGATGTTCCAGGACCGGTTCACCGGCCGCGGCCACGACGTGGCAGGTCCGGGCGGCGGCGCCAACCCCTGGAAGGACGTCCCGCGCGTCAACATCCTTCTGCTCGGCTCGGACGCCGGACTGGACCGTGTCGGTGTCCGCACCGACTCGATGATGGTGGTCAGCATCGACACCAGGACCGGCGACTCGGTGCTCATCAGCATCCCGCGCAACCTGCAGAAGGTCCCCTTCCCGGAGGACAACCCGCTGCACGAGGTCTGGCCCGACGGCTTCGACTGCGGGATCGACTGCCAGATGGACGCCGTCTGGCAGCAGGCAGCCTCCGATCACAAGGACCTGTACCCCGCGGATGAGAAGTACCCCGGCTGGAACACCACTCGAGAGGTCATCGAGGAGGTCGTCGGGCTGCAGATGAACTACTCGGTGGTCATCAACCTGCAGGGCTTCCAGCAGCTGGTCGACGCCATGGGCGGCGTGACGATGACCGTCCCGGAAGGTCCCTCCGGCAAGGGCATCGCGATCGGTGGCGTCATCAAGAACGGCCACATCGTGAAGGGATCGATCACCGGCTACGTCGAGCCGGGCACCCGCAAGCTCACCGGCCGCGAGGCGCTCTGGTACTCCCGTAGCCGCGCCGAGGACCCGACCGGTGACAACGGCCGGATGAAGCGGCAGCAGTGCATGGTCAACGCCCTGGTCGATCAGACCAACCCGGCACAGATGCTCGCGAAGTTCCCCGCCATCATGCAGGTCGCCAAGAAGAACATCCTGCTCGACGTCCCGCAGGACGACCTCTCGGCGTTCTCGGAGCTGGTGACCAAGATGAAGAAGGGTCACATGCGCAGCGTTCACCTCGGGACCCCCGTCATCAACACCGCGAAGCCCAACTTCACGAAGATCCGCTCGCTCGTCGACCAGGCGATCAACCCGCCGGCGCCCGCGGCGAGCACCGAAACGGCGGCGCCCACCGCCGGCTCGACGGACGGCGCGACTCCTGGCGCCACCGACGGTGCGACCCCGGGCGAGACCCCCACCGACGAGACGTCCAGCGAGCCGACCGGCTCGTCCTCGTCCAGCACGAACGGCGCTATCTCCAGTACTGCCGGATCCTGCTGAGGTGCTCAGCCGTCGGTCAGACCGGTGCTGTTGGATGAGCGCATGCCTCGATCTACAGTCCTGACCGCCGCGGGAGCCGGCGTCCTCGTCGCCGGCGGGTTGGGCGGTTACACACTGTGGCACCAGCACCAGCAGACGTCCGAGCAGGACGACGGCGCACGCTCCGCGGCCACCTCGTTCGCGCGGGCCTGGGAGGAGCGCAGCCTGGAGAAGGCGTCCTACGTCGGCACCTCTCCTGCGGGCGCGGCGCAGAACTTCCGTACCGCCACCCACGCTCTCGGCGACGGCCCGGTGTCGGTCGAGGTCGGAAAGATCGACCGGTCCGGGTCCACCGCGACCGCGACGCTACGGGTGAGCTGGACGCTCGCGGACGGGACGAAGTTCGACTGGGACGACCCGGTCCCCCTCGCGACCTCCGGTGATGCGTGGGGTGTGAAGATCGGCGACCGCTCGCTGTGGCACCCGAAGCTGAGCGCGAACGACGCGTTCGCCGTCAACGCGCCGAGCACCGCCACGCGCGGCGAGATCCTCGGCCGAGGCGGCGCGAAGATCATGTCGAACCAGACGGTGTACGACATCCAGATCGACCCGGGCAAGGCGACGCGGAGCAGCGTCCAGCAGCTGGAGGGTGTGGTCAGCGCCGACCCGGGCAGCCTCACCGGCAAGCTGCGCCAGGCCCAGTCCTCCGGGTCCAAGGCAGCCATCCCGGTCATCACCTACCGGGACAGCGACTACGCCTCCCGCAAGAGCAGGATCGAGGGGCTGACCGGCGTCCTGGTGAGCGAGCGCCAGCAGCCGCTCGCCCCGACCCGCACCTTCGGGCAGCCGTTGCTCGGCGCGGTCGGGCCGGTCACCGGCGAGATGATCAAGGACCACCCGGACCGGTACCGCGCAGGGATGTACGCCGGGACGTCCGGCCTGCAGGCCGCCTACGACCAGACCCTTGCCCCGAGCGGGGGGTTGAGCGTGTCCCCACGGAGCAACCCGGACCAGATCCTGCACGGCTCCAAGCCGCAGAACGGCAAGAACCTGCAGACCACCCTCGACCCGAAGGTCCAGGGCGCCGCCGAAGCGGCGTTGACCAAGACCGGCAAGACCCCCTCGGCGCTGGTCGCCATCGACGTCAAGACCGGAGACGTCCTGGCGGCCGCGAACTCCCCGTCGTACGGCATCAATCGCGCGCTGAGCGGCCGCTACCAGCCGGGCTCCACGCTGAAGGTCTCCTCGACGTACGCGCTCCTCACCAAGGGCTTCAACCCGACGACCAAGGTCGCCTGCCCGCCGGACATCGTCGTCGACGGTCGCCGGATCGGGAACTTCGAGAAGGAGACGCTGTCCGACCCGACGTTCGTCGAGGACTTCGCGCACTCGTGCAACACCGCGTTCGTCCAGGCGACCTCGAGCCTCGCTCCGAACGACATGCACGACGCCGCGCTCGCCCTCGGTATCGATCAGGACTGGGGCAAGCAGCTCGGTGTCCCGGCGTTCACCGGTTCGGTGCCCCCGACCACCGGCAAGGTGGACCAGGCGGCCGCGAGCTTCGGTCAGGGCCGCACCCTCGCCTCGCCCCTGGCGGTCGCGGTGATGTCGGGCTCGGTCGCGAGAGGCTCGTTCATCCCGCCCGCGCTGGTGAGCGGCCAGGGCGGCGACCGTACCCCCAAGCCGCTCGACGCGAACGCCTTGAGCCAGCTGCACATGATGATGCGGCAGGTCGTCACGAACGGCTCCGGCACGGTGATGCAGGGGACGCCCGGCGGCGACGTCTACGCCAAGACCGGCACCGCCGAGTTCACCGAGAAGGGCGAGCCGGTCGTTCGCGCCTGGCTGACCGGCTGGCAGGGCGACGTCGCGTTCGCCGTGATGGTGGAGCAGGTGTCCCCGGGTCAGACCGGAGGCACCGTCGCCGCACCGGTGGCCAAGGACTTCTTCACCCGGCTGCGGACCGGCTGACCGCCGGATCGTCAGCACAACGAAGCCCCGGAACCTTTCGGTTCCGGGGCTTCGTCTCGTGCCGATCAGGTCGGCCGATGGAAAGTCTGAATCAGACCGTGGTGACGTTGGTCGCCTGCGGACCCTTGTCGCCCTGGGTGATCTCGAACTCGACACGCTGCGCCTCGTCCAGGCTGCGGTAGCCCTGGGTCTGGATGGCGGAGTAGTGGACGAACACGTCCGGGCCGCCACCATCCTGGGCGATGAAGCCGAAGCCCTTCTCAGCGTTGAACCACTTCACGGTTCCCTGTGCCATGGGGGTAACTCTCAATCTGTTGCTCTGGCGTTGACACCCCGCGTCGCGGAGCGGCGGCTGCCGCTGGTCTTACCCCCGAAAGCGTGGAACACGCCCCACAACGCCGAAGCGCCCGCTACGCGCGGGCACCTCATCGTCCTGAGAGGAACTGCAACTGCAACCGCGCAAGACGTTAGCACGCGAGGCCCGGACATCGAGAAGATGGCGGACGACGGAAATCCGGCCGTAGCAGCCGCTCGGAACCCCTCGACGAGCGTCGTCACCGGCCGTCCGCCGGCTGGAGCCGGACGGACGGACCGGTGACGGTCGGACGAGGTGAGTCGGATCAGCCGTTGGAGCCGGAGCTCGCCGCCTGCTTCTGCGACGTGCTGGACGAGGCGTTCTTGGCGTTGTCGGTCGCCTCGGGGTCGACCTTGCTCAGCGCCTTGGCGACCTCGGCACTGAGGACGTCGCTCAGGCGGGACAGCTCGGAGCGCACGTCGGACTGCAGGCCGCTGAGACGAGCCAGCTCCTGGGTCGACTGGTCGCGCTGGCGCCGGATGTCGGACTCGGCGCGCTGGCGGGTGTCGTCCGCCGCCGCCTCGGCCTCCTTGCGCAGCCGCAGCGCCGCCTGCTCAGCGGCGGTGTGCATGTGCTCGGCCTGCTGGCGGGCAGCGGCGAGCTGGTCGGCGATCTGCTGCTCACGCTCCTGCAGCTCGGCGGACCGCTGCGAGGACTGCTGCTCCAGCAGCGAGGCCCGCGCGATCAGCGACTGCTCGATGTCGTGGCGGTGCTTCTCGGCGTCGGTCCGCGCCTTCTCGAGGATCCCCGCGGACTCGCGGCTCGCGCTGTTGCGCATCTCGGTGGCCTCCTGCTCGGCCAGCCGCAGCAGCTTCTCGGCGCGGAACCCGAAGCTGTCCTCCGGGACCGACGGCTCACCGTTGGCCGTACGAGCGCGCAGCTCACGCAGCTCGGACTGGGTGCGCTCGGCGGACTCGGCCGTCAGCTGGTGCTGGCGGTTCGCCTCGGCCAGGCGCACCTTGAGCCGGGTGATCTCCTTGTTGCGGGTGGACAGGGCGTCGTCGACCTGCCGGCGGTCGTAGCCGCGCAGCACGGTGTCGAAGATCTGGTCGTTCTGGCCCTCCTCACGCTGAGGGATCGGCGGCCCTGCAGGCGTCGAGTCGGAGGATTTGCCGTTCGGGGTGGCCGAGTTCGCCACGGGTTCACTTCCTTAGTCCAGGACGTGCGCCAGCGCGAAGCAGCACATCGGATGGGGCGTGCCCGGTCGGACATCCGGTCACGCGGGGCAGGCCCACCGGGTGAGCCCAGGTCGTACGGGGAGGGAGGCAGCGCCGCGGCAGACGGCTCGTACTTCGGGGGGCGCACTGACCGGCGCCGACCCGACCGACGACCGCCCACACCCGACGCTGCCCGGCCAGCGTATCCGCCCTCGATCGACCACGTGTCGTTTAGGTCTCGACTGGGTATGAGGCGCAGTTCACATCTCACGGACCGAGAACGATCGGCGGCGAAGGACGTGGAAACCGGTGGCGGAGGGCGTGGGATTCGAACCCACGAAGCCGGGGTAACCGACTTAGCGGTTTTCAAGACCGCCGCACTAGGCCACTATGCGAGCCCTCCGTTCGCCCGGTCCGCCCGAGCGAGCGCGTCCATCGTAGACGTCCGTCCGAGGCCCGGGTGCACACGAGGACCACTCGCCGTGATGGCGCCGTTGTTAGTGTCGTCGCAAACGACGAGAGGAGCACGACATGGGCAAGTTGTCCTTCCTGATCGGGGTCGGTGCCGGCTATGTGCTGGGCGCACGAGCCGGCAAGCAGCGTTACGAGCAGATCAAGACCCAGGCCAACAAGGTGTGGGAGAACCCCTCGGTGCAGAACAAGGTCGGGGACGTGACCGACCAGGTGAAGTCGAAGGCGCCGGCCGCACGCAGCGCGGCCGAGTCCGCCGCGACGAAGGCCGCCACGAAGGTGGGCCTGAAGGACTCCTCGAGCGACACCGGCGCCTCGGATGCGCCGACCGCAGCGACCGATCTGTCCGGCCGCAGTCGGCCCTGAGGCGCCCCACGGCGTACCGTGGTCCGCTCGGCACGCGGAAGAACCGCGACACGACGCGGAATTCTGTCGCGTGCCGACGCGAAATCTGCGCTGAACTGCCGTAGTTTCAAACCCGGGCCAGCAATGGCTCACCGTTCAACCTTCAGAACAGGACCTTTCATGAACCGCACTGACCTCGCCAGCACCATCGCCCAGCGCACGGGGGTGAGCGTCAAGGACGCCAACACCGTGATCACGGGCCTGAACGACGTCATCCTCGAGGCCGTCGGCCGCGGCGAGAAGATCCAGCTGCCGGGTCTGCTCACCATCGAGGTCGTCGACCGCGCCGCGCGCACCGGTCGCAACCCGCAGACGGGTGAGGAGATCCAGATCGCCGCGTCGAAGGCCGCCAAGGTCAGCGCCGGCAGCAAGCTGAAGGCCGCCGCAAAGGGCTGATCCACTCGCATCGAGACGGCCCGCGTCCCCTCCTGGGGGACGCGGGCCGTCTCGTTGGTGCTGGGTCAGATGAACAGCGCCGGGTCGGTGTACGGGTCGTACGCCGGCTCGGGGAACCGCACCTTCGCCGGGATCCCGGTCGCCACCGCCTGCGGTGGGACGTCCTTGACCACGACGGCGTTCGCTCCGATCTGGGCACCGTCGCCGACGCGGACCGGGCCGAGGACACGGGCACCGGCGCCGATGGTGACGCCGTCGCCGACGGTCGGGTGCCGCTTGACCCGCTGCAGCGACCGGCCGCCCAGGGTGACGCCGTGGTAGAGCATGACGTCGTCACCGACCTCGGCGGTCTCGCCGATCACCACACCCATGCCGTGATCGATGAAGAAGCGCCGGCCGATGGTGGCGCCGGGGTGGATCTCCACTCCTGTCACCGCCCGTGCCGTCTGGGAGAGCAGACGCGCCGGAAGCCGCCAGCTGCCGCCTTTGGACCACATGCGGTGCGCGAGCCGGTGCGACCACACGGCGTGCAGGCCCGGCGACGCCAGCGCCATCTCCAGGCGGGACTCCACGGCCGGGTCGCGGGCGATCGCTGCGTCCAGGTCGGAGCGGATGTGAGCGACGGCGCGACGCACGGTCTGCGTCACGCTCTTGCTCGCAGCTCCGCCGGTCAGCAGCGCGTCGGCACCCATTGCGTCAGTCAACCAGGCCCTCGAACAGGATCGTCGACAGGTAGCGCTCGCCGAACGACGGGATGATCACGACGATGGTCTTGCCGGCGTTCTCCGGGCGCCGCGCGACCTGGTCGGCGGCGGCGAGTGCGGCACCGGAGGAGATGCCCACCAGAAGCCCCTCCTCCGTCGCGGCCTTGCGCGCCCACTCCACCGAGGTGGCGGCGTTGATGTCGATGACCTCGTCGTAGATGTCACGGTCGAGGATCTCGGGGACGAAGTTGGCGCCGATGCCCTGGATCTTGTGCGGGCCGGGCTGACCGCCGTTGAGGATCGGGGACTCCTCCGGCTCGACGGCGATCATCTGCACCCCGGGCTTGCGACCCTTGAGGACCTGGCCGACGCCGGTGATGGTGCCGCCGGTGCCGATGCCGGCGATGACGATGTCGACCTCGCCGTCGGTGTCCTTCCAGATCTCCTCCGCCGTGGTGCGGCGGTGAACCTCGGGGTTGGCCTCGTTGGCGAACTGGCGGGCGAGGATCGCGCCCTCGCGCTGAGCGACGATCTCGTCGGCCTTGTCGACCGCACCCTGCATGCCCTTGGCGCCCTCGGTGAGGACGAGCTCGGCACCGAAGGCCTTCAGCAGCGCCCGCCGCTCCTTCGACATCGTCTCCGGCATCGCGAGGACGACGTCGTAACCCTTGGCCGCACCGACCATGGCGAGGGCGATGCCGGTGTTGCCGGACGTCGCCTCGACGATCGTGCCGCCGGGCTTCAGTGCGCCGGCATCCTCGGCCGCCTTCACGATGGCGGCACCGATGCGGTCCTTGACCGACGCCGCAGGGTTGCTGAACTCCAGCTTGGCCGCGACGGTCGCGTCCGAGGAGATGATGCGGTTGATACGCACCAGGGGTGTGTTGCCGATGGCCTGGGTCACGTCGTCGAGGATGGGCACTGCTACCGCCTTCGCTGGAGTACGTCGAGCCCGCGACAACCGCAGGCGTCTTATGCCTATTCCAACAGCAGGTTATTGATACTGCAACCGTGGTTCGCTCAGTGCGACGGCTGGGCTACCGGGGCGGGGAGCTCCCCGACGTACAGATCCGGGACGACGGCTCCGAGGGCGGTGGCGAGCTCGGTCCGCAGGACGTCGCCGTCCCGTCCGCCGCGTACCGGGCAGAGGTGGGTGAACGGCGGCAGCTCCTCCCAGGTCTCGTACGTCATGCTGCCCCGCTGCTCGTGGGACGGCGCTGCGACGGCGATCCCGACAGGGGCGTTGGAGCGTGCCCGGTCCTGGCTGACGACGACCGCGACGGCAGCCACCTCGTCCCAGGTGAAGCGCCAGCCCGAGATCCCGGTGAGGCGCATCCCCACACCGTCGACCTCGATGCGGCGGGTGAGGTCGAGCAGCACGGTGCTCAGGCCGGCGACCGCGAAGAGGAGGAACAGGACACCGAAGCCTCCCGCCAGCAGCCGCGGCCACACCTGATCGACGCCTCGCCCGGTCACGGAAGCGAGCAGCAGTGCGCCGCCGAGGACGAGGACGCAGGCGGAGACCGTGCCGATGGCCAGGGCTGCCCAGAGGCGGCCCGTCGCGACCCGGCGTCGACGGACGCCCGATGGTCGAAGGTGCGGCGCCGGCACCGGGACCCGGACGTCAGCGCCGACCGGCGGCGCACCTTCCGGCGGCGCGCTGACCGGCCGTACCGGGTCCGGCGCCCGATGCGGGTACGGCTGCTCGGGCGTGGCGCCGGCAGGACCGACGAGCAGGTCGGGGGCGAACGTCGCCAGCGCCGCGACCAGCTCGCCGGCCGCCTCGTCCGTGCGGCGGGACGGAGGGAGGGCGTACACGTGGGTGAAGGGCGGTACGCGGCCGGTCGCGATCTGACGCCCCCTCACCAGCCGAGGGTCGCTCACCGCGAGCGCCAGCGCCGGGGTCCCGCCACCCGCGGCAGGCACGACCGCCAGGCCCGACAGCTCGGACCACCGGAAGCCCCAGCGGCCCGAGCCGGTGGTCCGGACACCCTCCACGTCCACGACCAGGCGGACCGACGACCCGGTCCTGAGCATCGCGACACCCGGCGCGAGCAGCAGGAGCGCGAACGCGGCCCCGATCGCCCGCCCACCCCGTCCGGAGTCACCGGTGAGCACCACCGTCCAGATGAGGTGGAAGCCCAGCGCGAGCATGCCGAGGCCGAACCAGAGGACGCCCGTGGGCTTCCACGGAACGAGGGTGATCGATCGGCGTGGGAGCCCGGACGGTCGACGAGCCGGGTCGGGCACGGGGAGGGCGTACTCCAGGCGTCGCGGCGCCGGCTCGTACGCCGGCGCCGGAGCGTCGGTCGTGGTCTGGTCGGCCGACACGTCCACCCAGGTCGAGTGCGGGACCACGTCCGCGACGGCCTCCCACCGTCCCGGCGCGACCTCGACGACCTCGAGCGGCGGCCGTCCGCGCAGCCACACCCACCAGACAAAGGCGACGACGAGCACGACGGGCGCGAACCGCGTACCCACGTCCAGCAGCACCCCGCAGGCGGCCACCACGCCCAGGGCCAGGAGCCACCCCACCCTCGGGGTGACACGCGGGCGCTGCAGCTCGCGCAGGCCCACCACCAGCGCGGCGACCAGGACGACCATCCCGAGCCAGGGCGCCTTCGACAGGTCGAGACCGACCGCGCTCACGGCGGCCAGCAGGCCGATGGCGCCGAGCAGGTACGGCCCCAGGTACGGCAGCGCGAGGTGGTTGCGACCCTTGGGCCGGAAGTAGGGATGGAGTCTCACCGAGCCGCCCTCGTCCGATGCGCACCTCCCCGGTGCGCGACACGGGGCGAGGGTAGCGGCGGGTGCGTACGTCGGGCGCCGGGGCAAAGGGTCGCCTCAACAGTTACCGAGCGGTAACAAATGGTTAGACTGCTCGTCATGTCCGCACTTCAGATCGTCGCCGCGGTCGTCACGATCCCGGTCACGCTCGTCGCCATCGGGTTGTTCGTGCGCGCCATCGCCACGATGGCCTCGACGTACCGCCTCGGCCAGCCGGATCGCCGCACCGACCGGCCCGGCGCTCGCACCTGGACGCTGATCCGGGAGTTCCTCGGCCACACCCGCATGTCACGGCTCCCGGTCGTCGCGGTCGCCCACTGGTTCACGATGGTCTCGTTCGGGGTGCTGTTCCTGACGCTGGTCAACGCGTTCGGGCAGGTCTTCGAGCCGGACTGGGCTCTCCCGCTGATCGGCCACTTCTTCCTGTACGAGTGGGTCACCGAGCTCTTCGCGGTCACCGGCCTGCTCGGCATCCTGACCCTGATGTGGGTCCGCCGGAAGAACCACCCGGGCCGCAACCCCAGCCCGCAGGGCCGCTACTCGCGGTTCTTCGGCTCCACCTTCTGGCAGGCGTACTACGTCGAGCTGACGATCCTCGGGGTCGCCCTGTGCATCACCGTGCTGCGCGGCCTGGAGTACGCCCACGAGGACGTGACCGGCGGCGACCACGCCAACGCGCTGCACTTCCCGTTCACCTTCGGGCTCGGCGAGCTGTTCTCCGGCATGTCCAAGGACTCGATCGAGCAGTTGATCGTGGTCGTCGCGGCCATCAAGATCCTGATCTCCTTCGCCTGGATGATCACCATCTCGCTCAACGTCACGATGGGCGTGGCCTGGCACCGCTTCCTGGCGTTCTTCAACATCTGGTTCAAGCGGCACGCCGACGGTCGTACGTCGCTGGGCGCCCTGCAGCCGATGAAGGTCGCCGGTGAGCCGGTCGACTTCGACAACCTCGACGAGCTGATGGAGGACGACTCCGACGAGGTCAGCCTCGGCGTCGGCACGGTCGACGACTTCACCTGGAAGGGCCTGCTCGACTTCTCCACCTGCACCGAGTGCGGCCGCTGCCAGTCGCAGTGCCCCGCCTGGAACACCGAGAAGCCGCTGTCGCCCAAGCTGCTCATGATGACGCTGCGCGACCACGCGAACGCCCAGGCGCCCTACCTCAAGGCTGCGTCGAACGGCGGTGCGCCCGAGGGTGCGGACGCCCCCGCCGCCGTGACGACCGCGCTGATCGGCGACACCTCGTACGACCTCAGCGCGCCGCTGACCGCGTACAACCCGCACGGGCCGGACGCCGTCATCGATCAGGACGTCCTGTGGTCGTGCACGACGTGTGGTGCGTGCGTCGAGCAGTGCCCCGTCGACATCGAGCACGTCGACCATATTGTTGATATGCGCCGCTACCAGGTTCTCATCGAGTCGGCGTTCCCGAGCGAGCTCGGCGGCCTGTTCAAGAACCTCGAGAACAAGCAGAACCCGTGGGGCATGTCCGCGCGGGCGCGCCTGGACTGGGCCAAGGACCTGCCGTTCGAGGTCAAGGTCATCGGATCCGACATCGAGTCGGCCGACGAGGTCGACTGGCTGTTCTGGGTCGGGTGCGCAGGCGCGTACGAGGACCGCGCGAAGAAGACCACCCGCGCGGTGGCCGAGCTGCTGCACACCGCCGGCGTCGACTTCGCCGTGCTGGGCGACGGCGAGACCTGCACCGGCGACCCGGCCCGGCGCGCCGGCAACGAGATGCTCTTCCAGATGCTGGCGTCCCAGAACGTCGAGGTGCTGAACGAGTCGAAGGCGAAGAAGATCGTCGTCACCTGTGCGCACTGCTTCAACACCATCAAGAACGAGTACCCGCAGCTGGGCGGCGAGTACGAGGTCGTGCACCACACGCAGCTGCTGAACCGCCTGGTGCGCGAGAAGAAGCTCGTCCCGGTCGCGCGCCCGGACGAGGCGGACTCCTCGGGCGCGGCCTCGACGGCGTCCTCGGTGACCTACCACGACCCGTGCTACCTCGGCCGGCACAACGGCGTGTACGCCCCGCCGCGCGAGCTCATCGGCGCGCTGCCGGGCGTGGAGTACCGCGAGATGGAGCGCTCGGGCGAGAAGTCGTTCTGCTGCGGCGCCGGCGGTGCCCGCATGTGGATGGAGGAGAAGCTCGGCTCGCGGATCAACCTCAACCGCACCCAGGAGGCCATCGACACCGGCGCCGACCGGATCGCCATCGGCTGCCCGTTCTGCCGGGTGATGATGACCGACGGCCTTACGGCCAAGCAGTCCGAGGGTGAGGCCCGCGAGCAGGTCGAGGTGGTCGACGTCGCGAACATGCTGCTGGCCGCCGTCCGTCGCGGCGAGGAGCCCGTCACCGCCGACGCCTGACCGCCCGCGTACGAACGGCCCGCCACGACCCGTCGTGGCGGGCCGTCGGCGTTCGTGGTGCCGCTCGGGTCAGTCGCGGTGGCGGGAGGCGTACGAGGCCTGCTTGGCCCGGTTGCCGCACACCGCCATCTGGCACCAGCGGCGCTTCCCCGTGCTCAGGAACAGCCAGCCGCAGCCCACGCCGGGGCAGGTACGGACCTCGTCCCGCTGAGGCGAGGTGAGCAGGTCGGACGCCGTGATCAGCAGGGCCTCCAGCGGGTCGCGCAGGTCCGCCTGGGCCGGCAGGGACCAGGCGATCCGGTCGCCGTCCCGGTCGAGGCGCTGGCGACCGCGGGCGGTCGCGGCTGCGGCGGCGACCCGCTCGAAGGGGGCACGTCCGGCGCGCCCGGTGAGCACGGCGTACAGGTCGGCGCGCAGGGTGCGGGTCCGGTCGAGGACCTCGGCCGCTGCGTCTCGATCACGGGCGGCCTTGCGGATCAGCCGTTCCGCGCGCTCCCGGGAGATCACCCCGGTCGAGTGACCCAAGGTCGCGAGGTAGGCGTAGTCGCGCAGGTACTCCTGCCGGTCGTCGAACGGCTCGCCCCAGCCGGACCGGGTGTTGCACAGCTCCAGGGCCGGGTGGCCCCCGATCGGCTTGGGCAGCACCCGACCGTCGACCGTGACCCACCACGTCGCCATGCGTTCTCCCACTCGCGCGCTGGTCCTCGCTCACACTCACGCCCTTGACGGACGGCAGCCTAACCGCTTGTGTGAGATAACCAGTTATCTTCGATTCACGGTTAGGACAGGCACATGAGGAGAGCACTCGCCGCCGCACTGCTGCTGGGGGTCGCCGCCACGGGCACCGTCGCAGGAGCCGGGACACCCGCGGTCGCGGCCGATCCGGGCTGGCACCCGGTCAAGGAGTCCTGGCAGCCGTATCCCGAGGGTGACCTCACCCTGCCTGCCGCGAAGTACTGCGGCTCCTTCGATCTGACGCTGAGCGCGGTGGAGCAGAACGTGAAGGTCAAGGTGCTGAGCCGTTGGGACGACGGCACGCCGCGCACCGAGAAGTACACGGGGCTGCTCCTGAGCCGAGCGACCAACACCAGCACCGGCGCCTCGACGGTGCTCAACCTGAGCGGCACCGCGCACACCCTCTACCGCATCGACGGCTCCCTGCAGACGTACACCGCCACGGGGCCGGTCGGAGTGGGGTGGGCCGCGGGCAACGGGCCGGAGCTGGCACAGGGGTACTACCGGTTCACGGGCTACCACGTCGTGACCTACGGGGAGGACGGGGTGAAGCACCTGACGACCGACCGCGGGCAGGAGATCGACGTGTGCAACCTCGTGTCGTGATCCACACCCCGGCTCGCGCCGACCGTTTCGTCCACAGGTGACGTCCGTCTAGATCGCTCGAATCTCGTTGTGCGGCACTGTCTTCCGCATGACAGACGACGCCGAGCAGATCCGCTCCGCCGCGCGAGCCGTCGACCGGATCGCCCGCGACACCCGTAGCGCCTGGCGTGTGCTCGGAAGCGGGACGCACGTCGCATGGTCGGGGTCCAGCGCCGACCGCTACCGGGACCGGCTCGCCGATCACCGGCGCGACCTGTCCGACTGCGTACGCAGCCTGGAGGACCTGCGGCGGCAGCTGTACGCGCACGCCCGGGCGGTCGAGCGTCACGAGTCGGTCATCGCAACGGCGCTGAAGCACGTGACCCGCCTTCCCGGGACAAGGATGGCGCGGTGAGCGGGGCGACGCTCTCGGTCACGGCGCAGTACGGCGAGCTGCGTGAACGAGCCACGGTCGTGCGTACGGGTGGTGGGTTCGAGGTGACCTCGGAGCACATCGGGTCGGCCGCTCCTCCTCGCTGCATCGTTCGTCGTGAGGTCGCGAGTCTGCTCGACGCGGTGCACGGTCTCGTCCGCCGGCCGGCCGTTCCCGAGACAACCTCCGACGGTGCGGGGCCGCCGTACGCCTCCGCCGGTGACGTCTCCACCGCCGGCGCCGCCTCCGCAGCCTCAGGCGTCGCGGTGGAGGACGTTCCTCTGCTGACGTCACTCGTCCGGCGCGGCGCTGCCGATGAGCTCGCCGAGGCGCTGCGCGTATGCGGTATGCCGGTGCTGCCCCCCTGGCTGGCCGAGGCGGCGTTCGGTCTCGACGGCGTGCTCAGCTGCGAGGTCTCGGCCGGCGACCGGCACGGCCGGATCGACGTGCAGCTGCTGAGGTCGACGTGGGTCCGGCTGCGGCTCGACCGCGAGCACCGCGTCCACGCCGAACGGCTCGCCGTGGCCGACGTCCGCCGCCTCCTCACCTCGGCGTGCACCACCTGGCTGCTGCCCGCGACCGTCGGCGCGGCGGCGTGAACGAGATCGAGCGCGGGGGCGGCGATCAGTCGAGCCGGACCTCGGACACCACCAGCATGCGTTCTGCCGCCGGCACCCTGGACCGCGCCGGCCGCGCCGTCACCCTCCTCGACGGCGCGGTCGGTCGCGTCATCACCCACCTCCCCGCCACGAGCGGCCTCGTCGCACCGTCGACCGGCTGGCTGGTGGCGCAGACGACACTCGGGCTCACGATCGGCGACGACAGCCTCGGATCCGTCGGTGCCCGTCTGGGCGCCCTCGCTCGTGGTCTGCGGTACGCGGCGTGGGCGTACGACAACGCCGAGACCCTCGCGCGGGGTGGGTTCTGCGTCATCGGGCCCGACGGCTCGGTCGCCGGTCTCGGGCCGGACGGCGCCCCGCTTCCCCTCATCCCCGTGGAGGGTGTCCTCTCGCTGCTGCTGGCTGACGCGCAGTCGGGTCCCCGGTTCGTGGCCGCCTCGGCCGACCCCGCGGCGGTTCGCGATCAGTGGCTCGCCCTGACGCCGGCGCAGCGCACCGAGCTCATCACCGCCGACGCCCACCACATCGGCAACCTGGCCGGCATCCCCACGGTCGATCGGGACCGTGCCAACCGGATCATGCTGCAGCGCGACCGGGCCGCCGGCGAGGCGCTGTTCCGCGCCCACGGGGTCACACCGCCGACGACGATCGCACAGGTCGACGCACTCTCGACCGCCCAGCTGCGACAGCTGGGGTACCTGGACGGACCCGTCCCGCTGCGCACGCCCGGCGTCGGTGCGGTCCCAGGGTGGTCGCCGATGGTCGACGAGCGGACCCGGGGCATCGTGGCGAGGTACCGGACCGCCCTGTCGACCGCAGCGACGGCCACGCCCGGCTCGGACGGGACCCCGCGACTGGTGCAGACGTACGACTCCGGCATGTACGGGAACGAGGGCCGCGTCGCGATCGCCTTCGGCAACCCCGACCTGGCGACGTACGTCGCGCTGTGTGTCCCCGGGCTCGCCTCACGGGGCAGCAAGATGCACCAGGTCGGCGGTGACGCGCGGCGCCTGCAGGCAGAGGCCGCGCGAGGACGCCCGCCGCGCGACGTCGCCGTCATCGCCTGGCAGGGGTACGACGCGCCCGACACGGCCGACGTCGCCTCCCAGCGCAAGGCCCGCGCCGGCGCGCGGCTGCTCGCCCGCGACGTGACGGCGCTGCGGGCAGCCCACACCGGCCCGGTGAGCCTCATGGTCGTCGGCCACTCCTACGGCAGCACCACCGTCGGGCTCGCGCTGCAGAACGCCGGCCTCGCCGACCAGGTCGACCAGGTGGCGCTCATCGGCAGCCCGGGCGTGGGCGGCACCGCGCGGTCCGTGGACGATCTGCACCTGCGCCGCGACCGGGTGTTCGTGGGTTCGGCGAGCCGGGACCAGGTCACGACGAACTTCCAGTCCCTGGGTGCCGACCCGGCGAAGGACTCCTTCGGCGCCACCCGGTTCAAGGCGGAGTCCGTCGAGCGCGCCTCCGACTTCGCCGCGCCGTGGAACATGGACGACCACTCCCGCTACTACGACTCCGACCACCACTCGGAGTCCCTCTACGCGCTCGCCGACATCGTGTCGGGCCGCAAGGACCAGCTCGCCGCGCACGACATGCTCGCGCAGCCGCGCCACTCATCGGACGTCCTCCAGCTGCACGGGCCCTCGATCGACATCGACGACCCGGAGCACGACCGCACACCGACCGAAGGACATCAGCATTGAGCTCCCTGGCGACCGCATCCCGCCGTCCCCGTCGCGCACACCGGCGCCGTCTCACCCTCCTCGGGTCGTCCGCGCTCGCCGGGGTGGTGGCCGTGGCGATCCTGACGGGGTGCGGGACCGGCCGGCCCGGGCCGGCCGGGCAGAACCCGTCCGCTGCCACCACCGCGCCCGACCCGGACCGTCCCTTCCCTCAACCGCGCGGCCTGCCCCGCGAGCCCGTCGCCGCCACCGATGCGCTGCGCCTGCAGATGGTCAGTGCGTGGCGTCCTCTGCTGCGCGACAGCGGCCTGCGCTACCAGAGGGCCGGGTTCTCCACCACGATGTGGCGCGACGACCGCTACGAGGCACGCCTGACCGTGATGCTCGACGACGCCGATCCCGACGGCGTCGACATCCGCATCGCACGCGCCGCGGCATCCAACGGCTGGGGGCAGGCCGGCGTCAGCCACGGCCTGAACCTGCGCAAGGGCCCGTTCGTGCTCAGCGGGCAGTGCATCCCCGATCGCTGCAGCTACGAGATCTGGTTGGACGACCTCGAGCAGGAGATCGACCTGTCCCCGCAGCAGCAGCGCTACCGGGTCCCCGAGCTCGAGGGCTTCCTGCTCGCTCAGCCCACCGGTGCGGGTGCGCCCTCCTCCTCGACGTCGACCGCCGCGCCCCGGAACTGAGCCATGTACAGGCGGTGGTACGCCCCCTCCGTGGCGATCAGCGTCTCGTGCGAGCCCTGCTCGACGATGCGCCCGTCCTCCATCACCAGGATGATGTCGGCGTCCCGGATGGTCGAGAGCCGGTGAGCGATCACGAAGCTCGTACGGTCCGAGCGCAACGCCGCCATCGCCTGCTGGAGCAGCACCTCGGTGCGGGTGTCGACCGAGCTGGTCGCCTCGTCCAGGACCAGCATCGCCGGGTCGGCCAGGAAGGCACGCGCGATCGTGATCAGCTGCCGCTCCCCGACCGAGACGTTGCTGCCCTCCTCGTCGATGACGGTGTCGTAGCCGTCCGGCAGCGAGTGCACGAACCGGTCGACGAACGTCGCCCGCGCGGCCTCGTGGATCTGCTCCTCGGTGGCATCGAGGTTGCCGTACGCGATGTTCTCCCGGATGGTGCCGCCGAACAGCCAGGTGTCCTGCAGCACCATGCCGATCCGTTCGCGCAGCTCCGGCCGCGGCACCGAGGCGATGTCGACACCGTCCAGTGTGATGCGGCCGCCGTCCAGCTCGTAGAACCGCATGAGCAGGTTGACCAGGGTGGTCTTGCCGGCGCCGGTCGGCCCGACGATCGCGACCGTCTGGCCCGGCTCGGCCACCAGGTCCAGGTGCTGAATGAGCGGCTTGTCGCGGTCGTACCCGAAGCTCACGTCCTCGAAGGCGACGCGCCCGCGCGTCGGCGGCAGCACCGCCTCCTCGTCCACGCTCTGCTCGGGCGCGTCCAGCAGCTCGAACACCCGCTCGGCCGAGGCCACCCCCGACTGCAGGAGGTTGGCCATCGACGCCAGCTGAGCCAGTGGCTGGGTGAACTGCCGGGAGTACTGCACGAACGCCGTGACGCCACCGATGGTCATGGAGCCGCTCGCGACGCGCAGGCCGCCGACCACACAGACCACGACGTACGTCAGGTTCCCGACGAACATCATGATCGGCATCATCAGCCCCGAGATGAACTGCGCCCGGTGGCTCACGCCGCGCAGCTCCTCGTTCTTGGCGTCGAACGCCGCCTGCACCTCCGGGCGCCGGCCGAACACCGTGACGAGCTCGTGGCCGGTGAACGCCTCCTCGATCTGACCGTTCAGCTCGCCGGTGTTGGTCCACTGGGCGACGAACATCTTCTGCGAGCGCTTCATGATCTGGCCGGTGACGACCATCGCGAGCGGGATCGACACGACGGCGACCAAGGTGAGCAACGGCGAGACCGTCAGCATCATGACGAGTACGCCGACCACGGTCAGCAGAGAGAACAACAGCTGGCTGAGGGTCTGGGTCAACGACTGACCGATGTTGTCGATGTCGTTGGTCACGCGCGAGAGCAGCTCCCCTCGCGGCTGCTGGTCGAAGTAGCTCAGCGGCAGCCGGTGGATCTTGGCCTCGACGTCGTTGCGCAGCCGCTGCACGGTCGCCTGCACCGCGTCGTTGAGCAGCCAGCTCTGGGCGTACTGGAAGATCGCCGCCACCGCGAAGAGCGTCAGCACGATCAGCAGGATCCGGCCGACCGCACCGAAGTCGATGCCGACCCCGGGGATCAGGTCCATCGCCGCGACCATGTCGGCGAACGTGCCCTGTCCCCGCGCGCGCAGGCCCTCGACCACGGCGTCCTTGCTCTGGCCCGCGGGCAGCTGCTGGCCGATCGCGCCAGCGAAGATCTTGTCGACCGCGTGCCCGGTGATGCGCGGGCCGATCACGTTGAGCACCACCGCCGTCACGGTGAGCGCGAGGACGGCGTACATCCGCACGCGCTGCGGCCGCAGCAGGCCGATCAGACGCTTGGCCGACGGCTTGAAGTTCATCGACTTGTCCGTCGGGCCCATCGCCGCGAACGGTCCGCCGCCGACCCTCGTCGTACGACGCGGGACCGCCATCTGCTTCGCCGGCGCTTTCTCCTCGGTCGCCACCGATCGCTCGTCCGCGGTCATGCCCACGGTCGCGCTCGGTCGTCCTCCGCTCCGGCCGGGTGCTCGTACCTCGCCCCCAGCCTTCGCTGCGTCCTCCTCGCCGCTCATGCCGCCACCTCCTCGGCCGCCTGCGACGCCACGATCTCCTGGTACGTCTCGCACGTCTCGAGCAGCTCCTCGTGAGTGCCGCGGCCGACCACCAGTCCGTCGTCCAGGACGACGATCTGGTCGGCGTCGGTGATCGTCGAGACCCGCTGGGCCACGATGAACACCGTCGCGTCCTTCGTGTACGGGGTCAGCGCCTTGCGCAGCCGCGCGTCCGTGGCGAGGTCGAGCGCCGAGAACGAGTCGTCGAACAGGTAGATCGACGGCCGCGCCACCAGGGCACGAGCGATGCACAGCCGCTGACGCTGACCGCCGGACACGTTCGTGCCGCCCTGGGCGATCGCGGCGTCCAGGCCGCCGTCCATCTTCTCGACGAAGCCCTTCGCCTGAGCGACCTCGAGCGCCGCCCAGAGCTCCTCGTCGGAGGCGTCCGGGTTGCCGTACCGCAGGTTCGAGGCGACCGTCCCGCTGAACAGGTACGGCTTCTGCGGGACGATCCCGAGGTGCCCCCAGAGCAGCTCGGGGTCGAGCTCGCGGACGTCCACCCCGTCGATCGTGACGCGGCCGCCCGTGGCGTCGAACAGCCGCGCCACCAGGGAGATCAGCGTGCTCTTGCCGGAGCCGGTCGAGCCGATGACGGCCACCGTCCGACCGGGCTCGGCCCGCAGGGAGACGTCCCGCAGCACCGGCACATCCGCGCCGGGGTAGCACATCGTGACGTGGTCGAGCTCGACGACGCCGCGCACCCGCTCGACGCGGACCGGTTCCGCGGGAGGCGCCACCGAGGTCTCGGTGTCCAGGACCTCACGGACGCGCTCGGCCGACACCGACGCGCGCGGGATCATCATCACCATGAAGGTCGCCATCATGACCGCCATCAGGATCTGGATCAGGTAGGTCATGTACGCAGTCAGGGACCCCACCTGCATGTCGCCGTCACCCACCCGGTGACCGCCGAACCACAGCACCGCCACGGTGGACGCGTTCATGACGAGCATGACGATCGGGAACATCGCGCCCATCAACCGGTTCACCCGACGCGACACCTCGGTCAGGTCGGCGTTCGCCCGCGTGAACCGCTGCGTCTCGTACGGCTCGCGCACGAACGCCCGGATCACCCGGACCCCCATCAGCTGCTCGCGCAGGACCCGGTTGACGCCGTCCAGCCGCTGCTGGACGAGCCGGAAGCCGGGCACCATCCGCGAGACGATCAGCCCGATCGCGACGGCCAGGACGGGCACCGCGACGACCATCAGCCAGGACAGCCCGACGTCCTCGCGCAGCGCCATCACGACGCCGCCGACCATCATGATCGGCGCCGCCACGACCATCGTGCAGCCCATCAGCACGAGCATCTGGACCTGCTGCACGTCGTTGGTCGAGCGGGTGATCAGCGACGGTGCGCCGAACTGGTTCACCTCCCGGCCCGAGAAGCGACCGACCGTACGGAAGAGGGTGGAACGGACGTCGCGGCCGAACCCGGTCGCGGTGTGCGCGCCGACGTACGTCGCACCGGCCGCCGCCACGACCTGGAGCAGCGTCACCAGCAGCATGGTCATGCCGGTGTGCCAGATGAAGTCGGTGTCGCCTCGCGAGAGGCCCTTGTCGATGATCGCCGCGTTGAGGCTGGGCAGGTAGAGCGAGGCGATCACGCTCACCAGCTGGAGCGCGACCAGCGCCGCGAGCCAGCCGCGGTAGTCGCGCAGCCGCTCGCGCAGGAGCTTCAGCAGCACAGGGGTCCCCTTGAGGTCGTCAGGGCGGATTGATTGACGATCGATGCGACGGTAGGCGATGAACCCTGCTTGAAGCCAAGAGATTTCACGGCGTCGCCTCGTGATCGGGAGCCAGCACGCCGGACAGGATCAGGTCGACGATCTCCTCCGGCGTGAGGATCTGGCCGTGGGTGATCTGCGGGTGGCTGCCCGAGAAGGACAGCAGGCGCAGGTAGGCCATCGTCTGCTCGGGGCTGGCGCGGAGCCGATGGGCGTCGGGCCGGATCAGGTCCACGAACGCGTCCTGCAGTGCGGCGTGACGATCGGCCGTGTGCCTGGGAGCGAACCGGTCCGACGGCGGTGCGGTCATCCCGAGCGCGCTCATCAGCCCGAACACGTCGCCGAACCGGCGCTGCAGCAGAGCCGCGACCTCGACCAGGCGGTCGCGCAGCGGCTGGTCGGCCGCGATCTCGGCCACCGCCTGCTCCAGCGGCGCCGGATCGAACGCCTGCGCGACCGCCGCGTCGACCAGCTCCTCCTTGCTCGCGAAGACACGGAAGATCGTGCCCTCGGCCACCCCGGCCGCCTGCGCGATCTGCCGGGTCGACGGCACGGCTCCCAGCTCGCGGATCGCGTGCAGCGTCGCCTCCACGAGTGCCGCACGACGCTCGTCCGGCGGCAGCGCCCGGGCGCGTTGTGAAATGGCGGTGGTCACCCGTTGACCATATCTGAGTGAGCACTCACTCAGAAACGCGCTTTCGGCTCGGAAACCCTGCTCCCAGGCCGACGGCACCGCGGTCAGCGTCCGCTCTTTCCGCCGGCGACGCGGCCGGTACTTCGAGCCAGCGCCGTGGTGGTAACTTCACGGCCGAGGCAGTGGGGACTGCTTTCTACTCTCACATCACCACGGGGGCATGATGAAGTTGAAGCCTGTATTTAGCATGGCCACGGCCGCGTTCACTGCAGCCGTTCTTTTGACGGCGGCGAGCGGGACGGCGCAGGCCGGCGACGCCGAGGTCGCGGCCAAGGCGAGCGAGCAGATCGTAGCCACCGCGGACCGGTCCGCGGAAACTGCGGGGGAGGTCCGCGACGCCGAAGACCGGAGTGACGTCTCGGTGAGCAGCAGCGATGGGTCCGTCGCCATGGACGGGGTCACCATGCGCACCGACGTCGAGGACACGGCGGTCGAGCAGGTGTCCGGGTCGGTGGTTCAGACCGGCTCTGACGACATGGCGATCGTCACGCGCGAGCACGAAGAAGGCGCCCAGACCATGGTCGTCCTGCAATCTCCGGACAGCCCGCGGTCGGTGTCCTTCACGTTCGACCAAGGAGCCACCCTCAGAATGGCTCGCGACCTCGGAGTCGAGAGCGACGAAGTGCTGGTGATGCAGGGCTCGCAGGTGCACAGTCTCATTGACAGCCCATGGGCCGTAGACGCCAACGGAAACCGGGTCGAGACGTATTACTCGGTAACGGGAAATACTCTGACGCAGCACCTGAAGCCGACCGCCGATACGGCATATCCGGTCACGATGGATCCCGACTGGGTTGGCATCGCCAAGTGTGCCGGAGCCATTGCATTGGCCGCCGGGGCCATCATTGTCCCAGGCGGCCTGGTGGCCAAGTTGATCTCCAAGGTCGGATCACTGAAGAAGGCCGCCAAGATCATCTACCGAACAGTCAAGGCGAAGAAGTACAACGATAAGGTCAAGGCGCTGCGTACCATGGCCGTCGAACTCGGTGCTTCACTGACAGGCATCGGCCTCATCGCCGACAAGTGTGGCTGATTCACGGACGAGAGGTGCGGATATGCGAGCCGTGTACCTGACAGCGGCCATTCTCGTCGTCATCGGCGGCGCCCTGTCGATCGTGACCGGTGTCATCGACGACGACGTGACGATGCTCGTGCTCGGTTTCGTCGGGTTGATCCTCGGGTCGACCTACGCCGCGAGGTATCTCAGCATCAAGCCCGGCCGGAAGAGCTGACCGGGCGCGTCCGGGCCGGTCGCGTGAGGGTGAGGCGGTCGTCGACCGCCTCACCCTCACGCGTAACAGCAGCGGGTCAGGCCAGACCCTGCTGCTTCAGGAAGTCCTCTGCAACCTTGTCGGGGTCCTTCTTGTCGACCGTCACCTGCTTGAGCATCTCGCTGAGGTTCTGCGTCGTGAGCTTGGCCTGCACCGCGTTCAACGCCGCGCTGACCTGCGACTCGTTCGCCTTGGCGACCAGCGGCACGATGTTGTCCGAGCCGAACAGCTTCTTCGGGTCGTCCAGCACGACGAAGTTGTTCTCGGCGATCGCGGGGTCGGTGCTGAAGATGTTCGCGGCGTCGGCCTGGCCGTTCTTCAGCGCCTGGACGACGGCCGAGGACTTCAGCGGCCGGAACGACTTCGGCGTGAAGCCGTACGCCGACTTCAGGCCGACCAGGCCCTGCTCGCGTCCCTTGAACTCCGGCGGCGCGGCGACCGTGATGTCGTTCTGGTGCTTGGCCAGGTCGGCGATCGACTTCAGCTGGTACTTGTCGGCGGTCTTCTTGCTGACGACCATCGAGTTCTTGTCCTCGGCCGCCGACTTGTCCAGGACCACCTGGTTCGCCGGCAGCTTGGTCTTGAGCGCGGCGTACACCTGGTCGGGGTCCTTCGCCGTCGCCGACTTGTCCAGGTAGGTCAGCAGCGAACCGGTGTACTCCGGCATCACCTGGATCGACCCGTCCTTCAACGCCGTGAGGTACGCCTCGCGCGCGCCGATCGGGTCGGTCGCCGAGGCGTTGACGCCCTTGGCCTTCAGCGCGCCGGCGTAGAGCTGGGCGAGCAGCTGGGACTCGGGGAAGTCGGCGGCGCCGACCTTGATGGCGCCCGCGGGTGCCGAGCCGCCTCCCGCGCCGGAGCTGGCGGAACCGCCACCGGCGCCACCACCCGTTCCGCTCTGCAGCGGGTTGTCGTCGCCGCCCCCGCAGCCGGTCACGGTCAGCGTGACGACGGCGGCCAGGGCCATGAGAGTGCGCTTCATGACGGTCTTCCTTCGTTGATGGATCAGGAACGAGCGTTCGTGGGGCCGAGGGCGGCCGCGGCGGGCGTGGCGTCGGCCCGCCGGTTGCGGCGCGTACGCGTACGGGTGGTCCGCAGACCCGGTGAGACGACGAGGCGCTGCACCACCCCGAGCAGCAGGTCGGCCGCCAGGGCCAGGACCGCGACGAGGACGGACGCGCCGGCCGCGGCGTCGTACTCGTTCAGCGCGATGCCGTCCCGCAGGAAGGCGCCGAGCCCGCCGAGCCCGATGTACGCGGCGATGGTCGCCGTCGCGATCACCTGCAGGGTCGCGCTGCGCAGCCCGGAGAAGATCAGCGGCAGCGCGTTCGGCAGCTCGACCTGGCGCAGCACCTCGCCGCCGGTCATCCCCATCCCGCGGGCGGCGTCGCGGGCGGCCGGATCGACCTCGCGCACCCCGGAGTACGCGCCGGCCAGCAGCGGCGGGATCGCCAGGATGGTGAGGACGATGATGCTCGGCACCAGGTAGGGCAGGTCGGTGTCCCCGGTGAACTTGCTGCTCAGCAGCATCGACGCGGCGAACAGCAGACCCAGGCTCGGCACGGCCCGCAGCGAGTTGGCCGCCGTGACCAGCCACGACGCCCGCCCGGAGTGGGCGATCCAGGTGCCGAGCGGCAGCGCGATCACCCCAGCGATCAGCAAGGACAGCCCGGAGTACCAGAGGTGCTGGACGAGCCGGTGGGTGATGCCGTCGTCACCCGACCAGTTCGCCCCGTCGGTCAGCCAGGTCCAGATCTGGTTGATCATGCGACACACGCCTTCTGCCACGGCGTGAGCAGGCGGGTGACCACCTGGATGATCACGTCGAAGACGATCGCCAGCAGGATGCAGCTCACCAGGCCGACCCAGATCTCCGTCCAGTACTGCCGGTCGTACCCGCTGGTGAGGTAGATCCCGAGGTTGGAGACCCCGATCAGGGAGGCGACGCTGACGATGCTCACGTTGCTGACCGCCGCGACCCGCAGCCCGGAGGCGATGACCGGCGTGGCCAGCGGGAGGTCGACGGCGAGGAAGCGGCGGGCCGGCGCGTACCCCATCGCGGTGGCCGCCTGGGTCGCGGCGTTCGGGACCGCCTCCAGCGCGTCGGCCACCGTCCTGACCAGCAGGGCGAGCGTGTAGATCGTCATCGCGACGATGACGTTGACGCGGGCGATGATGCTGGTGCCCAGCACGACCGGCATGAGGACGAAGAGCGCCAGCGACGGGATCGTGTAGAGCAGCCCGGACCCGCCCAGCAGCGGCGGTTTGAGCCACCGCACCCGCGCCGCGAGCCAGCCGAGCGGCAGCGCGATCAGCAACCCGAGCACCAGCGGTACGCCCGCGAGGATCGTGTGCTGCCAGGCGCGTTCCATGATCTGCGACCAGTGGTCACTGACGTACGACCAGTCCATCGTCGCCGCCTACTCCACGGGGGCCGCGGTCGGCGCGATCTCCGCGGGATCGATCTCGGGGCGCTCCACCCGCTCGATGGCCTGGACCACGTCGGCCGCCCGGACGGTGCCGACCAGTCGTCCGTCGTCGTCCACGAGCACGCCGCGTCGGCTCGGCGAGGAGAGGGCCGCGTCCAGGCTGGCGCGCAGCGGACCGTGCACACGCGCGACGGTGCCACCACGGTCGAGCATGGACGGCTCGATGGGCGCCTCGATCCGGGCGGGCTCGACCCAGCCCTGCGGAACCTCCTCGTCCACCACCAGCAGCCAGCGGTCGCTCGTCGCTGCCCGCGCCTCCTCCGGCGTGGTGCCCAGGGGGACGCTCGGCTCGTTCGACATCGGCAGGTTCGGCGCCTCGCTGAACCCCAGCGCGCGGTAACCACGGTCGCGCCCGACGAAGTCCGCGACGAAGTCGTCGATCGGGTGCGCGAGCAGGTACGCGGGCTCGGCCAGCTGCGCCAGTCGCCCGCCGACCCGCATCACCGCGACCTGGTCGCCGAGCTTGATGGCCTCGTCGATGTCGTGGGTGACGAAGACGATGGTCTTGCCGAGCTCGTCCTGCAGCCGCAGGAACTCGTCCTGCAGCTGCTCGCGCACGATCGGGTCGACGGCGCTGAACGGCTCGTCCATCAGCATGACCGGCGGATCGGCGGCGAGGGCGCGCGCGACGCCAACGCGCTGCTGCTGACCGCCGGAGAGCTGGGAGGGGTAGCGCTCGGCGAAGTCCCCCGGCAGCCCGACGAGCTCGAGCACCTCGCGGGCGCGGTCGCGAGCCTTCTTCCGGCCGGTGCCGAGCAGCATCGGCACCGTCGCGACGTTGTCGACCACGGTGCGGTGCGGGAAGAGCCCGGCGCTCTGGATGACGTACCCGATGCCGCGCCGCAGCCGGGCGGGGTTGACCGACGCGATGTCCTGGTCGTCGATGAGGATCCGCCCGGAGGTGGGGTCGATCATCCGGTTGATCATGCGCAGCGACGTCGTCTTTCCGCAGCCGGAGGGGCCGACGAGGACGGTGATCTGCCCGGTCGGCGCCTCGAGGCTCAGCTCGTCGACGGCGACCATGGACTCACGCCCGCCGGTCGCGGGGAAGCTCTTGGTGACCTGCTCGAAGCGGATCATGCCTGCCAACCTAACCCGAAGCACCGACGTGAGTCGCGGACGCGCCTTATGGCTCGCCGAAGGAGGCGTTATCCGCGGACCTGCGCCGTACCCTCTACCCGGCTCCGGTCACGTTGAGACACCCAGCAGTCTGTCCTGGGTGAAGCGGGACGCCAGCCGGTGCCAGGTCGATGCCCGCCGCAGCATGGTGTGCCCGCCCGCGAGCCCGATGAAGGTGGCGTCGCCGCCGACCGCGCGGATCCGCTCGACGAGGGCCTCGGAGAGCTTCGGGTCCGTGACGATGTCCCGCCGGCCGTGCACCACCAGCAGCGGCGTCCCGACGAACCGCTCCGCCGGGTAGGAGCCGCCCACCCAGGGAGCGAGCGCGACGATGCTCGACACGTCCGGGTGCCCGGCGAGCTCCAGCGCGACGCGTCCGCCGAGCGAGTGACCGATCAGCCCTATGGGCAGGTCCGGGTAGGAGCGCCGCAGGTCGGCGATGGCCCGCTCGGCGTCGGCGACCGGCGACCGGGCGTCGCCGTTCCAGCCGCGCACGCTGTTGCGCAGCAGGGCGGCTCCGACCCGGCCGTGGCTGCGCAGCTCCAGGTCGCGCGCGAACGGCAGCATCCGCACCAACGCGAGGTCACGCGGCGACACCGGCTTCTCGCTGTGCTCCTGACCACCGTGCAGGACCAGTGCCACGGCGCGCGGACGGCGCACCCGAGGCAGCCGGAGGTGGAGCGGCCGGGTGTCCTGCAGCACCTCAGACCTCGCTGCGGTGGAAGCTCTGGAACGAGCGGCTGGCGGTCGGGCCGCGCTGCCCCTGGTAGTGCGAGCCGTACTTCTCACTGCCGTACGGGTTCTCCGCGGGCGAGCTCAGCCGGAAGAAGCACAGCTGGCCGATCTTCATGCCCGGCCACAGCTTGATCGGGAGCGTGGCGACGTTGGACAGCTCCAGGGTGACGTGGCCGGAGAAGCCCGGGTCCACGAAACCGGCGGTCGCGTGGGTGAGCAGACCGAGGCGGCCCAGGCTCGACTTGCCCTCGACGCGCGCGGCGATGTCGTCCGGCAGGGTGACCGCCTCGTACGTCGACCCGAGCACGAACTCGCCGGGGTGGAGCACGAACGGCTCGCCGTCGGCCACCGACAGCGGCCGGGTGAGCTCGTCCTGCTCCTCCGCCGGGTCGATGTAGGGGTACTTGTGGTTGTCGAACAGGCGGAAGTGCCGGTCCATCCGGATGTCGATGCTCGACGGCTGGATCATCGCCGGGTCGTACGGGTCGAGGCGGACGCGATCTGCCTCGATCTGCGCCAGGATGTCGCGGTCGGAGAGCAGCACGCGGTCACGGTATCCCAACGGCGCGGGGCGCAGAGTTCGGCCCGGGCGAGGGTGTCGGTTAGACTCACCGGGCACCTCGCCATCGAGCACGATGACGGCTGCGCGGGCGTAGTTCAATGGTAGAACATCAGCTTCCCAAGCTGAATACGCGAGTTCGATTCTCGTCGCCCGCTCCATCCTCCAGAAGCGCCGGTTCCCAACGGGTTCCGGCGCTTTCTCGTACGCGGTCGCTCGCCTTCCGCCGTACCGTCACCCTCCCCCGGTACGTTCACACCCGTGGATGCGAGTGGGTGGGTCTCGGCGATCGCGGCGTTCGCCGGCGGGCTGGTCGGCGCGGCGCTGTCGGCCTGGGTGGCGCTGCGCGGTCAGCGCCAGACCGAGCGCGAGGAGTGGTACCGCCGGTTCCTCGCCGCGGTCGATCAGCTCACCTCGCCCTCGCCGGAGCGGCACACGATCGGCGAGACCATGCTCACCGAGCTCGTCGACAGCGACCTCGGCACACCGGAGGAGCGGGCGCTGGCCCGGCGCGTCCTGCGCGGTCAGCTCGAGCCGGACGTCCAGCAGGTGGAGGCGGACGTGCAACGCGCGCAGGCGCCGTTGCGCAGCATCGCACTGGACCGGGTCACGGTCGAGGAGGACAATGTGGACGAGCCGCGTGACCAGGAAGGACCCCCATGAGCAGCACCGCCGCCGAGGGTGCCGGGCCCGTGATCGTCCGGGTCAGGCCCGAGGCCGTCCGCATGGCCAGAGCACTCGTCCGCAGCGCGCGTCGGGACGGGGAGACCGTCGACCCGATCGTCGCCAAGATCGCCGACGCCGAGCAGCCCGACCAGTCGACCGACCACTGAGGACCGCTCGGGTCACCACCCGTCGACGTGCAGCACCTCGCTGAGCGGCTGCCTCGGCGCCGGGCGGAACGACTCCCCCGTGTAGTACGCGGTCGGGATGAGCACGCCCTGACGGACGTTCTCGGGCATCCCGAGCAGCTCGGCCACCTCGCGCTCGTACCTCAGGTGCAGCGTCGTCCACGCCGTCCCCAGCCCGCGAGCGCGCGCCGCGAGCATGTAGCTCCACGCCGCCGGGAGCAGTGAGCCCCAGGCTCCGCCCTGGTTGCCGTCGGTGAGGCGGCCGGTCTCCAGGCACGCGATGACCAGCACCGGCACCTGACCCATCCGCTCCCCCAGGTACGCGACGCTGCTGCCCACCCTGGCCTGCACCGGCGCGCGGCGCGCGTCGTCGGCGAACAGGGCCCCGGCCGAGCCGGGCGACTCCAGGTAGTCCTCCACGGCCCGCCGGTACAGCTCGCCGACCTGGGCGCGCAGATCGGCGTCGGTCAGCACGATCCAGTGCCAGCCCTGCCGGTTGGAGCCGGACGGCGCCTGCAGTGCGATCTCCAGGCACTCCTTCACCAGGGACAACGGGACCTCGCGGTCCAGGTCCAGGCGTTTGCGGACCGATCGGGTGGTGGTCAGCAGCTCATCGGGTGTGAGCGGGAGGACGGGCGAGGGCTCAGACGTCGTCACGGGTTCACCTCTCTGTGTGGGGTACGGCGGGTACGGCGGGTACGGCGGCCGGGCGGTGGCGCGACGCCGCGGGTCACTCCGGGCGGCGGTGCGCCGAGACGAACTCCCACACCCGCGCCGGGGTGTCGAGCAGCTGCGGCGAGGGTCCGAGCAGCCGGCGTCCGCGAACGCCGACCGCCGGGTAGTGGTGGCCGCCGCCGTGCACGCTGAGCAGCCGCACCGGCTCGGAGCCCGCCCAGTGATGAGACTCGACCCACGCGCCGTCGCTGCCGCGGTCGCTGATCCGCTCGACCGCTGCGTCGCCGGTGATCCCGTTGCGCTCGGCGAACCAGCGCGCCCCCTCCAGCGCCGGGCGTACGCGCCCACGGCGGCGGGTGCCGTACAGCCGGACCTCGCCGCCGCCGTACGGGTTCATCGGGTCGGCGGTGCCGGTGACGAACAGCGCGGGGACCGGCATCCCCAGGTCGGTCGCCGCGAGGTTGGCCGTGGTCGGCACGTTGGCCGCCACGGGTGCGATCGCCGCGACGAGGTCGGGCGCCTCCAACGCGAGTCGCAGCGCCATCTGGCCGCCGCTGCTGAAGCCGGTCGCGTAGACCCGGCGCGGGTCGACCTCGTCCGACGAGGTGGCCACGTCGCGCAGCAGGTCGACGTCCGAGAGCCCGAGCTCCTTGGCGGCGAACCGACCGCCGATCCGGGGCTCGTTCCAGTTGCCGCGGTAGCCGTCGGGATAGGCGACGACGAACCCGTGCCGGTCGGCCAGCCGGTCGAAGGCGTACCCGGTCTGCCGCCGAACGGCCGCACCGTCGTCGCCGGAGCCGTGCAGCACCAGGAGCAGCGGCGCCGGCCCGCGCAGCCCGTCCGGCACGTACGTCGTCCAGGTGCGTTCGCGGCCGTCGAGCACGGTGCGGTGGCGTTCGAGCCGGCCGGGCAGGGTGGGTTCGGGCGGCGCGGATTCCCCGAGCAGCCAGTACACAGCGCCGCCCACGGCTGCGACAGCCGCGGTCCCGCCGACGGTGAGTGCGCGTACGCCCATGCGGCCATCGAACCACCGGATCGGGCGCGTCACTCCTCGCGGCAGTCGGCGCAGGTGCCGAGGAGGGCGGCGTGACCGGGGTCGATGTCGAAACCGGTGCTGCGCCGGACGGTGGCGCGCAGCGGCTCCAGGTCCTCCACCGGCAGGTCGAAGAACCGTTCGCACGAGCTGCACTGCAGGTGGGTGTGCGCCTGGCGGGAGGCGCCCGGGGCGAGGTGGTAGATCGTCGAGGAGCCCGGGACGTGCGTGTGCGTGACGATGCCGAGCGAGGCGAGCGACTGCAACGAGCGGTAGATCGTGGCCCGGTGCACGCCGGGCGCGCGTTCGCCGACGGCCACGCAGATCGCCTCCGCGTCCAGGTGCAGCGGGGTCGCATCCAGCGTCTCCAGCACCGCCCGCCGGGCGAGCGTGACCCGCTCGCCGAGGTCGCGCAGCTGGCGTACGGCATCGTCCACGCGCGTCGCTCTGGTCGCCTCGCTCATGGGTCGCGCTCCTTCCGTCGCCACCAGTCTGGCGCGTGCTGCGTCGTGCGCAACCGCGTGGCGTATTCGGAGTGCGCCGCCGGCCGCGCGGCTGCAAGGGTGACGGGCGTGAGCCGACCCGTCCTGCACACCGCCCGCCTGACCCTGCGACCTCTCGGCGACGAGCACCTGGACCACCTCGTCGAGCTGGACAGCGACCCGGCGGTGATGCGCTTCATCACCGGGCGGGCCAGCACCCGCGAGGAGGTCCTCGCGTTCCAGCCCCGCCGCACGAATCCCGACCTCGACGCCGAGGGGCTCGGCTACTGGTGCGGGTTCGTCGAGGGCGAGTTCGTCGGCTGGTGGCTGCTCGTCCGGCCCGACCGGCCGGAGAAGGGTGATCCGCGGGACGGCGTCCTCGGGTACCGGCTGCTGCGGAGGCACTGGCGCCAGGGGTACGCGAGCGAGGGGTCGCGCGAGCTGTTGCGGTACGCCTTCGAGGACCTCGGGCTGCCCCGCGTCACGGCCGACACCATGGCGGTGAACGAGGGGTCGCGGGCGGTGATGGAGTCGATCGGGATGAGGTACTGGCACACCTTCCACGGGGAGTTCGACGACCCGCTGCCGGGCACCGAGCTCGGTGAGGTCGTGTACGCGCTCACCGCGGCCGACTGGCGCGGCGGTCAGGCGGGCGGGTCGTAACGACCGTCCACCGCCGTCCAGCCGCCGTCGACGAAGATCTGGGTCCCGGTGACGTACGACGCCGCGTCGCTCGCGAGGTAGACGACCGCGCCGGCGAGCTCCTCGGGCTTCGACCAGCGCCCGAGAGCGGACTTCGCGGCGTACGCGTCGGCCCACTCCTGGTTGTCGAGGATCGGCTGCGTGAGCGGCGTCTCGACCACGCCGGGCGCGACGGTGTTGACCCGGACGCCCTGCGGGCCGAGCTCGGCCGCGGCGGTGCGCACAACCTGGAGGAGCGCGGCTTTCGTTGCGGCATAGGCGGACTGGCCCGGCTCGACGGTCACGGAGCGGATGGACGTGAAGGCGATGATGCTCCCGCGACCACGCTCCGCCATGCCCCTCCCGAACGCCCGGATCATCTCGAACGAGCTCTTGAGGTTGAGCGCGATGACCTTGTCGAAGTCCTCGGAGGTGTAGTCGAGCATCCGCTTGCGGACGTTGACGGCGGCGGTGAGGACCAGCACGTCGACGGGGTCCAGCTCGTCGACCGCGCGCGAGATCGACTGAGGGTCAAGGACGTTCAGCTCGTACGCGGTGGCGCTGCGGCCCTGCCCGGTCAGGTCGGCGGCGACCTCCTGGGCTGCGGCGACGTCGAGGTCCGCGACCACGACGTCCGCGCCGTGCGCTGCCAGGCCGGCGGAGGCGGCGCGTCCGATCCCTCCGGCGCCGCCCACCACCAGTGCCGTCCGTCCGGTCAGGTCGAACATCGTCGCGTAGTCCATCGGACCTCCTCGTCCGGGCGTGCCACTCGTCGTCCGATGCTAACCACGCCCGCCCCCATCCCCCGGCAAAAGTTGGTCATCCGCACACGCATGGCTGTGCCGGCCGCCACCTTCTGCCGCCCCCTGGCAAAGGTTGGTCATCCGCACAGGCATGGCTGTGCCGACCGCCAACTTCTGCCGCCCCCTGGCAAAGGTTGGTCATCCGCACACGCATGGCTGTGCCGGCCGCCAACTTTTGCCGGGGAGAGGGTCAGGCGAAGGCGCTGGGGAAGGCGTCGCGGTAGGAGCGCCACCGGATGCCGGCCGCCTCGACCGTCTCCGCGGCGAGGACGGCATGACCGATCGCCCGCGTCACGCAGTCGCCCGCGGCCTCCAGCAGGGCGTGGAAGGCGAGCGGGTCGGGCGCGTCGCGCTCGCCGATCGCCAGGGTGAACAGGGTGTCGCCGTCGAACATCGTGTGCACCGGCCGGATCGCCCGGGCCATGCCGTCGTGACCGATGGCGGCGACCTTCTGGCACTGCGACTTGGTGAGCGTGGCGTCGGTGGCGATCACACCGATGGTGGTCGCCATGCCGTACCGCAGGCCGGTGTCGCGGGCCCGCTCCTCGGCGAGCCGGACGGCGGTCGCCACCTGGTCCGCGCGCGGCCGGCGCAGGTGGTCGAGCTCGCCCGGCAGGCCGAACCTCGCGGCGTACAGCTCGCCGGTCTGCAGGTCCACGCACGAGCCGATGGGGTTCGCGACGACCAGGGCGGCCACCGTCGTACCGTCCGGCAGGACCGCGCTCGCCGAACCCACGCCACCCTTGAGCCCGCCGGCCTTCGCGCCCGTACCGGCACCGACGTTGCCCTCCCGCACCGGCTCACCGTGCACGTGGGCGACCGCCGCGTCGTACGCCGCCTCGCCCATCGCCGCGTCCGGCCGCTTGGTGAAGTCGCCGCCACGCTTGAGGTCGAAGATGACAGCCGCCGGCACCAGAGGGACGACCTCGCCCTCCTCACCCATCGACAGGCCGATCCCGTTGCGCCCCAACGCTTCCATGACTCCGGTTGCCGCGGACAGACCGTATGCGCTTCCGCCGGTGAGCACGACGGCGTGGATGCATTCGACCAGGTTGCGCGGGTCCAGGAGATCGGTCTCCCGGGTGCCGGGACCGCCTCCCCGGACGTCGACCCCCGCCACGGCCCCCTCGTCCGGCGCCAGGACGCACGTGGTCCCGGTGAGCCAGCCGTCGCCGATCCGCTGTGCATGCCCGACGCGAATGCCTGGTACGTCCACGATTGAGTTGGTCGGTCCTGCAGCCACGTCCGTCACACCCGTCTCCCTCACCCGCGCATCTCGTCTGTCCGGCACTCCATACCGGGCCGTCCAGTCGATCTTCGCCCGATCACCTCGCGAATCTCGTCTGGTCGGCACTCCATGCCAGGCCGACCCGTCAATTCTCGCCTGGCCGGTCGGGCGGCACCGTCGCCGCGGCGGCCCCAGCGGCCAGGTCCGCCGCCGTACGTCCCTCCAGCGCCGTCCGCAGGTGCGGGATCGCCGCCACCAGTGATCGGGTGTACGGCTGTGCGGGCTCGTCGTACACCTGGTCGGTCGGGCCGATCTCGACGACCTCACCCGCCTGCATCACCGCCACGCGCTCGCACACGTGGCGGACCACGGACAGGTCGTGCGACACGAAGACCAGCGTCAGGTCGAGGCGTTCCACAATCTCCAGGATGAGGTTCAGCACCTGGGCACGGACCGACACGTCGAGGGCGCTCACCGGCTCGTCGGCCAGCAGGATCCGCGGGTCCGGGGCGAGCGCGCGGGCGATCGAGATGCGCTGCCGCTGGCCGCCGGAGAACTGGTGCGGGTAGCGGTCCAGCGCGTCCGCGGACAGGCCGACCGACTCGACCAGCTCGACGATGCGCGTGCGGGGATGCGGCTTGCCCTGCGCGACCAGGGGCTCGGCAATGATGTCGCGGACGCGCATCCGGGGGTCGAGCGAGCTCATCGGGTCCTGGAGCACGAGCTGCATCTGGTCGCGCAGGAAGCCGAGGCGTCCCTCGCGCAGGCCACTGATCTCTCGGCCCGCCACCTGGACGCTCCCGGACGTCGGGCGGTCGAGCCCCGCGATGATGCGCAGCAGCGTGGACTTCCCGCAGCCGGACTCGCCGACGATGCCGAACCGCTCTCCCGCTGCGATGTCGAGCGTGACGCCCCGCAGAGCCGGCACGACGGGACCGGGCTGCAGCAGCGACCTGCGCGGCCGACGGAACTCGCGGCGTACGTCCTGCAGCCGGATGATCGACGACTCGTTCCCCGCCACTGCGGAGGCAACTGAGTCACCCGAGTTCGACCGGCTTGCAATTGCGTCAGATTCGAGTGACTCA
The DNA here is from genome assembly GCF_029439465.1 of Luteipulveratus flavus. Taxonomy (GTDB): domain Bacteria; phylum Actinomycetota; class Actinomycetes; order Actinomycetales; family Dermatophilaceae; genus Luteipulveratus; species Luteipulveratus flavus. The sequence goes on along the minus strand of NZ_JAROAV010000004.1, from coordinate 27,717 downwards.
GTTGTCTGTGAAGCGGCCTGTGAAGGGGGCTGGGGGGCGGCGGACGGGTCGGTCATGCGGGCACCTCCACCGGGTGGACACAGGCGTGCCCGTGCTCCGGGTCCGGGCCCACCCAGGACGGCAGCGTCTCGCACGCGGATGTCGCTGCGGCACAACGATTCCGGAAGACGCAGCCCGCGGGGAACGCACCCGCCTGCGGCACCGAGCCCGGGATCGTCAGCAGGCGGCCGTCGTCCGTACGAGCGAGGTCGGACGCGGCGAGCAGCCCGGAGGTGTAGCGGTGCCGGGGCCGGGTGAACACCTGCGCCACCTCGCCCGCCTCGACGATCCGGCCGCCGTACATCACGAGCACCCGGTCGCACACCGTCGCGACCACGCCGAGGTCGTGAGTGATGAACAGCAGCGCGGCATCTCGGGCGGCGACGCCGCGAGTGATGAGGTCGAGGACGAGCGCCTGCACCGTCACGTCCAGCGCGGTCGTGGGCTCGTCGCAGATCAGCAGGTCCGGGTCGTTGGCGAGCGCGATAGCCGCGACGACCCGCTGGCGCTGCCCGCCGGAGAGCTGGTGCGGGTACGCGCGGGCGGCCTCCGCGGGTGAGGGGAGGCCGACGTCGTCCAGCAGCTCCACGGCGGCGGACCGGGCCGCGGCGCGCCGGCGATGCGCGCGGTGCAGCAGCATCCCCTCCGCCACCTGGTCGCCGATCCGCATGGTGGGGTTGAGCGCCGTCATGGGCTCCTGGAACACCATCGACATGCGCTTGCCGCGCAACGGCGCGAGCTCGTCCTCGTCCGCGCCGACCAGATCGGCCGGCGACCCGTCCAGCCGTACGGAACCGGTTGCGTGCAGACCCTCGGGCAGCAGACCCATGAGCGCGAGCGCGGTGAGCGACTTGCCCGAGCCGGACTCGCCGATCAGGCCCACCCGCTCACCCCGGCCGACGGTCAGCGTCACGTCCTGGACGAGCGCCAGGTCGCCGGTGTGAACCCCCAGCCCTTCGGCCTTCAGCACGGCGCTCATCGCTGCACCTCCACCCGACGCTGCTGCAACCGCGGGTCGAGCAGGTCACGCAGGCCGTCGCCGAGCAGGTTGAACCCGAGCACCGCCAGCGCGATCGCGACGCCCGGGACGATCGCGAGCCGCGGCGCCTGCTGGAGCAGCGACTGGCTCTCCTGCAGCATGCGTCCCCAGGACGGGACGTCCGGCGGGGCGCCGAGCCCGAGGAAGGACAGCGCCGCCTCGGCGAGGATCGCGATCGCGAACGACACCGACGCCTGCACGATGATCAGGCTGGTCACGTTGGGCAGGACGTGGCGTAGCCCGATCCCGACCGGTCGGCGGCCCGCCGCGCGGGCGGCGACGACGTACTCGGTCGACATCACCTGGAGCGCGCCGCTGCGGACGACCCGCGCGAACGCCGGGATCGTGGAGATGCCGATGGCGATCATCGCGATGACCACGCCTGAGCCGTAGATCGCGGTCAGCATGATCGCCAGCAGCACCGCCGGGAACGCCAGGACGAAGTCGCTCACCCGCATCAGGATCTCGCCGAGCCAGCGCCAGGTCATCGCGGCGACGAGGCCCAGCGGGACACCGATCAGCGCCGCGACCCCGACCGAGACGATGCCGACGAGCAGGGTCGTACGAGCGCCGACCATGAGGCGGGAGAGCTCGTCGCGGCCGAGCTTGTCCGCGCCCAGCCAGTGCTTCCCGGACGGGCCGGCGAGGCGGTCCTGCGGGACGACGAGCCCCGGGTCGTGCGGGGTCCAGACGAACGAGACGAGCGCGGCGAGGATGACCATCGCGACCAGTGACCCGCCGATGACCAGGGTGCCGCTGCGCCGTCTCACCGGACGCTCCGCAGCCGCGGGTCGATCACCAGGTAGAGCAGGTCGACCACGAAGTTCACGATCAGGACGGCCGTCACCAGGAGCATCACGATGTCCTGCACCAGGATCAGGTCGCGGTTGGCCACGGCGTCCAGCAGACCGGACCCGAGGCCAGGGATGACGAAGACCCGCTCGATGACCACCGCACCGACCAGCAGCGTCGCGAGCTGCAGCCCCAGCACGGTCACGACCGGGATCGCGGCGTTGCGCAGCCCGTGCCGCACCAGCGCCCGCATCGGCCGCAGCCCCTTCGCCCGCGCCGTCCGGATGTAGTCCTCGCGCATCACGTCCAGGACGGCCGAACGGACGTACCGCGCGAGCACCGCGCCCTGTACGAGACCGAGGGACAGCACCGGCAGCACCAGCTGCTCGAGGAACATGGCCGGGTCCTCGACCGGCGGCGTCCAGCCGTTCGCGGGCAGCCAGCCCAGGCGTACGGAGAACAGCGCGACGAGCAGCACGCCCGCGAGGAACGCCGGCACCGCGACGCCGACCTGCGACAGGGCGGACAGCAGGACGCCGCTCGCGCGTCGGTGGCGTACGGCCATGAGCACGCCCAGCGGTACGGCGATGACGAGCGCGAGCACCGTCGAGGTCACCACCAGCCACAGCGTCACCTGCAACCGGTCGGCGATCTGCGGGGCGATCTCGGCGCGGGAGACGTACGAGCGGCCGAGGTCGAAGCGCAGCAGGCCGCCGACCCAGTCGAGGTACTGGACGCCCTTCGGCCGGTCGAGGCCGAACTCCTGCTCCAGCTGGGCGACCGAGGCGTCGGAGGCGTTGACCCCCAGGGCGACCCGCGCCGGACTGCCCGGCAGCACGACCATGAACCCGAATACCACCATCGTGCTCACCGCCAGGCTGGCGACGAGCACGGCGAGCCGGCTCAGCAGGCGCAGGATCATGCAGGGCTCATGAGCGGCCGAGCGCGGCCAGGTCGAAGCCCTCGGTGATGGCGTTCTTCGGCAGCCCCGTGATGCCCTTGTCGGCGACCATCAGGTTCGGGAGCAGGAACAGGAAGTCCGCCGCGGCGTCGTCGGCCAGGAGCCGGGCGGCCTTCTTCATGTTCGTGACCTGGTCGGTCTCGCTGCCCTGGTCGGCGGCGGCCAGCAACGGCTCGAGCTGCGGGTTGTTGTACCTCGTGTAGTACGTCGGATCTCCGAAAACGGTTGGCAGATCACGAGGTTCGACGTGAGCGATGATCGACATGTCGTAGTCGGCGTTCTTGAACACGGTCGTCAGCCATGCTGCCGGGAACTCCAGGGTGTCGATCTTCACCTTGAGACCGACCTGCTCGAGCATGCTCTTGACCACCGGCCCGCAGGCGGTGGCGTAGGGCAAGTTCGGCAGCCGCAGGCGCACGGTGGCGCCGACCTTGCCGGCCTGCTGCAGCAGCGACTTGGCCTTCGCCTGGTCGTACGGCGTGACCTTCGTGAGGTCCTCGTACCACGGGTCGGTGGGCGGGACCATCGACCCGATCTGCTGCCCCTTGCCCGCCCAGCAGGTGTCGATGAGGCCCTTGTGGTCGATGGCGTACCGCACGGCCTGGCGAACTCGCTTGTCGGTGAACGGTGCTCGCGAGTTGTTCATCGACAGGACGACCTCGCCGTTGGTCGTGCCCTCGATGACCTGGTACTTGCTCGTGGGGAACTGCGACAGCGCCTCCGGTGCCTGCAGCGTGCTGACGACGTCGATCGTCCCGGACAGCAGCGCGTTGTTCAGGGCCGTCGGGTCCTTGAAGTACTTCAGCGTCACGGTCTTGAAGTGCGGCTTCTGCCCCCAGTACTTGTCGTTGCGGGTCAGGACGATCGAGTCGCCGCGATTCCACCGGGTGAAGGTGTACGGGCCCGACCCGACCGGCTTGTTCGCCAGGTCGCCGCCCGACTTCGGGAAGATCGCACCGACGCGGGTGGTCATGTCGAACAGCCAGCTGTTGCTGGGCTTGGAGAGCGTGACCTTGACCTGGGTCGGGCTCGTCGCGTCGACGGCGCTGACCGGGTCCATCTTCGCCTTGAGCCCGATGGTCCACTTCGTCTTCACCTGGTCGATGGAGTACGCGACGTCCGCGCCGGTCACCTTGGCGCCGGTGCTGAACGTGGCGTTCGCCGGCAGGTCGAACGTGTACGTCTTCCGGTCCGGGCTGACGGTCCACCTGGTCGCGAGACCGGGCACGATCTTGCCGTCCTGGTCCTGCTTCACCAGCGTCTCGTAGATGTTGCCCAGCTCGGCCTGCGGGATGGCGGCGCCGTCGTTCTTGGTGAAGTCGAGGCTGGCGGGCTCCGCGACGAGCCCGATGCTGATCGGGTCGTTGCTCGGTCCCTGCGCGCCGCCGCCTCCGGAGCTCGGTGCCGCGGTCGCCGAGGAGCTCTCCTCGGAGGACGACCCGGCCGAGCAGCCCGCCAGCAGGCTGAACCCGACCACGGACACCAGCACACGAGGACGGCGCAGGGACATCGGCACTCCTAATCCAGCGGCGACGCGTCGACACGTCGCATCAGGGATCCAGCATGGCGTACGCGCGAGCCGGCGCGCAGCAGCACACCACTGGTCTTCTGCGGGCCGTTCCTGGACATCCGGCCGTCCGGCACGCGGGGGAAACACCGCCAGTCCGGGGATTTCGCCGCTAGGTTCGGTGGCACAGATCACATCCAGTGAGAGGAAGATCCATGGACGCCATCTGGTGGTGGATCATCGCAGCAGTCGTGCTCATCGCGCTCGTGCTGCTGATCCTGCCGATGATGCGACGCCGGCGTGCAGACGCACACCGCGCCCAGGCCGCCGACCTGCGCGAGCAGGCTCAGGGCCAGGCACGCACCGTGCAGGAGAAGGAGGCCGACGCCCAGCGCGCGTCGGCGCAGGCCCGGGAGACGCGCGCCGAGGCCGACCGCAAGAACGCCGAGGCCCAGAAGCTGGAGTCCGAGGCCGCCCGCCGGCAGGAGGCGGCCGACACCGAGCGTTCGTCCTACCACGACCAGCTGCGTGAGGCGGACCGTGTCGACCCCGACGTCGACACCGACGCCGACGGCCGTCGCTTGGACGGGCAGGACGGCCGGGTCGAGGGTGACCGCGGCCGGCACGCCGCCGACACGGACGGCACCACAGCACGTGCGGCGTCGGACCGCGCCTCTCATGACGGATCGGCGCGCCAGCAGGTCCCGCCGGTCGCCGCTGCGCCGGGATCCGCGGATCACGACCGCATCGGCCAGGACGACACCCGCCAGGGTGGACTCGGACACGACCGCGTCGGTCAGGACGACAGCCTCGGACGCGACCGGATTGGCCAGGACCAGCAGGGCGGTCCGGTCCCTCCGACGCACTCGGGCCACGGCCGTGATCTGGACGATGCCGGTCGTCCCACCGGCGCGATGCCCCCGGCTCGCGACCAGGACCTGGGTCACGACCAGCCGGGCGGCGCCGTACCTCCCACGCACACCGCGCCCGACAGCGATCGGGCCGGTGCGACGTCCGGCTCGCACGCCAGCTACAGCGACGAGCAGGCGGGTCGGCACGGTGTCGACCAGTCGGACGACGTCCCGCGCGCACAGGACTTCGCGCGCGGGGGCCAGCAGAGCGGCGTGCCGTCCGGTGCGGCAGCAGGTCGTGACCAGGCCGGCGCCGTGCCTGCCCCGGCAGGCGAGGACCGGCCCGGTGTCGCGGCTCAGGGCGACGGCCAGCCCGCCGCCCGCCTCCCCGAGACCGATCGGGGAGACGTGACTCCGGACCAGGGCGCCACCGGCCGGCCGGGCCAGGACCTCGAGGGTGAGCCCGGTCAGCACGTCCAGGGTGAGCCCGGTCAGCACGTCGCCGGCGAGCGGGGGACGGACGCGGACCGCCCGGCGTGGGAGACCGACGCCACCGACGAGGAGAAGCAGGGCCGGTCCTGGCGCGACCGGCTCCGGCGCGACGACCAGCGCTGAGCCGCCGTCGATCACCAGGGAGCGGGGCCGCCGTCGGGCGGCCCCGCTTCGCGCTGTCCGGCCGGTCGCGCGAGTCGGTCGGCGTACCGGGGCAGGATGAGCGGATGGCGGACGAGGACCTCGCGTGGCGCAGCGCCACCCAGCTGATCACCGGGTACGCACGGGGTGACTTCTCCCCGACCGAGGTCCATCGCGCCGTGCGGGCGGTCGTCGAACGACGCGAACCGGTCCTCAACGCGCTCGCCCAGGACTCCGCCGAGACGTCGGAGCGCCAGGCCGCAGCATCGACCGAACGGTGGGTCCGCTCCGCACCGATCGGTCCGCTCGACGGTGTCCCGATCACGGTGAAGGAGAACGTCGCTCGCCGCGGCATCCCGCTCCGCGCCGGGAACGCCGGCTCTCCGGCCGTCCTCCCCACGCGGGATGCGCCGATCACCGAACGGGTACTCGGGGCCGGCGCGGTCGTCCTCGGGTCCACCGTGATGCCCGACTGGGGAATGCTCTCCTCCGGCGTGTCCAGCCTGCACGGCATCTCCCGCAGCCCGCTGGACCCGACCCTCACGACCGGAGGCTCCAGCTCGGGCGCGGGAGCGGCGGCCGCCGGCGGGTACGGGCCGCTCCACGTCGGTACGGACATCGGCGGTTCGATCCGCTTGCCCGGCACCTGGCTCGGTCTGGCCACGCTCAAGCCGTCGGACGGCCGCGTACCCCTCGACACGCCGTACCTCGGGCGGGTGGCCGGCCCCCTCGCTCGTTCCGTCGAGGACATCGCGTTGCTCATGCGGGTCATCGCCCAGCCCGACCCGCGAGACTGGGCGAGTCTGCCAGCTACCGAGATCGACTGGGAAGAAACGTCTTTCGAGCCACGCGGCCTCCGCGTCGGTCTGCTCCTGGACGCCGGGTGCGGCCTCCCCGTGGACCCGGAGGTGCGCCGCACCGTCGAGGCGGCGGCCACCGTCTTCTCCGAGGCCGGCGCCGAGGTCGTACCCCTCGAGCCGTGGATGTCACCCGAGCTGCTCGACGCGCTCGACACGTTCTGGCGGGTGCGCTCGTACGCCGACCTCGTCGCGCTCGACCCACAGGCGCAGGCGCGCGTGCTGCCGTTCATCGTGCGCTGGGTGACGGCGGCGCGCGACGTGAGCGGTCTGCGGCTGATGGAGTGCTACACCGCCATCAACACGATCCGCGCCCGCACGGTCGCCGCGACCCAGCCGTACGACCTGGTGCTCTCGCCGGTCGCGCCGATGGCCGCTTTCCCCGCCGAGTGGCCGATGCCGTGGGGCGAGACCGACCAGGGCATGGCGCACATCGGCTTCACCGCGCCGTACAACCTGTCCGGCCAGCCCGCCGCCACCGTCAACGCCGGATTCACGACGGACGGCCGGACCGTCGGCGTCCAGCTCATCGGGCGGCGGTTCGACGACGCCGGCGTCCTCCGGGCGGCCCGCTGGTACGAGGCGCACCGACCTGCCGCCGTGCGCGTTGACTGGCGCGCCCACGACCGCTGAGCCGCACCGCTACTGCGCCGGAACTTCGCGGGACGTTGCGTTTGCTACTCATCAGTAGGACAATGGATTACTAGCGAGTAACTTACGTGGGCGAGTCCGCCACCCGATCGATCGGGCACGGGCCGGCACGGCGTCCTATCAGTCAGAGAAGGGGCCAGCATGGGTCACTACAAGAGCAACGTTCGCGACCTCGAGTTCAACCTGTTCGAGGTCTTCGGCCGCGGTGAGGTCCTCGGCCGGGGTCCGTACGAGGACGTGGACGTCGAGACCGCGCGCGACATGCTGAAGGGCGTCGCCGAGCTGGCCGAGACCGAGCTGGCCGCCTCCTTCGACGACGCGGACCGCAACCCGCCCGTGTACGACCCGCAGACCAAGAGCGTCGCGGTCCCGGAGAGCTTCAAGAAGAGCTACGCCGCCTACCAGGAGTCCGGCTTCTGGAACGTCGACGTCCCGGCCGAGCTGGACGGCACCGTCGTCCCGCCGTCGCTGAAGTGGGCCATGAACGAGATGGTCCTCGGCGCGAACCCGGCGATCGCGATGTACGCCGCCTCCTACTCCTTCGCCAAGCTGCTGTACGTGCTCGGCAACGACGAGCAGAAGAAGCTCGCGAAGTGGATCGTCGAGAAGGGCTGGCACTGCACGATGGTGCTGACCGAGCCGGACGCCGGTTCGGACGTCGGCGCGGGTCGCACCAAGGCCGCGCAGAACGACGACGGCACCTGGAACGTCCAGGGCGTCAAGCGCTTCATCACCTCGGCCGAGTCCGACATGGTCGACAACGTCATCCACTTCGTGCTGGCCCGCCCCGAGGGCGCCGGCCCCGGCACCAAGGGCCTGTCGCTCTTCATCGTCCCGAAGTTCCACGTCGACCTCGAGACCGGTGAGCTCGGCGAGCGCAACGGCGCGTACGTCACCAACGTCGAGCACAAGATGGGCCTGAAGGTCTCCACGACCTGCGAGGTCACCTTCGGCGACCAGGAGCCGGCCGTCGGCACCCTGTTCGGCGACAAGCACGACGGCATCGCCCAGATGTTCCGCGTCATCGAGCACGCCCGGATGCTCGTCGGCTCGAAGGCCATCGCGACGCTGTCCAGCGGCTACCTGAACGCGCTGGAGTACGCCAAGGAGCGCGTGCAGGGTGCCGACATGACCACGCCGGCCAAGGACGCGCCGCGCGTCACCATCACCCACCACCCGGACGTGCGTCGTTCGCTGATGACGCAGAAGGCGTACGCCGAGGGTCTGCGCGCGCTGGTGGTCTTCACCGCGACCCAGCAGGACACCGTCGACGCCGAGCAGCTGAAGACCGGCGTCGAGACCATCCCGAACGACTCGCCGGCCGCGCTGGCCAACCGGGTCAACGACCTGCTGCTGCCCATCGTCAAGGGCGTCGGCTCCGAGCGCGCCTGGGTGCTGCTCGGCACCGAGTCGCTGCAGACGTTCGGCGGCTCCGGCTTCCTGCAGGAGTACCCGATCGAGCAGTACGTGCGTGACGCCAAGATCGACACGCTGTACGAGGGCACGACCGCGATCCAGTCCCTGGACTTCTTCTTCCGCAAGATCATCAAGGACCAGGGCCAGGCCATCGGCTGGCTCGCGCAGCAGATCGCCGAGACCGTCAAGGGCGGCGGCAGCGACGACAAGATCGCCGGCGAGCGCGAGCTGCTCGGCCAGGCGGTCGCCAACCTGCAGGCGATCCTGGAGGTCATGGGCAACCACGCGTTCGGCGCGCTGGAGCAGCCGAAGGAGGCCTACAAGGTCGGCCTCAACTCGGTACGGCTCCTGCTGGCCGCCGGCGACGTCGTCATCGGCTGGCTGCTGCTGCGTCAGGCCGAGGTCGCCCAGGCCCGCCTCGACGCGGGTGACGCGGGCAAGGACCAGGCGTTCTACACCGGCAAGGTCGCCGCGGCGAAGTTCTTCGCCCAGACCGTGCTGCCGCGCCTGGCGTCCGACCGTGCGATCGCCGAAGGCGTCAACCTCGAGCTGATGGAGCTCGACGAGTCGGCCTTCTGATCGACCGGTCGGTCGCGTAGGACAGCGGCGGCGGGGCACCCCATCTGGCGGGGGTGCCCCGCCGCCGCTGTCGTACGGGGCCGAATCTGCTCCAAGAGTCGGGTTCCGGCGGACTCACCCAGCCGGACGGATCACTCCGTTACGGTCGGCAGATCCGACCGCGGCCATGCCCCGGCCTCGGGCAACCGGAGGAGCCACCGATGTCTCTGTCCCGTCGCACCTTCCTCGTCAGCACCGGCGCCGCCGGCCTCTCGCTCGCCCTGACCGGCCGTGCGGAGGCGCTCCACACCGTCCGTCCAGGGCCGAGGGCCGGCTACGGACCACTGCTCCCGGACCCCGCCGGGATCCTGGACCTGCCGCGTGGCTTCAAGTACCGCATCCTGTCCCGCGAGGGTGACCGATTGCTGTCAGGCCAGGGTCGCGTCCCGGGCAGCCATGACGGCATGGGCAGCTTCACCGGCTCGCGGCAGCACACCCATCTGGTCCGCAACCACGAGAACTATCCCGACGCCACCAACACCGTGCCGACCGCGGGCCTCGCCACCACCTACGACCCCGGCGCGGGAGGCGGCACGACCAACCTCGTGCTCGACCCGGCGCTGCGGACCCGCGAGGAGTACGTCAGCCTCGGTGGCACCGCGATCAACTGCTCCGGTGGCCACACGCCCTGGCGGACCTGGCTCACGTGCGAGGAGACCGAGGGCCGGGCGGGTACCAACGGCTACACCAAGGACCACGGCTGGATCTTCGAGGTCGACCCGTACGACAACAGGCGCAACGCCGACCCCGTCCCGCTGACCGCGATGGGTCGCTTCATGCACGAGGCCGTGGCCGTCGACCCGTCCAACGGCGTGGTGTACGAGACCGAGGACGCCTTCTCGGGTGCGCCGCTGGGCTCGTTCTACCGCTTCCTGCCGAAGAAACCGCTGGCCGGGCACGGCAGCCTGCGCGCCGGCGGCACGCTCCAGGCGATGCACGCGCCGGGACTGAACGACATGTCGCTGGTCCGCGAGCCCGGCACCACGTTCACGAACGTGCAGTGGTTCGACGTCCCGGACCCGACCGCCGCCACCACGCCGGTCCGCGCCCAGGAGTACGCCAAGCCGATCGTGCGCGGTCAGAAGCTCGAGGGCTGCTGGTGGGGCGATGCCGACGGGTGCGTCTACTTCGTGTCGTCGTTCGCCCGCCCGAAGGACGGCTCGGCGGCCACGCACGACGGGCAGGTCTGGAAGTACGACCCGCGGCGCCGCACGCTCACCCTCGAGATCATCTTCAACGGCACCGACGCCGACGACACGTACGAGTGCCCGGACAACATCTGCATGTCGCCGTACGGCGGACTGATGATGTGCGAGGACTCCAGCGGCGAGAACTACCTGCTCGGCACGACCCGGGACGGCGAGCCGTTCACCTTCGCGCGGAACCGGCAGGAGCTGTCGCCGGGTGAGACCGGCGAGCTGTCCGGCGTCTCGTTCTCCCAGGACGGGCGGACGCTGTTCTTCAACGTCTACACGCCGGGGACCACGTTCGCGGTGACCGGTCCCTGGCGCCGGCACAGCTGAGCCTCCTGGGTCTCATCCCAGCCCCTGCCGGACCGCCGCCCGCCCGCCCCGCCGGCCGAATGCGCGTGTCCTGCTGATTTTCCACGCGGAATCACGCAGGACACGCGCACTCGGCCCGGAGAAGCGGTGGCGGTCGCGGGAGCCTCCGGGCGGCGTCAGGGGGCCGGTTCGGGCTCGCTCGTGCCGTGCGGACCGGGGTGGCTCGGCCACCACCAGCGCTCGCCGATGATGCTGACCAGGGCCGGCACCACGACGCTGCGGACCAGGAGGGTGTCCAGCAGGACACCGAACCCGACGATCGTGCCGACCTGGGCCAGCTGGATCAACGGGAGCACGCCGAGCACCGCGAAGACCGACGCCAGCAGGATGCCGGCGCTGGTGATCACGCCACCGGTCACGGCGAGCGCGCGCACGATCGCCGGTCTGGCCGCGGCGCCCTCGGACGCCTCCTCACGAGCCCGGGTCGTGAGGAAGATGTTGTAGTCGACGCCGAGGGCGACCAGGAAGAGGAACGCCAGCAGCGGTGTCGACAGGGCCATCGCCGGGAAGTCCAGCCAGTGGTCGAACGCGAACCAGCTGGCGCCCATGCTCGCCACGTACGTCGCCATCACCGTGAGGACGAGCAGTACCGCCGCGACGACACTGCGCAGCAGCAGGAGCAGCACCGCGAGCACGATCGCGAGGATGACCGGCGTCAGCACCCGGTAGTCGCGGGCCGCGGTGGTCTGCGCGTCGAGCGCCTCGGCGTCCGCACCGCCGACGAGCGCTCGAGCGCCCGGCACCGAGGAGGCGGCCGTCCGGACGTCGCGCACGATGTCGAACGCGCGCGAGCTGTTCGGGTCCGCCGACAGCACGGCATCGAGCTCGGTGATGCCACCGCCGGATCCGGCAGGCCGTACGGACGCGACGCCGTCGACCTTCTGCACGGCGGCGGTCACCGCGGCCACCTGATCGCTGCGGGTGAGGACGACGGTGGGCTCGCTGGTGCCCGCGGGGAACGCGCGCGCGAGCTGCTCCTGGCCGACGACCGCCTCCGGCTTCTGCAGGAACTGCTCGGTGGAGGTCAGCCCGATCCGCAGGCCGAACCCGCCGCAGGCCAGCACCGCGAGCACCGCGGCGCTGGCGAGTCCGACCTTGACGGGGTTCCGCGTCACGCGCTCCCCGACGCGCGACCAGAACCCGTGGTGCGTCGGTTCGGCCTGTCCCAGCCGCGGGACGAACGGCCAGAAGAGCCGCCGACCGAACAGCACCATCGCGGCCGGAAGGACGAGCAGGGCGAAGGCGAGCGCGATCGCGATGCCGACGGCGGAGGCGTACCCGAGGGACTGGGTGAACGGGTCGTCGGCCAGACCGAGGCTGAGCAGCGCGAGGATGACCGTGCTCGAGCTGGCGAGGACGGCCGGGGACGCCGAGCGCAGCGCGGCCCGCATCGCCTCGTGCCGGTCCTGGGTACGGCGCAGCTCCTCGCGGTAGCGGGCGATGATCAGCAGCGCGTAGTTCGTGCCCGCGCCGAAGACCAGCACCGAGGTGATGCCGGTGACGGCGCCGTCGGCGCGCAGGTCCGTCACGCGGCTCAGGGCGGCGACCGCCTTGGAGGCGACCTGGTCGCCCACGGCGACGACGATCAGCGGGACGAGCCACAGCCACGGGCTGCGGTAGGTCAGCAGGAGCAGCAGCGCGACGACGCCGGCGGTGGCGAGCAGCAGCCGGACGTCCGCACCCTCGAAGATCTTGCCGACGTCCGCGGAGAACGCCGGTCCGCCGGTCACATTGACCTGCAGGCCCGCGGGGAGATCGCCCCGAAGGGTGGTGCGCAGCTGCTCCACGGTCGTCGACGTCTGGTCGTCGGTGAGGTCGGCCGACAGCGGGATCACCAGCAGCCCGGTGCTGCCGTCGCGGGCGTACTGCGGCGGTGGTCCCTGCCGGCTGCGGTCACCGGCCACGACCCGGCGCTGAGCGGCCGTGACGGCGGCGCGGTCGGCGGCGGTCAGCGCGCCGGGGCGGGAGAAGACCGCGATCGCGGGCGCGTTGCCGCCGGAGGGGATCTGGTTGCGGAGGACGTCCGCGCGGGCGGCCTCCGCGGACGCCGGGAGTGACGTCGCAGTGGTCGACGTGGCCTCGGCGCTGCCGCCGAGGGCCAGTGCGGCCGCTGCGACGACCACGGCCAGTACGACCGTCACCCACTTGGCACGTCGTCCGACCAGCCGGCCCAGCGCGCGGGCCGCCGGCGAGAACAAGCCGTGCGGGTCGCGCCGGGGCGTGGTGTCGACCGCGACCGAGCTGCCGTCCTGAGTCACCTCGCGGTCAGCCATGCTGGCCGGCGAGCGCAGAGAGGCGGCGTACGGCCAGCTCGTAGCCCTGGACGCCGCAGCCGACGATGACGCCGGCGGCGATGTCGGAGAGGTACGAGTGCGCCCGGAAGCCCTCTCTCGCATGGACGTTCGAGATGTGGACCTCGACGAACGGTGCGTCGAGCGTCGACAGCGCGTCCCGGATCGCGATGCTCGTGTGCGTGTATGCGCCTGCGTTCACCACGAGTCCGTCCGTGCCGTCGGACGCGAGGCGCTGGATCTCGTCGACCAGTGCGCCCTCGTGGTTGGACTGGAACCAGCTCAGCTCGCAGTCGAGCTCGCTCGCGACAGTGGCGCACGACTTCCCGATCTCGGCGAGGGTGGTCCGGCCGTAGGTGGCCGGCTCGCGTTGGCCGAGCAGGTTCAGGTTGGGCCCGTTGAGGACGGCGAACGACGGCATACCGCCCAGTATGGCTGGCGACGGACGCCGTACGGGGATGGCCGGTCAGCCCCCGTCGTACGGTGGCGCGACGCCCCAGCCCCAGCGCGGGACGGGAGCGTCGCGGACGACGTCGGCCCCGGGCTGGGAGTTCGTCCGGGCGATCCGAGTGCCCCACTCGAGGTAGCCCACGAAGGCCGCGCGGAACTCCGGGTCGTCGGGCAGACCGGCCTCGTCGGCGCTGTCGAGGAGCAGCTCCAGCCAGCGGCGGCGCTGCGGCTCGGTGATGGCCTTGTCGATGTGGTGGGCGACCATCCGGGGGTAACCGCCGAGCTCGTCGGTGTAGCGCGGTGGTCCGCCGAACACCTCCGCGAGCCACAACGCGACGTGCTGCGGGTGGTTCGGCGCCATCTGGGCGAACAACGGCCCGATCACATCGTCCTGCAGCACCTTCGCGTAGAAGACCGACGTCAGCCGTTCGAACGCCTCCTCGCCGCCGGCCCAGGTGTAGAGCGTCGGTACGGCGCCCGCGTCGGCCGCGTCGGTCACGAGGCCGGCTTCCGACGGGAGGACGGGCCGGCGCGGCGTGCTTCGTGGACGGCGGTCAGCGCGTCCTGCAGCTCGGCGATCCAGTCGCCCTCGTGCTCCGCGACCAGCCGTACCGACCACGCCAGGGCCTCCGAACGGGAGCGCGCGACGCCCGCGGCGACGAGGGTGTCGAGCACCTGGCGCTCCGGCTGCCGCAGGCGCGTCATCACCGGGATGGACAGGTTGGTGAAGAGCTCGCGCGTCTCACCGCACTGGGCGCCCCAGGCGACCTTGCGCCCGAACCGACGCTCGGCCTCGTCGGCGATGCGCATCCGCTGCTGGCGGGTGTCCTCGCGGAAGCGCTTGATCCGCCCGGCCTCGGCGCCGCGGTGGGCGGCCTCGCCGGTGTCCTCGACGTCGGGGGTGGGCAGTGTGCCGACGACCACGATCTCCTCGCGATCGACGGTGACCTCGGGCTCGGCCTCGAACCACTCGTCGGGGAGCCGCCCGATGAGCCAACCATGAATGTCACTCATGCACTGATTACACGCTTACACCGTTGCAGCCGTCAAGAGCAGAATCTTCTCTCGACCCGGCGACCGTCGGCGGGCACAGTGGGGCCATGACGCCACCTCGCAAGCGCACCTCGTCCTCGACGTCGTCGAAGAAGCCGCTGTCGCGCAGCGAGCTCGCCGGGCTGGACGCCTGGTTCCGTGCGGCGAACTACCTGGCCGTCGGGCAGATCTACTTGCTCGACAACCCCCTGCTCAAGCGCGACCTGGTGGCCGACGACATCAAGCCGCGGCTGCTCGGGCACTGGGGTACGACGCCCGGCCTCAACCTCGTGTACGCCCACCTGAACCGGCTGATCCGGCAGCGCGACGTCAACGCGATCTTCCTCGCCGGCCCCGGTCACGGCGGGCCCGCGGCGGTCGCGAACGCCTACCTCGAGGGCACGTACAGCGAGGTGTACCCGCGGATCAGCGAGGACGCCGAGGGGCTCCAGGCGCTGTTCCGGCAGTTCTCCTTCCCCGGCGGCATCCCCTCGCACGTCGCCCCGGAGACGCCCGGCTCCATCCACGAGGGCGGCGAGCTCGGGTACGTCCTCTCCCACGCGTACGGCGCGGCGATGGACAACCCGGACCTCGTCGTCGCGGCGGTCGTCGGCGACGGTGAGTTCGAGACCGGTCCGCTCGCGACGTCCTGGCACGCCAACAAGTTCATCGACCCGACGGTGGACGGGGCTGTGCTGCCGATCCTGCACCTGAACGGGTACAAGATCGCGAATCCGACTGTGCCCGCGCGCATTCCGCGCGAGGAGCTGACGAAGCTGCTGGAGGGGTACGGCCACGAGGTCATCACCGTCGAGGGCGACGACCCGGCGGACGTCCATCAGCAGATGGCCGCGGCGCTCGACCGCGCGCACGACTCGATCACCGCGATCCAGGACGCGGCCCGGTCGGGCAAGAAGCGTCGGGGCTCGGCCGATGCCGATCGGCCGCGCTGGCCGATGATCCTGCTGGTGACGCCGAAGGGCTGGACCGGACCGAAGACCGTCGACGGCGTCCAGGTCGAGGGCACCTGGCGCGCCCACCAGGTGCCCCTCGCCGAGACCCGTACCAACGAGGACCACCGCGTCCAGCTGCAGCGCTGGATGGAGTCGTACGACCCGGCCGCGCTGTTCGGCGAGGACGGACGACTCGTGGCCGACGTGAAGGCGCTGGCTCCCGCGGGAGACCGTCGGATGAGCGCCAATCCGCACGCGAACGGCGGTTTGCTGCGGAAACCGTTGAGGATCAGGGACTTTCGCGAGTACGCCATTGAGGTCAAGACGCCGGGTGGATCGGTGAACGAGGCCACCCGGGTGTTCGGGTCGATGGTCGCCGACATCGTGCGGGACAACCCGACCTCGTTCCGGCTGTTCGGTCCCGACGAGACCGAGTCGAACCGGCTGGGCGCGGTGTACGAGGCCACCGACAAGGTGTTCGCCGGCAAGATCCTGCCGGTCGACGAGCACCTGGAACGGCACGGCCGCGTGATGGAGATGCTGTCCGAGCACACCTGCCAGGGGTGGCTGGAGGGCTACCTCCTGACAGGCCGGCACGGGTTGTTCTCCTGCTACGAGGCGTTCATCCACATCGTCGACTCGATGTTCAACCAGCACGCCAAGTGGCTCAACACCACCCGCGAGCTGGAGTGGCGACCTCCGCTGGCGTCGCTGAACTACCTGCTCACCTCCCACGTCTGGCGGCAGGACCACAACGGGTTCACCCACCAGGACCCCGGCTTCATCGACATCGTCCTGAACAAGAAGCCCGAGATCGTCCGGGCATACTTCCCGCCGGACACGAACACACTGCTGTCGACGATGGCGCACTGCCTGCAGAGCGAGCACTACGTCAACGTCGTCGTCGCCGGGAAGCAGCCGCAGTTCGACTGGCTCGACGCCGACCAGGCGGCCGACCACTGCGCGCGCGGCGTCGGCATCTGGGAGTGGGCGTCCAACGACGACGGGGACCCGGACGTCGTCATCGCCAGCGCGGGTGACATCCCGACGCTAG
Source organism: Luteipulveratus flavus (assembly GCF_029439465.1). GTDB lineage: Bacteria > Actinomycetota > Actinomycetes > Actinomycetales > Dermatophilaceae > Luteipulveratus > Luteipulveratus flavus. Next base: position 11,011 of record NZ_JAROAV010000004.1, on the reverse strand, counting down.
AGGCTCTGGCCGCCGTGAGCCTGCTGCGAAAGCACCTGCCGGACCTGAAGATCCGGTACATCAACGTGGTCGACCTGATGCGGCTCCAGGACGAGAAGGAGCACCCGCACGGCCTGGCTGGTCGCGACTTCGACACGCTGTTCACCCGCGACAAGCCGATCATCTTCGCCTACCACGGGTACCCCTGGGTGATCCACCGGTTGACGTACCGGCGGACGAACCACGACAACCTGCACGTCCGCGGGTACAAGGAGGAGGGCACGACCACCACGCCGTTCGACATGGTGATGATGAACGACCTCGACCGGTACCACCTGGTGATAGACGTCATCGACCGCGTGCCCAGTCTCGGCTCGCGAGCGGCACAGCTGCGGCAGGACATGATGGACGCACGACGTCGCGCCAAGGAGTGGACCCGCACGTACGGCGAGGACGCGCCCGAGGTGAGCGGCTGGACGTGGGACGGCAGCGCCGATGGTGAGGGCTCACCGTCCGCCACGTCCACGAGCGAGACCAGCGCGGACTTCGGGTGACCGCAGCGCGACAGCTGAGCGCCGACTGCTCGCAGTGCTTCGGGTTGTGCTGTGTCGTCCCGGCGTTCGCCGCCTCGTCCGACTTCGCGATTGACAAGCCGGCGGGTACGCCGTGCCCGAACCTCGCCGCCGACTTCGGGTGCTCGGTGCACGAGCGGCTGCCGGAGCTCGGCTTCCGCGGATGCACCGTGTACGACTGCTTCGGCGCGGGCCAGCGGATGTCACAGGAGACGTTCGGTGGTGTGGACTGGAGGTCCGGGGCCGCGCCGCCGATGTTCGACGTGTTCCCGGTCATGCGGGATCTGCACGAGCTGCTCTGGTACGTCTCGGAGTCCGTACGTCTGCTCCCGGACGGCCCGCTGCGCGCGGCGTTGCGTGCGGAGGCGGACCGGCTGGATGCCCTCGGCGCGGGCAGTCCGGCGGAGGTGGCCGAACTCGACGTCGACGTGCTCCGCGGAGAGGTGAACCCACTGCTGCAGCAAGCGAGCTCGCAGCTGCGTGGCAGTGGAGGGCCCGACCTGCGAGGCGCGGACCTGCTCGGAGTCGACCTCCGGCGCCGCGACCTCCGCGGCGCGAACCTGCGAGGAGCGATGCTGGTCGCAGCCGATCTGCGGGGTGTCGATCTGGCCGGCGCCGACGTGACCGGGGCGGACATGAGGGACGCCGACCTGCGTGGCGCCGACCTGTCCGGGACGCTCTACCTGCTGCAGTCCCAGCTCGACGCCGCCCGCGGCGACGCCACGACCCACCTCCCACCCCACTGGCCCGCTGAGTAACCGAAGTACCTCCGGTCGAGCAGGCGACTGAAACACACCGCCGGTCGAGGCGCGACCACCCCCCCCCCCCCCCCATACCGCCGGTCGATAGAAAACAGAGCAAGGCACCGCCGGTCGAGTAGGGCGAGGCGCTAGCCGAGCCCGTATCGAGACCAGCGGACCACGGCTACTCCATCGACGGTCGCTTCGCAGGCTTACGGGCCAGAGACGGCAACAGCTCCAGCCGGCCGGTGATCAGGGCCTCGCGCTTCGCGCGACTCCAGTTCTGCACCTGCTTCTCCAGCGCGTAGGCCTGGTCGACACGAGTGCACTCCTGCGCCCACACGAGCTCGATCGGCAGTCGCCGTCGGGTGTATGCGGCGCCCTCCCCCGCTCGGTGCTGAGCGAGCCGGCGTTCGAGATCACGTGTGCTGCCGACGTAGTAGCTGCCGTCGCCGCATCGCAAGATGTAGGTCCACGCCATGACGCGAGTCTGTGTGCGGCGGTGCCGCATGGCCGATCGGCTGCTCCGTGGTGTGGATCGCTGGTACATCCGCGCGCGGGTTGTGGACGGGGTTCGGCTGGTCTCGATACGGGCTCGGCTAGCGCCTCGCCCTACTCGACCGACGGAGGGTGCCCGCCTCGCCCTACTCGACCGACGGAGGGTGCCCGCCTCGCCCTACTCGACCGACGGTGAGTGCCCGGCTCGCCCAACGGGGTGTCCGGGTCAGGGGTTGAGGGCGGCGAGGGTTTGACGGGCTATGGCGAGCTCTTCGTTGGTGGGGACGACCAGGACGGTGACCTCGGAGGAGTCGGTCGAGATCACCCGCGGACCGTCGTTGGCGCCCTTGTTGCGGCGTCCGTCGATGCGAATCCCCAGACGCTCCAATCCTTCCAGCGCCGCCGCTCGCAGCTCGGCACTGTTCTCGCCGACGCCTGCAGTGAACGTGATCACGTCGACGCCGCCCAGCACGGCCAGGTAGGCACCGACGTACTTGCGCAGCCGGTGCAGGTAGACGTCCAGGGCGAGCCGGGCACGCTCCTCGCCCTGGTGGACCGCCTTCGACAGGTCGCGGAAGTCGGCGATGCCGGACACGCCGAGGATGCCCGACCTCTTGTTCAGCAGCTCGTCCAGAGCGGATTCGTCCAGGTCCGCGACGCGGTGCAGGTGCAGCAGCACACCGGGGTCGATGTCGCCGCCTCGCGTGCCCATGACCAGGCCCTCCAGCGGTGTGAGCCCCATCGAGGTGTCCACCGGACGTCCGCCGCGGATCGCGGAGGCCGAGGCACCGTTGCCGAGGTGCAGCACGATCTGGTCGAGGTCGGCGAGATCACGCCCGAGGAACCGCGCGACCTCCTGGGACACGTACTCGTGCGACGTGCCGTGGAAGCCGTACCGGCGGATCGCATACTTCTCCGCCAGGTCGTGGTCGATGGCGTACGTCGAGGCGGCCTCGGGAAGGTCCGAGAAGAACGCCGTGTCGAAGACGGCGACCTGCGGGAGGTCGGGAAAAGCGTTGGTAGCGTTGCGGATCCCGTCCGCGTTGACCGGGTTGTGCAGCGGTGCGAGCACCGATACCCGGTCGATCTCGGAGAGGACCTTCTCGTCCACCACCGTCGGCCGGGTGAGCGCCCGACCGCCGTGCACGACCCGGTGGCCGACGGCGACCAGCCCGGCCGCGGCGAGGTCGACCCCGCGGTCCGCGAGCGCCGTCCGCATCACCTCCAGCGCGGCGGCCTGGTCGGGGACTTCGGCGTCCTCCTCGCGGGCTTCGCCGTCCACGGTCAGCGAGATCGACGAGCCGGACGCGCCGACCCGCTCGATCGTGCCCTTGGCGCGGGCCTCGCCCGACTCGGGCTCGACGACCTGGAACTTCAGCGACGACGAGCCCGCGTTGAGCACGAGCACCGACCGGCTCATCGGCGAGCCTTGTCGGCCGCGTGAGACGTGGACGTCGACTGCGCCTGGATGGCGGTGATCGCGACCGTGCTGATGATGTCGTCCACCAGAGCTCCTCGGGACAGGTCGTTGACCGGACGGTTCAGACCCTGCAGAACCGGCCCGACGGCCACCGCGCCGGCGCTGCGCTGCACGGCCTTGTAGGTGTTGTTGCCGGTGTTGAGGTCCGGGAAGATCAGCACGGTCGCCTGCCCGGCGACCGGTGAGTCCGGCATCTTGGTCCGCGCGACGTCGGCGTCGACGGCGGCGTCGTACTGGATCGGTCCCTCGACGAGCAGGTCCGGACGCCGTTCGCGGACGAGGGCGGTCGCGTCGCGGACCTTGTCGACGTCGGCGCCCGCACCGGACGTCCCCGTCGAGTACGACAGCATCGCCACCCGCGGGTCGATGCCGAACTGCTCGGCCGTGGCCGCGGACGAGATCGCGATGTCCGCCAGCTCGGTGGCGGTCGGGTCAGGGTTGACGGCACAGTCGCCGTACACCAGGACGCGGTCGGCCAGGCACATCAGGAAGACGCTGGACACGACGGACGTGCCCGGCACCGTACGGATGATTTCGAACGACGGGCGGATCGTGTGGGCCGTGGTGTGCGCGGCGCCGGAGACCATGCCGTCGGCCTCGCCGAGGTGGACCATGAGCGTGCCGAAGTACGAGACGTCCGTGACGACCTCGCGCGCCTTCTCGACCGTCATGCCCTTGTGCGCACGGAGCTCGGCGTACACCTTCGCGTACCGCTCGACGTGCTCCTCGTCGGTCGGGGACAGCACGGTCGCGCCGGAGATGTCCAGGCCCGCCGACGACGCTTGCGCCCGCAACGCGGTCTCGTCGCCGAGCAGGACGAGGTCCGCAACCCCTTGCCGCAGAAGGGAGTCCGCGGCCCGCAGGATGCGCGGGTCGTCACCCTCGGGCAGGACGATGCGCCTGCGGTCCGAGCGCGCCCGGGCCAGCAGCCGGTGGGTGAACATCAGCGGCGTCACCGCGGTCGCGTCGGCCACGTCGATCGCGGCGAGCAGCGCGTCGCCGTCCACCGCATCGGCAAACGTGCGCAGCGCCGTCTGCCGCTTGACCAGGCTGCCGGAGGAGAGCGCGCCCTTGGTGCCCGCCAGCCGGGTCGTCGTGTCGAACGTGCCGAGGTCGGTGACGATGATCGGTAGGTCGCTGGGCGAGCCGTCGATGAGCTGCAGGATCGTGTCCGGCGGGCGATAACCGCCGGTCAGCACGATGGCCGACAGCGCCGGGAAAGTGCCCGACTGGTGCGCGAACACCAGGCCCGGCAGCACGTCGTACCGGTCGCCGGGCGCGATCACGGTGACGTCCTCGACCAGCCGGGTGAGCACGTTGGGCATGGACATCGCGGCGATCACGAACCCGCGCGCCTCCCGGTCCAGCCACGCGTCGTTGCCGCGCAGCAGCTCGCCGTCGCACGCGGCGAGCAGGCTGCGGACGGTGGGCGCCACGAGCAGGGGCACCTCGGGCAGGACGCCGAGCAGCGGTGCTCCACCCGCGGCCGGGAGGTCGCCCAGCCGTTCGCGGACGTCGGCGAGCACGTCGGTGGAGACCCGGTTCGCGATGAGCGCCACGGGGAGGGCGTGCTCCTCGCGCAGCTGCTCGCAGGCGAGCTCGGCGGCGACCGCCACCGCGTCCGCGTCGCGCTCCTTGCCCTGGACGACCAGCACGACCGGGCTGCCGAGGTTCGCGGCGATCCGCGCGTTCATCGCCGCCTCACCGCCGCTGCTCACGTCGGTGAAGTCGCTGCCGAGCACGATCACGACGTCACGCGTCGCCGCGAGCCGGTGGAACCGGTCGACGATGTCGCCCAGAGCGCCGGCCTCGTCGGTGTGCAGCCGGTCGTACGTCACGCCGATCGACTCGTCGTACGACTGGTCGATGCCCGCGTGGGAGCGGAGCAGCTCGACGACGGGGTCCGGCCGGTGGTCCGAGCCGGTCACGGCACGGAACACGCCGATGCGGCCGGCCTCGCGCGACAGGAGGTCCAGGAGGCCGAGCGCGATCGTCGACTTGCCCGTCTCGCCCTCGGTGGAGGTGATGTAGACGCTGCGCGACATGGTCCCAGGTTAGGCGGCCGTCACCGGAACTCGGCCAGCCGCTGGTCGTGCACGAGAGCGCCGCTGAACAGGTCGCCGTGCTCGTCCAGGCGCGCGGCCGTGGTCCTGATCGTCCAGCCGTCCGGTCGCAGCGTCGGGTCGTCCAGCTCCTGCCAGCCGATCGGCATGCTCACGGGCGCTCCGGGGGCCGGTCGCGGCGAGTACGGCGCCACCAGCGTCTTGCCGACGGCGTTCTGGGTGAAGTCGAGCCGGGCTCGCCCCTGTCGCTCGGTCTTCCGCCACTTCCAGCTGACCTGCCCCGGGGCGAGCTTCCCGATCGTCCGGGACACGCGTTCGACCCAGGCGCGCGTCTCGTCGTACGTCGGGCCGCGGCGGACGGGGACCCACACCTGGATGCCGCGGCTGCCGGTCACCTTCGGCACACCCCTGACGCCGAGCTGCTCGAACGCCGCCCGGTGCAGCCGGGCCAGCTCGAGCGTCTCCTCCCAGGTGGTCCGCTCGCCGGGGTCGATGTCGAACAGCGCGTACGAGGGCCGGTCCGGCGCGTCGGTCGGCGACGTCCACGGGTGCCACTCCAGCGCGCCGAAGTTCGCCGCCCAGACCAGGGCGGCCGGCTCGTCGACCACCAGGTACGTCCGTGTCTCGCCGGCGTCGGCGTCGGAGTTGTCCCAACGGCCGACCCAGTCCGGGGCGTGATGAGGAAGGGCCTTCTGCCAGAACCCTTTTCGCGTGGCCCCGTCGGGGTAACGGTGCAGGTTCATCGCCCGGTCGCGCACGTACGGCAGCACGACCGGCGCGACACGTGCGGTGTACGCGAGCAGCTCCCGCTTGGTGACGGGGTCCTCGCCGGCGCGGCCTGGGAAGAGCTCCTTGTCCAGGTGGGTGACCGCCAGCTCACGACCGAACACCGTCCAGGTGCCGTCGTCGCCGAGCCGGTCCAGCGCGGCCAGCTCGTCGTCGGACGGCCCGGACGCCGCGCCGACCACGACCTCGACAGCGTCCTGCGCGGGGCGGTCGCTGCGCCACAGGTACGCGGGGTCGGCCTTGACCTCCTCGTTCGTGCGCCCGCTGATCACCGAGCGCGGATGGTCCTCGGGATCCCAGCCGTCCACCGCGTGGTCGTCGTGCTTGTGCAGCAGCAGCCACTGCTCCTTCTCCTTGGCGGGCCCACGGCGGACCAGGACCAGCCGGCCCCGCAGCTTCTCGCCGTACATGTCGGCGTGCAGGTCGCCCTTGGCCACGGCGGCCACCGGGTCGTCGGTGTCGTGCGGGACCCAGGTGCCGCGGTCCCAGACGATGACGTCGCCCCCGCCGTACTCGCCGTGCGGGATGACGCCCTCGAAGTCGACGTACTCGATCGGGTGGTCCTCGACGTGAATCGCCATCCGGCGGACGGACGGGTCCAGGGTCGGGCCTTTGGGTACCGCCCAGCTGGCGAGGACGCCGTCCATCTCGAACCGCAGGTCGTAGTGCAGGGCCGTCGCCCGATGCCGCTGCACGACGAAGCGCAGCCCACCGGTGGACGGCGCGGCGGTGTCGCCGCTCGGCTCGGGCGTCGTACCGAAGTCACGCATGCTCCGGTACGCGGCCAGCCTGTCGCTCGCGTTCATGCGGCCACCTCCGTTCGAGCGGCGGTACGACCCGTCGCGACCAGTCTCCCTCGCGGTCACCGGGTCTCGACACGGGCTCGGCCGGCGCCTCGCCCGGCTCGACCGGCGGGGTCGGTCAGTCGGCGGGGTCGGTCAGTCGGCGGGGTCGGTCAGCCGGCGGAGTCGGTCAGCCAGCGGGGTCGGCGGGCGGCGGCGTGTCCGGGTCCTCCGGCTCCACGGTCGGTGGCAGTGCGGGCTCCGAGACCGGCGGGGCCTGTGGACGGATGCGGGGAGTGGTCAGCGGGCCCTCCTCCACCGGCATCTGGGCCGCGGCCTCCGCCTGCCGGACGGCGGCAAGCGCTGCGTCCGCGGTCGTCGAACCGAACCAGTCCTTCACGTCGTCGTCGACGTCGCCCGGACGGGAGGTGTCGGACTCCGGCTCGGGACCCTCGTACCGGAAGACGCCGTCGTCGCCCTTCGCACCGAACGCGCGAGCCATCTCCTGCAACGACTTGCTGAAGTCGTTCGGAATCATCCACACCTTGTTCGCGTCGCCACGGGCCATGGTCGGCAGCGTCTGGAGGTACTGGTACGCCAGCAGCTCCGGCGTTGGGCGACCCTGCTTGATGGCGGCGAATGTCTTCTCGATCGCCTTCGCCTGGCCCTGGGCGGTCAGGAACTGCGCCGCGCGCTGACCCTCGGCGCGCAGGATGGCCGACTGGCGCTCGCCCTCGGCGTTGAGGATCGCCGCCTGCTTGGCACCCTCGGCGGTGAGCACCGCCGCCTGCTTCTGGCCCTCGGCGGTCTTGATGGCGGCCTCCCGCTGACCCTCCGCGGTGAGGATGATCGCGCGCTTGTCGCGGTCGGCGCGCATCTGCTTCTCCATCGAGTCCTGGATGGAGGGCGGCGGGTCGATCGCCTTCAGCTCGACGCGGGAGACGCGCAGCCCCCACTTGCCGGTCGCCTCGTCCAGCACGCCGCGCAGCTGGGTGTTGATCGCGTCCCGGCTGGTGAGCGCCTGCTCGAGGTTCATGCCGCCGACGACGTTGCGCAGCGTCGTGATCGTCAGCTGCTCGACCGCGAGGATGTAGTTGGCGATCTCGTACACCGCGGCCTTGGGGTCGGTGACCTGGAAGTACACGACGGTGTCGATCGAGACGGTGAGGTTGTCCTCGGTGATCACCGGCTGCGGCGGGAAGGACACGACCTGCTCGCGCAGGTCGACCCGCGAGCGGATGCGGTCGATGAACGGCACCAGCCAGGTGACGCCCGCCTCGGTGGTCCGGTTGTACCGGCCGAGCCGCTCGATCACCGCGGCCTGCGCCTGCGGGATGACCTTGATCGCCTGGATGACCGCGATGACCACGAGCACCGCCAGCACGATCAGGGCGATCAGGCCGATGGGCACATCATCCATGGGACTCACCTCTCACGTAGACCGTCGCGCCACGGACCTCCGTGACGGTGACCTCGGCGCCGGCATCCAGGATCGGCTCGCTCGCGTACGTCCGGGCCGACCAGACCTCGCCGTGCACCTTCACCTCACCGCGGTGCTCGTCCACCGGCGCGAGCACGGTTGCGGGCGCGCCGATGATGCGCCGCATGCCGAGCTGCGGCGGCTCCTGCCGGTTGAGGTGACGCAGCAGCGGCGGCCGGACGACGACCACGAGCAAGACGGTGATGACCGCGAACACCACGAACGGAAGCCAGTGGTTGTCCGGCAGCAGCGCGGCCGTCGCGGCACCGCCCAGCGCACCGCCGGCGACCATGAGCAGCACGAACTCGGCCCCCAGCAGCTCTGCGGCCGCAAGCACGAGAGCCGCGATGAACCACAGCAGCGCCGACATGGCTCGACCCTACGCCGGGAGCCCGACATCACACCGTGGACAGGAGGGAAGCCTGTGGACAGCCATGGGGTTGGCTACTCACGTGAGTGACTCGATCCGTACCCGCGTCCGCGTCCGCGCCCCCGAGCTGCGCGGGCGGGGCTGGCTGAACACCGGCGACCGCGAGGTCCGCCTGGAGGACCTGCGCGGCAAGGTCGTCGTGCTGGACTTCTGGACCTTCTGCTGCGTCAACTGCCTGCACGTCCTGGACGAGCTGCGTCCGCTGGAGGAGAGGTACGCCGACCAGCTGGTGCTCATCGGGGTCCACTCCCCCAAGTTCGAGCACGAGGCCGACCCGGACGCGCTGGCCGCGGCCGTCGAGCGGTACGCCGTCCACCACCCGGTCCTGGACGACCCGGAGCTGGTGACCTGGCAGGCGTACACCGCGCGGGCGTGGCCGACGCTGGCGGTGATCGACCCCGAGGGGTACGTCGTCGCGCAGATGTCCGGCGAGGGTCACGCGCACGGGCTGGCCGTCCTGATCGAGGAGCTGCTGGAGGAGCACGCCGCCAAGGGGACGCTGCGCGCCGGTGACGGGCCGTACGTGCCGCCGCCCGCGCCGACCACCTCGCTACGGTTCCCGGGCAAGCTGGCCGGGCTGCCGGACGGCTCGGTGCTGCTGTCCGACACCGCGCACCACCAGGTGGTCCACCTGGGGCCGGACCTGGAGACCGAGCGGGCGCGGTACGGCTCGCGCGAGACGTTCAACGAGCCGCAGGGCGTGCTCGTGCTGCCGACGGACGTCGCGGAGCGTATCGGGTATGACGTCGTGGTCGCCGACAGCGTCAACCACCAGATCAAGGGAATCCGTCTGTCGGACGGGCGGATCGGCGTTCTCGCCGGTACGGGAGAGCAGCTGCGCGAGCGTACGGGCTCGGGTCCGGCGCTCAAGCAGGACCTGTCGACGCCGTGGGACCTCGCCTGGTGGATCGACCGGGTCGTGATCGCGATGGCCGGGACCCATCAGCTGTGGGCACTTCACCTCGCGCCGAACCCGGCCGACTCGACGGTCGCCGTCCTCGCGGGAACGTCCTCGGAGGGCATCCGCGACGGGGCGGCGGACGAGGCGTGGTTCGCGCAGCCGTCCGGACTCGCGTCCTCCTCCGACGGGTCGAAGGTCTGGATCGCCGACTCGGAGACGTCGGCGCTGCGGTCGATCTCGTTGAACGACAACGGGTTCGAGGTGTCCACGTACGCGGGGCAGGGACTCTTCGACTTCGGTCACCGTGACGGGCCGGCGAGTGAGGCGCTGATGCAGCACCCGCTCGGGGTCACCGAGCTGCCGGACGGCTCGGTGGCGATCAGCGACACGTACAACGGGGCGATCCGCCGGTACGACCCGGCGACGAGCGAGATCTCCACGCTGGCAACGGGGCTCGCCGAGCCGAGCGACGCACTCGTCGTCGCGGTCGGCGGCGAGGTCCATCTCGTGGTGGTGGAGTCGGCTGCGCACCGGCTGACGCGGGTTGCTGTGCCCGCCGACGCCCAGCGGGTCGACGGCCCGGCGCACCAGACGCAGCGACCGCCGACCGAGCTCGCGGGTGGGGAGGTCGAGCTGCGGGTCGCCTTCGAGCCGCCGACCGGTCAGAAGCTCGACCTACGGTGGGGCGATCCGACGCAGCTGATGGTGTCCGCGTCGCCGGAGGGCCTGCTCGTCGACGGCGGCGGCACAGCGACCGGCCTGACGCGGACGCTGCGGCTCGACCCGACCGTCGGGTCCGGGACGCTGCACGTGTCGGTGCGGGCGGCGGCGTGCGACGGCGACCCGGTGACCGGCGAGGTGCCCGAGCACGCGGCGTGCCACCTGTACCAGCAGGACTGGGGCATCCCGGTCGTCCTGACCGCCGGCGGCGGCGACACCCTCCACCTCGACCTCCGCGGCGTCTGACCCAGCACTACCTGCGCCTCGCACCGGCTCAACCAGTGGGAACTCCCGCCGGTCGAGTAGGACGAGCCCCAGGGCGAGGACGTATCGAGACCACCGCAGCGGGTGCACCTGGTCTCGATACGGCTCCGCTAGCGCTCCGCCTACTCGACCGACGGTGCTGTACCCGAGTCGAAACCTGGTGACGCGTTCGCGCGAGTCTCCCTGTGCCTCACCAGGTTTCGACACGGTCCTCGGCTGGCGCCTCGCACCGGCTCAACCAGCGGGAACCCCCGCCCGGTCCCGGTGCCGTCCGCCGGTCGAGTAGGACGAGCCCCAGGGCGAGGACGTATCGAGA
>NZ_JAROAV010000039.1 GCF_029439465.1 Luteipulveratus flavus | reverse complement strand
CAGTCGTCGATCGGATCGCCGCGGTCGCGCTGGCCGGTTCCTCGTCATCGTTCTTGTTCAAGGCGCACCGTCCCCTCCACCCGGTCGTCTCTTGCTGGGATCGTGAGGCCCAGTCCGGAGGCTATCCCGTGCGGCCAGGGTCTACGTCACCGATCATCGCCCGACTATGCCGTGGCGGGCCACGGTGGGCTGTGATTGACCGGCGAAGCTGCTCTGGCGTGAGCGGACCTGGTGCTGTGTCGGAACGTCGTGGTAATGAAGGTTGTCCGACAGCGTGGCCTGAGCGTGAGCTGGTCGGCCGAAGTCAGTCGACGCGGATGAAGCCCCCGGAGCGCCGGAACGCCCTCACCGGCGGCCGCAGCACCCTTGGAGGCGGACCTTTTGGCGCTTGATTAGCCGCATGGCAAAGCTGCAATCGCGACTTGGTCGGGACGCGCGGTGGTTACGACACCGCCTGGCCCGGGTGCGGCGGCATCATGGCCTCATGAACGAATCGCAAGCTGCGGTGATTGCTGCGGCGATCGCGGCAGCGCTGTCGGCGGCTTCATTGATCGTGACCATCCTGATCGAGCGATCGCGGGCTGCGTCGGTTCGAACAGGCGAGACGACAGCGTGGTTGCGAGACTCCCTATACCAGGTCGTCCACGACGCTCTTGACTCATCGTTCGAGATCTCAAGTGCTAGCCGCGAAGGTCGCCGTCTGCGAGCGGCGGCGGCGTCGCAAGAATTGTTGCAGTTGGAGCTTGATCGAGCTCATCAAGCGCACGAGACCTTAATAGAGTGCTTGACAAAGATGCGGTTGCTTGCGCCAGCTGCCCTCGTCCAAGCTGGCGAACTCCTACATGATGTTCATCACGAGCTGGTGAACCATGCGTTCTTCCTCGACGAAGATGTCGATGCGTGGCGGAGCGCTCGTGAAAGTGGACGTTCCTCCAGGGAAATGTTCATATCCGGGGCGCGCATCCCGCTCGGCCTCGATGGGTCAGCTGTCCCAATCGGGGCGAAGGCACAGTCTGGCTGGACCCTCGCGGCACCGCAGAGCCCCAGCGGCTCTGCTGCACGTGGGCGGCACCCGACCAAGAGTTGACGCCGCCCAGGGAGCTAGCGCGACATAATCTAAATTATCGGCTGTTCGTCGAGGTGCGCCGTGTACGGCTCTAGGCAGCGCGAAACCCGAGCGCCACAACCGTCCGGATGGGTCTCGGGTTCACTTCGCGAGGCTCAACGCCCCGCGCTGACCTCATTCTAGAGCCAGGTACGCCGTGCCACCACTGACTGCATGTACGAGCGAGCTGGGTGGCGTTGAGAACCGGTCGTACGTCGACACCGCTGGTATCAGGCCGACCGCCGCCAGCGCTGAGCCGGCGTGGGTGCCTGCTGGGCCCGTTGGGCCCGGCGTCAGTCCCGTGGGGTTGTCGTGGAGTCGAGGTAGCGGTTGATCAGGGCGGTGAAGTCTCGGCCGGTGTGCTGGTTGACGAAGGTGGTGAAGGTTTGCCGGTCGACGGCCTGGCCGTGGTGCTGGCTGACCCAGGCGCGGGCGAGGGCGTAGAACTTCTTGTCGCCCAGCTGACGATGGATCTGGTGCAGCATGTTCGCGGGCGGGAGGTAGACGTTGCTGGTGCCGAACTCGTCGCGGTCGGGGTGACCGGGCGGGCCGTACTTCTTGCGGGCGGTGCCGTCCGCGCGGGCGAGCCACTGGGTGAAGAAGTCCTGGGGGATGTTGTCGCGGTCGACCTGGTAGAGGAGCTCGATGTACATGGCCCAGCCCTCGTTGAGCCAGACGTCGGTCCAGGTGCTGGGGCCGACCTCGTCACCGAACCACTGGTGGGCGTACTCGTGGACGACGGTCAGCTCGGTGTCGTCGTCGGTCTGACGGGCCGACCGTTTCCCGCCGAAGGTGACCAGCTGTTGAGTCTCCATCGCGGCCCTGCTGTCGACGACCACGGCGCCGGCGGAGGCGAACGGGTAGCGGCCGAACCGCTTCTCCAGCCAGGTCAGGAGGCGGGGAGAGCGGCGCAGCACCCGCAGCTCGTCGCCGTCGGAGGGTCGGGTCCAGTACGTCAGCGGTATGTCGTGCGGGCCGGTGGCCACGTGCTTGGTGTACGGGCCGACGGCCAGGGTGGTGAGGTAGGAGGCGACCGGGCGGGTGGAGACGAACCGGTTCGTCCCGGCCGGGGCGCTGGCCGGGGTGCCGCTGGCCACGCCGGCCCATCCTTTCGGCGCGCGCACGCTGATGTCGTAGGTGGCCTTGTCCGAGGGGATGTCGTTGACCGGGTACCAGGTGAACGCACCGTACGGCTCCTGCATCGTCCAGAGGTGACCGGCGCTGGTGGCGCGCAGGCCGAGGCCCTCGTCCAGGTCGCTGCGGGTGGTCGGAGCCGCGACCGGGTCCGGCTTGCCGTGGTAGCGGATCACGACCGTGCGCTTGACGTCCTTGGTCATCGGGACCGGCACGGTCAGCTTGTGGCGAGGGGTGACCGCTGCGGTAGCCGCCGTCCCGTCGATGGTCACGCTGTCCACGGTGAGGGCGTGGGACAGGTCGAGCTCGAGCACGGGCCGGTCCGTGACCGGTCGCACGAGCACGGTCGCCGTGCCGGTCAGGGTGCGGCTGTCGCGATCCCAGGCGAGGTCGAGGTCGTAGTGCAGAGCGTCCACGTCCGGGTTGCCCCGCTTGGGATAGAGCGAGTCCTGGCGCGGGACAGACGTGGCGCCGGGCATCGTCGGCGTCGGCGTCGGCGCGAGCGTGGTGGGTGCCGTCGTGGGTGTGCCGGAGGCGTTCGTGGGCCCGAAGCCTGCGGCTGTTGTGCTCGGTGCCGGGACCGGGGTCGACGCGCCGGCCGACCGTGGTGCATCACGCTCGCAGCCGGCAAGCCCGAACGACAGGGCGAGAACGCCACAGATCACCACAGGTCGATGCATCGCGCTCTTCATCACGGCCGGGAGCGTAGGCCATCCTGGCGCCCGGTCTCGGTCGATGGCCGGCTCGTGGCCAAGTCGTGACCACGCGCGCGTCAGGCCCGCACGGACCTTGAGTCCGGCGACTGCGCCAACCTCCTGAGCGCCGAGGGTAACGAGTCGGCGGATTGCGGGCCCGCTTGAATGTGGTTGGCCTCTCTGGTGATTCGCGCGTCGAGCGTTGAGCGAGCTCTGCACGCCGGCGTGGCTCATCTCGTGCAGGGCCGCTCGGGCGAGCCTCAAGGATTGGTCAGGAATGAGTCAGTTAACGGTCAGGTTGTAAGCAAGTTTCTCCAAGGTGAGTGTGTCGGCCGGTAGGAATAGCGCCGTTTGGCTCACGGCTGTCGTGGGCCCTGGCTGGGGGGCGTTCCCGTGGGTCTGTTGGGTCGTGCTGTGTCTTCGGTGGTCGCTGCTGCGGTGGTGACCGCGTTCTCGGGCGCGGGGTCGGCGACGGTGTCGGCGGCGGCGTTGGAGTCGCAGGCGAGCCTGAGCCTGACCGGTGGCGCGGGCGCGCAGTTGGTGGCGCCGTCGCCGGCCCGGGTGGGGGCGCACTCGAGCGCGGCGGCGAAGCCGGGCGCGAAGGCCTCCCGGGTGCGGGAGCTGACGGGCCGGCGCTCGGCATCCTCGAAGAGCTTCGAGATGTCCGACGGCACGACGCAGGTGGTCATGTCGGCTGAGCCGGTGCACTACCGGGATTCCAAGGGCAAGTGGCAGGACATCGACACCCGCGTCTCGGCGGGCAGCGGGGATGACGCGTTCGCCGCGGCGAAGAACGCGTTCGGGGTGCGGTTCGGCCGCTCCAGCGACCGGCTGATGAGGTTCGAGGCCGACGGGGTGTCGGTGAGCGTGGGCGCGGCCGGGGACGAGCGTCCGGTGAAGGCGCAGGCGTCGGGGTCGTCGGTCACCTTCGCCGACGTGTTCGGGTCGGCCGATGTGCGGTACACGGTCCGCCCGTCGGGGGTGAAGGAGGACGTGCTGCTGGCCTCGGCCGCCGACGGGGCCGGCCCGTTCGTGTTCGAGCTGCACACCAAGGGGATGAGCGCGAAGGCGTTGCCCGGTGGGGCGGTCGGACTGTTCACCGAGGGTGACAAGGAGCGGCCCAGCTACGTGCTGCCGGCCCCGGTGATGACCGACTCCGCTGCCGGCCGTGGCGCGGCGCCGGCCACGGGCAAGGTCACCCAGACCCTCAAGCAGGACGGCGACGTCCTCACCGTGACCCTGACCCCGGACGCGGCCTGGTTGACCGCGCCCGAGCGGGTGTTCCCGGTGATGGTCGACCCCTCGATCACGGTGGCGCCGGCGCCGGCCGCGGCGCAGGACACGTACCTGTCGGAGGTCAACCCGGGCAACACCTACGGCGGCCTGGACCAGATGTCGGTCGGGGTGAACGGCTCGGCCAAGCGGTACCGGGGCCTGGTCCGGTTCGACACCTCGATGATCCCGGCCGGGACCACGATCCGCTCGGCCGACCTGAACATGCACTACGCGAACACCTTCTCCTCCGACACCACGGCCACGCCGCTGCAGGCGCTGGCGGCGACGAAGGCGTGGTCGGAGGACACCGCGACCTGGACCGACATGAACGCCGCGTTCAACCCGGCCCAGGGTTACAACCGGGTGGTGGTCGACAACGCCGACGGGCTGTCGACGTCCTCGACCGGTACCTGGGAGGAGAGCGCGAACGCCAACGCCGTCGGCGGGTCCCAGGCGGTCGCCACCTCGGGCACCACGGCGGACACCTTCACCTGGACCCCGCGGGTGCCCGGTGATGGGGACTACCAGGTCGAGACGCACTTCGTGCCCTCGGCGACCCAGGGCACCCCGACGTACGTGGTCACCGGTGACGCCGCCAGCTCGGCCTCGGTCGGGGTGAACCAGACCACCGGCGCGACGACCGGGGTGTGGGCTCAGGTGGCCGCCTCCCAGCACTTCTCCGCGGACCCGGCCGCGTCGGCGTTGGTGAAGGTGACCCGGCAGGCCGGGACCACCGCGACCGCGCCGGCTGCGGACGCGGTGCGGCTGACGGAGTACTCCCGTCAGGTCATGCCGGTCAGCGGCCGGGATGCGTGGCACTCCTACGCGGTCGGCTCGTTCGTGCAGGGCTGGGTTGACAACCCGGCCAGCAACTTCGGGTTCATGCTGAAGGCCGTCGATGAGTCGGCGACCGCCGCCGCCGGTGGGGCGACCTACCAGACCAGCGAGGACGCCTACGGCGGGGAGACCGTGGTCCGCCCGAACCTGGTCATCACCTACGGCGAGCCGGGCGTGGAGCTGAACGCCCCGACCTCCATCCACGCCTCCGGGCCGGAGCTGTCCTGGACCAAGTACCTGGACCCGACCCCGGCCGATGGCGACAACGTCGCGGAGTACCAGATCTTCCGCGGCTGCCGGGTGCTGCCCGCCGCCGCGTGCACCGCCCCCTCGGGCGACTGGTTCGCCGGCTCGGGCGCCCAGCTGGTCGGCACCGTCCCGGCCGATGTGACCTCCTGGACCGATGAGTCCGCGACGGCCTCGACCGCGACCGAGGGCGCGACGTACGTGTACTGGGTCGTGGTCCGCACGGCCGATGACGTGCAGTCCGGCCGGGACGGGCGCGCCTCCTCCAACGCGATGGTGGTGACCACCCCCCGTGAGGGCCGGGCGGTGAAGGTGTTCACCGGTGACGTCTCGGACACCACGCTGTCCTCCACGCAGAACGGCACGGTGCTGTCCCGACCGGACGGCACGGCCAGCAACGCCAAGTACTGGGTGAAGGTCGGCAACTCCAGCTCCACCTACGGCAACACCCGGGCGCTGTTCGAGTTCGACACCCTGTCGATCAAGCAGGCGGTCAAGGTCACCGACGCCCGGGTCGAGCTGTGGAAGGGCGGCGGCGCCGGCTCCGGCACCCCTTCGTACGACATGTACGCCCTGACCCGCGACTTTGTGGAGGACCAGGCGACCTGGGACAGCGCCACGACCACCATTAAGTGGACGACCAAGGGCGGTGACATGGAGGGCGCCGCCCTCGCGTCGGTGACCACCGACACCGACCCGACCCGGCTGACGTTCGCCTCGGCGGCGCTGACCGCGAAGGTCCAGGCGTGGGTGAACAACCTGGGCGACAACCACGGGTTCCTGCTCAAGACCCGCGACGAGACCCTGTCGCAGCAGACGATCAACATCGTCAACGGTGAGGCCCCCGACCGGCTGCTGCACCCGCGGCTGGTGGTGGAGCACCTGGAGAAGAACGACACCCAGACCATCGAGGCAGACCAGGTCCCCGAGCGGTTCGTGCCCGGCACGATCATCACCACCCCGGTCACCGTCACCAACACCACCTCCACGGCGTGGCCGGCCGGGCTGCAGCTGTCCTACCGGTGGACCGAACCGGGGTCCGGCACCGACATCACCACCTCCGGTGAGCGCAACTACGTCCCGCTGGGGCGGGCGCTGAACCCAGGTGAGTCGGTGAAGGTCAGCCTGCCGATCCGGACCCCGATCCAGTCCGACACCGGCGCCAAGCGTCTGGCGTACGACTTCTACCTGGACCTGTGGACCGGCAGCGACTGGTTCTCGGCGACCACCCCGCTGTCCTCGAGCACGACCCGCCCGACCCAGGGCTGCACGATGGTCAAGACCGGCCTGCTGTGCGTGGACCGGTACGTGGAGGACCCCACCTCCAACTCGTTGGGGCTGGAGAAGTTCCTCACCTACACCGGGGAGTCCACCGGTGGCGGCGGGCAGCTGCTGGCCAACCTGTGGAACGGCAACACCGTCTGGTCCTACAACGCGCTGTCCAACCCCTCGATCGGGCCGTCCTCGTTCGTGCGGCTGACCTACAACAGCAGCGACGTCACCGACTCCGGCGCCGGGTACGGCTTCTCCCTGCAGCCGGCCACGCTGACCCGGCTGGGCAGCACCCTGTCGGTGCCCTCCGGCGGCAGCACCAACAACCTGATGACGTTCATCGACGGCGACGGCACCACCCACACCTACAAGCTCATCGACGCCACCAAGACCCAGCCGGTGCTGCGCTACACCCGCCCCGCGGGCGTGGGTCTGGACCTGTCCCGCGACACCGCCGGCGACGCCGACCACCAGTGGGCGCTGACCCGCCCGGACGGGACCCGGTTCTACTTCAACAAGGACACTGGCCGGCCCGCCTCGGTCGTGGACCGCAACGGCAACACCCTCACCTACGGGTACGACACCTCCGGGCGACTGACCTCGGTGCGCGACGCCGGCGGCCGCACCACCCTGACCCTGGGCTACGACACGGCCGGGCTGAAGTGGGTGCGCGACCTGTCCGGGCGCGCGCTGAAGTTCACCTACAACGCCTCCCACCAGCTGACCACCCTGCAGGACGGCGGATCGTTCGACGCCGCCACCGGCGCGTACGCCACCGGGGCGCTGGTCAAGACGTTCCAGCTGGGCTACACCGACACCTCCACCAACGGCAACGCCAAGCTGAACGCGGTCAAGGACCCGATGGGCTCCAGCACCTCGGTGGAGTACTTCACCTCCACCGAGAACTCCGCGTTCGCGAACTGGCCGAAGAAGTACACCGACCGGCGCGCCAACTTGACCACGTTCGTCTACTCCGACCCCGACGGCTCGGCGGCCAAGGACATCGTCGCCGAGGTGACCGACGTCAACGGCTCCACCCCGTCGGTGACGACCTACCGCTCGGACGGGTACGGGCGCACCACCAGCATCAAGGACGCCAACGCCAACGCCACCGGGTCAGCGGACGTGACCACGATGGGCTGGGACTCCGACCACAACGTGACCCGGCTGGCCGAGCCGAACGGGGCGGTCTCGACCTGGGAGTACGACCCGGGCACCGGGTACCCGCTGAAGGTCCGCGACGCGATGACGGTCAAGAAGAACGGCACCGGCGTCGTGCTCACCTACGACAAGCTCACCGGCGCACCCGGTACCCCGACGGTGCTGAAGACCAAGACGTCCGCGGCCAAGCTGGTCACCACCTTCGGGTATGACACCAAGGGCAACCTGCTCACCGTCCGCGACGGCAACAGCAACGGTCCGACGTACACCTACAACACCAACGGCACCGTGGCCACGGCCAAGGACGCCCGCGGTGGCACCACCACCTACGCCGGCTACGACGCCAACGGCTACCCGCAGAGCATCACCGACGCCGTGGCGTCCAAGACCGACTTCGTCTATGACGTGCGCGGCAACGTGATGCAGGTCAAGGACGCCCTGGCGCAGGTCACCACCGCCGAGTACGACGCGTTCGGGCGACCCACCAAGGTCACCACCCCGCACGACGGGACCACCACCCGCACCACCCAGACCGACTACGACCTCAACGACCGGGTCATCAAGCAGACCTCGCCCAACGGCGCCCAGACGGTCGCCACCTACAACGCGGGCGATCAGGTGGAGAAGTCCACCGTCCCGGACAACAACCTCACCGGCCGAGCCGCGACCTACGCCTACGACCCGCTGGGCCGACTGGTCAGCGAGACCGCACCCAACGGCGTCGCGACACCGACCGCCGGCGACTTCACCACCAGCTACACCTACGACCGGCTCGGTCAGGTCCTGACCATGCAGGCGCCGTTCACCGACAGTGACGGCACCGCCAAGACGGTCACCACCAGCTACAGCTACGACCAGGTCGGCAACGTCGTCAAGGTCGTCGACCCGAACAAGAACGCCACCCCCGACGCCAGCGACTTCACCACCAAGAAGGTCTACGACCTCAACGGTCAGGTCACCGCCAGCACCGACGCGGCCGGCTACACCACCAAGACCGAGTACAACGACGACGGCCAGGTCACCGCCCAGATCGACCAGCTGGGCAACCGCACCACCACCACCTACGACAAGGCCGGGCAGCCGACCGGGACCAGCCTCAACCGCACCGCCATCGGGTCCAGCACCCCTCAGGTCCTGAAGACCACCGCGACCTACGACGCGGCCGGCAACATCACCCGCGTCACCCGGCCCTCGAACCAGGTCAGCGAGACGGTCTACGACGCGGCGAACCGGCCCATCCAACGCAAGGGCGCAGCCGACGGGTCCAACACCCCGAGCACGTACACCACCTACGACGAGGTCGGCCGCATCAAGGCCCAGTCCGACCCCACGTACGCCACCACCCAGGCCGGCGCGAGCGCGTGGACGAACTACACCTACTACCCCTCCGGTGACATCAAGACCGCCACCGACCCGTGGAGCATCGTCACCAGCTACGGGTACAACTCCCTGGGCCAGCAGACCTCCCGGGCGCTGAAGGCCAACGGGTTCACCGCGACCCGGTCCCAGTCGTGGACGTTCTACCCCGATGGGTCCCTGGCGTCCCGGTCCGACACCGCCGCGGCGCAGCCGACCACGATCATGGACAACGCCAACACCTGGCAGGTCGCCACGACCGGCACCTGGACCACCGTGGCCGGCGGCACCAACACCCAGGGCGCGAACTACCTCACGCACGCCGCCGCCGCGGCCGGCACCACCGGCGCCGCCGACAGCATCACCTGGAAGATCGACCCGGACACCAGCAGCCAGTTCGAGGTGTGGGTCTCCTGCCCGGTCCGCACCGACGCCACGACCGCCGCGACGTACACGATCAACCACGCCGGCGGCGCCGTGACCAAGACCATCGACCAGAAGGCGTGCACCTCGGCCAACAGCTGGGTCAGCCTGGGCACCTACACCTTCACCGGCAACACCAACCGGTCGGTGGTGCTGAAGCCCTCGACCACCGGGGTCGTGGTCGCGGACGCGGTCCGGATCGTCGACATGGGCGCGGCCAAGGCCCGCTCGTTCACCAACACCTACGACGCGAACGGCTCACCGACCCAGGTCAAGGACACCACCACCGGGGCCGCGATCGACACCTACCAGACCAGCTACGACGAGCTCGGCCGCGCCACGATCGTCCAAGAGCTCGCGGCCGGGGTGGAGAAGCGCAAGACCGACTACACCTACGACCGCAACTCCAACCCGCTGAGCGTGATGGCGTTCCGGCCCACCGACGCCACCCGCGCCGGGACCTCCCGGTACACCGCCTACACCTGGGACGTGCGCAACCTGGTCGCCACTGTGCGGGCCGGGGACACCCCGACCACCCCGGCCAAGCAGGACGCGTGGGCCTACACCTACGACCCGCGCGGGATGCTGTCCTCCCTGGCCAAGCCCAACGGCAACGTGGCCAAGGCGACCTACCACGAGGACGGGCTGCCCAAGACGCTGGAGGAGAAGACCAGCGGCGGTGCGCTGGTGGCCTCCCACCAGCTGACGTACACCCTCGACGGGGACCGCTCACAGGACGTCGAACGCCTCGATGACGCCGGATCGACCGGGACGCTGGACCAGACGTCGGTATTCGCCTACACGCCTAACCAGCAGCTAAAGACGGTCACCCGCACCGGCGCGGACAAGGGCGAGAACGAGGCGTTCACCTACGACGCGGCCGGCAACATCACCGCCGAGACGGTGGGGGCCACCTCCACGACCCGCACCTATGACCGCAACCGGCTGACCAAGTCGGTGCAGACCACCGGCGGGGTGTCGACCACGTTCAACCACCGCTACGACGTCCTCGGGCGCGCGTCGAGCGTGGACGTGGGTGCCCAGGTGGTCGAGCGGTACGGCTACGACGGGTGGGACCGGCTGACCCGTCACCAGCGGTGGGACTCCGCCGGGACCGCTTTGTCGTCCAAGAGCAGCACGTTCGACCCGTTCGACCGGGTGGTCTCCCAGACCAACAAGCCGGGGTCGGACTGGACGGTCGCGACCCGGTTCAGCTACCTGGGCCTGGGTTCGCAGGTCGCGGTCGAGGAGCAGGCGGACCGGGCTGGGGTGTTCAAGACCTCCAAGCGGTACGCCTACGACCCGGCCGGCAAGCCGTTGTCGCTGGTGGACTCCCCGATCACCGGCACCACCGCCACGACCTCCTACTACGGGTACAACCCGCACGGTGACGTGGAAACCCTCACCGCGGCGGACGACCCGGCCACCACGACCACGAACGAGGCCGGCCCGACCGCGGGCACCTACCGGTACACCGCCTACGGCGCCCCGGACAAGGTCGGCACCACCGGGGTCGATGCGATCACCGGCGACCCGACCAAGGACGCCGACATGGTCAACCCCATCCGGTACTCCGGGAAGCGGTTCGACGCGCTGACCGGGTCCTATGACATGGGGTTCCGCACCTACTCCACCGGCCTGAACCGGTTCCTGTCCCGCGACATGTTCAACGGCGCCCTGGACGACATGAACCTCGGTTCCGACCCGTGGAACACCAACCGGTACGCCTTCACCGGCGGCAACCCCCTCAACCGCATCGAGGTCGACGGCCACATCAACGCCATCGAGAAGGGCGGCGGATCAGTCGCTCCCGAAGACGGCGAACGTGCTCAAGCGGTTGCAGTAGAACATCACGCGAAGGACCCGGTCTTGACCGCGGAGATCGGGGGGCGGCCGATGGCAGCCGCCACCCAGGAGTCGTGGGACAGGGGTATGGAGAAGGCCAAGGCTTACCTGCGCAGTCGTGACATGCCGTACGCCGTACTGGAGTGCGGACTCTCGACCTTGAACCACACTCTCTCGGACGGGCAGGTTTGTTCGTACAACTACATGGGGTACGCGCGCCATGCAGCCGGGATCGTGTGCAAGACGGCTGGGATGGTCTGTGGCCAAGCAGGTTCAGAAACGCAGTTCATGATGGCGCTCGGATTCGCCGATGGCGCTATGTTCAGTGCACAGGGCGACGTTGGGCACCAGTTTCCAGGAACATTTCGGACACGTGGCCCTGGCAGCACTGCAAAGACTCGCGCCGTCGAGGATGTCAACGCCTTGCCGTGCAACTGCTTCGCCGCAGGCACCACGGTCCAAACCGCGAGAGGCGAAGTTCCAGTCGAACAGGTGCGGACCGGCGATCAGGTCTGGGCCAAGAACATTGGCACCGGTAAGAACGAGCTACGTCGCGTCATCGGACTGTTCCATAAGAACACCACCACGCTGATGACAATAACTGTCACCGGTGGTGCCGTCGTGGCAGTCACTCAGCAGCACCCGTTCATGGTCGAAGGCGAAGGCTGGGTCCTCAGCGGCGACCTGAGGGTCGGGGATCGACTCACGCAGCGTGATGGCGGCACCGCGACCATTACCAGCATCCGTGTCGAGAACCGATCCGCTACGGTGTACAACTTCGAGGTCGAAGGCGACCACAACTACTACATCACCGCCGCACAGCTCCTCGTCCATAACTGCCCGACCGAAGCCGGTGGAGTTTCCAAGTTGACGAACTCCCAAGCGGGAGACCTCGCAAAATGGCTTGGATACTCGAAGACCAACTTCCGGAGTAGCAATCAACCGGTTTTTCGAAATGGAAAGTACTACATAACTCAGGACATCGATGGACACATCGGCGGTACATGGAAGATGTCGCGCAGTCCTGATGGCTTTAGTAAACAGGATCGTCTTGGCACGTATGACCACGAACTGAATTGGATCGGGCCATGAGCACGAATGAAGGATGGACCATCGACGTTGCTGACTCTCGCGCTCAGTCAGTGCGGTTGGCAGTCGACAGCCTGCTGGCACAAGGCATCGAGGCGGCGGCCGTTGACCCCCGCAGATGGTTGACATGGCACCTCGATAGGCCAAGCGTGGAGGGCTTGGTGTTGGGCTTGCGCGTGGCGCTAGCCGCCAGCATCCCCGGTCAGATTATGGCTGGCCTTGAGAGCTTGCTCGAAGACTGCGAGGATTGGCTGAACGCCACAGACCCTCCCAACGGCTAGCTGTACTGAACCGCCCCGGGGTTTCCGGACACTTCGGGTTGTGTCTCTACCCGGACGGGGCGAGACGGTTTCGTGCAGCGTAG
>NZ_JAROAV010000038.1 GCF_029439465.1 Luteipulveratus flavus | reverse complement strand
TCGCTGGAGTGGGCGACCTCGTGCCCGCCGCCGCGGCACAACTTCGACTCCATCCCGCGGATCCGCTCGGAGCGGCCCGCGTTCGACGTCAACCACCCCACCGCCGCGGCCGTCTCGGTCCAGCCGTCCCCGGACGCCCTCAGCAAGGTGATGGGCCCGGCCGATCATGGCTCGGACACCCTGGGCGGTGACCGGCCGAGGGAGGGTCACCGCTCGGGGGAGGATGGTCGCTGACCTGGTGGTGACGTCTGCGAAGGAGTAGTGGCCGGTGGAGCACGCTCATCTGTCCGAGCTCAACCGGCTGCTCGATCTGACGGGCGTCCTCGCCAACGCCATCCTGGGCGGACTCATCGCGCGGCAGGAGCGGCTCGACCCGATCGGTTTCGTGACCCTCGCCGTCCTGTCCGGCCTCGGCGGCGGAATCCTGCGGGACGTGCTCCTGCAGGCCGGCCGACCGGTCGCGCTGACCGACTACGCGTACCTGCTCGCTGCTCTCGCCGGCGCGACCATCAGCTACCTCGCGAACGTCCAGGGCCGGACGTGGGAGCGGGTCTGGCCGGTCGTCGACGCCCTGGCGCTCGGCACCTGGGCGGCGGTCGGTGCGCAGAAGAGCCTGGCGGTCGGCGTGGGCTGGCTCCCCGCGATCCTGCTCGGGACGGTCACCGCGGTCGGCGGCGGCGCCATCCGGGACGTCGTCGTACGCCGCGTGCCGAGCGTGCTCGGCGGCAACACGCTGTACGCGACCTGCGCCATCCTCGCCAGCGCCGTTCTCGTCCTGTGCACCGAGCTGAGCAGGCCCAGCCTCGGGCTGGTGGCCTCGACGCTCGTCGGAGCAGGGCTGTGCCTCCTCGCTCGCTGGCGGGGCTGGTTCCTGCCCGACGCCGACGCGTGGTCGCCGGCGGGGCTGGTCGCGCGCGCCGGCCTCGATCGTGAGCGGCGGCAGCGCATCGCCGGCGCGGTGAAGGAGCGGACCCTGCCCAGGTCGGGACGGCGCCCGCCGCGCGAGGCCGAGCCCCCGAGGGATCCGGACCAGCACGCACCGGACCAGCACCCGCCGAACCAGCACGACCCGGAGCACGACCAGCAGAAGGAGTGAGGGATGACGAGCACCCCGGCGCAGCAGGTTCTGGATCGCCTGGACGACCTGCGGGACGAGCTGGAGTCCTTCTACCGCGACCTGCACGAGCACCCCGAGCTGTCACATCAGGAGAGGCGGACCGCGGCGGCGGTCGCCGACCGGCTCGAGAAAACCGGCTTCGCCGTCACCACCGGCGTGGGCGGGACCGGCGTCGTCGGCGTCCTGCGCAACGGCGACGGCCCGACCGTCCTGCTCCGCGCGGACATGGATGCGCTGCCGGTCAAGGAGGCGACCGCACTGCCGTACGCCAGCACCGCCGTCGCGAAGGACGGCGACACCGACGTCCCGGTCATGCACGCGTGCGGGCACGACGTGCACGTCACCGCGCTCACCGGCGCAGCCGCCCTGCTCGCGGCCGGTCGGGACCACTGGCACGGCACGCTCGTCGCGCTGTTCCAGCCTGCAGAGGAGGTCGCCGACGGGGCGCGCGGCATGCTGGACGACGGACTCGCGACGATCGTCGGGTCGGTCGACGTCGCTCTCGCTCAGCACGTGCTGCCGCTCCCGGCGGGGACGGTCGCGACACGTCCGGGTCCGGTGCTGTCCGCCGCCGACAGCATGCGCATCACCCTGCACGGCCGCGGCGCGCACGGCTCGGCGCCGCAGGCCGCGGTCGACCCGGTCGTGATGGCGTCGATGATCGTGGTCCGGCTGCAGACGGTCGTCTCCCGCGAGGTCGCACCGACCGAGCCGGCGGTGCTCACAGTCGGCAGCATCCGGGCGGGCTCGAAGAGCAACGTCATCGGCGACGAGGCCGTCCTCGAGCTGAACACCCGGACGTACCACGAGGACACCCGGCGGGCCGTCCTCGACGCCATCCGCCGGATCGCGACCGCCGAGTCCGAGGCGTCCGGTGCGCCCGAGCCGCCGGACTTCGAGCTGTACGACCGGTTCCCGGCGACAACGAACGACCCGGAGGTCACCGGGAGGGTCACGGCAGCGTTCCAGGACTTCTTCGGCGACGAGTGGAGCGAGCTGCCGCTGCAGAGCGCGAGCGAGGACTTCAGCGACATCCCGAACGAGCTCGGAATCCCTTACTCCTACTGGGGAATCGGCGGCATTGACCCGGACACGTACGCCGCGGCGGAGAAGGAGGGGAAGGTCGCCCAGAAGATCCCGGTGAACCACTCGCCGACGTTCGCGCCGGTCGTCCGCCCCACCCTGGACCGCGGCACCCAGGCGATGGTCGTCGCCGCCCTCGCCTACCTCGGCCCCCCGCCCGCCTCGTAGGTCCGCGCCTGGTGAGCGCCCGCGTCGAGGTCGGACCCCGAACGCCCGGCCGGCCGACGGGCCGACCGGGCGTCGCGAGGTGCGGGAGCTACAGGCGGCCCTGCTTCACCGCGGCGTCGGCCATGCCCTGCTCACCCAGCGCGTTGGGGTGGACCGGGACGAGCTGGGTGGTGAAGATGGCCGGCTCGACCCAGCGCACGTCGGGCGCCTGGCACGCGTCGTGGCCGGCCGACACCTTCGACAGGTCGACGTACGTCGCACCGGTGTCCGCGGCGGCCCGGCTGACAGCGCTGTTCAGGACCGTCTGCAGGTCGTGCAGGTACGCGACGTCACCGCGAGCGATCGGCAGCTGCGGGTAGCAGCTCCCGGTCGCCGGCGTGATCCACGGGTAGCCGGAGATCATGACCTTGGCGTTCGGCGCCTTGGCCTTGATGTCGCGCAGCCCCTGGACCAGTGCCGGGTAGGTCTCGTTGTTGATCGCGTTGGTGAACGTGTCGCCGTACAGCGTCTTGCACGGGCTGCCGAAGCCCGCGGTGGCGACGGCAGCGGTGCCGCACGCGGTGATCGCGCCGATGAAGGTGTTGTTGTCGTTCCCGCCCATCGTGATCGTGACGACGTCGGTGTCGGCGCTCACGGCGTCGAGCTGCGGTGCGACGCCGAGGTACTGGCTGCCGCGCAGGTCCTTGGTCTGCGCGGCGCCGCAGCTGACGTCGGTGAGCTGGTAGCCCTTCGCGCTCGCGATGTCGTGCGCCCAGTTGCGCGCCGACTGCAGGCACACGGGGTTGTACGAGGTGAGCGGCAGGACGCCGGACCCGGCGCTGTAGCTGTCGCCGAGGTTGACGTACTTCACGGGGTCGGCCGCCTGCGCGGGGCCGGCGGCCGCGGCGGCCATGAGGCCGGCGGCGGCCAGGGCGAGAACGCTGCGGGTGATGCGGTGAGAGGACATGGATGCTCCAAGGGAGAGGGGGAGGCTCCTGCGAGGCTACGCATGCGTAACTTAGCGAAAAAGTGACCCACGTCACACGAAAACCGCCCATCGAATATCCGCTCCCCCTCGGCAAAAGGTGGTGGTCTGCACATGCATGGCTGTGCTCGCGGCCAGCTTTTGCCGAAGCGAGGGGGTCCGGGCGGACGGCGCGGTCGTACGGTGGCGGCATGACGCACGAGGTCCTCAACCAGGTGCCGCCGCTGGTGGGTCACAGCACCACCGACGACCCGGCGCTCATCGAGGGGCTGCACCGTGAGGGCGCCGGCTGGGCCGAGGACGAGGTGCGCGAGGTCGGTCGGCTCGCCGGGACGGCCGAGGCCCAGGACTGGGCGCGGCTGGCCGAGCGCCACCCTCCGACGCTGCGGACCCACGACCGCTACGGGCATCGCGTCGACGAGGTGGAGTACGTCCCCGCGTACCACTCCCTGATGGAGACGGCCGTCTCCCACGGCCTGCACGCGGCGCCGTGGGCCGACGACCGGCCCGGTGCGCACGTGGCACGCGCGGCGAAGTTCATGGCCTGGTCGGTCGACGCCGGCCACGGCTGCCCGATCTCCATGACCTACGCAGTCGTCCCCGCTCTGCGTCAGAACGCTTCTCTCGCAGCGACGTTCGAGCCGCTGCTGACCAGCCGGACGTATGACTTCGGCTTGCGCGACCCCGCGACGAAGCGTGGCCTCATCGCCGGCATGTCGATGACCGAGAAGCAGGGCGGTTCCGACGTCCGCGCCAACACCACGACCGCAACGCCCCGCTCGGACGGCACGTACGAGCTGGTCGGCCACAAGTGGTTCACGTCCGCGCCGATGTCCGACCTGTTTCTCACGCTGGCCCAGGCACCGGGCGGGCTGTCCTGCTTCCTCGTCCCGCGCGTGCTGCCGGGCGGCGAGCGCAACACGATGCGACTGATGCGGCTGAAGGACAAGCTGGGCAACCACTCCAACGCCTCGTCCGAGGTCGAGTACGACGGCGCGTCCGGCTGGCTGGTGGGTGAGGAGGGCCGCGGCGTCCGCACGATCGTCGAGATGGTCAACATGACGCGGCTCGACTGCGTCATCGGCACCTCGATGGGGATGCGCACCGCGCTGGTCGAGGCAGTGCACCACGCGCGACACCGGCACGCATTCGGGAAGCTGCTGATCGACCAGCCCCTGATGCGCAACGTGCTGGCCGACATGGCCGTCGAGTCGGAGGCCGCCACCACCACGATGCTGCGGCTCGCGGGCGCGAACGACCATGCCGTGCAGGGTGATTCGCAGGAAGCGGCGCTCCGGCGCATCGCGCTCGCCGTGACGAAGTACTACGTCTGCAAGCGTGGCCCGGTCCTCGCGGGTGAGGCGCTGGAGTGCCTGGGCGGCAACGGGTACGTCGAGGAGTCGGGCATGCCGCGCATCTACCGCGAGCTGCCCTTGCTGTCCATCTGGGAGGGGTCGGGCAACGTCGCCGCTCTCGACGCGCTGCGCGCCATCGCCAAGGAGCCGCACACGCTGGACGCGTACTTCGAGGAGGTGCAGCAGGCGGCCGGCGAGACCCGGCTGGACGACGCGGTCGCTCGGCTGAAGAAGGAGCTCACCGCGTTCGACGACATCGAGCTGCGCGCCCGCCGGGTGGTCGAGCTGATGGCGCTCATCCTGCAAGGGTCGCTGCTGGTCCGCTACGCCCCGAGCGCGGTGTCGGACGCCTTTTGCGCCTCGCGACTCTCCCGCGACTGGGGCGGGGCGTTCGGCACGCTGCCCAGCGGGCTCGACCTCGCGCCGATCATCGACCGGGCCACGGTCACCGTTCCCGCCCCCGAGTAGACCGCCCGTCGAGTCTCGCCAGCGGGCGTTATCATCGCCTTATGGCGATGAATCAGGTGATCGGTGCGCAGCATGCGGACGGGCTGGACGAGCCTGCCGCAGCGGCGTCGGCGGCCTCACTCTTCCGGGCGCTGGGAGACACCTCGCGGGTGGCGATCCTGCGGCATCTGCTGCTCGGGGAGCACAAGGTCGTCGAGCTCACCGAGCACCTCGGACTCGCGCAGTCGACCGTCTCCAAGCACCTGGCCTGCCTTCGCGACTGCGGCCTGGTCACCTCGCGCCCGGTCGGCCGGGCGTCCGTCTTCTCCGTCGCGCACGCCGACCAGGTGCTGGCGATCCTCGCCGCCGCCGAAGGCCTGCTGGCCGCGACCAGGGACGCCGTCGTCCTCTGCCCGACCGCACCCCGGGCCGGTGTGTGATGAGCCGGGTCCCCGACGTGTGCACGCTGCCCACGGCGGAGCGGCCGCTGCGTACCGCGGAGCTCGGTGCTCTGCTCGAACCGGCGCTCCGCGGCGCCCGCCGGGACGACCGGCTACGGATGGTCCTGTCCTTCGACGCTGCCGCGCGCGATGAGGTGGACGACCTGGTCGCGCGTGAGCAGCAGTGCTGCTCCTTCTTCTCGTTCGCCGGATCGTCGCTCGCCGACCGTTACGACCTCGAGGTCGCCGTGCCGGCCCAGCACGCCGACGTCGTCGACGGCCTGTACGCGCAGGCGCGGCTCGTTCTGGACCGCGAGTCCTCGATCGGCGACGACCAGGACCGCGAGTCGGCGACCCCGGACGCGCGGACCGTACGGCTTCGTCGGCGCGCTCGGCTCCTGGCCGCGACGTCCGTCACGTACAACGTCGTCGAGGCGGCCGTCGCGCTGGTGGCCGGCGGCATCGCCGGTTCGGTGGCGCTGGTCGGGTTCGGGCTGGACTCCCTCGTCGAGGTGAGCAGCGGCCTGATCGTGCTGTGGCAGTTCGCCCACCACCTCCCAGAGACCCGGGAGCGCCGTGCGCTGCGGCTGATGGCGCTGTCCTTCTTCGCCCTCGCCGGGTACGTGCTCGTCGAGTCCACCCGCACGCTCGTCACCGGCGGTGAGCCGGAGTCCTCGACGGTCGGCATCGTCCTTGCGGCCGTGTCGCTCGCGGTCATGCCGTTCCTCTCCTGGGCCCAGCGGCGCACGGGGAAGGCCCTCGGCTCGAACGCGGTCGTCGCGGACTCCACGCAGACGCTGCTGTGCACGTACCTGTCGGCCGTGCTGCTCGTCGGCCTGGTGCTGAACGCCACGGTCGGCTGGAGCTGGGCAGACCCGGTGGCCGGACTGGTCATCGCGGCGGTCGCCGTGCGCGAGGGCGTCCAGGCGTGGCGCGGCGAAGGCTGCTGCGCACCGTCGGCCGGGAGTGGCGGGTCCACCACGGCCGGCGGATGCGCCGACGGCTGCTGTACGCCGGCGGAACCGGTCGCCGTACGGCTGGGGACGCGGGAGCAGCGGTGAGCGGTCACTCGCACGGCCACGCCCAGCACGCCGGCGGACGGCACCGGTGGCGGCTGACGACCGCGTTCGCCCTGGTGGCCGCGTACTTCGTCGTCGAGCTCGCCTTCGCGCTGTGGTCCGGGTCGCTGGCGCTCCTGTCGGACGCGGGTCACATGGCCGCCGACGTCGTCGCCCTGGGCGCGGCGCTCGCCGCCACCCGCATCGCCACCCGCCCGGACACGACCGGCCGGCGGACGTTCGGGTCGTACCGCGCGGAGGTGTTCGCTTCCGGGCTGACGGTGCTGCTGATGCTCGCCGCGGCCGTCTACGTCGCCGTGGAGGCGCTCGGCCGGGTCGGTGACGTCGTCGACGTCGCGACCGCTCCGATGCTGGTGGTCGGCGCGATCGGCCTGGCGGTCAACGTGATCGCGCTGCTGCTCCTGCGGGGCGGCGCGGCGGAGAGCCTCAACGTGAAGGGCGCCTACCTCGAGGTCGTCGCCGACACCGTCGGGTCGGTGGGGGTGATCGTGGCCGGGGTGCTGGTGGCCGCGACCGGCAACGTCTGGTGGGACACGGGCGTGGCGCTCGCGATCGCGACCTTCGTCGCGGTGCGAGCGGTCCTGCTGGCGCGCGAGGTGCTGGCCGTCCTGGGCCAGCACGCTCCACGCGGCATCGACCCGGACGAGGTCGAGCACCGGTTGCGCGAGGTGGCCGGCGTACGGGGCGTGCACGACCTGCACCTGTGGACGCTGACCTCGGGCATGAACGTCGCGACCGCGCACCTGGTCGCCCCGAGCGGGCAGACGACAGCGGTGCTGGAGCGTGCGCGACGCCTGATGCGGGACGAGTACGACATCGAGCACGCCACGCTGCAGGTGGAGGCCGACGCGTCGTCCTGCAACGAGATGTCCTGGTAGAGAACGAAGAGCGGCCCGGCCTCCGAGGAGACCGGGCCGTCCTTCAGGAGTCAGCCGTCAGCGACGCGCACGCCTGTGCCCGCGCCCGGCCGAGCCGGCGTACAGCGAGATGCCGACCGCGGCCAGAACGACACTGATGATCATCGGGACCCACGCGATCCACCCGTCGCCCTCGAAGCCGAACGGCCGGTAGTCGCTGTCATCGACGTGCAGCACCCGGTAGCTGAGCCAACCGCCGACCAGCGCCGCAACGATGCCGATGCCGATGGTGGGAACCCAGCCGACGGACGCCCGCCCCGGCAGGATGAGCCTGCCGAGCACTCCGACCACGAGCCCGATGACAAGCCAGATGATGATGTTCTCGATCATGGACTTCTCCTCCAGGGTCGCCCGAGACGACCCCGTCGCTGTCCCGCGCCGGAGGGGTGGGCGCGGGTGATGCGCGGGAAGCGTACTGAAAGCCTGGACAGGAAGTACACAAACCCTCGACAAAGCCTGTCGAGAAGGTGTTCCGGTGTGTATTCACTCGGCCGCGACGGCCGGCCTCATTGCTGCGAGCGTGGCTTGCGCCAGACCGAGACGTGGCTCTCGCTGTCCGAGGTGAAGGGCGACCCGTCCCAGTCGGCGACGCGTTCCTCCAGCTCCAGGCCGGCGAGCCGAGCCATCAGGTCGCACTCGGCCGGCCAGATGTAACGGAAGTTGCTCTGCCCGTAGCGGACGCTGTCGTCGTCCCGCCGCGTGTAGTGGTGCGATGTCCCCTGCTGAGTGGCCATGTCGTACGTGTCGAACCCGACGTGCCGGTCGGAAACGTCGAACGGCACCGCGGCCTGGCCCGGCGGGAAGCGGCGGATGCCCGGCACCCACAGCTCGATGACGAACCGGCCACCCGGAGCCAGGTGACGAGCGGCGTTGCGGAAGCACGCGACCTGCTCGTCCTGCGTGCGCAGGTTCCCGATGCTGTTCCAGACGAGATAGACGAGCGAGAACTCGCCGGGAACGACCGTGGTGGCCATGTCGCCGACGACGACGGGCAGCCGATCGGACGGCACCTTGCGGTGCAGCTGCTCCACCATCGGGGCTGACAGCTCGATCCCGGTGACCTGAACACCGCGCGCCAGCAGGGGAACCGCCACTCGTCCGGTGCCGACGGCCAGCTCGAGCGCGGGACCGTCATCCGCGAGATGAGCGAGGAAGTCGACCGCTGGGTCGAGGAACGTCCGGGGCGAACATGAAGGCCGAGCTCTCGTCGTAACGCTCCGCCATCTCCGCGGTCCACAGGTCGCTGCTCGTCATGACCACCGAGCGTGCCGCGGCCGGGGGACGAGGTCCACCGGTTTCAGTCATGACGGCGGCTGGGGGCGCCCGCGCCCGCCCCGTGACGGTCAGGCCGTGGGGGCCACACCGGGTGTCGGCCGGGACGGTGACCCGGTGACGACCGCGCCGACCAGACCGAGCAGGAGCGCGAGAATCAGCGGGCCCACGACCGGCGCGCTCGTCTGCTTCAGCGCCTCCACGAAGACGTCGCGACCTGAGTCGAGCACCTCCCTGACCGTCTGTCGGCTCGGCGACGTGCGGGTGCCGTAGTAGGTCACGTAACCGAGCGCGGTGAGCGCCGCGGGCACGACCCACAGGACGGCCAGGGCGGCGACGGTGCCGATCAGTCGGACGGCCGGTCGTGCCCCCCAGACCGCCAGGCAGATGCCGAGCAGCGCGCCGCCGACCCAGGGGTGCCAGCGCGCGACCGTGTCCGTCCAGGAGCCGTCGAGGGCGGGGGAGCGGTGAACCAGGTCGTTGAGCCAGGGACCCGCGAGGCCCGCGACCAGTGCCGCAGCGACCGGCCACGCCAGCCCATGGCGGCCGCGGGCCAGGACGGCTCCGGCCAGCAGCCCGACGACACCACTCACCAGAGCGAAGCCCACCAACGCGACGACCAGCAGGCGCGCCTCGCGCCGTTCCCCGAGCTCACCGTCGACGACCTGGAGCGTGTGGCCGAGGGCGATGAGCAGCGCGAGAAGGCCGGCTGTCGCGGCCAGCGTGCGCCGCCAACGCACCGACGGGGCCGCCCAGCTGCTCAGGGCGACCGCGGCCGCACCGCCGATCACCCCGCCGACCAGCAGCGGCTGGAAGGCGTACTCGTTGAACGGGAGCGCCACGCGTGGCGCACCCCGAGGAGGCACGTCCGGCCACGCGTCCGAGATGCCGAGCCGCATCCCGGTCACGATCCACGGCAGCTGACCGATCGACCAGAACGCGATGGCGGCCAGGACGAGCAGGAGCCATCCCGGCAAGCGACCCCGCCGGTCGCCAGAACGCCGCGGCCGGTCGGAGCGACCGGTGTCAGCGGATCCAGGAACGCCGGCGGGCGCGGACGAATCGGCGGTGGACGACGGTGAGCGGTCGGGAGCGTTCGTATCGAAGTCTGTTGAGGCTGGGGTCTTCTCGGACTGGGCACCGCGATTCACGGCGGAGATGCTCCCACACTGTGCGGCGCCCCGGGAGCCGCTTCGGGACGAACGTCCGAACCGGCCAGGATGCTCCCGCTGATCGACCGCCCACGGCGTCGCAAGGGTCGGCGGGCGGCAGGCTCACAGGCCGCGCGGGACATCGCGAACGGCATCACAGATCCGCGAGAGCATGCCGACCGGCCCGCCGCGCCGGCGGGTTGCGGGGCGGACCACTCAGGGGTCGCCGCGGTGCCAGGTGACGCCGGTGTCGGTGACAGTGGCCGTCAGGTCGCGCTGGTGGACCAGGGTGTGGTGGCGCCCGCACAGCAGAGCGGCGTTGTCGAGACTGCTCGTGCCACCACGGGACCACCAGAGCACGTGGTGGGCGTCGCACCACGGCGCGGGAATCGTGCAACCCGGGTAGGTGCAGCCGCGGTCGCGCTGCCGCAGG
Organism: Luteipulveratus flavus; assembly: GCF_029439465.1. GTDB lineage: Bacteria > Actinomycetota > Actinomycetes > Actinomycetales > Dermatophilaceae > Luteipulveratus > Luteipulveratus flavus. The sequence continues at coordinate 86,096 of NZ_JAROAV010000038.1, read as the reverse complement.
GCTCGACGCTGTGCCGTGGAGAAGAGGCGTTGCTCCCGGCCGACGTCGAGCACCTCGCCGCGCGATCCGAGAACCATCGGGATGATGCCGGCGTCGCACGCGAGGCGGCGGACGTCGGCCGCACTCAGCACCTGGTCCGTGGCGGTCACGCCGGCCCCGGTGATGCCCTTCTCGAGCTGGTCGTAGGAGATCGTGACGACGACCTGAGCCTTGGGCGTCTGTGGCATTCCCTCCGGGTTGCCCGCGCCGCGACGGACGACCTCGACGAGCGCGTCCGCCCGCCGCGTGGCCGCGGTGCGCGGGTCCGGCTCACCGTCGAGGCCGGTCACCGGCTCGGACAGCCCCGCGACGGCGGCGTCGATCACCGCGGACGCGTCCGGGTCGAGGAGCAGGTGGTAGGCGGTCAGCCCTGCCGGACCGGCCGCCCGGTGGAGTGCACGACCACGTCGGGCGGCGTCCTGCTCGCGGGCGAGGTCACGCTCGGGCTTGAGAAGCAGCCCGGCGCGGCGTACGGCGGCGTGCAGCTCACCAGGAGTCAGGCCACTCTCGCCCGAGGAGTCCGACGCCGCCTCCGTCAGCACCGTCACGGTGTCATGCAGGTCGGAGGGCTCGGCGACCGGCGCGGTGTCCGCGACGAACCGCGCGAGCTGGTCCGCCTTGCCTAGGCCGACTGTGGCAGCGCAGAACGCCTCCCACACCGGCTGGCCGGCGGCCTGGTCGGGGAGCGCGGCGACCCGGTTCAACCGCGCGGCGTGCGACGGGTCGGGTGCGAGACCGGCACGCGACTGGACCAGGCGAACCCAGTCGACGACGCCGAACCCCTGCCCGCGGTGCAGACCCCGCCGCACTCCCTCCCGGACGGCACTGACCTCGACCCGCTCGACCGCGGAACGGATCGAGCCGGCGAGGGCGAGCAGCTCCTCGAGCTCGGCATCCGGGAGGCCCCAGGGGGCCGGCAGGTCGGTGGCCGGGCCGAGGGTGGCGGCGGCCTCGCGCGCAGCGTCGAGGAGCACCCGGGCGGGTGCCGGCTCGGCGTACGTCTGAACGGCCATGGCGGCACCGTAGGGACGCGGAGCCGGTTGCGGGAGCCACGCGCGAGGGGCCTGTGGGCGACGACGTCGCGCCCGGCGGGGATGTGGATGACTCGTCAGAAAGTCACGGGGTCACCGACGCGGATGACGCCGGACGTGAGCAGCCGCAGGACGGTACCCCCACGAGCATGCAGCGCCCGCGCCGCGCCTGGCCCGATGGCGTCGTCCAGCAGCCGGCACGGTGCTGCGATCCGCACCACCTCGAGCTCGACCTCGCCGATGGTCAGCCGGGCGCCGGGTTTCGTCGGCACCTCAGTGCCGGAGATGGTGATGTTCCGGCGGGTCAGACCGGGGTCGATCGGCGCGCCGAGGTCAGCCGCGGCCGCCTCCAGCGCCTCGCCGGCCTGGACGGTGACGTGCCGGTGCTTGGTCCCGTGGTACCGGTCGCCGACGAGGCCCGTACCCGCCTCCGCGACCACGGAGTCGACCTCCCGTGTCGGCAGTCGCCGCGCGGGCGCGAGATGGATCGACAGCACCGTGGCCATGCCGCCATCGTGCCTCGCCGACCCGGCGCGTTCTCCCGCGGCCGTACGGCGACCGTGGTCAGTCCTGCTCGACGCACAGGCAGAACGGGTGGCCGGCCGGGTCGAGGAGGACGCGGACGTTGTCCTGCGGCTGCTCGGCGGCAAGGGTCGCACCGAGGGAGATCGCGTCCTCCACGGCCGAGGCCAGGTCACCCACCTGGAAGTCGAGGTGCATCATCGGCCGTTGCTGCCCGTCCGCCGGCGGCCAGACCGGGCGCCGGTAGTCCGTCGCCTGCTGAAACACCAGGTAGGTGCCGCCCCCGGGCACGGCCAGGATCGCTGTCCCCGGCTCCTCGTGACCGACGGGCCAGCCGAGCAGGTCGGAGTAGAACCGCGCGAGCGCACTGGGGTCCGGCGCCTCGATCGCGCCACCCCACCACATGCCCGGCCGGCGGGAGCGAAGGCCGGAGCAGCTCGTACGGGACGGGTTCGGGTCGGGCGAGTCGCCGTCGTTGCTCATGGCCATGGACGGTAGGGAGGGATCAGGACGATCTACGTCCGAAGCGCGAGGACGGTCACCCACGTGTGAGCTCCGGTCCGGCCGCCAGCCGAACCGGGCCGCGAACCTGCGTGATGTCGACGACCTCGCCCCGCTGTCGGACCTCGATCACACCATCCCGCGCGAGCGCGGCGGCGACCTCACGGGCAAGTGGCATCAGGCGCCGCCAGCTCTCGCCACCGGCCGTACGAGCGGCGTCGCTGGGGCAGATCGTCTTCTCGCCGCGGTGACGCAGGAGCGCCCGGATCGTCGCGGCGAGGCGCTCCCGGTCGTCCTGCTCCGAACGTTCCTCCCACCATGCCCGCCCGCGCTCGCCCAGCGCGACCTTGGCGTCCTGCACCATCGGACGCGCGATGTCGGCGTCGGTCCTCACCAGCCGACGAGCCCGTGACAGCTCGTCCACGAGCTCGGCGCGGAACTTCTCCGGGATGGCGGGATCTGTTGCGCGCCAACGCCGTCCGTCGACGACGATGTGCCGGCCGTCGGGCGTGTGCTCGGTCGGGCTCAGCGCCGTCGCCTCCGTCAGCCGTCGAGAACGATGTAGACGAGCCCACCGAGCATCGCGAGGTTCTTCATGAACTGCGTCTGCTGCTGCTTGCGTGCCGCGGGGTCGTCGACCTTCCAGAACGCGTGCCCTGCGACCGTCGTCGGGGCTAACGAGCCGAGGACCGCGGCCGCGGCTGGTCGCGGCATGATGCCGAGCGCGATCGCCGCACCTCCGACGGTCTGCACAGCCCCGTTGAAGCGGACCAGTCCCTCGTCGTTCTCGGGCAGCGGGATCACCTCGCGCAGCGCCGCCAGCGTCGAGCCGGCGGCATCGACCCGCCCACCAGGTGCCGTCCAGGCGTCGTACCCGAGCATCGCGTACGTCGAGCCGATGAGCAGGCGAGCCACGGCTCGCACGGGGTTCTTCATGGGTGCGTCCTCTCGTTGCCGTCCTCGCACGACAGTACGTCGGCTACGGCCCGCGAGTCCGGCTGTCGGGCAGGCGATGGAGCGGTGTTCTCGCGGCGGCGATGGAAGTGGGGTCAGCTTCTACCCGGCGCCCGACCCTCGGGGGGGTGCTATGTTGCTAGCATACTCGCGCCCCGGGACGACAACGCAGGAGGCGAAACCATGGCGCAGACCGAACGACTGACTGGGCGCCGCGCGCGAGCGCTCGGGGCGAGCATCGTGCTGCTCGAGCTGGCCGCGTCGGTGTCCACGTTCGTCGCCCAGACGTTGCTACCGGTGATCGTGTCCTCGTTCCGTGTCACGTCGGGCGTCGGCGTCCTGGTGAGCGGTGCGACCGTCGGGCTCTTCGTGGCCCTGCCCTCGGCGGTTCGCCTGCTGGGGCTGCTCGGCTCGCGGTCGACGTTGCTGCTCGGGATGCTGGCCACTCTCGTCGGCGGTGTCGTCTCCGCGACCGCGGACGGGGTGTGGTTCTTCGCTGTCGGACGATTCATCGCCGGGTTTGCCGGCGGGCTGCTCGGAGTCTTCGGGGTGAGCGCCGCGGTCAAGCACCTGGACGACGACACCCGCAAGGTCGTGATTGCCCTGTCCTCGGCGATGTGGCTCCTGCCGGGCCTGGTCGGTCCTGCGATCATCGTCGGTCTCGAGCACCTGATCGGCTGGCGATGGACCCTCCTGACGCCGATCCCGATCGTCCTCGGCGCGCGGGCGCTGATCGTCCGTGACGTCCCGCCCAGCGGGCCCGTTCCTGGACGCCGACCCGTCGTACGCACGCTGCTGGTGCCGGTCGGCGTGGTCGGATTCCTCCTTGCCGGTACGAACGTCGTCGGCTGGGCGCTCCTGCTGGTAGCGGCGTTCGGTTTCGTCGCGCTCGTACCGGCGGGCACCGTGACGATGCGGCGTGGCGCGCCTGCCGGGCTGCTGTCGCTCACGACGTTCGCAGTCGGCTACTTCGGCGCCGGCGCACTGATCACGCTGCTCTTCACGGGCGCGTACGGCGCGTCACTCGCCGAGGCCGGGATCGCGCTGGGCGTCGCATCGGTCGGCTGGGCCGTCGCGAGCCTCGTGCTGACGCGCGTCGAACGGACCGGTCGCTCGCTCTCGGCAGCCGCGGCACTCCTGGTGTCTGCCGGCTGCATCGCGAGTGTCGGGCTCCTCGGTGCGGTCGGAGCGCCGTTCCTTCTCGGGGCCGTGCTGTGGGCGGTCGCCGGTGTCGGGGTCGGACTCTTCTACCCGACCGTCTACCTGCGCGCCACGACCCCGAGCGGCTCGCTCAGCGAGGAGCAGGTGGCCACGGCGGCCATCACTGCCGAGGCGTTCGGAGGACTGGTGGGCGGTGCCGTCGGCGGCGTCCTGGTGAGCGGCTCGAACGTGACCCCGGCGCGCTTTGCTGAGGCGTACGGCCTCTTCGCCGCGGCTCTCGCCGTCGCCGCGCTGGCGGCAGCGCGTTCGAGCACGGGCGCAGGTCCCGCGCCGTGAGGCCGACCGGTCAGGCGGCGAACCGGGTCAGTGGTCGACGATCTGGACGCCTTCGTCGGGTCGTGGCTCTTGCATCAGTTGTGCGGCGAGGCGCTCGGGCGATGACCGCCGTGCTGACGCCCGCAGCGGCGTCAGTGGAGCCGGGGGCGGTAGGTGAGTTCCTGGGTGTTCCCGTCCAGGACACGGCTCTCGAGCAGCTCCAGGTCGAAGTCGGCGGCGCCGCCGAAGATCGGCTCGGCGCCGGTCCGTCCACTGATGACCGGGAAGACCGTGACCTGGACGCGGTCCACCAGCCCGGCCGCCATGAGCGCCCGGTTCATCGACAGGCTGCCGTGCGATCGCAGCGGTGCGTCCGACTCCGCCTTCAGTGTCCTGACGACGTCCACGGCGTCACCGCTGAGGACGTCCGCGCCACCGGGCCAGTCGAGGGGACCGTCCACGGTCGTCGACACCACGGTGAGCGGCATGGCCTGCATCCGGGTGTTCGGATCGCTGGGATCGGCCACGTCGGCGCCGGACGTCAGGATCTGCGCGAACAGCCGATAGGTGTGGGCGCCGAGCACGAGCCGCTGGGTCGCGTCGTACATCGCGCGCCGACGGTCGAGGAACTCCGGGCCCTGCTTGCCCCAGTAGCCGCCCCAATCGCCGTTCTCGTCGTAGGAGCCGAAGCCGTCCAGCGTGCAGAACACGTCGAAGGTGTACGTGGTGGTCATGACGTGCTCCTCACCGTTCCGACGGGTTCAGGTCGACGTACCGGTGGGGGAACCGGTGGATCTCCTGCGGCCAGTCGAGGACGACGGCGAGCCGGCCCGCCCAGTACCGCGCGGTCTCGTCGTCCGGCACCTCGACGACGCAGAAGCCACCGAGGTGCTCCTTGGTCTCGGCGTACGGCCCGTCGGTGAAGACGGGCTCCCCGTCCTTGGCCCCCACGCTGCAGATCGCGGTGGAGGCGTCGATGCCGCCGTTGCTGAAGAGGAAGACGCCGGCGTCCGCCATCTCCTGGATGACCGAGCGTGCTGCCGTGGCCTTCTCGCCGAGGCCGTCCTCCGTCTGCTCGGGCACCCACTCGTCGTTGAACGTGATCAGATACTCCGCCACCGTGGTCTCCTGTCCGCTCGGTCGGGCCTTCGAGCCCCTCGACCGCGCCGGCCGGTCGGCCGCCGCATGAGCACCACGAACGACTCTGCCCTGATGCGACAGCACGGCGGGGACGAACCTGGAAGAAGCCGTGCGCGAGACTGCGGGGCATGGCGGGTGGCGAGGTGCTCGGATCGCGTGCGTTCCTGCGCTACTGGCGGGCTGCCGCCGTCTCCGGGCTCGGCAGCTACGTCACGTTGTTCGCCCTCCAGGCGCTGGTGGTTCTGGTCCTGCACGGCTCGGCGACCGACGTCGGCTGGCTCAACGCCGCCCGATGGCTCCCGTACCTCCTGTTCGGGCTGATCGTCGGCGCCCTGGTCGACGGCCGGCGGCGACTTCCGCTGATGGTGGGCGCCGACCTGGTCCAGGCGGTGCTGCTCCTGGTCGCCCCGGCGCTGTGGTGGCTCGACGCGTTGTCGCTGCCGGCGCTCCTGGTGATCGTGATGGCGTACGGCACCGCCTCCGTCATCAACGGTGCCGCGACGATGGCGTTCCTGCCACGGCTGATCCCGCCGGCCGACCTGCAGCCCGCCCACGCGCGCATCGACGGTGCCGACGCGGTGGCCTCGACCGCAGGGCCGGCGCTCGGCGGGTTGCTCGTCAGCGCGGTCGGTGCACCCCTGGCGGTCGTGCTCGACTCCCTCACCTACGTGTACTCGGCGTTCACCCTGCGCCGGATCGCCCTCGACGAACCGCCTCCGCGTACGGGAGTCACCGTCCGCGGGCTGCTGGCCGAGATCGGCGAGGGTGTGCGGTGGGCCTACCGCGGCTCCGGCCTGGCCACCATCGCCGTCGCGACGCACGTCTGGTTCGTGGGCAACGCGATCGTCGGCGTCGTCCTGGCGCCGTACATCCTGCGGACGCTCGACCTGACGGCCTTCCAGTTCGGCCTCGCGGGTGCGGCCGGCGGCGTCGGTGCCGTGGTCGGTGCGGCAGTGACCACCTGGGTGGGCCGTCGGCTCGGGACGGGCCGCACCATCATCCTCTGCTACGGCATCACCACCCTCGGCGTGCTCGTGATGGTCCTCGCCGGGCAGGGTCTGGCGGCGGTCGCCGCCTTTGCCGCCGTGGTCGTCGGCCAGGGCTTGTACGGCCTCGCGCTGGGCATGAGCAACTCCCACGAGATGAGTTACCGCCAGCTCGTCACACCGGACGAGCTCCAGGCGCGGACGAACACCACCCTCAGGTCGATCAACCGCGCCGTCGCCATGCTCGTCGCGCCGATCGCCGGGGTGCTCGCCGACGCCTGGGGCATCCGACCGATGCTGCTGCTGGCGGCCGCGGTCTTCGCGCTCGTCGGTACGGCGCTCGCCGCGACACCTTTCCGCGTGGTGCGCGCGCCGGTGTAGACCCGTATCCCGCTCAGACGAGGCAGAACTCGTTGCCCTCGGGGTCGTGGAGACCACACGCCAGGTGCTCGTCCTCACTCTCCGGGATGTCCAGCCGGACGTCCCCGCCGAGGGACACCAGCCGGTCGCGTACGGCCACCAGCTCGGCCCGCCGCTCGGCCCATGGAGCGCTGCGATCAGTGACGAGCAGATCGAGGTGGAGGCGGTTCTTGACGGTCTTGGGCTCGGGGACGACCTGGAACCACAGTGCCGGCCCGGCTCCGTCCGGATCGACGGCACGGTCGCAGCTGTCCCCGTCACCCAGCTCCTCCTCGGGAACGCCGAGCGACAGGTAGTACGAACGCCAGGTCGGGTGGCCGCTCGGTGGCGGGGCAGGGACGTACCCGAGCGCCGAGCACCAGAAGCGCACCAGCCGATCCGGAGATGCGCAGTCGATCGTGATCTGCAGGTTCGGCGTCATGTGGTCGCCCTTCTCGTGACACCCGGCCGTCGCCATCCTCACGGACAGCACCGACAGTCCCGACAACCCGCCGCCACAGCGCTCGGCGATGCGCGGTTTCTCGCCGGCACGGTCGGTCGACCGAGTCGCGACAGCGGCGTACGGATCTCTCGTGGACCGGCTTCGGCGTGGCCGTACGTGCAGAAGGAGCGGGCGCCAGGGCGCACGCTCCTTCTGCACCAAACGGAATCAGCGAGGGACCGCGTCCTCGCCCTGCGCCCACGCCGCGACGGGCATGGTCAGGTACACGCCGATCTCGGTCGTCCCGGCGGCGACGGCGACCGCATCGCACAGCCGGTCGCATCGCTCCTGGCGCGCCTCGGCCCGGCTGGCGAACCACTTCGAGCGGACCTCGACCACGACTGCGAGACCGGCGGAGTCATAGGGGCCACGCGGGCGGAACCGGAGGTCGACGTCACTGGGCCGGAGGTCGCCGTCGTACGGCTCCTCGGCACACTCGACGGCGAGCGAGACGGCGTGGGGGAGGGCCGCCGCGAGGCGCTGCAGCGTGGCCGCCGGCACCTCAGGGTCGTGCGTGACCTCGACGATGGGCACGGCCCCACGCTAAGTCCCCCGGAGGTGCGGGTGTGCTCACAGGTCGCCGAGCCAGTCGGCGTAGAAGAGTCCCAGCCCCGCCGCGACGCAGATGCCGGCGATGATCCAGAAGCGGGCGACGATGGTGACCTCGGACCAGCCGACCATCTCGAAGTGGTGGTGCACGGGGGCGATCCGGAAGACGCGCTTGCCCCTCAGCTTGAAGCTGAGGACCTGGATGATGACCGACGCGGTGATCATGACGAACAGGCCGCCGAGCACCACGAGCAGCAGCTCGGTGCGGGTGAGGATCGCCATGCCGGCCAGCGCCGCGCCGAGGGAGAGGGAGCCGGTGTCGCCCATGATGATCTGGGCCGGCGAGGCGTTCCACCACAGGAAGCCGAAGCACCCACCGGCGATGGCGCACGAGACGACGGCCAGGTCGAGGGCGTCACGGACGTCGTAGCAGCCCGGCCCGGCGACGACGTCGCAGCCCTGGTTGTACTGCCACATGCTGATCATCGTGTACGCGCCGAAGACCATCACCGATGCGCCCGGGGCCAGGCCGTCCAGGCCGTCGGTGATGTTGACGCCGTTGGAGGCCCCGGCGATGAGCACGCTCGCCCACACCACGAAGAGGATGCCGCCGAGCACGGGCCCGGCGAAGGCGAGGTCGAGCGCGGTGTCCCGGATGAACGACACCGATGTCGATGCCGGCGACCGGCCCTGGTCGTCGGTCACCAGCAGGGCGGCCAGCGCGAAGACGACGGTCACCAGCGTCTGGCCGGCGAGCTTCTGCTTCGAGGTCAGCCCGAGGCTGCGTTCCTTGCGGATCTTGGTGTAGTCGTCCAGGAACCCGACCACGCCGAGCCCGACGAGCAGGAAGAGCACCAGCAGGGCGCTCACCGAGATGGGGCTGTTGGGCGACTCGAGCGCGCCGATGGCGCCGAGCGGCACGAGCAGCGCATGGGAGGCGAAGTAGCCGACGATCGCGGCGCCGATGATGACCGCACCACCCATGTTGGGCTTCCCGCGCTTGTAGTGGTGGTGCGTGAGGTCGTCCCGGATGTACTGGCCGTACTGGCGCCGGACGAGAAGCTTGATGAACAGCGGTGTGCACAGCAACGCCAGGGCCATCGAGATGCCGCCCGCGAGCATGACGTTGACCATCGGTTCTCCTCGCTGCCCCAGCAGCCACGATCGGGAGTTGCGGCTCCTCAGCGCAGCAACAGGCGACGGGTTCACCACAGGTGGTCCCGGCGACCTGACCGTTCAGCCCCCGCAGGTCGCGCATCCACCTTAGAGCAGCACGCGGTGTCACTCTGCGATACGCCGAGAAGGGTTGCCATCGGCCGCGATTCGGAGTGCGACCAGGATGCTCGACACGCTCTCCGGGTGGGCCATCCTGACGTCGGCGAGGTCGCCGGGGCGGAACCAGCGCAGGTCGTCGTGCTCCTCGGGCGCGGCGTTGCCGGGCTCGCCGTCCCAGCGCGTGACGAGGAAGCCGTGCATGCGGAGGGCAGAGTCCTCGACCCTCATCGGGACGGGCCGGGCGTCGTGCACCTGCACGCCGATCTCCTCGAGGCACTCTCGGACGACGGTGCGATGGGGCAGCTCGCCCGGCTCGACGTGACCACCGACCAGACCCCAGGCGTCGGGGTACGCCTGCCGTCGCGGATGGCGGTGCGCGAGCAGCACCCGCCCGTCCCGGACCAGCGCGGCGACGGCGATGAGGATCGGGGCGACCATGGCGGGAACGCTAGGCGCGACCACCGTCAGCCCCGCGGATGGCTCGTCGAGTGGCCCAGCGCCGGCCGGAGAACCCGTCGTCGGGCCGGGAACAAAGTCGCGATCGATCAAGTTGAGCCCGGTGAACGCAACTTTGCGGAGCACGAGTTTGACAACGCGAGCGCCCGGAGAGTTGGGTCGGATCCAGTCAGGGACCACACCGCCGTACGACGGTGCACGTCCCTGCCCGAAGCAAGCCACGAGCAAGGAGCAGCACACATGGCACGTGCGGTAGGCATCGACCTCGGTACCACCAACTCCGCGGTCTCCGTCCTGGAGGGCAACGACCCCACGATCATCGCCAACGCCGAGGGCGGCCGTACGACGCCGTCCGTCGTCGCGTTCGCCAAGAACGGCGACGTGCTGGTGGGCGAGATCGCCAAGCGTCAGGCGGTCACGAACGTCGACCGCACCATCCGTTCGGTCAAGCGCCACATCGGCACCGACTGGAGCACCGAGATCGACGGCAAGAAGTACACGCCGCAGGAGATCTCGGCCCGCATCCTGCAGAAGCTCAAGCGGGACGCCGAGTCCTACCTGGGCGACACCGTCACCGACGCCGTCATCACCGTGCCGGCGTACTTCGACGACCACGAGCGCCAGGCCACCAAGGAGGCCGGCGAGATCGCGGGCCTGAACGTCCTGCGCATCATCAACGAGCCCACCGCCGCCGCCCTCGCGTACGGTCTGGACCGCGGCAAGGAGGACGAGCTCATCCTCGTCTTCGACCTCGGTGGCGGCACCTTCGACGTGTCCCTGCTCGAGGTGGGCAAGGACCCCGAGGACGGCTTCTCCACGATCCAGGTGCGCGCCACCAGCGGTGACAACAAGCTCGGTGGTGACGACTGGGACGACAAGATCGTCCAGCACCTGCTGACCACGGTGAAGAACACCTCCGGCGTCGACCTGTCCAAGGACAAGATCGCCATGCAGCGTCTGCGCGACGCCGCCGAGCAGGCCAAGAAGGAGCTGTCGTCCTCGACCAGCACCAACATCAGCCTGCAGTACCTGAGCATGGGCGAGAACGGTCCGATCCACCTGGACGAGACTCTCAGCCGCGCGCAGTTCGAGCAGATGACCAAGGACCTGCTCGAGCGCACCAAGGCGCCGTTCCAGAACGTCATCAAGGACGCGGGCATCAACGTCGCCGACATCGATCACGTGGTCCTCGTCGGTGGTTCGACCCGGATGCCGGCCGTCGCCGAGGTGGTCAAGGAGCTGACCGGCGGCAAGGAGCCGAACAAGGGCGTGAACCCGGACGAGGTCGTCGCCGTCGGCGCGAGCCTGCAGGCCGGCGTCCTCAAGGGCGACCGCAAGGACGTCCTGCTGATCGACGTGACCCCGCTGAGCCTCGGCATCGAGACCAAGGGCGGGCTGTTCACCAAGCTCATCGAGCGCAACACCGCGATCCCGACCAAGCGTTCGGAGGTCTTCAGCACCGCCGAGGACAACCAGCCGTCGGTCGAGATCCAGGTGTTCCAGGGTGAGCGCGAGATCGCCAAGGCCAACAAGCCGCTCGGCAACTTCGAGCTGACCGGTATCGCCCCGGCTCCCCGTGGCATCCCGCAGATCGAGGTCACCTTCGACATCGACGCGAACGGCATCGTGCACGTGTCCGCCAAGGACCGCGGCACCAACAAGGAGCAGTCGATGACCATCTCCGGTGGCTCCGCGCTGCCGAAGGAGGACATCGAGCGCATGGTGAAGGAGGCCGAGGAGCACGCGGCCGACGACGCCAAGCGTCGTGAGGAGACCGAGGCCCGCAACACGGCCGAGCAGCTGGTCTACTCCACCGAGAAGTTCCTCGAGGACAGCGGCGACAAGGTCCCGTCCGACACCAAGGCCGAGGTCGACTCCGCGCTGACCGACCTCAAGGACGCGCTCAAGGACCAGAACACCTCGCCCGAGGACATCTCCGCCAAGAGCAAGAACCTGTCCGACGTCTCCCAGAAGATGGGCGCCGCGATGTACGCCGCGTCGCAGGCCGAGGGCGGCGAGGGTGCCGCTCCGGGTGCGGACGCCGGTACGCCGGGCGCCGAGGGTACGGCGAGCGCCGGCGCCTCGGACGACGACGTGGTCGACGCCGAGGTCGTCGACGACGAGGACGACAAGAAGTGAGCGACGATCGGTTCTCGGCCGGCTCCGAGGAGGAGCCGGCCGAGGCCGAGCGGCCGATCATCCGGGACAAGCGCCGCCTCGACCCCCAGACTGGGCAGGTGCGCAACCCCGAGACAGCAGAAGGGAGCTCGCCGGTGACCGACGACCAGTCCACCAATCAGGGCGTGCCCGACGAGACACAGGCCGCGGGCGGCGACAACGCGTTCGCCGGCGCGGTCGGCGACGACCTGCCGGGCGAGGACCAGGAGCAGCCGGCCGCCGACGTACCCACGTCGGCAGCGGACGCTCCCGGCGCAACGGAGCCGAGGCAGACGGACGCCGACATCGCGGCCGGGCTGCAGGACGAGCTGCTGCGCGAGCGTGCGGCCTACCACAACTACCGGGAGTTGATGAAGCGCGAGCGGCCCAAGGACCGCGAGCAGGCCATCGGTTCGGTCGTGGAGTCGCTGCTGCCGGTGCTCGACGACATCTACCTGGCGCACCAGCACGGCGACCTCGAGGGCAGCCCGTTCGAGAAGATCGCGGGCAAGCTCGAGACCACGCTCGGCAGGTTCGGCGTGCAGCGTTTCGGTGAGGTCGGCGAGCCGTTCGACCCGCAGCACCACGAGGCACTGATGCACATCGAGGCCGAGGTGCCCGAGGGCAGCGACGGGACGACGGTCGTGCAGGTCATGCAGCCCGGCTACCGGGTGGGCGAGCGCATCGTCCGTCCGGCCCGCGTCGCGGTGGCCGACCCGCAGTAACCGACCCGCTGGTCGAGCCGTCCGAGGCGCTCGCCGAGGACGGCTCGACCAGCGGTGAGCCCACGAGCAGGACAGGGAAGGAGGCAGGACAGATGGCCAGCCAGGACTGGTTCGAGAAGGACTTCTACGCGACCCTCGGCGTCTCCGACGACGCCTCGGAGGCCGACATCAAGAAGGCCTACCGCAAGCTCGCGCGCAAGTGGCACCCCGACCAGAACCCCGGGGACGAGGCCGCCGAGCAGCGCTTCAAGGAGATCGGCGAGGCCAACGCGGTCCTGTCCGACCCGGAGCAGCGCCAGCAGTACGACGCCGTACGCCAGATGGCGCGCGGCGGCGCTCGGTTCACCGCCGGTGGGCCCGGCGGTGCCGGCGGTGGCGCGGGCTTCGAGGACGTGTTCGGCTCGATGTTCGGCGCTGGCCCCGGAGGCGGCGGCCAGCGCGTGCGCTTCTCCACCGGCGGCGGTGGACAGCAGAACATCAACCTGGAGGACCTGCTCGGCGGGTTTGCCGGCGGCGGTTCGCAGTTCGGTGGCGGCTTCGGCCAGTACGGCGCGCCGGCCGGTCCGCGTCCGGGCCAGGACATCCAGGCCCGTACGACGCTGCCCTTCCGCCAGGCGGTCGAGGGCGCGACGGTCACGCTCCAGGGCGTGAACGGCAAGCCGCTCACCACGCGAATTCCCGCTGGTGTCAAGGACGGTCAGAAGATTCGCCTGCGTGGCAAGGGCCACGAGGGTGATCCGGGCGCACCGGCCGGCGACCTGCTGCTGCAGGTGACGGTCACGCCGCACCCCGTCTTCGGTCGCGACGGCAACAACCTCACCGTCGACCTGCCGATCACGTTCGCCGAGGCGGCGCTGGGCGCGACCGTCGAGGTGCCGACGCTGGACGGCAAGCCGGTCAAGGTCAAGGTCGCGCCGGGCACCCCGAGCGGCCGGGTGCTGCGCGTCAAGGGCCGCGGCGTCCAGGCGACCAGCGGGGCGGGCGACCTGCTCGCCAAGGTGAGCATCGTCGTACCCCAGCGGCTGACCGACGAGGCCAAGACGGCGCTGGAGGCGCTGCGCGAGCAGGAGCAGGACGTCGACCCCCGCGCTGAGCTGAAGGCGAGGGCCACGTCGTGAGCGCGCGACCGAATGACGGCGAGCGGGTCCCGAAGGACCAGCCCGTGTACGTCATCTCGGTCGCGGCCGAGCTCGCGGGCATGCACGCCCAGACCTTGCGGCAGTACGACCGGCTCGGGCTGGTCACGCCGTCGCGGACGCGGGGTGGCGGCCGTCGCTACTCCGCTCACGACGTCGAGCTGCTCCGGCAGGTGCAGCGCCTCTCCCAGGAGGAGGGCGTGAGTCTCGCCGGCATCCAACGGATCCTGGAGCTGGAGCACCAGGTCGAGGCGTTGCAGTCCCGCGTCGCCGAGCTGTCCGTGCAGGTCGAGGCGATGCGGGATCAGCGGGGTCGGCGCGTCTTCGCTGCCGGCCCCGACGGTCAGATCGTCGCCCTCCGGCCCGGCGAGCGTCCGATGCGTCGCCCCGCCGGTACGTCGCTGGTCGTCTGGCGCCCCGACCTCTGACCCACCGCCGTCCCACAGCCCCCCGCGGCGAAACATGGCCGCCAGCACATCCATGCATGTGCCGGCGGCCAACTTCTGCCGAGGGAGACCGGCGAAAGCTGGCGCCGGCTACAGGTATGCGTGTGCCGGCGGCCAATTTCTGCCGAGGGGACGAGCTCTGTCAGGCGGGGGAGTGCAGCTGGGCCGCGCGGTGGCGGGCGAGCTTCTTGAGCCCGTCGGCCGGGTGCACCGGCTCGGGCCACTTCGGGTGCAGCGAGTCCCCCTCGCGTACGCCACGCATCCGCCGCCGGACCAGCGGGATCACCTCCGAGCGGACGAACACCCGCTCCTCCGCGATCGCCTGCCGCCACGTACGCGGCTCCCACGCCGGCAGCTCGGGCAGCTTGAGGGTGTGCGGGACGCCGAGCGCGTCGAGGACGTGCCCGGCCAGCCGCTTGTGGCCGACCTTCGACATGTGGATCCGGTCGGCACTCCACAGCCGCCGGTCGTCGTACTCGCGCAGCAGCGTGTGGTCGAGCAGCTGGGCGCCGTACGTCCGCGACAGCTCGCGGACTCCGTTGTTGAAGAAGCGGATTCGGCGTCTCAGCGGCTCGAGCATCGACGACACCTTCATGTCGAACGTCGTGAACACGACCACCCGTGCACCGGACGCCGTCAGCCGGCCCAGCGCCGCCTCGTATCGCTGCACCACCGACTCCATGTCGACCCGCAGCGAGAGGATGTCGTTGCCACCGGCGTAGAAGGAGATCAGGGTGGGTCGCAGCGCAAGCGCCGCATCCAGCTGCTCGGCGACCACCTCGTCGAGCAGCTTGGAGCGGATCGCGAGGTTGGCGTACTCCCACGCATCGTCCTCGCGCCCCATCTGCCGCGCCACGCGGTCGGCCCACCCACGAACCCCGTTGGGGTAGAGCACGTTCGGGTCGCCCACACCCTCGGTGAAGGAGTCACCGACTGCCACGAATCGCCCGGCCATCGAGGCCAGACGGTACGGCGGCCGGTTGCCCTCCCGGCGAACCTCAGGTGACGAGCAGGCGACCGCTGCCGTACGCCCGCCCCGATCGACCGTGGGCGGCAGGGGACCACCAAAGCGGACCGTTTCTGTCCTCCTGCCGCCCTACCGTGACGGCATGGACATGAAGCTGGAGCTGGTGGCCGTGCCCGTGACCGATGTCGACCGGGCCAAGGACTTCTACGTGAAGGTCGGTTTCAACGCCGACCACGACCGGGTGGTGAACGCGGACCTGCGGTTCGTACAGCTGACGCCTCCGGGCTCGGCATGCTCGATCTGCATCGGCGAGGGCCTGACGACGATGCGGCCGGGATCGATCGAGGGCCTGCAGATGGTGATCGCCGACGCGGACGCGACGCACCAGGAGCTGAAGGAGCGCGGCGTCGAGGTCAGTGACGTCGACGAGCAGCCGTGGGGGCGGTTCGTCTACTTCGCCGACCCGGACGGCAACCGCTGGGCGCTGCAGCAGCTGCCGGCCTGGTCGACAGGCGCCGGCGGCGACGGGGTGCGGCCGGACGCCGAGGGCTGACCGGTCATGACTGCGCCTCCCGAGTCGAACCACTGGGGGCGGGGGCGGGGTTCGATCGACTCGGGAGGCGCAGCGGCAGGTGGTGGCCGGGTCAGCGGCCGTACACGCCGACCTCCCACAGGGACACGCCGTACGAGGTCGCTCGCGTCTGGGCGAGGACGCGGACGTACCGGCCGGTGGTGCCGGCGGGCAGCTGCTGCACCTCGAGCCCGCCGGCGCTGCCCGTCACGCGCTTGACGGTCCGCCAGGTCGTGCCGTCGTCGGAGACCTGCAGGTCGTAGTCGCGGGCGTACGCCGTCTCCCAGCGCAGCACCACCCGGTCGAGCGCCCGTGCTGAGCCGAGGTCGACCGAGATCCACTGCCCGTCGTTCCACGTGCTGGCCCACCGAGTGGCCTCGTTGCCGTCGACGGCGTTGGCCGGCGGCAGCTTCGTGAACAGGTCGTTCTGGTAGCTGCTGGCCTTGACCGGGCGCCCGGTCGCGAGGTTGGTCGGCGCCTGGTGCGCCTCGGTCGAGCCCCAGGTGCGCAGGTAGGACTCCGGCCCTCGCATCAGGTCGTCGACGATCCTCCGGCCGCCGACCAGGCGCAGGTCCTCGACGTAGTCGGGCACCAGGCCGTAGTGAGCGACGCCGTCGATGTTGATGTCCCAGGTGCGCTCGCCGGTGCGCTGACGGTCCAGGGTCGAGCCACCGTCGACGGACCGGAAGGGGTACTTCACCGGGTTGGACGCCGCGTCGTCGCGGGGCGGCGGGGTCCCGCCGAAGCCGTTCATGTCGAAGCCGAACCCGATGCCGGTGCCGTACTTGTTCCTGACGGGCGCAGTCCGCTGGTACTCCGCGATGAACTCCTTGGTCGCGTGCCCGTAGATGGTGGAGAAGCCACCGAGTGCGTACAACCGGTCGAGGTACCCCTCGTCCATCCAGGAGTGGGAGGCGAGCACGCCGGGGTACTTCTGCTCCTCCAGGAGGCTGAGCGTCTGCCCGGCCGCCTTGGCGCTCATGTGGTCGACCTCGACCATCATCCCGCGCTTCATCATGCCCTTGACCATGTACGCACCCAGGTCGGTGAGACCGCGGGTGTTGCAGACCGCTCCGGAGGGGTACGTCGGCTCACCGGTGGGCAGACCGGTGCCGGCCGGCAGCGGCGCGCCGCCGGGGTTGTGGTCGTGCGGCTTGGACGGGTCGCACGCCTTGGCGTCCCACCAGGTGCCGGTGGAGAGGAACTGCCCGGCGTTGATGATGGTGCCCTGGGTGCCCTCGTCGAACCGGACGCCACACAGGGCGTTGTCGAACTTGTGGCACGGGAACATCGAGCGCACGCCGAGCGCGTACATCTCGTCCAGGCCCCTGTCGATGTCGGCCTTGCTGCACTGCGGCACGTTCAGCACCTGCTTGCAGCCGAACGGCTCGGAGGTCTCGACGCCGAGAACGACCGCGAGCTTGCCCTGCTGGATGACGTTGCGGGCCTCGGCGCTGGTCTTGACGATCCGGAACCAGCCCTTGCCCGCGCCGCCGTACTGGTTGTCGACGAACGTCTGCAGCGCGTAGGAGTCCTTGGCCTGCAGGCGGATCGCGTCCATCTCGTTGCACGACTGGTACGTGCCGGGGTTGATCGAGCACAGCACGCCGTTGCTCACCAGGTCGTTGACCATCACGCGCTGACCACCGCGCCAGGCCCGCTCGACCCAGCGGTAGTACATCTGCTGGTGGGTCAGCGACTTGTACGACGGCCAGTCCTTGAACGTCGGCCAGCCGACCACGTCGTGCTTGGCGAACGGGTTGCCGCTGTTGGTGAGGTTCTCCAGCAGCGCGGTGCTGCCGTCGGGACCGTGCGAGGCGCAGTCCTTCAGGGCGTCGGCGATGCCGTCCTCGGAGAAGACCTTGCCGCAGACCGCGGCGCCGCCCATGCCGTCCTGCATGAACATGTGGGTGTGGGCGTCGATGAGGCCGCGCACCGTGCCGTCCGGGTTGGTGCCGGTGAACGGCGTGCCGGTCACGTTCACCTCGGACTCGGGGCTGGGAAGAGTGGGACTCTCCGCGGCGGACGCGCCGCTCGTGCCGAGGGCTCCCGCGGTCGCCAGCAACGCGGCCGTGAGGGCGGCGCCGGTCAGTACACCTCGCATGGTCGTCCCTCCGTGTCGATGTGACGATCGTCACGTCGAGGATGACGGCGCGGACAAAGTTGGTCAAGTGTCCTGGTCGAGCGTTCCATTCCCGACCGGAACACCGACGGCTCGAGTGCTGATGCCGAGCGCGGCGGACGTACCCGTCTCCTTGCTGGCCGGAAGACGCCGGCCACCGTGAACGCACCGGCTAGTCTCGCGGCCTGACGAACGGGAGGCACACAGGTGGCACGCATACCCGCTGAGGAGCGGCGCCGGCTGCTGGTCGAGGCGGCCATCCGGGTGATGACCCGCGACGGCGTCGCCAAGGCGACGACGCGGTCGATCGTCGCCGAGGCCGACATGCAGCTCGGCATGTTCCACTACTGCTTCCGCTCGAAGGAGGAGCTGCTGGAGCAGGTGGTCCAGACCATCACCGCTCACTCCCTGGAGCGGGTCGGGGACCTCGCCAAGGAGCGCGGCACGATCAACGAGACGCTGCGCGCCACCATGCGGTCCTACTGGGAGCACGTCGTCGCCAACCCCGCGGAGCACCAGCTGACGTACGACCTCACCCAGTACTGCCAGCGCCGGCCCGGGTTCGAGTGGGTGGCCCAGCGGCAGTACGAGTTCTACCTCGAGACGATGGGCCGGCTGCTGGACGACGCGGCCGAGAGGCTGGGCGTCCAGTACCGCGTACCGACCACGGTCGTCGCGCGCTACCTGATCACGATCATCGACGGCCTCACCCTGAACTGGCTGATCCTGCGTGACGACGGCGGTGACCCGGAAGCGGTGCTGGACCAGGCCGCCGAGCACGTCGCCGGACTCGCCTCCGCCGTCGACCGCTGATCGCCTGGCAGAGTGTCCCCGTGCTGACGTACTTGCTGGTGTTCCCCGCGCGCGACGACGCCGAGGCGGTCGCCGCCGAGATCCTCGAGGACGAGATCGGTGAGGTCCGGGTCGTGCGTGAGGCGCTGGCCGGCGAGGACGACTCGGAGGCCCACGAGTGGGGCGTCTACGTCGGCGTCGCCACGCTCGACGACGCGGCCTCCGCGCCCGCGCGGGCCCTGAGCGAGCGCTTCGCCACCATGGCGCAGGAGCGCGACGGCTGGCTCGACGAGGGCGTCTAGGCGGACCGGGCGGACAGCCGGGACTCGAACGCTGCCAACGCTTCTCGGCCGAACAGCACGAAGCGCACGGTGCTGAGGTGGTCCAGCAGGTCCGACCCGCCGACGGTGTCGACGGCCATACGCGCGACCTCCTCGATGTCCCACCCGTAGATGCCCGCGCTGATCGCGGGGAAGGCGACCGACCGCGCGCCCACCCTGACCGCCTCGCGCAGCGAGGACTCGAAGCAGGAGGCGAGCATCGCCGGATCCGTCTGTCCTGCACGGCGATTCGGGCCGACCGTGTGGATCACCCAGCGGCAGGGCAGGTCGCCCGCGCCGGTGGCGACGGCCTCGCCCACCGGGAGTCCGGCGGGGTAGCGGGTGCGTCGCAGCTCCTGGCACTCGGCCAGCAGCGACGGGCCGGCGGCCCGGTGGATCGCGCCGTCGACGCCCCCACCGCCGAGCAGCGAGGTGTTGGCCGCGTTGACGACCGCGTCGACGCGCTGGGTGGTGATGTCCCCGGCGACGGCCTCCAGGGGCGGGGGCTGCGATGCGGTCATCCGCCCACTCTCGCCCATCGGGCGTCGCTGTCAACAGCGCGCGCCCGTGCGGGCCGTACGGGCGCGCGGGCCGTCAGTGGGTGAAGGCGAGCTGGTGGCGGTAGTAGCCGACCAGCGGCTGGTGCTGAGCGATGCGGACCTTGCGGTTGCGGGCGAAGTACTGGACGGTCCAGACGCCGGCGGTCGCGGCGGTCACGACGAGGGCGATGGCGACGATGATGCTGAGGCCGATGAAGAAGGTGGGGAGCGCGTTCATGATGAGATCCTTTCTACATCTGTAGTGCGGCTTCCACTCAGAAAACTACACCTGTAGTGAAGTGGGGACAAGCGCGTCCGAGGTGTCCTCGGTCACGCCCTGCGACGGTCAGGCCGCGGACAGCGCCAGGAACTCCTGCACGTCGAGCAGGTGGGTGAGCACCCAGCGCTCCAACGGACGGATGTGGCGGCGCTGCGGGTCGCAGTACACCCGCGGCTGAGAGCACGGGTACGTCCGACCGCGGTGGACGATCTCGCAGCCGCCGGCTGCCAGCACGTTGCGGACCCAGTCGGTGCGCGCGCCGTAGGTGAGGGCCAGCACGAAGCCGTCGTCGACCGGGAACACGTTGACCGGCGTGCGGAACTCGCGCCCGGAGCGCCGCCCGCGGTGCACGACGACGCCGAGCCCAGGCAGGTGCGGGGCCAGATGGCGGGTGATGCGGTTCAGTCCGACTCGGTTGATGCGACCCAGCCGTGGTGGGAGCGGCATCGTGACCTCCTGAGGTCCGGCCATTCGACGGTACGCCGACCGCGGCCCCCACGGGTGGAGACGAATCGCCGGACAGCGCGGGCGCCGCACCCCTACAGTGACGCCACCCACGCCGCCCGTACCCCGAACGGCGTGCCGTCAGAAGGAGAGCCTGTGCGCCTCACATCCCTCATCAGCTCCCGCAGGCGTGCGGTCGCGGTCACCCTCGCGGTGGCCGCACCCGTGGTCGCCTCGGCGACCGCGCTCGGCGCCACCGATGCCGACGCGGCACCGGCGGCCGCCTCCGGTCGCTACATCGTCCAGGTGGCCGGAGCACCCATCGCGAGCTACACCGGCAGCGAGTCCGGTCTGCCCGCCACCAAGCCCGCGAAGGGCCAGAAGGTCGACCGCGACAGCGCCGCCAGCAAGGCGTACGCCGGCCACCTGCGGGGCAAGCAGTCCGCGCTGCTGAAGTCGGTCGGCAGCTCCGAGGCCGCCGTCACCCGCTCGTACGACATGGCGTTCAACGGTTTCGCCGCGACGCTCACGCCGGCGCAGGTCGGCGAGCTGAGCAAGTCGCCCGAGGTGCTGCAGGTCTGGAAGGACGAGACGCGGACGGCCGACACCGTCTCGACGCCCAAGTTCCTCGGCCTCGACGGCCCGACCGGTGTGTGGCAGAAGCAGTTCGGCGGCGTGGACAAGGCCGGCGCCGGCATGATCATCGGCGACATCGACTCCGGCATCTGGCCGGAGAACCCCTCGTTCGCCGCGACGGCACAGAGCGCGTCCGAGGTCGCGACGATCAGGTCCAAGTGGAAGGGCAGCTGCGACGCCGGTACGTCCGGCACCCCGGTCCAGTGCAACAACAAGCTGATCGGTGCTCGCTACTACGCCGACAACGCCACGGTCGAGTCGTTCGAGTTCAAGTCCCCTCGCGACTACAACGGCCACGGCTCGCACACCGCCTCGACGGCCGCCGGCAACCACGGCGTGAAGGCCTCGATCAACGGTGCCGAGGTCGGCGACGTCAGCGGCATGGCGCCGCAGGCCCGGATCGCTGCGTACAAGGCCCTGTGGGCGACCCCGTCGGGCTCGGCCAGCGGCAGCACCAGCGACCTGGTGCAGGCGATCGACGACGCGGTCGGCGACGGCGTCGACATCATCACCTACTCCATCTCCGGCTCGCGCGACTACGTCGTCACCGCCGACGAGCTGGCGTTCCTCGGCGCCGCCGACGCGAACGTCTTCGTGGCCACCTCGGCCGGCAACGAGGGCGACTCGGTCGGCACGTCCAGCGTCGCGCACAACTCGCCGTGGACGATGACCGTCGCGGCCAGCACTCACGACCGCGGAGTCACCAAGACGGTCACGCTCGGCAACGGCCAGAAGTACACCGGTGTCGGTGTCCTCGGCGGTGTCGGCCCCGCGGGCCTGGTCACCTCCGCGTCCGTCGCCGCGGCGGGCGTGCCCGCCGCGGCCGCCGAGCTGTGCTTCAGCGACGTCGACCAGGACACCTCCAACGGCGTTCAGCCCGCGCTCGACCCGGCCAAGGCTGCCGGCAAGATCGTGGTCTGCAAGCGCGGCACCAACGCCCGTACCGACAAGAGTGCCGCGGTGAAGGTCGCCGGCGGTGTCGGCATGGTGCTCTACAACGCGGCGGCCGGTCAGTCCCAGGACGCCGACTTCCACAGCGTGCCCTCGATCCACGTCGACAACGTGGCCGGCGCCGCGGTCCTCGCGTACGCCTCGACCGCGGGCGCGACCGCGACCATCTCGGCCGTCGACCCGACGCCCGTGCGCGCGCCGGCGATGGCGGGCTTCTCCTCGTACGGTCCCGCGAAGGCCGGTGGCGGCGACCTGCTGAAGCCGGACATCACCGCTCCGGGCTCGGGCATCATCGCGGCGGTCTCGCCCGCCGGCAACCACGGCAACAGCTTCGACAGCTACTCCGGCACGTCGATGTCGACGCCGCACATCGCGGGTATCGCCGCGCTCGTCCGGCAGGCGCACCCGAGCTGGTCGCCGGCCGCGGTCAAGTCCGCGCTGATGACGAACGCGACGCCGCTGGACCGTACCGGCGCGCCGATCCAGCGGGCGGGCAAGGACGCCACGCCCCTGGACTACGGCTCCGGCCACGTCCAGCCGGCTCCGTCGTTCAACCCCGGCCTGGTCTACGACGCCGGCCTGAACGACTGGTTGCAGTACGCGTGCGGCATCGGTCAGCTCCAGCTGGTCTCCGAGAAGGGCACCTGCGACAAGGTCGGCTCGATCGACCCGAGCGACCTGAACTACCCGAGCATCGCGGTCGGTGACCTCGCCGGCACCCAGACGATCACCCGCACGGTGACCAACGTCGAGGACCGGGCGTCGCAGTACACCGCCCGGGTCGTCGCACCGGCCGGGTTCACCGCATCGGTGTCGCCGTCCACGCTGGTCATCCCGCCCGGTCAGTCGCGCCAGTTCAAGGTCACGCTCACCCGCACGTCGGCTCCGTTCGGGCAGTACGCCTTCGGCTCGCTGACCTGGAAGGGCAGTCGCGGGCAGGAGGTCCGCAGCCCGATCGCGGTCCGTCCGGTGGCCGCAGCGGTGACCGCCGAGACCGTGCAGAGCAGCACCTCCGGGTCGGTGACGCTACCGGTCCGCCCGGGCTACACCGGCACGCTCGGTGCGAGCGCCGTCGGCCTCACCGCCGGTGCCGTGAACGTCGTCCCGACGACCACGAGCACCAACGGCACGGTCCAGGTGACGGTCCCGGCCGGCACGAAGGTGGTCCGGTTCGCGACGTACGACACGGACGTCCCGGCCGGCACCGACGTCGACCTGGCCGTCACCAAGGACGGAAAGACGGTCGGCTCCAGCGGCGGCGGCACGGCCGAGGAGGCCGTGACGCTGAACAACCCGGCGGCGGGCACCTACACCGTCACCGCGGACCTGTTCTCCGGTCCGGCGTCCCTGGACGTCAAGGTGAACGCGTTCGTCGTCCCCGACGCGGCCGCGGGCAACCTCACGGTGACCCCGGCGTCGCAGCAGGTGACGATCGGGCAGCAGACGACGGTCAGCGCGGCCTGGAGCGGGCTGACCGCGGGTACGCACTACCTCGGTGCCGTCGGCTACAGCGACGGCAGCGCCGAGGTCGGACGCACCCTAGTGACGGTCAACCCCTGACCTGACCACCACGCAGGGCCCCGGACCGATCGATCGGTCCGGGGCCTGTGCGTGTGTGGGCGGCGTTCCCGTCAGGAGCCCGAGACCGCGGCCGCGAGGCGCTCGAGGCTGTCCTCGAGCTGGTCCTGCTTCACCAGCGGGAACGTCACCTGCTTGAGGATCTCCGGGTCGCTGACCTTGCTCCAGTCGTACGTCAGGGTGACGTCGGTGCTGGCATGCCCTTGCGGCTTCAGCTCCCAGACCCACTCCCAGCCGGGCGGTTCGGTCCCGGCGGGCGTCGTCTTCCACGCGAGCAGCTTGTCCTTGGCATAGCCGGTGACATGGTTGTCCGTCTGGTACTCCCCGCCCATGTGGTCGCCCTCCATGTTCATCCGGAAGACGTCGCCGACGTGCTGGATCCGCTCGGCCCGGTCGTCGGAGCGGACGAACCCCGACCCGTCGAGCTCGGCGTGCCGCTTGGGATTGGTGAGGACGTCGAAGATCTGCTCCGCGGGGTGGTCGATGGTGCGCTGGACGGTGATGCTCTTCGTCTCGCTCATGCTCCACCCTGTGCCCGGATCCCGGGCGGGCACAACCCCGTAGGTTGGCGCGATGGTGCAGAGCGCGTACGACGGCACGGACTTCTACTGCGACGTCGCGATCCCGGACCCTGCGGCTCTGGACGTGGTCCACGAGGACGCCGACGTCCTGGCGTACCACCACACCCGGCCGTACTGGCAGACCCACCTGGTGGTGGTGCCGAAGCGGCACATCCGCTCGCTCACCGACGTCCCGGACGGGTGCGCGGACGTGCTCGCGGCGCTGCTGCGGGTCGTCCAGCAGGTCGCCCGGCGCGTGGAGCAGGAGTGCGGGGCGGCCTCGGTCATGACGAACCTGGGCGCCTACCAGGACTCCGAGCACCTGCACGTCCACGTCCACTCGGGGCCGCGGCTCCGGGAATGACGAACCGGCAAACTTGAGCGGAATGGACTCAAGTCTGGTGATGTTGCTCTGGAGGAAGCGGTACGCGCAGTGGCAGGCTTCCAGGTGAAGTCCGGCCCGGCGTACCGCATGCTCTGACCGACCGACCACGGGGAGACGACTGTGGACCTGCAGCTCACCACCAAGGCGCAGGAGGCGCTGGCCTCCGCCGTGCAGCACGCGACGACCTCCGGCCACCCTCAGGTGGAGCCGGCGCACCTGCTGCTCGCGCTCACCGACCAGACCGACACGACCACCGCTCCGCTGCTCGAGGCAGCCGGTACGACCGTCGCCGCGGCCCGCGCCAAGGCCCGGTCCGCGCTCGAGGCGATGCCCGCCGCGTCCGGCTCGTCCGTGGCGCAGCCGTCCATGTCCCGTCAGCTGCTGAACGTCCTGGAGCAGGCGCGCGAGCTGATGGCGGCGATGGGCGACACGTACGTCTCGACCGACCACCTGCTCGTCGGGCTGGCCCGCATCGCCGACCTCGGCCTGGACGCGCAGGCCCTGGAGGAGGCCATCCCGGCCACCCGCGGCGGCGCCAAGGTGACCAGCGCCGAGCCGGCGGGCACGTTCGACGCGCTGGAGAAGTACGGCACCGACCTCACCGAGGCCGCCCGCGAGGGCCGTCTCGACCCGGTGATCGGGCGCGACTCCGAGATCCGGCGCGTCGTGCAGGTGCTCAGCCGCCGGACCAAGAACAACCCCGTGCTGATCGGTGACCCCGGCGTCGGCAAGACCGCGGTTGTCGAGGGGCTCGCCCAGCGCATCGTCGAGGGCGACGTCCCGGAGTCGTTGCGGGACAAGCGACTCGTCTCGCTCGACCTCGGCGCAATGGTCGCCGGCGCGAAGTACCGCGGTGAGTTCGAGGAGCGGCTCAAGGCCGTGCTCGAGGAGATCAAAGGATCGAACGGTCAGGTCGTCACGTTCATCGACGAGCTGCACACCGTCGTCGGCGCGGGCGCGACCGGCGAGGGCGCGATGGACGCGAGCAACATGCTCAAGCCGATGCTGGCCCGCGGCGAGCTGCGCCTCGTCGGCGCGACGACGCTGGACGAGTACCGCGAGCACATCGAGAAGGACGCCGCGCTGGAGCGGCGCTTCCAGCAGGTCTTCGTGGGAGAGCCGTCCGTCGAGGACACCATCGCCATCCTGCGCGGCCTGAAGGAGCGGTACGAGGCGCACCACAAGGTCGCGATCGCGGACTCCGCCGTGGTTGCCGCGGCTTCGCTGTCCGACCGGTACATCACGGCCCGGCAGCTGCCCGACAAGGCGATCGACCTCATCGACGAGGCGGCCTCGCGGCTGCGCATGGAGATCGACTCCTCACCGGTCGAGATCGACGAGCTCCGTCGCATTGTGGACCGCCTCAAGATGGAGGAGCTGCACCTGCAGAACGAGACGGACGACGCCTCGCGCGAGCGGCTGTCCCGGCTGCAGGCCGACCTCGCGGACCGGCAGGAGCAGCTCGCCGCGCTGACCGCGCGGTGGGAGGCCGAGAAGGCCGGGTTGAACCGTGTCGGTGACCTCAAGGCGCGCATCGATGAGCTGCGTACGCAGGCGGATCGCCTTCAGCGCGAGGGGGACTACGCCGGTGCGTCCAAGCTGCTGTACGGCGACCTGCCCGCCCTGGAGTCGGAGCTGACCTCCGCGCAGGAGGCCGAGGCGACGTCCTCGACCGCCGGCGGCTCGGGTGACGCGCCGATGGTGAAGGAGGAGGTCGGAGCGGACGACATCGCGGACGTCATCTCGTCCTGGACCGGAATCCCCGCCGGGCGCCTGCTGGAGGGCGAGACCGAGAAGCTGCTGCGTATGGAGGACGTCATCGGCGAGCGGCTGATCGGCCAGGCCGCCGCGGTGCAGGCCGTGTCGGACGCCGTACGCCGGTCGCGCGCCGGCGTCGCCGACCCTGACCGGCCGACGGGTTCGTTCCTGTTCCTCGGCCCGACCGGCGTCGGCAAGACCGAGCTGGCGAAGTCGCTCGCGGACTTCCTCTTCGACGACGAGCGGGCGATGGTCCGCATCGACATGTCCGAGTACTCCGAGCGGCACGCGGTGGCTCGGCTGATCGGCTCACCTCCCGGGTACGTCGGGTACGAGGAGGGTGGCCAGCTGACCGAGGCCGTCCGCCGGCGTCCGTACAGCGTCGTGCTGCTCGACGAGGTCGAGAAGGCGCACCCGGAGACCTTCGACATCCTGCTGCAGGTGCTGGACGACGGCCGCCTGACCGACGGCCAGGGCCGCACGGTCGACTTCCGCAACGTCATCCTGGTGATGACCTCCAACCTCGGCTCGCAGTACCTCATCGACCCGACGCTGTCGGACGAGGCCAAGCGCGAGTCGGTGATGGGCGCGGTGCGGCAGGCGTTCAAGCCGGAGTTCCTGAACCGGCTCGACGAGGTCGTCGTCTTCGACCCGCTGTCGCAGGCCGAGCTCGCGCACATCGTCGACCTGCAGGTCGCGGCGCTCGCGGCCCGGTTGTCGGACCGGCGGATCTCGCTGCACGTCACCGACGCCGCCCGGCACTGGCTGGCCGAGCAGGGGTACGACCCCGCGTACGGCGCCCGGCCGCTGCGGCGCCTCGTCCAGAAGGAGGTCGGCGACCGGCTCGCCAAGGCGCTCCTGGCGGGAGAGGTGCGCGACGGACAGCAGGTCACGGTCGACCACCCGGAGGGCTCGGACGGCCTCACTCTGGCGCCGGCCCCCGCCGCCGCCTGACGCTCTTCTCGCCGAGGGGCCCACGGATGGCAGGAGAGGCCCACCGATCCACTGCGGATCGGTGGGCCTCTCGAGTACGTGCTGGGCCTCTCACGCTCAGCCCACCTGCCAGGGGTCGCCGCCGCGGTCGTGCACGCCGAGACGAGTCATGATCTGCCGGAAGCGCTCCAGCGGGAGCACCTCGTCCCACACCCAGCGGCCGACCCGTCGGCCGTCGGTGCGTCGGATGCGGTCCTCGCGCCGCTTCTCCTTCCAGAGAACGGCGGCCGCCTCCTCGGCGGTGGCACCCTCCGGCACCTGGTACTTGACGAAGCCGTCGAACTCGCCTGCCAGCCCGAGGTGCTCCCACCAGAAGTCGACGCGAGCCGCCTCGCCGTCCTCGTCGTACAGCCGGACCTGAGTGCGCGGGCGGGGCAGGTTCAGCTGGTACATGCGCGCGCGGCTCAGCGACTCTCCCGGCGACTCCGAGAGCGGATCGGCGAGGTGGACCGCGCGCGCCGCCATCAGCCGACCGCGGGCTCCTCTCGGCACCTTGTTCAGCTCCTGCTCGAGCTCGCGTCGATCACAGAGTCCGTGGCGGAGTGCGTGGTCGATGGAGGCCAGCGCCGACTCCAGCGTGACCTCGCGCGCCAGATCGATCACGGTCCGGACCACCGGGGTGACTCTCACGCCGCCGACCTCGACGGACCGAGGCGGACGCTCGGTGCGCCGCCGACGCACGTCCGGCGAGCGTCCCTTGACGCCGGCGGGCGCAACCCGTTCGACCAGGGTCGGCCACCGCCCGATGATGGGCAGCCCCCACAGGGCCGCGGACGTGTGGTGGGAGAACACGTGCGACTCGGCCGAGTGCCGGTCCACGGCGTACGCGCGCATGATCAGGCGATCGCGCGCCGTCAGGTCGCTCCAGGACGACCCCTGCACGTACAGGCCCTGCCGGAGACGGACGTGAGCCTGGCCCGCGGACGGGGCGGCGTGGACCTGTCGCGACGACCTGAGGAGGTCGCGCAGGTGTGCATGCGACGTGGCGGCTGGCATCCGGGCACGGTGCCATCGTTCGAGCGGGCCGCGTGGTGGTCATCCACAGCCTCAGCGAGAGGCCCACGGCGCGCCCGAGCGGCCCATCGATCCCCTGCGGAACGGTGGGCCGCTGGCGTAGAGGTGGGCCTCTCGGCGAGCGGGCGGGTGAACAGTCGGGCGAGCGGGCGGGGCCGGACCAGAGGGATTACGGGGTGAGAGCAGCGGCGAGCCGGTCGGGGACCTCGTACGGCGTCATGTGTCCCACGCCCTCGATGACCTGCAGCTCGGCCCCGGGGACGGCCTCCGCGATCCGCTCGCCGAGCGTGCGGGGCGTCAGGATGTCGCGCGTCCCGACGACCACGGTGACCGGCACCTGCGCCAGGACGGACGCCGCCTCCGACTCGTCGTGGTCCATCAGCGCTCCGTAGTACGTGCCGTACGTGCCGAGGCGGGCGGCGCCGAGCATGGCCCGGGTCGCGGCGACGTCGGCGGCTGCGGCGACGGTACCGAACTGGCGACGTGCCGACCTGGTCGACATCAGTCGGCTCGGACGGCCGGGAACCCGCGCCGCGAGCGCCATCACCCGGCGCTCGAACGGCAGTCCGGGGCCGCGCAGCCCACCGATCGCGGTCGAGGCGAGCAGGACGCGGCGTACGCGGTCGGCGAAGACCTCCGGGTGCCGGCCGGCGAACGCCATCACGGTCATGCCGCCCATCGAGTGGCCGCCGAGGACCAGCGAAGACGCGGCCGGCACGACGGCGTCCACCACGGTCGCGAGGTCGTCGCCGAGCGCACGGATGCTCTCACCGCGCGGACGCAGCGAGCCGCCTGCGTACGTGGACGCCCCGTGCCCGCGCTGGTCCCACGCGACCACGCGGACATCACCCCGGTCGGCGAGCAGCCGGACGACCGGCAACCAGGACCGGTAGGTGAGGACCCAGCCGTGCGCCAGCACGACGGTCGGCGCGTCGTCGGCGAGGCCGCGCGGGGCATGGACGTACGTGGAGAGCCGGGCGCCGTCGGGCGCGGTCACCTCGTGTCGTTGCAGTGTCAACGGCATGGGACCACCCAACCAGAGCCCGTTACCGCCGGGTACGGGAACGCGGCATCGGATGTGGGCGGTCGGTGAGACGCTGAGGCCATGACCGGATCAGGCGCCTCGCGCGGCTCCTCGGAGCCTCCCGTGCTGTTCTTCGCCGACGCCGCCGAGTGGCGAGCCTGGCTGGAGGCCCATCACGCCGACGAGACCCAGGTGTGGATGGGGCTGTACAAGAAGCACGTGGCCGAGCGCGGCCTGGTCTGGGAGGACGCGGTCGTCGAGGCGCTGTGCTTCGGCTGGATCGACAGCGTCTTCCATCGCATCGATGACGACTCCGTCCGTCAGCGGTGGACCCCTCGGAAGCGGACGAGCACCTGGAGCGCGGTCAACCTCGCCACGGTGGAGCGGCTCATCTCCGAGGGCCGGATGCGCCCGGCCGGGCTCGCGGCGTACGAGGCCCGCCGGCCGGACCGCCAGCGCATCTACAGCTACGAGCAGGAGAGCATCGACTGGCCCGCGGCGTACGAGGAGCGGATCCTCGCCGTCCCGGAGGCGGCGGCGTTCTGGGCGTACGCGACGCCCGGCTACCGCAAGAACGTGCAGGGCTGGGTCGTCGGCGCCAAGCAGGAGGCGACCCGCGAGCGCCGGCTGACCACCCTCATCGAGGACTGCGCCGCCGGCCGGCTGATCAAGAGCCAGCGGTACGGCGGCGAGCCGGGCTGGGCGCGCCGGGCCCGGGAGAGTCTCGGTCTGGTCGCCGAGCAGCCATGACCGCAGGCCTGCGCGCTCCCCGCCGCCGTGTCGAGAGATCGACTCGACGAGGTGGGAACCAATCGCCGGACCCGGACGTCGAACGCGCGATCAGCCTGTCATCCTGCTCCTGCACCGGGGCAGCCGACGACCGGCCGCTCGCGTGTCCACGACAGAGAGGTTCGACGATGCACCTGCGGACGCCCCGCGCCACCCGCACGGCCGCCGCCGCCCTGACCGTCCTCGCGCTCGCTGCCTGCAGCAGTGGTGCGGACGCCAAGAAGAGCCAGGACGACGGGTCCAGCGGCGCCCAGGCCACCCCGCAGCAGCGCCTCGCGCAGGCCAAGCAGGTGATGGACCAGGCGGCCTCGATGCACCTCAAGCTCAGCTCCACCGGCATCCCGTCGAACGCGAACGGCGTCCTCGGCGGCGAGGGTGACGGCACGCACGCGCCGGCGTTCAAGGGCTCCCTGAAGGCCCAGCTCGCCGGTATCCACGCCGACGTCCCGGTGACGGCCGTGCAGGGCAAGGTCTGGGCGAAGCTGCCGATCTGGCCAGACGTCCGCACGATCAAGCCCTCCGACTACGGCGCCCCGGACCCGGCCGTGCTGTTCTCCAAGGACAAGGGCCTCTCGACCCTGCTGCCGAAGACCCAGGACCCCACGTACGGCGCGACGAAGCGCGACGGCAGCGACGTGGTTCGGATCATCAACGGCAAGCTCACCGGCCAGGACGTCACCGGCGTCCTCACCATCGGCGACCCGTCCGTGCAGTACAAGGCGTCGTACGCCGTGACGGACAAGAACGAGGTGCGGTCGATGACGCTGACCGGCCAGTTCTACAACGACGCGACATCCGCCTACACGCTGCGGCTCGACCAGTACGGCAAGACGGTTGACATCAAGCCGCCGGCCTGAGGCGCTGCTCGCCACGGCGTCGGTGGCGGTCGCGCTCGCGGCCGCCGACACCTACGTCGTGGTCCTCGCGCTCGAGGACATGATGTCCGGCGTCGGTCTCGGGATCGACGCCCTGCAGAAGGCGACCCCGATCATCTCCGGCTTCCTGCTGGGGTACATCGCGGTGCTGCCGCTGATCGGTCGGCTCGCTGACCTCGTGGCACGGCAACGGGTGCTCGTCGCATGCCTCGCGCTGTTCGTCCTGGGCTCCGCGGTGACGGCGCTCGCCGTCGAGCTGCCGGTCCTGGTCACCGGCCGGGTCCTGCAGGGCATCGGCGGGGGTGGGCTCGTGCCCGCCACGCTCGCGCTGGTCGCCGACCTGTGGCCGCCCGGGAGGCGCGGCACGCCACTGGGGGTGGTCGGTGCGGTGCAGGAGATCGGCAGCGTGCTCGGCCCGCTCGCCGGGGCACTGATCCTCGCGGTCTGGGACTGGCGCGCCATCTTCTGGATCAACGCGGCGGCAGGCATCCTCCTCGCGGTGCTGATCCGGATCATCGGCGGCCGCGGCGAGCGGACCCCCGTGATCACCGGTCGTCGCCGGTGGTGGGTCCTGGGTTCGGTCGTCGCCGGGCTCGCCACCATCGTTCTGCTCGGCCTCGCGCTCTGGGCGCCCGACCGGCTGGTCTCGGACGTCACGTACGGCGAGCCGTTCGTGCCGTACCCGGGCCACACCTCGCGGCTGTTCACTCAGATCGGGCTGTGGGGCGTCATCGCGCTCGCCGCGACGCTCGTCCTGTCGGCGCCGCTGTGGTGGCCGGTGCTGCGCCGCGCGGACCTGATCGGGGCGGCGCTCATCAGCGTGGCCCTCGGGTCGCTGGTGCTGACGTTCGCGTCGGCCAACCCGGAGAAGCAGGTCGTCGGTCCGCTCGGCTGGTGGTTGCTGCCCGCTGCAGCGGTCGCCGCCGCGCTGTACGTCGTCCGGCACCGCACCGCAGCGGACCCGCTCGTCGCACACGGCGTGATCCGCGGGCGGGTGCTGCCCAGCCTGGTCGTCTCGCTGCTGGTCGGTACGGCCCTGGTCGCCATCGTGGTCGACATCCCGGTGCTCGCACGGCTCACCGGAACGGCGGACCAGACGGAGGCGGCGCTCGTGCTCGTCCGGTTCCTGCTCGCGGTGCCGGTCGGTGCGCTGCTCGGCGGCTGGCTGCTGCGCCGGTACGGCCCCGGCCTGGTCGCCGCTCCCGGTCTCGCGCTCACGGCGGTCGGGCTCGGCCTGATGTCCCGCTGGGGTCAGGGTTCGCTCGACGAGGTCGCGTCCACGGTCGTCCTGGTCGTCGTCGGGCTCGGCATCGGTCTGGCGATCGCGCCGGTCAACGACGCCGCGCTCGCCGACGCGCCGCCGACCCATCACGGCGTCGCGTCCGCGCTGGTCGTGGTCGCCCGGATGATCGGCATGGTGGTCGGTCTCGGCCTGCTCACGGCGATCGGGCTGCACCGGTTCTACGCTCGCATCCAGGCGCTGCCGGACCCGACCGGGGATCAGGTCCGGGCGGCCGGCGTCGTCCAGGTGCAGACGGTGTTCGTCGGCGCGGCGCTGGCGGCGCTCGTCGCGGCCGCCGTGGCGCTGCTGCTCGGCCGGCGGAAGGTCGCTCACCACGACCTCACCGACGAGGACGTGCTCGACACCGAGCCCGTCCACGAGTCCGCGACCACCGCCTGACCGTCCCGCACCCGGCAAAAGCTGGTGGCCGGCACAGCCATGCATGTGCGGGCGACCAGCTTTTGCCGGAGGGGGTGCAGGCGATCAGGTGAAGAGGTAGTCGACCATCTCGGGGCGGGTCGTACGGCGTTCGTACTCGCCGACCGAACCCGGCCACAGCGTCCGGTTGCGCCCACCCCGGTCCAGGTACCAGCTCGAGCAGCCGGACAGGTAGACCGTCCGCTCGCTGCGCCGGTCCAGCTCGGCCACGAACCCCGGCACCACCTGCGGGCGTACGGCCACCGACCGGGTGTGCCGGCGGTCGCGCTCGGCGAGCAGCCGCATGACCAGCCCGACCTGGGCCTCCATGATCTGCAGGTCCGAGGTGTGGCCGAGCAGCGAGTTGGGGCCGAGCAGTAGGAACAGGTTCGGGAAGTGGGGCACGGTCACGCCCAGGTACGTCGTCGCGCCGTCGTCCCAGTCGGCGCTGAGCAGGTGACCGTCGGCGCCCTTGATGCCGAGGTAGCGGTAGGACCCCACGGGGTCGAACCCGGTCGCCAGCACCAGGACGGTCGTGTGGTGGCGCCGACCGGACGTGGTGACGACGGCGTCCCGCTCGATGCGCTCGATCGGGTCGGTCTCGACCGTCACGTCGGGTCGCGCGAGCGCCGGGTAGTAGTCGCTGGACAGCAGGATGCGCTTGCAGCCCATCGGGTAGTCGGGTGTGAGGACCGCGCGCAGCTGCGGCGACTTCACCGCGGAGTGCAGGTTCTCCAGCGCCAGCCGGGACGCCGCCTTCAGCAGTCGCGGCGCACTCGTCAGGCCGCGCTCGCGCAGGTCGCTCGTCGCCTTGAGCCGGGCACGGTGCGCCGCCAGCGCCGTCGGGTGCTGCTCGAAGGTGTCGATCAGCCGGTCGGCGTACTGCCGGTTCGTCCGCGGCATCACCCAGGCGGGCGTGCGCTGGAAGACCGTCAGGTGGACCGCGTCCTCCGCGAGCGAGGGGATGATCTGCACCCCGCTGGAGCCGGTGCCGATGACCGACACGTGCTTGCGCTCCACGGTGGTGCCCGGGTCCCACGTCGCGGTGTGCATCATCTCGCCGGCGAACGACTCCATGCCCGGGATGTCCGGGATGCTGGGCTCGTGCAGGGCGCCGACAGCCAGCACGAGCGATCGGGCGCGCAGGGTCCGCAGCGTGCCCCAAGAGCTGGTCACCGTGACCGTCCAGGTGGAGCTCTCCTCGTCGTACGCCGCGTCCTGCACGGTGGCGTCGAACTCGATGTGCCGGCGGACGTCGTACTTCTCGACGCAGTAGAGCAGGTAGTCCTGGATCTCGTCCGACGGCGCGTACGTCTGCGACCAGTACGGGTTGAGCTCGAACGAGTACGAGTACAGATGGGCCGGGACGTCGCACTCGCAGCCGGGGTAGCGGTTCTCCCGCCAGGTGCCGCCGACCTCCTCGGCCTTCTCCAGCACGACCAGGTCGTCCCGGCCGGCGGCCTTGAGCGCGATGGCCATCGCGATCCCCGAGAACCCGCCGCCGACGATGACGGTGTCGTGGTCCACGGGGAGGCTCATGCACAGCAAGATTAGGTGCTTCGGCGTCCGGCCCTCGGACCCGTTCGAGGGTCGCGCGTCGTTTCCGACCCTGCCCGCAGGTGGCCGCCGTACGATCGGCGCACCCACAGGCCCCGGACCCAGGAGCGCGAGATGTTCACCGTGATGGTGGCCACGATGCTGCTGGTGCCCGTGCTCCTGGTGGGCGTCGTCATGACGGTGATCGTGCTCGCGAGTCGGTCGACCACCCCCGTCCGGGCCCTCGGCGCGTCGGCGCTGCCGCGGTCGGCCCCACCGAGCGGACGCTGGCAGGTCCGTACCCACGCCGGCGGGCAGCTGACGAGTCTCGGCGCCCGCTTCGGTGTCCTCGCGCTGTGGGAGGGTCGGCTTGGCCTGACGTACGACGGCGACACCGCACCGGCCTGGGTGGTGCCGTGCCAGCAGCTGCGGGCGAGTCCCCTCGGGGCGTTCACGCTGTCCGGCTCGGACCTGCGGCTCGAGGGGCCGTTCGGGTCGCTGGACGTCGTCGTCAGCCAGGAGCGGATCAACCGGATCATGGACAACGACCTCAAGGATGCCCGCGAGAGCAGGTACGCCCGAGAGCTGTTGGGCATGCTGCAGGCATCCGGCGCGTACGTCACCGCCTGACACGGGCGGACCACCACGACCTGAGAGGAACACACGTTGCGGATCGGCGTTCCGAAGGAGTTCAAGGAGGGCGAGACGCGCGTCGCGGCAACCCCGACGACCGTGCGACAGCTCATCGGCCTGGGGTACGGCGTGCTGGTCGAGGCCGGCGCCGGTGTGAGATCGGCGTACCCGGATGCGGCGTACGCGGAGGCGGGAGCCGGCGTGGTCAGCACCGTCGAGGTGTGGGACTGCGACATCGTGCTCAAGGTCAACCAGCCCACGGACGCCGAGGTCGGGGTGATGCGGTCGGGGACGACGTTCGTGTCGCTGCTCAGCCCGGCGCTGAGCCCGGTGCTGCTCCAGCAGCTCGCGGGCCGTGGCGTCACGGCGCTGGCGATGGACGCGGTGCCACGGATCTCCCGGGCGCAGTCCCTGGACGTGCTCTCCTCGATGGCCAACCTGGGCGGCTACCGCGCGATCGTCGAGGCGGCGCACCAGTTCGGCTCCCTCTTCACCGGCCAGGTCACCGCAGCCGGAAAGGTGCCCCCTGCAAAGGTTTTCGTCATCGGTGCCGGTGTCGCCGGCCTCGCGGCGATCGGTACGGCGTCCAGTCTCGGCGCCGTGGTCCGCGCCTTCGACGTACGGCCCGAGGTGGCCGAGCAGGTGGAGTCGATGGGCGCCGAGTTCGTCCGCCTCGACCTTCCGGACGCGCAGGAGACGCCCTCGGCCGACGGGTACGCCACCGTGATGTCCGGCGACCTCGAGCGGCTCGCGATGCAGATGTACGCCCGCGAGTGCGCGGACGCCGACATCGTCATCACGACGGCGCTGATCCCGGGCCGGGCCGCGCCACGACTCGTCACCGCGGAGACGGTGGCGGCGATGCGGCCCGGTTCGGTGATCGTCGACATGGCCGCCGCGAACGGCGGCAACTGCGAGCTGTCCGAGGCCGACGAGATCGTCGTCAGCCCGAACGGCGTCCGGATCGTCGGCTACACCGACCTGCCCGGCCGGCTGCCGACCCAGGCGTCCCAGCTGTACGGCACGAACATCGTCAACCTGATGACGCTGCTGACCCCGGAGAAGAACGGGCAGCTGCGGCTCGACCTGGACGACGTCGTCCAACGTGGGATCACCGTCACCCACCGCGGCGAGGTGACCTGGCCACCGCCTCCCGTCCAGGTGTCGGCAGCACCGGCGCAGGCCGCCCCGGCGGTGGCGGCACCGGTGCCGGCTGCGCCGCCGAAGCCACCGGACCCACGACGCCGTTACGCCGGAATGGCCCTGGCCGCAGCGCTGTTCGCGCTCGTGGCCGCCTTCTCGCCCGCCTCTTTCCTGGGCCACTTCACCGTGTTCGCGCTCGCCGTGATCGTCGGCTTCTACGTGATCTCCAACGTCGCGCACGCCCTGCACACCCCGCTCATGGCCGAGACGAACGCGATCAGCGGCATCATCCTGGTCGGCGCGCTGCTGCAGGTCGGCAGCGACAACTTGCTGGTCCGGGTGCTCGCGCTCGGCGCCACCGTCGTGGCGAGCATCAACATCTTCGGAGGCTTCGCGGTCACCGGCCGGATGCTGAAGATGTTCGTCCGAGAGGACGCGCGATGACCGACAACCTCGTGCAGGCCGCGTACATCGTCGCCGCCGTCCTCTTCGTCCTCTCGCTCGCCGGGCTGTCCAAGCACGAGTCTGCGCGCCAGGGCAACGCGTTCGGCATCGTCGGCATGGTGATCGCGCTCGGGGCGACGATCTGGTTCGCCGCCGACCGCGCGTCCGACCCCGGCCTGACCCTGACGCTGATCCTGTGCGCGATGGCGGTCGGCGCGGCGATCGGCCTGTGGCGTGCCCGGGTCGTCGAGATGACCGCGATGCCCGAGCTGGTCGCGATGCTGCACAGCTTCGTCGGCCTCGCGGCGGTCCTGGTGGGCTACAACTCGTTCAACACCTCGGGCGGCCTCACCGGCTCGGAGGCGAACATCCACCTGGTCGAGGTGTTCCTCGGCGTCTTCATCGGGGCGGTGACGTTCACCGGCTCGGTGGTGGCCTTCCTCAAGCTGTCCGCGCGCATCCCTTCCCGGCCGCTGATGCTGCCGCACCGCCACCTGCTCAACCTCGGCGCGCTGGTCGTGTCGGCGTTGCTGCTCGTGTGGTTCACGGCCGCCGAGTCGTGGATCCCGTTGGTGCTCATGACGATCGTCGCGCTCGCCTTCGGCTGGCACCTGGTCGCCTCCATCGGGGGCGGCGACATGCCGGTCGTGGTGTCGATGCTGAACAGCTACTCGGGCTGGGCGGCCGCCGCGGCTGGGTTCATGCTGGGCAACGACCTGCTGATCGTGACCGGCGCGCTCGTCGGCTCCTCCGGCGCGATCCTCAGCTACATCATGTGCAAGGCGATGAACCGGTCGTTCGTGTCCGTCATCGCGGGCGGGTTCGGGTCGGACGGCGGCGTGTCGGGCGAGGAGCGTGACTACGGCGCGCACCGCGAGGCCAACGCCTCCGACGTCGCCGCCCTGCTCGCGCAGGCGAGGTCGGTCGTCATCACGCCCGGCTACGGCATGGCGGTCGCCCAGGCGCAGTACCCCGTCGCCGAGCTGACCTCACGGCTGCGGGCCAAGGGCGTCGACGTCCGGTTCGGCATCCACCCGGTGGCCGGCCGGCTACCCGGTCACATGAACGTCCTGCTCGCCGAGGCGAAGGTGCCGTACGACATCGTGCTCGGGATGGACGAGATCAACGGCGACCTGGCCCGTACGGACGTCGTCCTGGTCATCGGCGCCAACGACACGGTGAACCCCTCGGCGGCCGAGGAGCCCAGCTCGCCCATCGCGGGGATGCCGGTCCTGCGGGTGTGGGAGGCCAAGGACGTCGTCGTCTTCAAGCGGTCGATGGCCACCGGTTACGCCGGTGTCCAGAACCCGCTGTTCTTCAAGGACAACAGCCAGATGCTGTTCGGCGACGCGAAGGAGCGGGTCGAGGACATCCTGCGGTCGATCTGAGCCGACGAGCGCGCCCGCCGGTCGTCAGCCGATGCTGGGGATCTTGGCGCAGGAGGTGGCCACCCCGAACGCCACACTGCTGTAGCCGGGCGGGTCCTGCGAGGGGTTGTCGACGTAGGCCCACAGCGGTGCGTCGGGGATGCGCGAGTCGTGCAGACCCTTGCCGACGCACGGGGCGAAGTCGGCCGGGTACACCGCCGCCATGCCCGTGTTGCGGACGTTGGCCTGCGCGGCCACGGTGAGCTGGGCCACCGACGGTCGTCCGGAGCGGCCGGTCGCTCCGGACGGCTCGGTGCTCGACGGGCTCGGCTGCGTCGGGGAGTCGCTCGTGGCAGCAGGTGATCTCACGACCGAGCTCGGTGTGCCCGCTGCGGTCGTCGGCGCCCGGTCGTCGTCCATCAGCAGCGGCACACCGATCGCACCGGCCACCACGAGAGCGACGGCGGCGGCCGCGGACACGGGAACCCACCGCCTCCTGCGCGGTGCACCGGGCGCAGCCGAGGACGGCGGTGCGGGTCTCGGCGCAGCGGCCCCGCGCAGGGCCGAGCGGGCGGCGTCGGCGAACGCTCGCGCCGTGGGGAAGCGGGCCTCCGGCTGCTTGGCGAGGCACGTCCCGAGCACCCGGTCGAGGGCGGGCGGCAGGTCCGGCCGCGCGCCGGAGACCGACGGTGGCGGGCTGTGCAGGTGCGACCGGATCAGCGCGGGCTGGGATGCCGTGGAGAAGGGTGGCCGACCCGTGAGCGACTCGTGGAGAACGCAGCCCAACGCGTAGACGTCGACCGAGCCGGTCACCGGGCGCGTGGTGTCGAACCGCTCGGGCGCCATGTAGGCGACCGACCCGAGGGCGAGGCCGGCCCCGGTCATCCGGGTGTCGTTGTCGGTGCTGGCGATGCCGAAGTCGGACAGGTACGCGTGGTCGCCGGTCAGCAGGATGTTGCCGGGCTTGACGTCGCGGTGGACGAGGCCGGAGGCGTGGGCGGCGTCGAGAGCCGCGGCGATCTGCGACACCACCGCGACGGCGTACGCGGGGTGCAGCGGCCCGCGCGTGCGGACGAGGGTGCCGAGGTCCTGCCCGTCGACGTACGCCATCTCGATGAACAGCACGTCGTCGATGGCGCCGAAGGTGTGGATCGGCACGATGTACGGGCTCTGCACCCGCGCCGCCGCGTGCGCCTCACGCCGGAAGCGGGCCTGGTACTCCGGGTCCTGGGCCAGGTGCGGGGGCAGCAGCTTGACCGCGACGACGCGGTCCTTCTCGGTGTCGTGCGCCCGGTAGACCTCGCCCATGCCACCGCGTCCGAGCAGACCGAGCAGACGGTACGGACCGAACATCTGCCCCGAGCGGTCCGTCACCAGCACCGAGCCTCCACCGCGTGTGCACCCCTGATCACGACGAGCCAGGCTACGCGGCGTCGGAGGCTCTCATGGGCGGCCGCGGCAGATTCGGCGCCCTGCCGACAGGCGCAGGACGCGCCGAGAGGCTCACTCGTACGGCTGGGACGAGTGAGCCTCTCGCGGCGATGTGAGCCTCTCGGCGAGCAGCCGGCGTCAGTCCGCCTGGCCGTAGAGGCCCGCGAGTGCCGAACCGCCGGCCCAGTGGATGTTCTTGATCGGGTTGCGCGGGTCGTCGACGCCCTTGTTGTACGTGTAGGAACCGCTCTCGTACAGCGCCCAGACGTGCTTGTTCCCGTCGGAGTTGCCGTAGGCCAGACCCTCGATCATCGACGGCGCCCGCATGCAGAACGACGAGCCGTCGGTGATGTCGCCGGTGGCGGAGGAGGGGCGGACCCAGACGTTGCTGCGGTCGTTGCGCCCGTAGGAGGTGCCGAACACGTACTTGTCACCGACGACGGCCATGCCCTGCGTCTTGGCGGGCACGGTGCGCTTCTTGCCGGTGTAGGTCAGTCGGCCCGTGCTGGTGTTCGGCTGGTACTGCCACATGCTCTGGTGGCTGGTCTCGGAGAAGTCGCCCGTCCACATCGTGGTGCCCTGGCCACCGCCGAGGCCGAGGAAGGAGCCCTGACCCGCGATGTCCTGCGTGCCCTTCGGCGCGACGGTGCCCGAGCTGTTGGCGCCCGCGAGCTTGCCGCGGATCGTGCCGGCCGACCAGAACTTCACGCCGCCCTCACCGCCGACGTAGACGTGGCCGCCGACCACGACGATGCCGCCTGCGTGGGTCTTGGGGATGTTGACGTGGCCGACGCTGCTGCCGCGGTGCGGGCCGCTGAGCGCGACGCCCCAGATGGCGCTGTCGCCGTCGGGCACGGAGTTGCCGTCGCCGTCGTGGTACGCCGAGATCAGCAGCAGGTCCTCGGTGGTGCCGTTCCAGTTGTTCCAGTACGCCAGGCCCTGCGGCACGTAGCGGCCGTCCAGGAGGCCCTTCGGGATGGCGACGCTGTTGTGGAACGTGCTGTCGTACGTGGTGCTGGCCGAGTCGCCGGGGTAGAAGTCGCTGCTGCCCGTGGTGGTCCGGCACATCGAGTCCTCGGCCGACGCGGACGTCGCGGTGGCGGTCGCGGCGACGCCGACGGTCAGGGTGGCGGCGGTGGCGAGAGCAACCGTGCGAGTCGAGAGCATAGGAGAAGCCTTTCCGTCGGATCGTGCTGCGCTGGTCGCGCACAGGGGTTCCGACGACGCGATCGGCGGCGCGGGTTCCGGCCGATCGCGACGCCACCGTCAGGGGTCGACGAACGAGCGGGTCCGCAGCGACGAGATCGAGGCGATGACGTCGAAGTCCGCGTCACGATGGACGAGAGTGGTGCCGGTGCGGATCGCGACGGCAGCGATCAAGCAGTCGTTCATCGTGCGGACAGTGCAGCCGCCTCGACGTGCTGCGCGGAAAAGTGCTGCGGCGGAGGTGAAGTCGACAGCGGGAGCGATGCGCACCAGCGCAACGGCGTCGACCAGCGCCTGGACGGCGGAGAGCGACTCCTCGCGGGCAGGCCCCGCGTACAGCTCCATCACGATCGGCTCGGTCGTCCTGACCGCGCCGGGCGCTCGCTTGAGCCGGTCCTCGAGGTACACGGCCGCCGGTGAACGGGTGTTGCGGATCATCTCGATCCAGACCGAGCTGTCGACGAGCTCGGTCACCACTCCTCGACCTTGGCAGTGCGCATCTCGTCGAGGTCGCCTTCCCAGCCCACGCCGATCACCCTGTCCACCAGGTCGGGCGTGATCCTCGGACCGACGAGGCGACGCAGCGCCAGGTCGACGGCCTCGCGCTTGGACGAGAGGTCGTACCGGCGGATCACCTCGGCGACCAGCTCGTCGTCGATGTCGATGTTGGTGCGCGTCATACACCAACGATACACCTGTGTGGTGTATCGCGGCTCGCCCGGTGGTCTGAGGGGCTCGTCGTTCTGCGGGACAGCGGCGCCTGCGGCAGCGTAGAAAGGGGTGAGCCAGATCATGCCGAGCCCGGAGGTGCCTCGTGGAGTACCCGCTCACCGTTCGTGACTTCCTCGACCGCGCCGTCACGGTGTACGGCGAGCGGACCGCGGTCGTCGACGAGCCCGACCAGCCGGCCGCGCCGTTCGGCACGGACGGGCGGATCACGTACGCCGAGCTCGGCCGGCTGGCGCGGGCCCAGGCGGCGAACCTCGAGGCGATGGGCGTACCCGTCGGCGGCCGGGTCGCGGTCGTGTCGCACAACAGCGCCCGGCTGCTGACGTCGTTCTTCGGCGTGAGCGGGTGGGGACGCGTCCTCGTCCCGATCAACTTCCGCCTGTCGGTGCCCGAGGTGAAGTACATCGTCGAGCACAGCGGCGCCGAGGTGCTGATGGTCGACCCCGAGCTGAAGCACCTGATCGACGAGGTCCCGAGCAAGCGGTCGTACGTCCTCGGTCAGGACGACGACGAGCTCTGGGGCGGCGACGGCGAGCCGACCGACTGGGAGGGCGACGAGTCCGCGACCGCGACGATCAACTACACCTCGGGGACGACGGCTCGTCCCAAGGGAGTGCAGATGACGCATCGCAACCTGTGGCTGAACGCGGCCGTGTTCGGTTGGCAGGCAAGCGTTTCCGACCGCGACGTCTACCTGCACACGCTGCCGATGTTCCACGCGAACGGGTGGGGCATGCCGTTCGCCGCGACCGCCGTGGGCGCCGAGCACATCGTGCTGCGCAAGGTCGACGGCGCCGAGATCCTGCGTCGCGTCGAGAAGCACGGGGTCACCTACCTGTGCGCTGCCCCGGCGGTGGTGCAGGCGGCGCTGGACGGCGCGAAGGACTGGGACGGCGAGGTCCCCGGCCGTGACCGGGTGCGGATCATCGTCGCCGGAGCACCGCCGCCGACCCGCACGATCGAGCGGGTGCGTGAGGAGCTCGGCTGGGAGTTCATCCAGATCTACGGGCTCACCGAGACCGCACCGCTGCTCACGATGTCCCGGATGCGGGCGGAGTGGGACGACGTCGAGCCGGCCGAGCAGGCCCGTCTGCTCGGCCGGGCGGGAGCCCCTGCCGTCGGAGTTCGGGTGAAGATCGACGAGTCCGGTGAGGTGCTGGCGCAGTCCAACCACAACCTCGCCGCGTACTGGGAGAACCCCGAGGCGACCGCGCAGGCGCAGGAGGGCAACTGGTTCCACACCGGCGACGGCGGCTCGATCGAGGACGGGTACCTCACCATCGCCGACCGCAAGAAGGACGTGATCATCTCCGGCGGCGAGAACGTCTCCTCCATCGAGGTCGAGGACGTGCTGATCTCTCACCCGGCGGTCCGCGAGGCGGCGGTCATCGGCGTCCCG
Source organism: Luteipulveratus flavus (assembly GCF_029439465.1). Classification (GTDB taxonomy): domain Bacteria; phylum Actinomycetota; class Actinomycetes; order Actinomycetales; family Dermatophilaceae; genus Luteipulveratus; species Luteipulveratus flavus. The sequence goes on along the minus strand of NZ_JAROAV010000038.1, from coordinate 43,617 downwards.
GACGAGAAGTGGGGCGAGCTCGTGACGGCGTTGGTCGTGCGCGAGGGCGAGGTCACCGAGGAGGAGCTGATCGCGCACGCCCGCGAGTCGCTGGCCGGGTACAAGTGCCCGAAGAAGATCGAGTTCCGCGACGAGCTCGCCCGGACGGCGACCGGCAAGCTCCAGAAGTTCAAGCTGCGTCAGCCCTACTGGGAGGGCCACGACCGCCAGGTCAACTGACCACCCGCTGGGCGCTACTTAACTGCGTTCGGTGTTCCTGACGCGGTTTGAACTGCGTCAGGAACACCAAACGCAGTTCGATCCGGGGCGGGATCAGTCGGTGAGGTCGATGATGACAGGGGCGTGGTCGGAGGCGCCCTTGCCCTTGCGCTCCTCGCGGTCGATGGACGCGCCCTTCATCCGCTCCTGCACCGCGGGCGAGCCGAGCAGGAAGTCGATCCGCATCCCGCGCTTCTTCGGGAACGCCAGCTGCGTGTAGTCCCAGTACGTGTAGACGCCGGGGCCGGGGGTGTACGGGCGGACCAGGTCGGTGTAGCCCGCGTCCACGACCGCCTCGAACGCCTTCCGCTCCGGCTCGCTGGTGTGGGTCTTGTCCGCGTAGTACTCGACGCTCCACACGTCGTCGTCGGTCGGCGCGATGTTCCAGTCGCCGGCGAGCACGATCTGCGCCTGCCGGTCCTCGATCAGCCACCCCTCGGCGGTGTCCCGCAGCCGGGCCAGCCAGTCGAGCTTGTAGTGGTAGTGGTCGTGCCCGAGCTCGCGGCCGTTCGGCACGTACAGCGACCAGACGCGGACGCCGCCGCAGGTCGCGCCGAGCGCGCGGGCCTCGGCGACGGCCGGGTCCCCGTACGACGGCATGTCGGAGAAGCCCTTCTGGACGTCCTCCAGGCCGACGCGGGAGATGATGCCGACGCCGTTCCACTGGTTCAGCCCGTGGTTGACGAACTCGTAGCCCGACCCCTCCAGCGCGAGCGCCGGGAACTGGTCGTCCCGCGCCTTGGTCTCCTGCAGCAGGAGCACGTCCAGGTCGTGTCGCTGCAGAACGCCCATGACGCGGTCGATGCGGGAGCGGACGGAGTTGACGTTCCAGGTCGCGATGCGCACCCGGACACCCTAGGCGGCTCCTCCGACGTACCCTGACCCGCCAGAAGAGGGGGTGATGGCCATGCCGGACTGGACGTACGGGCCGCTGCGGGCGCCCGCGGGCGCGCTGGTCGGCGTACGGCGTTCGCAACGATGGGCGTTGGGCCTGCTGGCTGCGGTCTGCTCGGTTCCCGGCGGTCGGCTGCTGGCGCGGACGATGGCGGGGACCGAGGAGTACCCCGAGCAGCGGGGCTCGCTGCTCGGGCACGACCTGGTCGGTCCGGTCGGCGTCTCGGCGGGGGCCGAGGTGGGCAGGCCCGTCCTGCGGGCGATGCCCGAGATCGGAGCCGCCGTCGTCGAGATCGGCCCGCTCTCGCCGCAGGAGGCCCGGGAGCTGCGACGGGAGATCGCCGCGTCCGCTGCACCGGTGCTGCTGCGCTGTACGCCGGGTCGCAGCGCAGAGGTGCGCGACGCCGTGGGTTCCCCGCCGACGGTCGCGGGCTACGTGGAGGGTGACCGGCTGATCGACACTGCGCTCCAGCAGCGTGGGGTGGTCGTCCGTACCGACGATCCCGACGACGTCGCGCAGCACCGCGCAGGGCACGAGGTGGTGGTCGCGGTCACCGACTCCGGCGACGCCGAGGTCGGGCGTGCGCTCGCCGCGGCCGGCGCCGACGCGGTGCTGCTGCACAGCAGGGCGCTGGTCGACGGCGGGCCCGGCCTCCCGAACCACCTCGTCCGGTCCCTCCTGCCTGCGCCCGTCGCGGAGCCTGCGCCGACGGCACGGGAGGTCCTGCGCACGGCGCCCTGGTCGTGGCCGATGTGGGCCTGGGGTGTCGGTCTCGGCGTCGGGATGCTCGCCGGCGGCGTCGGGGCGGCCGCGGTGGCGGTGGGCCCGGGGCTGCTCTGGTACGACGAGGACCACCTCGGCATGACCCGCGAGCAGCTCGACGGCCTCGTGCCGCGCTTCGTGCCGTTCCTCCAGCACGACCGCATCACCCTGGCCGGCACGATGGTCTGTCTCGGCATCCTGTACGTCGCCTTGTCCTACTGCGGGCTGCGCCAGGGGATCCGCGCGGCCGAACGGGCGCTGTGGTGGAGCGCCGTCCTCGGTTTCCCCACCCTGCTGTACTTCCTCGGCACGGGCTACTTCGAGCCGCTGCACGCCGGTCTCGCGGCGGTCCTGACGCCGATGTTCCTGCTGGCGACCCGGTCGCGCGAGCCGCGACGGTGGAGCGAACCGAGGCGGCCGCCGCCCGAGGTCGCCCGTCGAGGACTCACCGGTCAGCTGCTCGTGGTGTCGATGTCGGTCGGGCTGATCGTCGCCGGGCTGTTCATCTCGGTCACCGGCCTGACCTACGTCTACGTCCCGACCGACCTCGTGTACATCGGGCACGACGCCTTCCACCTGCACGCGTTGAACCCGGCGCTGCAGGGGTTCGCCGCACACGACCGCGCCGGATTCGGCGGTGCGCTGCTGTCGGCGGGCGTGGGGCTCAGCCTGCTGTCGATCTGCTGCTGGGCTCCCGGACGCCGGTGGGTGTGGTGGGCGGTGACGTTGTCGATGCTGGCCGGGTTCGTCCCGACCCTCATCGTCCACGTCGCCGTCGGGTACGTGGACCCGGGCCACCTGCTGCCCGCGTACGTGGGGTTCGTCGTGACGGCTGTCGGGTCGGTGCTCGCCAGACGCCACCTGTACGACGACGCCCGGCTGGGCTAGGACGCCCGGCGCCTCAGCGGTGTCCGACCGAGCCGCGGGAGCCACCGCCGTGGCTGCCACTGTTCGAGCGGACCCGCGAGCCCGAACCGCTGGACTTCACCCGGCTGCGACGGCTGTCGTAGTACGTCGAGTGGTGGTAGGTGTCGCGGTCGTCGTCACAGTCGCCGACGGTGGTGTCCTGCTCGTCGACCTCGTCCAGCAGGGAGCTCGTGCTGTCGTCGCTCGGGTAGCCCGAGCTGCCGTAGGGATCGGAGCCGTACGAGCTGCCGTGGGGGTCGGTGGTGGTCGAGTCGCTGTCGTACAGGGAGGAGCTGCCGGTGGTCGACGTGGCGGCTGCCGGTCGGTACGAGCACCCCGAGGAGCTGTTGGTGCTGCACGCGGTCAGGCCCGCGATCGTCAGAACCGCAGCGGCCACGGTGGCTGGGACTCGTCGCATGATCTCTCCTCGTCGTCGGTCGAATCAGGTGCTCCGACGGAGCGGGACGCGAGACGGATCCCGTCGATCATCTCCAGCCACGCGCGAACCCACGGGCGACAGCGCGCGGCGCTCCTAGACTCCGGGGTATGGCTACCGCTCTGGTCACCGGCGCGAGCGCCGGCATCGGGAAGTCGTTCGCCGAGCAGCTGGCCGCGCGCGGTCACGATCTGGTGGTCGTCGCGCGCGACGAGGCCCGGCTCACCGACCTGCGGACGCGGCTGGAGGACGGTCACGGCGTGGCCGTCGAGGTCGTCACCGCCGACCTGTCCGAGCGCCTCGACGTGCAGGACGTCGCCGATCGCCTCGCCGACCCGGCTCGTCCGATCGACCTGCTGGTCAACAACGCCGGCTACTCGCTCGGCAGCCCGTTCCTGGAGAACGACGTCGTGGACGAGGAGCACCTGCTGGCCGTGCTGGTGCGCGCGCCGCTGGTCCTCAGCCATGCCGCGGCGAGGGCGATGCGCCGGCGCGGCCACGGCGCGATCGTCAACGTGTCGTCGGTCGCGGGCTTCCTCGCGACCGGCACGTACGCCGCCGCCAAGAGCTACGTGACCACGTTCTCGGAGTCGCTCGCGGCCGAGCTCGCGGGCAGCGGCGTCACCGTGACGGCGCTGTGCCCGGGGCTCACCCGCACCGAGTTCCACGAGCGGGCGGGCATCCGCGGGCAGGGTCTGCCCGATGCGCTCTGGCTGGACGCGGACACCGTCGTCCGGCAGTGCCTCGACGACGTCGACCGAGGACGGGTCGTGTCGGTGCCCGGGGTGCAGTACAAGGCGGCCGTGGGTCTGCTGGACGTCCTGCCGCGCGGCGTCGCGCGCAGCAGAGCGTTCCGCCGCCGGCACCGTCCCGGCACCTGAGCTCGACCGCTGGGGGCGGCCGGACCGGCAGGCGCCGGCCACGCCCCGGCAGGCCGTTAGGCTCGGGGTCCGTGACTGATACGGGTAACGACCGCGCCGCGCTCCTGCAGATCATCCGCGACCAGGCCGTGGTCCACGGCAAGGTGACGCTGTCCTCCGGCAAGGAGGGCGACTACTACGTCGACCTGCGCCGGGTCACCCTGTCCGGCGCCGCGGCTCCGCTCGTCGGCCGGGTGATGCTCGAGCTGACCAAGGACCTCTCGTACGACGCCGTCGGCGGGCTGACCATGGGCGCCGACCCCGTCGCCACCGCGATGCTGCACGCCGCGTCCGCCGACAGCCGCTCGCTCGACGCGTTCGTCGTCCGGAAGCGGGGCAAGGCCCACGGGCTGCAGCAGCGCATCGAGGGTCCGTCCATCAAGGGCCGCCGCGTGCTGGTCGTCGAGGACACCTCCACCACGGGCGGTTCGGCGCTCGAGGCCGTCGCCGCCTGCCGCGAGGCCGGTGCCGAGGTCGTCGCGGTGGCCGTGATCGCCGACCGCGACACCGGCGCCAAGGAGCGTGTCGAGCAGGACGTGCCCGCGTACCTGTTCGTGTACGGCCTGGACGACCTGGGTCTGCGCTGAGATCTGCCCTCCCCGGCAGAAGTTGGTGGCCAGCACAGGTATGGGTGTGCGGGTGGCCAGCTTTCGCCGGTGGGGGTGGACGTGCCCGCCATCCGGTCGGCGGCGTCCGCGAGTCGGGCTCAGATGCGACCATGACGCGGATGAAGGTGCGCCGGGCCCTGCCGCCACCGGAGGGCGGCGCCCCGCCACTGTCGTAGGAGGTGAGGCGATGAGCCTGCACCGTCTGGACCTGACCGGTCGACCGGTCCTGCTGCTGGGCGGCGGCCCGGGCGCCGAGCGGCGCTGCCGTGAGCTGCTGGACGAGGGTGCGCGCGTACGGGTCGTCACCGCGCACGCCTGCGAGGGCCTGCGAGACCTGGCCGAGCAGCACTCCACCGTGACGTGGGAGCGGCGCGACGTCGTACGAGCCGACCTCACGGACGTCTGGCTGGTCTCGATCCAGGACGCCGACGCCGCCCGCGACGCAGCCGTCCGCGAGTGGTGTGCCGCCGACCGCATCTGGTGCGAGGGCGTCGACGCCCGTGCCGTCGAGTCGGTGGACGTCGACGGGTACGCCGTGGCGGTCGACGGCCCGCGGCCCGATCTGGCCCAGCAGGTACGCAGCCGGCTGGTGACCGCTCTCCAGGAGGGCGAGGTCGCCCTGCCGCCGCGTCGAGCGGGCGAGGGCAGGGTCGTCCTCGTCGGTGGCGGCCCCGGCAGCCCGGACCTGCTCACGCTGCGCGCCCGCCGCGAGCTCGCCCGCGCCGACGTGGTGGTCACCGATCGCCTCGCGCCGACGGACGTCCTGCGCGAGCTCGCCCACGAGGTCGAGGTCGTGGACGTCGGGAAGACCCCATACCACCATCCGATCCCGCAGCCGGAGATCAACCGCATTCTCGTCGAGCGGGCCCAGCGCGGGCAGTACGTCGTCCGGCTTAAGGGCGGCGACCCGTTCGTCCTCGGGCGTGGCGGTGAGGAGCTGCTGGCGTGCCGGGAGGCGGGTGTCGAGGTGGATGTCGTCCCGGGCGTCACGAGTGCGCTCGCGGCACCGGCCGCGGCGAACATCCCGGTGACCCACCGGGGCACGGCGACCGGGTTCCTCGTCGTCTCCGGCCACGACGAGCTGGAGACGTCGGTCCTGGCTCAGTGGCCGGGCACGATCCTGGTCCTGATGGGCATGAGCCGGCTGCACGAGCTGACGTCGCGGCTCCTGCGCGACGGCCGCGACCCGCAGACCGCCGCGGCCGTGGTCCACCGGGCCTGGACGCCGAGGCAACGCGTGGTGCGGGGCACGCTCGCGGACATCGCCGAGCGGGTCACCGCCGCCGGCGTGGCCAACCCGTCCGTGATCGTGATCGGCGACGTGGCGACCGTGCTGGACGAGGCCTGAGGCCGGAGCGGACCCACCGATGAGACCCCTCGTCCTGTGCGCCCACGGCACCGCCGATCCCGACGGGCAGCGCACGGTCGTCGACCTGCACGCTGCGGTACGGGCCGGGTACGACGGACGGGTCGAGCTCGCCTACGTCGACGTGCAGCAGCCGGAGCCGGCCGACGTGGTCGGGCGGGTGTACGCCGAGGGCGAGGCGCCGCTCATCGTTCCGCTGCTGCTCAGCACCGGCTACCACGTGCGGGTCGACATCGCCCAGGTCGTCGAGGCGTACCCGGGAACGACCGCTGCGCCGGCGCTCGGCCCGGGGGAGCGGCTGGCCCGGGTCCTGCGCCACCGGCTCGTCGAGGCGGGTGCGACCCAGGAGGACCAGGTGGTTCTCGCGGCGGCGGGGTCGTCCCGGTCCGAGGCCGCCGACGACGCGCAGGAGATGGCGAGCCTGCTCCGAGCGGTCTGGGGCGGTCCGGTCCGCGTCGCGTACGGGTCGGCGGCGCAGCCCGACGTACCCACGGCGGTGGCGCAGGCCCGCGTCCAGGCACCGGGTCGCCGGGTCGCGATCGCTGCGTACCTGCTCGGCCGCGGCCACTTCCACACCCAGCTGCAGCGTGCCGGGGCGGACCTGGTGACCGCGCCGCTGGGCGCCGACCCGCTCGTCGTCGAGCAGGTCCTCGCCCGCGCGGCGGGCTGACCGCAGGGTCCGCGGCGCTCGGGGGTGTGGACGACCGGTACGCCGGTGGCGTCCTTGGCTAGGCTCGGCGCCAGTCCGCGTGTCTGCGAGAAAGCTGGTAACTCCCATGGTGTGGGTCCTGATCGGCATCGTCATCGTGCTGGTGCTGCTGGCCTTGTGGGCGGTCTTCGCCTACAACGGCCTGATCAAGCTGCGGAACCTCGTGCAGGAGGCGTGGCACCAGATCGACGTCGAGCTCAAGCGGCGGCACGACCTGATCCCGAACCTCGTCGAGACCGTGAAGGGGTACGCGACCCACGAGCGGGGCACCCTCGAGGAGGTCATCCGGGCCCGGGCGGCGGCGGTCGGCGGCGCCAGTACCCCTGCGACGGCCGCGCAGAACGAGAACGTCCTCACCCAGGCCCTCGGCCGCCTGATGGCCGTCGCCGAGGCGTACCCCGACCTGAAGGCCAACCAGAACTTCATGGCCCTGCAGGGCGAGCTCTCCTCCACCGAGGACCGCATCGCGGCCGGCCGGCGCTACTACAACGCCAATGTCCGCGAGCTCAACACCAAGGTCGAGACGGTGCCGACGAACATCATCGCGGGCTTCGGGAAGATCGGTAAGGAGGAGTACTTCGAGGTCGACGCGCCGGCGCGCAACGCGCCGAACGTCAGCTTCGGAGCCGGCTCGGGCGCCGGCGGGCCGGGTGCTCCCGTCGGTGCCGACCCGGGATCGCCGGTCCAGCCGAGCTCGGTCGAGTTCGGTCAGGCGGCGGCTCCGACGGCCACCGGCCAGCCCGGCCAGGCTCCGTCGGGTCCGTACCAGCAGCCCCAGCAGCCCCAGACGCCTCAGTCGCCCCAGGACGGACCGCCCCCGTACGGGCAGTCCGGACCCCCTCAGCCGGGGTCCCAGGGGCCGGGTTACACCCCGCCGGGAGGAAATTTCCCGGGCGGTGGGCAGCCCCCGGCGGGACCGCCTCCGCAGCGGTGAAACCCCAGGTCAGCGCGGGGATTGCTATATCGCATCCGGGCTGATCTGGGGTCCTCCCTTCATGTGAAAGGGATCACAAACGGCGACTGGGCGGTAACGATCTGGTGCCCTCGACCGCTAATCCCTCTGACCTCGCGGTCATGTTCGAACTGGTCATCCTGACCTGAGCTCGAACAGTTGGCGCGCTCACTTCGCCTGAATCCCTCCTGTGAGCGCAGAACCGGAACTTCCGGAGCCGGCGAGGGGCGGAGCACAACAACCGTGGCAGACACCCCCATCGGGTGTGCCTGTCGCTGTGCGCTGCGAGGCGGCAACACGAAGGGAAGACTTTTGCTTAACAATCGCAAGGCACGAGTGACCACTCTGGTTGCCACCGGCGCTGCGGCTGCTGCCGCGGTCACGGTCGGCACGACTGGCCAGGCCCACGCTGACACCAACGTGTGGGACCGCGTCGCGCAGTGCGAGTCCACCGGCAACTGGGGCATCAACACCGGCAACGGTTTCTCCGGCGGCCTGCAGTTCACCCCCTCCACCTGGCGCGCCTACGGCGGTAGCGGCTCGGCGCAGAACGCCAGCCGTTCCGAGCAGATTCGCGTCGCTCAGCGCGTCCTCCAGGGCCAGGGCCCGGGCGCGTGGCCGGTCTGCTCCAAGCGTGCGGGCCTCACCCGTGCGAACGGTGGCGCCGCCTCCGCGGGCAGCGACACCCAGCGTGCGTCGCGCAGCATCGAGCGCAAGGTCGTCAAGGCCGACCGTCCGGTCGCCAAGAAGACCGAGCGCAAGGTCGAGCGCACCCACGTCGCGCCGAAGAAGGCCGTCCGTACCCACGTCGCGCCGAAGGCCGACCGTCCGGTCGCCAAGAAGGCCGACCGCAAGGTCGTGCGCACCCACGTCGCGCCGAAGCACACCGTGAAGCGCCACCACGTGCACACCGCCCCGGCTGTGAAGCACAGCGGCCAGACCATCACCGTCAAGTCCGGTGACACCCTGGCCAAGCTGGCTGATAAGTACGACGTCTCCAGCTGGCGTCAGCTGTGGGCCGCGAACAGCAAGACTGTGAGCAACCCCAACATGATCTTCGTGGGTCAGACCCTGAACCTGCCTGCGTGATCCAGCACGGTTGAAAGCCCCGGAAGCCTCGGCTTCCGGGGCTTTCGCCGTCCCCTGAGAAATTGCTGAAGATTTCTCGGGTCGGGAAGCAACCTCACCCGGGGGCCATCGCGTCTAGGCAGTAGCAGTAACAGCCGAGGGGTCGGGTGAGAGGGGCTGGGTGTCGGGGGACGCCCGGCCCCTTCGCCGTGCTCCCGGCTGCCGCAGCACCTCCGGCCCGCCATGATGGCCCGCATGACAGCCGAGTCCCCGGCGCAGGACCCCTCACGTCCGCTCTGGCGCGCGGCCGGGGCGTTCCGGGCAGCGACCGTCGCGTACGCCGTGGCGACCCAGATCTCCTCCGACGACCAGCACACCCGGCCGGCGCTCAGCTGGACCCTCATCGCCGTCCTGGTGGTGTGGTCCGCGGTGGCCGCGCTCGCCCTCACCTCCGGCCGGTGGCGTACCCAGGTCGTGATCGGCGACCACGTCGTCGCGATCGCCCTGATGTACGCGAGCCGCCTGGTGAGCGACGAGGCGTTCTGGAGCTCCCACCAGCCCCTTCCGACGACGTTGTGGGTGACGAACGCGGCGCTGTCCACCGCCGTCCTGCTCGGCCCGTGGGCCGGTGTCGCCAGCGGGCTGCTGCTCGGCCTGCTCAGCCTCGATGCGACGAACGACCTGAACCGGGTGCTCATCGACTCCACGGTGCCGGTGCTCGTCACGGCCGGACTGACGATGGGCGTCGCCAGCGCCGCCGCCCGGCGGGCCAACGCCCAGCTGGCGGAGGCGATCCGCATCCGCGCCGCGACCGACGAGCGGGAACGGCTTGCGCGCGAGGTGCACGACGGCGTCCTGCAGGTGCTCGCGCTGATGCGTCGGCGCGGTGCCGGCGCGAGCGGCGAGCTCGGCGAGCTGGCCGCACTCGCGGGAGAGCAGGAGCAGGCGCTCCGGGTGCTGCTGTCGGAGCAGTCGGCGCCGGTGACGGGCGACGGCGGCTCGGTCGACCTGCGGCGCCGGCTGCGGACGGTCGTCCCCCCGGGCGTCGACCTGGCCGCACCGGCCTCGGCGGTCGTCGTCCCGCGGCGCGTCGCCGAAGGGCTGGAGGGCGCCGTCCGTACGGCGCTCGCGAACGTCGAGCGGCACGCGGGACCGCAGGCTCGGGCGTTCGTGCTCGTGGAGGAGCTGGACGACGCGGTCGTCGTCACCGTGCGGGACGACGGCGTCGGGATCGAGCCGGGTCGGCTGAGAGCGGCCGAGACAGCGGGCAGGATGGGCGTCAGCAAGTCGATCCGGGGCCGGGTCGAAGAGCTCGGCGGCGAGGCCGTGCTCGAGACGGCGCCCGGCGAGGGCACCGAGTGGGAGCTGCGCGTCCCGCTCGCGCGACGATGACGGACGAGGGAGCAGTGTGGGCGAGGACGAGTCGCAGGTCACGGTGATGGTCGTCGACGACCACCCGATGTGGCGCGACGGCGTGAGCCGGGACCTGGCCGGTGCCGGCTTCGAGGTGGTGGCGACCGCCGACGGCGTCCGGTCGGCGGCGAGCCGGGCCGCCGCGACCGGTCCGGACGTCGTGCTGATGGACATGCAGCTCACGGACGGCAACGGGGCACAGGCGACCGCGGCCGTGCTGGACGCGGCGCCGCACGCCCGCGTCCTGGTCCTGTCCGCCTCCTCCGAGCGCGACGACGTGCTCGAGGCCGTGAAGGCAGGCGCGTCCGGCTACCTGGTGAAGTCCGCCTCCGCCGCCGAGCTCGTCGACGCGGTCACGGCCACCGCGGCCGGTCAGGCGGTGTTCACGCCGGGGCTCGCGGCGCTCGTGCTGGGCGAGTACCGCCGGATGTCGTCCGGGCCCGATCCCGACGACGGGCAGGACCTCCCGCAGCTGACCGATCGGGAGACCGAGGTGCTGCGACTGGTCGCCAAGGGCCTGACCGCCCGGCAGATCGGCACCCGGCTGCACCTGAGCCACCGCACCGTCGAGAACCACGTGCAGTCGACGCTGCGCAAGCTGCAGCTGGCCAACCGGGTCGAGCTCGCCCGCTACGCCATCGAGCAGGGCATCGACGAGGACTGAACCCGGCCGGGTCGGCTCAGCCGGGCCGGTCTCGCGTCAGATCAGTGCCGGCGTCCGTCGTCGACCGGGTCGAACGAGTCCACGACCTCGTCGGCCAGGGCGTTGGCCTGCCTGCGGTGCTTGACGTACTCCCACACCATCGGCAGCACGGAGACGAGCACCACCAGCAGGATCATCACGTCGATCTTGTCGCCGAGGCCCGGGAAGGACTTGCCGAGCACGTAACCCGCCAGCACCACGAGGGCGACCCACAGCACGGCCCCGACGGCGCTCCAGACGAAGAAGCGGCGACGGTCCATCCGGCTGACACCGGCGACCAGCGTCACGAACGTGCGCACGATGGGCACGAACCGGCCGATGACCAGGGCCTTGTTGCCGTGCTTGTCGAAGAAGGCCGAGGTCTGGTCGAAGTACTTGCGCTTGAGGATGCGCCCGTCGCGCTCGTACAGGCTCGGGCCGATCAGGCGTCCGATCTCGTACCCGGCGACATTGCCGGCGAACGCGGCGATCATCAGCAGCGGCAGCGACTGCCACAGCGGGACGTCGAAGCCGGTCTTGGCCGAGGTCGCGGTGAAGAGGCCGATCGCGAAGAGCAGCGAGTCACCGGGCAGGATCGGGAAGAGGACCCCGCACTCGATGAACACGATGAGCATCGAGATCCAGAAGAACGCTCCGCCGAACTGGCCGAGCAGGTAGTTGGGGTCCATCCAGCCGGGCCCGAGCGCATGCATCACGGTCCCCAAGGGTAGAGGTTGCCGATGTGAGCAGGATGAGACGGTGGGCCGCGGTTCGGACGACGACGGCCAGGGTCGTCCCGTGAGGGGTCTGCGGGCCGCGGCCGCCGCGGTTGCCGTCGTGCTGGGGCTGGGGGCGTGCTCGACGTCGGCCGGGTCCGAACCCACCTCGAGCTCGGCCGGGCAGGTCACTCTGAAGGGGTGCGACAAGGGCGTCCTGCGCACCGTCCAGAGCGGCGCCCTCACGATCGCCGTCGAGGACCCCGCGTACGCGCCGTGGTTCATCGACAACGATCCGAGCAACGGCCAGGGGTACGAGGGCGGCGTGGGCTATCACGTCGCCCAGCTCCTCGGGTACGACCCGAGCGACGTCCGCTGGGTCCGCCGGCCGTTCCCCGACGCGGTCCGGCCGGGTGCCAAGAGCTACGACCTGGCCCTGATGGAGGCGGCGATCACGCCCCAGCGGCAGACGACGGTGGACTTCTCCGATCCGTACTACGGCGTGCGGCAGGCCGTCGTCACCTGGTCGGGCAGCCCGATCGCGAACGCCTCCCGCGTGGCCAACCTGCGGACCGCGCGGCTCGGCGCCGTGACCGACTCCACGTCGTACGCGGCGATCGGGGCGCAGATCCGGCCGACGACGGCGGCGACCGCGTTCGCGAGCATGCGCGAGGCGAGTGCGGCGCTCGCCCGGCACGAGATCGAGGGCATCGTCGCTGATCAGCCCACCGCGGCGTACCTGTCCACGGCGGCGCTCGACGACGGCAAGGTTCTCGGCGAGCTGCCCGCCCAGGGCGACGAGCAGCTCGGCGCGGTGCTCGCCAAGGGGTCGGCCCTCACGCCGTGCGTGTCCGCGGCGCTGGCCCGGATGCGCGCGGACGGCACGCTCACCCGGCTCGCCGACCAGTGGATGACCCCGCGGAAGACTCCGCTGCCCCGCCTGTCCTGACGCCGTCGATCCCGGACAGATGCTGTCCGCAATGCCAGGCACGATGGGTCCATGAGCGATACGACGGCGCGGGTCCTCCAGCTGCTCGGGCTGCTGCAGTCACGCCCGGTGTGGACCGGTCCCGAGCTCGCCGAGCGGCTGGGCGTGACCACCCGCAGCGTGCGCCGGGACGTGGGGCGGCTGCGCGAGCTCGGCTACCCGGTGCAGGCGTCGCAGGGCATCGGCGGCGGGTACCAGCTCGGTGCCGGCAAGGCCCTCCCGCCGCTGCTGCTGGACAGCGAGGAGGCGGTCGCCGTCGCGGTCTGCCTGCGGCTGGCGGCCGGTGGCACGGTGGCAGGCGTCGGGGAGGCGGCCGTGCGGACCATGGCCAAGCTGGACCAGGTGCTCCCGGCCCGGCTGCGCGCGCAGGTCGCCGCCGTCCAGCAGTCCACGATCACGCTGGAGTCGAGCCCGGTGAGCGTCGACTCCGTGGCCCTGCTCGCGCTCGCGCAGGGCATCCGCGAGCACGTCCGCGTCACGTTCGACTACGAGTCGCGGACCGGTGAGCGCAGCGAGCGGCGCGTGGAGCCGTACCGGCTGGCCGCGACGGGACGCCGGTGGTACCTCATGGCGTACGACCTGGACCGGGAGGACTGGCGGACCTTCCGCCTGGACCGGATGTCGACCGTCGTCACCGGTACCTGGCGGTTCCGCCCGCGCGAGTCGCCGGACGCGGAGGAGTTCATCCGGCGGGCGATGGCGCACGGCGGGTACCAGTTCAACGCCCGGCTCCGGATGGCCGTGGACGCGGACACGATGCAACGCATGGTGCCGCCGACGGTGGGCACGGTCGAACCCATCGACGAGCACTCCTGCCTGCTCGAGGTCGGCGCCGAGGACCTCGACGTGATGGCGGCCCACCTGCCGCGGTTCGGCGTGGACTTCGTGGTGCTCGACCCGCCGGAGCTGCGGGAGGCGATCCGGCGGATGGCCGACCGGATGACCCGCGTCGCCGGGACGTCCTAGGGTGCCCGCGTGAGCGACGACGTCGGTGTGGGTCCCTGGCCGGGGCCGTGGCCGACGCTGGCCGACGGCAGCCCGGACCCGACGTACGACGAGGAGCTGCTGCGCGAGGGCGACCGGCGCAACGTGGTGGACCGCTACCGCTACTGGTCGCACGAGGCGATCGTGGCCGACCTCGACACGACCCGGCACGACTTCCACGTGGCCGTCGAGAACTGGGGCCACGACTTCAACATCGGCTCCGTCATCCGCACGGCGAACGCGTTCAACGCCCGCGCCTTCCACATCGTCGGCAAGCGGCGTTGGAACCGACGCGGCGCGATGGTCACCGACCGCTACCAGCACGAGCACCACCACCCCACCGTCGAGGACCTCGTGACCTGGGCCGGCTCGGCGAGGCTGCCCCTGATCGGCATCGACAACCTGCCCGGCTCGCTGCCGCTGGAGACGTACGACCTCCCGCGCGGCTGCGTGCTCGTCTTCGGCCAGGAGGGTCCGGGCCTGAGCGACGACATGCGAGCCGCGTGCGAGGTCGTCCTGCACATCGAGCAGTTCGGCTCGACCCGGTCGATCAACGCGGGAGCCGCGGCGGCCGTCGCGATGCATGCGTGGGTGCGGCGACATGTTTTCGGGCAGGCTGTCGATCAGGCGTCGGGTCGCTCGTCATCGGAGTGAGGTCGCGCCTGCGGCCCGGACTTCTATGAAGGAGCAGCCATGACCGAGTACGTCGTTCTCATCGTCGGAGACGCCGACCGCTGGTGGACCACCATGGACGCCGAGCAGCGCAAGGCGGGGTACGACGACTACAACCGGTTCAGCGCCGAGCTGTCCAAGCGCGGCCACAAGATCACCGGCGGCGCCGAGCTGCACGCGACGTCCGAGGGCAAGCGCATCCCGCGCGGTGGCGGCGCGGTGACCGACGGGCCGTTCGCGGAGGTGACCGAGCAGGTCGGCGGCTTCTACCAGGTCGAGTCCGACGACCTGGACGACCTGCTGGACTGCTGCCAGATCATCGCCGGGCTCGGCGACGGCATCGAGGTGCGTCGCGTGGTGAAGCCCGAGGACCGGCCGGGCGCATGACGCTCGACGATGCCGCCCCGGGGATTCCTGCGACCTCGGCCGGAGGGCCGCCTCGAGAGCACCGGCGGTACGTGGTGCTGATCGCCTGCGACCCGGGCGAGTGGGCGCAGGCGAGCGACGCCGTGAAGCAGGAGTACTTCGAGGCCCACCACGCCTTCGAGCGGTACGTCGACGCCCACGGGCGGCGTACCAGCAGTGCGGCGTTGTGCGACGCGGACCTGGCCACGACGATCCGACGCGACGGCGACCGGTCGGACGTCGTCACCGACGGGCCGTTCGTGGAGCTCGTCGAGCAGCTGAGCGGCTACTACGACGTCGAGCTGCCCGACCTCGACACCGCCATCGCGGCCGCGAAGCTGCTGCCCAAGGCGTACACCGTGGAGATCCGCGCGGTCGTGGGCGTGGAGGGCTACGAAGGGGTGTGAAGGAGAACCCGGCGGAGGCGCTGGCCGACGTGGTGCTCGAGGAGTGGGGACGGCTGACGTCCCTGCTCCTCGCGCGCTTCCGCCGGCTGGACCTGGTCGAGGACGCGCTCGCCGACGCCGTCGAGACGGCCGCCCGGCGGTGGGGTCGCGACGGGGTGCCCGACAACCCGGTGGCGTGGCTCCACACCGCGGCGCGGCGGCGGGTGCTCGACCGGTTGCGCGCGGAGTCGATGGCCCACCGCAAGATGCCGCTGCTGGTCGTCGAGGAGGCCGGGCGGGACGCCGTCGTCCGCGCGGACCCTGGCGACGTCGTCGAGGACGACCTGCTGCGCCTCGTCCTGATGTGCACTCACCCGGCGCTCGACCCGGCGGCGGCGAGTGCGCTGGCCCTCCGACTGGTCCTCGGCGTGAGCACTGCGGACATCGCGCGGCTGTTCCTGGTGCCCGAGCCGACGATGGCCGCCCGGATCACCCGCGCCAAGAAGAAGATCGTGACGGCCGGCATCCCGTTCGCCGTACCGTCGGCGGAGGTGCTGCCCGAGCGGCTGGACGGCGTCGCGCAGACTGCTTACCTCGCCTTCACAGCCGGGTACGCGCCCGGCTCGGGTCCGGATGCCGTCCGGGTCACCCTCGCGGAAGGGGCCGTCCGCCTGGTGCGGGTCGTGCTGCGCCTCCGGCCGCAGGAGCCGGTGCTGGTCGCGCTGCTCGCCCTCATGGTGCTGCAGCACTCGCGGCGGTCCGCGCGGGTCGACGACGCCGGGCAGATCGTGCTGCTGCCGGACCAGGACCGCTCCCGCTGGCACCACGACGAGATCGCCGAGGGCGTGGCGCTGCTGTCGTCGACAGCGCTGGTCGGGCCGATCCCGGTCCGCGCCGCCCAGTACGCCGTGCAAGCCCGGATCGCGGCCGAGCACGCGACCGCGTCCTCGGCCGACGAGACCGCATGGGTACGGGTCGTCGCTCACTACGACGACCTGATCGCGCTCGCGCCCAGCCCGACGGCTTCCCTGGCGCGCGCGGTCGCGGTGGCGGAGGCGTACGGGCCACGCGCAGGACTGGCAGCCGCAGAAGGACTGGATGCGCAGCTGTCGCACAGCCACCGGCTCCCGGCCGTGCGGGCCGCGCTGCTCGAGCGCGTCGGCGACGTGGCCGGCGCGCGGGCGGCGTACGGGCTCGCGATCGAGCGCTGCGCCAACGACGCCGAGCGCGCGAGCCTGGGCGCGCGCCGGGCGTCGCTGCCCGATCGTCGGTGACCCGGTCGTACGGCGAGACCCGGGCCGGCGCGTACCCGGCCCGTGGAAGACTGTCGGGAACCTGGCCGGCGGACGACCCCGGCCGAGCGAGATCACGAGGGAGTGACCATGCCCATCGCGACCCCTGAGGGCTACGCGGACATGCTGGACCGGGCCAAGAAGGGCGGCTTCGCCTACCCGGCCATCAACGTCAGCAGCAGCCAGACGCTCAACGCCGCGATCCGCGGTTTCGCCGAGGCCGGCAGCGACGGCATCATCCAGGTCTCGACCGGCGGCGCGGAGTACTTCTCCGGCCCGACCGTCAAGGACATGGTCACCGGCGCGCTGGCGATGTCGGCCTTCGCCGAGCAGGTCGCCAAGAAGTACGACGTGCAGATCGCGCTGCACACCGACCACTGCCCGAAGGACAAGCTGGACGGGTTCGTGCGTCCGCTGCTGGAGGCCTCGACCGAGCGGGTCAAGGGCGGCGGGCTGCCGTACTTCCAGTCGCACATGTGGGACGGCTCCGCGGTGCCGCTGGACGAGAACCTCACGATCGCCGAGGAGCTGCTGGCCAAGTGCGCCGCGGCCAAGGTGATCCTGGAGATCGAGGTCGGTGTGGTCGGCGGCGAGGAGGACGGCGTCGCCCACGAGATCAACGACAAGCTGTACTCCACGCCCGAGGACGCCATCGCCACCGCAAAGGCGCTCGGCACCGGCGAGAACGGTTACTACATGACCGCTCTGACGTTCGGCAACGTGCACGGCGTCTACAAGCCGGGCAACGTCAAGCTGCGCCCCGAGGTCCTCAAGGCCGCTCAGGACGCGGTGCACACCGAGTTCACGACGGCCGACGACAAGCCGTTCCACCTCGTCTTCCACGGCGGCTCCGGCTCCTCCGAGGAGGAGATCAAGGAGGCCGTCTCGTACGGCGTCGTGAAGATGAACATCGACACCGACACCCAGTACGCCTTCACCCGCCCGGTCGCCGGCTTCATGCTCGCCAACTACGAGGGCGTGCTGAAGATCGACGGCGAGGTCGGCAACAAGAAGCAGTACGACCCGCGCGCCTGGGGCAAGGAGGCCGAGGCCGGCATGGCGGCCCGCGTCGTCGAGGCCTGCCAGCACCTCGGCTCGGCCGGCACCAAGGCCTGACCACTTCGCGTACGGGCCCGCCTCCTCTGGGGGCGGGCCCGTACGGCTGCTCGGGCTCGGGCGCGGCGTCGGCCCTCGGTCATACGATCCGAGACATGACTGACGAGAAGCAGAAGCTCACCGCGGCGCAGGTGCTCGAGGCAGGCATCGACGACTGGCGGCCCATCCTCGGCCGGATCAAGGCGCGGTTCCGGACCGGCGACTTCGCCACCGGGCTGGCGCTCGTTGACAAGATCGGGGAGGCCGCCGAGGCCGCCGGGCACCATCCCGACGTCTCGCTGACGTACCCCGAGGTCCTGGTGACGCTCTCCAGCCACGACGTGGGTGGCATCACCAGCCGCGACGTCGACCTGGCCCGGCGGATCAGTGGGTTCGCCGCCGACCTGGGCGCGGAGGCGGACGTCGCCGGGCTCACCCAGCTCGAGCTCGGCCTCGACACCACCAGGAGCGAGCAGAACGCTCCGTTCTACGCGGCCCTGTTCGGCGGCGAGGTCAAGGACGGCGAGCCCGTCGACCCCTCCGGCCAGGTCCCGACCGTGTGGTGGCAGGACCCGACGGAGGAGGACCCCGAGTATGCGCTGCCGAGCAGTCGTTCGAGCAGCGCTGGCACTTGGACGTGTGGGTGCCGCACGACGAGGGCGAGCGTCGCCTCAAGGCGGTGCTCGACGCCGGCGGCCGGCTGGTCAGCGACGGGGCTGCCCCCTCGTTCTGGGTGATCGAGGACGCCGACGGGAACCGGTCCTGCATCTGCACACCGGCCGGGCGATGATGGCCGCATGACGGACAACCTGCTCGGGATCCCCGAGACGCACCTGCCCGAGGACCCTGCTGCCGCGCGCCTCGCCGACGGCATCGACCCGCGCGAGGTCGCGGCGGCGTACCCGACGTCCTCGCTGGCCTGGGCGCAGCTGGCCGAGGACGCGCTCGGTGACGACCTGACGATCGAGGCGTACGCGTTTGCTCGCACCGGCTACCACCGCGGGCTGGACGCGCTGCGCCGGTCGGGCTGGCGCGGCCAGGGGCCGGTGCCGTGGGAGCACGAGCCGAACCGCGGCTTCCTGCGGGCGCTCGCCACCCTGTCGAAGGCCGCCGGCGAGATCGGCGAGACGGACGAGCAGCGCCGGTGTGCCGACTTCCTGCGCGACTCCTCCACGACCGGCGCGCGCGAGCTCGGTCTCTGAACGCACCTCTTCGACGAACGGCTCGCCTCTGCGGCGGGCCGTTCGTCGTGGACCCGGTCCCGCGGCGTTCGGCCGAGTGCGCGTGTCTTGCGTCGGGCGTTCGGCCGAGCGCGCGTGTCCTGCTGGTTTCCGGGTCGGAATCACGCAGGACACGCGCACTCGACCAGAGAGGGGCCGGCGGTCCACCGGGCGCGCGCGTACGGACCAGGCGGCGTGCGGGACGTACGGTGGCGGCGTGACCGGACGACTGCTGGTACTGGGAATCGGCGCCGAGGGTGAGGAGCTGTACCGGCACGTGCTGCGGACGCCCGGGCTCACCCTCGCGGCGCACGTCGCCCGCCTGGGCTGGACCGACTACGAGGCCGAGCACGCGCTGGAGCAGCTGCGCGCCCGGCGGCTCGTCCGCACGAGCGAGACCGGTGAGCTGCACGCCGACCACCCGCGAGCCGCGCTCGAACGCGTGCTCAACGCCGAGGAGGCCCGGCTCGCGACCCGCCGGCAGGACCTCGCCCGGGTCCGGGACGCGATCGACCAGCTCGCCGCCGACCACCGGCTGGGCCAGTCCGCGTCCGACGCCAAGCAGCCGGCGCGCGAACGCGTGGACGCCGGCGCCGTCGTCTCCGTCCACGAGCACCTCGCGGCGAGCGCGGTCGGAGTGATCCGGGTGGCGCACACGACGGCGCCGCCCTCGCCCGACGCGTACCCCGTGGTCCGCCAGCTGCTCGAGACCGGCCGGGAGCAGCGCGGGCTGTACGTCCCCGAGCTGGTCGAGGCCTCGACGGCGATGGGGGAGTGGGCGCTGGCCGGCGAGCAGCAGCGGGTCGCGTCGTCGCTCCCGTCGTCGTTCGCCTGCTTCGGCGAGGACGTCGCGCTCGGGACGACCGAGTGGGGCCGGGCGGACGGCGACTACGTCGTGCTGCGCGACCCGATGGTGGTGTCCGCGTTCGTCGAGCTGTTCGACCGGCTGTGGTCGGCGGCCACCCCGCTGGCGGCCGGCGAGGGACACGACGCGACGGCCCTGGTCGACCTGATGCGGCAGGGCCTGAAGGACGAGGCGATCGCCCGCGTCATGGGCGTGTCGCTGCGGACGGTGCGGCGGCGCATCGCCGGGCTGATGGAGGAGCACGGCGTCGAGACCCGCTTCCAGCTGGCGATGTCGCTGGCGACGGGCCAACGAGCGCGCCGCGCCGAGCGGCGGGCAGCCCACGAGAGCGACGAATCTGCTTTCGGCGCCTAGCCTTTCGTCTGCGCACGGATCCGGGCCGCGAGCGCGGCGGCCGTCACCCGGGCGTCCGTACGACGGTGGGTCCAGTCGTCGTGCGCCTCGCCGAGGTACGCCCGGCGGGCCAGGTCGAGCGTCCCCCGGTCGGCCTCGGTGAGCGTGGCGCCGATCTCCGCGGCGGCGACGTCCTTCGCCACGATCCGTCCCGACTCCAGGGTGACGACCATCCGGGCCAGCGTGAGCAGGACGTTGCGCTCGTCGCCGTCCAGGTCGGCGAGCAGCGGGTCGAGGCTGTCCAGGACCGCCCGGCGCAGGTCGGCCGGCGGCACGTCGGCGGTCACGTCGCTCAGCGCGGCGCCGCGCAGGGCGACCGAGTCCGCGCGGGCCTGCGTCAGCAGCACCGCGAGGTCCGGCGACGGCTTCGGACCGAGCGGGTCACCGGCGAGCGCCTCGTCGCGCAGCCACTCGCCGTACTGGTAGTCGGACATCGGCGGGTACGCCCAGGGCGCGACCGAGCTCCGTACGATGCAGGTCAGCTCGACCGGCCGGCCCGGCGTGCGGCGTGCCCGTCGGCCGGAGTGGTCCAGCAGGACCTGAGTGAGCGCGGACCGCTCGGACGCGGTCAGGGCTCGCTCGGTGAGGAGCAGCAGGTCCACGTCGCTGTCCGGGCGCAGGCCGCCGGCGACCGCCGACCCGTAGAGATGGACACCGAGCACGCCACCGGGGTCGTGCTCGTCGCAGTGGGCGAGGACCTGGCTGACCGCGGGTTCCATGGCCGCCAGGCTGCCGCGCCGACGCCCGGCCGCACCACCCCGTTTTTTCGCCGGCCGAGTGCGCGTGTCCTGCGGGTTCCAGGGCCCGAAACCCGCACGACACGCGCACTCGGCGAAGAACGGCGGGCGCCCGGGTAGCCTGTGGACGCTCGCGCGACGGGTCTTCGGACCAGCCCGGGCGGGACGACGACACCGACCAGAAGGCGGAGGCAATGCCAGGCATCGTGCTCGTGGGAGCCCAGTGGGGTGACGAGGGCAAGGGCAAGGCCACCGACCTGCTCGGCGACCGCGTCGACTACGTCGTGAAGTTCAACGGCGGCAACAACGCGGGCCACACCGTGGTGATCGAGGGCGAGAAGTACGCCCTGCACCTGCTCCCGTCCGGCATCCTCAGCCCGAACGTCGTGCCCGTCATCGGCAACGGCGTCGTGGTCGACATCGGCGTGCTGTTCGAGGAGCTGGAGGGCCTCGACAAGCGCGGTGTCGACACCTCCCGCCTCCGGATCAGTGCGAACGCCCACGTCATCACCAGCTACCACACGACCCTCGACAAGGTCACCGAGCGCTTCCTCGGCAAGCGCCGCATCGGCACGACCGGCCGCGGCATCGGCCCGGCGTACGCCGACAAGATGAACCGCGTCGGCATCCGGGTCCAGGACCTGTACGACGAGTCGATCCTGCGGCAGAAGGTCGAGGCCGCGCTCGACGTCAAGAACCAGATGCTGCTCAAGATCTACAACCGGCGCGCGATCGAGGTCGACGAGATCGTCGAGGAGCTGCTGTCGTACGCGCCGCGGCTGAGGCCGATGGTCGCCGACACCTCGCTGGAGCTGTCGCAGGCACTGGACGCGGGCAAGAACGTGCTCTTCGAGGCGGGCCAGGCGACCCTGCTGGACGTCGACCACGGCACCTACCCCTACGTCACCTCCTCCAACGCCGTCTCCGCCGGCGCGTGCACCGGTTCGGGCGTCCCGCCGACCCGCGTCGACCGCGTCATCGCGATCCTCAAGGCGTACGCGACCCGCGTCGGCGAGGGGCCGTTCCCGACCGAGCTGCACGACGACAAGGGCGAGTTCCTGCGCAAGACGGGCGCCGAGTTCGGTGTCACCACCGGCCGCCCGCGTCGCACCGGCTGGCTCGACACGGTCGTCGGCCGGTACGCCACCCGCGTCAACGGCGTCACGGACTTCGTCCTCACCAAGCTCGACATCCTCACCGGCCTGGAGAAGGTGCCGGTGTGCGTCGCGTACGACGTCGACGGCGTCCGCCACGACGAGATGCCGGTCAACCAGACCGACTTCCACCACGCGAAGCCGATCTACGAGGAGCTGCCGGGCTGGTGGGAGGACATCAGCAAGTGCCGCTCCTGGGACGAGCTCCCGGCAACCTGCCAGGCGTACGTCGAGTTCGTCGAGCAGCAGATCGGCGCGCGCATCTCGGTGATCGGCGTCGGTCCGGGCCGGGACGAGGTCATCGTCCGGCACGACCTGCTCAAGGACTGACCTCGTGTACGGCGACCCGATCATCATGGTGGCGCCGTTCCTGGTGGCCGCGGGTCTGTTCCTCCTGCTGCGCTTCGGCTGGAAGCTCTTCGGCATGGTCCAGCTGCTGCGGCGGCGACGCGCCTGGGAGCAGACGCCGGCGTTCGTGACCGGCGTGTCGATGAAGCAGGGCCGTGAGTCCTCGCAGGTACGCGGCGGGGTCGTCCATGCCGGGCTCCTCGTCTCGAACGACGCGTGGACGGTCCACTACACGTACGGCGTCGGCGACACCGAGCACGAGGGCACGTCGCCGTGGCGCACCACGCCGCCGCCGGTGGACGGTGACGTCCTCACCGTGAGCGTCGACCCGCACCGCCCGTCACGGTCGGCGTTCCTGGAGGTCGAGCGACCCGGCCTGGTCGTGGTCGGGTACTCCCTCGCGATCCTGGTGGGCGTGGCGCTCATCGTTCGTTCGATCCTGGCTTTCACCCACATCGGCCGTCTCTGACCCGCCGGTCGAGCCGGCGACCGGCCCACTCCCGCCGGTCGAGCCGGCGACCGGCACACTCCCGCCGGTCGAGTAGGGCGAACGAAGTGATGCCCGTATCGAGACCACTGTCACCGCAGAGGCCGAGTCTCCCCGCGCATCACCGGGTTTCGACTCGGCCCTCCGCTCGCGCTCCGGGCCGGCTCAACCAGCGGAGGGCGGTGGGCTCAGTCGGGGCGATCTCGGCCATTCGGCCCAACGGAGCCGCCCGGCTTCGTACAGTCCTGAGCGGCGGGCTCGCACCGACCGCCGAGCCGGGACGCCTCCGAAGGGAACGCCATGGGAACCATCGCCGCGCACGAGTTCATCGCCGTCGACGGGGTCTTCGAGGACCTGAGCTGGACGTTCGACTACGGCTTCGACCCGAAGATGGGTGAGGCGCTGGCGCAGATCACCGGCCGGTCGACCGCGATCCTGCTGGGTCGCACGACGTACGAGATGTTCGCCCCCGCCTGGCGAGACCGCACGGTGGAGGACGACCCCGGTGCGCCGTTCTTCAACGACACGACCAAGTACGTCGTCGGCAGCACCGAGCTCACCCAGGAGTGGGGGAACACCGAGCGCCTCGGCCCGTACGACCCCGCCGCGATCCGAACCCTCAAGGACCAGATCGACGGCACGATCTACGTCAGCGGCAGCGGGCAGCTCGTCCGTGGGCTGCTGCAGGACGGCCTGCTGGACGAGCTGCACCTGTTCGTCTACCCGATCGCGCTCGGCAAAGGTGAGCGGCTCTTCTCGGTCACGGAGCCGACCAGGCTCACGCTCACCGACCAGGAGACGTACGAGAACGGCGTGCTCCACCTCGGCTACGGCCCCGCCTGACGCGACGATGTCGGCCAGGTCCCGCGGCGCCCTGCTCTGCTAGCCTCCGGCTCCGAGCACTCAGGGGGGAGATGCGATGGGACCGGGTCTCGCGGTAGGGGTGATGGTGTTCGTCGGGCCGGTGCTGCTGTGGTCGGCCTATCGGCTGGCGCGCCTGGTGGTCGCCGCCGTGCGGGCGCGGCGCTGGGAGCCGGTGCCCGCGGCGGTCACCTCGGTGGAGTTCACTCCCGGACGCGATCGCGCCGAGTTCCCGACCAGGGACCGATGGGTGATCACGTACCGCTACCGGGCGTTCGAGGAGTTCTACACCGGACGCGCGCGGTACGACGGGTCACCGCCACCGGCCGAGGGCGACCGGGTTCGCGCGTACGTCGATCCGCGCCGTCCGGAGCGGCGATTCTTCGTCGAGGAGGAACGCCCTCGTGCGATGGCATTCGCGCACGGAGCCTCGCTGCTGATCTCCGGCGCTCTGCTCGGGCAGGCGGTCCTCGCCCTCGCCGCCTTCTGAGGCCTGGGTTCCTCCGGTGGTCGGAACGTGAGCCATGGCTCTCGTTCGGACCACCGGGGCGGGCTCGGCCGGCGTCCGCGGGATCGATTCGGAGGGCGGCAGGCGCCGGTCCTAGACTGACCGGTCGTGACGGAGCAGCAGCTGGATGACTGGGTGGCCCGACTCGCGGACGAGGCCATCGCGGTCGCGAAGGAGCGGGGCACCACGGTCGTGTGCGCCTCCGGGATCAGCCCGTCGGGCCCGGTCCACCTGGGCAACCTGCGTGAGGTGATGACGCCCCACCTGGTGGCCGACGAGGTGCGCCGCCGCGGCGTCGAGGCCGAGCACATCATCAGCTGGGACGACTTCGACCGCTTCCGCAAGGTCCCGAACGTCGCGGGCGTCGACAAGTCGTGGGCGCAGCACATCGGCAAGCCGCTGACGTCCGTACCGCCGCCGGCCGGGTCTCCGTACGACTCGTGGGCCGCCCATTTCCGCGCCCAGTGCGAGGACGGCCTGGCCCAGCTCGGCATCACCTACCGGGGCATCAGCCAGACCGCGCAGTACACCTCCGGCGCGTACGTCGAGCAGGTGCTCTTCGCGATGTCGCAGCGGTCCGAGATCGACAAGGTCCTGGGCCAGTACCGCACGCTCCCGAAGCAGACCGGTCAGAAGCAGCAGCAGAAGCTCAGCGAGGACGACCAGCTCGCCGCCGCCGAGGCGGCCGAGGGCTCCGGTGCTGCCGCGGAGGACGACGGGTCGAGCGGCGCGGGCGGCTACTACCCGTACAAGCCGTACTGCTCGGCGTGCGGCACCGACTTCACCACGGTGACCTCGTACGACGACGCATCCACCGAGATGACCTACACCTGTCAGTGCGGCCACACCGAGACCGTGCTGCTGCGCGAGCACCGCAACGGCAAGCTGGTGTGGAAGGTCGACTGGCCGATGCGCTGGGCGTACGAGAAGGTCACCTTCGAGCCGTCCGGGGTCGACCACCAGTCGCCGGGCTCGTCGTTCGTGGTCGGCAAGGAGCTCGCGCCGATCTTCGGGTGGGAGCGTCCGCTCGGCCCGATGTACGCGTTCGTCGGCATCCGCGGCATGGCCAAGATGTCCTCCTCGCGCGGTGGCGTGCCGACTGCGGTGGAGGCGCTGCAGTTCATGGAGGCGCCGCTGCTGCGCTGGCTGTACGCCCGCAAGCGCCCGAACCAGGCGTTCGACATCGCGCTCGACGCGGAGATCCAGCGTATGTACGACGAGTGGGACTCGTTGGTGCGCAAGGTTTCCGGTGAGTCGGCCCAGGCAGGCGACATCGCCGCGTACACCCGCGCGACCTCCACCGCGGAGGCGACGTTGCCGCTGACGCCGCACCCGCTGCCGTACCGCACCATCGTCTCCGTCGTCGACATCACGACCGGGGACGAGGAGCAGACGCTGCGCATCCTGTCCGCCCTCGACCCGGCCGACCCGGTGACGTCCCTGGACGAGCTGCGCCCGCGGCTGGACCGCGCGACCGCCTGGGTCGAGCAGCAGATGACGCCCGAGGACCGTACGGTCGTCCGCACCGAGCCCGACTCCGCCACGCTCGGCGCGCTGTCGGACAAGCAGCGTGACGGCCTGCGAATCCTGTTGGACGGCAACGGTTCCGACCTCGCGCCGATCGAGGGCTCGTGGACGCTCGACGGCCTGACCCACCAGGTGTACGCCGTGCCGAAGGTCGTGCAGGGCAAGCCGGCGGACTTCCGCCCGGACCGCAAGGCCGACCCCGAGACCGCGGCGGCGCTCGGCCAGGAGCAGCGGTCGTTCTTCACGCTGCTCTACGGCCTGCTGATCGGCAAGGACACCGGTCCGCGGCTGCCGACGCTGCTGCTCGCCGTCGGACCCGAGCGCGTCCGCGAGCTCCTCACCCCCTGAGCGCGGTGATGGGTGGACCCCACTGATCCGGTCGGACGGCACTGGGCGGCCCCGCTCAACGGCCCGGTGCCGAGTGGCTGGTCCGCGGTGACGATCCTCGCGGTGCTGTGGGGCGCGGCCCTCGGCGCGGGCGTACGGATGCTCGTGTGGAGGCGACGACGCGACACCAGTCCGACACGCAGCCATGACCGGATGTTCACCGTGAAATAGCCGGCAGCGGAGAATCTTTGGTCTCGCTTGGCTCAGCCATGCCGTTCCCTGACCCAGAGCTCAGGAGCGCTGGGCCAACCCGTCCCTAGGTTTCGGAGGCAACCGCCGATCGGCGGCCTCGCACTGGGAAGGGATCCACATGTCCACGTTCCTGAAAGCCTCCGCCGCTGCAGCCGTCGGCGCCCTGCTCTCCGTCGCCCCCGTCGCCGGGTCGTCCGCACCGGGCGCAGCCGCGCCGGGTTCGGCATCCGTCCATGGCTCGGGCTCGTTCTCCGGGTACGTCCCGGGCTCGCGCGATGACGCCCAGAACGCGCGTCTGCGTCAGCAGCTCGCGCAGGCCGTGCGGTCGGCGAGCGCGAGCAAGCCCTCCTCGACGCTGGCCGCCACGACGGTGTACTTCTCCACGGCGAACGCCCCGACCTACCGCAGCCTGATCCGGCAGGGCGCGAGTGTGTGGAACAGCAGCGTGACGAACGTGCGCCTGGTGGAGGACTCCAGCCGCGCGACGCTGCGCTACTACGAGGGCAACGACTCCCGCGGCTCGTACGCCTCGACCAACGGGCACGGCAGCGGGTACATCCTCATCGACTACACCCAGGCCCGGCAGTACTACACGCTGCGGATCATCACCCACGAGACCGGGCACGTGCTCGGCCTCCCGGACCACTACTCAGGCCCCTGCTCGGAGCTGATGTCCGGTGGTGGCCCCGGCCCGTCCTGCACCAACGTCTACCCGAACTCCACCGAGCGGTCGAAGGTCAACTCGCTGTGGCGCAACGGCTTCACGGCCGGCGTCACGAAGGCGGCGTTCAACAAGGTCGGCTGACACCGCCGGTCTGCGGGCCCGGTCGCACCTGGTGCGACCGGGCCCGTCCGCGTGCGCCGGTCGGTCAGCGGGCCAGCTGGAACCGCTCGAACCGCTCCAGCTCGGCCTCGATCTCCGCGCGGTACGCCGCCTGGCGCGCGGTCGTCGCGCCCGGCCCGACCCAGGTCCACTGCTGCACCAGCAGCCGCCCCTGCTCCCGGGCGGTCTTGAGGTCGAGCACCGCGACCACCTCGTCCCCGACGAGGACCGGCAGCGCGAAGTAGCCGTACAGCCGCTTCGCCTTCGGCACGTACGCCTCGAACACGTGGTCGTACCCGAAGTACGCCGCGAGCCGCTTGCGCTGGATCACCAGCGGGTCGAACGGCGACAGGATGTGGACGAGGTCGGCCGCCGGCTCGGGCGGCGCGTCCAGGACGGCGGGCTCGGCCCAGTGCGGCACCTTCTCCAGGCCCTCGACGGTGACGGGCACCAGCTGCCGACGCCGGACCCGCGCGTCGACCAGCGCTCGCACGGCGGCCTTGACGGGAGGGCGCTCCCCGTAGCAGGCCGAGTCGATGCTGATCAGACCCTGCGCGCGCAGCGCCCGGTCGAGCAGGTAGGTGTGCACCTGCCGGGCGGTGGCCGGCCGTGGTGACTGCTCCCACCCGAAGTGCCGGGCGGGCAGGTCGTACGTCTTGACCATCCCGTCGCGGGCGCTGACGGTGACCTGACCCCGCGCGAACGCGAGCTCCAGCGCGGCCTTCGACGGCTTGCGGCTCGCCCACAGGTGAGTCTTCTCGACGAGCACGTCGTCCTTGAAGTCGCGGATCGTCAGCGGCCCCTCGACGCGCAGCACCCGCAGCACGCGCCGGACGTCGTCCTCGGTGATGGTGCTCATCCACTTCGGGACACCGGCGGTGCGCTGGGCCCGCATGTCCGGCAGGAAGTCGCGGTAGTGCTCCGTCGGGATGTACGCGAGCGCGTGCGTCCAGTACTCGAAGACGGACTTGTCGGCGCTCTGAACGTGGCGCAGGTCGGTCCTCCGGTACTCGGGGATGCGGCTCCACAGGATGTGGTGATGGCAGCGCTCGATGACGTTGATCGTGTCGATCTGGACGTAGCCGAGGTGCTCCACCGCCGCCCGGGTGGCCTCCGGACCGCTGCCGAACGGCGCGCGCTCGTCGAGCCGTTGGGCGTGCAACCAGATGCGCCGTGCCTGCTCCGGACTGATGACCACCGCGCTGCGCATGGGCCGAACGCTAGCCGCGTCCACCGTCAGGCCGGGACGAACTCCTCAGTGCGTAGCCACGCGGACGGCGAGCGGCCGGCCAGCTCGCGCCAGTCGCGTGCCAGGTGGGCCTGGTCGGCGTACCCGCAGACGGCGGCCACGTCGGCCAGTCGCGTCCCGGTCCGGACTCGCTCGACCGACCGCTCGAACCGCAGCAGCCGCGAGAGCATCTTCGGACCGACGCCGTACGCGGACCGGGTCGCGTTGCGCAGGTGCCGCTCGGACCACCCGGACTCGCGCACCAGCTCGGTGACGGTCGCCGCGCCACCGCCGCGGCGGACCCGCGACCAGACCTGGGCGGCGACGTCGTCCGGACCGTGCTCAGGCAGGCGGCGCAGCAACGCATCGCCCAGGACGTCCAGACCGGTCCAGCCGGGCGCGGAGCGGACCTGGTCGGCGAGCCGGGCGCCGTCGCGGCCGAGGAGGTCGGTGAGCTCGACGACCGTCCCGGCGAGCTCGGCCGCCGGCGTCCCGAACAACCCGCGCAGGCCGAGCGGCGTCAGCATGAGCATGACGCCGTGCTGGTGACCGTCGTGATGGATGGTCACCGGGCCGGCGTACAGGCCGGCCGTGGTCGTCGAGAACCGTTGTGGCGCAGCCAGATTCATCCCGGAAAGGTCCAGCCCGTCGCCGAAGTCGAACACGCAGGTGAGAGAGGCCGACGGCAGCCCGACGTGCGTGCCCGACCGGTACCCGGACAGGTGGTAGCCGGAGATCGCCGCGACGTACGGCCGCAGGGGCGCCGGGATCGCGTACTCGACGTACTCGTCCACCCCTCGACGGTAACGCGTGACTCCCGACGCTCGTCCGGATCAGCCGGAGTACGTGCCGAAGCTGATGCTGTTCCCCTCGGGGTCGCGGACGGTGAAGCCGCGCGAGCCGTAGTCGGTGTCCTCCAGCGGCCGGGCGATCTCGGCGCCGAGATCCCGGGCGCGCCGGTGCACGCCGTCCGGATCGCCCACGACCACGTAGATCGACGCGCTGCCGGGGCCGCCGCGGTGGTGGTCGTTCGTCGGGTCCGCGGTGGCGACCATCAGGCGGCCGCCCTCGGGCCACAGCATCTCGCTGTGCTGGACGTTGCCGTCGTCGTTCGTGACGAGCACGCCCTCGTCGAAGCCGATGCGGGCGAGCCAGGAGCGGAGCGCCACCGCGTCGGCGGCGGGCAGCAGCGGCCAGATGTTGGTGTCGGTACGTGTCGTGGTTGCCATGACTCCACGATGCACCCGGCCGTCGTCGCCCGGCTTGGACGAAACGGCACGCCTGGCCGGCGGCCGCCGCTCAGGCGTCGTCGCGGATGCGCTCGTGGTGGTGGATGACCTCGTCGATCACGAACCGCAGGAACTTCTCGCTGAACTCCGGGTCCAGCTGCGCCGCGCCCGCCAGCGCGCGCAGCCGGGCGATCTGCTCGTCCTCGCGCGCCGGGTCGGCGGGCGGCAGGTCGTGCGAGGCCTTGTACCGCCCGACGGCCTGGGTGATCTTGAACCGCTCGGCCAGCATGTGCACCAGGGCGGCGTCGATGTTGTCGATCGACTGCCGGTACGCCGCCAGCACCTCGTGCGTCGACTCCGGGGACGGCGACTCGGCGGCCAGGTGGTCGTGGGCGGTCGGCTCGTTCACGGCGCCACCTCCAGCACGGTCATCCGGTGCGCGGCCCGGGTGAGCACGACGTACAGGACCCGGATGCCGCCCGGCGACTCGCGGGTGATCTCGGCCGGGTCGACGACGACCGTGGCGTCGTACTCCAGGCCCTTGGTCGACATCGGGTCGATCAGCAGCACGCGGCCCGGGGCGAGGTCCGGGACGTGCCCGAGTCGCTCGCGCCAGCGTGCTGGCGCGACGACCGCGACGGCTCCCTCGACCTCGTCGAGCAGTCCCTTGGTCGCGTCCATGGCCGCGTCGGCGACGTTCGTCGCGGACACGGTCGACACGACTGGGTGGACGCCCGTCTCGCGCACGGCATCCGGGATGTCGGCGTCCGGCACCTCGCGACGGATGACCTCGGCGGCGTAGTCGAAGATCTCGCGGGCGTTGCGGTAGTTCGTGGTCATGTGGAAGCGCTGGCGCTGCTTGCTGCCGAACGCCTCCTCGCGAGCCGTGGCGGCCTCGCTCTCGACCGGCCACGACGACTGCGCGGCGTCACCGACCACCGTCCACGACGCGTACCGGCCGCGACGTCCGACCATCCGCCACTGCATGGGGGAGAGGTCCTGCGCCTCGTCGACCAGCACGTGGGCGTACTCCTCCGGCTTGCCGATCCGCCCGTACAGCAACCGTTCTCGCACATCCGCGGGGTTGCGTTCGTACGCAACCTCCGCCGACTGCTGCCGCGAGCCGGTGACCTCGAGCTCGGAGACGCCGAGGCCGTCCAGCTCCTCGATCTGGTAGAAGCCGCGCTCCTCGCGCTCGCGCTCCTGCACCGGGCCCAGCCGGGCCGCGACGTCGTCGATCATGGCGATGTCCGCGACGCTCCACTGCCCGGTCTGCAGCGCCTCCGCCATCGACTCCTGCAGGACCCGGACGTCGGCGTCGGGCAGCACGCCCTGGGCGTACCGCGCGGCCCGGTCGGCGTCCGCGAGCCAGAGCAGCACCTCGCGCGCGTCGATCGGCCGCCACCAGTCGCGGACGAACGCCTCGACCTCCAGGTGGTCCTCGAACCGGTCGACGAACTCGGCCTTCTCCAGGGTCGCGGCGTGCGGGCGGACCTGCTGCCAGGCGGCCTCGGCGAGCGCGTCGACGACCGCGTCGTGGCCGAGGTTGTGCTGGTGGTTGCGCAGCACGCGGCGGCGGATCTGCTGCAGCTGCTGGCGGTCGATGCGGACCGGGTGGCCGGCGACCATCGTCCGCAGCCGGCTCGCGGCGTCCGGCGCGACGTCCCGTGCGGCGCGGGAGAGCACCTGCCGGATGGTCAGCGAGCCTTTGACCCGGGCCGCGTCCGGGCTGTCGAGCCGGACGGCGGTAGTCCCGTCGACGACGTCGCCGAGGGATCGCAGCGTGACGGTGTCCTCGCCGAGCGAGGGCAGCACCCGCTCGATGTAGGCGGTGTACGCCGCGGACGGGCCGACGACCAGGATGCCGCCCGCCTCGTAGCGGCGCCGGTCGGAGTAGAGGAGGTACGCGGCGCGGTGCAGGGCGACGACGGTCTTGCCGGTGCCGGGGCCGCCGGTGATCTCGGTGATGCCGCGGGCGCTGGCACGGATCGCCTCGTCCTGGTGGCGCTGGATGGTCGCCACGATGTCGCGCATCTGCGCGCCACGGGTGCGGGTGAGCGCGGCCATCAGCGCGCCGTCCCCGACGATGACCATGTCCTCCGGCGCCTCGGGCACCATCAGGTCGTCCTCGACGCCCAGCACCACGGCATCGCGGCAGCGCAGGACGCGGCGCCGCAGCACACCCATCGGCTCCACGGGGGTGGCCTGGTAGAACGCCGACGCGGCGGGCGCCCGCCAATCGATGACCAGCGGCTCGTACTCGTCGTCGCGCACACCGATACGTCCGATGTAGCGGATCTCGCGGTCGGCGCGGTCGTCGGAGCCGTGCTCGAGGTCGAGGCGGCCGAAGACCAGACCCTCGTACTGCTGCTCCAGCGAGGCGCGACGGCGGCCGGCGCTGAACATGAGCGCGTCCCGCTCGAACAGCCCGGTGATCTCCTCGTCACGCGCCACGCCCGTACGGTCGGTACGCCCGCGTGCGAGGCCCTCGGCCTCCACCAGGCTGACGCGGGCACCGGCCTTGGCGAGCTCGGCGTACACGCGGTCGACGTGCGCCTGCTCGAACGCGACCTCGGCCGCGACCTCCGGTGGGACGGCCGGACCGTCCGTGCGCTGTGCTGTCACGCTCCCATGCCCCCATGATCGGATGCCGTCCGCAGACACGGACGAACGGGAGAGTTTACTTCGTCCGTCTGCGGCGGGGCTCGCCGTCCCGGCGGGCGGAGGCGGCCTGCCGATGGCGATCCGGTGACGTCGAGGCGAACGACCTCATTCCCACCCGCGCCGCACGAGCCTCAGATCCACCCGCGCTTGCACGCCTGGACGCCCGCCTGGAACCGCGACGAGGCATTCAGCTGCTCCAGCAGCCGCCGGACCCGACGCTCGACCGTGCGCTGGGAGATGCCGAGCTGCCGGGCGATCGTCGTGTCGGCGGCACCGGCTGTGAGCAGCGTGAGGATGTCGAGGTCCTTCTCGTCCAGCGCACCGGTGGGCAGCGCGGCGGCCTCGGTGCTGCCGCGCCACGGCACGCCCATCTGCCAGGTGGTGTCGATCGCGCGCCGGATCGACGCGCTCACCCCGGGATGGGTGATCAGCAGGCCGACGATCGTGCCGTCGGGGTTGTCGATGTCGACCACCGTCACCCCGTCGTCGGAGACCGTCGCGGTGAACGGCACCTGGTTGTAGAAGCGGATCTGGTCGCCCAGCCGGTGGCGCGCGGACACGGCGGCGTGCAGGTTCGGGTGGCCGAGCAGTGAGGAGTCGAACGTCACACGCAGCCCCAGCTCGCGCCCCTCGCCGTTGAAGACCGGTTCCTCGTGCGTCTCGATCGACGCGTCGAGCATCGACAGCACCCGGGGGGAGCCCCGGCGCATCGAGACCACGTGGTCCTGGGCGCCGGCGAACAGCTGGTTCATCGCCTGGTGGATCTCATCGAGGGTCCGCAGCAGCTTCACGCCGATCGGGATGTCCACCGCCCGGGAGTGCGCCGCCAGGCTGGTCTCGTGCAGCCGGGTCAGACCGGTCATCGTGGACCGGACCGCCCGGGCACGCTCCTCCAGCCGGGACGCGTACGACGCGAGAGCCCGCTCGGGCGGGAAGACACCCCAGCGCTCGTCGTCGATGCGCCGCGCGAGCCGCCCCGACTCCAGTCTGCGCAGCGCGGCGGCGATCTCGTCGGGCCGCGCGTCGAGGGCGTCCACGAGGTCGGCCTCGGTGGACGTCGGGCGGCGCAGCAGCGCGAGGTAGAGGTTGGCCGTGAGGTCGCTGCCGAGCAGCTCCCCGAGGCCGCGCCGCTGGGCCGGACGGGCGTCCTCCGACTCGGTCCACGGGTGCGACACCGTG
Organism: Luteipulveratus flavus; assembly: GCF_029439465.1. Classification (GTDB taxonomy): domain Bacteria; phylum Actinomycetota; class Actinomycetes; order Actinomycetales; family Dermatophilaceae; genus Luteipulveratus; species Luteipulveratus flavus. The sequence continues at coordinate 10,302 of NZ_JAROAV010000038.1, read as the reverse complement.
ACCTCCTTCACGTGGCGGGTTTCCGACGTTGACTGTAGTCCGACACACCTGGATGGCTCCCGCCCACCAAGTCGTGCAATATTTGATCTTGCCGGTCCTCAGGGCCGGTCGAGCAATCTTGGACGTGTCGCCGACCCCCGTGGCTGACCCCTGTTGCTCGTACGACGGGCTCTCCCGGGAGACCTCCCCCCTGACTTCCGGGAGGGCCCGTCCCTGCTTTCTTTGTTGCGGCTCCTCCTCCCGTCGGCGTCGCAGGCTCCGCCGAGCGGGCATCGTCGCCGCAACGCGCGTCGTCCTGGTCGCGCCTCGTCCTCCCGTCGGCGTCGCAGGCTCCGCCGAGCGGGCATCGTCGCCGCAACGCGCGTCGTCCTGGTCGCGCCTCGTCCTCCCGTCGGCGTCGCAGGTCGCTCGGGGTGTCCGTACGCTCGGGGCCGTGAAGATCCTTGTCATCGGTACCGGAGCCCGCGAGCACGCGATCGTGCGGGGGCTCTCCGCAGACCCTGAGGTGGACGCGGTCGTCGCGGCACCCGGCAACCCCGGGATGGCGCTCGTCGCCGACTGCCGCCCGCTCCCCGCAGGCCTGCTCGACGGTGCCGGCGTTGCCGATCTCGCCGCCGAGGTCGGTGCCGACCTGGTCGTGGTCGGCCCCGAGGCACCGCTCGTCGCCGGGGTCGCCGACATGGTCCGCGAGCGCGGCATCCTGTGCTTCGGACCGTCGGCCGAGGCGGCCAGGCTGGAGGGCTCGAAGGCCTTCGCGAAGGACGTCATGGCGGCCGCCGACGTGCCGACCGCGCGTTCGTACGTCTGCGCGACCCTCGACGAGGTGACCAACGCGCTGGACGCGACCGGCGCTCCGTACGTCGTGAAGGACGACGGGCTGGCAGCGGGTAAGGGCGTCGTGGTCACGGACGACATCGACGCGGCGATCGAGCACGCGCAGGCCTGTCTGGACGCCGGCTCCTCCCTCGTCGTCGAGGAGTTCCTCGACGGTCCGGAGGTGTCGGTCTTCTGTATCACCGACGGGACCACCGTCGTGCCGCTCGCTCCGGCGCAGGACTTCAAGCGGGTCGCCGACGACGACGAGGGCCCGAACACCGGTGGTATGGGCGCGTACTCGCCACTGGAGTGGCTGCCCGAAGGGTTCGTCGACGACGTCGTCCGGCGGGTGGCGCAGCCGACCGTGGACGAGCTGCGCGGTCGTGGCACGCCGTTCACCGGCGTGCTCTACGTCGGCCTGGCTCTGACCTCGCGCGGCCCGCGGGTCGTGGAGTTCAACGCGCGCTTCGGTGACCCGGAGACGCAGGTTGTCCTGGCGCGGCTGAAGACCCCGCTGGGCGGGCTGCTGCACGCGGCGGCCCTGGGCGCCCTGGTCGACCATCCGCCGCTGGCGTGGCGTCCGGACACCGCGGTCACCGTCGTCGTGGCGTCCGAGGGCTACCCTGTGGCTCCGCGCAGCGGCGACCCGATCAGCGGCCTGGAGCAGGTCACGGACGCGGACGTGCTGCACGCGGGCACGGCGACGGACGAGGCCGGCGTGCTCGTGTCGAACGGCGGACGGGTCCTGTCGGTCGTCGCCCTCGGCGAGGACCTCGCCCAGGCGCGCGAACGGGCGTACGCCGCGGTCGACCGCATCGAGCTGCGCGGCTCCCACCACCGCCGCGACATCGCGCTGAAGGCCGAGCGGGGCGAGGTCACCGTCTGACGCCGGTCAGCGGGGCGAGGCGGAGGCCGAGCGCTGCGAACACGATCGCGACGGCGATGATCACGGTGAAGACCCCACCGCTGAGGTGATCGGCCCGCGTGGCGACGAGAGCACCACCGAGCGCTGCGCCGACGGCGCCCGCCAGCGAGGCGGCCATGTTGGACGCGGCGCTGTTGGCGCCCTCCTCACCGCGCTCGGACAGCGCGAGCATCTGGGTGGACAGTGTCGGAGATGCGACACCCATGCCGAGACCGGCCAGCGCCCAGAGCGCGAGTCCCGGCACGAGCGGGAGCACGTCGGCGGCGATCAGGGCAGGCCCGGCCAGGCCGGTCGTGATCGCACCGAACCCGATCCGTAGCCGGGTGGTGGGGCTGACCCGCCGCTGGACGACGTCGAGACTGTGCAGGGCCGATCCGGTCGCCCAGCAGACCCCGGTGAGGGTCAGGGTGATGCCGGCGAGCGCCGGGCGGAGACCCTGACTCTTGGTCAGCATGAGCGGGAGGAACGAGCCCGCCGTGCTGAACGCCGCGGCGGCCAGACCGCGGGACGCCGTGACCGCCGGGATGCCGGCCGTCCCCGTCAGCGTGCCGTCCGGGAGCACCCGCCGCACGAGCCGGACGAGACCGGCCAGCGCCGCGGCCATGCCGATCACGGCCGCAGCAGCCCAGCGCGTCCCCGACGCGGACCCGGCGGCGGTCAGGACGGCGAGCAGGACCGCTGCGCCGGCCGCGTTGCGCGCCACCGTGCGCTGCCGGCCGGACCAGGCGCCGAGTGGTTCGACGGGCGTACGGCGCATCGACGGCAGCAGCAGGACGAACACCGGCACCAGCAGAGCCACGGCGAGCAGGAAGACCGCCCGCCAGCCGACGTGATCGGCGATGGTGCCGGCGAGGGCCGGGCCGACCAGAGACGGGAGGACCCAGGCGGCTGCGAACGTCGCGAACACCTTGGCCCGCAACGACTCCGGCAGTGCCCGAGCCATCAGGACGGTGAGGCCGATGTCCAGGAACGCCTCGGCGAAGCCGGACAGCAGCCGTCCCAGGACGAGGACGAGCATCGTCGGCGCCAGTCCGGCGAGCAGCTGACCCACCGCGAACACTGCCGCGCCGATGCGAAGCACCCGGGTCGGACCGCCCCGGTCGCTCAGGGCGCCGGCGACCGCGGTCGAGACGACGTAGGTGATGAGGGGAGCGGCGCTCGCGGCGCCGAACAGCGCGAGGCCGTCCAGGTCCTCGGCGACGACCGGGAGCACGGTGCCCGTCGCGCGGTTTGCGAACGCACCGAGGGTGACCAGCGAGACCGCGCCCACCGCGAACGGCAGGTACGTCGCCGAGAGCAGGCGGGCGGGTTCACCTGCGGCGGATGCGGACGGCGGCGTCTCGGTGGCGGTCACCCGCGCCACTCTGGATGCTCAAGCCGACTTGAGGTCAAGGGCGGTGACCGGGGCGCCGGACGGGCTGGAAGAATCCCGCCATGACGCCGTTGGAGCTCCCTGGATACGCCCACGTCTACTCCGGGAAGGTGCGCGACCTGTACGCGCCCCTCGACGCCGACGGCCGCCCGCGCGAGGACCAGCTGCTCCTGGTCGCCTCGGACCGCATCTCCGCGTACGACCACGTGCTCACCTCGGAGATCCCGGACAAGGGCGCGGTGCTCACCCAGATGTCACTGTGGTGGTTCGACCGGCTCGCCGATCTCGTGCCCCACCACGTCGTCTCCACCGATGTGCCCGAGGCGGTCGCGCGCCGCGCCGTGCTGGTCGAGCGTCTCGACATGGCTCCGGTCGAATGCGTGGCTCGCGCCTACCTCACCGGTGGCGGCCTGAACGAGTACCGCGCGAGTGGCACCGTCTCCGGGCTCAGCCTGCCGGGTGGCCTGGTCGACGGGTCCCGGCTGCCGGCGCCGATCTTCACGCCGTCGTCCAAGGCACCGGCCGGCCAGCACGACGAGCCCATCTCCTACGACGACGTCGTCGCCCTCGTCGGCGCGGACCGGGCCGCGGTGCTGAGCGACCTGACCTGCCGAATCCTGGCGCGCGGCAACGAGATCGCCGCTGAGCGCGGCATCCTCATCGCCGACACCAAGGTCGAGTTCGGCTACCGCGCCGACGGCACGGTCGTGCTCGCCGACGAGGTGCTGACGCCCGACTCGTCGCGGTTCTGGCCCGCGGCCGGCTGGGAGCCGGGTCGCGCCCAGCCGTCGTACGACAAGCAGTACGTCCGTGACTGGCTGACCTCCGACGCGAGCGGCTGGGACAAGGGGTCGGGCGAGGAGCCGCCCGCTCTGCCGGACGAGGTCGTCGAGCGGACGCGCGCCAAGTACATCGAGGCCTACGAGGCACTCACCGGTCAGACCTTCTGACCCACCCGCCGCCGAGCCACAGCGGCAAAAGCTGGTCGTCGGCACAGGTATGCGTGTGCTCGCTGCCACTTTTTGCCGGGAGGCCGGCGAAAGTTCGTCGTCGTCACAGGTATGCGTGTGCTCGCCGTCAGCTTTTGCCGGGCGGCGGGTCGGTCAGGCGAAGACGGCGTTCAGGGACGGGATGCGCGCGCGGTAGGCGTCGAGCAGCCGGCGGGCAACGCTGACCGAGTCGACCAGCGGGTGCAGCGCCAGCGCCTGGCGGGCCAACCGTTCGGAGCCCTCGCGCGCGGCGCGGATGGTCAGCTGCTCGACCGCCTTCACCTGGTGCACCATCCCGGCGGCGTGCCCGGTCAGCGGCGCGACGCGTACCGTCCTCGGGCCACGACCGTCGACCGTGCAGGGCACCTCGACGACGGCGTCGTCGGGCAGCCACGGCAGCGTGCCGGCGTTGCGGACGTCTAGCACCACGCGCGCCGGCGAGCCCGTGACCAGCGCCGACAGCAGTGCGACGGTGACGTCCGCGTACCCGATCGCGGTCTCGCCCATCGGCACCACCCGGCCGTCCTTGTCGGCCTCGCGCGCGTACGACGTGTCGATCTCGTTGCGGACGAGCTCCCACTGCCGCAGCGCGTGCCGCGGGTTGTCGTACACGCGCTGGTAGAAGCGCTGCTGCTGGTACTGCATCCACTCACCGCGCGTCTCGATGGCGCCGCGCAGGGCGGCGACGGACTCACGGGCGAAGTAGAAGGGGAAGAGCTGGGCGTTCGGGATCATGCCGAGGTCCTGCAGGAAGTCGACGCCGAACGTGCGTCCCTCGACCGTGCGACCGAGCCGGCTGGAGTCCGCGAGAAGCGCCGGCAGGACGTCGGTGCGGCCCAGCGGCAAGGTGCGCAGCCAGCCGAGGTGGTTGAGCCCGACGTACTCGAACTCGTTCGTGCGGATCCCGAGGGCGCGGGCGGCGCGGCGGCCGAGCTCGGACGGCGCGTTGCACACGCCGATCACCCGGTCGCCGAGCACCGACTGCATCGCCTCGGTCACGATGCCGACCGGATTGGTCAGGTTGGCGACCCAGGCGTTCGGGGCGAGCGCCTCGATCGTCGCGGCGACCTGGACGGCGACCGGGACCGTACGCAGCGCGCTGGCGATGCCCCCCGCGCCGATGCTCTCGTGGCCGAGGAGCCCGGCGTCGAGGGCGATGCGCTCGTCGGCCGTACGACCGTCGAGGTCGCCCACGCGCATCGTCACCACGATCAGCGACGAACCCACCACGGCGTCCTCGAGGCTGGTGGTGGTGCGCACCGCCGGACCGTTCGCGGACACCCGCAGCTGAGAGAGCACGAGGTCCGTCACGAGCAGGCGCTTGACGTCCGGGTCGTGCAGGACGACCTCGGTGACGATGCCCGACAGCGGCGACTCCTGCAGTCGGCGGTACAGCTCAGGGGTGCGGAAGCTGCCGCCGCCGATGATGCAGAGCTTCATACGTGCCTTCGTCGTCCACCGCCGAGGTCAGCGGGGCGATGCCCGGCCTCTGCTTCTCTCTTGTGATCACCGAAAGTCTCCCAGGCCGATCCGGACCATGACGGGGGTTCCAGCAGATGCTCAGGAAGCCCGTCTTTCGCCGTGAGCGCCGTTGGCATCTACGATCCCGGCGTGACTGCACAGACCACCCTTCCGGAAGCGCGGCCGGACGCCGACGTCGCCATCACCGACGGCATCGCGCCCGACGACCTCGCGACCGCCCTACGGGTGCTGGAGCAGCTGCCGACCCTGCCGCCGGACCACCCGGACATCCAGGCGGTCAAGCGGGCCTCCGCGCGGATGTACAAGCAGATCCGCAAGGCCCGACGCCGTGAGGCCAAGCGGCCGGCGCTCGAGCACGACCAGGCGATCCTGGAGGCCACCGCCACCGGCTCGCCCCTGCGCATCGACGACGAGACGCACGGCATCCGGCTCGCGCCGCGCACGCGCGAGGCGTACGCCGGGGAGCTCCTCAACCCGCGGGGCTGCTACATCTGCAAGGCCGACTACACGCTGGTCGACGCGTTCTACCACTGGCTGTGCCCCGACTGCGCCGAGAAGTCGCACGGCAAGCGCGACCAGGGCACCGATCTCACCGGCCGCCGCGCGCTGCTCACCGGCGGCCGCGCGAAGATCGGCATGTACATCGCGCTGCGGCTGCTGCGCGACGGCGCCCACCTCACCATCACGACACGCTTCCCCAGGGACGCCGTGCGCCGGTTCGCGGCCCAGGAGGACTCGGCCGACTGGATCGACCGCCTCAAGGTCGTCGGCATCGACCTGCGCGACCCGACCCAGGTGGTCGCGCTCGCCGACGAGGTCGCCGCCGCGGGTCCGCTCGACATCCTCATCAACAACGCAGCTCAGACCGTACGCCGGTCGCCGGGCGCGTACAGCCGTCTCGTCGAGCTCGAATCAGCCCCGCTGCCAACGGGTCTCGCCCTTCCGGACGTCGTGACGTTCGACCGCATCAGTGAGGCGCACCCGGCCGCGCTGATCGGCACGTTCCGCCAGCACGCAGTCGCCCACCACGAGGACGAGAGCGCCGAGGAGGCGCAGGCCCGTCACCTCGCCGCGCAGGACGCGGCGTCGATGACGGCGCTCGCGCTCAGCGCGGGTCACGCCAGTCTGGAGGCGCACCTGGCCGGCACCGCCGTCGACGCGGGCGGCCTGCTGCCCGACACCCAGCGCAACAACTCCTGGACCCAGCGCGTGCAGGAGGTCGACCCGCTGGAGCTGCTCGAGGTCCAGCTGTGCAACTCGACCGCGCCGTTCATCCTGATCTCGCGGCTGCGGCCCTCGCTGCGCGCCGCGGTCGAGGCAGGCGCGCGCCGGGCGTACGTCGTCAACGTCTCGGCGATGGAGGGCCAGTTCTCCCGTCGTTACAAGGGTCCCGGACACCCGCACACCAACATGGCGAAGGCGGCGCTCAACATGCTCACCCGCACGTCCGCGGGCGAGATGTTCGAGACCGACCGGATCCTGATGACCGCCGTCGACACCGGCTGGATCACCGACGAGCGCCCGCACGAGGAAAAGCTGCGCATCGCGGCCGAGGGGTGGCACGCGCCGCTGGACCTGGTGGACGGCGCGGCCCGCGTGTACGACCCGATCGTGCGGGGCGAGCTCGGTGAGGACCTCTACGGCTGCTTCGTGAAGGACTACGAACCCAGCCCGTGGTGAGCGCGGCGCTACGTGCTCGCCTTGCGGCGGCGCGAGCGCGGCTGGCAGTGGCGGCACCAGAACAGGTTGCGACCGGCGAGCTCGGTGCGTGAGACGGGAGTGCCGCAGGCCAGGCAGGGCAGTCCCTCGCGCCGGTAGACGTAGACCTCGCCGCCGTGCTTGTCGACCCGCGGCGGGCGCCCCATCACCTCAGGGGTGTGCTCGGTGTGGACGGTGTCGATCCGGCCGTCCCGCACGCCGAGCGGCATGAGCTCGACGAGGTCGTCCCACATCGACTCGAACTCCGGGCGCCGCAGGAACCGACCCTGCATGAACGGGTCGATGCGGTGCCGGAAGAGCACCTCGGCGCGGTAGATGTTGCCGACGCCGGCGAAGATGGTCTGCTCCATCATCAGCGCGCCGATCGCCTTGCCGGACTTGCGGATTCGCGTCCAGCCGACCTCGGGGTCGGAGTCCGGACGGAGCGGGTCCGGCCCGAGCCGGGCGATGATCGCCGAGATCTCCTCCGGCGTACGGGCGGCCACGACGGTCGCGCCGCGCAGGTCCATGGTCATCGGGGACTCGTCCGTCGACAAGCGCCACCGCACCTCACCGACCACCGGCGGCTCGGCGTCCGCGGTGAAGGAGAACTTGCCGATCAGCCCCAGGTGGATGTTGACCTGCCGTTCGACACCCTCGAAGGCGACGAACATCTGCTTGCCCCAGGCGTCCGCCCGGTCGAGGACGCGCCCGTCGAACAGCGCTGCGTCGTCGGCGAACCGGCCCTGCGGACTCGTCGAGCGCACCGGCCGCCCTCCGAACGAGCGCGTGATCTCACCGGCGATCCGGTGCGTGACGTGTCCCTCGGGCATCGGTCAGCCGACGTGCACCCGGGCGTTGCGGAACATCCGAAGCCAGGGGCTCTCCTGCTCGACCGGCCCGCTGGTCCACGACATCTGGACGTTGCGCTGCACCCGCTCGGGGTGCGGCATCATCGCGGTGAAGCGGCCGTCCGGCGTCGTGACCGCGGTCAGGCCGTCAGGAGAGCCGTTGGGGTTCGCCGGGTACGCCTCCGCGACCTTCCCGTGGCCGTCGACGTAGCGCACGGCCCGGTGCACCGCGGCAAGGTCGCCACGCGCGGAGAAGTCCGCGAAGCCCTCACCGTGCGCGACCGCGATCGGCAGCCGGCTGCCGGCCATGCCGGAGAAGAAGATCGACGGGCTGTCGAGCACCTCCACCTGGGACAGCCGGGCCTCGTACTGCTCGGACACGTTGCGGGTGAAGCGCGGCCACGCCTCGGCACCCGGGATGTGGTCGGCGAGCGCAGCGAACATCTGGCAGCCGTTGCAGATGCCGAGGCCGAATGTGCCTGTGCGGTGGAAGAACTCGTGGAACTGGTCGGTCAGGCGGGCGTCGTACAGCACCGACCGGGCCCACCCCTCGCCGGCGCCGAGCGTGTCGCCGTACGAGAACCCGCCGCAGGCGACCAGCCCGGTGTAGTCGGCCAGTGACGTGCGGCCGTGCTGCAGGTCGGTCATGTGCACGTCGTAGGTGTCGAACCCGGCGCGGTCGAACGCGTACGCCGTCTCGACGTGGGAGTTCACGCCCTGCTCGCGCAGGACGGCGACCTTCGGACGGGCGCCGAGGTTCAGGTACGGCACGGCGACGTCGTCGGTGGGCTCGTACTTCGGCTCGACGTGCAGGCCGGGCTCGTCGGCGCCGAACGCCGCGTGCTCCTGGTCGGCGGCCTCGGGGTTGTCCCGCAGCCGGCTGATGCGCCAGGACACCTCGTCCCACGCCTGCGCCAGGTCCCGCAGCGGCTCGTCGATGACGGTCTCGCCGGCGATCTGCACGCGCACCCGACGGTCGGCGACCGGGCCGCCGACGACGCTGCTGATCCCGTAGCCGAGGCCGGCCGCCTCCAGGCGGTCCAGGACGTGTTCCAGGTGCTCGTCGGCGACCTCGATGAGCGCTCCGAGCTCCTCGGCGAACAGCTCCGCCACCGAGCTCAGCCCGAGCAGCTCGACGCCGCACCCGCCGGCGAACGCCATCTCGCATGCGGCCGCCCACAGGCCGCCGTCCGAGCGGTCGTGGTAGGCGGTGACGAGTCCGTCGGCGCGCAGCGCGTTGACCGCGTCGACCAGGCGTACGAGATGGGCCGGCTCGTCGAGGTCGGGCACCTGGCCGCCGAACTCGCCTGCCACCTGGGCCAGTACGGACCCGCCGAGCCGGTGGTGCTCGGCGCCGAGGTCGATCAGGACGAGTGAGGTGTCGGGCCGGTCGCCACCGCCACCGCGCAGCTGCGGGGTGAGGGTGCGGCGGACGTCGGGCAGCGACGCGAACGCCGTGACCACCAGCGACACGGGCGAGGTCACCTGCTTCGCCTCGCCGTCGGCCTCCCACTTGGTGCGCATGGACATGGAGTCCTTGCCGACCGGGACGCTGATGCCGAGGGCCGGGCACAGCTCCATCGCGACGGCGCTGACGGTGTCGTACAGCGCGGCGTCCTCGCCGGGCTCTCCGCACGCGGCCATCCAGTTGCACGACAGCTTGACGCCGCGCAGCGTGATCGGGGCGGCGAGCAGGTTGGTGATGGCCTCGCCGACGGCCATCCGACCGGACGCCGGGCCGTCCACCGACGCCAGCGGCATCCGTTCGCCGGTGGCCATCGCCTGACCGGCGAGGCCGTGCAGATCCGAGAGCGTCACGGCGACGTCGGCGACCGGAACCTGCCACGGGCCGACCATCTGGTCGCGGTGGGTGAGACCGCCGACCGTCCGGTCGCCGATGGTGATCAGGAACCGCTTGCTCGCGACGGTCGGGTGACGCAGCACGTCGTACGCAGCCTGCCGCAGGTCGATGCCGTCCAGGTCGAGCTCGCCCGCGGACCGGTCGACGCGGGTGACGTCGCGCGTCATCCGCGGCGGCTTCCCCAGCAGCACCTCCATCGGCATCTCCACGACTCCGCCGGATGCATCGCTGGTTGAGCCGGGCGAGGCGCCAGCCGAGCCCGTGTCGAAACCGGGTGACGTCGAGGGAGACTCTCCCGGCGCCTCACC